>NZ_JAWNEB010000033.1:0-881 GCF_034107265.1 Enterobacter sp. 168J2 | reverse complement strand
AGGGAAACCGAGTCTTAACTGGGCGTTAAGTTGCAGGGTATAGACCCGAAACCCGGTGATCTAGCCATGGGCAGGTTGAAGGTTGGGTAACACTAACTGGAGGACCGAACCGACTAATGTTGAAAAATTAGCGGATGACCTGTGGCTGGGGGTGAAAGGCCAATCAAACCGGGAGATAGCTGGTTCTCCCCGAAAGCTATTTAGGTAGCGCCTCGTGAACTCATCTTCGGGGGTAGAGCACTGTTTCGGCTAGGGGGCCATCCCGGCTTACCAACCCGATGCAAACTACGAATACCGAAGAATGTTATCACGGGAGACACACGGCGGGTGCTAACGTCCGTCGTGAAGAGGGAAACAACCCAGACCGCCAGCTAAGGTCCCAAAGTCATGGTTAAGTGGGAAACGATGTGGGAAGGCACAGACAGCCAGGATGTTGGCTTAGAAGCAGCCATCATTTAAAGAAAGCGTAATAGCTCACTGGTCGAGTCGGCCTGCGCGGAAGATGTAACGGGGCTAAACCATGCACCGAAGCTGCGGCAGCGACGCTTATGCGTTGTTGGGTAGGGGAGCGTTCTGTAAGCCGTTGAAGGTGGCCTGTGAGGGCTGCTGGAGGTATCAGAAGTGCGAATGCTGACATAAGTAACGATAAAGCGGGTGAAAAGCCCGCTCGCCGGAAGACCAAGGGTTCCTGTCCAACGTTAATCGGGGCAGGGTGAGTCGACCCCTAAGGCGAGGCCGAAAGGCGTAGTCGATGGGAAACAGGTTAATATTCCTGTACTTGGTGTTACTGCGAAGGGGGGACGGAGAAGGCTATGTCAGCCGGGCGACGGTTGTCCCGGTTTAAGCGTGTAGGTGTGTGTTCCAGGCAAATCCGGTTCACT
>NZ_JAWNEB010000032.1:0-935 GCF_034107265.1 Enterobacter sp. 168J2 | reverse complement strand
CCACACCATGCTCAAAGGCCCATTGATCGAGCGCGCGGCAGGTAAATTCCGGGCCCTGATCGGTTCTTATTGTCGCCGGATAGCCCCTAAACAGCGCGATGCTGTCCAGAATACGCGTGACATGAACGCCTGAAATACCGAAAGCAGCCGTGATCGTCAGACACTCCTTCGTGAAATCATCCACACAGGTCAGGCACTTGATCCTCCGACCGTTGGCCAGTGCGTCCATAACGAAATCCATCGACCATGTCAGGTTCGGCGCATCCGGGCGCAGAAGCGGAAACCGTTCGGTTGCCAGCCCTTTACGGCGTCGTCTGCGTTTTACGCTCAGTCCATTAAGGTGGTAAATACGGTATACCCGCTTGTGATTGACGTGAAGGCCCTCCCGACGCAGCAGCTGCCAGATGCGGCGGTAGCCAAAACGCCTGCGCTCCAGTGCCAGCTCAGTGATGCGCCCTGATAAATGCGCATCAGCTGCCGGACGCTGAGCCTAATAGCAGCAGGTCGACAGGGACAAACCTGTAAGCCTGCAGGCACGACGTTGCGACAGACCGGTCGCATCACACATAAACTCAACGGCTTCCCGCTTCTGGCCTGTCGTCAGTACTTTCGCCCCAGAGCCACCTGAAGTGCCTCCTTATCCAGCATGGCTTCGGCAAGTAGCTTCTTGAGGCGGGCGTTCTCCTCTTCAAGAGATTTAAGCCGCTTCACCTCAGGAACTTCCATGCCACCAAACTTCTTGCGCCAGGTGTAGAAAGTGGCATCGGAAATGGCATGCTTACGGCAGAGCTCACGGGCAGAAACTCCGGCTTCCGCTTCGCGAAGAATACGGATGATCTGTTCGTCGGAAAAACGCTTCTTCATGGGGATGTCCTCATGTGGCTTATGAAGACATTACTAACATCGGGGTGTATTAATCAACGGGGAGCAGGTCA
>NZ_JAWNEB010000030.1:0-1147 GCF_034107265.1 Enterobacter sp. 168J2 | reverse complement strand
GCCCACTACGTCGGCACGCCGTTTCACCTCTTTGTTCAGGCGCTCCAGCGTGTTGGTCGAGTGGATTTTCACCCGGTGCGCTTTCGGGAAGCCGAAGTACGCCAGCACGTCCTCTTCCGCTTCGTCCATCATCTCCGTAACCGCCGGGAAGGTTTTCTCCAGTTGGGCCGCAACCTCGCGCCAGGTGGCATGAGCGCTCTTCTCCTCTGTCTGTACGAACACCTGCTGCAGAGCGGCGCGGACCACCGACTGGCTGGCCCTGCTGACCCGGCCCAGCACGTTGCGCATGAAGTGGACCCGGCAGCGCTGCCAGCTGGCAGAGAACACCTGCCGTATCGCCGCCTTCAGGCCGCTGTGCGAGTCGGAGATAACCAGCTTCACGCCTTCCAGACCGCGCTCCTTCAGGCTCAGCAGGAAGGCAAGCCAGAACGCTTTGGCTTCTGACTCACCAATGCCCATCCCGATTATCTCCCGGCGACCGTCCGAGCTGACCGCGCAGGCGATTATTACCGCCACGCTGACCACCCGACCGTTCTTGCGGACCTTCACATAGGTCGCATCCAGCCACAGACAGGGCCATTCTCCTTCCAGTGGTCGCTGCAGGAAGGCCTGCACGCGCTCATCGATACCGGGGCAGATGGACGACATCTGGCTGCGGGAGATACCGGTCATCCCCATCGACTGGACCAGCGCATCGACCTTGCGGGTGGAGACGCCATTTATCCATGCTTCCTGGATAACCGCATTGAGCGCCTTCTCCGACAGCCTGCGGGCCTCGAGAAAGGGTGGGAAGTAGGTGCCTTCCCGCAGCTTCGGGATACGCAGGTCCAGCGTGCCGAGCCGGGTGTTGTACTGCCGGTCACGGTAGCCGTTGCGGTAGGTCTCGCGCTCATCGCTGCGCTCGTGAGGCTCTGCGTTGATGCGCTGAGTGACGTCGGCTTCCATGATGCGGTTGAGCATAAATTCGGTGAGCTCACGCAGGAAATCCTCGCCGCCGAGTTGCATCAGGGTGTTGCTGAATGTCATGCTGTTGTCAGCCATCGGTTGACTCCTTCTAAGATAATTGTCTGATTAACCATTACCTTACCGGATAAGCCGATGGCTCTCACCATCCTTCCGAATTTACACCACGCACTAAGACTCTACC
>NZ_JAWNEB010000029.1:0-1182 GCF_034107265.1 Enterobacter sp. 168J2 | reverse complement strand
CTTCGGCGTTGTAAGGTTAAGCCTCACGGTTCATTAGTATCGGTTAGCTCAACGCATCGCTGCGCTTACACACCCGACCTATCAACGTCGTCGTCTTCAACGTTCCTTCAGGAGACTTAAAGTCTCAGGGAGAACTCATCTCGGGGCAAGTTTCGTGCTTAGATGCTTTCAGCACTTATCTCTTCCGCATTTAGCTACCGGGCAGTGCCATTGGCATGACAACCCGAACACCAGTGATGCGTCCACTCCGGTCCTCTCGTACTAGGAGCAGCCCCCCTCAATTCTCCAGCGCCCACGGCAGATAGGGACCGAACTGTCTCACGACGTTCTAAACCCAGCTCGCGTACCACTTTAAATGGCGAACAGCCATACCCTTGGGACCTACTTCAGCCCCAGGATGTGATGAGCCGACATCGAGGTGCCAAACACCGCCGTCGATATGAACTCTTGGGCGGTATCAGCCTGTTATCCCCGGAGTACCTTTTATCCGTTGAGCGATGGCCCTTCCATTCAGAACCACCGGATCACTATGACCTGCTTTCGCACCTGCTCGAGCCGTCACTCTCGCAGTCAAGCTAGCTTATGCCATTGCACTAACCTCCTGATGTCCGACCAGGATTAGCTAACCTTCGTGCTCCTCCGTTACTCTTTGGGAGGAGACCGCCCCAGTCAAACTACCCACCAGACACTGTCCGCAACCCGGATTACGGGTCCACGTTAGAACACCAGCCATTAAAGGGTGGTATTTCAAGGACGGCTCCACGCAGACTGGCGTCCACGCTTCAAAGCCTCCCACCTATCCTACACATCAAGGACCAGTGTTCAGTGTCAAGCTATAGTAAAGGTTCACGGGGTCTTTCCGTCTTGCCGCGGGTACACTGCATCTTCACAGCGAGTTCAATTTCACTGAGTCTCGGGTGGAGACAGCCTGGCCATCATTACGCCATTCGTGCAGGTCGGAACTTACCCGACAAGGAATTTCGCTACCTTAGGACCGTTATAGTTACGGCCGCCGTTTACCGGGGCTTCGATCAAGAGCTTCGCGTTGCCGCTAACCCCATCAATTAACCTTCCGGCACCGGGCAGGCGTCACACCGTATACGTCCACTTTCGTGTTTGCACAGTGCTGTGTTTTTAATAAACAGTTGCAGCCAGCTGGTATCTTCGACTGATTTCAGCTCC
>NZ_JAWNEB010000028.1:0-1261 GCF_034107265.1 Enterobacter sp. 168J2 | reverse complement strand
CGGGAGGGCGCTTACCACTTTGTGATTCATGACTGGGGTGAAGTCGTAACAAGGTAACCGTAGGGGAACCTGCGGTTGGATCACCTCCTTACCTTAAAGAACCTGCCTTTGCAGTGCTCACACAGATTGTCTGATGAAAAACAGCAGTAAAAATCTCTGCAGGCTTGTAGCTCAGGTGGTTAGAGCGCACCCCTGATAAGGGTGAGGTCGGTGGTTCAAGTCCACTCAGGCCTACCAAACTCCTTTTAAAGGATGAGCGGTACAGAGATTGCAAACGATGGGGCTATAGCTCAGCTGGGAGAGCGCCTGCTTTGCACGCAGGAGGTCTGCGGTTCGATCCCGCATAGCTCCACCATCTTTTACTGCGAACACAAGAAAACTTCAGAGTGAACCTGAAAAGGTGCACTGCGAAGTTTTGCTCTTTAAAAATCTGGATCAAGCTGAAAATTGAAACGACACACATGTTATGTGTGTTCGAGTCTCTCAAATTTTCGCAATCATGAAGTGAAACATCTTCGGGTTGTGAGGTTAAGCGACTAAGCGTACACGGTGGATGCCCTGGCAGTCAGAGGCGATGAAGGACGTGCTAATCTGCGAAAAGCGCCGGCGAGGTGATATGAACCCTTGACCCGGCGATGTCCGAATGGGGAAACCCAGTGTGATTCGTCACACTATCGTTAACTGAATACATAGGTTAACGAGGCGAACCGGGGGAACTGAAACATCTAAGTACCCCGAGGAAAAGAAATCAACCGAGATTCCCCCAGTAGCGGCGAGCGAACGGGGAGCAGCCCGGAGTCTGAATCAGCTTGTGTGTTAGTGGAAGCGTCTGGAAAGTCGCAGGGTACAGGGTGATACTCCCGTACACGAAAATGCACAGGTTGTGAACTCGAAGAGTAGGGCGGGACACGTGGTATCCTGTCTGAATATGGGGGGACCATCCTCCAAGGCTAAATACTCCTGACTGACCGATAGTGAACCAGTACCGTGAGGGAAAGGCGAAAAGAACCCCGGCGAGGGGAGTGAAAAAGAACCTGAAACCGTGTACGTACAAGCAGTGGGAGCACCTTCGTGGTGTGACTGCGTACCTTTTGTATAATGGGTCAGCGACTTATATTCTGTAGCAAGGTTAACCGTATAGGGGAGCCGAAGGGAAACCGAGTCTTAACTGGGCGTTAAGTTGCAGGGTATAGACCCGAAACCCGGTGATCTAGCCATGGGCAGGTTGAAGGTTGGGTAACACTAACTGGAGGACCGAACC
>NZ_JAWNEB010000027.1:0-2952 GCF_034107265.1 Enterobacter sp. 168J2 | reverse complement strand
TTCTGGACAGCATCGCGCTGTTTAGGGGCTATCCGGCGACAATAAGAACCGATCAGGGCCCGGAATTTACCTGCCGCGCGCTCGATCAATGGGCCTTTGAGCATGGTGTGGAACTACGGCTTATCCAGCCAGGTAAGCCAACGCAGAACGGATTTATTGAGAGTTTTAACGGACGCTTTCGCGATGAGTGTCTGAATGAACACTGGTTCAGCGATATTCTTCATGCCCGGAAAACGATTAATGACTGGCGGCAGGATTATAACGAGTGCCGTCCCCATTCATCGCTGGATTACCAGACACCAGCCGAATTCGCAACGGAATGGCGAAACAGGAAATATGAAGAAAAACCAACCGACATTACTAACTGAAGGTTGTATCTAATCCTGGGGGCAGGTCACAGCAGGTGTTGGTCTGGCCGACGAACTAAGCACATCTCATTCTATGCTTATCATCGACCTTGGCGGCACGACCCTGGATGTGTCATTGGTTGTGGGCAAAATGACGGGAATCTCTCGTGTCTATGGTAACTCGGAACTGGGTGTGTCACTGGTAACATCAGCCGTTAAACAGGCTTTGGCTAGCGCAGAGACAAAAACATCCAGCTTTAACGTCGATAATCTGATCATTAATCGTCATGATGATGCTTATCTATCCGATAATATCAACGAGATTGAAGCTCTCGATGATGTCAAAAAGGCCATGACTCAAGCCATCTCTCGCCTGCAGCGCCGCGTCCTTGACGTTGTAGCAGACTTTGATGGCTATACACATATTATGGTCATTGGCGGCGGAGCACCGCTAATTGCGGACGCTATTCGCGATAACACTTCTATCCGGCAGGATCGCTTCTTTGTTTCGAACCACCCGCAGTTTGACTTGGTCACCGGGCTGAAGGCTATAGGATAAGAAATGAGGGGCTAAAAGCCCCCCTTTTTTAAAGGAGGTCAACTTGACGGATAAAACTGAGCGTAAGGCTCCAGGACGTAAAAACACGTCTGCAGCAGAAGTACGTAAAGACATTCGTTTCTACCTTCGCCCGACAAAAGCTGTTAATGAGCAATACGCCGCTGACAAACTCAGCGAGTTGCAGGGTGAAACCCAAGATCACATGCGCCAGTTTTCTCTTGCAGGTCTGGCGCTCGCTGAAGTCGATAGCCGACTGCCAGCAGTTTTGGCTTCAATGCTCAAGCCGGGAGTAACTGGTACAGAGATTGAAGCGGTTCTTAGAGCTTTCCTCAGCATGGACCTATCGCTACAACCACAAGTAGTAAAATCCGAAGAGTCTTCCAAAACGATCGGCTCTGCCAGGAACCTACGCAACATGCTCCCAGACTAACCTCCAGCAGCTCGTCCAAGGGATGCTCCCACATATGAGTAAAAGATTATATGATTACAAAATCATATAATCTTTTTATTCCATGCACACATGATTCCATGTTGCTTTGCTCATGCTCGCAGATTAATATTCACACATACAGTGTGATTATGTATGCAAACACTCAAATGATTACATAATCATATAGTCAAACAATCATGTGAGGGTGTATGGCTAAGATTATCGCGATTCTGAATGGGAAGGGCGGTGTAGGTAAAACGACGTCGACTATCAACATTGCTACGGCTATCCAGCGCAAAGGGTTCTCTGTTGCCGTCGTAGATACTGATCCCCAGGGGAGCATCAGTAACTGGTTCGATGAAGAGAAGTGTGCATTTGACCTGACCGAAGCGGCCAGTGAGAAAGAGGTCTACCAGGTACGCAAATCCTTAAAATCATATGATTATGTAATCATTGACGGTGCAGCCGCTATCTCCGCCATTTCTTCTGCAGCGGTAATGGTTTCAGATCTGGTCGTTATCCCTGTGACCCCATCGCCACTGGACTTTGCTGCATGCGGTGCAATTCTGGCAGTTATTGAGGCTCGTCAGGACTTACAACCGGTGGAAGCTCGCTTCCTCATCACCAAGAAAATTCCGCACAGCAAAATGCTTGCTGTCCTGAAAGACTCGATCGAAGACACTGGCGTACCAGCCTTCAGAACGTCTATCTCTCAGCGTCAGGCTTACGTAAAAGTTATGCTCGATGGCAGTACCGTATTCGATACGGATGACGGCGCAGCAAAAGGTGAGATTGATGTACTGACGAACGAAATTCTGAAGATTACTGCATGAGCAAGCCCGCTATGAAAATGAAACTTGGCCAGAACCGTGCCACGCCAGCCGCCGTTGACGCCGTAATGAAGCCGTCAGTCATCACTAAACGACTGCAGATGAACATCCCTGAAGATCTCCATAAGGAGTTCAAGAAGGCTTGCGTCGATGATGACGTTGAAATGACGGACGTTGTCACTCAACTGGTAAGGGACTGGCTGAAGGGCAGGGCATAAACATATGCTCACATGAGTACATGAGTACATGAGTACATGAGTATTTAATCATAGAATTCTAGGGTGTTATGACTTTGAAATGACGGACGTCGTAACTAAGTTGGTAAGGGACTGGCTGAAAGGCAGGGCATAAAACATAATCTCAAAAACACATAATCATTTGATTATTGGATTATAGAATTCCTGAATCTTATGCTGTTAAGATAAAACAAAAGCCCCGACTAGCGGGGCTTCTGTTTATTCGTCTTGGGCTTCGAATAATTCTTCTATCGATTTGGTTGGATAGAAGAGGGCGTTACTATTTTCGCGCTTGAGCAGGATGAAGCCAAGGCCAAGGTAGAAATTTTTGGCGTCGTCGCTGAGAGCTTCAACAAACATTCCATGTATTCCTACTGCCTGGGATGCGTGATACACAACCTTCATGGCATGTGTTACAAGCGTTTCTCCATACCCTTGAGGTAGAGTCTTAGTGCGTGGTGTAAATTCGGAAGGATGGTGAGAGCCATCGGCTTATCCGGTAAGGTAATGGTTAATCAGACAATTATCTTAGAAGGAGTCAACCGATGGC
>NZ_JAWNEB010000026.1:0-5960 GCF_034107265.1 Enterobacter sp. 168J2 | reverse complement strand
CCATCGGTTGACTCCTTCTAAGATAATTGTCTGATTAACCATTACCTTACCGGATAAGCCGATGGCTCTCACCATCCTTCCGAATTTACACCACGCACTAAGACTCTACCCACGTCGGTAAAACTAGTTGACGTCTAATACCCCAGCACAGTTATCATAATATAAATTAACTTTTACCTCTAAGGCATCTCGATAAATGATCATTGTTGTCGTTGCACATCCCAACCTCGAAGAATCTATTTTAAATAAAAGTCTGGTGGAAAAACTTTTAAACGAGAAAGACATTGAAGTTCTTGATCTTTATGAGCGCTACCGCCACGCAACCTATAATGGTCTGCCTGATGATAAGTTAGAGGAAGATCGCCAAAAGTTGCTTACGGCAAATACTATCGTTTTGCAATTTCCTTTCTATTGGTATTCCACTCCAAGCTTATTGAAGCAGTGGATTGATGACATCTTACTAAGCGGTTGGGCACATCATGGAGGCGTGGAAGGCAAAGATTATGCTCTTGCTTGTAAGTCGCTGTTGCTCGCTCCGACAACAGGTGGATCTAAAAGCTCCTATGGCCCAGAGGGCTACAACATGTATTGGTTTTACGACTTCATGGTACCTTTCGTGCAAACGGCGAGAACCTGCAAAATGCGTTTTATTGATCCATACGTCATTTATGCCGATCAATTTAAGCCGACAGAAACACCCAATGAGTATGTTGAGTTCATCCGGTCAATTGGCCAATAAATTCTGGGTCTGCCGCTCAGTGGAACGGGAAGAAAAAATCCCTTATTTTTCAGATAAATTTTACAAATAAAGTATGTGGTTATAGGGGTCTGAAGCCCTGATCTTGACCCGCCATCTCCAGACAGCTTTTGTATCTTAAGTTAACGATGCCCGCAGGCGCCGGTATTCTCTCGGGGAGTGATATCCCAGTGCGCTGTGCGGATGGTTTTCATTGTAATGATTGAACGCCTCAGCAAGGTTCTGCAACGCCGTTCGCACATTCGGTTTTGGCATGAACGCGATGTAGTCTTCCTTCATCGTCTTTACGAACCGTTCGGCCATACCGTTACTCTGTGGACTGCTCACTGCCGTTGTGCAGACTTCCAGATTCAGATCTGCGGCGAACTTGCGCGTGTCATGCGCCGTATACGCCGAACCGTTGTCTGTCAGCCACTGCACCGGCTTGTCCGGGAGCATCGCTCCGAAGCGCTTCTCCACGGCTCCCAGCATCACGTCCTGTACGGTCATGCTGTCATAGCCGCCGGTGCTCGCGGCACAGTCTATGGCCTCTCTGTCGCAGCAGTCCAGCGCGAACGTCACGCGCAGTTTTTCGCCGTCGTCACATCCGAACTCGAAGCCGTCTGAGCACCAGCGCTGGTTGCTCTCTGCTACCGCGATTTTACCGTTATGCTCGCGCTGAGGCCGTTGTGGTTTGTCATGCAGCAGCAACAGATTATGCTCGCTCATCACACGGTAAACCCGTTTGGCATTCACCGGGGGAAGACCTTCATCGCGAAGCTGTCTCCGCATTATTCCACACACCCGGCGATAGCCATAGCTGGGCATATCGCTGATGATACCGAGGATGCGCGACAGGACCTCTGCGTCTGCTTCCTCATCTCGCCGGAGAGTGCGCCCGTCCTGCCAGTCGGCAGAACGGTGAACCCGCAGTGATAATTGCGCACGCGACACGCCCATAATGCTGCTGACCTGGGCTATTCCTTGTCCTTTGGCAACAAGGGCGCATGCGCTATCCATTTTCGGGCCTGTCCGTACTCCACGGCTTCTTTCAGGATCTCTACTTCCATCGTCTTCTTACCCAGAAGGCGCTGAAGCTCACGGATCTGCTTGTTTGCGGCGGACAGCTCTGATGCCGGAACGACATCTTCTCCGGCAGCAACGGCAGTCAGGCTGCCTTCCAGATACTGTTTTTTCCACTTAAATAGCTGGCTGGGCTGAATGCCATGCAAACGAGCAACATGGGAGACGGTCATCCCCGGCTCCATGGTCTGCCGGATAATGGCAATTTTTTCCTGCGGAGTCTTACGCTTGCGGAGCTCCTGCCCCAACAGTATTCCTGTCATCTCAAAATTAGAACCAGTATTAGACATATGTTTAAGCCTATCTCTTATTTTAAGATACATCTACTGTCTGGTGTTTCTCGGGGCCGCCCCACGCAACCTGAGAACCGCAGAACCATCTGCTTCTCCCGCTCTGTTGAGCTACATGAAAAAGTCATTGGTGCTTTTATCGGAAAATAAATGTTCTACTAACTGGAGGCATCACCGGATTTATTTAAGTACAAACTCTCTGCTATACTCGATAATCCATTCTTTAAAAACATTAAGTGCTTTACTATTATGATTAACCCGAGATTTCTGTAAAGTCAGCCAATAACCGCCAAGCGTGACATAAATTTCAAAAGGTTTTTCTACGGAGCGCTCATTTAATTCTTTTTGAAACATATGATAAGGAGCTAATGCTGCATAATCACCTAATTTTACAGCATCTATCATATGTCTTGTAGAATCAAAGATAGGCCCGTTAACAGTCCAAGAGTCGATCCCAGCAGCTTTAAACCAATTATTCCATTCATCCTTTCTATAGGAACGCAGTAAGCAAACTTTTTTTAAGTCTGATGGAATGCACAGTTTCTTGGATGTTTCCGGGGAACATAATACTGTATGCGGCGCCTGAAAGAGTAAAATATTTTCCGTATTAATCCAGCCGCCTGTTCCAAATCTAATAGATGCATCAATACCTTCTGCGGCAAGATTGACAACGTTATTATGCGTTAAAATTCTAATATCAATCCATGGATTTTCATTAAGGAACTCAGTAATCCGAGGAAGGAGCCAACCTATTGCAAAAGTCCCAACGACAGCAATAGTAAGCACTTCTTTAATCTTACCTTCATGGAATTTATCCATGGCAGAACTCATCATCTGCAAAGCTTCTGTAATCGAAGGCAAAAGATGCAGGCCTTCGTCTGTCAACTGTAACCCACGCGGTACTCTTGTAAAAAGAGCCACACCAAGCATCTGTTCAAGTGTTCTGACTTGCTGGCTTACGGCAGCCTGGCTTACATGAAGCTCTAGTCCGGCTTTAGTAAAATTTAGATATCTTGCAGAAGCTTCAAAAGCTCGTAATGCATTTAAAGGTAATCTGGCACGCATAGTAACCCAAAGAAAAAGTTATGACTGTATAAAAATTATATTGCTTCAAAGGAAAAATAACAACTGTATAATCGCCCTCTGTTGAAAGTTAATAACCGCTATGTCCTAGTTAATATAGAAAATTGTATATAAGGTAAAAGCATGTCACTTAATGTAAAACCAAGTAGAATAGCCATCTTGTTTAGCTCTTGTTTAGTTTCAATATCATTTTTCTCACAGGCCAATACAAAGGGAATCGATGAGATTAAAAACCTTGAAACAGATTTCAATGGTAGAATTGGTGTCTACGCTTTAGACACTGGCTCAGGTAAATCATTTTCGTACAAAGCAAATGAACGATTTCCATTATGTAGTTCTTTCAAAGGTTTTTTAGCTGCTGCTGTATTAAAAGGCTCTCAAGATAATCAACTAAATCTTAATCAGATCGTGAATTATAATACAAGAAGTTTAGAGTTCTATTCACCCATCACAACTAAATATAAAGATAATGGAATGTCATTAGGTGATATGGCTGCTGCCGCTTTACAATATAGCGACAATGGTGCTACTAATATTATTCTTGAACGATATATCGGTGGTCCTGAGGGTATGACTAAATTCATGCGGTCGATTGGAGATAAAGATTTTAGACTCGATCGTTGGGAGTTAGATCTAAACACAGCAATTCCTGGCGATGAACGTGACACATCTACACCTGCAGCAGTAGCTAAGAGCCTGAAAACCCTTGCTCTGGGTAACATACTTAATGAGCGTGAAAAGGAAACCTATCAGACATGGTTAAAGGGTAACACAACCGGTGCAGCGCGTATTCGTGCTAGCGTACCAAGCGATTGGGTAGTTGGCGATAAAACTGGTAGTTGCGGAGCATACGGTACGGCAAATGATTATGCGGTAGTCTGGCCAAAGAACCGAGCTCCTCTTATAATTTCTGTATACACTACAAAAAACGAAAAAGAAGCCAAGCATGAGGATAAAGTAATCGCAGAAGCTTCAAGAATCGCAATTGATAACCTTAAATAAACCTAACTGTAGCCATCACTTCATTGTGATGGCTTAAATTTCATCATGAAAACAATGAAAATCTTCATCTATTTATCATTAACTATGAGTAGTTTGTCTACATATGCTCAGTGTGATTTCATCACCGAAAATTCGACAGTGATAGATATTAAAAACAACCTTGAATGGCAGGCTTGCACTTTCGGCATGCAATGGAATAAAGAGAATGGATGTACTGGAGAACCAACTCCCCTTACTTTGAGTAAAGCTATTGGTGAAGCAACAAAACAAGGGAATGGGTGGAGACTGCCAGGTATCGAGGAATTATCTTTACTATCATCAAATAGCTGCCTTAAAAATGACCTTTTCAAATCATATTTTGACATACCCCAAGATAATGGTGAAGGAGCATCGCCTTATTGGAGTTCAACGCAAATTCAAAGCATACCTTACTTGTATTATACATTTGACATGATCAATCATTATATTGATGGCCATACTATTGAAATGACTTATCCTTTTCGATTTGTCAGAGATGTAATGGTCCACGGTGATGCCTCCAGTTAGTAGAACATGTATGTTTCGATAAAAGCACCAATGACTTTTTCATGTAGCTCAACAGAGCGGGAGAAGCAGATGGTTCTGCGAGCCAGACGCTTGATGGTTAGGAGACTGGAAAAGCGTTTTAAAAATATCCTGACCATGAACATGGGCTCCGTTTGGGAAACGGAAAATATTGTACGTTAAGATGATTTTTTGTACTGACTGACATCAACTGGCCGCAAAGGACGATACTTCCCTTCAGCCAGCTTTTTATTGTTTCGCCAGATATAGTCTCCCGTCAGATTAATGTGCTCCCAGCCCAGCGGAGACAAGTGTGACAACAACTGATCATTGATATGTAGCCCTTTCTTTTTCAGTAAATTAATGGCGTTTTCTATATACACGGTATTCCACAATGTAATCGCGGCAGTGAGCAGCGTAAGTCCACTGGCGCGGTAACTCTGGTTTTCCAGACCACGATCCCTTATTTCGCCCAGCCGATGCATGAAAACGGCTCTGGCAAGGGCATTACGGGCTTCCCCTTTGTTTAGTCCTGCCTGAACTCTGCGACGTAATGAAGGATCGCGGAACCAGTCCAGCATAAACAGTGTTCGTTCAATGCGACCGATTTCCCTCAGCGCTTTGGCAAGCCCATTCTGTTTCGGATAGCTGGCCAGTTTTTTCAGCATCAGAGAAGCAGTCACGGTTCCCTGCTTTATTGAGGTCGCCAGCCTCAGAATTTCATTCCAGTGTGTTTCTATCTCTTTGATATTCAGTGGTGTTGTGGAAATAATTGACTGTAGAGCCGGATATTTATCAACCTTCCCATGAATAAACAACCGCTTGTCGTGAAGATCCCGGATCCTTGGTGCAAAAGCGAACCCCAGCAGATGCATCAGCGCGAAAACATGTTCCGTGAAACCTGCCGTATCAGTGTAGTGCTCCGTTATTTCAAGATCACTTTCGTGATACAGCAGGCCATCAAGTACATGAGTGGAGTCACGCACCCGACTAATCACTTTGGTGTAAAACGGGCTGTACAGGTCTGAAATGTGCGTATAAAACTGTACCCCAGGCTCCTGCCCGTACTTCAGATTGACCTGGCCCGCATAGCGGCCATGGCTGCCAACCCGAGGTCGAGTCCGTCAAGGTGGTGTAAATTCAGTTACAGCTTTCCGGTCCGGCAATGAGCCTGTTATGCGCTGATTGGCAGCGCGTCGATTACTTCGGTTTCAGCGAGCTGG
>NZ_JAWNEB010000025.1:0-6114 GCF_034107265.1 Enterobacter sp. 168J2 | reverse complement strand
ATGCTGGATGAAGACAAACGTCTGGCTAATGCCCGCGCGGCAGCTGATGCTGAAGTTCAACGTCTGACCATCGCTCTGTCGAACGCCCAGCAGGCAGTTGTCGCCGCCCAGAAACAGCAGGCGGATACTATCGCTCAGGCTGCGGAAAAAGCGCGTCAGCGTCAGGCCGAAGAGGCGGAACGTCAGCGGCAGGCTGCGGCCGCAGAGCAAAAGCGCCTGGCAGACATTGCGGCTGAACAGGCCCGGATTGCAGCTGAACAGGAAAAAGTCCGTCAGGCCAGACAGGCTGCGGTGAATAAACTGAAATCCAGCGGTATCCAGTCCGTGCGCGGGCTGCCGACGACGGAGGCGCCGGCAGCCTCTCCACTAACCTGGTCCGTAGCCTCTGCCGGTGGCATTTCTCTAGGCAGTGATGTGGCAGGTGCGGTCTGGTCACGTATCTCTGCGGCACTTGCTGAACTGCGTGGCATTATGGCCGCCAGCATGGCCGGGCCGGTGGCGGTAACCGTTGCTGGCCTGCTGTATTCACGTGATGTTGGTGTGGGAAGTGACGTCGTTCCCGGCCGTGATATCAGCGCGATGATGCCGGGGGATGCGTTTTCACTGCCTGATACTGCGACGCTGGACGCGGCGGCTGACGGAAAAACCGGTGTCAGCATGCCGGTGCGTGGTCGTATGGTATTGCGTGATGATGGCACCCTGGAGACGCAGTTGGTCAGAACGACTGTTGCCGGTAATGTTCCGGTGGTGCGGGGCGTGCTGGATCCTGCCACAGGCTACTGGAGTTATGCGTTGCCGGCGATGGCCGGTGTTCCCGGTCAGACCATTCTGGTCAGCCCGTCGGATGCGCCCGGTATCAATGGTCCACTGGGACTGGCGGGGCCTGTTCCGCTGCCGGAATTCATTGTGCATACCGGTGGTGAGGATTCCGCACCGCAGGGAGTGACTGTTACAACGACCCCGGTGACGGAAGATCTGGATTTTAACGACCTTATTCTGATATTCCCGTCAGACTCCGGCCTGAAGCCACTGTACATCATGCTGCGTAACCCGCGTAACATTCCGGGTACCGCGAGTGGTAACGGTCAGCAAACTGGTGATAACTGGCTGGGTAGTGCTGGTACTGGTGATGGTGCTCCTATTCCGAGTCAGATTGCAGATAAGCTGCGCGGGCGTGAGTTCGGGAGTTTTGATGCGTTCCGCCGTGCCGTATGGGGTGAGGTTGGAAAAGAAGCAACGTTGACTAGTCAGTTCAATGAAAGTAACAAGAAAGCCCTTCGTAAAGGATATTCTCCTTTCCCTCCTGAAGCTGAGCAGGTTGGTGGGCGCACTCGTTACGAACTCCACCACATCACGCCTATTAAAGATGGTGGGGACGTTTATAATATTGACAATATTAGAATTTTAACGCCAAAAAGGCACATCGATCTTCATAAGAATGGTGAATGATATGGACAAAAAGAACATTACTGAATATACCGAAGCTGAATTTTTGGCTTTTGTTAAGAAAATTTGTGATGCAGATTATGACACCGAAAATAAGCATACAGAAGCTGTCCTGTTGTTTAAAAAATTAACTGAACACCCTGACGGTTCTGATCTCATCTATTATCCAAAACCCGGTCATGACGACAGCCCTGAAGGTATTGTTAAAACAGTAAAAGAGTGGCGAGCCGCAAATGGTAAGCCTGGCTTTAAGTCAGAGTAATGATTTTCAGGAGCCTTCATTGAAGGCTCCTTTCATCCGGATAATTATAAAAATAAAAGGACTGAATATGAAAAGAGTACTTTTCTTAGATGTAATCGTGGTTTCGATGATGCTGGCAGCATGCCAGGTTAATAATGTCCGCGATACCGGTGGCGGGGCAGTCTCACCGTCATCAACAGTGACTGGTGTCACGCTCGGCAGTGAAACAGATGGCAATCCATAAAGGATCTTCTTGAGATCCTTTTCAATGAGTCGTAATCTCTTGCTCTGTAAACGAAAAAACCGCCTGGGGAGGCGGTTTTTCGAAGGTTAAGTCAGTTGGGGAACTGCTTAACCCGGTAACAGGGTTCACGAGACCGCCATTACCAAAACTGTTCTTCCAGTGTAGCCTCTGTTAGGCCACTACTTCAAGACCTCTTATCTATCTTCTCGTGTACTCCTGTTACCAGTGGCTGCTGCCAGTGGCGTTTTGTCGTGTCTTTCCGGGTTGGACTCAAGACGATAGTTACCGGATAAGGCGCAGCGGTCGGGCTGAACGGGGGGTTCTTGCACACAGCCCAGCTTGGAGCGAACTGTCTAAACGGAACGGGACGTGGTGATTTAGGTAAAGCTTCCACCACAACACGGATGCCGCATGACGGGAACAGGAAAGCGCAAGAGGGAGCCACCAGGGGGAAACGCCTGGTATCTTTATAGTCCTGTCGGGTTTCGCCACCACTGATGTGAGCGTCTGATTTCGTGATGCTCATCAGGGGGGCGGAGCCTATGGAAAAACGGCAACGCCGTGACCTTTGTTCTTCGCTGCTAAGTATTGTCCTGGCATTCTCCAGGACATTTCCGCCCAGTTCGTAAGCCCGCACCGCTCGCCGCAGCCGAACGACCGAGCGTAGCGAGTCAGTGAGCGAGGAAGCGGAATATCTCCTGTCTCGCATATTCTACTTACGTACCGGTGCCGCCTTTTTTCTCCTGCCACATGAAGCACTTCACTGACCACCTCATCCGTGCCAACATATTAAGCCAGTATACACTCCGCTAGCGCTACGTGACTGGTTCAGGGCTGCGCCCCGAAACCCGCTAACAATCTCTCAGCTACTGGATATCACCCCATGCCATCTGAGTATGATGAACAACGGGATGCGACTGATGCTCCGCTTCCCGGCGAATATGACGTTTTTGATTTAATGGCGCAGGTTACTGAAGAGAACCTGCACGCCCCTGTGGATTCCGGGCCGCCTGTCGGCCGGGAAGCGTTATAGCTTTTTCGCTTGCCCGCGTACGGGGTAATACGCCGGTATTACATTTTATTTCTTTATTTTCATGTGATTACAGGTGATTGTAATACGTTGCGTATTACATGAATAAACGGGGATTTCAGTTTTTACCTTTTAATTCATGCAGTTGCGATGAAAATCGCGGCTGCGTTAGGTGTATGACCATTTAAGGGGCAAAAAATTATCATTCTGGCCGCGTGATCTGCGCAGGTTAAGGAGCATCGGCGACGAAAAAGCGTCTTTAACTGCTTCGTTCATGCAAGCATGAACGGATTATTTTTCCGGACTACAGGTAAACTACAAAAGTTGATGACTTAATCCTGATTTTTAGTGCGATGACTACAGATAAACTACAAAATAACTACAGGATTACCTCAGATCCGTTCTCTGAACCATTCGTACATCCGACCCCCTTACCGGTTTTACACTGAGCACTGATGCTCTGAGGTCCCTTATGACGAAACAACAGAAAACAGCGCTGAACATGGCTAAATTCATCCAGAATCAGTCTCTGCTCCTGCTGGAGAAGCTTAACGAGCTTGATCTCGATGCTGAGGCCGACCTTTGTGAGAAACTCCACGATGATGCGGAGCATCTTTTCCGTACACTGTCCTCGAGACTGGATGCATTACAGGATGGTAACTGATGGCCAGAGTGTCTATTAGTGAAGCAGCACGGCTTGTTAAGGTTAGTCGCCCTACTATTTACAAGATGATTAACAGTGGTAAGTTAAGTTACACCTCTGTTGTAAAGCACGGGAAGGGTATTAAAGTTATTGATACATCAGAGCTTATTAGAGTGTTTGGTTCTCTTGATGGTGTAATCGATGCTGTAAAATATGATGTAAAAAGTGACGCAGAATCTACAGGTATTAACAGCGTTGGTTTACATGATTTACAACATAGAATCGCTTTACTTGAAGCTGAAAACGATGGTCTTAAAGGGGCTGTTAAGGCTCGAGATGAGCATATTGATTCCCTTCGTCAGGCTATGCAGCTTCTGGAGCACAAGAACGAACCTTCTTCACCACCCCATTCCCCGTGGTGGAAATTCTGGAAAAAATCCTGATCCCGCCATGCTTGAGTTTTCCTCTCCGGCCATGCCGGGGCGTTCGTGAACCTTCCCAAAAATCGCCAGATCTCTGAACGCTCCTCACACTAAAAATATCCACACCCCACGCAAAATTAAATTTTTGCAGATAACTCATTAAAATCAGTCGGTTGGTTGTTATTAAATTACGCAGTATTACCTTCTGTAAGGTCAATCCAAGTCGTCGGTGATTCGTGTACGACTTGCCGACGACTCGTCATAGAGTCATCGACGACTCACTCCACACTATCAGTAACTTATGACGACTTGACTCTAGAGTCGAATCGTCGCTTTGGCGTTTTTTTGACCGTGGTGACTCTAGAGTCAAGTCACGAGTCGAATCGCCGGTGAATCGTGTGGTGAGTCGTCCGGCGACTTGCCATAACGTGATTGCCGGCCGTCGACGAACCCGATTCCTGAACGTGCTGAAAACCGGTTTTCCGGCTGTGCCGGCAACGCTTCACGGCCACGCAATAAATTGCGTCCCCGTTCACCGTTTTCGGATGGGAAGAACGCCGGAAACAGGACTTACCCCGGCTGAATGGTGTCAATTTCCGCGCTATGCACTTGCGCGCATACTCATGCATGCCGTAAAAACAGAGCCTGCGCGTTTCTGGCGGGTTTTCGGGTGGTTTGTTGCCTGTTTTACCGGTTTCCCGTCAGAAACGCCCTGAGAGCCTCTCAGGTGGTGCTGATAACGGGTGTTATGGTAAATCAGGTCAGCTTTCTTTGGGGGGCTGCGGTTTTTTTGGGAGTCCCCCTGCATTCTTTACACCAGCTTTGTATGACCATCTTTTCCGCCTAAACCTTCCGATAACGGATGTTAGTCACCGGTATGGTTACTCTGAACCTGAGCGAAACAGCCGCGACCAGAAACCCCGCTTTTTTTCCTGCTCCAGCGCGTCCGTCAACCGACTGATTTCCGCCTGCAGTTGATTGCGCTCCTCTTCCTGCACTCGCTTTTCTGTTTCCCGCGCGATTTTATCCTCGAGCATCATGGTGACGGTTTTCTGAAGTGCATCCAGCTTCTGCTGAATGGCCTCTAACTGCGGATTTTCCTCGTGGATACTACCATTTTCAGGGTGTCCCTTATTGTGCCTTTTTGGTGTCTCATGAGTGCGCAGCTCACCATAGACCCGAATCAGTTCACTGGTCTCGAACTCCCGGCGATCATTTTTCCCTGTGCGATAGCTGACAAGGCCTTTAGCCATGTCACGATATAATTGCGAACGCGATTTTCCTGTTAATTTCAGTGCGTCCTGAACTGTGTGCCATGCCATAAAAGTGACAGTGTCTCCTGTGTGTCCCGTATGCCAGTGTGTGAGCATACATCCGGTTTTAACACGGAATGTCATAGGTTGTCAGTCGGTGGTGAATAATGGGAAAGAAAACCTTGTTGACGATATGACTTTTTCGGGTGTAGCATCAAACAACTGTATATAAACACATGTTTTTATGTACAGTATTTGTGGTGTGGCAGAGTACTTATAACAGCCTGCAGGGAACCCGCCCGGTGGCTTCCGGCAGGCAATAAACCGCACACCTAATTTCTCAGAAGAACAAGTCAAACAACAAAAATAAGAAGAGGATGAAGTCATGAGTGGTAACGGTGGCGATAACGCCCACAACAGCGCATTCGGTGGCGGGAAGAATCCCGGCATGGGGAATACAGGCTCAGGCAGTAATTCAGGATCATCCGGCAGCGGAAATACAGGCAGTCATTTTAATGGCCCGGCAGTAACATACGGTCCGGACGGGTCTCCGCGTATTAACCTGTCTGATGCCGGCTCTTCACAGCCCGGTGGCAGCGGTGGTAATAACGGCGGTGATCGCGGTGGAAATTCAGGCTCTCAGTCGGGTAACAATAATTCTTCTGATCCGTCGAAAGGAAATGGCACCGGTGGGGTACCCACGACATGGGACCGTACGGCAAACTATTACAGCAGCAGCGATCAGGTCTCACGCAAGGCACTTAAAAACATGTATGAAAAAGCGGTCAGTACGGGGAGTATTCCTGCTGCCGCCCGCGGTAATCTTCGTGAAAAA
>NZ_JAWNEB010000024.1:0-7980 GCF_034107265.1 Enterobacter sp. 168J2 | reverse complement strand
GCGGGAAAAAGAAAACCAGCAGCATGAGGACGAGAAAAACCAGCTGCGGGAAGAAATCAAAAAGCTCAGTGAAAGCCTGGAGCAGGCGCAAAAAAAAGGGTTCTGGTCCAGGCTGTTCGGTTAAAGCGACGGACCATCCAGACCTTTTTGTCGCTGCGGTCGCTCCGGCTCCGGCGTTTTCTCGTGCTGCAGCGCACGTTCATGTGCCTGCCGCTGTTCGATGGCGTTCATCTCACAGACAAGCGGCGCAGCTGCTCGCTCAAACTCTGCACCTGCCTGCTCAAGTCCGATACGCGCTCGCTCAGCGCCGCGTTCTCCCGTTGCGTAATGCCAAACATCCTCTGCAACTCCGAGGAGGCGGCTTCCCACGCGCTCAGCTGCTGCGCGTAATCCTGCTGCAGTTGCTCGAATGCTCTCAATAATTGCGTTTCCAGTTCGGTCATTATCTGTCAGTCCTGTTTCAGTTGTACCCACGTCGTGCCGTTGTAGGGAATGGCTTCCGGCGTTGTTCCTGCCGGCATCACCAGAAAGCGCCGTCCGTCGCTGGTCGTCTGAAAGCTCACGCCCCACGTCTGCGCGTTCAGCTTCGTCAGCGCGTCTTTCTGCTCGCTGATGGCCTGGTAGTTGTCGAGAATTTTCTGCCCCTGCCACCACAGAATGCTCCCGCTCGTGCAGATCAGCAGTAACGACACGCCGGCGATTATCAGCCACGTCCGCCCGATGGTTTTCAGTATCCCTCTGGTGTTTTGGCTGATGGCTGAGGCCAGTTTCTGGTCGTGGTCGAGGATAGCGCTGTTGATTCGCTTCGCGCTTTCGCTCAGTTCCTGATTTACATACGCCTCGTGCTCGCTGAATGCGGCTTTCAGCATCTCGCCGGTAGATTGCCGCTGCGCTTTCGATTTCTGCTCCAAGTCCTGCGCCAGCGTTAAAAGACTGCTCATAGATGGCTCCTTTCAGTCGGATATTTCGCCCCCCGTCCGGGTTGGCAATGCTGATACTGCTTCGCGTGGTGCGTACCACCTCAAAACCTGCCGCCGTGAGCGCCTCAGTCACGTCCTGCCGCGTTTTAAGCTCCCCGGATGAGGCTAACACCATTAAACCCTGCGTAATCGCGCTGACGGCCTCCTGCTGCGCCTGTGGCAGGGCCGACGGAGTGACCAGCTCCCGGCGGTTTGCCGGGTCGTTCGGGTCATGCAGGCCCAGCCGGCCATTCACCACCGTCTGCCACGCATCGATGCGCGGGCGGTCGGCTCGGTCGTAATACGGCTGCAGGCGTTTTCCAGTCAGCAGTTCGGTGTTCGGAATGAGAAAATTAAGCTCCACCCGCCCCTTGTCGGCGTGCTCCACCCACAGCACGCTGTACTGGTCTTTATCGAGGCCGGGCATCAGAACCCGCTCGAAACTCTCCATCAGCTTTTCGCGCTGTCCGGGCGCAAGGTCACTCTCGGCAAACGACAGCACCCCGGAAGTGTATTTCTTGGCATATGGTGAGGCATCAATCAGCTCCCGGACTTCCTCCGGCTTGCCCTGCAGCACCGTCGCCCCGTCACGCTGCCGATCTTTACCCAGCAGATAATCCACCGGCCCACTGCCGCCGCCACGCCCGCGCGGATGGAATTTAACGATCATCGTCAGCTCCGTTCTCCCTCACCGTATGCCGCAGCCGTTCAAGGCCGGCATCGATGGCCATCAGCGCAGCCACCACCTGAACCCGATCAGCACCTGACCACTGACCGCCGTTAATTTTCCGTGCGATCTGGTTCAGGTTATTGCCCATACCGGCGAGCTGACGCAGTAAAACCGGATCGATGGACGGCAGCCGCGATGACCGCGCCGGTCGGGTATCGAGGCAGGTTTGCCGCATCCACGCCGCCAGCTGTTTGCCGTCACAGCGTTCAAGCAGCTGCTGATGCTCATCCTGTGTGACCCACATGGTCAGCATCTTGTCGCGCTTTTTACTCAAACGGCCTCCGGTGAAAAATATTTAGGGGGGAGATCTAACGCAGCTCCCGGAGAGGAACACAGCTTGTCTGTGGACGTCTCCGGGAGCCGGCAAGCCCGACCAGGCGCGTCAGGCCGTTGACCTTAGCGGGTTTCGGGGCGCAGCCCTGAACCAGTCACAGTGCGCTAGCGCTGTGTATACTGGCTTATTCATGTTAGCACTGTGGTAATTAGCGTGTTAACTGCTCTATTTGGGAGGGGAAAAATGCGACTGCATAGCGTAGGCAGAATGATGGTCTGGCGGTGATGTTGCGCCTCCTCGCTCACTCGGTCGCTATGCTCCGGACGTGAGACTGCGGCGGGCGCTGCGTGCGCACACACAGGGAAGAAAGGTACGTTCGACGGGAAAAAAGCAGAGCAAAGGCCGCGGGGAACCCGTTTTTTCATAGGCTCCGCCTCCCCTGACGAGTATCACAAATGGACGCTCAAATCAGTGGAAGACGAAACCCGACAGGACTTAAAGATGCCGGTGATTTCTCACCGGCGGCTCCCTCGCGCGCTCTCCTGTTCCGACCCTGCCGCTTACCGAATACCTGTTCCGCCTTTTTCCCTTCGGGAAGCGTGGCGCTTTCTCATAGCTTACGCTGCTGGTATCTCGGCTCGGTGTAGGTCGTTCGCTCCAAGCTTGGCTGTATGCACGAACCCCCCGTTCAGCCCGACTGCTGCGCCCGTTCCGGTAACTATCAACTTGAGTCCAACCCGGAAAGACACGCAAAAACGCCACTGGCAGCAGCCATTGGTAAGAGTCGATGTGCGAGAGATTTAGAGAGTACTTGAAGTGGTGGCCTGACTGCGGCTACACTGAAAGGACAGTTTTGGTGACTCGTCTCGCACAAGACAGTTACCTGGTTAAGCAGCCTGCAAGCTGGCTTAACCTTCGATCAAACCGCCCTGCAAGGCGGTTTTTTCGTTTTCAGAGCAAGAGATTACGCGCTGACAGCAATGATCTCAAGAAGATCTTCCAAGGATCTACCCAAAAAAAGAGCGTACAATCCATTTACATCACTATAGAAATAATCTTCATATAAACTTAACTCACTTAACGAATCACATCTCAACAAAAAAACACCCAAATATACCCACAAATACAGTTATCTAATAGCTTTATAAGTTCGTAGCATTTCAGCATTTTTCAGACAAAAATTATGATCATCTGTCATTTTTTTTCCATCATCGTAATGCACCATCCATTGATTTAATATAATCCAAATAAAAGCAGCCCTTTCCGTCATTAATACTTTATCGGCCCCATCTTTAATACCAAAATCTCTTCTCACTTCGTTTTTTTTAACGTCACTAAATGACTTATTTATTTCGATTTCAACAGGGAGTGTTATATTCCATAAATCATCGTATACAAGCCCATGTTCATAATCAACAAGCTCATCATCACTTAAGACATCGACAACACGAGCAAAGTTAAAGTTTTTATACTTTACGTCACTGGTCGAATTCTCATGGTAGGCTCTAAATATCCAATTCCTACCATCAAAAAGAATGACAAGCGGAGAAAGAACTCTATAAGAAGAATCATTGCTAGTAGCAGAGTTATATTGACACTTAATTTTTTTTCCTGCAGCAATAGCCCTAGTTATTATCGAAACAAAGGAGTTTTCAAGAGGCGGCTGAATAAAACCAATAGGTTCATAAGGAATAAACCCACGCCCCCTAACTAAATAATTTTTATCAAACCCTTCTGAAAGCATTCTCAGCGCATCTTTAGCATTAAACTTCACCAAAGGCTCGAATGTGTCTTGTTTTAACTCAAATCTTTTACTTTTATTATCATACGATATATTCCCCCCTCTAAACTCCCTGTATTGAGAAATCACTCTTGAAGCTGTTATCTCGGAGACGTCAAACTCATTCATAATATCTATTCTTGATAACATTCCAGTATAGAAAACCTTGAAATCTATAAATGCCAATCGAATAGCTAATGTTTGGTCTTCTTTAAGAATGTCATTGAATGAAGTAAGTAACATGATGCAACCTTATCTAATGCGTAAACATAACTATTCTAGCATAAAGAAGCCGCAAAACGCATATCTTTTTGATATGCATTCAGTATACACAACACACCCAGTATCGGTTGACAATCCAAAAAAACAGGTTTACATTGGTATCTGTCGAAGGAAATACCTCCTTCACAGAAAGCCTTAAGGAGGCTGAAATGGCTGTAAATCCACCTAATGATAATCGTCGAATTGGCATGGTTCGTCAGCGTTCACAGGTTTTCAATCCAACGACTGATACCTGGGTAAAGCGTGACTCAACGACCGGGCGCTTCATGGATGTAAAATCTGACGGTACGCCTTTCAAGGGCGTAAGGAAGGAAAAATAAAGCGGATTGCCGTAAGACAATCCGCTTTATTTCGTTTGAATGCACTTTCTTGGGGAAGTTAAGTGCTTAACCCTAGCAGGCTGTTGACTACAATCTCAATTTTTTGAATTTAGGTCAACAGTCTCCTTATACAAGAGACCACATTATGCAATACCAACACTATAATCTGAGCAATCTTTCAGCAGGAAAAGTAGTTGAAATCAATCTTTCTGGAAACGCTGCAAACGTTAAGCTCATGGATTCTAGCAACTTCCTGAACTATAAAAATGGCCGCCCGCATCGTTATTATGGCGGATACGTAACATCCTCGCAGACAAGGCTTAAAGTTCCTTGCTCCGGTAACTGGTACGTAACCATAGATTTAGGTGGCCGCAGTGGTCGCGTAAGCTCAAGTGTTAACGTATATTAACCTTATAAAAGGCCTCTCATGAAAGCATTAGTAATTTTTGGCAGCACCGCTAGAAATGAGAGGTCTTTTGATTCAGATATAGACATGCTTGGTGTATATGACAAGGAAAAAATACTATCTGTTTCAAAAGAGAGCGTGAGCCTTTTTTTATATCCAGAAACAACCTTACGCGAAAAAATGGTTTCTGGTGATTTATTCGCACTCCACCTAGTAAAAGAATCAATTCCAATTTATGGCTCTGAAATAATTAAAGACATATACAGCACATTCAAATACAAAGAGAGCTACACAGTAGAAATAAATACCGCTCTCAAAGTTTCTACCGAGATATTATCAATTTACGATAAATTAAGACAACACAAGAGTGCCAATAAAAAAATTGCATGGTGTTTACGAACGGTAATAATTTCAATATCAGCACAAGATAGAACCCCTGTTTTCTCCAAACAAAAACTATCCGAGTATATAAAGGTAACAGGATTCGATTCGAGAGAAATACTTATACTCATCAATGTAAAAAGCATAAGTAAAAAATTACCAAGTAGAATAATAAATAGAATCTCATGTTTATTTAACGAACTATATATATATAGCGACTTTCATAACTATAGTTATAAACAAGATGTTCTATACCAAATGCTACATGATATTGATAGCAATAATCATAGCATCAACTACTAAAAACAAGCTTACATTATGAAAAGAAGCTAGTGCAAATCTAAATTATACATTGCACAATAGCATGAACTAAGAACAGTCCAAAAATGGGCAAATGACATGATGACATTTGATCACGGTGATGGCCAATTAGAGTTTGAGGGAGCAACACTCACCCTAGATCACCTAAAAAATAGAAAAATAACTATACAGATTGATGAGACATCTGCACTAGTGGCGGAAATTTCGTGTAGCTCACATTGCTACACAGATGAAACACCATTCACGACAACTTTACTTGAGATTAAAGACCACTACGGTAACAAACGTTACTTTTGCCCCAAAAGATATGAGCTAAGCAAAAACATACATACTTGGTTGGAAAATTGCGCAAATGAGATATGTATAAAAAGCGTACTCCCAAATGGAACCATTCACTGGTTAATCATCGAGGATCATGACTCTGGTGAAAAAGTAAGCATTGTGTTTGAGATTGAGAAACATAAAAGTATTGATAATGCTGTATACATGATGGTTAAGGCTGTTCATGCTTTTGACAGAAAGCCCCCGCCAAATCCAAGTGAGCGAGATGTAACTTTCAAGGTAGTAGGTTCTTCCTATGCCAAGAACGATGAAGCACCGCCGAGAGCCAAGAAAAAAAGAAAGAGAAAGAGAAAACGCTCTACAGCAGAAACGAAAAAAGACTCCTAGGAGTCTTTTTTCGTTTAAAGCTTCGGGTGCACTTCATATCTCAGGTGTCTGAGGCCTAAGAATTACTCTTAGGTGGCTAATGGAATACTCTTTAGAGTCCCCGCTCACATCCATCTGCCTAGTAGTATCAGAAAAATGGCGCCACCTGTCAACTCTACATTAAAGATCTCAGAAGTGAGGCTTCATACGCTGACACTACGTTTTGCATACTAATCAACAAGAACAGCATTTAACATAACACTCTAATTGTACGCACCGCTAAAACGGCCTCAGGGCGTTTCTGACGGATAACCGGTAAAAGCGGCAACAAACCACCCGAAAACCCGCCAGAAACGCACCGGATAAATCATACCCGGATGCATGGCTATGCAGCCATGTGCATGAGTCCGGCTTTGGCGGAAAACGGACACCGTAAGCCGTATTTCTGGCAAATATCGCTGACTCCGATTAAAGTAGTCATATGTATTACACATGACTACAAAGGTGATTTTATGCCAGCAGCGACATCCATCAGGCTTGATGATGAACTCAAAGACCGCCTGAAAACCCTTGCCGATGACCGCCATCGCTCCGCTCATGCTCTGATGCTGGAAGCAATCACCGAATACATCGACCGGGAAGAAAAGCGCAGCCAGTACCTGAGGGATGGACAGGCCGCATGGCAGCACTATCAGGAAACCGGTCTGCACCTGAGCGCCGAAGAGGTGGAAGCGTGGATAGATACCTGGGGAACTGAGAATGAGCAGGATGCTCCACCATGCCACAGGTAATTGTCTCCGCACTGGCGCAGCGGGATTTACAGCGCCTGCAGGACTTTCTCAAAACCAAAAACCGGCTGGCGGCCAGAAAAGCCGGTGAAGTGATAATCCGGGCTATCCAGCAGCTGAAAACGCAGCCGGACATGGGCCGCCCGGTTTCTCTTCTCCCACTTGAATACCAGGAACTGGTGATCGGATTTGGCGACAGTGGTTATGTGATGCTCTATCGCCACGACCGGGAAACGGACCGGATAGTGCTCCTGACTGTCCGGCACCAGAAAGAAGCCGGCTATCACGGCCTGCAGGAATAATCCCCCTGAGCACCGTTCTGCTCTACCGTTCACCGCCGGAGCAGACCGGACTCAATAACCAGAATCAGCGCCTCCAGTACCAGCCCCATCACCTTCACAGCCAACGCTATTGTCATTAATGCTTTCATCGTCTTGCCCCTGTTTTATCTGATACCGCTATTGCATCAGCTGCTGGCTGCGGAAACCAGTGACTGCACTTGTCGCAATACCGCGACAATCACCAGGCGATTGGAACAGGAAAAAATCGGCATGAGCAGCTGATGGGGTTCAGCAACTCGTCATTATCACCAGGAAATCCGGGGTACATTGGCGCTATAATGGCAGTGAGAAATTACACACCTTTCACACCCGAAAAAATCAGGGGTATACAGTGGCAAAAACATTGCTCAACCTTTCACAGGCAGCACAGGCAGCCGGCATAACCAGAAGAACGCTGTATAACCACGTAAAACAAGGGAAAGTGACCGTGTCACGCGACGGGAAAAATAACCCGGTCGTGGATGTATCAGAACTGATCCGTGTATACGGCAATGTGAATTTACCTGAGAAACAAATTCCCAGCGTTTCACACCGTGAAAATACACAGAAAAATT
Organism: Enterobacter sp. 168J2; assembly: GCF_034107265.1. Classification (NCBI taxonomy): domain Bacteria; kingdom Pseudomonadati; phylum Pseudomonadota; class Gammaproteobacteria; order Enterobacterales; family Enterobacteriaceae; genus Enterobacter; species Enterobacter sp. 168J2. The sequence continues at coordinate 196 of NZ_JAWNEB010000024.1, read as the reverse complement.
TCCCACACGAGCAGCTGACAGCCATGCAGAAAGAGCTCGCTGAAATGAAACAGGCCATCACGTTGATGCTGGAAGACAAAACGCTGCGGGAAAAAGAAAACCAGCAGCATGAGGACGAGAAAAACCAGCTGCGGGAAGAAATCAAAAAGCTCAGTGAAAGCCTGGAGCAGGCGCAAAAAAAAGGGTTCTGGTCCAG
>NZ_JAWNEB010000023.1:0-8128 GCF_034107265.1 Enterobacter sp. 168J2 | reverse complement strand
GCCATCGGTTGACTCCTTCTAAGATAATTGTCTGATTAACCATTACCTTACCGGATAAGCCGATGGCTCTCACCATCCTTCCGAATTTACACCACGCACTAAGACTCTACCCGTCGGGTGATCTTACATCGGTCATTACAATCGACCGAATGGACGAAACAGGCAAGCTGCTTGTGGCTCTTAATAACATGCAACAGAGATTAAAATCTCTCGTCACTGAAATCAAAATCACTGCTTCTTCAGTCGATCTTGCGGCCGGGGAAATCGAGCAGGGCAATATGGAGTTATCTTCCCGTACTGAGGAACAGGCCGCTGCTTTGCAACAGACAGCTGCCAGTATGGAGCAGTTAACAATGACCGTTCGCAACAATACAGAAATTGCTGAACATACGGCTATGTCCGCCAGAAAGACAGAAGAGCTGGCTCGGGAAGGGGAGTCTGCTGTTGGTGAAATGAGCGAAACGATGCAAAAAATATCGGCAAATGCACTTAAAATTAAGGAAATCACGAGTGTTATTGAAGGGATTGCCTTCCAGACAAATATACTTGCATTGAACGCTGCTGTAGAAGCTGCACGCGCTGGTGAGCATGGGAGAGGTTTCGCTGTTGTAGCCACCGAAGTTAGAAATCTTGCGCAAAGAAGCGCGAGTGCATCAAAAGAAATCGGCTCCTTAATCGAGAACGCAGTCGACAATGTCGATAATGGTGTTTCTGTAGCCTCTAAGACAGCAGAGACAATTTTACGTGCTGCAACCAATGTTGCTTCACTTGCGCAGTCAATGGATAGTCTTTCTATGGCCTCAGTAGAGCAAATGCAGGGGATTATGCAAATCAGTACCGCTGTGACACAAATGGACGGTGTGACGCAGGGAAATGCTGCCCTCGTTGAGCAGTCTGCTGCCGCATCTCAGTCGCTCAGTGAACAATCCAGGTCTCTGAAGCAGATGACTGATAACTTTGTTATTTAAAAATCCAGTGGCACCATAATTTATGGTGCCTTTTAATGTCGTCAAATAGAAAGGTAGTCTTTTCCTGAACGTTGCTGTCGCCGGATGTCAGATCCGGCGGAGCAGGGAGACTGGTTGGGGTATGAAGCCCAACCGTACGAAAACGTACGCTAAGTACGTTTTTTAACCAAGGCGTCGTTTTTTATTCTCATAGCAAAGGCGACTATAAAGGCCATTCATCGCTCTCTTCCGCTTGCTTAAGTGGCCTTAGCTGTCCTTTTGTTACCTGTTCCGCAAGCGTAAATGTATAGTGCCCCAGCATATTGATATGCGCATGCCGCAGTGGCGAAAGCCGGACTTCATCTTCTTCATTAATGACTTCGCCCTCATCACGTAAATGTGTCAATGCGGCCTGCATATAGATGGTATTCCAGAGCACAACGGCATTGGTCACCAGCCCCAGAGCGCCCAGTTGCTCCTCCTGCCCATCCTGATAGCGCTTTCTAATCTCACCCTTCTGCCCGTGACAAATGGCTCTGGCGACAGCGTGTCTGCTTTCTCCCCGGTTAAGCTGGGTCAGGATGCGACGTCGGTAATCCTCATCATCAATATAATTCAGCAGATACAGTGTCTTATTTATTTTTCCGGCTTCGATAATGGCCTGTGTTAGCCCTGAAGGGCGATCGCTACTCAGCAACGAACGAATCAAAACTGACACACGAATTGTCCCCAGTGTCAGGGAACCGGCCATCCGCATCATGTCATCCCAGTGTTGCTCTATCTTCCAGGCATTCGCAGCATTGCGGGCGATATCATTCAGCACACCATAATCTGCATCTTTATCCACACGCCAGAATACAGAGGCTCCGGCATCAGCCAGACGGGGAGAAAACTGATAGCCCAGCAACCAGAAAAGACCAAAGATCAGATCACTGGAACCAGCCGTATCTGTCATTATCTCAGTCGGATTGAGTCCGGTTTGCTGCTCCAGTAGCCCTTCCAGCACGAAAATGGAATCTCTTAGCGTACCTGGAACGACAACACCATGAAATCCGGAGTATTGATCTGAAATGAAGTTGTACCAGGTGATCCCACGGCTGGAGCCAAAATATTTTCGATTGGGGCCTGCATGTACCGTTCTTACTGGGGCAATAAACCGCATGCCGTCGGCAGAAGCTACCTCACCACCGCCCCATTTCTGAGCCAGAGGCAGGGTAGACTGATAATCAACCAGTCTGGCGTTTGCCTTTACCAGCGTTTCTGGCCTGAGATAATTTTGTTTGGTCCAGCTCAGACGATAACGGGTCAGCGCCGGAATATTGGGTCGAATAAAGGGCTCCATGCCAATGTTACAGGCTTCAGCCAGCAATACCGCGCAGATACTGACAGTCAGGTCATCCATACGCGCACCCGCCTCGCTTGCATGGGTGAATTCATCTGCAAACCCTGTATGCGCGTTAATCTCAAGAAGGAGTTCTGTCAGATCGACAACTGGCAGCAGGTCAGAGATACGTTTTGAGATTAACTTCAGTGTCGGCGGCTCATCCAGTCCGTTCAGATGAGCAATGGTCAGCTTCGTGCGTTTACCGGTGAAATCCAGTGAAACTGCCGGATTATCGGCAAAATTTTTAGCAACCTGTCGGTACACCGTGTCAAGCTGCCGCGTCAGTGCATTGACGGCCTCTCCGGCTTTGAGGGGATGCCCAAGTGAGCGATAGACCTGCACCCTGTTGGTGTGCCAGTCCTGCCCCTGGAGAAGTTTTGCCCGCGGATCTCCCCAACGCTCGCTCCGTGCGACGTAAATATCGCGACGTCGCAGACTGTCCTGTAATTTATTTATAACACAAAGGGTATAGCCCTGTCGGGATAAATGACCGTCTTTGCCATAGCAGAGTCGTTTCCAGGGACCGGTAATTATCGCCATTGGCGCATCATCAATATGCTGCCTTCGTGTTGATCTGATCGCCGCAAGATAGCGTATAGCCTCCAGCGTTGTTTCACCTGCCGGAGCGGCGCTGAATTCAATATTTTCCAGCAAACAGGGAAGAAAGCGGCGCACTCTCCCATACTGTTCCAACATTTCATCGTGAAAACCGGCGTCAGAAGGTCGGGCGATGGCGTTTATAAATGCGATGGTATCGGCCAGCTTGGCCGGAGGAAATTTTCCGAATATCGTCGAGCGGAGCAATTCACTGTCAACATTTTCATCCAGGAGTACCGAACAGATCTGTGCCAGATCTAATGCTGACTTATCAAGGTCTTTCAGTGTCCGCAGTCGTTTTTTCTGCCCAATTTTCTTCGCCTCCCGGCCGATATCAGCGATAACACCATCCAGAACGTCAAGCGCGTCATCCAGTGCTGATATTTCGCAGGAACGGACAAAGGCAACCAGCATCGCTGTTCGTCTCGTGGGCGGCATCCGAGCTATTTTGTACACTGAAATCATATCAGCATACCGGGCGAGTGCATTGAAACGCGCTGGAGGAATACCAGTGAAGTCGAGATCCTGCATGCCAAATTCTTTCAGTTTCAGGTAGCGCGCAACGGCCTGATTAAATGCCGGGCCGCTGATGGCAACCGGGCCTTTTCTTAACTGGTCAATACGTGAGGTGCGTACACCATCAGGAACCTGTAACAGTTCTTCAAGTAATGAGCACTGTTCACCTGATGCCAGTCCAGACAGGCGTGACCAGAGCCTGTCTGCTGATTTTTCACGTATTTCGGATATCAAACGGGTCAGCGTGGTGACGCCTGGCAACAGGATTTTATTTTGCAAAAGCCAACTGGTAGCCAGATCGAAAAGAAGTCCCGGCCGTTCGTTGCTGAGCCAGCTGCGGGTGAACAGTAACCGGCTTAACCTGAAGGTCCACGGCCACGCAAAATCACGATAGTCATACTGACGGCGGATCAGAGCCTGGTGTTCACGCAGCGTGGTTTCTCTTCTGGAGTAGTCGGATAGAACATTTGTGTCGGATATACCTAGCTGTCGGGCAACAAACCACAGTACGTTGGTTGGGATCGCTGACAAGTCATGAGGCCATGTGCCAAGAAATCGAACGCTGCCAATCAGTAATGCCACAGCCAGACGGTTTGCCCTTCCGCCCGGTGGTTAATGAAATCCATATCCACTTCGTCCAGCAGAAAGAAACGAGCAAGTTGAATGTCATTCGGCTCACCAGAGAACCGACCATAACTGGCACGTTGTTCCGCGTTTAAAAAATCTGCTGGCAAAAGTGCCTCCCTGGCTACGGATCACATACGAATACATAAAAATAAGATGTTAATCAGACTGTTTCAGATACTGATACAGCGTTTCACGGCTAATACCAAACTCGCGAGCAAGCTGGGCTTTTTTCTCACCATCTGTTGCTCGCCGTCGGACTTCAATTTGTTGTTCTGAGGACAATGATTTTTTCCGTCCACGGTAAGCTCCACGAAGTCTGGCCAGAGCGATCCCTTCCCGCTGACGTTCATGGATTAAAGAACGTTCAAACTCGGCAAAAGCACCCATCACTGAGAGCATCAGGTTTGCCATGGGTGAATCTTCGCCAGTGAATGTCAGGCATTCTTTAACAAATTCGATACGCACTCCCTTATGGGTAAGCTTTTGTACCAGACGGCGCAAATCATCCAGATTACGAGCCAGCCTGTCCATACTATGAACCACCACGGTGTCTCCATCACGCACGAATGACAACAGTGAATCCAGCTCTGGCCGCTGCGTATCTTTACCCGATGCTTTATCGACGAAGACTTTATCCACCTGAGTCTGATCCAGTTGCCGTTCTGGGTTCTGGTCAAAGCTACTTACCCGGATATAGCCAATACGTTGACCTTTCATACGCCTCCAATACTGAATGTGTCACAAAAGAATCTATGACCTTTCATTACCAGTGTCAATAAATTCACAGAGCAACTTTATTCTGACAGTTTTTCATTATCATGCCTGACGTCAAGTTAGGGTATAATTCAAATTTACATAGAGAGACAATCATTATGAAACCAAAGACTGAACATATAAAAAGCTTCTGCGTGGCGGGGCTTTGCGTACGTACGAAAAACATTGATGAGTTCAATTCTGAAAGTGCAAAAATCCCTGGACTATGGACAAAGTTCTATTCAGAGGGGGTGACAGAGCAGATCTCAACACGGTTACCAAATACTCCAATTTTTGGCGTTTACTCAGCTTATGAAACTGACGCTACCGGCTTTTATGATTTAACCGTTGGTGTATCTGTTGATAAATCAAACAGCGATTTTGAAAATATTGTCATTGAAGCTGGGGAATATCTCGTTTTTGAAGCAAGAGGGGCTATGCCCGATACGATGATTCAAACCTGGTCTTATATCTGGTCTTATTTTGAGCAACACCCTGAGATATGTCGCAGTTTTCTTACTGATTTTGAAGCTTATAAAAGTCCTGAAGAAGCTCATATCTACATAGGTATTAGCACTACATAATCTTTTCAAATTCCATTTCCATAAGTCTACATTGTGGCTCAGCCCCCAACGTAGACAAGGAATATGTCCAAAACTCATCAATATGCACATATGCTATGTGCATATTGAACTGTTCAAAAATGCACTTAGCGTACGTTTCCGTACGGTTGGGCTTCGGACCCCATAAACAGCTTCTTGTCGTGGAGATCCCTGATTCGCGGACAGAACGCAAATCCCAGCAGATGCAACAGGGCAAAGACATGATCGGTGAAACCCGCGGTACAGCCCTGAAATGACGCTGATAGCGGTACTGGCTGCCATTATTTACGGTGTGCTGAGAGCCCTCTGGTATCCCGCTCTGCGGCAGTCGGCAGAAGATGCCTGGGATGCAGGCGCAAGGGAGTCTGGGCATTTCCTTGAAACTCTCAACGGGATACTGAGCCTGAGAATAAACGGGGTGACCGCACACCGCGAAGCCGCCTGGCTGAATCTCAACGTCACCCGGAGAAATACGCAGCTACGCCAGAGCCGTCTTCTGATGTGTTATGACATTGCGCACACCCTGACCGGCAGCGTGGTATCGGTGATTATTTTGTGGAAAGGTGCCGGTGAAGTTCTGAACGGCACCTTTACTGTCGGTATGCTGGTTGCCTATATGTCTTATCAGATGCGTTTTTCTTCGAGTATCAGCAGCCTGACCGATAAGATTTTTGCCTGGCGCATGCTTGATGTCTATAACGAGCGTCTGGCTGATATTGTGTTGACCCCGACAGAAGACCATCAGCAACAGCCCGTGCAGGAAGACAGTCGGACTTCTGCCATTCCTTCTGTTTTTCGTGGAGCAGTGTCCGAAGATACCCACCTCCCGTTATCCCTTGAACACATAATATTCAGTCACAAAGGGAGCAACACACCAATACTCCGGGGGGGTATCGCTGACTCTGCATCCTGGAGAAGTGGTGGCCATTACCGGTAAATCGGGATGTGGAAAATCAACACTGGTAAAACTTATTCTGGGGATCCATATCCCTGATGAAGGGACGATCAGAACATTTGGCATACCGCAAGCGCACCCGGATTATTTTCAGGTTCGCCGACGAATCGGTACAGTGCTGCAGGATGACCATCTTTTCAGGGGATCCATTGCAGATAACATCATTTTCTTCAGTGAGGACCGCAATCATAAACGAATGATCCACTGTGCCCGCCTGGCGCTCATCGACAGCGATATTATGGCAATGCCGATGGGATATCAGACATTAATCGGTGAAACCGGTGGAGGGCTTTCCGGAGGGCAAAAGCAGCGTATTCTGCTGGCAAGGGCGCTGTACAAGAAACCGGGCTTTTTGTTACTGGATGAAGCGACCAGCCATCTTGATGTTGAGAGTGAAATCCGGATAAGCCAGACGCTACGCCAGCTGGGATTACCTGTCCTGTTGATTGCCCATCGCCCGGAAACCATTGCTTCTGCAGACCGGGTTCTGTATCTGGCTGACGGATATTTCACCGAGCTGAAGCACTAGCGCACAGTTGATGATGACGATCTGGTTTGTAATCATTACTGATGAATGACAGGTCAAAAATCAGCCTTAACGTACAATAATTTTCGATATCCAAACTGCCCCCTTCATGCCATACGTGCTGAAGCGCTTGGAGGAAGTTTTGCTGCGCGGTCACCGCCATCACCTACCAAGAAATGTGCTTTGGCGCCACCTGCCAGAAGGCCTCGCCGCGACACGTCCGGCTGGTTGACGCATTCTGTGAGCGACTCGATGTCATCCTGCCATGGGACTGCGCTGTGGTGGACGTCACCACGAAGAACATCAGCGTCGCGCTACGTCTCGCCGGGACGCAGATTGGTCCTAACGATACGGCGATTGCCGGGCACGCCATTGCCACAGGTGCTATCCTGGTGACGAATAATGTGCTGTAAATTGAGGGTGTGACTGGCTTGACGCTTGAAGACTAGGTAAAATGTTATAAATTAATTCACAAAAACCCCAAACATTTACAAAAATAAAGACTGGCTTATTTTTAATAATATAAAAAACAGAGCCTGCGATAAACAAAAGAAATAAAAAGAGGTGATAAATTCTGTTTTATCAAAAAATAAGTAATTATCAAATCCATTTGAGACAAGTAATGAATGGTTCAATTATAGTTAAAAATTACAATGCAAAAATTCTCTTAACGCGACTATTGAAAATAGCAAAAAGAGAAATAAATAATGGAGTGAACATGCCACACCATGCATCATTTAATCGTATTTATAATTTTCCATAGATTGGTTCGATTCTTTGTTTTTAATTTTAGCATTATATTCCGCCTGTGTGAATAAATAGTCTTAATAGAAACCCCCAAAAAAGATGATATTGTAGAGTCATTCATGCCCAACGCAATTAGTGAAAAAACCTGTGCTTCACGGCAGGATAACACATCATGATTATAGGATGTTGTTTTATCTTTAAAGTTAATGAAATTATCACGGAAAAATTCTAAGGGCAAGATCCAATAAAAAAACTTTCGCCTGCCGTCACAGCATAATAAATTTAAAAAGTCTACATCAGCAATCAAAATACCAACCCCTAGCCCGCTTTCATTTGTATAGTTAATAAAGTAATCATTTATATTAGAAATCTTAATAAATGAAAAATCTCTTCCCTTGCGCGTTTTTCCAGAAAAAAAATGCTCAATCCCAAGGGAAAAGTATGTGTTGTTTTATGCAATGTATACATTAATAT
>NZ_JAWNEB010000022.1:0-13292 GCF_034107265.1 Enterobacter sp. 168J2 | reverse complement strand
AGCTCGCTGAAACCGAAGTAATCGACGCGCTGCCAATCAGCGCATAACAGGCTCATTGCCGGACCGGAAAGCTGTAACTGAATTTACACCACCTTGACGGACTCGACCTAAACACATGGGGCTTATTTTTTGTTGGGATTTTAAAAATGATGATTGGGATCTGCTTTTTTTATGTTACCATGATTTACTTTTATTGATAGGTAATATGTTGGTGTAGGAGAATGTATGAATATGAAAATCGTTAAGGCCTCAATTGCAATTGTGTTTCTTTGCGCTGCAAATATGCCAGTAATGGCTGCATCAAAAGATAAGTGTGAAGATTATCATCGGGCAATTATGGAGAATTGCCATGCGGGGACAAGTGGCATTTCTAGCGGTAGTACCGGGGCGTGCTTTGGTGCCCAAATTGGTGCTTTGATTGCAGGTTGCTAGCTTTTTATGTTTTTGGCGAAATAATGATGGAGTCTTTTGTCTTGGCTCCATTGTTTTTTTAAGTCAGGTTTGGGTGAACAGTAGCGCCCTTGCAGGGCGAGCGTCACCGCTTCGCGGTTCCGATGGCTTGCATGTCCCGAACCCGGCTTTATACTCCGCGGCATGTATATTCCTCGCCCTGCAAAACTCCTCTTCACCGTCGATGACGGCTGGAATTTGTTCATCAATAAGTTCGGCGATAGCCTGACCCCGTGGACCCGTCTTTGCGTCGAGCGCATGCTCGCCTGCGGCACCGCTGCCATGGGCGTTCGCCGTTACTGCTGCGCATCGGCCGACTGCACCCACTCCCGCTTTTTCTGCCAGAGCTGTAAGTCAAAGGCCTGCAGCTCCTGCGGCTTCAAAGCCACGGAGCAGTGGGTGTCGCAGCAGAGCCACATCCTCCCAGACTGCGACTGGCAGCATATCACCTTTACCATGCCTCACCTCCTGTGGCCCTTTTTTAACAACAACTGGCCCCTGCTCAACGCTCTGTTCCGCGCCGCCACCCGCGCCATGCTCCGGTGGGCCACGCAAACAGGGCGTGGAGGTCGGCATCTTCTGCGCCCTGCACACCTACGGCCGCCAGCTCAACCAGCACCCGCACATTCATCTGTCCGTCACCCGCGGCGGGCTGGATATAAAACACAGCGTATGGCGCGACCTCTTCTTTAAGAAGCAGCCTGTAGAGGAAATCTGGCGCGGGGCGGTCATCCACCTGCTGCGCCACAGCTATGACCTGATTAATCCCGGCAGCCTGCCCGGGCTGGGGCATATCCGCGATAAAAAGCAGTGGCAGCGCTACCTGCAGGCGCAGTACGGGCGCCGCTGGAAGGTCCACTTTGCGAAGAAAACCCGGGGCGCCTGGCGGAGCGTCAAATACCTTGGCCGGTACCTGAAGCGACCGCCGGTGTCGGCGGCAAAGCTCAGGCACTACAGCGGCGGCGCCGTGGTGCACCACTATTACGACCACCGGACGCAGCAGCACCGGAAACAGACGCTGACTCAGGAAGAGATGATCGGGCGCTACATCAGCCACGTGCCGGAAAAGCATTTTAAAATGGTGCGCGACTACGGCTTTTTGTCTAACCGGAAACGGGGCGAGCTGCTGCCGAAAGTGTACGAAGCCCTGCAGATGGAAGCGAGGAAAAAGCCGGAGCAGCCGGGCTTCGCCGCGCTGATGAAGGAATTTCTGCGCACGGATCCCTACAAATGCATTCTGTGCGGCAACCGGCTTCGCTTCAGCGGCGCAGAGGCCGGCGAACTGGTGGCAGAAAGGCTGCACGGCATCGACAGGAAACGATGGCTTCTGGCGCAGACTGCAGGATAAGTGCGCCTGAAAAATGGGTTTCAGGTTAAAAAGGCACCGAAAACCGAATTTTATCGCCATTAGCGTCACTACCACTCGCCATCACTGCGCTCCAAAAGACTATGTTCATGGTCAGGATATTTTTAAAACGCTTTTCCAGTCTCCTAACCATCAAGGTTAGAGCGCGAAAGATAAACTCCGTTTACTCCACCGTTCAGTGCTACGGCATATCGGCCGGACCATTCTCTGTCATTCAGCAGACGGTAATTCCAGTGCATATCCTTCGCTGTCTCCAGGGCATACGTCAGCCGGAAAAGGTCGTTCTGCTCAGACAGTTCGCCGGTGCAGGATCGCCAGAGGTAGTTCAGCTTGCTGACCAGCTTCGCGCTGACGCCCAGCTGGCGTCCCTGTTTAAGCAGCCACTCGAGGTCAGGTGTGACATCGCGAGAAAAACGTCGTTGCTTCAGCGCAGTCGCCAGCCATCGGGTGAGAAAGAGATTTTCCTGTGCCGGCGAGAGAACGCCACCATCCTGCCTGGCCAACGCAAGCGCCACCAGGGCGCACCATGCCAGATGGCCCGATTTTTCTGTCAGCGTCACTGAGTGCTCTTTTCCTTCTTTATTCTGTCCACAAAATTCCGGTAGGTTCCCGCTTACGATCATACTGAGAGTATTTTAACCGGAACAGCAACAAAGTGGCATCCGGAACCGTCTGCATCCGCTCAACGCATGGCCCAAGCGTAGTGTTTTTCCGCATAATCGTACAGCCGGTAAGAGTTCTGCTCGTCGCCACCAATAAAAATACCGTTATCCATTATACCCTCCGCCAGCCGCTGCGTGTACCGGTGCGCAGCCTCATCCAGCTCAGCCCGGCTTCCCCACGCACCCTGCTGCTTACGCCAGTTCAGCCTCACAGCTTTCAGCAGGCGGCACATCTGCTGGCTGATGAAGCAGCAGGCGACGACGTTGCGCGCATCACCCACAAAGACCACGTCGCTGTCCGGCCGCATCATTTCGTTCCACAGGTAGATATCGTAGCAGCCCAGCATCATGGCCACCCGCTTTGCAACAAAACCGCCGTACCAGTAATACGCGGTGCGGGGAATGTTCAGCCGGCGGCTCTCGGCAATATTACCGGTGTGGAATGACAGCAGGCCAGATTCCGTCAGTTCCCGGACCAGCCCCTCCAGCACCCGGTGCCAGGTACCGGTTTCACTGCGCTCAGACAGCGCTGAAAAGTACCGGCTGACAATGCCAGCAATCTGCTGTTCCGGTACGGCGTCACCATTCTCCGTCTGATGGGACAGTTTACGACACAGTTCCTCGCGCTCCACCAGGGCATTCAGCATGGCATCAGTTGTCACGTTCTGTGCGGTGGCCAGTGACGCGACACGTTCATGCAGGTCGTCAGAGAGAAAGACGCCAGCCCCGGCGGCGACCGCCGACGGTATCCTGACGCGGCGTGTTACGGGCTTGTAGATTTCGCCGGTCTCCGGCCTGATTTTCAGGCCAGCCTTAAGCCAGCGGCTCAGCTCCTGGGGAAGGATATCCGGATTGTCCTTCAGAAAACGCGCCCGGTTTCCGCGCGCTGTTCCGTACACGCTGTCAATGTAGTCGGTCAGCAGCATAACGATATCCACAGAAGTGTTTATAAACATAATCGTTTATATCACATGCATACCGGACAGGCGAGCAGTGCGCAGCCTGTCCACTGAATGCCGCTTTAGCGGCATGGAGGCGCCTGCTGGTATTGAATATGGCACTGTGAGTGAGTGGCGCCGTAGCCCGGCGCAGCCGGTTACATTGTTGACAGGTTTCACCAATCCATCCTTTCCCACTGCAAGACCAAAACCCGCTAAAAGCGATACAGAAGCTTTTGTGCGCCGTCGGAGTGGTCACGACAAGGCGAAGCCGCAGTCGGGGCGTATCTCCGCGTTAGCGGGCCGTCAGGGCCGCTTACGGGCGTGTCACTCGAAACTTCCAGCAATATCACTTACAGCGACTCAAAAGCCTAGTTACAACATCCATCATTAAAAGCGATGGTGTTCCCCGGCCTGGGGCCGGGGGCGGCGGCGCTCTTCAGGGGTGGGTCCCGGCTCAGGTGCTGCCGCTGTGCACGGTGACTCTTCTGAAATCTTTAGTATGTTGTAACTATAAGCGCGCGACAGCGCCCGCTGCAACGCGGCGGGACCAACCTGAGATGTTCACCGAATCGGCGCGGACGTCAAGTCCGCTGCAAGGGCGTGCATTCTCCTGAGCCTGTCCACAGGGCAGGCGATGAACAGGTTATTTATTTATAAGAAGTAATCTTATTTATTTAAAAGGAGTACAGAGCAGGTTTTTAAAGGAAACCACGCACTTTGAAATCACGTCGGCTGGCGCTCTGTAAGCTATACGGTTGTAACCTTACGGAAAGGTCCCTTGCAGTTAATTGTGGGTAAATAAATTCAGCGACCGCAACGGGCTTCGCCGGTCAGATTGACGGCCGTTCTGATGGCCGGATGACGGGAATGCCGGTGCAGCTGGCGACCGTTCCGCTCAGATAATGAGCGCCGGCGTGCTGCGGGCGTGCGAAATCCTCCGGCGTCAGCCGGATTTTTCGTGAAGGGGGGTTATATGGGTACGGAGGCCAGACGCGTGTAGTTGTTGCCGCGCGACATCAGCATGCGCTCCTTAACGCGCCGCTCAAGCTCGCGCTTCATTGCATCCAGCCCGCCGGTAAATCGGCCGCTGGCGTACTCGCGCGTCAGCTGCTGTTTCACCAGGGTGACAATGTCCTGGCGGGTTCTGCCCGCGTCACGCCTCGCGCGCGCGCGCTTCAGCCCGTGCGACTTGCGCTCCGTCTGGTAGCTGCGGAACCGTTCGCGCACAAAACGCCAGGCCTTCGCGATGAGCTCGTCCATCTCCAGCGGCTGGAGGTGCTGTTTTTTACGCTGCTGGTTTTCCCATTCGACGCGGCTGCGGCGGGCGGCCGCCACGGCCACGTCAGAGACGTCGAGCGCCGAGAACAGCGCCGGCGTGAAGGTGATATCGGTCGGGATATTGCACCCAATCTGCGGGTCATATTCGGTCTGATAGGTAATCAGCCCCAGCTCCGCCATAAACCTGAGCGCCCGCGTGGCACGGGTGATGGAGAGGTTGCCACTCTTCGACTCCGTCGCCAGACCGCACTCAATGGCCAGATTGGTGATGGAGCGCTGCACGCGGTTGGCCAGCGGGTCATAGTGGAAGCACAGCCCCTGCAGCAGCGCGTCGATGGCACGGCGGCGCAGCACCGGCGGCATGCGGTGACGCTTACCCAGCAAGCGCACAAACGCCACGTGGACGCAAAAATCGAAACGGGACGTGAAGCCTTCGGCTTTCGCCATCAGCTTACGGCAGAACGGCAGAGTCTTCTTTCCTTCACGCGGCGTGAATGCCGGATGCGGGTTTCTGACCTGACGGTAATGAGAGAAAAGGGACTGTTCAGCCACATCTTCCTGCGCTTATGTTGCACGGAAGGAGCACTGAGCACAGAAGGTATTGCAGTTTTCTGAGCATAAAACTATACTCCCTGCATAGAGCAACAGCTTCTATACAGTTTAAGTAGGCCCCGTTAATCTTACCGTCCCGCCAAGAATGGATGAGATTATCGGGGTTTTTGCTTTTCTGGCTCCGAATAGACACCTCATCAGAACCAGTTCCCTGCCACCTTGCGGCGTGGCCAGCCAAAAATCATCTAAACGATCAGCAATCTAGCACTCAAACAGAGCACGATCAAGAAATGTGACTATTCACCACTAATTTCGCGTTCCAGTAACAGCTCTATCGCTTCTGCTTGTGTTAAGCCATATTCCTGACATATAGCATCAAGCTTGTCTTTAAGCGCATTACGAATAAAAACATTAACAGGCTTATGAGTTTGTCTCTTACGAGAGACAGAGTGCATTTTTCTTTCGCTGGGACTCAGCGGAGCACCTTTTCGGTAAGCCCGTTTCGATGAGGAAGTCACTGCATTTTCAGCCTGCGACATCTCTGCCTCCTCAAGGATCAAACAAGGATCGTTTCGCAGAGGATACTACAGATTACGCAAATCAGCGACTTACTTTATGAACGTAACCCGCGTTGGCGCACGGTTTACGTTTAACGATCGGTTCTTTGGGGTCAGTACGTCTGTTTCCACTCCGTTCACTGTGCCCAGCGGGATGCCCAGTGCTTCAGGTAGCTGCTGGCCACAACAGGGTCATCCCACACCACAAGTACGTTCTCCGAATTCGAACGGTCTGCAGCCCGGCTGAAGTTAAATGAACCAACCTGGGTGTTGTGGCCATCTGCGACGATCACTTTGTCATGGAGAATTTTGTAAGTACTGACTGTACGAACCGGAATGCCGGCACCAGCCAGAAGGTTCATTGCTGCTTTGCTGGCGTTGTTTTTATTTCCGGCATTTGATTTCCAGTCCAGCACCACTTTCACATCCACTCCCCGACGTTTTGCCTGTACAAGCGCGCGAACCACCTCCACAGAGGTGAAGGAATAGCCCATCAGCCGAATTTACTGCTGTGCTGACTCAATCGTCTTAAGGACCGGCTGCAACGCGCTGCCTTCAGGTGAAAAGCCGACCTGAACGGAGGGAGCTGCTGCTGCGGGCTGAATACAGCTCAGCGAAAGGCATACCAGACCGGACACGGCCAGCTGGCGAAAGGTGAACTTACGCATTAAATAACCTCAAAAATACTGTTCGGATGTGTTAACCAGAAACGCCGGAGACGGGGAAAACTTGCTTTTGCCCTTCTCCGGGGTTGGACAACTGAGCACGGCGAAGGCGTCAGTCTCTTTTAGCGGTATCAGGTGGCGGACGCCTGATTATTTTTGGTATCGCCGGCAGCATGACTGATGGCCTGCTGCAGTGCCTCCGCGCTGGTGTATCCAGGGATAACCGTCACGTTATCAGCACTGGCGCCGGCTGACAGGAGAACCACCAGAGCTGAGGTGCCGCTGAAGCCCAGCTGCTGCGCGAGTGTGTTTATGCCATCCAGGGTCCCCTGAACGTCAGGGGCTGTACTGGCATCGAACTTCACGGCTTTTGCAGGCGCGCTGATATCAGCATCGGTCAGCTTACCCTCGTTGTGACCGGTAGCGTAAATCGCGTTGTGATAGCTGAGGTAAGCATCGGCCCCCTTCTGCTTCCAGACCTGGAGCCCGGTTTTTGCCGCACTGAGCGACGCCGGCCAGCGCTGGCCAAATATCGGGAATTCCTTGAACACAAAGCGCACGTCCGGGTTAGCTTTTATCACTTTCTCCAGCTCCGGCGCCAGGCGGGCACAGTAGATGCACTGGTAATAGGAAAACTCGACGACCGTGACTTTTGCGTCGACCGGCCCATATGAAGGCGTGCCTTTATCGTTCAGCAGCCCCGCCTCATTCTGAATCACGGCGGCCGTCATCGCCTGCTGCTGCTTCTCATGTTGTTGAGCCTGCAGCTTCTGGCTGACCTCAACCAGCACTTCCGGATGAGCCAGCAGGTAGTCTTTCGCGATTTCACCAATGCAGGCTTCCTGCTCCGGGGTAAAGGCAGCGGCAGGTTTCTCTGCTGACCCCGCCACGCCGGAGACCAGAAGGCCTGCGGCAAGCATGACTGAAAGGGTTTTATTCATGTTCATCCTGTGTTTTTCTCTTCTCTACTGTTATCAGTTCGTATCGTGTGCGGGTGCTTCCCTGGCCGCCCTGCGCTGTCGTTTAGCATGCTCCTGAGCCCTGTGCTCCACGGCATACGCCGCCTCCTCCTCGCTCACCGGTGCGACCGGCTGTCCGGCAAGGTTTTTACGCCACGCGCCCACCGTCATGGCGCCCAGATACGCATCCGAGCGGGTGACGGCGGCAAGGCAGCGCTTCAGCGTCTTCACGGAAACCTCCTGCCCGTGCCGGCGAATGTCATTGACCATCGCCTCCCGGATGTTGACCGCCAGGAGCTGCGGCTGGCCGTCCGTCACCAGGGCCGGCCAGCAACGCTCCAGAGCCCGAGCGCGTCCGCCAGCGGCATGACCTTCCGGTAAACCGGCTCCGGGGCAGGCTTGCGCCTGGCCTCCCGCTCCTGCGCCTGACGCTCTGCCCACAGCCGGGCTTTCTCTGCTTTTCTGGCGGCCTTCTCGTCCGCCTGCGCATTTTTCACGCTCTCATCCACCGCCTGCTTCCTGACCTTCCAAGCAGGCGTCGTGTTCACCACCACGGTCTTTTTACGCGTGACCCGGCCCGGACACGCACCGTCCGGTTCACTGTTGTTAACGGCACGCTGACCTTCTGGCTCCGCTTTGCGGCGCAGCGTCAGCGTGGGGCGCCCCTGCTCTGTCATTCTGCCTCCGGATAAATCTGTTTCACGTATACTCCCCTGCCGATCCGCGCGTAGATTTCGGTGACGTTGCCGCAGACCATTTCCGCCAGCATGAAGGTTTCACACTCGTCGTTCGGACTGCTGCGCCAGTTCATCGGGTACATCAGCCCCAGCGCATCATGGAAGGCGTGCACGTCGATTTCGACGGGCGCAATTCCCGGCACGCGGAATGAATCCCCTACTCCGTCCAGACCAGAAGGGCCAGAGGTTCATCATGGGTAAACATCCGCGCCAGTTCGGTACAAAGCGCCTCACGGGTTCCGTACATTGACATACCCTCAAAATCGGATAAGAAGGCCGGGCGGAAAACCGCCCGGTCGCAGTCAGTCGTGAAAACAGTCGCTGAACGCCAGCACACGCAGGTAAACGGTCAGATACTCCGCGTTAAGATTGCGCAGGAAATCAGCGGCCAGCGCATCAATCAGCGCGATACTTCACTTCCAGCGCCCGGATATGCAGGCGCAGGTCGCTCATGGCGTTGGATAGCGCGGCCAGGTCGTCACGCAGTTGTTCATGTCCCTGATAATTCATTACGCGGCCTACGGCAGATCGTCGTTAGCGGCCGGGTACTGCATGGCGCGCCGGACGGCGTCCAGACGCTGCTGCCCGGTATGGTGGTACTGCTCCAGCAGTTCGATACCGATGTAGCGACAGCCTGCCTGTAGTGCTGCCACGCAGGTGGAGCGACTGCCAGCAAAGGGGTCGAGCACAATCGCGCCGGGATGTGTGAAGGACTCAATCAGCGGCTGCAGGCTGGTTACGGTTTTTCGGTCGGGTGGTGCCGGTTGCCGCTGTATTTCCAGCCCAGAACGTCCGGCAGCGGGGTTTGCGGCAGACGTGGGCGGCCTTTTGCCAGCAGGTAGGCACATTCATGGCGGTAGCCAACATAAGCGGACTTCGATGTGTAGGTTTTGGTAAACACCTGGTGACCGACAACGCTGAATCCGGCATGTTTCCAGGCGGCCATAAAGAGATCGACGCGGTTCCAGCCTTAGAAGCTCACCATCAGCACGTCTTTTTTCAGGACGCGGTACATCTCATTACATGCGGGCTGGAGCCATTCATCGGTTTTATCGCCGGCGATGGTACGCCCCTGACGGTCACGAAAACCAACCAGATATGGCGGGTCGGTCAGGATAAAATCGACAGCATTATCCGGAAATCCGGTCATGATATGGACGCAATTACCCAGGATAAATCGGGACATGATAGTTCTCCTTTCTCAAATGTGGCGCCAGTTACGCCGTGCCGATACGACAGCCGGGTAAAAAGCGGAGAATGCAGGGGCGGTGCCGCAAGCCGCAGCGCAGTAAAAAAGCAGACGCTGGCTGGACGGTTTGACGGCGAAAATTGAGACGGAAAAAGACGGGAAGACAGCGGATAATGCCTTTGAAATTAACTGCGACCGGGTGAGGAGACCGGCAGAGCGAACCCTTGCATTCGCAGCGTCCCGGCTACAGTAGCGGCACGGCGTTCACAGCAGAGCGGTATGAATGAGGAGCGCAGCGACATCGTATTTTCATCGTTGCTGTCCACAATTTCGGTGGACAATCCTGTGTATAAAATGAGGGTATTCCGCGCAGGTCGCTACCAGCACGGATGACAGCGCGCCTGACAAAACGGTCATCTTTTAACCACACTACGCAGACTTCACTTTTCCTAGTGTGGTATGTTGATGCTGAATGTACACTACCGGAGCGGAGAAAGATGGACAGAGAAATACTGGCATAGTGGCTGCGGGATATTGCCCAACATATAGAATATAGAAGAGAAAAGCCGATTGATACGTGATGTCAGTGTGGATGATGCCCTTTCCGATGAGGGGCTGGCCAGAAAAATCATCACCATCACATTCAATGCACCAGGTCGCGCCTCACAGCCTGAAGAGAACATCAGCGATATTTCCCGGCATTGAAAACAGCGCGGCTGATACACCCCGTGCAGTCCTCAGTCGTCAATGATCTGACGCATGAAATAGAATACTTCCGTAATTCAATAAAAATACTTGTGTATTTCATTTGTAATGCTATATTAATCACACACGGCGATACCCTATTGTCGCTAAAACGTAATACACCTGTATTTCATTGAGATAGTAGTTCTCATGTCTGAAATTCCAGTGCAATCTCAGCTGACACCGCTGGTTAACACCGTGGCCCGCATCATTGCCATCATGAATAATAAGGGTGGTGCCGGTAAAACCTCTATGATCACCAACCTAGCCATGAGCCTCGCACATGCCGGGCGTCGGGTATTGCTTATCGACGGAGACCAGCAGGCCAACTCGACTGAGGTGATGGCTAACGGGAAAAAATACTATGCGCAGTATGGCCACACCATCTGCGATTTATATAACAACCCGCGCTTCAGTATTTTTGATGCAATTATCCCGGCCGTCAGTGGTGAAGAGGTGATCGATAACCTTTATATCATTCCGTCAGATCCGTCGTTTGAACGTGTCATGGAAAACTGCCTGACCCGGCACCATCGGGGAAAAATACTGTCCCGCCATCTGCAGTCAGTGATGGATAAATTCGATTATATCCTCATCGACTGTTCTCCAGGCCTGAACCTGTCCACCACGAACGCTGCCTATACCGCGGACCATGTGCTTATTCCCGTTGATGGCGGCAGCTTTGCTCTGACCGGGCTGGATGTTGTACTGGACTATCTTAATGAGATCCGTGAAACCCGCTTTACCCGGTTCAGCGTATTCCGCAATGAGTACAATGGTGCCAAGAAGAAGATGAACACCTATCTTCATGAGCAACTGGCTTCCAACGAGCGAACCCGTGATAACTACCTGGAAACCCGTATCCGAGCTGATGAGAACATCTCCCAGGCACAGGTTGCCTGCGTCCCGCTCTGGTATTACAACAAAGGGGCCCTCGCCCTGAACGATTACCGTGCGCTGATGCGTGAACTTGAAACCCTCTTATCAAACGAGGCTGCATAAATGGCTAAAGGCCCTCTCGCGCGTCCCGCAATGGTCAAACCTGAAACCACACAGGGAGAGGCGAAAACCCGCCTTTCTAACGTCAAGGTCAACCGCAACAGAACGACCAGCGAAAACCCCAAAACCATCCGTATGACACCGGCAGAAAAAGTGATGTGCAGCGAGCTGGTAGATGAAATTCAGGATCTCACCACCAAAACCATCACCGACTCAACCGTACTGCGTGCAGCGCTGTATCTGGCCCGGGAAGCCGGACCGGAAAAAATGCTGGAAATGATTAAGGAACACCTGTAATACTCGGGAATTACATAAGTAACACCTCGGGATTACAAAAAGGAGAGCTACACAATGACCACCGTTACCGTGACTACTGAGTTAACCGACAGCCAGGCAATGGCGCTGGCACAATTTGTTAAGCGCTTAACATGGTCAGAAATGCGGGCCTGTGCCGTCGACGATGATGAAACATGGGTGATGAAAGATGCCATCCAGGCACTGCAGAAATCACTCGCTGACGCCGGTTTCAGTCCTCGCTGATTACGGCAGTTAAAATGTAGCCCTCATGTATTACATAAGAAATACATAAATTTCTTATTGTATTCTTTTCGCAGCAAACCACGCATCAAACTGCTTATGCCTGCTTTTAGGGATAGCGTCCCTCATATTGAAATACTGCCAGGGTTCCAGAAGCCGTATTTGATCAACAACGTTAGCCTTGCGGGTGTTGATTTTAAAATCTCCGGAATTAAAGGTGATCCGGTGGCTTTTACAAAGCACCGCAATCATCTTTAGCTGACTGGCGGAGTAGCTCAGTGAACCACCGCAGTCCGGGCAGCAGGACTCCGCAGGCAGTAGTCGCTTTTCGTCACGGGGGAGTGATTCAGAGAACGGCTTACGGATACGTGTCTGACGCAACGGGCGCTGGACTGCCGGGTCATCCACCCGACCGGTCAGCGTATCGCTCTCTTTCTGAAGCGCCTTCAGATCGGCTTCCATCTGTGCGATACGACGGGAGACTTTTTCGGAACGACTGCCGAAGTTCATCCGGCGGAGCTTATCCAGCTGCGCCTGCAGATGGTCTATTTCACGCTCCCGGTTGCTCAGCTTTTCCTGAAGGGCGTGGATCAGAGCTTCCTGTTCGGTCAGGCGCTGTTTCAGTAGAAGGATGTCGTCAGGAGAGGTGTCGTTCATAAGCCCGCATTTTACCAGGCTTATTCAGTGACAACCAGGATAAAGATATTTACAGCATGGTCAGGGAGGTCAGCAACCGTTTAGGCTGACGCCAGTCGATACCTTCCAGCAGCATCGACAGCTGCGCCGGCGTCAGGAACACTTTGCCATCACGGGCTGACGGACAGGCGAAGCGGCCGCGCTCCAGCCGTTTGGTCAGCAGACATAACCCGTCACCGGTAGACCACAGCAGTTTGACCTGGCTGCCGCTGCGGCCCCGGAAGATGAAGACGTGGCCCGACATAGGTTCATCTTTCAGCGCTGTCTGCACCTTTGCGGCGAGGCCGTTGAAGCCGTTTCGCATATCGGTGATACCGGCAACCAGCCAGATCTTGGTTCCTGATGGTAGTGGGATCACCGTTTGAGCTCCTGTATCAGCAGGTTCAAAATAGTTTCGCTGATGTCTCCATTCAGACGGAGTGAACCGTGCCGAAACGTCACTTCACAGCTGATATTGAGTGATTCAGGTACCGCCGTTACAGGCTGTGACCGGGTGGACATTCCAGGGACATCTTCAGCATCAAGCGTTATCGGCAGCAGCTCAGGCATGCGATTCTCTGTTGTTGCAGGAGGTCGGAGTTTTCCTTCACGCCAGTACTGGCGCCACTTGAACAGCAGGTTGTCGTTGATCCCATGCTCACGTGCGAGTTGTGCTACGGAGATCTCTGGTCGGTGTGAGAGTTCAACCATTTTGATTTTGAACTCAACGGGATAATTAGGGCTTTTTTTACGCACTGGGGTTAATGATTTCATGGATAGTGTCCGCCATATTTAGTGTCCACTATCCTCTCAGGAATTTCAGGATCTACCAGACGGTGCTGGGACGACGCTTACGGATAAGCCGTAGTGCCACACCATGCTCAAAGGCCCATTGATCGAGCGCGCGGCAGGTAAATTCCGGGCCCTGATCGGTTCTTATTGTCGCCGGATAGCCCCTAAACAGCGCGATGCTGTCCAGAA
>NZ_JAWNEB010000021.1:0-21168 GCF_034107265.1 Enterobacter sp. 168J2 | reverse complement strand
GAATACGGATGATCTGTTCGTCGGAAAAACGCTTCTTCATGGGGATGTCCTCATGTGGCTTATGAAGACATTACTAACATCGGGGTGTATTAATCAACGGGGAGCAGGTCAGCAATTCTACTTATTAAAATGTACGTTTGAAAAAGTAGACTCTCTGCGGTACGCTCTGACGCTATCATTTACCCCGATTTTCACGCAGCGCGCCGGTCCCTTTCCGGCCAGGACGGAGCCTGACATGATCCTGATGCCCGACGACGAACCGGAGCTGAGTCTGCCCGCAACCGTCATGACACCCGGTGAGGAATTCATGCCGGCGCTGTCCGGTGAGAACGCTCCGGTCAGTCCCGCCCGGGCCTACCTGCTTTCGCTGAACTCGCCCCGCAGCAGGCAGACCATGGCCTCGTTCCTCAGCATCGTCGCCGGCATGCTCGGCGCCGCTTCCCTGGAGTCCTGCTGCTGGGGCGGCCTTCGGCGCCATCACATAATGGCCGTCACAGAACTACTGCGCGACACCGGCCGGGCAACGGCCACCATCAACACTTATCTTTCAGCGCTGAAGGGCGTGGCGAAGGAAGCCTGGATGCTCAGGCTGATGAACGTCGAGAGTTTCCAGCACATCCGGGCGGTGCGTAACCTGAGGGGCAGCCGCCTGCCGCGCGGCCGGGCCCTGCCGCCAGCGGAGATCCGTTCGCTGTTTACAGCCTGCGAGGCCGATGACTCCAGCATCGGGGTACGCGATGCGGCGATGCTGGCCGTCATTCTGGGCTGCGGCCTGCGCCGCTCGGAGGCCGTGGAGCTGGATTTGCGTGACGTTGTCACAGATGACCAGGCACTCCGGGTGCTGGGTAAGGGCAACAAGGAACGGCTGGCCTTCATGCCGGCCGGTACCTGGCAGCGGCTCAGGGCGTGGATCGATGACGTGCGGGGAGAAAAAGACGGACCACTGTTCACCCGTATCCGCCGCTTTGACACCCTTACAAATGCCCGGCTGACCGATCAGGCGGTGTACCATGTCCTGCAGGTGCGCCAGCGCCAGGCGGGAATTGCAAAATGCGCGCCGCACGACCTGCGGCGAACCTTTGCCACGGCCATGCTGGATAACGGCGAGGATTTAATCACGGTAAAGGATGCGATGGGTCATGCCAGCGTCACCACCACCCAACAGTACGATCGCCGCGGCGAAGCGCGCCTGCGTACGGCGCGTGACCGCCTGGATATGATATGAATTTAACAACATGTCAAGATACGAAGTGAACAAGATAGTGGGTGTGGATCCGCGCAGGCTTCTCAAATCAGTGAAACCTGCGGTATCGGTGTAATCTTCCCTGATTTCCAGGTCACTTCCGTGGTACAGCAAGCCATCTAGCACATGGGTTGAATCCCTGACCCGACTGATTATACAGGTGTAAAACGGGCTGTATGGATCTGATATATGGGTATAAAACTGACGTCCAGGTAATGGGTTTCGTAGCAGATATACCATGCCTGGACATCTTCCTGTGATGATTTGGTGATTCCGGGGCTGGCTTCCGCCATTTTGGTCAGACCGAGATTGATGCCATCCGTAAGGATGGTGGTGAGGAATAGGCGAGTATCGGGAGGGGTAATGTCATTTTCTATATTCGAAAATGTCGGGTAAACGTCGTCCAGCTGTTTACCTCATCGAGAATTCCCATGATTTTAGGGCGCGGTAGCATGCTGTAAACCAGCTCTGCCAGCGGTGAGAGCTGCACCGGGACGCAGTTATCCAGCGGAGAGACTTTTACTCTCGTGTCAGATATTTCCACATCGGGCAGCTCACCAAGGGCGGCCATGGAATTGACCTCTTCAAGTCAGGATTGAAGCAGGGTCATACGGCTGGTAATGTACTCATGATAATCAGCAGATACGAGTTGTCGATTTTAGCCCATCATTAGCAGACAAAGTTGCTCATAGTATGGCAACTCATACAATCGATGAAATCGCTCATGAGATAGCCGATTGATTGGCCCCTATATTTTCATACACTTTTTATCGCTTAACCCATTACTGGTTCGCCGCCGCAGATATTCCCGTGGCGAACGATACCCCAGTGCACTATGCGGGTTAATGTTCGAAGGCCTCCGCAAGGTTCTTTACCGCTGTTAACCCGTCGGGCTTCGGCATGATGCTGATGTAGTCGCGCTTCATCGTTTTCACAAAGCTTTCCGCCATCCCGTTGCTTTCCGGGCTGCGTACTGCCGTATGTATTGCAGTAAAGTGAGGCAGCATAATTATCAGCTATATCTGGCGATAAATGACATCGAACACAAGAAAGCGAAGGCGATGTCCCCGCAGAACAACGGCATCTGCGAGCGGTTCCATAAAACGATACTGAACGAATTTTATCAGGTAACGTTCCGCAAAAAGTTATATGGTGATCTTGATACATTACAATCGGATCTTGATGAATGGCTGGCTCACTATAATAATTAGCTAACCCATAAGGGGAAAATGTGCTGTGGCCAGACGCCGATGTTGGGACGCACCTCTGCTCACCTGCGGTACCGAAAGCCTGAGCATTCGACGCTACCGCTGCGTATGCTAGACTGCTCTCACTCACGTTTTCCTGCCAGAGCAGCAACTCAAAAACATGCAGATCCTGCGGCTTCAAAGCTACATACCAGTGGGTGTCAAAGCAGAACCACATTCCGCCCGACTGCGACTGGCAGTATATCACCTTTACCATGCCCCACTTGCTCTGGCCCTTCTTTAACAACAACTGGCCCTCAACACCCTGTTCCGCGCTGCCACCCACGCCATGCTTCGCTGAGCCCACAAACTGGGCGTGGAGATCGACATCTTCTGCACCCTGCGGACTTACGGCCGCTAGCTTAACCAGTATCCTCAATTCACCGGGAATGCGGAAGATTTCCTAGACCTTCAGGAGTTTATTTATGCATTCCGGACCGTCGAACTGTATTACCGCTACGGAAAGAAATACTCTGTTATCGTGATGGTCTTTGCCGAAGAAAACCTTCTGCCGGGGAAAGGGAACCTGCTTAAGGCGTCAGATCTGAAGATGTTTCAGTCTTTACCTTTGCTTGGTTATTGGTTGCAACATCGAATGTGATAAAACAATCCTTCAGTTGTTTACTGAGTTCTAACGCATACTCTGTAGGGTCAAGGCTTCGCCCCTCACGGGTAAAAAGTGGTTTATCGAAATACTGACGCACTCTTTTGAGATAAATGCTTATAGCAGGTTGCGAGCATCCCAGCAATAAAGAAGCACTGTACAAATTCCCCGTTTCTATAACGGCGATAAAAGCAAGTAAAGATTTGAAATCAAGTCCCATTAGATGACGGTAATTACACCCATTTTTATTGTCCATAAGGTATTTTTGCTCCTGAAACTTTTTATTGTGTTTGTTAACCTGTTTGTCTTGCATTGAACATACCGATTGCTGAGATGTCATGTAACGCTGGAAATTGATACATATCAAAATAAAATTCACGATTTATATACTAATAAATCAGAAATCAAATTTAGCATATCGTGAAAAGATAAGAAAACAAGAAAATGATACATAAAACTATACAGAATGGGAGCTGAACCAATTTCCATGAAAATGGGAAAACACAAGATAAGCACAGCATTAAACAAAAATTAAAATATGAATAACATAAAAGAATTATATAATAAGTAATTTAAAATTATCACACACAAAATCAGTAAGCAAACAAACTTATAAATAAATCATATGATTTGCAGGTGCTGCGACGGCCCCCCCCGATTTCCCGTTACTTCAGCTTCAGCCCCTAAACCAGTGCATCCAGCTCTATAATTTCATTGTTGCTCTGGAAGGTATAGTGCTCGCTCAATAAAATGTACTGCCAGGCCACCCCCGATAAAGCAGTGAACAGTGACGGCATTCCTGATGCTGGAAAAGATGACAGTATCGTTCTTGCTAAAACGTGTTCGCTGTTCACTGAGGCGCTCAGAATGGTAAAACGGCTCTGATTAAGCCCAAAGTATAACATGCTGCGCTTTCTGAGTTGATTGCGGGTTTACCTCCTTGTGTTATCGGGATGGAGGAATGCACCGGAGCTCACTACTGGGCGAGGTTTTTTCACACGTTCCGTATCTGAGCCTGAGCAGAAATCATGCCACCTCAATGCCGGTTGCAGGATGGTCAGTAAACAGGTTTCAACCATTCTTATCCCGGTGTATCGACAAGAACCCGGTTTTGACAACGCTTACACGTAACTACACTTGTCCAGTGGTTCACTCGCGTTCATCTTCTCTGCTCCTACCTGACGGCTTCTTGCCGCCTTCTCCCCAGCGCTTCCTGCTGTGGCTCTTTACCACAACAGTCTGAGGTGGTTTGTATCCTCCTCCTGTAAGGCGAATACGGAAGGCCATCTTCAATCTCAGACACAGCATGGACAGAGCCTTCCCGGTTCCGTCCTTCGTGTCACACTGTCATCAGCATGGAACTTGCCGTCAGTCAGCACATAGTCCTGAAGCACCTCTTCCAGCGGCGACAGTAGTCTGCAACACGGATCCACCCAGCCTGACAGCAGTAACGGCTCGGCTCCACACCCTGGCGGCTGTATATTTCAGACTGGCGGTAAAGCGGGGTGTGATCTGCATACTTTGAGGTCAGCACGGGGGCCTGCACTATGGCATCGCACTGAGTACAGGCATGCTTTTCACGTA
Source organism: Enterobacter sp. 168J2 (assembly GCF_034107265.1). Lineage (NCBI taxonomy): Bacteria > Pseudomonadati > Pseudomonadota > Gammaproteobacteria > Enterobacterales > Enterobacteriaceae > Enterobacter > Enterobacter sp. 168J2. The sequence goes on along the minus strand of NZ_JAWNEB010000021.1, from coordinate 16,490 downwards.
CGGTCCGGATAACCCGGAAGGCTCTGCGCATCAGTTCCAGCTGTTCGGCGGTATCTTCACCCAGGTAGCTCAGCGCACCGCCGCAGTCCGGGCAGCACGACTCTGTAGGCTGCAGCCGCTTTTCGTCACGGGGAAGTTCTTCAGGGAACGGTTTGCGGGCGCGGGTCTGACGTAACGGGCGTTGCACGGCCGGGTCATCCACCCTGCCAGTCAGCGTATCGCTTTCTGTCTGAAGACGGTTCAGGTCAGCTTCCATCTCTACGATGCGGCGGGATACCTTTTCGGAACAGCTGCCGAAGTTCATCCGGCGGAGCTTATCCAGCTGTGCCTGCAGGTGGTATATTTCGCGCTCCCGGTCGGCCAGCTTTTCCAGCAGGGCGCGGTTCAGCGCTTCCTTTTAGGCAAGGCCTTGTTTCAACTGAAGGATATTGTCAGAAGAGGAGTCGTCCATAAGCTCGTATTTTACCAGGCTTATGCTGCAACAACCAGGATAAAGAGAGCTACAGCATGGTCAGGGAGGTCAGCAACCGCTTAGGCTGCCGCCAGTCGATGCCTTCCAGCAACATCGCCAGCTGCGCCAGTGTCAGGAACACTTTTCCATCACGGGCTGACGGCCAGGCGAAGCGGCCACGTTCCAGCTGTTTTGTAAGCAGGCACAGCCCGTCGCCGGTGGACCACAGCAGTTTGACCTGACTGCCACTGCGGCCCCGGAAGATGAAGACGTGGCCGGACATCGAATCGTCTTTCAGTGCAGTCTGCACCTTTGCGGCCAAGCCGTTGAAGCCGTTGCGCATATCAGTAATACCGGCGACCAGCCAGATTTTTGTCCCGGAAGGTAACGGGATCATTCCTTCAGTTCCTCTATCAGCAGAGTCAGGAGTTTTTCGCTGACAGTTCCGTTGAGGCGAAGCGTCCCGTGCCGGAACGTTACCTCACAGCTGATACTGAGAGCCTCTGGGTCCTCAGCAGGCGGCTGGCTGTACTGCGGTGGCATCGAGAGTCACAGGAAGTAGCTGAGGACTCTCTGAAGAAGGTAATAGCAGTTTTCCCTCCCGCCACTGCTGGCGCCATTTAAATAGCAGATTGGCGTTAATGCCATTTTCGAGCGCCAGTTTAGAGATGGATATCCCGGGTTCGCAGGAGGCAGCAACGAGCTGCTGCTTAAACTCAGGAGAATAATTAGGGCAGCCTTTACGCCTGCCGGGAGTCATATTTTTCTGCATATCTGACACTTTGGTTCCCACTACTTATTTGGTGGACACCACTTTGTCGGATGCATCAGTTTATGACCAGACGGCCCTCGCTGGAAGTTTACTGAGAAGGTTGCTTAAACCACGCGTAAAAGCAACTGGGATGAACATCAAGCCCCCTGCAAAGCAGACGAACAGGCCAGCAACGGGCATTGTCACGAATAAAGGCGTACCTCAGTCGGACAGCTTTGCGAAGTACGCCGCGGCTTTTTTTAATATGTCCTGTTCGTCAGTAACCCGCTTCAGCTCCTTCTGGAGTCGGCGGATCTCGGTCTGAGCATCTGACTGTTCTTTATTAGTGGATGAGTCCGGACCGTACTTCTTTATCCAGGCGTAAAGGCTGTGGGTGGTGATATCGAGACGTGTTGCAACGCTGGAAACAGAATGACCGCGATCAATAGCCTGTTTGACTGCTTCAATTTTAAACTCTTAGGGATAACGTTTACCACTCATGGGCACTTCTATTAAGTCATCTTAAATGACTCCGAGGTGTATGTTAAACCATTGGCGATTCATTCATCAGAACAGGAAAATCTCTATCCGGTTACTTTCCTTTTATGATTTAAACGGACCCGCTAACAGCTACATAAAATAAAGGAACCCCCTGATGCCAGGACGTTCCCTTCCTGCTATGCCGTTTACCAGCGCCAGGTCACGGCCAGCTGGCCGCTGAGACCGCTGTAGCTGGCCGCAGGCGTTTCGTACCATTGCTTTCCGAAAATCAGGTTCAGGGAGACGTTCTCCGTCAGCGGCTGAACCCGTTTCAGGCTGAGGCTGTGCAGCTTCCCGCTTCTGACCGTCGGGGACCAGTCGTAGGTATACGCCCCTGTGCCCATGCTGGCGAAAAGCTGCGTATATCCGTCCCCCTGGCTGTCACGCATCCGCATGCTGGCTAGATGGCTGTAACTGCTCCCCGCCCCCACGGTGTCATACGTGGTATAGCGGTAAGCCAGAATAAACGGTCCGTGGTACCAGCTGCCCCCTGCGGAAAAGGCATTCACTTCCGTATTGTGGAAGTAGCTGGCATGACGCCCACCCACAGTAAGCACCGTCCCCTTCAGAAGCTTCAGGTTGAAATCATTAAGGACTTCCCGGCGTACAAAAACCGGACTGTTATCGCCGAGACTGATCTCTGTACGGGTAGACAGCAGCGGGCTCCAGTCATACCAGACGGTCGCCCGCCCACGGGTTCCCTGAAAAGACTCTCCACGATCGTAATCGCGGTATCCGCGGGCCATACTCATCACGGCAGCGCCGCGGTCGAAGACCAATTTCAGCTCAGCAGAAACAACTTTTTTTGTGCCGTACCCAGCACTGTAATCGGCATGGTCATACCCGACCGTCAGCCCGTCCGGTGTCATCCCCTGAACAGGCAGCGCCATGGGGAGGGCAAGAAGTAATAAACAGCCTTTTCTCATCTGTGTTCTCCATTCAGGGATGTACCCCGCAGTTCCTGGTGTAAACGGTACTGACCGGCCGGCATGTTCCGTTCGACAATAATGCCCGGCCCCAGTTGGGTACCAGCCGCTATCTCCCTGCCAGGCAGAATGACCACTTGGACGCCCAGGGAAGCACCTTCGCCAATAAAGCAGCCCAGTTTTTCCCGGCCCGTGTCAGTCAGCACACCGTTGTGAAACGCACTGACATTTTTCCCGTCCAGACGGTGATTAGAGGTCCGAACCATCGCGCCAAGATAGACGCGGCAAGCGATGAGGCTGTCGGCAATGAAACACAGGGGGCCAATCGTTGTGTGGTCGCCGATAACCGCCCCCTTCACTTCAGTACTGAACCCGATACGAACTCCCTTTCCCAGCACAGTCCCGCCCCGAATGAACGCATTGTTGCCAATCAGACAGTTTTTTCCCGTCACAAGGGGGCCTTCCAGAACCGCTCCATGACACACCCGAGTGTTATCTCCCAGAATGACAGGGCCGTAACGTTCATCGATAATGGCCGTGGGGGCAATATCACCTTTGAGCGAGCCTGCACCCCCGTCAGGTAATGCTGCAAGTCGCGTCACATCAGGCTTCCGATGTGTCAGTATCGCCCACCACGGCATAGCGGGTGGGTTTGTCTCGGACGGGTTCACGTCCGGTAAAGAAGCTTGATAATCCATAAGTCACCCATATCGCGTAGGAAAGCAGTACATAAAAAACAGAGAATGGCGCCAGCACCACAAGAGCCGGAGCCCGGTGGAACACTGCGCTGAAAGTGGCAATGCTGCACACTACTCCGACCCATATCAGCGGAAACACCGCATACAGCACCCCCACCGGATCAACCGCAAGGATTGACCGCCCCCAGCTCAGGGAGTAGGTTGCAATCCCCAGCACCACCACCCAGAACATGGGCAGGATGCTGAAAAATCCGAACCGGGACAGCAGCATGCGCCAGTGCAGACACATGCACACCGCATATCCGGCAATCCAGCGGCGCCAGCGTTTCCACTCTTCCCGCAGAGTGTTGCACTCCTGCGGATACACCACACACCGGTTACACTGTCCTACCCGGTAACCGTTCGCGATCAGGGTCCAGGTCAGATCCAGATCTTCCACCTTCGTGCGATCGGAAAAGGGATGCGCCAGCAGCACGTCCTTCCGGAATAGTCCGCAGGCCCCGCTGATAATGAACGGGGCGCCGCCCAGTACCTGCTGTAAGGTCCGTTTCATGATGATCATCGGCATTTTGACGGTGGCGCGGATATGGGGCAGCAACCCAGCCCCTCGGAGATCGGAGGAGGGAATTCCGCCCACTGCATCCATGCCGCGCTCAATCTCTGCCAGCATGTACCCAAGTCCACGGCTGTCAGGCGGCACCCGTGTGTCAGCATCAGTTAGAAACACCTGGCGTGCGGTGGCGCGTCTTAAACCATTCATCAACGCCCCCCCCTTGCCGGTATTACTCTGGTGAACCACCACCAGTTTGCTCGGCCATTCCCGATGCAGCGCATCCAGCACGGCCGGCGTGTTATCCGTGGATCCATCATTCACGCATATAACCATACTTATATAAGGGTTATTCAGTAGGTTCGTTAGGGAGGCCGCAATACAGGGTCCCTCGTTGTACGCCGGAATAACCGCATCAATGCTGGCCAGCTGTGTACTGGGTTTACGGCGCAGCGTCAGGACTATCCACACCACCACGGCAGTGCACATCATCAAAAAGATCAGGGTTTTCATTCAGATCACCATTTTATGAACTGAAAAGGCTTCACCAAGTTCGCAGCCGGCCTGCTGTCCGCGAAACCGGGCCACAGAGCTGACCTGTGCAGGATGCATATAATCGCGGTGTTTCTGGCTGTGATGCTCCTGCAAAGCCCGCAGTTTGTTTTCCATAGGCTTTCCGGTGATATCGCTGTAAATATTTGGCTGAAAGGAGGCCCAGGAGCTCGGGGTTTCGTAGCTCAGGATCTGCCTGACAGGACGGCAGGCCACAATGGTGGCATCGTAGACTGCACGATGATCCTGATGCCGATCGCTCCGGCACATGGTGTAGACCCGCCTGAGAGGTGCTTCCGCAGGAACCTTGTGATGGATAACCCACTCCAGCGAGGCAATGACCTTATCCAGTTGTTGCCCTAGACGGGTGTCAGGGTATTCGAGACAAAGTACGGATCGAATCCCAAGATGGCCCAGCGCCAGCCGGGTCTCCTGCAAACGATCATGTCCTTCGGATGTGCCTCTGTGACCGGCTGTCATGATGACGGCAATCACATGCATACCTTCTGCTACATGCCGCGAAAGCGTGGCTCCACAACCCAGTTCAATATCATCGGGATGGGCACCTATAGCCAGAATAGTGCCAAGCGGATTGTTGTTTATATCAAACATATATGATATCCTAATATAAAAAACACGTGGAATAAAAAATAAAAGTGCGTTTCGTAAAAATAATAAATAAGAGGTGTAATCAGTTACGTATTCTGAATAAAATACCTCTGGTTTGGCTCCTATATTTCAATACACCTTTCATCGCTTAATGCATTACTAGTTCGCCGCAGCAGATTGATCTTGACACGCCATCTCCGGAAAGCTTTTGTATATTAAGTTAACGATGCTTGCTGCCGCCGGTAATCAATTGGGGAGTGATATCCCTGCGCGCAGTGCGGGTGGTGTTCATTATAATGCGTTAACGCTGCTGCACGGTTTTGCAGTACTGTTCTCAAATCCGGTTTTGGCATTAACGCGATATAGTTTTCTTTCATCATTTTCACTAACTGTTCCGCGATGCGCTTGGCAAGCCCGTCTTCCAGCGATTTGATGGCCTTTTCTGTTCTGCGGGTGCGAGAGGCAAACACGGTTACGTTCGACCACCAACATCGCAATCAACTGACGGCATGGCACTGCCATCGCAGTGAGTACCTGACGATCCTAATCTGGCAATACCGTGAGAAACCTTCCCGCTCCGGATGTCGGTTTCAGAGGAGTGGCTCAGCGTATGCGCCATTCGCTTAACGACGGCTTAAAACTCTTGGAGGGAGCGTGCTGCATACGCGTTGCCAAATCCAAACGTAGATATTGTAAATCGTTTTCAAGATACAAGGACGTAATTTTAGTGTAAGGTTTTCCAACAAAATCAAGTAACGGCTTAAGGAATTTCAGTTGAAATACATGAGCAACACAGCGCTGCCATTAAGACTTCCCGCAGCAGATGAAGCTGTTTTTTTCAGAGTGGAGCTCAGGGTGACACTAACACCTGTGTTGGCAGGCGCAGAAATATCAATAGCGCTACCCTGTGAACCATCGGCAGGGTTAATAACTTTCAGCAGTGAATTCCAGCCATTGCCAAGGTCAACACCAGTTCCGTCTGCATAAGTTTCTGAGGACGGCTTATTGGCCAGCAGGCTGAGCTTAAGCCTAGCGTTATCGCTACATAAAACAGTAACTGCGGAAGTTTTCTCATTTTCGGGGCCAGTAGCCGGATTCAGTGTGGTATGATCGATGGTGACAGAGGCAGGGCTGGCGGAACATGTACCAAGGATCTCAATGTCGTAAGGAACAAGACCTGCCTTTTTCATAGAGTTGTATACATTGTTATCCGACGTGTGATCTCCTCCTTCTCCTTCCTGAACATTAGAGTAACTTGCTATAAGCGCATTTCCTGTTTGGAAATAGCCTGTGTACTTTCCTGCTGCCAGGTCGGAAGGAAGTTTTAATTCAATCCTTAGAGGTTGCGTCTGACGATTCACATAGTAGGTTGAACCGATAGAATTACAACCACCACCTTTGGCTGTTCCAAAATCTTCAGGGTTGTTGTCTTCTCTGATTAAATAAAAACTGTTATTATAAGCAATTATTCTTCCTAGTGCGTAAACATTTAAAGGAACAGTCTTACCACCGATGTTGATAGTCCTGGGTAACAAAGATGCTACGTTATTAGTTTGCCATCTGACACTGCTGACAACAGGGTAGCTTGTCCAGCAATATGACAGAGATGAATTGCCTACGACTACTGAAGTCAGCTGAGTGGATGCGACGCCGCCTGAAAGGCCGGAATACTGTAGATTGCCCGCCATAGTTTCATCTGAGGACCATATCTGATACATATTCCATGCCAGTGCCTGCTCCTGAACTATCAGTGCCATAAAAGCAGCACACAGCTTTAGTTTTTTAAATCGCATTTATTTTACCTTAATCTCTGTTTCCGGAAAGTTTTATTCACGCTCATACCGCAAATTGCCTGTCCTGACAGCGGTTATACAACCCTGCAGGGTCCGGAATTACTTGTCAGGTATGAATATGTGCTTGCAAATATTTCGGGAAAATAAACAATTACCACGGGAATTATTGAGCTAGCATAGTAATATAAAGACTCATCATCATAAAGCTCAATATGGCTGCGCCACGAGTTCCTTTACTGATAACTGATGCTCATATTGGCAGACGCAGTGAACGCACCTGTACCCAGGACAGAACTGCCCTGTTTATAGGGTTTGGCCGTGAATGTGAAATTTTCACTCGCCGTTCCGCCGCCTGTCAGCCCATTTGTAATCGCGTAACCGAGACCTGTAGCACCGTCACCGAGTCTAAGCGGCGTCACCGTGCCGCTCCCCTGGTACAGAGCAATACCGAAGTTACTGATATTGGTTGCAAGCACATTGCTGCCTGCCGCACCACTCAGCATGGTTCCTGTAACCTTCACGTACGCTGCCCCTTGGTAGTATGTGCAGGCGACGGGTACAGAAAGTACCTTCTCATACCTTGCATTCGACACATCAATTATCGAGATATCCTCGAAGTCCACTTCAATGGGATTGCCGTTATTCACCACGCAGGGCGGATTCACAATCTCTCCGATGATATTAACCGTCACATCCGCCAAGGCTACCCGTCCCGTCAGCAGCACCCCGCCAGTCAGCAAGAGGCATGCAGACATACGCAGCAGGTTAACCTTTTTTCTCTCCGTCATTCGCGTAAATCTCAGCAGTGGAGGACTGACGTTGTACTCCAGCCCCCCGTTGTTAACATGCGCATCCATTGTATTATTTTCCTGTGTTACTGGTACTGTACCTGCAGGTTCGCCGTTGCAGTAAATGGTCCGGGCGTAAGCTTGTCCATTCCGTTCATCTGACCCAGAGCCGCATTCAGCGTCAGTGTAAGGTCAGTACCGGTGCCGGTAATGGAACTGGTGACGTCGGTGGCGGACCCCAAAGGAAGCACCAGCCCACCGCCCTTCTGGCGCAGGAAAACCACGAGGCCCTCACTGCTTTTGGAGGTATTTATAATACCTCCCGGCGCGTTATAGACCGATGCAGATGTCACAGTCAGCATCGGTGTTCCCAGAGTATACGGACAGAACATATTCACCGGAAAATCCTGCTGGTTATACGGGCTCCCGGATACCGGCATGGCCTGAATATCCACGTCATCAAAGGATACCGTCACCGGGTTATTGTTATTGATAGTGCACAGAGGAAGGACCAAGTTGCCCTTAAACTCCACCGGTGTAACCGCGTGTACCGTGCCGCTCGCCCCTGCCATCAGCATAGCCAGAATCAGCATTGCCGCCGGGATGTTCATATTGCTCATTCAGACACTGTCTCCTGCGTTGATATGTCCCTAATGGTAATTCAACTCAAACGTGGCAGTGGCACTGTAGTTGCCAGCAACCACGCGCCGTCCTGCCATCGCGTCCGGAGTTGACTGCACAAATGCCCCAAACTTCAGCGTCAGCTCGGTACCAGTTACTTGGTCGCCAGTACCATTGTTGTGGATATGATTAAGCTTCAGCATTCTGCTGCCGTCCGTATCGATTAGACCAATGCCTAGATTGCCGGCGTTGATACCGGATACAGCGAGATACCCCGGTAGCTTCGCCTCCTCGGCTCCCAGGAATGTGAGCTGCACTATTTTACCGATCGTCATCGCGTAACAGTTAATCAACCGGATCTGAAAGTCCTCGGTGTATCCACGCCCCGGATACGTGTTGAACGTCTTTTGAGAAGTCTCGAGGAATACCACATCCTGCGTCCCCGTAGCTGGATCAACCCGGCATGGACGGTCCAGCAGATTTCCCTGGAATGTCACATCAGCCCGTGCCGTATTGAGCACTAAAAACAAGACTAAAATTACCAGCGCCTGAAGTAAAACCAGCCCCGTACAGAGCCACATGCCGCGCATATCCTCATCCTCATTCATAAACAAGCCTCAGTAATAGGGGAACGCCGGACGAACTGCCTGCGCTGGTATAGTTCACCATTAACAGTTGCTGCTTATTGCTCAGGTACCAGGTTATCCGGTTATCCCCCCCGCGCAGTATCGCCTGTGGCACCTGCAACCGCAGGGGCGCAGGGAGCAGCTTTCCTACAGCTCCCGGCTGCAGAGCTCCGCTTACCTTTATGAAAGAGCTCCTGCCCGCCGGTGTCCGAGCTGATGTCAACACATCTCCGTAGCCACAGCCCGTCAGGTCCACACTCAGCACGCGATGACCGCCTGGCAGGACCGGTAATGGCAGCTCAATGCTGTTCGTCCGCAGCGTGCACGGGCTACTGAGCAGCGCACCATGCACCTGCACCACCCCCGTCCGCCCATTAAACCACTGCTGCCGTGCCTCATCAGCCACAAACTCCTGCTGACCACTCAGCAGCTCATCAGCATACAGCACTGCACTGTTTATTCCAGTACTCAGCAGCAGGATTGCCATCCCCATGGCAGTGGTCACTCTTTTCATTGTTCTGCTTCCGTTTCGCGTTGTCTGTGGGGTTCCATGTCACCCGGCTGACTTCTTCGCTGCCGTACAACGCTCGCTGGAACACTTGAACTGCAGGACCGGGCGCCCGCCATAGTCGTCTATCCAGCTAAGCCACGGCGTATGGTAACTTCCAGCCTTCACCGTCTGCTCAGACTTCGGAGCTAACATAACCGTCTCAAACTTTTCTTCCTTTGCCGCCTTTTCGCTGCCGCCGAGTCCAATGACTGTCACATAATACGGCGTAGGATTCTCAATACGGTACCCTCCAGGGGTTTTGTACAGCACCAACTGGTCCTGCCAAACTGCATTCGGCTGTGCTTTTATACCTGCAGGGCGGTAAAACAACTTAATTTTGGTCTGCAGCGCTATCTGCAGGGTGTTAGGCTTCTCGCTCTTAGGCGGGATTTCCCGCAGGTTGAAGTAGAACAGCGACTCCCGGTCCTGCGGCAGTGTACTGATTTCCGGCGTGGTGCTCAGGCGCACCTTACTCTTTGCTCCCGGCTCCAGACGCTGCACTGGCGGGGTCACTAACAACGGGCCGGAAGTGATTTTTTCCTGCTGCGCATTCTCAATCCATGCTTGAGCAAGGTACGGCAGTTGTTTGTTGTCATTGGCAACGTTTAGCGTCATAGATTTCTCGCCGCCGTTAAAAACGGCTCGAGTACGATCCAAGGATATGGCAGCTAGTGCGCCGTGTGCGCCGCTCAGGCAAGCTACCGCCATCAACGTCTGTTTCATCGCCGCTCTCAGGTTCAGCATTGTGTGATTTTCTCCGTCATCTTTACTCTTAAGATGTATCTAGCCCTGCCGGAGCAGTGGCTGTTGTCCCGCCGCTATCACTCTGATCACATGTCGGTGGGGTATGATTTACTGCGCAGCCTTCGCCGAGTGACACGGCAGGAGCAGCTGCTGTTCCGTAGTGACGTGTTGTGGCATAGCCAAAGCACACTGTGCCCGTGCATCCCAGCTTACGTTCAGACTCTCCCCAGGTACAACCCCGGAGAGCCATACCAGACCGCTGTCACCTACCATACCGAGTTCACGCCCCTTACTGTTCGTCACGCTAGCTCCGAACGGTGGATGGCTGCCGTCGGCAAGACGCAGCACCGCAAACAGTCGCGCGCCTTTTAGTACATCGAACATCCGATAGCCTATCGCCCCCTCGGTCAGTACTGATTCCGCTACCGAACCGGTGGCCTCCATGTCGTCCGGCAGTCTGTTAAGGTCCACCGAGGTGGTGCTTCGGTAATAACTGCTCATGTCCGTCACCACCCCGATACCCCAGCGGTTGGTGGAAACTCGGCCACCATTGACGGGGACATCCGCTATGCCATCGGTATCAACTAGCAGACGGGTGCCGCCATTCCCCCCGCCCGCATGGAGAGCGGCACCTTTCGCCGTAATCGTTGCTCCGCCGCTCAAGCTCATCCCGACCTGGGAATACTGGCTCTGTACCGAAGAGGCATTCACGGACACATTGACCAGCGGGCTAGTGTGGCTGTAGTAGGCGTTAAACTGCCCGCCATCATCCTGATTTTTCCCACCAGTGTTTAAGCCGGCATTGAGGTTATAGCTGTCGAGCCCATTGTTGAATGTGTCGCTGTAGCCCACGCTCTGACTGTAACGGTGATTACTCAAATTGCCGCTATAGCTGGCCTTACCAGCACCCCAAGGTACCGACAAGCGTAGAAACAGCGAGTTATTGGGGGCTCCATCAAACGTTGAACGCGAGGCAGTAAGCCCGCCAGAGATATTACGAAAACCTAAGGCATCGAAGTAACGGTTCACTGAAAGGGTGTAGTAGTTATCCGCCGGACGATCCCAGAAGGTCTGGTAGCTGTACTGCAGGCTGACCGACATATTCAGGTCTGGAAAGTTCTTGTTTAGGCTTGAGGTATAAAGCTCTTTATTCCTGTTCCTGAAGTCGTCCCGGTAACGTGCATCAAGGTACTGCTGCATAGTCATGTAATCCTTCTCCGAGAAGCGGTAGCCGGCGAAGTTGATGTCAGTGTCGACCTCATCAAAGCGTTTGGAATAGCTTGCACGCCATGACTTGCCTTTAAGCGTTCCGTATCTTCCCCCGAGGCTGGAGGCAGACTGCGTCAGGTCCAGCGATAACGTACCGAACTTATTCATATCATGGCCAACGCCTAAAGCCAGGGCGTTATAGTCTCCGGCTATCGTGGCACCGCCGTAAAGTGACCAGCTGTTAGTCAGACCCCAAGAGATTTCCCCTCCGGCGAACCCAGGCCCTTCAGTCTCATGTCGCTGCGGACTGAGGGAGCGCCCGCTGACCAGTTTGTACCGTATCTGGCCCGGGCGCGTCAGATACGGTACGTAGGCGGTGGTCACCTGAAAGGTCTTTTTCAGTCCGTTCTGCTCGATGATCTCCACATCCAGCGTACCGCGCACGCTGCTGTCGATGTCCTGGATGGTGAAGGGACCCGCGGGCACAGTCGAGTCATACAGGATGCGCCCCTGCTGGGAAATCACGACCCGAGCATTGGTGTCAGCAACACCCGAGATCTGTGGTGCGTAGCCGCGCAGCTTTGGAGGCAGCATCCGGTCGTCACTCTCTAAGCTTGCCCCGGTGTAACGCCAAGTGTCAAAAATCGCTGAGTTTATGTAGTTTTCCCCGACCGTCAGTTTTGACTGCAGGCTAGGAATGGCCCGGTACATGTAAAATCGCCTCCAGTCGAACTCACTGGTTGTTCCGTAATTACTTCCAGTGGTGTGTTTGAGGTTACCTTGGTAGTCAGCGCGCAGGCGCCAAACGCTGGCGTTAGCGCCTACGGTACCGTGATAGCTCAGAGACTGGGTCTGATCGCCGTGCGTAGGTTTACTGGCGTTGCCGTTGAGGTTGTAGTCAAACAACAGGCCAGAAATTCCGTTTTCCCAGCGTGAAGGCGGCAGCCAAGTGGCATCGATATACTCAAGCCACGCCTGCGGCATGTTTACATGAAGGACACCAGACGCAATGTCAGTGCGGATTTCGGTGCCCTTCAATGCGCTAAAATCTGCGCACAGACCTTTGTTCCAAAGAGTAATTTTTTCCCGTGCGGTGGGGATTAGCCCCATTTTGTCTACTATCTCTGCCGTAAGGCATGCCTTCGGCAGCGGTTGACTTTCCCCACTGGCAGGCTGCTCTATAACGTCAACCGTCATTGCTGACGGTGAAATGGGCTGATCATTAACCATCACCTGCATCTGATACTTGCCCGGCATGACGTAGCCAGCACTGGAAAAACGCGAAAAGTCGACATTACTCCGGTCTGCAGCATCCAGTACGTCGGTATTGAAGTCAACAGCTGCACCCTGTCCTACGTAAAGGATAAATAAGACTGCTGCAGTTACTCTGCTGACTAGAAAGGAGCTATTGATTTTTTGTTTCATTACAGTGTAACCAGTTAAAAGTATTACTTATACCTGCATGAAAAAGGGCATAAGATTGCCCATTTCTATTATTTTAGGTCCCGACGTAGACGTACCATAATTATTCATAATCCACTTTAAAACGCAGAGCGGCATAATAATCTCCTGCGCTCAGAGGTACCGTGTTGCGAACCAAGCGAAGGGTGTAGTCTAGAGCCTGCTCATTGCCGTATATCTCCAGTGCTGGCATCACCTTTCCCGCACGTGCCACGAACCCTGTACTGTCCAAGATTTGCAGGTCAATGCCCTTGGCACGCCCGGTGACAGAAAAGCGTTCAGGAGTTTCCCCTCGCAACCCCTCAAAGGTTATCCGCATGCGCTTGAAAGTAAAAACATCTTGGCTGGCGCCTGCAAGTTCACAGTCCCTTAGATGCAGCCTCAAGATCTTTTGCGGTCCGTCTATTCCCTGCACCAAATCCCTAATTGGGGTCTCGCCCATATCGACGGACTGCCAAGCATCTTCCATGTTCAGCGAGCAGGCAGGCGCAATAACATGTCCCGTGAATTTAGCCTGCCCTCCCCACTTGGCATGTGCCTCGCCAGAATAATCCTCAAACGGCATGGCCGATACCGGAAAGGTTAATGGTGAAGCCAGAACACATCCAGCGAACACTATCATCAGTTTCGGAATGGCTGATTTTCTCATCTTCTGGCTTCCTCCCTGAGTGGTTATTACTGGTCGAGGCACTGCCAATCCCTTATGGGTAGGTCATGGTGAAGTTAGATACAGCGGTGAACTCACCTTCTGCCACAGTAGCACCACTCGCCTTTACCAGCGATGCCGTGTACTCCAAGAAGGTGTCACCGTCAGCCACCATGACGGCCTTGGTCGGTGTACCAAACACGACATCTTCGCCGTAACCATTGAGCTTAATTGCCGTGTTAGTAGTGCCAGCGGTAAGCAGTTCCGTGGAAGTTCCGCCCACAACAGCGCCACCGAAGTTCACCTGTACGCCTTTCGCAGCGGTCGCGGCATCACAGTTGATAAGCTTGATAGTCAATTTCTGCTCGGATTTACCTCCGTTCTGCAAGAATGACTTTGTAATATCACCGAACTCGATAGTCTGGTCTTTAGATTCTGGGGCAATGCTGCATGGAGCATCAATTACGTAGCCATGGAAATTAACAACTCCTGCACCCTGACCTGCAGCTGAAACACCGAAAGACGTCAAAATTGATGCAAGAGAAACTGCTAATACTGTTGATTTCATCGTGATAATCCTTGTAAATGTTAGTTCAGAATTAATTTCCGGCTTAAACTGCCGGAAGTAACAGTTTCCAGAGTAAAACTGCTATTTCCGGCACACTAAGCACTTTATATGGTGCAGGTCTATGCTGCATAATTTTCTGGCTTTCCACTGTCTTCTTTTTTATTTTCCTCTTTCTGTAGCCGAATCACTTTATAAGAACGCTGAGCGCAAGGCCTAAGATTTTACTTCCCAGCCGCGGCTTAAGGTATACGTCTGCATTAATGGCTTAGAATTATGCCATATTCTTGATCAGTGGAGCATATTATCAGGAGTTACTTTACCCCTACAAAAACCGCAACACTTCCGTCTTTTTGATATATTTCATAATCAACTTCATATTTTCTTTCAATCAAGCTTAATTCTTCATCACTCCAAACATTAGCCCACGTTTTTGCAACCGTATTTGGCAGATCGGTACTATTTTCAATAGAATAACACTTGTATTTACCCTCAGGGAGGGTAAAAATAGACGCTACATTCCCTATGGATGACTTAGCTTCAATTCCTGTTAGATAATCGAAATCACCTTTATAATCACTCTCGTAATTGGTATAAATAGCATATATACTTTCACTGCCTAGATACCGCAAAACCGATGAGAAAGCTTCGGCATATTTTCTGCTGGCATCTAAGTCGTAAAAATTGTTAGTCCTGCAACTACCCATTACTTTTACTTGGAACATAAACTCTCTATTATCAAATAACACACCAAAAACAACAATGCAAATGGTACAATTCGCTCAATCTATTTCACTTTTATCATATAGATAGAAAATGACATACAAACTATACTAAAGTGCATAGGGAATTAATTATGGTGATTTTTTTTAGCACTCACATCTTTCTCATGTTCAAGGATTAAAATCCTGCTAAAATTAACTAGTCACTTGAACCCTCTTGCTCTCTTATAATCATTTCTTTCTCTACAAGTTTGTCTATGTAGTTTCTTCTGTTTTTCACCTTTACTAAACGGCAAATATACTCATGTGCATTGTCTACATCGTTCAGAGTTAAGCACCGCTCAATTCGTTTAACAATCAAATAATTAAGTTCAGACATAAAAGTCTCTAAGTAAGATTAGGAGGAAAAGACTCTTGATGATGCCATGACATAAAGCCCTAACATGAATAAACTTATGTTATGAATTTCCTACCCGTACCTGAGGCATTCTCACCGGCAGAGAGCCGATTTCTCTAAGAGGAATAGCAGGCCAGAGAAAACCTTGGCATGCGTCAGCACGTGTCTCTTTAACCACAGCCATAAGCGAATTATCTGATACTCCCTCTGCGACTATTTTCACGCCCATAGCATTGGCTAACGCTGACAATCCACTCATAAAGGATATGCCCTCAGGTAGTGTTGCTAGCTTACTAAATAGCCCTCGATCAAGCTTAACAACCTCGAAACGGCTCTTCGTAAGCCATGTAAGCCCAGTTGCACCTGCACCGAAGTCGTCCATCCACAGAGGTGCAAGCAGATGAATAGCATCCAGTACCGGATCAGGTGCTCTAACACCGCCAGAAGCTACGAAGTCCTCGCTTATTTCAATTCTCAACCATGGAGAAAGGTTGATCACTTGCTCTGCTAGATCCGTTCTAGAAATTAAGACTAAAGCTTGTATGCGGATAAGGTTCAGGCTTACTAAAACCTTCTTCATTTCGCACCATGGACGCAGAAGAGTTAGAAGCTCCAATTGCCAAGTCAGGATACGCGTCAGCTCAGGCTGCGTGATGCTACTGAAAAATTCACATGGCGGATAAAAATGCTCGTCATTGCATTCTTGCACTCGAGTTAGAAGTTCTATTCCCTTAAGACAATAGTCTATGTTCCAGATAGGCTCTATAACTGGTGTCAACTCCCAGAGCTTGCCGAAAGCAATCACCCTCAGATTCAAATCTTGTTGATGTAACGCAAAGATATTGGTTTGCATAATGCCTGGATTCCTGTTCTATTTTTGCTCTTCAGCCATCTGCATAAATGTGTTTTAGGTATCTTTGAATTTTTATTTTCTTATTGCTTCTTATCAATTGCACAGCTGCTAACACCAACGAGTTTATTTTAAATTTTTTAGAATCATTCTAATCGATATGAACATATTAAAGCACTCAATCCTTTTCTCAGCAATAGCCCCCTCGCAAATATATCAAAAGAACTTAAAACCAATAAATACACAAAAAACAGAACTAAACACTACAAAAAAACCATTAATCAAAACAAAAATAATAAAATAATATAAACAAAGACACCTAACACTGACTGTTTTTTATTTTAATAAGTTCAAAATTATGATATTTTAATTATTTTCTCCGATACCCTTTTTGATGGGATTACGGAGTTAGCGTTCTTGTTACGGCATTCACATTTGAGA
>NZ_JAWNEB010000020.1:0-23114 GCF_034107265.1 Enterobacter sp. 168J2 | reverse complement strand
TCTTGTTACGGCATTCACATTTGAGAAATACAATAAATAACAAAAACAAATATAAAAAATTAAATCAATATTATTAAATTGAAGCAATATCAGTAGCGCCCTTTCATGGCGAGCCTCACTGTTGCGCAGCTCCGATGGTTTGCATGCCCTGAGCCCTACTTTAGGGTCAGTTTGGATATCGAAAATTATTGTACTATAAGGGCTTCCCCGGCATGTCAACGCCGGTTTTATGGTTTCTGTCTGCTCTTCAGTAAAAATAAAGGGGAGAAACTGCGGTACTATAAACGGCCATGTTGAATCGTCATCGATTCGGGCCCTGATGAAAGACGCGCGTGAGGTTCTTGTTCGTTAAGCGGATACGTATATCCTGTACAATAGCCAGATAGGCCTCACGGGGTCCAACCCTTTATCATCAACGAATTGCAGGTCAGATGGTTATACTGCTTCGAGCTTTAGTAGGCTGAGTACAGCCGGAAATCATCACCGTAATGTAGTGATGCCCAGCATAGCCGCGCGTTTTTGGCGGTGATGGCCACAACAGCCCTCCAGTATCCTCTGCGCTCAACCAACATACAAACCCAACTGCTGAATGAGTCAGTCCTTTTCTCAGCACCAATTAGCACTGAACGAGCCCCCTGTACAAGAAGCGTTCGCAGATACGAATCGCCAGCTTTCGTTATCCTGCCAAGCTTTGACTTTCCGCCGCTGCTGTACTGCGATGGCGTCAGCCCCAGCCAGGCTGCCAGCTGGCGCCCATTCTTAAAATCATGTGCATTACCTATACTGGCGACCAGCGCACAGGCTGTTGTGGGGCCAACCCCCTTCAGCTCCATCAGCCGCTGACTGCGATGCTCTGTTTTGGCCATGCGGGACAAAATTCGGTCATATTCAGCTATGTTGGCTTCGATGCGAGCAACGTGCTCCAGCAAATCATCAACACATTGCTGAACCTGAAGTGGCAAAGAGCTCTTCTGCTGAGAAACCATGTGACGCAGGGCATCCGTACTTTGTGGCGCGATGACGCCGAATTCAGATATCAATCCTCGCAGGCGATTATACGTTGCTGTTTTCTCTTCGATAAATCCCTGACGAGTGCGGTGCAGGCACTGCATCGCCTGCTGGCTTTCATCCTTAACTGGTACAAATCGCATGTGTGGGCGACGAACCGCTTCACAGATAGCCTGTGCATCAGCTGCATCATTTTTCCCTGATTTGATTATGCAGTTGTAAAAAGCACTGTATTGATCAGAAATATGGGTATAAAACTGACGTCCAGGCTCCTGCCCGTATTTCGCGTTAACCTGCCCTGCGTAGCGGCCTGAGCTGCCTGTTCTGAAATTCTGTCCTTCTGATAATGACGTTGTTCCGTCTCCCCAAAATGCCGCCAGTGGTCTTTTACCCTGCGCATTTACCAGCTCTGCAAGAGCGGCTGGATAGGTTTCGTCGCGGATGTACCATGCCTGAATATCTTCGAGTGATGATTTGGTGCTCCCGGGGCAGGCTTCTGCCATTTTGGTCAGGCCAAGATTGATGCCATCCGCAAGAATGGTGGTGAGGAGCAGGCGGGTATCGGGACGAGTAATGTCATTTTTTATATGCGAAAAATGACGGGTAAACGTAGTCCAGCTGTTTACCTCGTCGAGAATTTCCGTGATTTTAGGTCGCGGCAGCATGCTGTAAACCAGTTCTGCCAGCGGTTAAACCTGTGCCGGAACGCAGTCATCCAGCGGAGAGACTTTTACGCCGTTGTCGGATATTTCCACATAGGGCAGTTCACCAAGGGCAGCTATAGCATTGACCTCTTCAAGTCTGGACTGAAGCAGAGTCATACGGCTGGCAATGTACTCATGATAATCAGCAGATATCGGGGCAGGGTGCCCACCCTTATAAAATTCCTGCGACGGTTATCGCCCGCGAGATCATGGAGCAGGGTTATCGTGGTGGTATGACCATCCTGAGAGAGTTCATACGTTCACTCGCTATCCCTCAGGAGCAGGAGCCTGTCGTTCGCTTCGAAACCGAGCCCGGACGGCAGATGCAGGTTGACTGGGGGACCATGCGAAACGGCAAGTCCCCCCTGCATGTGTTCGTTGCCGTTCTGGGGTACAGCCGAATGCTGTATATCGAGTTCACTGATAACATGCGCTATGACACGCTGGAAGCCTGCCACCGCAATGCGTTCAGCTTCTTCGGTGGTGTGCCGCGGGAAGTGCTGTACGACAATATGAAAACAGTAGTGCTACAGCGTGATGCTTACCAGACCGGCCAGCACCGGTTCCATCCATCCCTGTGGCAGTTCGGCAAAGAGATGGGCTTCTCTCCACGGCTGTGTCGCCCCTTCAGGGCACAGACTAAAGGCAAGGTGGAGCGGATGGTGCAGTACACCCGCAACAGCTTCTACATCCCGCTAATGACGCGCCTGCGCCCGATGGGGATCACCGTTGACGTTGAAACAGCCAACCGCTACGGCCTGCGCTGGTTGCACGATGTTGCCAACCAGCGGAAACATGAAACTATCCAGACCCGCCCGTGCGATCGCTGGATCGAAGAACAGCAGTCCATGCTGGCTCTGCCGCCGGAGAAAAAACAGTATGACGTGCAGGTAGGCGAAAGCCTGGTGACCTTCGACAGACAGCCACTGCATCATCCGCTGTCTATCTATGACACGTTCAGCAGAGGAGTCGCATGATGGTCGAGCTGCAACATCAACGCCTGATGGTACTTGCTGAACAGCTGCAACTGGACAGCCTTATCAGCGCCGCACCTGCTCTGTCGCAACAGGCTGTGGATCAGGAATGGAGCTATATGGACTTCATGGAGCATCTGCTTCATGAGGAAAAACTGGCCCGGCATCATCGTAAACAGGCGATGTATACCCGGATGGCGGCCTTCCCGGCAGTGAAAACGTTCGAGGAGTATGACTTCACCTTCGCCACCGGTGCTCCACAGAAGCAAATCCAGTCGTTGCGTTCACTGAGCTTCATAGAGCGGAACGAAAACATCGTGTTGCTGGGGCCATCCGGCGTGGGGAAAACGCATCTGGCAATAGCCATGGGCTACGAAGCGGTACGGGCGGGTATCAAGGTTCGCTTCACTACGGCGGCAGATCTGTTGCTTCAGCTGTCCACGGCACAACGCCAGGAGCGCTATAAAACAACGCTTCACCGTGGCGTGATGGCGCCAAAGCTGCTCATCATCGATGAAATAGGCTATCTGCCGTTCAGCCAGGAAGAAGCAAAGCTGTTCTTCCAGGTCATCGCCAAACGTTATGAAAAGAGCGCGATGATCCTGACCTCCAACCTGCCGTTCGGGCAGTGGAATCAGACGTTCGCCGGTGATGCGGCGCTAACATCCGCGATGCTGGACCGGATCTTGCACCACTCACACGTTGTTCAAATAAAAGGAGAGAGCTATCGACTGAAACAGAAACGAAAGGCCGGGGTTATCGCTGAAGCTAATCCTGAGTAAAACGGTGGATCAATATTAGACCGCCGGTGGAGATATAAGTGGAAAACTTTTTACCCGTTGTTGACAGCAGCGGGCATCGTTAACTTAAGATACAAAAGCTGTCCGGAGATGGCGGGTCAAGATCATCGATTAAATTAAGTATTTGCTCTGTTTAAGTTGCCCAGCGTAATCCTGCGACGCTCAGCAGGATCATGCCGATGCAGACAAGTTTCCAGAACGTTACAGTATCCCCCATCCAAAACATTCCGACGATGGTTGTCCCGGCAGCGCCAATACCGGTCCAGACCGCATAGGCGGTTCCTACAGGCAAAACCCGTAACGCTATCGTCAGCAGGCACAAACTGCCCGACAGCGTTAAGAGCGTACCCAGCATTAGCCATGGTCGCTCAAGCCCATTTGCAGATTTCAAGCCGACTGCAAATAAAATCTCCAGAAATCCGGCACAGATCAGCAGTAACCAGGATGTGTTATAAGCCATTTGATGAAACCTGTGTGATGATAAAAAGGCAGCCGGTTAAGGCGCGCTAAAGGGAGGTAAATGATCAGTCCGTCAACAGTTTGCCGCTGAACAGGCTGATAAGGGTTTTGACCAACAACACGGTCAGTGCCGCAGTAAGAAGCAGCAGAATTACAGCAGCGATTGCCATCAAAACGGTATTTTCCCGGGCATGTGCATATTTAAGCGCGGCATTGCTCAGGGCCGCAACGGGAAAGCTGATTGCCCACCATGACGGGGAAAAGGGCACATCGCGACGAAAAATTTTGAAGCTCAATATCACGAACAGAAACAGGCCGAAGTAGAACAATACGCTGGCAAAACGGTCTGTCTCGCCGAACACGCTGGTGTATGCAAGGAAACCGACTTCAAAGGGTGCTATCAGAACCATCAGTGAAGGCATCATGCCTTTGGCCAACATCGTCTCATGCACCAGCCGTTGAAAAATCCGGGTGAAAAAAACCATTGCCAGTACTGCACCCACTGCAAGGGCAAACAGGTTGAACTCAGCAGCCCAGATCATTTGTATGTGCTCACCGGTTACTGCAATATCGAGAGTTGCAACCCCCGGAATCAGCCAAGCAGGCACTGCATTTAATGGATCCTGATTGCCCGACAACATACGTGAAACCACCAGACCTGCGAGCAATACCGTCAGTGCACTGCCCAGAATCCAGAGTCCCTGTCCAAGCAATTTGTTGTGGGGGGCTGCTACTGCCGAAAGCAGTAACAGCGCAATGGTGACGGTGCCAAAAAAGTTGCTCGAAATCGGATGGTTGAACTCGGCCTTCACCACTCCCGGGTGTTTTGCCCATTTGATAAGGTAACCTAGGGTCAGCAGTACAAATACCATCCCGGCCAGCGCACCAATCGCTTCACCAAAGACGCCGCCGATGCCGTAATACTGACCACTCAGGCGCCATGCGAGGGCCAGCCCAGCCAGGCCCATGACTGAGCCGAACAGATTAACAGGCAGGTTTTTGATGGATGTCGTGCTGTTTTTTTCCAGTTGAGAAGCACCGACGGTGGGGGTATAGGCAGAGTTCATGGCAGTCTCCTGTTTGACTGAATTTGCTGTTGAATCTATTATCAGCCAAATATATTTTGGCTGATATGTTCATTAAGCGACATATTCAGCCAATGACTCGACGAGGACAGACATCATGCGCATAACCCTCCTGGCATTCCCCCGGGTACAGCTGTTGGACGTTGTCGGCCCTGCTGACGTCTTTGCCGAAGCAGCCAGACAACTGGGTAATCCACGCGCCTACAGTGTCGAAGTGATCGGAACTCGCAAGGGGATGATCAAAGGCTCAAACGGTTTAAAAATTGGCATCGACAAAACCTTCGAAACCAGTAAAGGCAAGATTGACACCTTGCTCGTGGCTGGCAGTCCATACATCGACGAAATTGCGCTTGATCCTGCACTGCAGGACTGGCTACGTCGGCAGATGAAATCCGTACGCCGTATCGGTTCGGTCTGTAGTGGTGCTTTTATTCTGGCAACCGCTGGCCTGCTCGACGGACGCCATGTCACCACTCACTGGAATTGCAGCGCAAAACTCGCAAGGGAACACCCAAAAACGCACGTTCATCCGGACAGCATCTATATCAAGGATGGCAATCTCTACACTTCTGCGGGGGTCACGGCGGGGATGGATCTGGCTTTGGCACTGGTCGAAGAAGACTATGGGAGAAAACTGGCGCTCAGCGTTGCCCGTGAAATGGTGATGTTCTTCAAACGGCCTGGAGGGCAAGCGCAGTTCAGCGCACAACTGGCTGCACAAACCGCCGAACGCAGCGTAATCAGAGAAGTGCAGGATTATGTTGTGGAGCACCTGAAATCCGATTTGAGCGTCCCCACCCTGGCCGCTCGCGCGGGTATGAGCGAGCGTAACTTCGCACGTACCTTTAAGACCGAGGTGGGGATGACTCCTGCAGAATTTGTCGAACTGGCACGAATCGATGTGGCCAGACGGCTAATCGAAGATGCGGACGTATCACTCAAACGCCTAGCCAGCACAGTCGGTTACGCAAATACGGATGGGTTCAGAAGGGCATTTATGCGGCGTATCGGAGTGAGGCCACGTGATTATCGAAAGCGTTTTTCATCAGTGTGATATCCGGCTACGGAATAAGCGTGTTCCGTTATTTGACGGATAAAATTCATTTGTAAACCCTGGGGAGGCATGCCCTCCTCCCTGTATCTAAAACGTGGATTAATATGAACGGACTCAGATTTGGCAAAGCCTGTGTAGTCAGGTTTGGCCAGGGTTATTCAAGCCCGCAACATAGCGACAGACTCACAAACTGAGCCGTTCATCTGAATCCCGGACAGTTGTCAGGACTTCAAATCGTATTTGCAGGGGGGGATAGATGAGCGGCTCACATCAACATTGTGCAGCCATTGATGTTTTGACAGGAGCAGTTAGCAGTATTTCCCGCCACTTTACTGTGCCAAAGGATCCTGACATATGTTGGTGGTGCTAAGTTTCAGCGTCTTTCGTAAACCAGTATCTTTTTCTCCTGTCTGGTGTGCTATCAATTTTCGGTTGTCAGCCCTGACCGATCCTGCCCGGAAGATTTCCGATACACATCAGCGTTCCAGGCTTCCTGAGCGGTCTGAACCCCCTGCTCTTCCAGCAACAGTATTGAGACGGCAACCGGATTTATTCGTCAATCGCAGTTTTAATGCGCCAATCAGCTCACAGTAATGTTCCAGTTCAGATGGTGGACCCCAGCTTAAGATTATTACGCCAGACGTAATCGCCACTCAGATTGATATGTTCCCAGCCCAGAGGAGAAAGATGAGATACCAGTTGCTCATTAATCGGGATACCTTTTAGTTTCAGTGCCTCAATGGCTCTTTCTATATATACCGTGTTCCACAACGTGATCGCCGCTGTCAGCAACGTTAGCCCGCTGGCGCGGTAACTCTGATTCTCCAGACCACGATCCCTGATTTCACCCAGACGATGCATAAAGACCGCTCGCGCAAGAGCATTACGGGCCTCCCCTTTATTCAGCCCCGCCTGTACCCGCTGGCGCAGACCCGGATCACGAAACCAGTCCAGCATAAACAGTGTTCGCTCGATGCGCCCAATCTCTCTCAGCGCTTTGGCAAGCCCATTTTGTTTTGGGTAAGCGTCCAGCCACTGCCATCTGTGATTCTGGTTGCGGGATCGTTAGGTTAGAGATCCTTCTAAATCAGATGGAGTTCTATTCATGGAAAATGCAGCTGACTGGCGAACTGAATCCCGTACTTTTTATTCCAACGACTTCAAACTTCGCATTGTTGAACAGGCTTCTCACCCGGGCGCTAACGTCGCCAAAATAGCGCGAGAAAATGGTGTCGCTCAGAACTGAACCGTACCGGGTTTTCGGGAGTCTAAACTTTCAGTGAAAGGAGACCCAAGATGACAGAACTTGAACAAACGAGAGATTATGTGAAAAAGGTAACCACCTGCTTTTTAGGCGTTTTTTTATTTTTACTGGCCTCAGTTGTTGAAGCAAATCCTCAGGACAGAGCACATGAAACGGTTGAGCGCTTTCTGAAATGGGAAAGGAGTGTTAAACCAAGCGGTATCTATCGTGGAAAACTGGGGGGCGGACTCCCTTTACTTATTTCACCGGAATTACTGTGCCTGCTGGAGAGCGCATCTGATTTACGGGAACGTGCTATCCGCGAAGCTCCTGACGAGAAACCTCCTTTTGTGGAAGGAAATCCATTTCTACCTAATGCCTGGGAGCGACCACAGAGCTCAGGGATTATTTCTTCTAGTATGGTCCCCGGCACTAAAATCAGCATTGTGAGGGTACGCTTTGACTATGGGGCCGGCACTGTCTTTACCGGGACTTTCAGGGTTTATGATGGCGCTCAGGGGGCTAAGATTTCTGACGTTGACGCCGGTGGGGCCTGTGATTTCTGCCAGCGTGGCAGTTTGCGAAAAGAACTCTACACTTCACTTCAGGTATATTCGGGGATTAACGCTTCACAATGTAAGGATCTTGCCAGATGAGGTCACCATGAATCGCCACGGGTTTAACTGACACCTCAGAGTTATTTAAGATGGCTTAAAGAGAGGTGCCCATGAGCGGTAAGCGTTATCCCGAAGAGTTTAAAATTGAAGCAGTCAAACAGGTTGTTGATCGTGGTTATTCTGTTTCCAGCGTTGCAACACGTCTCGATATCACCACCCACAGCCTTTACGCCTGGATAAAGAAGTACGATCCGGATTCCTCCACTCATAAAGAACAGTCAGATGCTCAGGCCGAGATCCGCCGTCTCCAGAAAGAGCTGAAGCGGTTTACTGACGAACGGGACATATTAAAAAAGCCGCGGCATACTTCGCAAAACTGTCCGACTGAGGTACGCCTTTATCCGTGACAACGCCCGTTGCTGGACTGTTCGCCTGCTCTGTCGGGTGCTGGATGTTCATCCCAGTGGCTTTTACGCCTGGCTTCAGCAGCCGCATTCACAACGCCATCAGGCAGACCTGAGACTGACAGGACAGATTAAACAGTTCTGGCTGGAATAGGGATGCGTCTATGGTTATCGCAAGATCCATCTGGATCTGCGGGACAGCGGGCAACAGTGCAGAGTCAACAGAGTCTGGCGACTGATGAAACGAGTCAGGATAAAGGCTCAGGTCGGATACCGGAGCCCGCGGGCACGTAAAGGCGAGGCCAGTATCGTGTCGCCCAACAGGCTCCAGCGACAGTTCACGTATAGGAAATTGAAACTCTCCATGCCCGTGAATGTAGTGGTTAAAATTTAACCTCTTCCTGATTCGTATGCCTCCGGGTCAGTCTGTGCTCCGCAGGCCGGTGATAATCTGTGTTTTTCCAGGTCATTTTTCAGGCTGCCAGAGTGCGCAAGGCGGATCTTCCCTGCATCACGCCGGGATATATCTCATCAGACTGATGTCCCGCGCGTGGATTTTCAGCCCCTGCACATTCAGGCCCGCCACCGCCCGGCGGTAAACCATCGTCCCGCCGCACAGCACGCATTCGAACGGGTCACGCCGCAGGAACTGCTTGAATCCGGATGTTCCGGATCAGCGTTGGGTAACCGACATAACCTCTATCAGGACCCACGAAGGCTGGCTGTATCTTGCAGTGGTTGTTGATCTGTTCTCACGCAAAATTATCGGCTGGTCCATGCAATCCCGGATGACAAAGGACATTGTCCTGAACGAACTGCTGATGGCTATATGGCGGCGTAATCCCCAAAAACAGGTGCTGGTTCATTCGGATCAGGGCAGTCAGTACACAAGCCATGAGTGGCAGTCGTTCCTGAAATCACACGTCCTGGAGGGCAGCATGAGCCGTCGCGTTAACTGCCACGATAATGCGGTTGCAGAAAGCTTTTTCCAGTTGTTGAAACGCGAACGGATGAAGAAAAAGATCTACGGAACGCGGGAGGAAGCCCGCAGCGATATTTTTGATTACATCGAAATGTTTTATAACAGTAAGCGTCGGCATGGTTCGAGCGAGCAGATGTCACCGACAGAATATGAAAACCAGTATTATCAACGGCTCGGAAGTGTCTAGATTATCCGTGGCGATTCACCTTCATGACGATAGAAGAACAACAGCGGTGGTTCAGTGACTACCGAGAAGAATTTAACCACGAAAGGCCGCATGAAGCCCTAGCGGGAGCAACGCCCGGAACGGTGTGGCAACCCTCAAGCCGACAATGGGATGGCAGGGTTCCTGAATACACTGATCCGGCAGGGGGATGGTCTACAGAGTAAAATCGAGGGGAACACTCTATATGGGTAAAAAAGGGACAGTGTTCCTGAGTGAAGCCCTGACTGGCGAGTACATTATGCTGGAAGAACAAGATGATGGCCTCCAGGCCATCATCTTTAATAGAATAACGCTTGCGTACTACGACCGGAAAACCGAGAGTGTGCTCCGGATAGACTAAAAGTGTTACCTATGTTCCCGGTTTGATCTGTCACCTATGTATCCGGTCATACAGAAATCCTCCCCTGGAGAGTAGCACAGCCAACTGAATAACACATCCCCGTCAATACGGTTCTCGCTGCACTCTTACGGACAGTGAAGCGAAGGGTGCGTCAAGATTCACGTTGTGGAGCTCCACCAGAGGCTCAGGCTCCACCGCCTGGCGGGAGAGCAAACCTTCTAAAGGCTGTAACCGCGGTCCGGTGATGGCATGCAGCATCGGAGATAGAAATACAGTGTACATTACAATAGCTGTAGGAAAAGGTTCCTGCGGACACGGGAACAAAGGCAAACGACGCTCTGTGGCGAAGTTAATTCAAGATCCAGCGAATGCTCTTATAGAAAAACGGGCCCCGCGCAGCCTTTAGCTTATTTATGGCGTTATTTTTGTAAAAATAAACCTGCCTGACGTTGCAGCCGAGCTGACGGGCGATTTGCTTGGTTTTCAGGTTAAATGAGTAGCCTCGCAGCACGCAGGCTTCCTGATTAGAGAGGCTTTCTGGGGGCTGCTGCATCGTAATTCTCACGTTGTAATGATTTGACGCATTTGGCATCTGGCTCATCAAGATTTGCCACATCGTAATTATCGCGTTGTAATAATTTAAAGCTCTTGGCACCTGGGTCATCAGGATTTGCCACATCGTCTTGATATCACCCAGCGAAATACGTTTATTTATTACCCCATCCACATGATTAAATTTCAGAAAACCAACGGATAACGAATAGATATATATCCTCGCACTAGGCTTTTCCCGTTTAATTCGCCGAATATCTTCATCAGGCGTAATCATAAAACTGCCAATATTCAGCGGATCATAAATGACGATGTCCCAGGTCCGTTCGCTTAGGAGAAAATCTTCAGTATTGCTGAATCCATGGAAAAGAACATCCCGATGCACATTAGGTTCATGGTTGAAAAGGTATTGCAGGCCAATAATTGTCAAATCACAGCAATCAATAACGGCCACGTGTATTGCTTCTTTCATGCTCATTATCCTTGTATTGGGCACCTAGATTGGTACTTATATTACCATGTATTTTTTATCGCTTAACCCATTACTGGTTCGCCGCCGCAGATATTCCCGTCGCGAACGATATCCCTGTGCACTATGTGGATGCCATTCGTTGTTATGCTCGAAGGCCTCGCCAATGTTCTTTATCGCTATTAACCCTTCGGGCTTCTGCATGATGCTAATATAATCCCGTTGCTTTCCGGGCAGCCGTATGTTTTGGCTCCATCCCTATCATTCTAGCGAACTGACGCGTCTGATGAAAACGATAGGCTGAACCGTTGTCTGTCAGCCACCCCACGGGGGAGGGCGGCAGGTTGCTGCAGAAGCGACGCTCCGCTACATCCAGCCTCACGTACTGCACAGTTTCACTGTCATATATAGCGATACTGGCAACCCAGTGCAGTGCCTCGCCATCGCAACAGTCTAGCAAAAGCAGGCGGATATTTTCCATCTTTTGCTTTAAAGGGAATGAAATTTTCTGTATTGCCTCGTTATTTTCCGTGTGATTATACTTCGTCCCGAAAAAAGGGCTCCCCTTTTTTAAACATCTGGATTCTTTTTGGAAGGACTAAATAAATGAATAAACTGAACGCTATCGTTCTGGGCTCACTGCTGTCTCTTTCTGCCCTGAGCATTTCTCATGCAGCGGAAACTACCGCTTCTGCAACCTGGCAAGCTTCTGCAACGAAAGACAACGATTCCGATCTGGTTGTCACCCCATTACGCGCACTGAACTTCGTTTATAGCCCAAAAACGAAAGCCTTTAACACCGACACCGGTCTGTTTGATGTGGCTATTCGTGGTGACCACGCTTCTGCTACCAACTTCAAACTGGAAGCTATCGTTGATGACTCTGACAACACCCTGTTCAGCGTTGGCGGCGAAGCAACCAAACTGAAAGTGGGCGCGCGCTTTGGCGGGACCGATCTGGGCTCCATCGGTGGCACAGTGGGCACGAAGTCAACGGCATGGGCTACCCTGGTTGACTCTTCAGACAGCACCGGCGTCTCTTCTGGCCTGTGGAACCTGACCACCAGCGCAGGCGCGCCTGCGGGCACCGAAGTGACCGGCCAGGACAAGTTTGTGTTCTACGTCGATTCTGCACAGGACAGCACCGGTGCGGCGAAAGAGTTCAAAGACCTGACCAACAGCCTGTGGGAAGGTACTGTCTCCGTTGCGTTCCGCGCAACCTGGGGCTAAGAGCTGACAGTTACAGGGGCGTAAGCCCCTGTTTAGGGAAATATCATGTTTAGCCTCAACCCCATCTTCTTCTCTTTATTATTTATTTCCTCCTCCGCGCTGGCGATTAATGTTGGCAAAGTCACCACCATTATTCCTGCCGATTCGGATTCCACCGCCAAGGAATTAAAAAACGAAGCGGACAGCGTGCGCATTATTTCCATCAGCGCCCAGCGTATCAGCAGCCCGATGGATGAAGGCGTGGTGATTAATCCAGAGCAAACCGACGAGCTGCTGCTGACGCCCACGCGCATGGTCATGCCCGCCGGAACCAGCAATATCGTCAAATTTTACTATCACGGTAAGGCCGACGATCGGGAGCGCTATTACCGCATTACCTTCATTGATGAAGGGGTCAGCGAAGATCTCGACAACGGCACGCAAAAGAATGGCAAAGGGATGACCCGCGCCGTGGTGAGCACCATTCTGGTGGTCCAGCCCCGGAAGAAGAACGTCGATTTCGTCTACGTGGCCGGGAAGATCACCAATAAGGGCAATACCGCGTTTCGCGTGAACGCGAGCGGAACTTGCCTGAAACCCAACCCGGAATCGCCGACCACGCCGTGCGTCAAAAACTTTTACCTGATGCCGGGCACCTCCCGCGCGATTGACGATATCAACGTAACGGACAGCCATTTTCATCTCGGAATTTGGGACCTGAAACAGTTCATTCCTGTTAAGTAAGGATGCATGGTGGAAAATAAATTAGTGTTGCCGGTGATGATGGCGTTCACATCCTGCCTCTTGCCCGCGCATGCGCATGCGCATGCGGCCTCCAGCTCCGTGGTTATCGCTAATTACCGTTTTCCCGACTCGCTCTATGCCCTGCTGGAGCAGGGGATCAAAATCCCCGTTTATCTGGTCAATACCCGCCCGGGTGAAGCGCAACAGGCGGGCAGCACCGGTGACTTGAGCGAGTATGTCCGTATTGGCGACGTAACGATCTACGCAGAAGACCGGCAGCTCGGGCTGCGCGATGTCCAGGTCCAGGAGTCAGACAACGGTATTCGCCTGTCAAAAGAGATGCGGACGCTGCTGCAAAGCATCAACGGCAAGCAGTTTGACGACCATATGCGTATTCCGGTGAGCGCCGGGTCGGTGTTCGAGCTGGATCAGAAAAAAATGCGCCTGCTGCTGAACCTCTCCCAACGTGACTACGGGGTCAATATTCGTCCGCGTGAGGTGGATATCGATGCCCCTGAATCAGACGATCTGAGCGGTACGCTCTCCTATAACCTGGGGGCGTATCACACCGAGAGCGGCTATGGCGACAGCTGGTCATCCGGCTATCTCAACGCCAAAAGCTGGGTCTCGATGGGGGTCGATCACCTGCTGGTCGATGGCTCGGGCTACGTTAACGAGAACAGCAGCGACACCCAGATGAACGCGGTGATGTGGGAACGTGACTATCAGGGCATGCGCTACGCCGCCGGGATGTTGAACGGCTGGGCGATGCAGTCTCTTGCCAGCGTCAGCGGGATCTCCGGCGGAGAGGTGTACGGCGTCTCCGTGGGGAACCAGGCCAACTCGCGTAAGCGGGACAATACCCTCTCCCTGACGCCGATCGTGGTCTATTTCCCGACCGCCGGAGAAGCCCGCATTCGTCGTGACGGCCAGCTTATTGGTATTCAGCGCTTTGACGTGGGTAACCACGAAATCGACACCAGCGCGCTGCCCTACGGGATTTACAGCGTGGAAGTCGAGGTGGTCAGCGGCAGCCGCACCGTGTCACGGAGCATGTACACGGTGAACAAACCTTTCACCAACAACGTGTCGGAATCGCTGCGCTGGCAGACGTGGGGCGGGATTTATAGCCGCGACAAATCCGTCGTCAACTATAAGAAGTACGCCAAACGGAAAAACGAGCAGGACAACAGCTACTACTACGATTACGACACCAAACATAAAGACACCATGTCGCTGGTCGGCGCCTCCTTCAGCAAGCGCAGCGGGATGGTCGACTGGAACGCCTCCGGCTATATGATGCGCGAACACGTGGTCAGCGAACTGTGGGCCTCCCTGAACCTGACCGGGTACTTCTCGGTGAATACCCAGACGATGGCCACCTCTGACGGAACGTACCGCGCCAACTACGGGGCTAACGTCAGCCTGCCGTGGAATATCGGTTCGGTCTGGTACTCCCATGAGCAGCTCTCCAGCGGCAAGTTCCTTGAT
Source organism: Enterobacter sp. 168J2 (assembly GCF_034107265.1). Classification (NCBI taxonomy): domain Bacteria; kingdom Pseudomonadati; phylum Pseudomonadota; class Gammaproteobacteria; order Enterobacterales; family Enterobacteriaceae; genus Enterobacter; species Enterobacter sp. 168J2. The sequence goes on along the minus strand of NZ_JAWNEB010000020.1, from coordinate 8,753 downwards.
ATCCATGAAAACAAAGGCAACACGTGGGGGGCATCGTTCAGCCTGCCGTCGTTTGGCCTGCCGTCCGCCGGCAACCTGAGCCTGATGCGACAGGAAGACGACGTATACCGCTATAAACGCTATCAGGTTGACTACTCCCAGGGGCTGTATGCCGGTCGTTACGGTACGGCGCGCCTGCGGGTGGGGATGTCGCGCAATAAATACGAAGGCTATTACGAAGAGAAAGACCGCTACGTGATGCTCGATTTCTCGATCCCGCTGGGTAACACCGTCTCCGTGGGCGTTTCTCATAACCGCGATACCGGCACGGCGCTTAACGTCAGCGCCAGCCGCCAGTTCGAAGGGGATTACCTGAAGTCGGTTACCGCCAACGTTTCACGTGCCTTCAGCAGCAACCAGGATCGCACCGTGAGCGGCGGGGGCAGCGTGAGCTTCGACACGCCGTGGAACAGCAACATTCTGAGCGTGCAGAGCGGCACCAGCAAAGGCTGGAACTCCACGCTGACCAGCGACGGCAGCGTCGGCTGGTCGAAAGAGGCGGTTGCGGCCGGTAAAGGCACCCACAGCGCAGGGGTGATCGTCAGTACCGGGCTTAAGTCCGACGAGTCGCTCACGCTGAAGCTCAACGGCCGCACGGAGCGCATCAAGGGCGATAAAACCTGGCTGTCGTTGCCGGCCTATCAGGCCTATGACCTGGAGGTCATGAACAGTGAAACCGGCACCGAAAGCTATGACATTGGCGCAAACGCCCGTCGTCATATCACGGTTTACCCGGGGAACACGGTGGTGATGAAGCCGCAGGTGAAAAAAATCGTCACCCTGTTTGGCCGCCTTGTTGATGCCAACGGTAATCCGGTGAGCGCCACGCAAATCAAAAACCACGTGGGTCTGACCCGCACCGAAAACGACGGTCGCTTCGTGATTGACGTGGACCAGAACAATCCGGTGCTCAGCATTGCCACGCCGGACGACAGCGTCTGCGAGGTGCGTCTGGATATTGCGTCCAACCGTGGCGCGCTGTGGCTTGGGGACATCTCCTGCGATAAAGGCGATTTCGTCTGGCAGGAAGCAAAAGGAACACGGGAACGTGACGATGAAAAAGATATTCGCTCTTAATCTGCTGCTGATAAGCGCGGCGGCGCAGGCGCAGCAGATGCCCTATTTCGCGATCAACAATCCGGGCAACAACGGGACGGGCAACACGGCGGCGCTGTTCAGTCTGAACAGCACCTCCACCGCCTTTTTACACGGCTCGCGGGAGTGGCCCACCCTGAGTGCGAAAACCAACAACGGGATTGCCACCTATATTCCGGACAACAGTTTTGACGGCCCGGCAGGCAGCCCGCTGACCATCAACTTCAGCGTCACTGGCTCCAGCGCCTCGCCGTTCTTTAAGGGCACCGCGTGTTCGTCAAGCTGTGGTACCACGGGCTATACCGCGACGACCAGCTATTCCGACACGTCCATGGTGGTGAAACCGCCGGTCATTGAGCCTGGTACCGCTTATGGCCGCTGGGTGCTGGGGGATCCGTTCTTTGATTATCTGCTCAATGCTGCACCCGGCAACGAGGTGACGATTACCTCCACGCCGCAGATCTCCTCTATCGGCAAGGTCACCATCAACAACACGCTGCATAAGGTCGGCACATTGACCATGACCAACTCGCGGGCACTGGCTCTGGGCATTGACCCGATCAGCGGCGAGGTGACCATTGTGGATCGTTCAACCGGGGCGACGTGTACCAAATACACCCGCAATACGGTGTCCGGTGTGCTTTGCGAACTGCTGGAATACACCTTTGTCGGGGAAGATATCACCGGCTACAACCCGGGGCTGGCGCTGACCTCGTCCCGCGTGAACGGCGTGCTGCAATCGCACATGAACGGGGGAACGGGGCTGGCGGCGGAAATCACCTTCGATGAGAGCAACTGGTACAGCATCTCCGGCGGCATCCTGAGAGATACCCGTGTGCTGGCGAATACCTTCCTCGCGGCGCCGCAAAAAAACGGCGGCAAGGCGTACCTGAAAATCTTTCTCCCGAAGGCGCTGATTTTGAGCGTGGCGCAGGCGGGGGATGGCAACAGCATAGGCAATATCGTCAGCCTGTGCCTGACGCCGGGCAACAGCTCGCTGGCGGCGGATTTCTGCTTCCAGCCGGGGGACGGGCTGGTGATTGACCCTATCCAGCCAGGCCTTGCGATCGTGCCGGATAACCCGGATTACACGCTCGACCCTAACGGCCTGGGCGGTTCAGGGAAAGGCACGATTGGCGAGGGGCCGATAGAGATCCCCTACACCATTACCTACAGCGGCGCGCAAAAAGATGCCGCGATTGCGGTCACGGTGAAGGTCACCGGGCCGACGCAGAGTCTGAACGGCGTGGACTACTGTGCCTTTAGCGGTAACGGCTTCACGGTGCCTGTCCCCGGTAACGTGCTGCTGGGCAAAAGCCAAACGCTGAAGACGCATAACTGCAAAGGCGAGGCGCTGTCCATTCCCGCACCCGCCCCCCATGCGGAAGAGTGGGACAAGATAAGCTCAGGCGTGACGGACATGTGGCTGTGGAAAACCCCGCTGGTATTGCAGTTTGTGATGAATAACCCGGTATCGAAAACCACCTATGACGGTAATACGTGGTTTGGTGAAGTGACGGCTCAGGGTCGAATTGATGTCAGTGCATCCTGGAATTAAACGTGTATGACTGAAAAATTCCTGGCTATTTTCGCAATAAATTGCTTCATTTCCGCAAGCGCAAATGCTTTAATTATTGAAAATCTAAATATTGATTTTCCACCTGAAAAAGAGGTTGTTTTTCAGCCAATAAAAAACGATACCAGCGTACGACAGAATTATACTGTTTCGCTTATTCAGGTTGATGTCCCAAAAGAACACGGAAAAGAGACTGAAATACAAGATGGCGAGGTGATGTTCTCGCCAAAACAGTTAACTCTGGAGAGCGGCGAGCGGGCCGGGTTTAAGTTTTATTATACCGGCCCGCACGACAGCAAAGAACGCTATTATCGCGTTAAATTCACCGAGACGCCGCTTCAGGCGCGGGTTGTTATGAGCAAAGGCCAACGCATTCAGTCGGATGTGGTGGTTTCGCTTGAGGCTATTTTAATTGTCCGACCATGGACAAGGCATTTTGATTATACGTTTAGTAACGGGGTGGTGAGTAATACCGGGAATACCTGGTTTAAATATGTTTCTTCTCAGGGATGTAGCTCACAATATAATGACTCAAAATATCTTCCACCGGGTCAACGGCTGGAAATAGATAGTTACGGTCAGCCCGCAAGGCGGATGATTATTTATGGAAATAAAATCATCCCGCTTACACGCTGCCCGTAACAACCGCTTTCCTTTATAAAAGGAAATTATCCTTTGGCACATGCTGAAGATTTACAACTACAGGAGAATGCAATGAAAGCGATTTCATTCGTAGAAGCGAAAGATATTATCGGTGGTGCATTAAACCCATTCGCTGGCCTCGTTAAAGGTGCACAGCTGGGTTATGACACCGGTGCAAGCATCATGGGCATGATAGGTGGCGTGGTTGGCGGAATTCTGGGTGGCGCAATGGGCTTCCTGGGTGCACTGTTTGGCAGCTACAACTAATTCAACGAACAGGAAGACAATCATGCAAGTTATCGATTTCAAAAAAGCACAGGCCATCATCGGTGGCTGGGATCCGTTTGCTGCTGCCCTTCAGGGCGCTGCTGCAGGCTATTTCGCAGGCAGCCAGATGTTAGGCCCGCTGGGCGGCACCATCGGTGGTGTGTTTGGCCTGCTGGGCGGCTTTATTTTCGGCTTATTCGGCGGATAAGTTATCGACGTATGCTTATGGCCCGCTTTGCCGGGCCATTTTTTTATTTCAGCCACGGATAATTATGTTTTCGCTTTTTCAGTATAAAAAAAAGGGTAAGACACCCGTTATTCGCCAGCATGAATATACCGAATGTGGGCTGGCCTGCCTGGCGATGGTGCTGGGGCACTATGAACACCACGTCTCCGTCAGCCAGCTGCGCAGGGAGCTTACCGTCTCTGCCGACGCGGGCACCTCGATGGCGGAACTCATGACCCTCGCCAGCGATAAAAATATGACGGGCCGGGTGCTCAAGGGCGAAATCACTGAAATTGAAAGTGCCGAACTGCCGCTCATCGCCTTCTGGCGCGGCAATCATTTCGTGGTGATCGTGAAGGTTGACGGGCACAGCATAACGGTCCACGACCCGGCCAGCGGCGTGCGTCGCTACAGCCTCAGGGAGGCGCAAAAACTCTTTTCCGGCTACGTGCTGGAGCTGAAGCCGACGCCGCGCTTCGACAAAAAATCCCCTGACGAGACGCTCACGCTGGGGCGGCTGGCCAATAAATCCCCGAGCTTATTTCAGCGGCAGGTGCTGCTGTTTGTGCTCTCGATTTTTACCCTCATCACCATGCTGGCCAGCCCCACTTACGTGCAGCTGATCATGGATGAGGCCATCTCGCGCAACGACAACGATCTGGTGATCTTACTCACCGCCATTTTCGCTATCGTCTTTATTTTTGAAGTCATAGGTAAGTTCCTCAAGCAACTGCTTGAGATCCTGATGCGTAACATCGCCTATGACGACCTCAGCCAGTCGGTTCGCCGCTATATGCTGCGTACCCAGACTGGCTGGTTCCGCAGCCGTCCGCCGGGCATTGTGCTGGCGATTGAAAAATCGCTCCATGCCTGTGCGGAGTTCATCAGCAATGGCTATGTGCAGATCCTCTTTTCCAGCCTGATCGCCTTTACCAGCCTGCTGTTTATGCTGCTGTATAACGTGAAAATCGCCGTGCTGACGATGCTGCTGATGGGGGGGTTTTTCCTGATCCGCTTTTCGCTGATCGGCCCTTACCAGCGCGCGGTGGACGACTCCATCGAGCGCACCGCAAAGTATGAATCGCTGCTGGTGGAGACGCAGAAGGGGATCATCACCCTGAAGGCCAACAACATGGAGCAGGCCCGGGACGCGGTGATGGACAAATCCCAGCGTGAGCATATAGCCGGGCTGATGCGTAAAGAGCGCCTGCTGGCGCGCTTTGATGTTGCCTCGCTGCTGGTGATCAACGCCGAGCAGCTGCTGGTGGTCTGCTTCGGCGCGTGGCTTATTCTGGAAGGGCAGATGAGTATCGGGATGCTCTACGCCTACATCAGCTACAAACGCTATTTCTCCGACGCGATGGTACAGGTGGCGCAAAAGCTGCTGGACAAAAATGCGCTGAAAGGGCCGCTGGATCGCGTGGGCGACCTGCTGTTTGCCCCCTCTGAAGCCAGCCAGTTTGGCCGGAAGATTTTGACCTCACCCGTTAGTCTGGCCTTTGAGGATGTCTCTTTTGCTTATCCGGGACGTGAGGCGACCCTGCAGCACATCAACATGACGCTGAAGCAGGGCGAAGAGGCGGTGATTGTCGGCCAGAGCGGCTCCGGGAAAACCACGCTGCTGCGTCTGATCTCCGGGATGTTGCTCTCCACATCGGGCAGTTTGCGGATCAATGCGATCCCGATCACCGAGTGCGATCTCTCCTCTCTGCGCCAGCATATTCGCATTGTGCATGCGGACGATATTCTCTTTGCCGGCTCTATTCTGGATAACCTCTCCTGCTTTGATAGCGCGCCGGACAAGGAGCGGGTGATTGCTGCCTGCCGGCTGGCGGAGATTGACCACGTGGTTGCGCGTCTGCCGCACGGATACGAAACGGAGCTGCTGCCGGGAAACACCTTTTTCTCCGCCGGCGAGATGCAGCGTCTGGTGCTGGCGCGCGCCCTGTACAGCCAGCCGAAGCTGCTGCTGTGCGATGAAGTGACGGCAAACCTCGATAAGAACACGGCGCAGAAGGTGCTGGCGAACCTGCGTGGTCTGGGGATTGGCCTGGTGTTTGTCACCCACTCGCCGGAGGTGGTGGGTTGTCACGGACGGCTCTACACCATGGAAAACGGCACGCTGCGGGAGAGTGAGCAATGATGTTTCTGCCCCGTCTCTACGCCCGACTTTGCGCCCGGCAGGCCGGACGCACGCTGCTCGCAAGCCGGATCACGCAAAACTACAGCCAGTTTATGCGCTGCCCGGAGACTGACGTCCCGCCCGATTTTCTGCGCCAGAACGCCCTGGAGATGAGCGGCTTTCATTTTGTCGAGCAGATCTTCCCGCCCGCGCTGTGGCGGCGCAACGTGCGTTTCGATCTCCACGCCCGGGTGGCGGCATTCACCCGCGAGCAGGATTTCTATTCTCAGCCCCGCACCCTGCTGCTGGGCATGCGCTGGGCCGGATTTGGCCTGATCGCGGATGCGCTGCTCGCCACCGCGCCAGACGACGTGCGCTTTCAGTTTGTTACCCGCCTTCCCGCGCTGCACAAGCTGATGGCGGCACACGAGGAGCGGCTTGCAGGGGCGTTTTTCGCCCCGCACCGGCTGGTGACCGTGCTGCTGGTGGATGAGCGCCTCCCGGATGCGCCGCTGTTCATGACCCAGGCGGGCGTCCAGAAAGCGTGGTTAACGGACGTGTCGACGCGCTTTTTAACGCGCTATGGATACGTGATTCGTACGCTGCTGCCCGGCTGTTCGCTGCACTCGGCGGAATTTGCGCTGGAGAGCCAGACCTATGCCCCTGCGGAGTACCGTCAGGCAGCCACCGCCACGCTGAACGCGTTGCGTAAAACCCCCACGCTCTGGAGTGCATGGGACGATCTTTCAGTGATTTATCATGGATGACATGTCGTGAAATTAAGAAACCGAAACCGACAACGTCGGGCGCTGATCCCGCACCATTTTTCAAAGAGCTACGAGATCAACGCCCCGCGGCTGAAAGGCGTGTTAACGCTGTTTATCTCCTTTTTTCTCTGTCTGCTGGTCTTTTCGATCGTCTTTAACTTTTCGGAAACCACGCTGGCGCGCGGTGTACTGATCCCAGCCCAGGGGGATGTGGAAGTGCGTGCCAGAGAGTCCGGCACCATCGTGGACTTTGCCGTGCGTCCAGGCCAGTACGTGAAAGAGAATGACCCGCTTTTTACCGTGTCGCAGGACTACGGCGGCAAGCAGGGCTCGGTGGTACAGTTCGATCGCCAGCAGATGGAGGCGGAGAAAAAGCGCAGCGAGCAGCGCGTGCAGACCATTGAAGATTCTATCGCTACGTACCGGAAAAACCTGGCGCAGCAGCTGGATATTGCCGACCGGCAGATTGTGGTGTCCCGCGACAAAGTGAAAAAGCTGCGTGCGTTGCTCAAAAACAGCACCGATACCTATGAGGCGTGGAAAGCGATATCCGGCAAAGGCTATGTGTCGAAGGTCGATCTGGATAAAAGCCACAACGACGTGCTCAACGCGCAGCTTAACCTGACGCTGGAGGAGAGCAGTATCCTCGATCTGGAGGCGCGCAAAACCAGTCTTACCGACAGCACTCAGTCGCAAATCGACTCCCTGAGCCAGGAGCTGCTGTACGTGAAAAACCGGATCAGCGAAATTGACCGCAACCTCTCCAGCCGGGGCAGCTCTACGATGGCCATGCTGGCGCCTGCCGATGGCTACGTGGTGGCGATCAACTTCCCGCCGGGCCGGGCCATTACGCAAAACAGCGAGGTGGTGGTGGTGATCCGTAAAAACACCGCCGCGTCGATGGAGGGGTACCTCTATGTGCCAGCCACGGGCGTGGGTCGGGTGGCGAAAGGGGATAAGGTGAAGCTGCGCTTTGACTCCTGGCCAGTGGATAAATATGGCTCGGTGGAGGCCATCCTGTCTGATTTCTACGAGGTGAATATTGATGCGCATTCGGCGCTCATCCCGCTGCAGGAGGGGCAGAACTACTATCTTGCCAAGGTGCGGGTGCCTTCCTGGTTTACCGATCCGGACAACAAAAAGCGTCTGCTGATGGGCGGGATGACGGTTAACGCCGATATCGTTATCGATCACAAACCGCTTATCAATCTGCTGATTGCGCCGCTGGAGCGGGTGCGTAAACGGTTTATCGATTGACCCGATTTCATCGTTCATCGCCCATTAGCCCACAGGCTAACGCCGGGTCGCGGGCTATTCTCCTTATCATACGCACAGGAGAATAGCCCATGATCATCACTTATATTCGCAATGCCACCCAACTGATCACGTATGCCGGTAAACGCTTTTTGATCGACCCGATGCTTTCCGTAAACGAAGCTTACATCTCTTCCTGCTTCAGCCTCTGATGGTGGTGCTGCTGTGTCCCGCGGTAATAGCAGGCAGATGACCGCCCCGCCCAGATTAGCTCCACGGGATGCTTCTTAAAAAAGAGAGCGAGCCAGACGCCGTGCTTAATATCGAGTCCACAGCTGGTGACAGCTAGGTGAATGCGGATGCTGGTCAAGCTGGCGGTCATAAGTAGCAGGGCGAAGAATATGCCGATCTTCGCGCCCAGTTTGCGGGCTCAGCGAAGCATGGCGTGGGGGGCCGCGAGGAACAGGGTGTTGAGCGTAGGCCAGTTGTTGTTAAAGAAGCGCCAGAGAAGGCGGGGCATGGTAAAGGTGATATACTGCAAGTCGGAGTCGGTCGGAGTGTGGCTCTCTGCTATACCCACTGCTCTGTGGCTTTGAGAAGCCGCAGGAGCTGCATATTGCTGAGAAAAGAATTAGATGCTCTAATTACTCAGTGATATGGTTCTTTTGAACTGACAGAAAGGCTTTCAGATTTCAATGTATATCAATTTAATTTATTTGTTAAAATGAAATATTATTATTAATTATGAATATTAATGTATACATT
>NZ_JAWNEB010000019.1:0-26249 GCF_034107265.1 Enterobacter sp. 168J2 | reverse complement strand
ACTGCCAGAAGGCGTAGAGATGGTAATGCCAGGCGACAACATCAAGATGGTTGTGACTCTGATCCACCCAATCGCGATGGACGACGGTCTGCGTTTCGCAATCCGTGAAGGCGGCCGTACCGTTGGCGCGGGCGTTGTTGCTAAAGTTCTGGGCTAATTAATTATCCCTGAATAAAAAAAGGACGCTTCGGCGTCCTTTTTTGTTTTCCACTGTAGAGTCATTGTCATAAAAATTCGCATTTTTTGTCCGCTCCCGCCCCGTATTCCGGCGCTTGTGCTATTGTAATCATAACCATTCTCACTTACACTTTGCGCATATTTTGAACGGGAGTCTTTATGTACGTTTGTTTATGTAATGGTGTAAGCGACAAAAAAATACGTCAGGCCGTTCGCCAGTTTCAGCCACAGTCATTCCAGCAGCTTCGCAAGTTTGTTCCAGTGGGAAATCAATGCGGTAAATGCGTTCGCGCAGCGCGTGAGATTATGCAGGACGAATTGATGCAGATCCCGGAATTCAAAGAGATCGCGTAAGCGCCCATCTTTTTTTTGACATCCCTGTAGCCCGTTCTACGCTTCAATGAGTGGAAGCGGAGGGACTATATAATGAAAGGTGATGTTAAAATCATAAGTTATCTCAATAAATTATTGGGAAATGAGCTTGTCGCAATCAACCAGTACTTTCTTCACGCGAGAATGTTTAAAAACTGGGGCCTTACACGTCTCAATGACGTTGAGTACCATGAATCTATAGATGAGATGAAACACGCTGATAAATATATCGAGCGTATTTTATTCCTTGAAGGCATTCCTAACCTGCAGGATCTCGGCAAGCTGGGCATCGGTGAAGATGTCGAGGAGATGCTGCGTTCTGACCTCAGGCTTGAACTTGAAGGCGCGAAAGACCTTCGTGAAGCCATTGCCTATGCGGACAGCGTTCATGACTATGTGAGCCGCGATATGATGATCCAGATCCTTGCAGATGAAGAAGGCCATATCGACTGGCTGGAAACCGAACTGGATCTCATTAGTAAAATTGGCCTTCAGAACTACCTACAGTCTCAGATTAAAGTGGAAAATTAATTAGATTTTCCCATCCAACGCATAAACCCGCTGCTGCCAGAAATGGCCCAAAAGGCAGTGGGTTTTTTAATGCTCCTTTATCTGAGGTGAGAAACGAAAAAACAAGAATGCAAAGCAGCGCCATAAGCGCGGCGAGTAACGCCAGCGTAGGCAGTATGCACCAGCCATGCCACGCGCCAAGTGTTGCCAGATACTTCACATCGCCATACCCCATTCCTTCACGCCGGCAGATAAGCCGATAGCCCCAGTAAATCAAGGCAAAGCCAAGGTATCCAGCCACCGCCCCCATAACTGCAGCTGGCAGAAAATCAGGATGGATAAAGAGTTGGTAGAGCAGGCCCGTCCAGAGCAGCGGGCAGAGAAACTTATCGGGCAGCAAACCGTCGCGAATATCAGCGCGTACGAGTAGGGCCGTCAGAAAAAAATAGATCATCAGGAAGGGGAGGGTGGTTAGCATGGAAAAGGTCTCAAAAGGTTTTGAGCGCATACTCGTTACAATCTGCCTGTCCGGCAATGCACAAAAACAGCAATTGCGTAGCAGCTTCAAATAAAGAATTCAGAAAGGATATACGGCGTAAAAAGTTGCGCAGCCCTACGCATACTGAGCCTTTGACGCTTAATTTCTAAACGGTACTTGCGTCTTTCTCTGATTTACGTATAATGCGCGGGCTTGTCGTAATTGACGGCGGGTTCAATCAGAACCAGAGTAGCTCATTTTGTTACTCAACAATGCTCCCAATTGGGGAGCTACGTAAGAACGGTTACACTCTCCCATCAATCGTAATGGGTTTGAGGAGTAATCATTTTCGTTTATAAAATAATTGGAGCTCTGGTCTCATGCAGAACCAAAGAATCCGTATCCGCCTTAAAGCGTTTGATCATCGTCTGATCGATCAATCAACCGCGGAAATCGTCGAGACTGCTAAGCGCACTGGTGCGCAAGTCCGTGGTCCGATCCCGCTGCCGACCCGCAAAGAGCGCTTCACCGTTCTGATCTCCCCGCACGTCAACAAAGACGCGCGCGATCAGTACGAAATCCGCACTCACAAGCGTCTGGTTGACATCGTTGAGCCAACTGAGAAAACCGTTGATGCTCTGATGCGTCTGGATCTGGCTGCCGGTGTAGACGTGCAGATCAGCCTGGGTTAATCAGGTCATCGAGCGATTGAGAGGTTGAAACAATGATTGGTTTAGTCGGTAAAAAAGTGGGTATGACCCGCATCTTCACTGAAGATGGCGTTTCTATCCCAGTAACCGTAATCGAAGTTGAAGCAAACCGCGTTACTCAGGTTAAAGATCTGGCTAACGATGGCTACCGCGCTATTCAGGTTACCACTGGTGCTAAAAAAGCTAACCGTGTAACCAAACCAGAAGCGGGTCACTTCGCTAAAGCTGGCGTAGAAGCTGGCCGTGGTCTGTGGGAATTCCGTCTTGCTGAAGGCGAAGAGTTCACCGTAGGTCAGGACATTAGCGTTGAGCTGTTTGCTGACGTTAAAAAAGTTGACGTAACCGGTACCTCTAAAGGTAAAGGTTTTGCTGGTACCGTTAAGCGCTGGAACTTCCGTACCCAGGACGCTACTCACGGTAACTCCTTGTCTCACCGCGTTCCGGGTTCTATCGGTCAGAACCAGACTCCGGGCAAAGTGTTCAAAGGCAAGAAAATGGCAGGTCAGCTGGGTAACGAACGTGTAACCGTTCAGAGCCTGGACGTAGTACGTGTTGACGCTGAGCGCAACCTGCTGCTGGTTAAAGGTGCGGTCCCGGGTGCAACCGGTAGCGACCTGATCGTTAAACCAGCTGTGAAGGCGTAAGGGGATAGCAATGGAATTAGTATTGAAAGACGCGCAGAGCGCGCTGACTGTTTCCGAAACTACCTTCGGTCGTGATTTCAACGAAGCGCTGGTTCACCAGGTTGTTGTTGCTTATGCAGCTGGTGCTCGTCAGGGTACTCGTGCTCAGAAGACTCGTGCTGAAGTAACTGGTTCTGGCAAAAAGCCATGGCGCCAGAAAGGTACCGGCCGTGCGCGTTCAGGTTCTATCAAGAGCCCGATCTGGCGTTCAGGTGGCGTGACCTTCGCTGCGCGTCCACAGGACCACAGTCAAAAAGTTAACAAAAAGATGTACCGCGGCGCGCTGAAAAGCATCCTGTCCGAACTGGTACGTCAGGATCGTCTGATCGTTGTCGAGAAGTTCTCTGTTGAAGCGCCTAAAACTAAGCTGCTGGCACAGAAACTGAAAGACATGGCTCTGGAAGATGTGCTGATCATCACCGGTGAGCTGGACGAGAACCTGTTCCTGGCCGCACGTAACCTGCACAAGGTTGACGTACGCGATGCGACTGGTATCGACCCGGTTAGCCTGATCGCCTTCGACAAAGTCGTAATGACTGCTGATGCTGTTAAGCAAGTTGAGGAGATGCTGGCATGATTCGTGAAGAACGTCTGCTGAAGGTGCTTCGCGCACCGCACGTTTCTGAAAAAGCGTCTACTGCGATGGAAAAAACAAACACCATCGTTCTCAAAGTTGCTAAAGACGCGACCAAAGCAGAGATCAAAGCTGCTGTGCAGAAACTGTTTGAAGTCGAAGTCGAAGTCGTTAACACCCTGGTAGTTAAAGGGAAAGTTAAACGTCACGGACAGCGTATCGGTCGTCGTAGCGACTGGAAAAAAGCTTACGTCACCCTGAAAGAAGGCCAGAACCTGGACTTCGTTGGCGGCGCTGAGTAAGTCGGAGGAGTAATACAATGGCAGTTGTTAAATGTAAACCGACATCTCCGGGTCGTCGCCACGTAGTTAAAGTGGTTAACCCTGAGCTGCACAAGGGCAAACCTTTTGCTCCGTTGCTGGAAAAAAACAGCAAATCCGGTGGTCGTAACAACAATGGCCGTATCACCACTCGTCACATCGGTGGTGGCCACAAGCAGGCTTATCGTATTGTTGACTTCAAACGCAACAAAGACGGTATCCCAGCAGTTGTTGAACGTCTTGAGTACGATCCGAACCGTTCCGCGAACATCGCGCTGGTTCTGTACAAAGACGGCGAACGCCGTTACATCCTGGCCCCTAAAGGCCTGAAAGCTGGCGACCAGATTCAGTCTGGCGTTGATGCTGCAATCAAAGCAGGCAACACCCTGCCGATGCGCAATATCCCGGTTGGTTCTACCGTTCATAACGTAGAAATGAAACCAGGTAAAGGCGGTCAGCTGGCGCGTTCCGCTGGTACTTACGTTCAGATCGTTGCGCGTGATGGTGCTTATGTCACCCTGCGTCTGCGTTCTGGTGAAATGCGTAAAGTCGAAGCAGACTGCCGCGCTACTCTGGGCGAAGTTGGCAATGCTGAGCATATGCTGCGCGTTCTGGGTAAAGCTGGTGCTGCACGCTGGCGTGGTGTTCGTCCTACCGTTCGCGGTACTGCGATGAACCCAGTCGACCACCCACATGGTGGTGGTGAAGGTCGTAACTTTGGTAAGCACCCGGTAACTCCGTGGGGCGTTCAGACCAAAGGTAAGAAGACCCGCAGCAACAAGCGTACTGATAAATTTATCGTACGTCGCCGTAGCAAATAATTTTAGAGGATAAGCCATGCCACGTTCTCTCAAGAAAGGTCCTTTTATTGACCTGCACTTGCTGAAGAAGGTAGAGAAAGCGGTGGAAAGCGGAGACAAGAAGCCCCTGCGCACTTGGTCCCGTCGTTCAACGATCTTTCCTAACATGATCGGTTTGACCATCGCTGTCCATAATGGTCGTCAGCACGTTCCAGTCTTTGTTACCGACGAAATGGTTGGTCACAAACTGGGTGAATTCGCACCGACTCGTACTTATCGCGGCCACGCTGCTGATAAAAAAGCGAAGAAGAAATAAGGTAGGAGGAAGAGATGGAAACTTTAGCTCAACATCGCCATGCTCGTTCTTCTGCACAGAAGGTTCGCCTTGTTGCTGACCTGATTCGCGGTAAGAAAGTGTCGCAGGCCCTGGACATCCTGACCTATACCAACAAGAAAGCTGCGGTATTGGTCAAGAAAGTACTGGAATCTGCCATTGCTAACGCTGAACACAACGATGGCGCTGACATCGACGATCTGAAAGTCGCGAAAATTTTCGTAGATGAAGGCCCAAGCATGAAGCGCATTATGCCGCGTGCGAAAGGTCGTGCAGATCGCATCCTGAAGCGCACCAGCCACATTACTGTGGTTGTGTCCGATCGCTGAGACTCTGGAGACTAGCAATGGGTCAGAAAGTACATCCTAATGGTATTCGCCTGGGTATTGTAAAACCATGGAACTCTACCTGGTTTGCGAACACCAAAGAATTCGCTGACAACCTGGACAGCGATTTTAAAGTACGTCAGTACCTGACTAAGGAACTGGCTAAAGCGTCTGTATCTCGTATCGTTATCGAGCGTCCAGCCAAGAGCATCCGTGTGACCATTCACACTGCTCGTCCTGGCATCGTTATCGGTAAGAAAGGCGAAGACGTAGAAAAACTGCGCAAGGTCGTAGCGGATATCGCTGGCGTTCCTGCACAGATCAATATCGCTGAAGTTCGTAAGCCTGAACTGGACGCTAAATTGGTTGCTGACAGCATCACTTCTCAGCTGGAACGTCGTGTTATGTTCCGTCGTGCTATGAAGCGTGCTGTACAGAACGCAATGCGTCTGGGCGCTAAAGGTATCAAAGTTGAAGTTAGCGGCCGTCTGGGCGGCGCGGAAATCGCACGTACCGAATGGTACCGTGAAGGTCGCGTACCGCTGCACACTCTGCGTGCTGACATCGACTACAACACCTCTGAAGCGCACACCACTTACGGTGTAATCGGCGTTAAGGTATGGATCTTCAAAGGTGAGATCCTGGGTGGTATGGCTGCTGTTGAACAACCGGAAAAACCGGCTGCTCAACCTAAAAAGCAGCAGCGTAAAGGCCGTAAATAAGGAGCGTCGCTGATGTTACAACCAAAGCGTACAAAATTCCGTAAAGTGCACAAAGGCCGCAACCGTGGTCTGGCGCAGGGTACGGATGTTAGCTTCGGCACTTTCGGTCTGAAAGCTGTTGGCCGTGGTCGTCTGACTGCACGTCAGATCGAAGCAGCACGTCGTGCAATGACCCGTGCAGTTAAGCGTCAAGGTAAGATCTGGATCCGTGTATTCCCGGACAAACCGATCACCGAGAAGCCACTGGAAGTTCGTATGGGTAAAGGTAAAGGTAACGTGGAGTACTGGGTTGCCTTGATCCAACCGGGCAAAGTCCTTTATGAAATGGACGGTGTTCCGGAAGAGCTGGCCCGTGAAGCCTTCGGCCTGGCAGCAGCGAAACTGCCTATCAAAACCACCTTTGTAACTAAGACGGTGATGTAATGAAAGCAAAAGAGCTGCGTGAAAAAAGCGTTGAAGAGCTGAACGCTGAGCTGCTGAACCTGCTGCGTGAGCAGTTCAACCTGCGTATGCAGGCTGCAAGTGGCCAGCTGCAACAGACTCACCTGCTGAAGCAAGTGCGTCGCAATGTTGCACGCGTTAAGACTTTACTGACTCAGAAGGCGGGTGCGTAATGACCGATAAAATCCGTACTCTGCAAGGTCGTGTTGTTAGCGACAAAATGGAGAAATCCATTGTTGTAGCTATCGAACGTATTGTGAAACACCCGATCTACGGTAAATTCATCAAGCGTACGACCAAACTGCACGTACATGACGAGAACAACGAATGTGGTATCGGCGACAAGGTTGAAATCCGTGAATGCCGTCCACTGTCCAAGACTAAGTCCTGGACGCTGGTTCGCGTTGTAGAGAAAGCGGTTCTGTAATACAGTACGCCTTCTCAATACGAATAAACGGCTCAGCGATGAGCCGTTTATTTTTTCTACCCATATTGCAGAAGCGGTGTTATAATGCCGCGCCCTCGATATGGGGCTTTTTAACGGCTCTGATTTTAGAGTCTCAGGTAGTAGTTGACATTAGCGGAGCACTAAAATGATCCAAGAACAGACTATGCTGAACGTCGCCGACAACTCCGGTGCACGTCGCGTAATGTGTATCAAGGTTCTGGGTGGCTCGCACCGTCGCTACGCAGGCGTAGGCGACATCATCAAGATCACCATCAAGGAAGCAATTCCACGTGGTAAGGTCAAAAAAGGTGATGTGCTGAAGGCGGTAGTGGTGCGCACCAAGAAGGGTGTTCGTCGCCCTGACGGTTCTGTCATTCGCTTCGATGGTAATGCATGCGTTATTTTAAACAATAACAGCGAGCAGCCTATCGGCACGCGTATCTTTGGGCCGGTAACTCGTGAACTTCGTACTGAGAAGTTCATGAAAATTATCTCTCTGGCACCAGAAGTACTCTAAGGAGCGAATCATGGCAGCGAAAATCCGTCGTGATGACGAAGTTATCGTGTTAACCGGTAAAGATAAAGGTAAACGCGGTAAAGTAAAAAATGTTCTGTCTTCCGGCAAACTTGTCGTTGAAGGTATCAACCTGGTTAAGAAACATCAGAAGCCGGTTCCGGCCCTGAACCAACCAGGCGGCATCGTTGAAAAAGAAGCTGCTATTCAAGTTTCTAACGTTGCAATCTTCAATGCGGCTACCGGCAAGGCTGACCGTGTAGGCTTTAGATTCGAAGACGGCAAAAAAGTCCGTTTCTTCAAGTCTAACAGCGAAACTATCAAGTAATTTGGAGTAGTACGATGGCGAAACTGCATGATTACTACAAAGACGAAGTAGTTAAGAAACTCATGACCGAGTTTAACTACAATTCTGTCATGCAAGTCCCTCGGGTCGAGAAGATCACCCTGAACATGGGTGTTGGTGAAGCGATCGCTGACAAGAAACTGCTGGATAACGCAGCAGCTGATCTGACAGCAATCTCCGGTCAAAAACCGCTGATCACCAAAGCACGCAAATCTGTTGCAGGCTTCAAAATCCGTCAGGGCTATCCGATCGGCTGTAAAGTAACTCTGCGTGGCGAACGCATGTGGGAGTTCTTTGAGCGCCTGATCACTATTGCTGTTCCACGTATCCGTGACTTCCGTGGCTTGTCCGCTAAGTCTTTCGACGGTCGTGGTAACTACAGCATGGGTGTCCGTGAGCAGATCATCTTCCCAGAAATCGACTACGATAAAGTCGACCGCGTGCGTGGTTTGGATATTACCATTACCACTACTGCGAAATCTGACGAAGAAGGCCGTGCTCTGCTGGCTGCCTTTGACTTCCCGTTCCGCAAGTAAGGTAGGGTTACTGAATGGCTAAGCAATCAATGAAAGCACGCGAAGTAAAGCGCGTAGCTTTAGCTGATAAATTCTTCGCTAAACGCGCTGAACTGAAAGCGATCATTTCTGATGTGAACGCTTCCGACGAAGATCGTTGGAATGCGGTTCTCAAGCTGCAGTCTCTGCCGCGTGATTCCAGCCCGTCTCGTCAGCGTAACCGCTGTCGTCAAACAGGTCGTCCACATGGTTATGTGGGCAAGTTTGGGTTGAGCCGTATCAAACTGCGTGAAGCCGCCATGCGCGGTGAAGTGCCAGGCTTGAAAAAGGCTAGCTGGTAATTACCAATTGAATCACGGGAGTAAAGACAGATGAGCATGCAAGATCCGATCGCGGATATGCTGACCCGTATCCGTAACGGTCAGGCCGCGAACAAAGTTGCGGTCACCATGCCTTCCGCCAAGCTGAAAGTGGCAATTGCCAACGTGCTGAAGGAAGAAGGTTTTATCGAAGATTTTAAAGTTGAAGGCGACACCAAGCCGGAACTGGAACTTACTCTCAAGTATTTCCAGGGTAAAGCTGTTGTAGAAAGCATTCAGCGTGTCAGCCGCCCAGGTCTGCGCATCTATAAGAAAAAAGATGAGCTGCCGAAAGTTATGGCTGGCCTTGGTATCGCAGTTGTTTCTACCTCTAAAGGTGTTATGACTGATCGTGCAGCGCGCCAGGCTGGTCTTGGTGGCGAAATTATCTGCTACGTAGCCTAATCGGAGGAAAGAATGTCTCGTGTTGCTAAAGCACCGGTCGTTATTCCTGCCGGCGTTGATGTAAAAATCGACGGTCAGGTTATTACGATCAAAGGTAAAAACGGCGAGCTGACTCGTACCCTCAACAAAGCTGTTGAAGTTAAACATGCAGATAACGCTCTGACCTTCGGTCCACGTGATGGTTTCGTGGATGGATGGGCTCAGGCTGGTACCGCGCGTGCCCTGCTGAACTCAATGGTTGTTGGTGTTACCGAAGGCTTCACTAAAAAGCTTCAGCTGGTTGGTGTAGGTTATCGTGCAGCTATCAAAGGGAATGCAGTAGGCCTGTCTCTGGGCTTCTCACACCCTGTTGAGCATCCGCTGCCGGCCGGTATCACTGCAGAATGTCCGACTCAAACTGAAATCGTGCTGAAAGGCGCTGATAAACAGCTGATCGGTCAGGTTGCAGCAGATCTGCGCGCCTACCGTCGTCCTGAGCCTTACAAAGGCAAGGGTGTTCGTTACGCCGACGAAGTCGTGCGTACCAAAGAGGCTAAGAAGAAGTAAGGTAACACTATGGATAAGAAATCTGCTCGTATCCGTCGTGCGACCCGCGCACGCCGCAAGCTCAAAGAGCTGGGTGCAACTCGCCTGGTGGTACATCGTACCCCGCGTCATATTTACGCACAGGTAATTGCACCGAACGGTTCTGAAGTTCTGGTAGCTGCTTCTACTGTAGAAAAAGCTATCTCAGAACAATTGAAGTACACCGGTAACAAAGACGCCGCTGCAGCTGTAGGTAAAGCTGTTGCAGAACGCGCTCTGGAAAAAGGCATCAGCAATGTTTCCTTTGACCGTTCCGGGTTCCAATATCATGGTCGTGTCCAGGCACTGGCAGATGCTGCCCGTGAAGCTGGCCTTCAGTTCTAAGGTAGAGGTGTAAGATGGCTCACATCGAAAAACAGGCTGGCGAACTGCAGGAAAAGCTGATCGCGGTAAACCGCGTATCTAAAACCGTTAAAGGTGGTCGTATTTTCTCCTTCACAGCTCTGACTGTAGTAGGCGATGGTAACGGTCGCGTTGGTTTTGGTTACGGTAAAGCGCGTGAAGTTCCAGCAGCGATCCAGAAAGCGATGGAAAAAGCCCGTCGCAATATGATTAACGTCGCGCTGAACAACGGCACCCTGCAGCACCCAGTTAAAGGTGTTCACACGGGTTCTCGTGTATTCATGCAGCCAGCTTCAGAAGGTACCGGTATCATCGCCGGTGGTGCAATGCGCGCCGTTCTGGAAGTTGCTGGGGTTCATAACGTACTGGCTAAAGCATATGGTTCCACCAACCCGATCAACGTGGTTCGTGCAACTATTGATGGCCTGGAAAATATGAATTCTCCAGAAATGGTCGCTGCCAAGCGTGGTAAATCCGTTGAAGAAATTCTGGGGTAATTGACCATGGCAAAGACTATTAAAATCACTCAAACCCGCAGTGCAATCGGTCGTCTGCCGAAACACAAGGCAACGCTGCTTGGCCTGGGTCTGCGTCGTATTGGTCATACCGTTGAGCGCGAGGATACTCCTGCTGTTCGTGGTATGGTCAACGCGGTTTACTTCATGGTTAAAGTTGAGGAGTAAGAGATGCGTTTAAATACTCTGTCTCCGGCCGAAGGCTCTAAAAAGGCGGGTAAACGCCTGGGTCGTGGTATCGGTTCTGGCCTCGGCAAAACCGGTGGTCGTGGTCACAAAGGTCAGAACTCTCGTTCTGGCGGTGGCGTACGTCGCGGTTTCGAGGGTGGCCAGATGCCACTGTACCGTCGTCTGCCGAAGTTCGGCTTCACCTCTCGCAAAGCAGCGATCACAGCGGAAATCCGTCTGTCTGACCTGGCGAAAGTTGAAGGCGGCGTTGTAGACCTGAACACGCTGAAAGCGGCTAACATTATCGGTATTCAGATCGAGTTCGCGAAAGTGATCCTGTCTGGTGAAGTTTCTACTCCGGTAACTGTTCGTGGCCTGCGTGTTACTAAAGGTGCTCGTGCTGCTATCGAAGCTGCTGGCGGTAAAATTGAGGAATAAGTAGCAGATGGCTAAGCAACCGGGATTAGATTTTCAAAGTGCCAAAGGTGGATTTGGCGAGCTGAAACGCAGACTGCTGTTTGTTATCGGCGCGCTGATTGTGTTCCGTATTGGCTCTTTTATTCCGATCCCTGGTATCGATGCCGCTGTACTTGCCAAACTGCTTGAGCAACAGCGAGGCACCATCATTGAAATGTTCAACATGTTCTCTGGTGGTGCTCTCAGCCGTGCTTCTATCTTCGCTCTGGGTATTATGCCGTACATTTCGGCATCGATTATTATCCAGCTGCTGACGGTCGTTCATCCGGCCCTGGCAGAGCTGAAGAAAGAAGGGGAGTCTGGACGTCGTAAGATTAGTCAGTACACCCGTTACGGTACTTTGGTGCTGGCAATATTCCAGTCGATCGGTATTGCTACCGGTCTGCCGAATATGCCTGGTATGCAGGGCCTGGTATTAAACCCAGGCTTTGCATTCTATTTCACCGCTGTTGTTAGTCTGGTCACAGGGACGATGTTCCTGATGTGGCTCGGCGAACAGATTACTGAGCGTGGTATCGGTAACGGTATCTCAATCATTATCTTCGCCGGTATCGTTGCGGGACTCCCGCCGGCCATCGCCCATACTATCGAGCAAGCGCGTCAAGGCGACCTGCACTTCCTCCTGTTGCTGTTGGTTGCAGTATTAGTATTTGCAGTGACGTTCTTTGTTGTCTTCGTTGAACGTGGTCAACGCCGCATTGTGGTGAACTACGCTAAGCGTCAGCAGGGTCGTCGTGTCTATGCTGCACAGAGCACACATTTACCGCTGAAAGTGAATATGGCGGGGGTTATCCCGGCTATCTTCGCTTCCAGTATTATTCTGTTCCCGGCAACCATCGCGTCATGGTTCGGGGGCGGTACTGGTTGGAACTGGCTGACAACAATTTCGCTGTATTTGCAGCCTGGGCAACCACTTTATGTGTTACTCTATGCGTCTGCGATCATCTTCTTCTGTTTCTTCTACACGGCGTTGGTCTTCAACCCGCGTGAAACAGCAGATAACCTGAAGAAGTCCGGTGCATTTGTACCAGGAATTCGTCCGGGAGAGCAAACGGCGAAGTATATCGATAAAGTAATGACCCGCCTGACTTTGGTTGGTGCGCTTTATATTACTTTTATCTGCCTGATCCCGGAGTTCATGCGTGATGCAATGAAAGTACCGTTCTACTTCGGTGGGACCTCACTGCTTATCGTTGTTGTCGTGATTATGGACTTTATGGCTCAAGTGCAAACTCTGATGATGTCCAGTCAGTATGAGTCTGCATTGAAGAAGGCGAACCTGAAAGGCTACGGCCGCTAATCGGTCGCCTGAGAAGTTACGGAGAGTAAAAATGAAAGTTCGTGCTTCCGTCAAGAAATTATGCCGTAACTGCAAAATCGTTAAGCGTGATGGTGTCATCCGTGTGATTTGCAGTGCCGAGCCGAAGCATAAACAGCGCCAAGGCTGATTATTTCGCATATTTTTCTTGCAAAGTTGGGTTGAGCTGGCTAGATTAGCCAGCCAATCTTTTGTATGTCTGTACGTTTCCATTTGAGTATCCTGAAAACGGGCTTTTCAGCATGGTGCGTACATATTAAATAGTAGGAGTGCATAGTGGCCCGTATAGCAGGCATTAACATTCCTGATCAGAAACATGCTGTGATCGCATTAACTTCGATCTACGGCATCGGCAAGACCCGTTCTAAAGCCATCCTGGCTGCAGCGGGTATCGCTGAAGATGTTAAGATCAGTGAGCTGTCTGAAGGACAAATCGACACGCTGCGTGACGAAGTTGCCAAATTTGTCGTTGAAGGTGATCTGCGCCGTGAAATCAGCATGAGCATCAAGCGCCTGATGGATCTTGGTTGCTATCGCGGTTTGCGTCATCGTCGTGGTCTGCCAGTGCGCGGTCAGCGTACTAAGACCAACGCACGTACCCGTAAGGGTCCGCGCAAACCGATCAAGAAATAATCGGGGTGATTGAATAATGGCAAAGGCACCAGTTCGTGCACGTAAACGTGTAAGAAAACAAGTCTCTGACGGCGTGGCTCATATCCATGCTTCTTTCAACAACACCATCGTTACTATTACTGATCGTCAGGGTAACGCATTGGGTTGGGCAACAGCCGGTGGTTCCGGTTTCCGTGGTTCTCGCAAATCCACTCCGTTCGCAGCTCAGGTTGCAGCAGAGCGTTGCGCTGAAGCCGTAAAAGAATACGGCATCAAGAATCTGGAAGTTATGGTTAAAGGTCCGGGTCCGGGTCGTGAATCTACTGTTCGCGCTCTGAACGCCGCTGGTTTCCGCATCACGAATATTACTGATGTGACTCCGATCCCTCATAACGGTTGTCGTCCGCCGAAAAAACGTCGCGTATAACGCTCGTTTTTTAGGTTAGTTGGAGATAGAAAATGGCAAGATATTTGGGTCCTAAGCTCAAGCTGAGCCGTCGTGAGGGCACCGACTTATTCCTTAAGTCTGGCGTTCGCGCGATCGATACCAAGTGTAAAATTGAACAAGCTCCTGGCCAGCACGGTGCGCGTAAACCGCGTCTGTCTGACTATGGTGTGCAGTTGCGTGAAAAGCAAAAAGTTCGCCGTATGTACGGTGTGCTGGAGCGTCAGTTCCGTAACTACTATAAAGAAGCAGCACGTCTGAAAGGCAACACGGGTGAAAACCTGCTGGCTCTGCTGGAAGGTCGTCTGGACAACGTTGTATACCGTATGGGCTTCGGCGCTACTCGTGCTGAATCACGTCAGCTGGTTAGCCACAAAGCAATCATGGTAAACGGTCGTGTTGTTAACATCGCTTCTTATCAGGTTAAAGCGAATGACGTTGTTAGCATTCGTGAGAAAGCGAAAAAGCAATCTCGCGTGAAGGCCGCTCTGGAGCTGGCTGAGCAGCGTGAAAAGCCAACCTGGCTGGAAGTTGATGCTGGCAAGATGGAAGGTACGTTCAAGCGTCAGCCTGAGCGTTCTGATCTGTCTGCGGACATTAACGAACACCTGATCGTCGAGCTTTACTCCAAGTAAAGCTTAGTACCAAAGAGAGGACACAATGCAGGGTTCTGTGACAGAGTTTCTAAAACCGCGCCTGGTAGATATCGAGCAAGTGAGTTCGACGCACGCCAAGGTGACCCTTGAGCCTTTAGAGCGTGGCTTTGGCCATACTCTGGGTAACGCACTGCGCCGTATTCTGCTCTCATCGATGCCGGGTTGCGCGGTGACCGAGGTTGAGATTGATGGTGTACTTCATGAGTACAGCACCAAAGAAGGCGTTCAGGAAGATATCCTTGAAATCCTGCTCAACCTGAAAGGGCTGGCGGTGAGAGTTCAGGGTAAAGATGAAGTTATTCTTACTCTGAATAAATCTGGCATTGGCCCTGTGACTGCAGCCGACATCACCCACGACGGTGATGTTGAAATCGTCAAGCCGCAGCACGTGATCTGCCACCTGACCGATGAGAACGCAGCTATTAGCATGCGTATCAAAGTTCAGCGCGGTCGTGGTTATGTGCCGGCTTCTGCCCGAATTCATTCGGAAGAAGATGAGCGCCCAATCGGCCGTCTGCTGGTCGACGCATGCTACAGCCCTGTAGAGCGTATTGCCTACAATGTTGAAGCAGCGCGTGTAGAACAGCGTACCGACCTGGACAAGCTGGTCATCGAAATGGAAACCAACGGCACAATCGATCCTGAAGAGGCGATTCGTCGTGCGGCAACCATCCTGGCAGAACAACTGGAAGCTTTCGTTGACTTACGTGATGTACGTCAGCCAGAAGTGAAAGAAGAGAAACCAGAATTCGATCCGATCCTGCTGCGCCCTGTTGACGATCTCGAATTGACTGTCCGCTCTGCTAACTGCCTCAAGGCAGAAGCTATCCACTATATCGGTGATCTGGTACAGCGTACCGAGGTTGAGTTGCTGAAAACGCCGAACCTGGGTAAAAAATCTCTTACCGAGATTAAAGACGTGCTGGCTTCACGTGGTCTGTCTCTGGGCATGCGCCTGGAAAACTGGCCACCGGCAAGCATTGCTGACGAGTAACCGGATCACAGGTTAAGGTTTTACTGAGAAGGATAAGGTCATGCGCCATCGTAAGAGTGGTCGTCAACTGAACCGCAACAGCAGCCATCGCCAGGCTATGTTCCGCAACATGGCAGGTTCACTGGTTCGTCATGAAATCATCAAGACGACCCTGCCTAAAGCGAAAGAGCTGCGTCGCGTAGTTGAGCCGCTGATTACTCTTGCCAAGACTGACAGCGTTGCTAATCGTCGTCTGGCATTCGCCCGTACTCGTGATAACGAGATCGTGGCAAAACTGTTTAACGAACTGGGCCCGCGTTTCGCGAGCCGTGCCGGTGGTTACACTCGCATTCTGAAGTGTGGTTTCCGTGCAGGCGACAACGCGCCGATGGCTTACATCGAGCTGGTTGATCGTTCAGAGAAAGCAGAAGCTGCTGCAGAGTAATCTGCAGTAACGTAAAAAAACCCGCTTCGGCGGGTTTTTTTATATCCGCAGTATCCCCACTTCTCTACAATGCCTGTATCAATTTTGTTCATCCCCTGGAGCTGATGATGTGGTTGCTTGACCAG
Source organism: Enterobacter sp. 168J2 (assembly GCF_034107265.1). Taxonomy (NCBI): domain Bacteria; kingdom Pseudomonadati; phylum Pseudomonadota; class Gammaproteobacteria; order Enterobacterales; family Enterobacteriaceae; genus Enterobacter; species Enterobacter sp. 168J2. The sequence goes on along the minus strand of NZ_JAWNEB010000019.1, from coordinate 10,554 downwards.
TGGGCAGAACGCCATATTCGCGATGCCCAAAATAAAGGCGATTTCGACAATCTTCCCGGAAGCGGTGAACCTCTTGAACTGGAAGATGATTCGCATATTGCGCCTGAACTCCGGGCTGGATACCGTTTACTAAAAAATGCCGGCTGCCTTCCTCCTGAGCTTGAGCAGCGCAGAGAGGCTGTTGAACTTGTCGATCTGCTAAAAGGGATCCGTCAGGACGATCCTCGACATAAAGAACTTAGCCGCAGGCTTGCCCTGATCGAGCTCAAGCTGCGCCAGGCAGGAATGAGCACGGAATTCCTGCATGGGGAATATGGTGAAATATTGATGAAAAAGATAAACGAGGAGTAGCGATGTACCGTATCGGTGAACTTGCAAAGCTCGCGAACGTAACGCCGGACACTATCCGATATTACGAAAAGCAACAGATGATTGACCATGAAGTACGCACGGAAGGCGGCTTTCGGCTTTATACCGATAACGACCTGCAGCGTCTGAGATTCATACGCTACGCCCGACAGCTTGGCTTCACGCTGGATTCGATCCGCGAGTTATTATCGATCCGCATCGATCCTGCGCATCACACCTGTCAGGAATCTAAAAGCATCGTGCAGGCCCGGCTGGATGAAGTTGAAGCGCGCATTCAGGAACTGCAAACCATGCAGCGCTCTTTGCAAAGACTGAATGATGCCTGCTGCGGAACGGCCCATAGCAGTATTTATTGTTCAATTCTGGAAGCCCTTGAACAGGGAGCCAGTGGAGAAACTCGGGGATGTTGATTTTTAATCTACCCGGGTCTAGACTTCCGTCGTCATAAACCATGCTCAGGAGAAACAATGAGCCGCTATCAGCACACGAAGGGACAAATTAAAGACAATGCCATCGAGGCTTTACTTCACGACCCGCTTTTTCGACAGCGCGTTGAAAAGAATAAAAAAGGGAAGGGAAGTTATCTGCGCAAAGATAAGCATGCAAAACGGGGTAACTGGGAGGCCAGTGGCAAGCAAGCGAATCGCTTATTTACCACTGGCCTTCCGGCTTTTGGTTACTGATTAAACGCGGTTGTTCTGCTCTTTTAACAGGTCGCGGATTTCCGTCAGCAATACTTCTTCTTTCGTTGGTGCTGCTGGTGCGGCCGCGGGCTCTTCTTTTTTACGGTTGAGCCGGTTGATCAGCTTGATAGCCATAAAGATAGCAAATGCCACAATCACGAAATCAAATACGTTCTGGATAAACACGCCGTAGTGCATTACCACTGCCGGGATATCACCCTGTGCTTCACGCAGCGTGAACGCGAACTGTTTGAAATCAATGCCCCCGATTAGCAGCCCTAAAGGTGGCATGATGATGTCCGCAACTAATGATGAAACAATCTTGCCGAATGCCGCACCAATAATGACACCCACCGCCAAATCAACCACGTTCCCGCGCATCGCAAATTCGCGAAATTCTTTAATAAAACTCATTATGTTCTCCTTGTGCCAGCTGACGACTATAAGTTTAACAAATGATTAGCCAATTGCCATTCGGGATAATTAAACGTTATGAAAATAAAAGGCACAGAAATAAAGAGGGTAAAGTGCGGGTGCTCTATTGTGAGCACCCGACATATTAAAGGAAGAATGGACTAGGCTGGAATAAACGTTCGACGTCGGTAATAAATTTTTTATCGGTAAGGAACATAATTACGTGATCGCCTTGCTCGATACGTAAATTATCATTGGCGATCATGACATCATTTCCACGCACGACGGCGCCAATAATTGTACCCGGTGGCAGTTTAATTTCGTCGATGGCGCGGCCCACAACGCGGGAGGTGGTTTCATCTCCATGAGCCACTGCTTCAATCGCTTCTGCCACACCGCGGCGGAGCGATGAAACGCCGACAATGTCCGCTTTACGTACATGGCTCAGCAGAGCGGAAATGGTCGCCTGCTGCGGTGAAATGGCAATATCAATCACGCTGCCCTGAACCAGGTCGACATACGCCTTGCGCTGGATAAGTACCATGACCTTCTTTGCTCCCATACGTTTGGCGAGCATGGCGGACATAATATTCGCTTCGTCATCGTTGGTGACGGCAATAAAGAGATCAACTTGATCAATATGCTCTTCGGCCAGTAATTCCTGATCCGACGCGTCGCCATAAAATACGATCGTATTTTGCAGTTTTTCCGCAAGCTCGGAAGCACGCTGTTGATCGCGCTCGATCAATTTCACGCTGTAGTCTTTTTCCAGTCTTCGCGCCAGGCCCGCGCCGATATTGCCTCCGCCGACCAGCATAATGCGTTTATAAGGCTTTTCGAGACGCTGTAATTCGCTCATCACGGCACGAATATGCTGAGAGGCCGCAATAAAGAAGACCTCATCGCCTGCTTCGACAATGGTGGAGCCCTGCGGGCGAATAGGCCTGTCGTGGCGGAAAATGGCGGCGACGCGCGTGTCAATGTGAGGCATGTGCTCGCGCATGGTGGACAACGCGTTGCCGATCAACGGGCCGCCGTAATAGGCCTTAACGACGGCAAGACTGACCTTACCTTCGGCAAAGTTCACCACCTGCAGTGCACCTGGATATTCGATCAGACGATAGATATTGTCGATAACCAGCTGTTCCGGTGCGATAAGATGGTCAATGGGAACCGCTTCTGAATTAAACAGTTTTTCTGCATCGCGAACGTAGTCCGGAGAGCGGATGCGCGCGATTCGGTTTGGCGTGTTGAAAAGCGAGTAGGCCACCTGACAGGCCACCATATTGGTTTCGTCAGAACTGGTCACCGCAACGAGCATGTCTGCATCGTCGGCGCCCGCCTCGCGGAGTACGCGCGGGTGTGAGCCATGACCCTGCACAACGCGAAGGTCAAATTTGTCCTGTAAAACGCGCAGACGATCGCCGTTGGTATCAACGATTGTAATGTCGTTGTTTTCGCCTACCAGGTTTTCCGCCAGCGTTCCGCCCACTTGTCCTGCGCCCAGAATGATAATCTTCATATCTCGTGACCTGTTCTCAACATCACTCTTTGATTAGCTTAGCGTAAAAGAAGCCATCGCCTTCTTCCGCGCCCGGCAGGTTTTGCTGACCCGGGCATTCAGGCGTTCCCGTATCGCGCAGCGTAGCGCCCGGGGTACGTTTAAGGAAGGCCACGATTTGCTGGCTGTTTTCTTCTGGCAGTACGGAGCAGGTTGCATAAACCAGCGTACCGCCGGGTTTAAGATGTGGCCAGATTGCGTCAAGTATGTCCGATTGCAGTTGGGCAAGCTCCTTGATATCGCGATCGCGGCGCAGCCACTTAATATCCGGATGGCGACGAATCACGCCTGTTGCAGAGCAGGGAGCATCCAGCAAAATACGGTCGAACTGGGTTTCACCACACCATTCTGCAGGTTTGCGTCCATCGCCCTGTTTAACCTGAGCCTTCATTCCAAGACGTTTAAGGTTGTCGTAGACGCGTGAAAGACGCTGCTCATCGACATCCACGGCCATTACGCTGGCCTGCGGAGCCACTTCAAGAATGTGCGTTGTTTTTCCGCCAGGCGCGGCGCAAAGATCGAGGATCTGTTCCCCGTTTTTCGGTTCAAGCCAGGTCATGCAGCCCTGAGCCGAGGCATCCTGCACGGTTACCCAGCCTTCATCAAAACCAGGTAAAGCATGTACCGGTGCAGGGGAGGCTAAACGCACGGCATCCGGATAGGCTGCATGCGTGAATCCACTCATTCCGGCTTCTTCCAGCAATGCCAGCCATGCGTCACGGGTGTGGTGATTACGATTGACGCGTAACCACATCGGTGGGCGTTGATTATTGGCTTCGGCAATGTCCTGCCACTGCTGCGGATACGCTTTTTTAAGGCGATTCAGCAGCCAGTCCGGGTGCAGAAAACGTGTTTCGCTTTGTGCAAATTCAGCCAGAAGCTCGTCCTGCTGACGCTGGAACTGACGCAGCACGCCGTTGATCAGGCCTTTCAGCTGAGGGCGTTTAATCGCAACGGCACCTTCCACCGTTTCAGCCAGCGCGGCATGAGGTGGAATGCGGGTATGAAGAAGCTGATAAAACCCCACCATAATTAAATAATGTACGGTACGCTGTTTGCCTGTCATTGGGCGCGACATCAGCTTATTAATGAGCCACTCAAGCTGAGAAAGGGTGCGCAGGACGCCAAAGCAGAGTTCCTGGAGCAGGGCTTTGTCTTTATCAGATACTTTTTGTTGCAGGGGAGGCAGGACGTTACTCAATGACTGGCCCTGCTCGATAACCTGCTCAACGGCCTGGGCCGCCATACTGCGTAGATTTTGTTTTTTCATAACCGTAAAAATAAAAATGCCCGGAAACACCGGGCCTTAAGCATATATTGGGTCAGGCAAGACGATTACCCGGTATAAACCATTCGCGACGGGAATTTAATAGATCCTGAGCGCTCATGGCTTTCTTACCGGCCGGTTGCAGCGATTCAAGATTCAGGATCCCTTCTGCTGTCGCAACCTGAATACCGTTCTTGCTGGCGTTGATAATCGTGCCGGGTTCTGCAGCTGTATTGCCATTAATGACTGACGCTTTCCAGACTTTCACTGGCTGCTCATCAATCTCTATCCAGCTCATCGGCCACGGATTAAAAGCGCGGATGCAGCGTTCAAGTTGAGCGGCAGACAAGGACCAGTCGAGCCGGGCTTCTTCTTTACTTAGTTTTTCAGCATACGTCACCAGCGCCTCATCCTGAACTTCAGGTTTTGCCGTATTGTCAGCAAGCTGCTGCAGCGTCTCTATAAGCCCTTGTGGACCGAGGCCTGCAAGTTTGTCATACAGCGTAGCGCTGGTATCTTCTGCAGTAATAGGGCACGCCAGTTTATGCAGCATGTCGCCAGTGTCTAAACCTACGTCCATCTTCATGATTGTGACGCCGGTTTCAGCATCCCCCGCCCACAGGGAGCGCTGGATAGGTGCCGCACCACGCCAGCGCGGGAGCAAGGAGCCATGCACGTTGATACAACCCAGACGAGGCATATCAAGCACCGCTTTTGGCAGAATTAAACCGTAAGCCACCACAACCATTACGTCGGCATTCAGGTCAGTGACCAGCTGCTGATTTTCCTGAGGGCGTAAGGATGCGGGCTGGAAAACAGGAAGCCCATGCTCTTCTGCCAGCACCTTTACCGGGCTCGGCATCAGTTTTTTACCGCGACCAGCCGGACGGTCCGGCTGGGTAAAGACGCCAACAACCTGGTGACCAGAAGATAACAGCGCGTCAAGATGACGCGCTGCAAAATCAGGGGTTCCCGCGAAGATAATACGTAGTGTTTTAGACACGATGATCCTTGTATCCGGGGGGACGTTATGCGCGAGAGCGCAGGCGATCCAGTTTCTCTACTTTTTGACGAATACGCTGCTGTTTCAGCGGCGAGAGGTAATCGATAAACAGCTTACCGACCAGGTGATCCATCTCATGCTGAATGCAAATTGCCAGCAGGTCGTCTGCTTCCAGTTCGAACGGATTACCGTCACGATCCAGGGCGCGGATTTTCACTTTTTCGGCACGTGGCACCAAAGCGCGCTGTTCCGGAATAGAAAGACAGCCTTCCTCAATGCCCGTTTCACCGCTCTTTTCAAGCAGCTCAGGGTTGATCAGCACCAGACGCTCATCGCGATTCTCAGAAACGTCGATCACGATAATACGCTTGTGAATGTCTACCTGCGTCGCCGCCAGGCCAATGCCTTCTTCGGCGTACATGGTATCGAACATATCATCAACGATACGCTGGATTTCTGCATTCACTTCTTTGACCGGTTCAGCGACGATGCGAAGGCGCTCGTCCGGAATATGTAACACTTGCAAAACTGCCATAAATTTCCAGAGTCTTGTTCAGGAGTTGATAAGAATATTACTTCTATTCTAGACAAATCCCGGGTCGATTGACAGCATCAGTGACCAATCGCAATGATTGCGCAGGCCGCTTATGGCAGGGGGAAAGGATGACGTCTATCGAGATATGGCTGCGGCTAATACACACAAGTTCACTATGTGGCGATGGAATGCTGGAAGCGGCGGCACGGCTGCACAAGCAAAAAAATATCGATGCTTCCGCTGTCAGAGACGCTGGGCTGTCAGCAAAACAGGCTGAACGGTTCTTTGCCCCAGATGAAGGTGAGCTGGAGCGTAGTCTGGTGTGGCTTGAGCAGCCGGGAAATCATTTATTGACGGCAAACCATTCACTTTATCCTCCTTTACTTCGAGCAATTCCTGATTATCCCGGTGCATTATTCGTAAAAGGTAACCCTGAAACGCTTAATGCTGTCCAGCTGGCGGTCGTGGGTAGCCGTGCGCCGTCATGGTATGGAGAGCGATGGGGAAAAATGCTGTGCGAACAACTTTCGCAATGTGGTTTCACGATCACCAGCGGGCTGGCCTGCGGTATCGACGGTGTTGCCCATAGCGCAGCGCTGTCAGCAAAAGGGCGTAGCGTGGCCGTGCTGGGGAACGGCCTGTTTAGCATTTATCCCCGTCGGCATCAGGCGCTGGCTATGCGGCTTATCGAAGCTGACGGGGCGATAGTGTCTGAATTCCCTCTTTCGGCGCAGCCCTGGCCGGCAAACTTTCCGCGTCGTAATCGAATCATCAGCGGGCTTAGCCAGGGAGTATTGGTCGTTGAAGCGGCAGTGCGAAGCGGTTCGCTGGTTACGGCACGATGCGCGCTCGATCAGGGGAGGGAGGTTTTCGCCTTACCCGGCCCGATTGGTAACCCGGGGTGCGAAGGACCACACTGGCTGATAAAGCAGGGTGCGACGCCGGTAACAGAAGTGCGGGACATTCTTGAAAATTTGCAATATGGCTTGCAATGTCTGCAGGAAGATCCCGAAAAGCGACATTATTCATCAGATCAGGGAAAGGTGGCATTGCCATTTCCCAAGCTCCTGGCTAACGTAGGAGATGAGGTAACACCTGTTGACGTTGTCGCTGAACGTGCCGGCCAACCTGTGCCAGTAACGGTAGCACAGCTACTCGAACTGGAGTTAGCAGGGTGGATCGCAGCTGTACCCGGCGGCTATGTCCGATTAAGGAGGGCATGCCATGTTCGACGTACTGATGTATTTGTTTGAGACTTACATCCATAACGAAGCAGAAATGCGAGTGGATCAGGACAAATTGACACAGGATCTTACCGATGCGGGGTTTGAGCGGGAAGATATCTATAATGCGTTGATGTGGCTGGAAAAACTGGCTGATTATCAGGAAGGCCTCGCCGAACCGATGCAGCTTGCTTCTGACCCGTTGTCAGTACGCATTTATACCGCTGAAGAGTGTGAAAGGCTGGACGCCAGCTGCCGGGGATTCATCTTATTCCTTGAGCAGATTCAGGTGCTAAACCTTGAAACGAGAGAAATGGTGATAGAGCGCGTCATGGCGCTGGATACGGCAGAATTTGAACTGGACGATCTCAAATGGGTGATTCTGATGGTTCTGTTTAATATCCCGGGCTGTGAAAATGCCTATCAGCAAATGGAAGAATTACTCTTTGAAGTGAATGAAGGTATGCTGCACTAATTCAATGTGCAGCACCAAGAGTTGTTATGGCCAAATCAGCACTATTCACGGTGCATAAAAATGAGCCCTGCCCGCAGTGCGGGGCAGAGCTTGTTATTCGGTCCGGGAAACACGGCCCGTTTCTCGGTTGTTCACACTATCCGGAATGTGATTATGTCCGTCCTCTGAAAAGCCAGGCGGATGGACATATCGTCAAAATTCTGGAAGGACAGCTATGTCCTCTTTGTGGTGGTGAATTAGCGCTACGTCAGGGCCGTTTCGGTATGTTTATTGGCTGTAGCCGTTATCCGGAATGTGAACATACGGAACAAATTGATAAGCCTGATGAAACGGCTATTGCGTGTCCTCAGTGTCAGCGCGGCCAGCTGGTACAGCGCCGTTCCCGCTATGGTAAGACCTTCCATTCCTGCGATCGCTATCCTGAATGCCAGTTCGTTATCAATTTCAAACCGGTAGCGGGCGTCTGCACTCATTGCAACTATCCGCTACTTATCGAGAAGAAAACGGCGCAGGGTCTGAAACGCTTCTGCGCCAGCAAACAATGTGGAAAGCCGGTTACGGCGGATCAAAATAGTGAATAATAACCTGCCATCAGGCTCCATTGCTTATGCAGTGGACGTCCTGAAAAACGAAGAAGTCATCGCCTATCCCACTGAAGCTGTTTTTGGGGTCGGTTGCGATCCTGACAGCGAGACGGCTGTCAGCCGCCTGCTTGCCCTAAAACAAAGGCCCGTCGAGAAAGGATTGATTTTGATAGCTGCGAGTTACGAGCAGCTTAAGCCCTACATCGATGATTCTATGCTGTCGCAGGCGCAGCGCGAGACTATTTTCTCCGCATGGCCCGGACCGGTGACCTTTGTTTTCCCGGCGCAGCCGACAACACCGCGCTGGTTGACCGGACGCTTTGATTCCCTCGCCGTTCGCGTCACCGATCATCCGCTGGTGGTTGAGCTTTGCCAGGCATTTGGTAAACCGCTCGTCTCAACCAGCGCCAACCTGACCGGATTGCCGCCTTGTCGTACAACCGAAGAAGTGCTGGCACAGTTCGGGAATGACTTCCCGGTTGCTGTTGGAGAGACGGGAGGGCGCCTGAATCCGTCTGAAATTCGCGACGCTTTGACCGGCGAACGTTTTCGCCAGGGGTAATCTCATGGAAACCTATGCTGTTTTTGGTAATCCGATTGCGCACAGCAAATCACCGCTGATCCATCAACAATTTGCGGAGCAGCTGCAGATAAACCATCCCTATGGTCGCGTACTGGCACCGGTGGATGCATTTATTCCAACGCTGGAGGCTTTTTTCGCCGCGGGTGGCAAAGGTGCGAATGTGACGGTTCCTTTTAAAGAGGAAGCCTTCGAACGTGCTGATGAACTGACCGAGCGCGCTTCTCTTGCTGGTGCAGTAAATACCCTGAAACGGCTTGAGGATGGACGCCTTCTGGGCGACAACACCGACGGAATAGGTTTGCTGAGCGATCTGGAACGACTGTCGTTTATTAAACCTGGGTTCCGGGTCCTGCTGATTGGTGCGGGTGGCGCATCGCGGGGAGTACTGTTGCCTCTGCTTTCCCTGGACTGTGCGGTGACCATTACCAACCGAACCTTTTCCCGGGCAGAAGCGCTGGCGGCGTTGTTTGCGCATACCGGCAGCGTAAGTGCGGCAGCGCCTGGCGATCTTGCGGGGCGTGAATTTGATTTGGTTATCAATGCCACCTCCAGCGGCATTAATGGAGAGATCCCGGCAATCCCCGCCTCTCTGGTCAGCCCTCATATGTACTTCTATGACATGTTTTATCAGAAAGGGAAGACACCTTTCCTGAACTGGTGCGAACAACATGGCGCGAAACAGCTAGCCGATGGGCTAGGTATGCTGGTGGGTCAGGCCGCGCATGCGGTACTGCTCTGGCATGGCGTGTTGCCTGCAGTCGAGCCGGTCATTGATAAGTTAAAGCAGGAGTTTTCGGCGTGAATCAGGCTATTCACTTCCCTGACAGAGAGTACTGGGATGAGAGTAAACAAGCGGTCTGTTTCCCGGTTCTGGTGCAGGGTATGCAATTGACCTGCGCCATTCATGGGGAAACGTTGCTGAGCCGCTTTGGCGGTTCAGATCCTATAGACATATTTTGCGAAAATCGCTGGGATCTGGAAGAGGAAGCCAGCGATTTGATTCGCGATCAGCAGGAAGACGATCAGGGCTGGGTTTGGTTGTCCTGATCCAAATAGTCATTCTTCCATTTCACGTAGTTGTTCGCTGAGTATTTCAATCCTTCGATCTCTGCCTCCTTCAGGGGGCGGATCTGTTTGACCGGACTTCCCAGATAGAGATAGCCACTCTCCAGACGTTTGTTCTGCGGAACCAGGCTACCGGCCCCAATCATTACGTCTTCTTCTACTATCACGCCATCCAGCAAAATCGATCCCATCCCAACGAGCACCCGATTACCGATAGTGCAGCCGTGAAGCATCACTTTATGTCCGACGGTAACATCTTCTCCAATGATGAGGGGATTGCCCTCCGGGTTATAGGAGGATTTGTGCGTAACATGCAGAACGCTGCCGTCCTGAATATTGGTACGGGCACCAATCGACACATAATTTACGTCTCCCCTGATCGCAACGAGCGGCCAGATACTGACGTCATCGGCCATTCGGACATCACCAATGACCACGCTAGTGGCATCGATCATCACGCGATCGCCTATTTGGGGAAACAGATCTTTATAAGGGCGTAATACTGCAGACATAACTACCTCTATGGATGAGCGCTATACGGAAGACTTGATCATATTATTGGATCGAGGCAAGGCTAAATGCGTCAATATTTAATCAGATCGGGCGGGATTTCAGCGAAAAGCGCGGAAAATCAGCAGTCAGAAAAAAAGATCTAAAAAACACTTGTGCTAAAAAATGGGATCCCTATAATGCGCCTCCATCGACACGGCGGATGTGAATCACTTCACAGTTAACCCGGTCGGTTGAAGAGAAAAAATCCTGAAATAACGGGTTGACTCTGAAAGAGGAAAG
>NZ_JAWNEB010000018.1:0-26257 GCF_034107265.1 Enterobacter sp. 168J2 | reverse complement strand
ACCAGCTCGCTGAAACCGAAGTAATCGACGCGCTGCCAATCAGCGCATAACAGGCTCATTGCCGGACCGGAAAGCTGTAACTGAATTTACACCACCTTGACGGACTCGACCCATGCCGCAGCCTTACGGCAGATACACTCCCAGATCACTTATGGAAAGGCCTTGTTTGTTAGGTAAATAAGTATCACTCAAATAATGTAACAGCGATTAATGTACTCCACTTCCGCGCCAGACATCACTGATGGTTTCCACAGCCTCTTACCTGTACAGCCTGTTAGTATTTATTCACAAGCATCCGAAAGTGATGCTCTCGTTCGATGTTCTCGTGCAGGTTTGCTTCACCACAATGGTACTGGCTTTTTATGCCTCAATACCCTGTGTTGCAGGGAAGCATGGCCCGTCTTCCAGCAGCAGAGCGCCCCGGTCTTCTCCACAGCTAATAAGGTTTTAACTGGATTTTAGCACCCAACAAATTATGAGCCGTCTTAGTATCCAGTTCTGACGTTCTCCGGATTAATTTCAATACATCAGCTATCACCTTCAGACGGTTATTGCACCTCTACATCAATCATTAAAAAATTACGTTCTCCGTTATAAAATAAATTATTTAACAAGGAAACCTAATAAAACCGCCATCCTTGAAAATATCTTAGCTGAAACGATATTTTTATATTTCAACCCCACCCCAACAAAACACACAATTAGATCAATCAGTTAACTTGTGATTTCAGATTATTCTTGCGATAAGGGTAATTTTTCTCAAGTGTAATAGAATTTTTTATTTCAGAATAATAAAAAACCATAACCAATTGACTTTAAAGATAAAGATTTATAGAAGCGGTGTATGTAATCCTACAGACAAATGATCTATTTACTCTGACTTACACGATCTTTCACACTAAAAGCATGATCTTAGACAAAACAATTCACTGAAAGCATTTTTTATAAGAGAACTTTCAACCATGTAAAATGGAATACACAACAGTATACTGGCAATATTTTGTCTATTTACAGACAGTATGACACCGTACTAGCATATCCCTAACAACCTCATGCTCTTTTAAAAGTTAATAGCAGCAATTAGCCTTAGCCCAGGGCTTGAGGAGACGACATTTTCAGGGGCGAGTGAGATCGCGCTGCGCCAGTTGACGGTAAGAAACTCTATTTTGTACCTGTAGCTTTATCTAACATCTTTTTTAAAGCATTAACAGCATCAAGCGCTTCTTTTAAAGGTTTCAAATATGGATTGAAATCAAGGTTATTTTTGTTCCTGTGTATCAACAGGATTTGCTCTGCAAAATCATCATCCACCGTATAAAAATAGGCTTCTGGATAGTTCAGCGCCTTAGCAATCTGCACCACAAATTCAAAAGGCGGTGAGTGTCGACCTGATTCGTAATTTGAAATCTGCGATTTATCACTGACAGCTTCCACGTTAGTTAACTGCAGGAATTTCTCCTGAGACAAACCAGCTCTATGTCGTGCTGCTCTTAAACGTTTGGGAACCATCATCTTAACCTGTGATTTGCTTCCGGCAATCATATGGATATCGCACGCCCATGTCGGTAAAATAATATCAACTAAATATCATTTGTTTAAATTATTTTAACAATGGATGTGTGATACACGCACGCAACACACGCGTTAGCTCTCTAGAACTTGACAGCAGACCAGCCGTGACCCGCGTCTAGAGGAGATTAATGGTGTGCCCGCATCTTCTGAGCCTTCCTCTGCATCGTTAAGCCGTCTGATCCAAGCCTTTCTTGTGCTCCCAAACTCCGACGGATTACTCATGCAATGGAGAAGTAGATATGACTATGCAAAAGGTTCGTATAAAAGCCCTGAAAAACAATAAGTTTGCGATAATGGCCGGTGACAAGCGCCTAAGTTGTCGCAGAGATCGCATTTCATCAGCCATCAATTCGAGCTGGACCACAAAAGAGCTACCAAAGCACACGAGAGAGTTGCTGATTGAGCGCGCGAGTCTGAGAATGGAGATTGCTATTATTACTCAAAAAGAAAAGGGGAAGAAAAACTCTAAATCCTCGGTTCTGATTGCGAAAAAGCTAAAACGAATTGATTTGATTACTCAACAACTTAATGACCGGAAAAAACATGTTGGATGAAGACGAAAATATAGAACATACGCATATTGTATATTCAGTTAAAAACATAGACAAACCAACCTTAACTAAAATTGGAGTAGTTCTTGTTGACACTCAAGGAAAGTATATTCTTGATATCAATAAAGACTATGCAAATGGTGATATTTTACTTTATAGAAAGAACAATACATCTACGACTTAGAAACTGAGCACAATGTTAATTCCTTCTTAGTTCGAAGGTAACGAAGTTATCTATAACATCGAAACTAAAAAGTTCTATGGTGAAATGAAAATTCGCTGAAGGATTACTATGTTAACCTCTGCCGCGCTGTTCCAACTCGCCATGCAGTGTGCCCCCGCCGTTCACCCCGATACCATTCACGACATTACCCGTACCGAATCTGGCTTAAATCCGTATGCCATTGCTGAAATTGTTCCGGTAAAGGGCGGCAGGAGCCGCGTTATTTCTCATCTGCCAGCGTCGAAAGACGAGGCGTTAAAAATTGTGGAGGACATTAAGCAGAAGAAACACCGTTATTCGGTGGGAATGATGCAGATAACCAGCACTAATTTCCCGCAGTTCGGCGTCAGCGCCGAATCCATGTTAAATCCGTGCGACAACATGAATATTGCCGCGAAAATCATCACCGACTGTTATCAACGAGGAGGCACCTTACAGCGCGCCCTGAGCTGCTATTACTCCGGCAACTTTGAAACCGGTCAGCGCCCGGAAAGCGCGTTCGGCAACACAAGCTACGTACAGCGTATTGGCTACGTTGTGCCTTCAACGCGGGCAGAACGGCAGGCAATCTCTCCCGCATCCGGGAAAGCGCCCGCCGTCCCGTCCGACAACACCGTTTACCCGGAAAGCGTCATACGTGGCGTTATACCGGCACCCGACACCACACTGACCAGCGTCCCTGCTTATCCGCCACACGTCGTGCGCGGCGGCCTCGCTGTGTCTTCTGATTAAGGAAAAATCATGACTTTTCGTACCATTAAAAACGCCGCAACCCGCCTGATGGCCTCTCTCCTCGCCCTGCCTGCCGTTCCGGCACTGGCGGCCAGCGCCGACCAGGCATTTCAGAAGGGCAGCGACGCCATTAACTGGGTTTTCCTCGGCCTCACCAGTATGTCGGTTGTCACCATCAGCTGTGCGGTGGCCTTTATCGCCTACAAGATGCTGGTTGACGGAAAGGCCTGGCACGATCTCCAGCGCGTCTTCTGGTCGGGCGTCCTGCTCGCCGGGGCGTCCGGGTTCGGTGCCTACTTCGCGGCCTAAGGAGGCAGCATGACCATCCTCAACAAGGCGCTGACCCGACCGGCAGCGCTGTGGGGGGTCCCGCTTGTCCCCCTGCTGTTCACCCTGTGCATCCTTATCCTGGCGGCCGTCTGGTCACGCTTTTACTGGCTTCTCCTGCTGCTCATCCCTGCCTTTATCGAGCTGAGACGCCTGGCAAAAGAGGACATTCATTTCTTTGACCTGATGTTGCTGGCGTTTAAAACGCGCGGCAACCGCGCGGCTACCCGGCATTTCGGGACAAAGGCGCTTGTCGCAAACCAGTACGACGCCATTGACGTTACGGAGTTTATAAAACATATGCGGCTCAACGAGAGTATCCCGCTGTCCCGCTATCTCCCCTGGTCTTCCCACCTGCACGAGCAGGTGGTGAAGAACAAAAAAGGTGACTTTGTCAGCACCTGGGAGATCGGCGGCACCATTTTTGAATGCGAGGACGAGCATTACCTCGCCACCCTGGACATGCAGCTCAACAACGTTATCCGCTCCTTTGAGGGGCTGCCCTTTACCTTTTATACCCACCTGGTGAACGACGAATTTACCGACACGCTTGAGTGTCAGTCCGGGATTGCGTTTTCAGACGAGATAGCGCGCCTGTTCTACGCCTCACGGGAGGGCAAACCGTTCTACCGCCGCCGCCTCTTCTTCACCGCCTGCTTCAATCCGCACACCGGCATCGAGCGGGCGGCCATGAAGCAGAAGTCTCCGGGCGAACGCAAAACCCTCCTCGACAACGCCCTGAAGGTAATGCTGGAGTACCGGGAATCGATCGGCACGGCGCTGTCGCGCTACTCGGCGCGGCCGCTCGGCACGTATGAGGAAAACGGCAGAGTGTTCTCCTCTCAGCTCGCCTTTTACAACTACCTTATCACCGGCAGGTGGCAGAAAGTCCGGGTCACGCGCACCCCGTTCTATGACGTGCTCGGCGGCACCGACATCTTCCCCTCCACCGACATTGGCCAGGTCAGCCACATCGACGGCCAGAGCTACTTTCGCGGGCTGGAAATCAAGGATTACGGCACTGAAACCGTCACCGGGCTGTATGACTCGCTCCTGTATGCCCGCTGCCGGTACGTGCTGACGCAGTCCTATACCTGCATGGGGAAGGATGAAGCGCGCGGCTGCATCCGCACGATCGAGAAGCGTCTGAAGTCAGCCGAGGACGATGCGGTGTCCCAGCAGGAAGATCTGAAGGTTGCACGCGACATGCTTCAGTCCGGCATTATCTCGTTCGGCAGGTATCACCAGACGCTTATTATCCGCGCCCCGACCAGCGAGCAGGTTATCCAGGACACCAACACCCTGGCTGATACGCTGAAGGATTTGGGGTTCATCATGACCCTGTCCCGCGAGTCGCTGACGGCGGCCTACCTCGCACAACTGCCGGGCGTGTATGACATGCGCCCGCGTCTGGTGCCGGTGAGCAGCCTCAACTACGCCGAAATGGTGTCGTTTCACAACTTCCACCCGCACAAGCGGGACGGGAATGCCTGGGGAGAGGCGATTGCCGTGGTGCCGACCCCGTCCGGGGGCTGTCAGTACGTCAGTCTTCACAACAGCCAGGCAGACGTGGACGAGTTCGGCGAGAAGCCGCCGGGCAACTGTATGCTGCTCGGCAGCACCGGGACGGGTAAATCGACCCTGCTGATGATGTTTCAGCACCTGATGCAGAAATACCGGCGTCCTGAGTCATTTGCGCCGGGGGCGACGAAAAAGCGCTTCACCTCAGTGGTCTTTGATAAAGACCGTTCGGCGGAAATGTCGATACGCCTCCAGGGCGGCTCGTACTTCCGTTTCCGTTCAGGCGAGAAAACCGGCCTTAACCCCTTTGCGCTCGCCCCGACGAAGCGTAACCGCAACTTCCTCAAGAAGCTGATGCGTATGATTTGCACGCGCGACGGCAAGCCGCTCGACCCGCGTGACGAGGAGCGTCTCAGCGAAGCGGTAGATACCATTATGCTGGACTACCCGCCGGAGCTGCGCCGCAACGGTATCACCCGCATTCTGGAAGTGCTGCACGAAGCCCCGACGAAGGACGCGCGGATAAACGGGCTGCGCATCCGTCTCCAGCAGTGGGCACAGGGCGGAGAGTTTGGCTGGGTCTTTGATAACGACGTGGACACCTTTGATATCGACAATATTGATAATTTCGGCATCGACGGCACGGAGTTCCTGGACGACAAGGACGTGCGCAGTCCGCTCACCTTCTACCTGCTTTTCCGCGTGACCAGCCTGCTCGACGGTCGTCGCCTGGTCATTTTCATGGATGAATTCTGGAAATGGCTTCAGGACCCGGAGTTCTCAAAATTCGCCCTCGACATGCTGAAGGTTATCCGAAAGCTCAACGGCATTTTTTTCCCGGCCACACAGTCGCCGGAGGAGATGTGCAAGCACGAGATCTCGGCGGCCATCATCGAACAGTGCAGCACACGGATCTTTATGGCGAACCAGCAGGCTAAGGAAAGCGACTACATGGACATGCTGCGGGTGCCGAAACCGGTCTTCGATATTGTCACCACGCTCGACCCCTATGCCCGTCAGATGGTGATCATGAAATCTCCGCTGCGGCGCGGTGACGTGCGCCCGTATATCGCGCAAATCACCCTCGACCTGTCCGGGCTGGGGCGCTACACGAAGCTGCTCAGTGCCAGTGCGGATAACCTGAAAATTTTCGACGAAATCTGGCAGGAGGGAATGCAGCCGGAAGACTGGAAAGACGAAATGCTGAGGCGTGCCGTTTAATCACAAGAGGATAACACCATGAAGCTGAAAACCACCCTGGCGGCGCTGAGCGTCGCCTTATGTCTCTTTCACACCCCGGCTCAGGCCGGTATTCCCGTGTTCGATGAAGTCGCCAACGCTAACGATATGAAGCAGTGGGCTGAAAAGCTCCAGCAGTGGCAGCAGACCGTCGAACATTACCAAGCGCAGATGAACGCTTATAAGGAACAGCTGGCGGCGGCCACCGGTATTCGGGACGTGCAGGCATTCCTGAACCAGGCGAAAAATCTGACAACTGACATTAAAAATCTGAAAAACAGGGGAATTTCGTTAAACGACCTGTTGACCAGCTCCGGCGGGTCGTATGCTGGAGAACTGAACAGGTTGTATGACAAATACAAGCTGTTCGACAACTGCCCGGAGAACGCCAGCGAGGCGTACCGGGACAGCTGCAAGCAGATGCTCCTGAATCAGGCGGTGTCCGTCGAGGACACCTCGGATATTCAGGAAAAAATTGACGACACGCTGCGCGATATTACCGATCTCGCTGGTCGCATTGAGAATGCGAAGGACAGCAAGGAATCGCAGGATCTGGCGAACGTGGTGGCCGCGCGAAGCATCCAGCTGAACGCGCTGACCTCACAGTGGGAAATGTCCGTCAAACAAAGCGAAATGCGCAACCAGCTGCTTGCCGAACAGCGCCGCAAGGCGCAGGCCGAGCAGATGCGCACCGCTCCTATCGCAGACCTTAACTGACAGGTGACCCCATGAAACTGAAGACACTGACCTTTGTTGTTCTGGCCTCCGTGGCCGCGCTGACTGGCTGCGAGGATAAAACCTCCGTGGAGTGGTATACGGCACATCATGACGATATGCTGAAAAAGTATGAAGAGTGCTATATATCCCACACATGGGAAGCTGAAGACTGCTATCACGCTAAAACAGCCCTCCATCGAGAGATGAATAAACCAGGGGTATTAACTGCCTATAAAGCGATTGTTGAGAAAGCTAATAAGCTTCGACAACAGGCTCCAGTTGCGGATTTGAATTAACGCTGGAGACATCGCTATGAGCGGAATCTATGTCGGGCTTAACAGCCACATCATGGAGGGGTTTGACAGCGTTCTTAACGGCGTGACCGCCACGACAGGAGGGTGGATGGCGCACCTGTTCTCCGTTGCGGTACTCTCGCTGTACATCACGTGGCGCGCCTACCAGACGATGGCAGGCAAGCTTGCCCGCCCCTTCGAGGAGATCGTGTGGGACGTGAGCCGAATGCTCATCATCATGATTTTCGTCACCAACGCCGGAGGTTATCTTGACCTTGTGTCCAGTGCCATTACCGGTATTCGAGACGGTTTCAGCGGAGATTCCTCCATATGGGCTCTGCTGGATACGGTCTGGGAGAAAGCGCAAAAGTTAGGAGAAAACCTCTTTAGCCAAGATGACTCACGATATGTTCCTGCGAAGGGGTTACTGGCAGAAGGGCTTGTATGGGCGGGAGTTGCATCTCTAACCGGGATAACGGCATTTATTAACCTGATCGCCGAACTGGTGATGATGCTGATGCTGGCAACCGCACCGATCTTTATCTACTGCCTGATGTGGTCCTGGTTCCGGGAGATGTTCAGTAACTGGCTTAAAAATATTCTGACCTGCATTCTCACTACTTTCTTCAGCGGTATCTCGCTGACTGTGGTGATGAACTATTTAGATTATATTCTAGCCAGTGCCACTGGAGCGACGGATGCCAACTATCTAACCCTTGCTGTTCAGGTTTTCCTCGGCGCTGTGGGTGCAGCTGTTGTGATAGTTCTCAGTTACAAGCTGGCGGCATCGCTTGCCGGCGCATCAGCACAGGGAGCGGCACAGGCACTCGCCAATGCTGGCGTCAGCATGGGTGCCAGTACCGCGTCTAATGCAGCAGGCAATATTGGCAACCGGGCAGCAGAAAATCTGAACAGCACCGGCAGCGCAACGGCCTCCACCGCGTCCCGCACCTCCGGCGATGCGCGCAGCCGCAGCCGCGCCGCTGTTCAGAGGATGCAGGAACGCTATCAACGATAACCCCGCATGACTGAATCCGGCGGGACGCCGCAACGGCGTCCTGCGGCTTCGTCACGTCTTTACTAACAGGAAATCACTATGAAATACGGCATCACGCTGCTGATGCTGTGCCTGCTTGCAGGCTGCGCACAGCGAAATACCTCTCTTCCGCCCGTGTCGGGCAACCCGGAGCCGGTAAATTCCCCGGCCATTATTCAGGAGTTAACCCCTCATGTCTGAACTTACCGCCAAAGCCCTGAGCGACTCGCGCTCGTTTGAGAACGCCATTCTTGAGCGGGATCTGCGCATGAAAAAGGCGGGCTGGATCGTGGCGGCGCTCGCCGCGCTGCTGCTCGTCTGCGCCCTTGCCGCCCTTATCCTGCTTCTGCCGCTCAAAACCACCACCGTGGAGCTGTACACGCTCGACCGTCAGACCGGGCGCATCGAGCGGGTCACTACCGTCGGCGAGGACAAGCTGGACACCTCCGAGGTGCTCAATCTGTCGCAGTCTGCAAGCTACGTGAAGCGCCGCGAGGGGTACAACTATTTCGCCCTTCAGCAGGACTACAGGGAGACGCAGATGTTCAACAGCGACGCGGTCAATAAGGAATACCTCGACTGGTTTGACAGCCCCGACGCCCCGGACGCCGTTTTCCAGAAGGCGGCCTATGTTGTCACGGTGGAAATCCTCTCCAACGTGCCCTCAGCGGGCACCGGCTCCAGCATGGTGGAGCTGATGCGCATCAAGCGCACCATTCGAAAGGTCAAGGATAACACCGAGACGCACGATTACTGGACGATTCGCATGACCTACCGCTATTTCCCGCAGAAGAAAATGACGGCCTCCGAGCGCGAGGTGAACCCGTTCGGCTTCACGGTCACCAGTTATCAGCGGTTTAAGGAGAAAAGCGATGAATAAAGTGCTGATGTGTGCCCTCCTGCTGGCTGCCGCGTCAGCATGGGGTGCGGCGACACCGCGCGGCAGCGCCTATGACAGCCGCATGCAGAACATCCCCTACAACAGCCAGAACACGACGGTTATCAACACGCGGGCGGGCTACATCACGACGCTGGTTTTTGACGCCGACGAGGAGGTGATCACCGCCACGGCCGGTTTTCCGCAGGGCTGGACGATCACGCCCGACCGTAACCGCGTGGGGATTAGCCCCGCGCCGGTGAAGCAGCCGGTCACGGATGCGGACGGCAAAACCGTCCAGAAGATTTTCACCCCCACACAGCAGGACTGGCAGACCAACCTGTTTGTGACCACCACGAAGCGCGACTACAGCCTGATGCTGAACGTGATCGACAGCGACCGCGAGGCGGGAAACCTCGCCTTTGTGGTGCGTTTCAGCTACCCCGACGACACCCGCAGGCAGAACGACGCCGCCCGCCTCGCCCGTCAGCAGGAGCTTCAGGCCGCGCAGGAAAAAGAGCGCATTCAGCTTGCCCTGAAGAAATCCACCGCGCCGCGCAACTGGAACTACACCCGCAGGGTGGCGGCAGGCTCGGCGTCCATCACCCCGGATTTTGCGTATGACGACGGGCGGTTTACCTATCTCGGCTTTTCGCCGCAGAAGCGGATCCCGTCGCCGACGGTTATCGTCGGCGGCAGCGAACAGGTGATCACCCCGACCTTCAGCACCGAGGGCAACTACCGGGTGATGGTGCTGCGCTCGCTTTCCCCGCGCTTTGTGCTGCGCTACGGCAGCCAGGTCGTGGGTATTGAAAACGGCAGCTATGGACAGGTCACAGTGGCGAACGGCAGCACCGTCTCACCGGACGTGAAACTGGAGAGCAAATGATGAACGAACAGGAAGACATTAAAACCGCCGCCGAACTGGAGGCGGAAGCACGCGAGCGGGCGCGGGCAGAGATTGACGGAGACAAACCCGCCGCAGGTGCGGTTCAGCCCGGACAGCCGCAGGTGGTGCAGCACGCGAAGCGACGCAGCCACCGCACGCTCGTGCTGGCCGTTATCAGCCTGGTGTTACTGGTCATTATCGCCACCGGCGGGGATTATCTGATGGGGAAACTGAAGGGAGACGGCAGCGCGTCGCGCGCCAGCCGTGAACCGGAAACGCAGACCACCTCCCCCGCCCGCGAACGCCAGAACATCGGACGGGATCTGAACCCGCTGGGGCAGCTGACAGACAGCGCCGGGCAGGAAAAGACCGGACCGGACGATACAGCCGCGCCGCCGCCCGCATCGCCGCCCCCCGTTACGTTTGACAAGGTCAGCGCCCTGGCAGAAAGCGCCACGACGACGGCGACCAGCGCCCCTAAACGCACGACAGGCAGTAACGCACCGTCAGCGGGCAGCGCGTCCGCGCCGGGCTCTGCGACGCCAGCAGGACAGGCGCAGGATAACGGGCTGGCGCGCATCACCGGCGTGAAGCGGCTCGGTCTCGATCCGGATTTGTATATTCCGTCAGACAGACATATCCCCTGCGCGATGATGCAGCGCTTCGTTTCGGACGTGGGCGGGCGTTTCAAGTGTCTTATCAGCGAGGACGTTTACAGCGCCAGCAATGCCGTGACCCTTATCCCGGCGGGGACTGAAGCGCGCGGCCTGTACCGCACCGGCACGCTGAAAAACGGGCAGGGGCGGCTTTTTCTCGCCATCACCGAGCTGCGCACGCCTGAACCCGGACGCCTGGTGATTCCGATGGCTGACAGCCAGGCCGTGGGCGCGATGGGCGAGAACGGCGTCGCGGGCTGGATAGACAATCACTGGCTGGAGCGGATCGGTAATACCCTCCTGCTCGGTTCGGTACAGGACATTGCCGCAGCGGCCTCCGGCTCGTCACCGGGCAAAGATCGCAACACCGACTATACGGAGAATACCCGCGCGGCCACGGCGGAAATGGCAAAAACGCTGCTGGAAAACAGCATCAACATTCCGCCAACGATGTACCTCAACCAGGGCGATGTGATTGGGCTTGTCACCGGAGCGGATATTGATTTTTCAGACGTCTACAGACTACGCATGAGGTAAACGATGGACGGTAACCTGACTGATACCCCGTCAGAGGGCAACGTCGCGCTGTCACACCTGCGCGATCTGCTGTTCGGGGACTACCTGAGCCGGGAGGGGCTGACGGAGATCGCCATCAACCGCCCCGGCGAGATCCACACAAAAATTAACGGGCGCTGGGAAATGCACGCCTCGCCGGTCACGCTGCGCCAGTGCTCGTCCTTTGCCAGGGCGCTGGCCGTGTGGAATAACGACACCATTGATGATACCTCGCCCATCCTCTCGGCCACGCTGCCGACCGGGGAACGCTGCCAGATAGTGGTGCCCCCGGCCTGTGAGCGCAACACCATCTCGATCACCCTGCGTAAGCCGGATTATTTCCAGCGCACGCATCAGTCGTACATCGATGACGGTTTTTATGATCGGGTAAAGGGTATTGAGAAAGTGGTATCCAGAGACGACGAGCTTAGCGCGCTCTATCAGAGCGGGAATATCCCGCTATTTATGGAAAAGTGCGTCGAGTACGGCAAAACGCTCTTTGTGGTGGGGGAAACCGGTTCGGGAAAAACCACTTACATGAAGATGCTGCTGCGCTACATCCCGGACTGGCTGCGCCTTATCACTATCGAGGACAACCCGGAGCTGAAGTTTTACAGCCAGAAAAACTACGTTCACCTGTTCTATCCGGCAGACGCCGGGGAGGGTGCGATCGTCACCTCCGATCGCCTGGTGCGCGCCATCTACCGTATGAACCCCGACCGCCCCCTGCTTGCCGAAGTCCGCGGGCGCGAGGCGTGGGATGCCCTCAAGTTGATTGAGTCCGGGCACGAGGGGTTTATGTCCTCCCTTCACGCGGGTAGCCCGCGCGAGTGTATCTCCGGGCTGATAGACCGCTGCTATGAGCACCCGGCGTGCCGGGGCATGCCGGTTGACGTTCTGCTGCGCAAGGTTCTGCACTGCGTTGACGTTATCGCGAGCGTTGACGTTCACGGCAACGTGCGCCGCATGAACGACGTCTATTTTAAACCCCTGCACATGCAGGCCATGAAGGAGAGTTTCAATGATGCTGCCTAAACTGACCGGCCTGACGGCACTGGCCGTCCTCCTGGCGGGCTGCTCCTCGCCGCCGGAGCCTGCGGCCGTTGACTGGTCGCAACCGGCGCAGCCGGTAACGGCCACCCTGCCGGTATGGGAACCCAATCGCCTGATCGTGGCCTCGCCGGTAACGGAGGGGCACTGGTCGCAGGTGCTTGCCCGCTTCGAACCCGGCGGGGTTTACCCGGCCACACAGTGGTACGCGGTGGCGCACGCCTCGCGGGCGGTGGTGATTGCCCCCGACGGCCAGCGCTACTTTGCGGCCAAAACCTGGCTACGTGACGGCGGCTATCACGGGGTCGTTGAGTATCGTCCCCGCCCCGGCTGCCTGACCTGCAACACGTCGGAAATTATCTTCTACCGATAACGGCGGTGGGGGTCTGAGTCCTTCAGACCGTCACCGGCGTTGAACAACCACCGGGCGTTAGTGCCCTTCCCCCCTCAGAGGAATGAATCATGAAGCATACCGTAATCACGGCGGCGCTGCTGTGCGCCCTCGCCTGCCCGGCGTTCGCTGCCGACGGCCAGAAAGCCGACCCGAACGATCCGTGCGCGATCGTGCTGTGCCTGGCCGGAAAGCTTGACGGCAGCAGTCCCGCCGAATGTGACCCGATGTATAAAGCGTTCATGTCAGTTAAGAAGAAAAACAAGCACGGCTTTCTTCCCGGCCACACGTCGGACGCAAGGAAGAAAATGCTCAATCAGTGTCCCTCAGCTGACAGCGGCACAATCAATAAGATCATCTCTAAATTCGGCCGCCTGAGCGGCTGGTAATGATTAACGGCAGATAAAAGGCGCATATCAGCGCCTTTTTTTATGCCCTCTGTTTAATTCCTTTGGACAGTAATATGAAAACCTCACTCAAAGTATTAACAGCATTAATCATGCTGTCGATTTATCCGGCAACGTCGCAGGCGGCCACTGAGAGCGCCGCAACAACCATCTTAGGTAATGGTGCATCCACATCAGGAGGAGGAGCCAGCACGGCAGTCGGTGGCGGTGCGTCAGCCGTAACAAACGGGACGTCACTTGGATTTCAGGCAAACTCCTCAAATACAGGCGCGGTGGCAGTAGGTACGCAGTCATCGGCGTCGGGCGTGGGTTCTGTCGCCACGGGCGGTAACAGCTTAGCCAGCGGTGATTATTCGATTGCGGCCGGATTTCAGGCCGGAGCAACGGGTACGGGCAGCCTTGCTTTGGGTTCTCAAAGCAAGGCTCTTGCCGATTCCGCCACATCTGTGGGCAAGGGTGCAGTTGCGAACAAAGATAACTCCGTCGCACTCGGTGCGGGTTCTGTAACGGATCGGGATAACTCGGTTTCCGTGGGCAGCGCTGGCAATGAGCGCCAGATCACGAGTGTTGCAGCAGGTACAGCAGACACCGATGCCGCCAACGTCGGCCAGCTCAACTCTGCAATAGCCGCAGAGCAGGCCGCCCGCGAGGCAGGAGATGCCGCAACGCTGGCCGCAGCCAACAGCTACACAGATGCATCCAGCGCCAGCACGCTGAATCAGGCTAACAGCTACACCGATGCATCCAGTGCCAGCACGCTGAACCAGGCCAACAGCTACACGGATGCATCCAGCGCCAGCACGCTGAATCAGGCTAACAGCTACACCGATGCATCCAGTGCCAGCACGCTGAATCAGGCCAACAGCTACACCGATGCATCCAGTGCCAGCACGCTGAATCAGGCCAACAGCTACACCGACACGGCCACTGCCGCAGCGGTCGATAAATCGAAGGATTACACGGATTACCGCGTTGATAACCTCACCTCAACGGCAGTTGAGCAATCCAACAGCTATACCAATGAAAAGTACGACCAGAGCATTAACTACGCGCAAAACGCAGCGAATCAGGCTGAAAGCAATGCTGCCAGCTATACCGATAATCGCGTCAATGCGTTAAGCCACTCGACTAATCAGCGATTCAAACAGCTCAATTCAAAAATTGACCGTGCAGAAAAGCATCTCAATGCCGGTGTTGCCGGTGTTACCGCGATCGCGTCAATTCCGTATGTCGCGGAAAACTCATTTTCTTACGGTATCGGCCTGGGTAATTACCAGAACGGCAACGCGATTGCTGGCGGCGTCAATTACAAAACATCCCCGAACACCAACGTAAGACTCAATGTTTCATGGGATTCATCCCGGAACAGTGCGGTCGGCATCGGATTTGCCGGGGGCTGGTAAATGAAGCCCGGATTTATTTCTCCCCCCTGGGCGCATACGCGCGGTGATTCCGTAAGCGCCCTGAGCCTTATTAACCGCGCGGAGAAAAATGCGGCCTGCGGCTGCGGGCTGCATTACGAGATCTACCACTACCGCGTCCTGGACGAGCTGCAAAACGTACTAACGAAGCTAAGCGCCGATGATGCGGCAATCTTTCTGGAGATTGCCGCATCACAGGGTTTTCGTCTGGATGCCAGCGCCATCAATGACGCGCATCAGGCGTACTGCGTAACGCTATCCGAAATAAGAAAGGAACAGGAATAATGAGACTATTTATCGCCGAAAAACCCGCCGTTGCGACCGATATTGTGAAAGCCCTCGGCGGCAACTTTACCCGCCACGACGGTTATTTTGAATCGTCCACCGACATTGTGAGCTACTGCGTCGGCCACGTGCTGGAAATGGTGCCCCCGGAGACGATCAACCCGGCCTATGCCTCCTGGTCGCTCGACACCCTGCCGCTGAAGCTGTACCCCGTTAAGCTTCAGCCCAAAGCGAGCGTGGCAAAACAGGCCAACACCCTGGTGAAGCTGATTCGTCGCCCGGATATCAAAATGATTGTCCACTGCGGTGACCCGGACGACGAAGGCCAGCTCCTCGTTGACGAGGTGCTGGATTTCGCCGGTAACACGCGCCCGGTGAAGCGGGCGCTGATTAACGACAACACCGCGCCAGCGGTGAAAAAAGCCATCAATTCCCTGCGCGATAACAGCGATTTTCGTGGGATGTATCTGAAAGCACTGATGCGCAGCGCCGGTGACGCCATTTTTGGCTTCAGCATGAGCCGCTGCTATACCCTGAAAGCCCGTGATAGGGGCTATAAGGGCACGATTTCGGTTGGCCGCGTCCAGACGCCGGTGCTGGGTATGATTGTGCGCAGGTGGCGCGACAATCAGGCACACAGCGAGGCGTTTTACTACCAGCTCGCCGGGCAGTTTGTCAGCGGCACGGACGTCGTCAGCGCCCGCTGGCAGACGTCCGAATACGCGCCGGTTGACGATAAAAAGCGCCTGACGGATAAGGCCTGGGCGGAAGGGCTCGCCAGAGCGCTGGCCGGAAAACCGGCCAGCGTGCTCGCGGCGGCCACTGACCGGGGAAAAACCACGGCCGCCCCGCTGCCGTTTAACCTGCTGCGCCTCCAGGTGCATATGAACCGCAGGCATAAACTGACCGCGCAGCAGACGCTCGATATCACGCAAAAGCTCAAGGACGGTAAATACATTACCTATAACCGCTCCGACTGTTCGTATCTGTCCGACGAACAGTTTAACGACGCGCCGCAGGTGGTGGAGGCCTTAAAAACGCTCGACGTTTTTAACGGCCTTGCCACCGATACGGCGCAGAAAAGCGCGGCGTTTGACAGTAAAAAAGTGACCGCCCACACCGCCATTATTCCGACGACGAACATGCCGGATTTAAGCCGCCTTACCGACAGGGAAAAGGCGGTTTATCTCGCCATCGCGCAGTTTTATCTCGCGCAGTTCGTGGCGAAAAAGCGCTATGACGAGGCGATCGCGGAGATTAAATGCGGTGACGAAATGTTTAAAGTCTCGGCGCGTAAAACCACGGACGCGGGTTTTACGGCGTTCCTGAGCAATGCGGAGGAAGACGACGAGGAGGACGAAAACAGCAGCGCGTTTGAGGCCATCAGTCGTCTGCAAACCGGGGCGACATTAACCTGCCGCGAGGTGGTGATTTCCGAGAAAAAAACCAAACCGCTGCCGCTGTTTACCGAGGCAACCCTGCTCGCTGCCCTCGTTCGCGTGGCCGATTTTGTCGCCGATCCGCGCATTAAAAAACTGCTCAAGGAGAAGGATAAGGACAAGAAAGACGAACACGGCGGCATCGGCACACCGGCGACCCGCGCGGCCATTATCGAGACGCTGAAAACCCGCGATTACATCACCGTGGAAAAGGGCAAATTTATCCCGACCACCGCCGGGCTGGCGTTAATTGATGCCCTGCCCGATTCGGTGACACAGCCGGATATGACCGCCGTCTGGGCTGAAAAACAGGCCGCAGTTGAAACCGGCGAAATGACCATTGAGCGGTTTATTGACGGTCTTTACGCGGAAGTATCCCGCCTGGTTGAGAGCGCCGATATTGCCATCAGCGCGGCGGAAAAACAGCCCGCTAAAACGGCGCTTAACCGCCTCGCGGTTAAATGCCCGTCGTGCGGAGCTGAGCTGGTTATGACGCCGAAAACCTGCGCCTGCACCGGCTGTCAGTTCAAAATCTGGCTGGAAGTGCGCGGCAAAAAGCTGACGGAAAAACAGGCCGAAACGTTAATCGGCAAGGGCAAAACCGGCGTTATTAAAGGTTTTAAATCGAAGAAAAACGACGATACCTATTCGATGATCGTCACCCTGAAAAATCCGCAAACCGGGGAACTCGGTTTTGAATACCCACCACGCGATCCGCTGAAAGGATTGAACGTATCTGTACCGAAGGAGCTGAAATTATGAACCGTATCCAGGACGAATTAACCTCAGAGCGCACGCTGAAAAAGTTTTTGCGTGAAAGTGATTTCACCTTTCTGGAGAAGCTGAGCGCGCGTATTTCAGCGGCGCTTGATGAAAAGCGCGCAGAGCATATCAAGCAGGAAAATCAGCGCCGCCTGCGCGAGGAAAAGCGCAATGAACTGCTGGCGCTCATTGAATCGGAAGGTTTTTCGGCGGCTGAACTGGCGGGCAATTCAGCCGCGCCATCGTCGGCAAAAAGGAAACCGAAATACCAGTATGTTGAGCACGGCGTGCGTAAAACATGGTCAGGCGTGGGGCGTGTACCGGCCTTTATTCAGCAGGAACTGGACGCCGGAAAAACCCTCGAAAGCTTTTTAATAGGTAACTCAAATGAATAGTTTCGCAAGAATTATCATCATCGCATCTCTGGCAGCCACAACGGTTTTATATTTTTGCTTTTTAAGGTGAGCAGCAACCTGCTCAGGCGCGCAGGGTGTGACGCTTTTCAGGCTGCGAAGATTTGCGAGTCCGGGGATTCAATTTTGAAAAAATTGCTAATCCCCGGACCGTAAAATCAGCGCAGTGGTGAGAGGCGAGTAAATTCAATTTCGAAGAAATTGCTAATTTGCGTCGCCGAACCCACTTTTGAGCGCTCACCCCAAGTGAGCCGAAAAAAGCCGGGGGGGGCCGAATAAATTTTGCCGCCCCAGCGAGCAAAAAGACGCGCCCACGCGTCGGTTTATTTGGGGGGCTTGCCCCCCACACCGTCGAGCCTAAGTCTCCGGCCAAAAGCCGGTAGCGTGGCGCGACAACCCCCTAAAAAGCCTAGCTTCCTTTTAATTCGCTTTGTGAGGAACGAACAAGGCGAAGAAAAAGGTCAAAACAGGCGTCTTTTAGGGGGTTGTCGCGCGTAGCGCGCGACGGTGTGGCCTCTTTTGACCTTGGTGGTTTTGGCCGGGCGTTCAGCCAGGACATTACCCCCATGCGACATGCAGTAAGGGCGTCCAGCCCGCGCGGAATGCCGCACGCCGTTAGATCGCGGGAGTATACCTCCTGCGATCATGGCCGCTTGGCGGCCACTTCTTTTGCAGCACGGAATCGGTCAGTCAGAACGGTCACAACCTGTGACCGTTCTGACTGACCGAGCGTGCTGACCGAATTTAAGTGAAGGAGAATATCGTGATATTCGACAAACTGAATCATTTGCTGTCGCCGATAGCAAATGTCGTCCTGGCTTTTATTGCTTTTTTGCAGGCGCATCAGCTGGCTTTAGCGCTGCTGTCCGGCGTCATGCTGCCTTTTATATTTTCTGCGAGACACGGCGGGCAGGAAAAGCCGACGTTTCTGCAAAGGATCTTAATTCTGCTTTCCATGATCTGTTTTGTTTTCGGCACGATAGCGCCGGTGGCCGTCTGGTTTTTACAGCGCATTTATGGCCGGGAAGATATCGCCAGCCCGCCGCTGCTGACCTGGACAATGGCGCTGCTGTTTACCGTCGCCGGGTTTATTCTGCACGTGATTTTACGGCGTCTGATCTCGCCTGAATTTGACAAGGTCAAACGCGGCATGGTGAAAAAAACCAGCATGGAGCGCGACCGCAGAACCGACGTTCGCCGGGTAAAAGAGATTTTACCCGTCTCCACCGAATACGATCCGATGGATTACATCGATCTGAATAAGGGTGTTTTTATCGGGCTGAGCCGCGAGGGCGAGCCACAGTATATTCCGTTAAAAGAATGGCAGACCCAGCACGCCGACATTATCGGCACCACCGGTGCCGGTAAAGGCGTCGTAACCGGTATTCTGCTTTATCAGAGTATCCTCGCCGACGAAGGCGTTTTTATTCTCGACCCCAAAAACGACGAGTGGGCACCGCACCTGTATAAAAAGGCGTGCGCGGACGCCGGAAAACCCTTCGTGCTTATCGACCTGAACAAGCAGGAATACCAGATGAACCTTATCGACGGCATCACCGCCGATCATCTGGAGGAATTATTCGTGGCCGGTTTCAGCCTGGCGGAAAAAGGCGAGGCGGCGGATTTTTACCGTATCGACGATCGCAAGGCGGCCAGAACGGCGGCGCAGTTCGTGAAGAATAATCCGGGCGCGACCGTGCGGGATATTTATAACGGCGATTATGTCCAGGGCATCGGCGAAACGATCAAAGCCTTTCACGGTAAAACCGAGGAGCTGGCGATGCTCAACAGCATTAACGCGCCCGGCGGTTTTGCGCTGAAGGAGATTTTCGACAAAGGTGGTTGCTGCTACATCATCGGCTCAATGCGTAACTCTAAAATCATTACCGCGCAGCGCATGATTTTAGTTCGCCTGTTCCAGCTCGCGGAATTACGCGACCGCGTCGCGGGGAATATCCGCCCCATCGCCATCTTTAAGGACGAGGTTAAATATCACCTGTCAAAACCTGCGCTCGAAGGGTTAGGCGCGGCGCGCGATAAAGGCGTTCATATCTTAATGGCGCACCAGTCGATTGCCGACCTGCGCGACTGTCCGGCGGATTTAAACGGCGACGCCGTTGTGGGTGCGGTCGTGGAAAACTGCAAGTTTAAGCTGGTTTATAAACTTCAGGATCCGGACACAGCCGAATGGATTGCGCGCATGTCCGGCACGATTTTAGTCGATGACGAAAGCCGGAAAGTCACCACCACGGCGGTGCTGACGGAAAAAGTCGATAACGAGCGTATGCTTCGCCAGGCGGAAAGCTATTACATCGACAGCAATATGCTTCAAAACCTGCCGAAGTTCGTCAGCTATATCTTCAGTCAGAACGCGCTCGCGTTCCCGTCGTTAATCTCGCCGCTGAAGGTTAATAAAGCCCCGCTGGAGCTGTTTTCCCTGCCTCCGGTTGCAGCGGCTACCGTGGCTGAAGTTAAACCGGTACTGGATCTGGATTTTGATACATCAGCTCCGGCACCGGACATTATTCCGGTCAGCGCCACAGCCACCAAAAAAAACCCAGTACCGCCAATCCCTACTCCGCCGGTGCAGCCTGACGAGGAGTGGCTGATGGCATCACAGCCCGCTCCAAATGACGAAATACATTCGTTGCTGGATTTATAAAATAAGGAGTTTCTATGCTTATTTCGTCGTATCACGAACGTTATGCTCGCAGCACTGAAAAAATTCGCGTACTGCTGAATTTTCTTAAGGAGGAAACCTACAGCGATTTCCAAATCATAAAGCTGCTTTTTGATTTTAAATCTGACCGCCCTCTCTACCGGTTGCTGGAGAAGGTGGAGAAAATGGGGCTGATTCAGAAGCACGTGCATGAATCCCGCGCGTCCAGAATATCCCTGTGGGGCATTACCGCCGACGGGCTGGCCGTGATCCTCACGGCGGACGACAACATAATGCCCGCCCGCTTTGAACCCTACCGCCTGACCGGCTGGTCACTCGACCATCACCTTGATAACCAGCTCGTGCGCCTGACGCTGGAGAAGAACGGCGCGACGGGGTGGATTAACGGCGACCGCTCATCGTTCCTCAGTCAGTACAGCGTCAAACACCGTCCCGACGGGCTTATCAGCCTGCCGGACGGCAGGCTGATCGCCGTTGAAACCGAACGACGTATTAAAACAAAGGCGCGCTATCAGTCCATCATGGCGAGCCACCTGCTGGCTATCAGCGATAAAAAATGGCGGTACGTGTTTTACGTCGCCCCGGACGAGGCGAAAAAGCGCGCCCTGAAGATTATTTTTGACAGCATTACCAGCGTGATCGTGAAAAACCAGCATGTACCACTGGAGGCAAAACACCGCGATGTCTTTCGCTTTTATACCCTCGACGAACTGAAAAGCCTGGAGCTGGACAACTATGCGTAAAACCGCCCTTCTGGTGCTGGCCGCCGCCCTTTGTGTGCCTGTTTTCTCCACTGCCGCGCCCGTCCTGACGACGGGTTTTTCACCGTCTGACGGGCGCCCTGCCCTTGATGTCGTGCTCGGTGCCATAAACAACGCCAGGCAGAGCATTGACGTTGCGGCCTACAGCTTCACCAGTAAGCCGGTCGCGACGGCGCTCGCCGGTGCTAAGCGGCGCGGCGTGGCCGTGCGCGTGGTGGCCGACGAAAAGGCCAACAGCGACCGCTACACCGCCGTGACGTATCTGATAAACCAGGGCGTGCCGGTGCACCTTAACGGCCGTTACGCCATCATGCACAATAAGTTTATGGTGATCGACGGCAAAAACGTCCAGACCGGGTCGTTTAACTACACGGCCAGCGCCGTTTCGCGCAACGCGGAAAACGTGCTGCTGATCGAGGATGCGCCGCAGCTGGCGGAGGCGTACCAGCGAGAATTTAACCGCCTGTGGGATGAGGGCACCCCGCTGAATGCCCGGTACTGAATCAGCCCCGTCTGCGGACGGGGCTTTTTTTTTACTCCACTTCCAGCCAGGTTTTACGCCCTTCAAGGTGCAGCGCTTTCAGCATTGCGATCACGTCTTCAGCTGAGCAACCGCCATAGTTAAGTCGGGTCTGCTGCCCTTCAAAATCCACCACGATAATGGTGTCCAGCGTCACCGACAGCAGCTCGCGGAGTTCACGTAGCGTCTGCCCTGTACTGCGTGAATGCATGCACTGGGTGATCTGGTTGGCCGCCTCCTGGCACAGTCCCTCTACGGCCTCGCGGTATGCTAGACGCTGGTCGAGGTTGTCCTCAATGTCGCTGATCAGTTTAACCACCGCCGTTTTGACGGTTTTGATTTCAGGACATTTCGTTTTTGGGGAGCCTGACTGCTCCAGCGGGGATACGCTGGTCGCCGGTGCAGCTTTAGGGGCGGTTGTCTGGGTGTGCAGGTTCATCGTCATGGCTGTTTCTCCGTCAGTGTGAATTTAGTCTTCGTATCGCCTGACGGTTCGGCCTGCCCGGAGTCGTTCTGGTCAGCAAGGGCGCGCAGCGTGCCATTTACCCTTGCTGACCAGGTTGTGACGGGGAACCATTACCGGAAGCTGATACGCAGGAGAAAATGACGATGTGCACACCCGGACTTACCGCCCCTTTAGCTGCGGCGGCGAAAGCCGTTACGTTATTTTTTACGTAAGACATCGCGCCGTTACGTATCCCGGATACGTAGCGGCTGCCGCCTGAAAAATGGTTCATTTTTTTTGAATCTTTCTGGTTTAATTTCCCGTACTGGCCTCAGCTGCAGGACGTTCTGCATCTGAGGCCAGCGACGTTTACCAACCATTAAAAACAGTGACTTATATAATACCTTCCCTGCTTTTCTTTCCTTCAAAAATACTGAAGCCCTGCGGTGCAGGGCTTCAGCTGTCAGCAGTCCATCAGCCAGCGGTGCGCCTTAGACGCCGCTGCCGCCGCTTTAAAGATGTAGCGCTTGTCTCCCTTCAGGGCTTTCAGCCAGGACGCGATATAGCTCTCATGCTGCACCTCGCCCGTAATCCCCAAATCCGCCATCAGAAACGCGCTGCCCAGCTCGGCGATCAGTTCCTCAAACGCATACGCCTCAGAGCCAAACTTATTCCCTTTTTCGCGATTGAGGCGGGACGCGGCCCCCGTCCAGTGAACCAGCTCATGCAGGCCGGTCGCGTAGAAGTTCGCCGCGTCCGCAAAGCGGAACCGCTCCGGCAGGATGATTTCATCAGTGGCCGGACGATAGAACGCCTTTACGCCCTGCTCGGTGATTTTTGCCCCGCTCCGGGTTATCAGGGCTTCCGCCTGTGGCAGCGGGTCAAATTCCGTCACCGGCTGCGGCACGCTCTTGATGGCCAGCCCGTCGATCTGCTCCACATTAAACACGGTAAAGCTTTTCAGCATCGGGATTTTTTCGATTTCCCCGTCCTCGTCCTCTTTCTCCAGCGTCTTGTAAAAAATGGCCGTCGTGCCGTGCTCACCCTTGCGAACCTGACCGCCCAGCTCCTGCGCCTGTTTGTAGGTCAGCCAGCGAGAGTCCTGGAATCCCTGTTTGGCTGCACTGCACCACAGCAGCATGATATTAATCCCGCTGTAGGCCGTGCAGGTGCTGAAGTTGGCCGGTAATCCCGCCGCTTCGCCGTTGCGAACCCACGGGGACACCCACGGCTTAACGCCGCTTTCCAGGGCGGCAATGATGCCATCCGTGACGGTCTGGTACAGGTCTGTTTTTACCGCGCCCGCGCGGGCTTTGCTTTTGCCTTTGCCCCTGGAAAATTTCGTTTTTGAGGAGCCTGACTGCGCCAGCGGGGATACGCTGGTCGCCTGTGCAGCTTTAGGGGCGGTTGTCTGGGTGTGCAGGTTCATCGTCATGGCTGTTTCTCCGTCAGTGTGAATTTAGTCTTCGTATCGCCTGACGGTTCGGCCTGCCCGGAGTCGTTCTGGTCAGCAGGGGCGCGCAGCGTGCCATTTACCCTTGCTGACCAGGTTGTGACGGGGGACGATTACCGGAAGCTGATGCGCAGGAGAAAGGCTTCACAGGAGAGAATGACGATGTGCACACCCGGACTTACCGCCCCTTTAGCTGCACGGGTGAAACTGCCCTTCAGCGTCAGGGAGTACGGGTAAAAAGCACTGACGACATCAGTGCTGCCTTTGTACGCGTGGTGTTACACTACCGCTGCCGGTCAGTACGCCCTTCCTGAAACCGGGGGCGGTTTGTTTTCGGGGACGTTCTGACCGGCACTCCCCCATCACTTGCAGTAGTTTCACCGTCCTTTATGCCGTATATATACACAGCATTAGGAGGTGAATC
Source organism: Enterobacter sp. 168J2 (assembly GCF_034107265.1). Classification (NCBI taxonomy): domain Bacteria; kingdom Pseudomonadati; phylum Pseudomonadota; class Gammaproteobacteria; order Enterobacterales; family Enterobacteriaceae; genus Enterobacter; species Enterobacter sp. 168J2. Next base: position 2,618 of record NZ_JAWNEB010000018.1, on the reverse strand, counting down.
TGATGCCACGACGCTATGATATTGACGCTGCCTGGCGTGCGGCCATCACCAACAGGATGGCCGTTAGACCGTCACAACCGCTACCTTTGTCCAAGACCAGCACAAGTTCAACTGGCACTGGACGCCCCGCCGGGCGAACCAGTGGATAGAAACGTATGTGACGGTTTACATATCTTTTAAGTACTTTTTTTCTTTTGGCTTTGCGCCTTCCTCAGTATCACAAGTTATTTTCAGAAAGGTGTTTCGCAAAGAGAAACATGTGCTATAATGTTTCCTGTCGAGAAACAGGGAATCAATAATGATAAAAAGTTTCAAGCACAAAGGGCTACAAAAGCTCTTTGAGAACGACGATCCGAGCGGAGTACAGGCAAAGGATGTGGAGAGAATAAAACTCCGGCTCCTGATGTTAGACGAAGCGACGACAACAGAAGATTTCCGCGCCTATCCAGGGTTCAAATTTCACCCACTGAAAGGCGATAAGAAGAATCTTTATGCGATCACCGTTCGGGCGAACTGGCGAATCACCTTTGAGTTTATCGATGGTGATGCCTACATACTGAATCTGGAGGACTACCACTAATGACGATGTTCACCCCCCCACACCCAGGAGGATTGATTACCGAATACCTGGAGGATAACGAAATCAGCTTACGCGCCCTTGCCCGTAACCTCGACGTTTCCCCTTCTGCGCTGAGTAAAGTCTCGGCTGGTAAAGCGGCGATCAGTCCTGAAATGGCACTGAAACTTGAGGCCGGTTTAGGCATTGCAGCTCGACTCTGGCTGGCAATGCAAGCGACCTATGACCTTAGCCGCGCCCGTAAGGAGATCGACCTCTCCCATGTGGTGCCGGTTACAGTCAAAAGTGATGTAGCCGTACACTAATATAAGCCCTTATTAGAGCTTCATCACTGCTCATAGAGGAAGCTCCGCTAAAGCGGGGCTTTTTTATTCACGCAAAAGATTGGTTCGTTGCTGAGGCTTTGGATTTTGGCTGGTCGAATGCTTTTGAAACCGGCGATGATCTTGGAATTTTGCTTCACTTAAATGTGAGCGCTCCTCACTTCGCACCGCAGGGTCAGCTCCCACCAGGTATGTAAGATTGCGTCAAATATTTGAAGCCGCAGCAGCAGTTTTTTTGTAAAAAAACGCTCTATTTAACATATTGTACGTTGCGAGAACCTGTGGTTTTTCCCAGATAAATGCATTTCACCCGTTTGAGAAAGTCGATATCCATAGCGCTGGCAGTCTCTGCAACGGTGTAGTTATGGCCAGGGCCACTTAAACGGATTCGCGTTTAAATGATGCATTGAAACTTCTTCTTTTCATTGAGGCTACTGTCATGTCCAGAGATGAGCATATTACCTTTGTTAAGGTGGCCAAATTATGTGGATCACTAAAGTTAGGCGCCAAAAAATTCTCGATGCCGATACGTCCCTCCCCTTCTCCGCGATTCTTAAAATGCTCAGATGACTAAGCGCAGGCCCCTCAAGAAAGTGCCAATTGCGATAACGGCAACATTCCTCATTTCGGAGAAATGTGCGTACCCGATCAACAGGACGTTGCAACGGGAAAATGAATGAAGGTGTGCGATAGCTCATTATTGAATCAGATATCGAGAAACTAGATGTTGCTTATAAACTCAAATCATTTCGTACTCACAGGCTCCTTTGCTTAAGTGATTTCATGATTCTATAATCATATAATCTCACACTCATTTAATTACAGAATCATTTACTGCAGCCTACACTTCGTAACGGACACAAGCTTGTTTGCCAATTACACTGATCGACCATAATAAACAAGTATGTTGGGTATTCTTTCATTTACACATGCGTGTTTTAGTCGATCGCGCAAAGCATAACGTCAGTAGGGTCTCGATTCGGTAATAAAAAGCATCGTTTCTGTGATGCGAGCAATCTCTGAAATGTATTGCCCTAAAGAATAGTGACGCGCTCACATAATCATATGATTATGTGAGCATATCAGCAATACCTTCTGATGCACTGACAGATGTAATGCTGTGAGTCACAGAATTAGTTATAACCAGGCCGGATGTATTGAGGATAGCCGCCCATAGCTTTAACTAAACCACAGAGCATGGTATCACCAACTCAGACTCCCCCTTTATCATTTATTCAGAACCATGCCCTTGTGGCATAGCAACTCAACGTTATGCAAAGTTGCCGTAGTTGTGCTCAGGTAATTTATTCCCAAACACTAAGATTGGCTTTTAACCACGGGATAACCTACGCAACCTGTAGCGGCAGAAATCTACCGTGACCAGAGCAAATCAAATCTTTTGATGCTATTGAATCCGAACAGCTTCCTACATATCCCCGCCATCTCATAGAGTAAGTGATTTACAACACAATCACTTTTACGCCGCAAATATGCCGCATGAAGTGGGTTCAAGAAAGAGCCTATCCGCAAATATGACGCAAGAACAGATGTACAGCACTGGTAATGTTTGCTAAATTACAAATCATACTCAAAATTGCCGCACATATGGTCGAGTCCGTCAAGGTGGTGTAAATTCAGTTACAGCTTTCCGGTCCGGCAATGAGCCTGTTATGCGCTGATTGGCAGCGCGTCGATTACTTCGGTTTCAGCGAGCTGGT
>NZ_JAWNEB010000017.1:0-28989 GCF_034107265.1 Enterobacter sp. 168J2 | reverse complement strand
ACTGCCAGAAGGCGTAGAGATGGTAATGCCAGGCGACAACATCAAGATGGTTGTGACTCTGATCCACCCAATCGCGATGGACGACGGTCTGCGTTTCGCAATCCGTGAAGGTGGCCGTACCGTTGGCGCGGGCGTGGTTGCTAAAGTTCTCGGCTAATTGCTGATAACATTTGACGCAATGCGCAATAAAAGGGCATCATTTGATGCCCTTTTTGCACGCTTTCACGCCAGAACCTGGCTCATCAGTGATTATTTTTGTCATAATCATTGCTGAGACAGGCTCTGCAGAGAGCGTATAATCCGAAAAGCGAATTAGCATTTCGATTTGGTTTGCCTCGCGATCGCGGGGTGAAAATGTTTGTAGAATACTTCTGACAGGTTGGTTTATGAGTGCGAATACCGAAGCTCAAGGGAGCGGGCGCGGCCTGGAAGCGATGAAATGGGTAGTAGTAGCCGTTCTGCTGATCGTAGCGATTGTCGGCAACTACCTTTATCGTGACATTATGCTGCCGCTACGCGCGCTTGCAGTGGTAATTCTGATTGCTGCAGCGGGTGGTGTCGCGCTGTTGACGACGAAAGGCAAAGCGACTGTCGCTTTTGCCCGCGAAGCGCGTACCGAAGTCCGCAAGGTAATTTGGCCGACTCGCCAGGAAACATTGCACACCACGCTGATCGTAGCGGCGGTTACCGCTGTAATGTCACTGATCCTGTGGGGACTGGATGGTATTCTGGTTCGCCTGGTATCCTTTATCACTGGCCTGAGGTTCTGAGATGTCTGAAGCCCCTAAAAAGCGCTGGTACGTCGTTCAGGCGTTTTCCGGTTTTGAAGGCCGCGTAGCAACGTCGCTGCGTGAGCATATCAAATTACACAACATGGAAGAGTTGTTTGGCGAAGTTATGGTTCCGACCGAAGAAGTGGTTGAGATCCGTGGCGGCCAGCGTCGCAAAAGCGAGCGCAAATTCTTCCCGGGTTACGTGCTGGTTCAGATGGTTATGAACGACGCGAGCTGGCACCTGGTGCGCAGCGTACCGCGCGTGATGGGCTTTATCGGCGGCACGTCTGACCGTCCGGCGCCAATCAGCGACAAAGAAGTTGATGCGATTATGAACCGCCTGCAGCAGGTGGGTGATAAGCCGCGTCCGAAAACGCTGTTTGAACCGGGTGAAATGGTTCGTGTTAATGACGGTCCGTTTGCTGACTTTAATGGCGTGGTTGAAGAAGTGGACTACGAGAAGTCCCGCCTGAAAGTTTCTGTTTCTATCTTCGGTCGTGCGACCCCGGTAGAACTGGACTTTGCCCAGGTAGAAAAAGCCTAAGCAGCGATCAAAAAAGCGACGATTTAATCGTTGCACAAGGCGCGGGATTGGAATACAATTTCGCGCCTTTTGTTTTTATGGGTCTCGGCCCGTAAAACGAATTTTATTCACGGGGAGCCTCCCTGAGGCGCTATTACCCAATCAGAGGATTTTAGAATGGCTAAGAAAGTACAAGCCTACGTCAAGCTGCAGGTTGCAGCTGGTATGGCGAACCCAAGTCCACCAGTTGGTCCAGCTCTGGGTCAGCAGGGTGTGAACATCATGGAATTCTGTAAAGCGTTCAACGCAAAAACTGAATCCCTGGAAAAAGGTCTGCCAATCCCAGTCGTAATCACTGTTTACGCTGACCGTTCTTTCACTTTCGTTACCAAAACCCCTCCAGCAGCAGTTCTGCTGAAGAAAGCGGCTGGTATCAAGTCTGGTTCCGGTAAACCGAACAAAGACAAAGTGGGTAAAATTTCCCGCGCTCAGCTGCAGGAAATCGCGCAGACCAAAGCTGCCGACATGACTGGTGCCGACATTGAAGCGATGACTCGCTCCATCGAAGGTACTGCACGTTCCATGGGCCTGGTAGTGGAGGACTAAGAAATGGCTAAACTGACCAAGCGCATGTCCGTGATCCGTGACAAAGTTGATGCGACCAAACAGTACGACATCAACGAAGCTATCGCTCTGCTGAAAGAACTGGCAACTGCTAAGTTCGTTGAAAGCGTTGACGTTGCCGTTAACCTGGGCATCGACGCTCGTAAATCCGATCAGAACGTTCGTGGCGCAACTGTACTGCCACACGGTACTGGCCGTTCCGTTCGCGTAGCTGTATTTGCTCAGGGTGCAAACGCTGAAGCTGCTAAAGCTGCCGGCGCTGAACTGGTAGGTATGGAAGATCTGGCTGATCAGATCAAGAAAGGCGAAATGAACTTTGACGTTGTTATCGCATCTCCAGATGCAATGCGCGTTGTTGGCCAGCTGGGCCAGGTTCTGGGTCCACGCGGCCTGATGCCAAACCCGAAAGTGGGTACTGTAACGCCTAACGTTGCTGAAGCGGTTAAGAACGCTAAAGCGGGTCAGGTTCGTTATCGTAACGACAAAAACGGCATCATCCACACCACCATCGGTAAAGTGGACTTTGACGCTGACAAACTGAAAGAAAACCTGGAAGCTCTGCTGGTTGCGCTGAAAAAAGCAAAACCAACTCAGGCGAAAGGCGTGTACATCAAGAAAGTTAGCATCTCCACCACCATGGGTGCAGGTGTTGCAGTTGACCAGGCTGGCCTGAGCGCTGCTGCAAACTAATGCCTTTACGTGGGCGGTGATTTTGTCTACAATCTTACCCCCACGTTTGCTAACGAAAGTTAGCGGCTAAAAGAATTGTTCGTTGGAGCCTGGCCTATCCAGGCCTCCGTCGAAGACCGCAGGTGTCTCGAAAGAGACTTAATCCCCTGCGTAGACGGTGACAGAACGCTAAGATTATTTTTAATACTCTGGCTTGTTTCTGCTCACCGTATTAAGACGCTCTTTCCGTTGGGAAGAGTGAAGTGAGTTCCGGAACATGAGTTCCGGCAAACATCCAGGAGCAAAGCTAATGGCTTTAAATCTTCAAGACAAACAAGCGATTGTTGCTGAAGTCAGCGAAGTAGCCAAAGGCGCGCTGTCTGCAGTAGTTGCGGATTCCCGTGGCGTTACTGTAGACAAAATGACTGAACTGCGTAAAGCAGGTCGTGAAGCTGGCGTATACATGCGTGTTGTTCGTAACACCCTGCTGCGCCGCGTAGTTGAAGGTACTCAGTTCGAGTGCCTGAAAGACACGTTTGTTGGTCCGACCCTGATTGCATACTCTATGGAACACCCGGGCGCTGCTGCTCGTCTGTTCAAAGAGTTCGCGAAAGCGAATGCAAAATTTGAGGTCAAAGCTGCAGCCTTTGAAGGTGAGTTGATCCCGGCATCGCAAATCGATCGCCTGGCAACCCTGCCGACCTACGAAGAAGCAATTGCACGCCTGATGGCAACCATGAAAGAAGCTGCGGCTGGCAAACTGGTTCGCACTCTGGCTGCTGTACGCGATGCGAAAGAAGCTGCTTAATCGCAGTTATCTTTATAAAGCATTTGCTTACGTATAAACTTATTCTGATTTTCAGGAACAATTTAAATGTCTATCACTAAAGATCAAATCATTGAAGCAGTAGCAGCTATGTCCGTAATGGACGTTGTAGAGCTGGTTTCTGCAATGGAAGAAAAATTCGGTGTTTCTGCTGCTGCTGCTGTAGCTGTAGCTGCTGGCCCGGCTGAAGCTGCTGAAGAAAAAACTGAATTCGACGTAATTCTGAAAGCTGCTGGCGCGAACAAAGTTGCTGTTATCAAAGCAGTACGTGGCGCAACTGGCCTGGGTCTGAAAGAAGCTAAAGACCTGGTAGAATCTGCTCCAGCTGCGCTGAAAGAAGGCGTGAGCAAAGACGACGCAGAAGCACTGAAAAAATCTCTGGAAGAAGCTGGCGCTGAAGTTGAAGTTAAATAAGCCAACTTTTCTGGTTGCAGCCTAAGCAATTAGGCTGATGGCTGGTGACTTTTTAGTCACCAGCCTTTTTGCGCTGTAAGGCATCAGTAGCATTTCACACTGTTTGACTGCTGATTGTCCTGACAATGCTTGTTTCTATCGACGACTTAATATACTGCGACAGGGTGCTCGCTCTGTGTAAATCGCAATGAAATGGTTTAAGCGTGATAGCAACAGGTATTGCGGAAAGTATTCAATTTTCCGGTCCACAAAATGGTGTTGCACAAACTGTCCCTTCGTCGGACAGATGGGTCGACTTGTCAGCGAGCTGAGGAACCCTATGGTTTACTCCTATACCGAGAAAAAACGTATTCGTAAGGATTTTGGTAAACGTCCACAAGTTCTGGACATTCCATATCTCCTTTCTATCCAGCTTGACTCGTTCCAGAAGTTTATCGAGCAAGATCCTGAAGGGCAGTACGGCCTGGAAGCAGCCTTCCGTTCCGTGTTCCCGATTCAGAGCTACAGCGGTAACTCCGAGCTGCAGTACGTCAGCTACCGCCTTGGCGAACCGGTGTTTGACGTTCAGGAATGTCAGATCCGTGGCGTGACCTATTCCGCACCGCTGCGCGTAAAACTGCGTCTGGTGATCTACGAGCGCGAAGCGCCGGAAGGCACCGTAAAAGACATTAAAGAACAAGAAGTCTACATGGGTGAGATTCCACTCATGACAGACAACGGTACTTTCGTCATCAACGGTACTGAGCGTGTTATCGTTTCCCAGCTGCATCGTAGCCCGGGCGTCTTCTTCGACAGCGATAAAGGTAAAACACACTCTTCCGGTAAAGTACTGTATAACGCACGCATCATTCCTTACCGTGGTTCATGGCTGGACTTCGAGTTCGATCCAAAAGACAACCTGTTTGTCCGTATCGACCGTCGTCGTAAACTGCCTGCAACCATCATTCTGCGTGCACTGAACTATACCACTGAGCAGATCCTGGACCTGTTCTTTGAGAAAGTGATCTTTGAAATCCGCGACAACAAGCTGCAGATGGAGCTGGTGCCGGAACGTCTGCGTGGTGAGACCGCGTCGTTCGACATCGAAGCCGACGGCAAAGTGTATGTGGAAAAAGGTCGCCGTATCACCGCGCGCCACATCCGCCAGCTGGAAAAAGATGATATCAAACACATCGAAGTTCCGGTTGAATACATTGCAGGAAAAGTAGCCGCGAAAGATTACGTTGATGAATCAACTGGCGAGCTGATCTGCCCGGCTAACATGGAGCTGAGCCTGGATCTGCTGGCTAAGCTGAGCCAGTCTGGCCACAAACGTATCGAAACGCTGTTCACCAACGATCTGGACCACGGTCCGTACATCTCTGAGACTGTACGCGTCGACCCAACCACCGATCGTCTGAGCGCGCTGGTCGAAATCTACCGCATGATGCGTCCTGGTGAGCCACCGACTCGCGAAGCGGCTGAAAGTCTGTTCGAGAACCTGTTCTTCTCCGAAGACCGCTACGATCTGTCCGCGGTTGGTCGCATGAAGTTCAACCGTTCTCTGCTGCGCGACGAAATCGAAGGTTCCGGTATCCTGAGCAAAGACGACATCATCGAAGTGATGAAGAAGCTCATCGATATCCGTAACGGTAAAGGCGAAGTGGACGATATCGACCACCTCGGCAACCGTCGTATCCGTTCCGTAGGCGAAATGGCGGAAAACCAGTTCCGCGTTGGCCTGGTTCGTGTAGAGCGTGCGGTGAAAGAGCGTCTGTCACTGGGCGATCTGGATACCCTGATGCCTCAGGATATGATCAACGCCAAGCCGATTTCTGCAGCAGTGAAAGAGTTCTTCGGTTCCAGCCAGCTGTCTCAGTTTATGGACCAGAACAACCCGCTGTCTGAGATTACGCACAAACGTCGTATCTCCGCACTCGGCCCGGGCGGTCTGACCCGTGAACGTGCAGGCTTTGAAGTTCGAGACGTACACCCGACTCACTATGGTCGCGTGTGTCCAATCGAAACGCCTGAAGGTCCAAACATCGGTCTAATCAACTCCCTGTCCGTGTACGCACAGACGAACGAATACGGTTTCCTCGAGACCCCGTATCGTAAAGTGACTGACGGCGTTGTTACCGACGAAATTCACTACCTGTCTGCTATCGAAGAAGGCAACTACGTTATCGCTCAGGCGAACTCCAACCTGGATGACGAAGGCCACTTTGTAGAAGATCTGGTTACCTGCCGTAGCAAAGGCGAATCCAGCTTGTTCAGCCGCGACCAGGTTGACTACATGGACGTATCCACCCAGCAGGTGGTATCCGTCGGTGCGTCCCTGATCCCGTTCCTGGAACACGATGACGCCAACCGTGCATTGATGGGTGCAAACATGCAACGTCAGGCCGTTCCAACTCTGCGCGCTGATAAGCCGCTGGTTGGTACCGGTATGGAACGTGCTGTTGCCGTTGACTCCGGTGTTACTGCAGTTGCTAAGCGTGGCGGTACCGTTCAGTACGTCGATGCATCCCGTATCGTTATCAAAGTTAATGAAGACGAGATGTATCCGGGCGAAGCGGGTATCGACATCTACAACCTGACCAAATACACCCGTTCTAACCAGAACACCTGTATCAACCAGATGCCTTGCGTATCTCTGGGTGAGCCAGTTGAGCGCGGCGACGTGCTGGCAGACGGTCCGTCCACCGACCTCGGTGAACTGGCGCTCGGTCAGAACATGCGCGTAGCGTTCATGCCGTGGAACGGTTACAACTTCGAAGACTCCATCCTCGTCTCCGAGCGTGTGGTTCAGGAAGATCGTTTCACCACCATCCACATTCAGGAACTGGCCTGTGTGTCCCGTGACACCAAGCTGGGGCCAGAAGAGATCACTGCCGACATCCCTAACGTGGGTGAAGCTGCGCTCTCCAAGCTGGATGAATCCGGTATTGTTTACATCGGTGCGGAAGTGACCGGCGGCGACATTCTGGTTGGTAAGGTTACGCCAAAAGGTGAAACCCAGCTGACGCCAGAAGAGAAACTGCTGCGTGCAATCTTCGGTGAGAAAGCGTCTGACGTTAAAGACTCTTCTCTGCGCGTACCAAACGGTGTTTCCGGTACGGTTATCGACGTTCAGGTCTTCACTCGTGACGGCGTTGAGAAAGATAAGCGTGCGCTGGAAATCGAAGAGATGCAGCTCAAACAGGCTAAGAAAGACCTGTCTGAAGAACTGCAGATCCTCGAAGCAGGTCTGTTCAGCCGTATCTATGCGGTGCTGGTTGCCGGTGGCGTTGAAGCTGAGAAGCTCGACAAACTGCCACGCGATCGCTGGCTGGAACTGGGCCTGACCGACGAAGAGAAACAAAATCAGCTGGAACAGCTGGCTGAGCAGTATGACGAACTGAAACACGAGTTCGAGAAAAAACTCGAAGCGAAACGCCGCAAAATCACTCAGGGCGACGATCTGGCACCAGGCGTGCTGAAGATTGTTAAGGTCTATCTGGCCGTAAAACGTCAGATCCAGCCTGGTGATAAGATGGCAGGTCGTCACGGTAACAAGGGTGTTATCTCTAAGATCAACCCGATCGAAGATATGCCGCACGATGCTAACGGTACGCCGGTAGATATCGTACTGAACCCGCTGGGCGTACCGTCTCGTATGAACATCGGTCAGATTCTGGAAACCCACCTGGGTATGGCTGCGAAAGGTATCGGCGACAAGATCAACGCCATGCTGAAACAGCAGCAGGAAGTCGCGAAACTGCGCGAATTCATCCAGCGTGCCTACGATCTGGGTACCGACGTGCGTCAGAAAGTCGACCTGAACACCTTCAGCGATGAAGAAGTGCTGCGTCTGGCAGAGAACCTGCGCAAAGGTATGCCAATTGCAACGCCGGTATTCGACGGTGCAAAAGAAGCTGAAATTAAAGAGCTGCTGCAACTGGGTGGTCTGCCAACGTCTGGTCAGATTACGCTGTTTGACGGCCGTACCGGTGAGCAGTTTGAGCGTCCAGTAACCGTTGGTTACATGTACATGCTGAAACTGAACCACCTGGTCGACGACAAGATGCACGCTCGTTCTACCGGTTCTTACAGCCTGGTTACTCAGCAGCCGCTGGGTGGTAAGGCACAGTTCGGTGGTCAGCGCTTCGGGGAGATGGAAGTGTGGGCGCTGGAAGCATACGGCGCGGCATACACCCTGCAGGAAATGCTCACCGTTAAGTCTGATGACGTGAACGGTCGTACCAAGATGTATAAAAACATCGTGGACGGCAACCATCAGATGGAGCCGGGCATGCCAGAATCCTTCAACGTACTGTTGAAAGAGATTCGTTCGCTGGGTATCAACATCGAACTGGAAGACGAGTAATTCTCGCTCAAACAGGTCACTGCTGTCGGGTTAACCCCCGACAGCAGAGTGTGCTAACTCCGACGGGAGCAAATCCGTGAAAGACTTATTAAAGTTTCTGAAAGCGCAAACTAAAACCGAAGAGTTTGATGCGATCAAAATTGCTCTGGCTTCGCCAGACATGATCCGTTCATGGTCTTTCGGTGAAGTTAAAAAGCCGGAAACCATCAACTACCGTACGTTCAAACCTGAGCGTGACGGCCTTTTCTGTGCACGTATTTTCGGGCCAGTAAAAGATTACGAGTGCCTGTGCGGTAAGTACAAGCGCCTGAAACACCGTGGTGTGATCTGTGAGAAGTGCGGCGTTGAAGTGACCCAGACCAAAGTACGCCGTGAGCGTATGGGCCACATCGAGCTGGCGTCTCCGACTGCTCATATCTGGTTCCTGAAATCCCTGCCGTCCCGTATCGGCCTGCTGCTGGATATGCCGCTGCGCGATATCGAACGTGTACTGTACTTCGAATCTTATGTGGTTATCGAAGGCGGGATGACGAACCTGGAACGTCACCAGATCCTGACTGAAGAGCAGTATCTGGACGCGCTGGAAGAGTTCGGTGACGAATTCGACGCGAAGATGGGTGCGGAAGCTATTCAGGCCCTGCTGAAGAGCATGGATCTGGAGCAGGAGTGCGAGCAGCTGCGTGAAGAGCTGAACGAAACCAACTCCGAAACCAAGCGTAAAAAGCTGACCAAGCGTATCAAACTGCTGGAAGCGTTCGTTCAGTCTGGTAACAAGCCAGAGTGGATGATCCTGACCGTTCTGCCGGTTCTGCCGCCAGATCTGCGTCCGCTGGTTCCGCTGGATGGCGGTCGTTTCGCAACGTCCGATCTGAACGATCTGTATCGTCGCGTTATCAACCGTAACAACCGTCTGAAACGTCTGCTGGATCTGGCTGCGCCAGACATCATCGTACGCAACGAAAAACGTATGCTGCAGGAAGCGGTAGATGCCCTGCTGGATAACGGTCGTCGCGGTCGTGCGATCACCGGTTCTAACAAACGTCCTCTGAAATCTTTGGCCGACATGATCAAAGGTAAGCAGGGTCGTTTCCGTCAGAACCTGCTCGGTAAGCGTGTTGACTACTCTGGTCGTTCTGTAATCACCGTAGGTCCATACCTGCGTCTGCATCAGTGCGGTCTGCCGAAGAAAATGGCACTGGAGCTGTTCAAACCGTTCATCTACGGCAAGCTGGAGCTGCGTGGCCTGGCCACCACCATCAAAGCCGCTAAGAAAATGGTTGAGCGTGAAGAAGCTGTCGTTTGGGATATCCTGGACGAAGTTATCCGCGAACACCCGGTACTGCTGAACCGTGCACCAACGCTGCACCGTCTGGGTATCCAGGCATTTGAGCCAGTTCTGATCGAAGGTAAAGCTATCCAGCTGCACCCGCTGGTTTGTGCGGCCTATAACGCCGACTTCGATGGTGACCAGATGGCTGTTCACGTACCGCTGACGCTGGAAGCCCAGCTCGAAGCGCGTGCGCTGATGATGTCTACCAACAACATCCTGTCTCCAGCGAACGGTGAGCCAATCATTGTTCCTTCTCAGGACGTTGTATTGGGTCTGTATTACATGACCCGTGACTGTGTTAACGCCAAAGGCGAAGGCATGGTGCTGACTGGCCCTAAAGAAGCTGAGCGTATTTATCGCGCTGGCCTGGCCTCTCTGCATGCGCGCGTTAAAGTGCGTATCACCGAATACGAAAAAGATGCAAACGGCGAATTCGTTGCGAAAACCAGCCTGAAAGACACGACTATCGGCCGTGCCATTCTGTGGATGATCGTACCGAAAGGTCTGCCTTTCTCCATCGTCAACCAGGCGCTGGGCAAGAAAGCGATCTCCAAAATGCTGAACACCTGTTACCGCATTCTGGGTCTGAAGCCGACCGTTATCTTCGCTGACCAGACAATGTATACCGGCTTTGCTTATGCAGCGCGTTCAGGTGCATCTGTTGGTATCGATGACATGGTCATCCCAGAGAAGAAACACGAGATCATCTCTGAAGCGGAAGCCGAAGTTGCTGAGATCCAGGAGCAGTTCCAGTCTGGTCTGGTAACCGCGGGCGAACGCTACAACAAAGTTATCGATATCTGGGCAGCGGCGAACGATCGTGTATCCAAAGCGATGATGGATAACCTGCAAACCGAAACCGTGATTAACCGTGACGGCGTAGAAGAGCAGCAAGTTTCCTTCAACAGCATCTACATGATGGCCGACTCCGGTGCGCGTGGTTCTGCGGCACAGATTCGTCAGCTGGCAGGTATGCGTGGTCTGATGGCGAAGCCAGATGGCTCCATCATCGAAACGCCAATCACCGCGAACTTCCGTGAAGGTCTGAACGTACTCCAGTACTTCATCTCCACGCACGGTGCGCGTAAAGGTCTGGCGGATACCGCACTGAAGACAGCGAACTCCGGTTATCTGACGCGTCGTCTGGTTGACGTTGCGCAGGATCTGGTTGTAACCGAAGACGATTGTGGCACCCTCGAAGGTATCACCATGACCCCGGTTATCGAGGGTGGTGATGTTAAAGAGCCGCTGCGCGATCGTGTACTGGGTCGTGTGACCGCGGAAGACATTCTGAAGCCGGGTACCGCAGACATTCTGGTTCCACGCAATACGCTGCTGCACGAACAGTGGTGTGACCTGCTGGAAGCGAACTCTGTTGACTCCGTGAAGGTGCGTTCCGTTGTATCCTGTGACACCGACTTTGGTGTGTGTGCGCACTGCTACGGTCGTGACCTGGCGCGTGGCCACATCATCAACAAGGGTGAAGCCATCGGCGTTATCGCGGCACAGTCCATCGGTGAGCCGGGTACACAGCTGACGATGCGTACGTTCCACATCGGTGGTGCGGCATCCCGTGCGGCTGCTGAATCCAGCATTCAGGTGAAAAACAAAGGTAGCATCAAGCTCAGCAACGCGAAGTCTGTTGTTAACTCCGCAGGCAAGCTGGTTGTGACCTCTCGTAACACCGAGCTGAAGCTGATCGACGAATTCGGTCGTACCAAAGAGAGCTATAAAGTGCCTTACGGTGCTGTTATGGCGAAAGGTGATGGCGAGCAGGTTGCCGGCGGTGAAACCGTTGCAAACTGGGATCCACACACCATGCCGGTTATCACTGAAGTAAGTGGTTTCATCCGCTTTACTGACATGATCGACGGCCAGACCATTACTCGTCAGACCGACGAGCTGACCGGTCTGTCTTCTCTGGTAGTTCTGGATTCTGCAGAACGTACTACCGGTGGTAAAGATCTGCGTCCTGCACTGAAAATCGTTGATGCTCAGGGTAACGACGTTCTGATCCCAGGTACCGATATGCCTGCGCAGTACTTCCTGCCGGGTAAAGCGATTGTACAGCTGGAAGATGGCGTACAGATCAGCTCTGGTGACACCCTGGCGCGTATTCCTCAGGAATCCGGCGGTACCAAGGACATCACCGGTGGTCTGCCACGCGTTGCGGACCTGTTCGAAGCACGTCGTCCGAAAGAGCCTGCAATCCTGGCTGAAATCAGCGGTATCATCTCCTTCGGTAAAGAGACCAAAGGTAAGCGCCGTCTGGTTATCACGCCAGTAGATGGCAGCGAGCCGTACGAAGAGATGATTCCTAAGTGGCGTCAGCTCAACGTGTTCGAAGGTGAACGTGTAGAACGTGGTGACGTGGTTTCCGACGGTCCAGAAGCGCCGCACGACATCCTGCGTCTGCGTGGTGTGCATGCTGTTACTCGTTACATTGTTAACGAAGTACAGGACGTATACCGCCTGCAGGGCGTTAAGATTAACGATAAGCACATCGAAGTTATCGTTCGTCAGATGCTGCGTAAAGCAACCATCGAAAACGCGGGCAGCTCCGACTTCCTGGAAGGCGAGCAGGTTGAATACTCACGCGTTAAGATCGCTAACCGCGATCTGGAAGCGAATGGTAAAATCGGTGCGACCTTCGCACGCGATCTGCTGGGTATCACCAAAGCGTCTCTGGCAACCGAGTCCTTCATCTCTGCAGCATCGTTCCAGGAAACGACTCGTGTCCTGACCGAAGCCGCTGTTGCAGGTAAACGTGATGAACTGCGCGGTCTGAAAGAGAACGTCATCGTGGGTCGTCTGATCCCGGCCGGTACCGGTTATGCGTACCACCAGGATCGTATGCGTCGTCGCGCAGCGGGCGAACTGCCAGCTGCACCGCAGGTTACTGCTGAAGATGCATCCGCGAGCCTGGCAGAACTGCTGAACGCAGGTCTGGGCGGTTCCGACAACGAGTAATCGTTGGTGCCGTAAATAAAAAACCCGCCTCGGCGGGTTTTTTTACATCTGCATTTATTCAATTCACTAATGGAATGCGTCGATAAAGCTCAATCATATCGCCCGCCAGATCCTGAATAACCATCGCGTTCATCAGGTGATCCTGAGAATGAACGGTAATCAGGTTAACAGGGAGTTTTCCGGTTCCTTCGTCAAGGCCGATAAGCTGCGTCTGGATCGTATGCGCGTGCTTCACATATTCACGGGATTCTTCCATCGCTTTTTCAGCTTCGTCAAAATCACCTTTACGCGCCATCTGCAAGGCCGTCAGGGCCGCACTGCGCGCCGCACCGGCGTTGACCAGCAGTTCCATGATTGTGGTTTCTAAGTCTTCCATTATGACTCCAGCAGTTTGAGCGCTTTTTCCAGTACGGCATCGCCTTTCATCATGCCGTAATCCATCATGTCGATCACCGCGACCTTTTTGCCCAGCGGGTCGGCCTGCGCCTGCAGTTTAGCCTGCTCGTATTTAACCTGTGGCCCCAGCAATACGATGTCGGCCGTCGCGATATTGTCTTTAAACTCCGCAACCGGAACGGCTTTAATGGTGACTTCAACCCCTTTTTTCTGCGCGGCGTCTTTCATACGTTGAACCAGCATGCTGGTTGACATTCCCGCTGCACAGCATAAAACGATGTTCTTCATAATCAGCCTCGATCTACATGTGTTTATTGATAATTATCCCGCACAGAGAGCTTCAACAACCGCTTTACCACGATTGTGTGTCAGGCATCACAAAGAAAGAGGCATTTTTCTGAAACCGGTTACAATTCTTCGAGTAAGAGAGAAAGTCAGCCGACGGCAGTGCGAACAATACGGTTTTTTCCCTGCTTTTTAGCACCGTAGAGCGCGTTATCAACACTACCTACAAATTGTTCCAGCGGTTCGAAGTGCCATTCACCCAGACCCGCACTGAACGTGACGTGCAGATTTTCTTCCCGCCAGACGCGTCTTTCAACGGCGGTGCGCCATGCGTCAAGCAATGAAAATGCGGCAGCGATCTGCTCGGCCTGGAAAATCACCGCGAACTCTTCACCACCGTAGCGATAGACCGAGACGTGGTGGGGCTGCATTATTTGGATCCCCTCGCGCGCCACGTTCCGCAGGACAATGTCGCCGCTCAGGTGTCCCCACGTGTCGTTAATTGACTTGAAGTTATCAATATCAACCAGCGCCATCGCGAAAGGCTGGTGAGCGTTTAATAATTCCTCCACATCGCTATCGAACGCACGGCGGTTTTTGCAGCCGGTCAGCGCATCGTGAGTGGCCTGGCGGACATACGCCATCTCACGCTCTTTATTGGACTGGATGGTATGGCTCAGCATCGCTTCCAGACGCGGCGCCTGGCTCACATCGCCCGTTTTGATCGCGTTGATAATGGTCATCAACACGGTACGCGAGGCGTGGCGCAGATAGAGGCCGAAGAGAATGATAATGATGGCAGCCAGCGCGAAACCCCAGCCTACGATCGTCGTTTCGTGTCGGGTGATATCGGTAAGCGTTGCGCCAGAGACCCGGTAGATAACAAACCAGTCCGGATTGGTAAATGAGTAGTAGTAATACCAGGTGTTGGTTTTTTTGTCGTAAAGATGGCCTTCGCCGCTGGTCATTTTGTCCATCAGCGCTTCGCTGACGTACTGTTTGAAAAGCGCGCCCGTATCAGGGTGCAGCACGACGGCGCCATCTCGCTCGACGACGAAGAATTCCCCCTGAACAGGAGCGACCATCTGACGCAGGGTGTAGCCCATTGACGTTAAGTCAAGATGAAACGCGATCGTACCCTTAAGTCGACCTTCTGGTGAAATCAACGGCTTATAGAGAGTGACCGTCGGATGTCCGTTGAAGTAGTCCATATAGGGACGAGTATAGTGGCTGAAGATACTGGCTTCAGCATGGGCGACAAACCACGGGCGCGTCCGGGGATCGAAGGTTTTACTCTTTTCCGTCTGGAGTACTTCCGGCGCGCGCAGATAATGTCCCTGCGTGTCTGCCAGCGAGATGGATGACACGGTCGGCATAAGATTTTGCAAATGCATCATCATCTGCAGCCCTTGCGTCGGGTCGACGTTGAGGGTCTCGTTTAGCCTGTCATCGCGTGCAAAGTACATCGCGGAGCGGCCCAGGATATAGTCGTTTTCACGCAGGATAGACTCGGTGTAGTTCACCGCAAGGTTATGGGTGAAATTGCCATTAATCTTATGATAGTCCTCAAGGAAATCCTTTCGTTGTGAAAAAGTTACCACGACCGCGATCAGCGCAAAACTGCACAGGATCCCCGCGAAGCTGAGCATAATTGGTCGGGTGAAAGAGAGCTTTTTGCTGTGAAGTGCCATGAGTTGTACATCGATCCTGATGGTGAATATTTTTCGTCTGCCGATATCCTCTCAGCATAGTCGCTGTCCTGCGGTTAGCGGTGAATTATACGGAACACGATTTCAGACGAGATGATTTATCTTAAGAATCACTGAGAAATACCTTATTCATACCATTTCGCCCATTTTATGCACGGAGACTGAGGCAGGGCGAAACGAGGAAGAAGCTTTTCGCCCTGGTCAGCGTCCGTTGCTGACCTGATGACAATAAAAAACCGGACGATCGCTGACAATCATCCGGTTTTGCCTTTCCGTAGCGCCTCGATAATTTTTTACCGTGTTGCAGTGCGTTACATCGTCATTGCGAGGCTCTTCCCAGCCAGCTGTCCCAGTCTTTCCACACAGGCTGCAGTCCCTGTGCCGACAGGGCGGCGGCAACGGCTTCCGGACGCCGTCCGTCATGCGGTGCAAACTGCTCAAGCTCCGGATGGTCGTCTGCATATCCGCCCGGCTGCGTTTTGGAAAACGCGCTGACGTTGTTAATCGCCAGCGGAATGACGCGATCGCGAAACGCCGGGGACTCACGCGTTGAGAGCGATAATTCCACTTCCGGGGCGAGCAGGCGAAACGCGCAGATGGTCTGCACCAGCTGGCGTTCATCCATCAGCGAAGCCGGTTCAATGCCTCCTGCGCAGGGGCGCAGGCGTGGGAAGGAGATGGAGTATCGGGTCTGCCAGTAGTGCTGCTGCAGCCACAGCAGATGTTCTGCCACCATGTAGCAATCTACCCGCCAGCTATCGGAAAGCCCAATCAGCGCACCCAGCCCGATTTTGTCGATCCCGGCGCGGCCCAGCCTGTCCGGCGTTTCCAGCCGGAAGAAGAAATCCTGCTTCTTCCCCTTCAGGTGATGCCGGGCGTACGTCGCCTCGTGGTAGGTTTCCTGATAGACCATGACTCCGTCCAGCCCGAGCGTTTTTAACTCCGCATACTCGTCCTGCGACAGGGGCTGAACCTCCATCTGCAACGACGCAAACTCCCGACGTATAGCAGGCAGATGCTGGCGGAAATAGTCCATTCCCACTTTCCCCTGATGCTCGCCCGTAACCAGCAGAAGATGCTCAAAGCCCATGTCACGAATGGCCGCACACTCGCGTGCGATCTCCTCTTCATCGAGCGTTTTCCGCTTGATGCGGTTGCTCATGGAGAAACCACAGTAGGTACAGTCGTTGGCGCACAGGTTCGAAAGATAGAGCGGGACGTAGAAGCTCACCGTGTTGCCAAACCGCTGCCGGGTGAGGCGCTGGGCGCGCTGCGCCATCGGTTCAAGGTAGGCGCTGGCCGCTGGAGAGAGCAGGGCCATTAAATCCTCCCGGTTCAGATGACGGGCATTCAGCGCGCGCTCGACGTCAGCAGTCGTTTTGCTGTTAATGCGCAGGGCTATATCGTCCCAGTTAAGCTCGCGCCAGCGCTCGGTAAACGTGCTCATGAGAGCGCCTCCAGAAAACCGGTTAGCGGGCTGGTGGCCTGCGCCTGAAAACTGCGCGAGCCGGGGCCTGACTCTCTGGCCAGCACGCCAGCCTCCACGGCGAGACGAAACGCGCGCGCCATCATTACCGGGTCGTCGGCCACCGCAATGGCGGTATTCACCAGCACCGCGTCTGCGCCCATTTCCAGCGCCTGCGCGGCATGGCTGGGCACGCCGATGCCCGCATCCACTACCACCGGCACGGTCGCCTGCTCGATGATGATCTCCAGCATCGCGCGGGTTTCCAGACCCTGATTGGAGCCAATTGGGGCGCCCAGGGGCATGACGGCGGCACAGCCGACCTCTTCCAGACGCTTACACAGCACGGGATCCGCGCCGCAGTAAGGCAGAACGGTAAACCCCTGCTGCACCAGCTTTTCTGCGGCTTTCAGAGTCTCGATTGGGTCGGGCAGCAGCCAGCGGGCGTCCGGGTGAATTTCCAGCTTCAGCCAGCGGGTGCCGAGCGCTTCCCGCGCCAGCTGTGCGGCGAAAATCGCCTCCTCGGCCGTTTTCGCGCCGGAGGTGTTGGGCAGCAGCGTGACGCCGGCTTCCAGCAACGGGGCAAGAATGGCATCGTTGTGCTGGCGAAGGTCCACGCGCTTCATCGCCAGCGTCACCAGCTGGCTACCGCTTTCACGGATGGCATCCACCATCAGCTGCGGCGAGGCGAATTTGCCTGTTCCGGTAAAGAGATGTGAATCAAAGACTTTATCAGCAATACGTAACATCTTAGCCCCCTGCGATAACCTGAAACAGCAGGATCTGGTCGCCTTCAGTGACCTGCTGATGTTCCCACTGCTCGCGCGGCAGGATCTGTTGATTGAGCGCCAGCGCCGTTCCCGGCTTGAGCTGGCGTAATTTATCGAGCAGTACGGCAACGGTGAGGCCGTCTTCGCAGTTCATTGGCTCATCGTTAAACAAAATGCGCATCGTGGCCTCCGCATACCGGGCAGTGGCTGGCGCGGTGTAGCGCCAGATGGCGCCAGCCGCTGGAGCGGGCGTCGAACAGGCGCAGCGTGTTGCGTTCCGCCTCCATGCCGCTGAGCAGCTTGATGGCCTCCAGCGCCTGCAGCGTGCCCATCACGCCCACCACCGGACCAAGCACGCCAGCCGTGCGGCAGTTGCGCGCCGGCTCGGCATCGTCCGGCCACAGGCAGCGATAGCAGCCCTGCGCCCACGGCGGCGTCAGGACCATCATCTGCCCGCCGAACCCCACCGCGCTGGCGGTGATCAGCGGCGTATTTTCTGCTACGCAGGCGGCGTTGATGGCCTGACGCGTCGCCATATTGTCCGTACAGTCCAGCACCGCGTCGGCAAGGGCGACTTCACGGCGCAGGCTTTCACCGCTCAGTCGCTCCTGCAGAGCAATCAGTTCGATATCCGGATTAAGCTGGTGTAGCCGCTGCCGGGTGATCTGCGCTTTGGGCTGGTTAATGTCCTCAGTTGTGAAGAGAATTTGCCGCTGCAGATTGCTGATGTGCACCTCGTCGTCATCGGCCAGCACCAGCGTGCCCACGCCCGCACCGGCCAGATAGAGCGCGGCGGGCGCGCCTAACCCGCCCAGACCGACAATCAGCACCCGGCTTGAGAGCAGCTTTTGCTGCCCGTCGATGGCGATATCCTCCAGCAGGATCTGGCGACTGTAGCGCATAAAATCGCGGTCATTCATCGCCCGCTCCTGCCAGCTGTAAAAGCTGTTCGGTGGCGAACTGCCAGTTTGCCGCCTGGGTGATGGCGCTGACGACGGCGATACTGCCGACGCCGGTCTCCAGCACCGCCGGGGCGCGTTCAAGGCTGATTCCGCCGATGGCGACGGTCGGGTAATCGGCAAGGCGCTTAACGTGGCTCGCCAGCTGCGTCAGCCCCTGCGGCGCGGATGGCATCTGCTTGGTTTGCGTCGGGAAGACGTGACCGAGGGCGATGTAAGAGGGGCGGGCCGCCAGCGCCACGTCGATTTCCATATCATCGTGTGTTGAAACGCCAAGGCGCAGGCCAGCCTGGCGGATGGCGTTCAAGTCGGTGGTTTCCAGGTCCTCCTGACCCAGATGCACGCCGTACGCCCGATGCTTAACGGCCAGCCGCCAGTAGTCGTTGATAAACAGGCGGGCGTCGTAGCGGCGTCCCAGCGCGATGGCGGCAACCACATCGGCCTCTACCTCTTCATCGCGCTTATCCTTGATGCGCAGCTGGAGGGTACGAATGCCGGCCTCCAGCAGGCGTGCGATCCACTCCACGCTGTCCACCACCGGATAGAGCCCTAAGCGGAAGGGGACAGGAGGAAAGTCGGGCTGGTACATTACGCCTCCTCTTTTTTGAGGTAGATTTCGCCGCCTTTCGCGCGGAAGGTTTCTGACATGTCCGCCATACCGACTTCAATGGTCTGCGCGGCGGCGTAGTCGCGCACTTCCTGGCTGATTTTCATCGAACAGAACTTCGGCCCGCACATGGAGCAGAAGTGCGCCACCTTGCCCGATTCCTGCGGCAGGGTTTCGTCGTGGTAGGCGCGGGCGGTGAACGGATCCAGCGCCAGGTTGAACTGATCTTCCCAGCGGAATTCAAAGCGCGCTTTGGACATGGCGTTGTCGCGGATTTGCGCGCCCGGATGGCCTTTCGCCAGATCCGCCGCGTGGGCGGCAATCTTGTAGGCGATCAGCCCCTGCTTTACGTCCTCTTTGTTTGGCAGCCCGAGGTGCTCTTTCGGCGTGACGTAGCAGAGCATAGCGCAGCCGAACCAGCCGATCATCGCCGCGCCAATCCCGGAGGTGAAGTGGTCGTAGCCCGGTGCGATATCCGTGGTCAATGGCCCCAGGGTATAGAACGGCGCTTCGTGGCAGTGCTCCAGCTCCTCGGTCATATTGCGGCGGATCATCTGCATCGGCACGTGCCCAGGGCCTTCAATCATTACCTGCACGTCATACTCCCAGGCGATTTTGGTCAGCTCGCCCAGCGTGTGCAGCTCGGCAAACTGCGCTTCGTCGTTGGCGTCGCGGATAGAGCCCGGACGCAGGCCGTCGCCCAGCGACAGCGATACGTCATAGGCGGCGCAGATTTCGCAAATCTCGCGGAAGTGTTCGTAGAGGAAATTTTCCTGATGATGGGACAGGCACCACTTCGCCATGATGGAACCGCCGCGCGAGACGATGCCGGTCAGACGTTTCGCCGTCATCGGCACGTAGCGCAGCAGCACGCCCGCGTGAATGGTGAAGTAGTCCACGCCCTGTTCCGCCTGCTCCAGCAGCGTGTCGCGGAACGCTTCCCAGGTGAGATTTTCGGCGATGCCGTTGACCTTCTCCAGCGCCTGATAAATCGGGACGGTACCGATCGGCACCGGGCTGTTACGCAGGATCCATTCGCGGGTTTCGTGGATGTAGCGGCCAGTGGAGAGGTCCATCACCGTGTCCGCGCCCCAGCGCGTTGACCAGACCAGCTTTTCCACCTCTTCTTCGATGGATGACGTCACCGCCGAGTTGCCGATGTTGGCGTTAACCTTCACCAGGAAGTTGCGGCCGATAATCATCGGCTCGGATTCCGGGTGGTTGACGTTGGCGGGGATAATCGCGCGCCCGGCGGCCACTTCGTCACGCACAAACTCCGGCGTGATGTTTTCCGGCAGGCGAGCGCCAAAGCCTTCGCCGGGATGCTGGTGGCGCAATATTTCGCTGCGGATGCGCTCGCGGCCCATATTTTCGCGGATGGCGATGAACTCCATCTCCGGCGTAACGATACCCTGGCGCGCGTAGTGCAGCTGGGTTACGCATTTGCCCGCTTTAGCGCGTTTTGGCGTCAGCAGGCCGGAAAAGCGCAGCTCGTCCAGACCGTCGTCGGCCAGGCGTTCTTTGGTGTACGCAGAGCTACGCACGCTCAGCTCTTCGCAGTCGTTACGCGCGTCAATCCACGGCTGGCGGAGCTTTGCCAGACCCTGCTGGACGTTAATGGCGACAGAGGGATCGCCGTACGGGCCGGAGGTGTCATACACCGGCACGGCTTCGTTGTCTTCATACTGCGGATTATCTTTGCTGCCGCCGATAAGCGTCGGGCTGAGCTGAATTTCGCGCATTGGGACGCGGATATCGGCCTGCGAGCCGGTAATGTAGATGCGTTTCGAGTTCGGGAAAGCGGTACCTTCCAGGGTGTCGATAAAGCGTTGGGCGTGTTCGCGCTGTTCGCGGCGGGTCAGTTTAGTAGTAGACATAGCTCATTCCAAAAGTGAAGGACATGGCTTGTCAGACGACGGATGAAGCAAGAGAAGATCGCCCAGGGGCGATTCAACAGCAGTGTAACTCTTGTTCCCTTCGCAGGTATTAGCCTGATCAGGTTCCGCGGATCCCGAATTAACGGTCTCAGCCCGTGCTTTCACACTGGGCACTCCGACAAGAAAAATCCCCCTCCGCAGAGGGGCGAATGGTTGTAAATTACTCGTTAACGATTAAGAACTCAAGCCGGGCGCACGACGTTATCTTCGTGGCTGACGTCCAGGCCGTTATCCAGGGCGAGGGCGATCAGCTTATCTTCCAGCGTGAATCGCTCCTCCAGCGCTTCGCCAAGATCGGAAAGCGCCTGCTGGAACTCAAGATAATTATCGTGATCGATAGCATTCTCGAGCGTGGAATCGTAGTAATCCATGATCTGCTGGGTGTTGGCTTCCAGCAGCGGACAAAGTTTGCTGGCCGCTAAACAGGGATTTGTGCCTTCCATTTCGCGGATAATGCGTTCATAAATGTTGAAATGGCCGTCGGAAAGGTAGTCGACCAGGCTCTGACAAAAATCATCCAGCGCTTTTTCATTCAGCCGCATAAAGGATTCTTTGCCAGGCTTAAGACCGACCAGATTGTAATACGCCACGAGGAGATGCTTGCGTACATGTAGCCAGCGATCCACCAGTGTGTTACTTCCTCCAACGCGCTCCGTCAGGCTTTCTAGCTGGTTTAACATGGTCGACTCCGCAAAGTTTAGAATGGGATCTACTTATCCAAAATGTAACCACAATGCTAACAACATGTCAGTGAAGCGAAGGTAGTGCAATAGATATGGATCGTATTATTGAAAAATCAGATCTGGGTTGGTGGATCGTCAGTCACGAACAGAAGTTGTGGCTGCCCGGTGGAGAAATCCCCTACGGTGCGGCAGAAATCTTCGATCTTGTCGGTCAGCCCGCTCTGCGGATCGGCGAGTGGCAGGGCGATCCGGTGTGGTTGATCCGGCAATCTCGTCGTCAGAATATGGGATCCGTACGCCAGGTGCTGGATCTGGACGCGGGGCTGTTTCAGCTGGCGGGGCGGGGCGTGCAGCTGGCGGAGTTTTACCGCTCGCACAAATACTGCGGCTACTGCGGGCATACCATGCACCCGAGCAAAACCGAGTGGGCTCTCCTCTGCGGCCACTGCCGTGAACGCTACTATCCGCAGATTGCGCCGTGCATCATCGTCGCCATCCGCCGGGACGATTCCATCCTGCTGGCGCAGCATACCCGCCATCGTAACGGCATTCATACCGTGCTGGCCGGTTTCGTCGAAGTGGGCGAAACGCTGGAGCAGGCGGTGGCGCGCGAGGTGATGGAGGAGAGCGGAATCAAGGTGAAAAACCTGCGCTACGTCACCTCGCAGCCGTGGCCGTTCCCGATGTCGCTAATGACGGCGTTTATGGCGGAATACGACAGCGGCGAGATCGTTATCGACCAGAAAGAGCTGCTGGAGGCAAACTGGTATCGTTATGACGATCTGCCTCTTTTACCCCCGCCGGGTACGGTGGCGCGCCGCCTGATAGAAGATACCGTGGCAATGTGTCGGGCCGAGTATGAGTAGTGTTACACTGAGGCCATGACGCTTAAGGAACTGCAAAAATGACCGAACTGAAGAACGATCGTTATCTGCGTGCGCTGCTGCGCCAGCCCGTTGATGTCACCCCGGTGTGGATGATGCGCCAGGCGGGACGCTATCTGCCAGAGTACAAAGCCACGCGCGCGCAGGCGGGTGATTTTATGTCGCTGTGCAAAAACGCCGAGCTGGCCTGCGAAGTTACGCTCCAGCCGCTGCGCCGCTACCCGCTGGATGCCGCCATTCTCTTTTCGGACATTCTCACCATCCCGGACGCCATGGGCCTTGGGCTCTATTTCGAAACCGGCGAAGGCCCGCGCTTCACCTCCCCAATCAAAAGCAAAGCCGACGTGGATAAGCTGCCAATCCCCGATCCGGAAGGCGAGCTGGGCTACGTGATGAACGCCGTGCGCACCATTCGCCGCGAGCTGAAGGGCGAAGTGCCGCTGATTGGCTTCTCCGGCAGCCCGTGGACGCTGGCCACTTACATGGTGGAAGGGGGCAGCAGCAAAGCCTTCACCATGATTAAAAAGATGATGTACGCCGAGCCGCTGGCCCTGCATGCCCTGCTCGACAAGCTGGCGAAGAGCGTCACGCTCTATCTCAACGCGCAGATTAAAGCGGGCGCGCAGTCGGTAATGATTTTCGACACCTGGGGCGGCGTGCTGACCGGGCGTGATTATCAGCAGTTCTCCCTGTATTACATGCACAAAATCGTCGATGGCCTGCTGCGTGAAAACGAAGGTCGCCGCGTGCCGGTGACGCTGTTCACGAAAGGTGGCGGTCAGTGGCTGGAAGCGATGGCGGCGACCGGCTGCGACGCGCTGGGCCTCGACTGGACGACCGATATTGCCGATGCGCGCCGTCGCGTGGGCGACAAAGTGGCGCTGCAGGGCAACATGGATCCGTCCATGCTCTATGCGCCGCCAGCACGTATTGAAGAAGAAGTGTCGACTATACTGTCTGGTTTCGGCCAGGGTGAAGGGCACGTCTTTAACCTCGGCCACGGCATTCATCAGGATGTGCCGCCAGAACACGCTGGCGTATTTGTGGAGGCGGTGCATCGGCTTTCTGCCCAGTATCACAAGTAAGGAGTGGTTATGGATCTCGCGTCGCTACGCGCTCAGCAAATCGAACTGGCTTCATCAGTGATCCGCGAGGATCGTCTGGATAAGGATCCTCCGCAGTACATTGGCGGAGCGGACGTCGGGTTCGAGCAGGGCGGTGAAGTGACGCGAGCGGCGATGGTGGTGCTGAAATACCCTTCGCTTGAGCTGGTGGAGTACAAGGTGGCGCGCATCGCGACCACCATGCCGTACATCCCCGGCTTTCTCTCCTTCCGCGAATATCCCGCGCTGCTGGCAGCGTGGGAACAGCTCTCGCAAAAACCTGACCTGCTGTTTGTCGATGGACACGGTATTTCCCATCCGCGCCGCTTAGGCGTTGCCAGCCACTTTGGGCTGCTGGTGGACGTGCCGACCATTGGCGTGGCAAAAAAACGCCTGTGTGGCGCGTTTGAGCCGCTCTCCGCCGAGCCGGGCGCGCTGGCGCCGCTTATTCATAAAGGCGAGCAGCTGGCGTGGGTCTGGCGCAGCAAGGCGCGCTGCAATCCATTGTTTATCGCGACCGGGCATCGGGTCAGCATGGACAGCGCGCTGGCATGGGTGCAGCGCTGCATGAAGGGCTACCGTTTACCGGAGCCGACGCGCTGGGCTGACGCTGTCGCCTCCTCGCGTCCGGCTTTTGTTCGTTGGCAGGAAATTCAGCCGTGATTCAGGTAAACTGCGGCTAATTTTCGATTCGAGACATCATCATGTTACAAAACCCGATTCATCTGCGCCTTGAGAAGCTGGAAAGCTGGCAGCACGTGACGTTTATGGCTTGCCTGTGCGAGCGCATGTATCCCAACTACGCCGCGTTCTGTAAGCAAACGGAGTTTGGCGAAGGCCAGATTTATCGTCGTATCCTGGATTTAATCTGGGAGACGCTGACGGTGAAAGATGCGAAGGTGAACTTCGACTCTCAGCTGGAAAAGCTGGAAGAGGCGATCCCGGTTGCGGATGATTTTGACCTGTACGGAGTTTATCCGGCGATTGATGCCTGCGTGGCGTTAAGCGAGCTGCTCCACTCCCGTCTGAGCGGTGAAACGCTGGAGCATGCAATTGAAGTCAGTAAGGCATCCATTACGACCGTCGCGATGCTTGAAATGACCCAGGAAGGTCGTGAAATGACCGACGAAGAGCTGCGTGCTAATCCGGCCGTTGAGCAAGAATGGGACATCCAGTGGGAAATTTTCCGCCTGCTGGCAGAGTGTGAAGAACGCGATATTGAGCTGATCAAAGGGCTGCGTGCAGACTTACGCGAGGCCGGTGAGAGCAATATTGGTATAATTTTTAACCAATGAGACAACAAAACGTGATTTAACGCCTGTTTTGTCGCACCTCGACTCTTCCCTTCTGCCCCCCGTCTGGTCTACATTTGGAGGGCGAAAAAAAGTGGCTATCGGTGCGTGTATGCAGGAGAGTGCTTTTTTGGCATTTTCGTCGCACTCGATGCTTAGCAAGCGATAAACACATTGAAAGGATAACTTATGAACAAGACTCAACTGATTGATGTAATTGCGGACAAGGCTGATCTGTCTAAAGTGCAGGCTAAAGCTGCTCTGGAATCTACCCTGGCTGCTATTACTGAGTCTCTGAAAGAAGGCGATGCTGTACAACTGGTTGGTTTCGGTACCTTCAAAGTGAACCACCGCGCTGAGCGTACTGGCCGCAACCCGCAGACCGGTAAAGAAATCAAAATCGCCGCAGCTAACGTGCCGGCATTTGTTTCTGGTAAAGCACTGAAAGACGCTGTTAAGTAAGACGCGTGGCAGTGAACAGTTTTAGCGAAGGGGCGGCAACGCCCCTTTTGTCTGTCTGGCGTGGAACGCTCGCGCTGGCAGGTATGCTGCTGCTGTCCGCCTGTAGCCACGACACCTCCCTGCCGCCGTTTACCGCCAGCGGTTATGCGGACAACCAGGGGGCGGTCAGGATCTGGCGCAAAGATTCCGGCGGCGAAGTGCATCTGCTTTCAGCCTTCAGCCCGTGGCATAGCGGTAATACGTCAACTGCGGAATATCGCTGGCAGGGAGATGACCTGTCGCTGATTGAACTGAACGTCTACAGCAAAACCCCCGAACACGTGAAAGTGCGTTTTGATGACCATGGCGAGCTGAGCTTTATGCAGCGTGAAGTCAGCGGTCAAAAACAGCAGCTTTCCAGCGATCAAATCGCCCTCTACCGATACCGTGCCGAACAAATCCGTCAGACCAGCGACGCGCTGCGTCTGGGACGCGTGGTGCTGCGCCAGGGGCGCTGGCATGCCGATGGGACGGTGACCACCTGCGAAGGGCAGACGGTGAAGCCTGAGCTCGAATCCTGGGCGACCGAACATATTCAGCGCCGTCAGCGTCATTCATCAATGGAAGTGAGTGTGGCGTGGCTGGAAGCGCCGGAAGGCTCTCAGCTGCTGCTGGTGGCGAACGAAGATTTCTGCACCTGGCAGCCGACAGAGAAGAGTTTTTGATTTAAGTTCCCTCTCCCCTGAGGGGAGAGGGTTAGGGTGAGGGGCGAAGACGGCTCCGTTACTCCCCCTGCTCCCGCGCAATTGCACGATAACCGATATCCTGACGGCTAAAGCTGCCGTTCCAGTGAATATCCGCCATCAGCGCATAGGCGCGCTTCTGCGCTTCTGCCACGGTATGGCCCAGCGCGGTCGCACACAGAACGCGGCCGCCGTTGGTCAGCACGCGATCGTCGTCAGCCAGCTTCGTACCGGCATGGAACACCTTCGCGCCTTCAACTTCTTCCAGCGGCAGGCCGTGGATTTCATCCCCGGTGCTGTAGCTACCTGGATACCCGCCCGCAGCAATCACCACGCCCAGAGACGCGCGCTCGTCCCACTCTGAGGTTTTCTCGTCCAGCTTGCCGTCACAGGCCGCCAGGCACAGATCCACCAGGTCAGATTTCATGCGCAGCATGATGGGCTGCGTTTCCGGATCGCCGAAGCGGCAGTTGAATTCAATCACCTTCGGATTGCCCTGCTTGTCGATCATCAGGCCCGCATAGAGGAAACCGGTGTAGGTGTTGCCTTCCGCCGCCATCCCTTTCACGGTTGGCCAGATGATGCGGTCCATGGTGCGCTGATGCACTTCATCCGTCACCACCGGGGCAGGGGAGTAGGCGCCCATCCCACCGGTATTCGGGCCGGTATCGCCGTTGCCCACGCGCTTGTGGTCCTGGCTGGTGGCCATCGGCAGAACGTGCTCACCGTCGACCATCACAATAAAGCTCGCCTCTTCACCGTCGAGGAACTCTTCGATCACGATGCGGTGTCCCGCGTCGCCAAAGGCGTTGCCGGCCAGCATATCCTGAACCGCGGCTTCCGCTTCTTCGAGGGTCATCGCAACGATAACGCCTTTACCTGCGGCCAGACCGTCGGCCTTGATAACAATCGGCGCGCCTTTTTCACGTAACCAGGCCAGAGCAGGCTCCACTTCGGTGAAGTTCTGATATTCCGCCGTTGGGATGTTATGACGCGCGAGGAAATCTTTGGTGAAGGCTTTGGAGCCTTCCAACTGTGCGGCGCCTTCCGTTGGGCCGAAGATTTTCAGACCCGCGGCGCGGAAGGCGTCAACCACGCCAATGACCAGCGGCGCTTCCGGGCCGACGATGGTCAGGTCGATTTTCTCGCTTTGGGCAAAGCTCAGCAGGGCCGGAATATCGGTCACGCCGATAGCCACGTTCTGCAGCGCGGGTTCCAGCGCGGTACCGGCGTTACCCGGGGCTACGAAGACTGTTTTCACCAGCGGAGACTGCGCCGCTTTCCACGCCAGAGCGTGCTCGCGCCCGCCGTTACCAATCACTAATACTTTCATTTTCTGCTCCGGGAATTAATGGCGGAAGTGACGCATGTCGGTGAAGATCATCGCGATGCCGTGCTCGTCGGCTGCGGCAATCACTTCGTCGTCGCGGATTGAGCCACCAGGCTGGATCACACAGGTGATGCCCACAGCAGCCGCCGCGTCGATGCCGTCACGGAACGGGAAGAAGGCGTCAGAAGCCATGGCGGAGCCTTTCACTTCCAGCCCTTCGTCGCCTGCTTTAATGCCGGCAATTTTTGCGGAGTACACGCGGCTCATCTGGCCGGCGCCTATCCCGATTGTCATGTTCTCTTTGGCGTAGACGATGGCGTTAGATTTGACGAACTTCGCCACTTTCCAGCAGAACAGCGCGTCACGCAGTTCTTGTTCGGTCGGCTGACGTTTGGTCACCACGCGCAGGTCGGCTTCAGTCACCATCCCCAGATCGCGATCCTGAACCAGCAGGCCGCCGTTCACGCGCTTGAAGTCGAGGCCCGGCACGCGTTCCGCCCACTGGCCGCAGACCAGCACGCGCACGTTCTGTTTCGCCGCGGTAATTTTCAACGCTTCTTCGGACGCGGATGGCGCAATGATCACTTCAACAAACTGACGGGAGATGATGGCCTGCGCGGTCTCAGCATCCAGCTCGCGGTTGAAGGCAATAATGCCGCCGAACGCGGAGGTCGGGTCGGTTTTGTAGGCGCGATCGTAGGCATCCAGAATAGAGGTGCTTACCGCAACGCCGCATGGGTTGGCGTGCTTGACGATAACGCAGGCCGGCTCGCTGAACTCTTTCACGCATTCCAGCGCGGCGTCGGTGTCGGCAATGTTGTTATAGGAGAGGGCTTTGCCCTGAACCTGCTGGGCGGTCGCAACAGAGGCTTCTTTTACCTCTTCTTCTATATAGAAGGCAGCCTGCTGGTGGCTGTTTTCACCGTAGCGCATATCCTGCTTCTTAATGAAGTTCAGGTTCAGCGTGCGCGGGAAGCGGCCAGAAGGATCTTTGCTTTCACCGTGATAAGCCGGCACCAGGCTACCGAAGTAGTTGGCGATCATGCTGTCGTAGGCCGCGGTGTGTTCGAAGGCTTTGATAGCGAGGTCGAAACGCGTTTCCAGTGTGAGCGACCCTTCGTTGGCGTCCATCTCATTAATAATGGCGCTGTAGTCGCCGCTCTTTACCACGATGGCTACATCTTTATGGTTCTTGGCTGCGGAGCGCACCATGGTCGGGCCGCCGATATCAATATTCTCTACGGCATCTTCCAGAGAACAGCCTTCGCGGGCGACGGTCTGGGCGAACGGGTAGAGGTTAACGACAACCATATCGATGGGGGCAATATTATGCTGCTCCATAATGCCATCGTCCTGACCGCGACGGCCAAGAATGCCGCCGTGCACTTTCGGATGCAGGGTTTTAACGCGTCCATCCATCATTTCCGGGAAACCGGTGTAGTCGGACACTTCGGTTACCGGCAGACCTTTATCTGCTAACAGGCGAGCGGTACCGCCTGTGGAAAGCAGCTCCACACCGCGTGCGGAAAGTGCCTGAGCGAATTCGACGATACCGGCTTTATCAGAAACACTGAGCAGAGCGCGGCGGACTGGACGACGTTGTTGCATGGTAAATCCCCTGGATTTCACGATTACAGAGAGCGTTAGATGAATTTTCCTGCGAAAAACTCATCTAACACACCTGACGGGGCATCCTTGTTAAGCGCGAGCATTTTAACGAAAACGTTTGCGCAACGCTCGCACATTTTCACTTTTTCGTATCATTGTGGATAACTCTGTGTGTAAAAAGGTATAAGGCGGGGTTTTGCTGTGGAATGCAGCAGTCAGTCATTTTTCTGTCATTTAGCGGTTGCGGCCTGCGGAGAACTCCCTATAATGCGCCTCCATCGACACGGCGGATGTGAATCA
>NZ_JAWNEB010000016.1:0-52065 GCF_034107265.1 Enterobacter sp. 168J2 | reverse complement strand
GACGTGCTGGCGTACTTCGGCTTCCCGAAAGCGCACCGGGTGAAAATCCACTCGACCAACACGCTGGAGCGCCTGAACAAAGAGGTGAAACGGCGTGCCGACGTAGTGGGCGTCTTCCCCAACGAAGACAGCATCATACGGCTTCTGGGTGCGGTCCTGACGGAGCAGAATGAAGAATGGTTGCTGCAGAACCGCTACCTGCCGCAACACAGCATGGCGGAGACAGACCAGCTCGCTGAAACCGAAGTAATCGACGCGCTGCCAATCAGCGCATAACAGGCTCATTGCCGGACCGGAAAGCTGTAACTGAATTTACACCACCTTGACGGACTCGACCTAATAGCTGTGATTACCGCGGGATATGGATATCTCATCATCAGTGTTTTTATGACCCGGAAGCGGGCATTTATTCTTCAGCTTTTGTCTCTTGCCGGACTCGGTGCGTTATTTTCATTTCTGGTGTTCAGGAGTGACAGTATGTGGTCAGGTGCTCCGGAAGTATCTCTGGCGATACTCATCGGCATGTTTACTGCGACGGTCATCTTTTACATGTTCTTTCTGCTTATTCGTGCCGTTGGTCGGCTAATACCCCAATGATATTCATGGTCAAAGGTGATGCAGAAACATGTGATGACGAACAGGAAGGTGGTAGCTCGACCAGACTATTATCGCGGAAAGTCTCACCGGTGAGTGTTGTTATTTCCCCTGCAAATCTTCGGGTCTGCAGGGGCCGGAGAGCAGTTGTAGTCTGCAGCTATAAAAGGAGACTGATTCTGAATAAAGGACTGACATTATCGGCGCTGGTTGCCATGACGCCGGAGGATTATGAGCTGTTTCGCTCTGATGGATGGACTTCACGCCAGGGGCTGACGCAGGCCGTTTTGCGGGCGCTGCTTTTGCCGGAGGGCTGGGTGGTTTCACCCGAATGCCACACTGAATACGATGGCGTATGGCCCGTTAGCCTGCGGTATGTTCCACCGCATGGCAGACACATGGTTCATGCTGACCAGCCCCGGTGAAGTCTGTGACCACTGGATGCTGTTGCTGCAGTCTGCCAGCGGACAGCGGATTAAATGTCTGCGCAGAATGCCGGTGCTGGACACTTTTCTGGTTAACAGACTGCTTCAGCGGGCTGATGTGCTGGATAAAAAGCGGTATACGCTGGCGGGTCTGGCTAATGAACTGGCTGTTTTCACAGAAACGGCAGAACGAGGGCGTCGTCCCTGAAGGGACACGGCTGTCGTGAACAGAGCCAGCAAGCTGTCTCTGCCCGGCCCTTCGGTAAACCTCAGGGCAGCGGGCTTCCATCCTGACGCAACGTCAAACCCTGCGCTTGCTGCGTCCGTAAACGGACGCGCCGCTTCACCCTGTCGGCGGTAAAACTGCCGACAGTCATCTGACGCCCCGTCGTTCCGCCGTGTCGGGTGTGTTCATCCTCTCCCTGTACCTCTGGTGAGCCCTCTCCCGTTAAGTCCCCGGGCGGAGGGCTGGTCGTAGCACCGTCGTGTCGTCATCCGAAGGGTGAAATGAACTCCGCCAAAACTTTTTGCGAAGGACCGCAAAAACTTTTGTCTCCGCCCTTCTCCTGCCGCCCCGCCGTCGCTCCTTTGCCCTTTGCCGCCAGGGAACTCACCGAGAGATGGATTAACCACCAGACAAGAGGAAAAGCAGAATGAACACACAGAACGTCAACGTCAAAACCGCCACCAAAGAATCTACCGAAAGATGGGTGAAAACCTCGTTCCTGCGTACTGATGGCTTTGTGCGCAATATCCATTCCCGTAACCCGTTCGATGTTATTCGCGCGGACGTGGTGCTGGCCCGTATGGAAATACAGGCTAACCGGGGGTGTGGCCTGCACTACGAGATTTATGAGTCCCGTCTGCTGGGTATGGCTATGCATTACCTGGCAGAACTGCCACTGAAAGACCGTCCTGTGTTTATGGGGGCGGCAGCGAAACGGGGTTACATGCTGACGACTGCGGAAGAAGAACGTGCCGATGGTGAATGTGCTGACCTGATGATCGAGCTGGCGGCGGATTACTGATTACTTAACCGGCTGGCGGCAGGGGATGCCGCCAGTCACAACGGAGAAACATGATGAGCAACAGCAACACGAACAGTACGTTCAGCTTCGACGCATGGGAGAAAAGCGCGCTCAGCGAGCTTGATACCCTGCAAAACCACGTCAGTAAAGCCCTGATGAAGTACCAGAGCAATACGGACAAAACGGCGCTGGGCGAGTCTGCAAACCGCTATATGGGCGAGCTCAGAACCGCTGTCACGCGCATCCTGAAAGCCACGCCAGCCATTCAGCAGAAAGTCGACGGGATTGCCGACATGCTGCACCTGATGGCGCATTTTTCCGGCATCACGCTCGACGAATAACCACCACGGCGAAATATCAACGCCATTAACCAGAAGGAGATAAACCATGCACTTAAATCTGACCGAATCCAGTGCCGAAGCAGGTATTTACGCGACCAGTGAGGCCGAACGCGCGTACTGGCTGAGCCGCGAAAAGTCATATCTGACCGCGCCCGTCGAAATCGACGTTCACGCCTTCCATGATGCGCTGGGGGTGATGTACCCGATGAACTGGCGCAGCAGTGAGAACGGCGAGTGTGAAACCTTCATGCTGGCGGAAATGGTCTGCGGCAATGTGACCGAAATCTACGCGCGGATCGGTATCCGTTATTACCGGATGCGTGACTACAGCAACCTTGACCACGCTGAGATTCTGGCACGCGTTAAGGAGGGAGTGCAGCGCCAGAAATGAGAAAAGCAGGCTTTCGCCTGCCTTAACCCGCCGGATTTACCCGCTTGCAACGATTAATCCGGCCTTCACCAAAAGGAACAAACCAATGCAATTCAGTGAAGTTTCGATTGTTACACCGACCGCCCTGTATGTCCAGATGCTTGAGGCGGAAAACGCACCCGTAAAAAAACAGGTGCGTATTAAACGCAGTGATATCGACCGTGACGACATCAGCGCCGAAATGCGGGCGCTGGGCCGTCACATAGCGCACTGCCGGAAGAAGGGGCGCGCCGTTCGTATTCCTGCCATGCGCGGGAGTGAGTGGGGGCAGGTGTTACGCACGCTCGAACTGAAGCGGGCATTTAACTGATAACTGAGCCGCTCCTTACGGGGCGGCATTTAAGGAGGAACTATGTCTCAACTCAGTTTTGCCCGCTTTTTTGACCAGGCGAAAGAGGCCGCACCAGTAACACCCGCTAAACCCGTCTTGCCCACAGTTAATGCGCAGCCGATACCGCACCGGATGATGACCATCGGGGAATCCCGCCGCCAGTTTGTCACCGTGTTCATGGACACCGCCCGCAGCCTGCGCCGCTGGGAGGTGTTCAGCGACTTTATCACGCTGGCGGCCAGTGAACTGGATATGGCGCAGATAAGAACGCCGGAGAACATTGAGCAGAGCCGTGAAATCTGCGCGAAGTACGGCGAGAGCGATATCAGCAATCTGCATACGCTTTTCTGCCTGATGGTCTGCGCACTGGAGGCCAAATTCCACGACTTCCTCGGCGCGATCTTCATGGAGCTTGAGCTTGGCGACGACCGCAACGGACAGTATTTCACGCCGTATCACGTCCAGTCACTGCTGGCGAGGCTGCTGATGCCGGACGTCGACGAAACGATACGCCGTGAGGGATTCGTGACCGTCAGCGATCCAGCAAGCGGTGCGGCGGGAATGATTGTGGCGTATGCGGAATATCTGTTGGAGGCGGGCTATAACCCGTCTGAGCATATGTTCGGAAGCTGCATCGATATTGATCCTGTTGCGGCCGATATGGCGTTTATTCAGCTTTCCCTGCTGGGTATTCCTGCCGAGGTGGTTACGGGCAATACGCTGACGATGCAGTTAAACAGGGTGCGGTATACGCCTGTGTACTACATCAACAACTTTGGTAAGCGGCTGGACGATCAGCGCCGTATCAGTGCCATGCGCGAATTTTTGCGCTGTATAAATGACGCTGCATAGCTATCCAGAAGGGCAGGGGAGTGTCCTGCCTTTCGTGGCATCAAAGGCCGCGCGCCTGCGGCGCAGAATAAGCAGGCTGCGCTGACGCGCTGCCTGCTTATTCCGGCGCGTGGTAGTCTGAAGTTCCTGTCTTTTGGCCAGGTGGTTAATATTCCTCATTCTCCTGCTGGCGATGGTCTTTATTATTCTGCCGTGGATATGATGGATATTATCCTTTCTTTTCCGGGCGTCGTCCCTGAAGGGACACGGCTGTCGTGAACGGAGCCGGTAAACCGTCTCCGCCCTTCGGGCGTCCATCCTGACGCAAATTCAAATTCACGCTTGCTGCATCCAGAATGGATGCGCCGCTTTCACCGTGGCGGTAATAAATTACCTCCACTCTGAAGCCCGTAACGGTAATTCGTCTTACGCCGATTTTACGTTACGGGATGTGTGCATTCTCCTGGTGTGACTATCGCCCGATTTCATCAGTTCGCGGAGGGCTGCTTTTAGCATCAGCCAGTAAGGAAATAAAGGGGTATATAAACGCTGCGCGCCCCTTTATTTCCTTACTGTCAGCTGCTCATTGCCCTTCGCCGCTCAGTGATGAAGTCGAACGATGTAATAACCCAATGAGGAGAAAACCAGAATGCACACATTAAACGTCAAAACCGCCACTCGTGAATCAGCCGAACAATTTAAAGTCGATAAACGCCAGCGCTACTCTGTTACAGATGGTGATGAACGTCTGGATTTTATTCCTGCGCTCTTTTTTACGCCTTCTGCTGATAACATGATTGCCAGCTGGTTACGTCAGCATTCAGATTATGATGGCGGTTTCTGGCGTTACTGGATTATTCCGCAGGGCACCGGAGGAAACGTGGCTCCGAACTGTGTCAGATTCACAACCGCGCAAACAGGATATATCGCACCGGAAGGAGAACAGCGCTATAACATGGTTATTCCCGGTAATTACTTTGAAGCAGAGGTCAGTGCCGATGCTGCCGGAATTATTGCGACCCTGATGATCATGAACTGGTTGTCCTGGCAGGTTGCAGATATGGGGCCTGAATATTCGAAAGTCTGTAAACACCTCGTCGCTCGTCAGGATGCACTGAAAGACTACATCAGTATCATAAAACACCCTGAAGCAGATTTAATTTTTCGGGCTATTGATTGACGACATAAATACTGGATGAATAAAAAGACCTCCTGTTGAGGTCTTTTTACTTTTTTGCAAGAGTCTGCGCTGTATTTTTATTATTCTTTATCGCCCGATATGTTGCCTCAATTTTTCTGGCATAGACATATCTTCTCTGCGCCTGTTCTTCTGTTTTCCTGAAACCTGCATTATAAGCGCCCACGGCCTGCCAGCTGACGCCCCACTTTTTGAATGCAATTGCAAGATAGTAAGCCCCGGTGTAGATATTCATACACGGATCGGAAATAAGGTGCTCCGGCTTTATTCCATAACGAGCCAGTTCGTTAAAGTGTTGGGAGTCCACCTGCATAAGTCCGGAGCCAAAGCCCGAAACAGGATTGTAGCCTTTAACGTCTGTGCGGAAGTTCGATTCATTCCAGGAGATTGCCCGAAGCAGATCCGGATCTATATGATAATCCCTTCCTGCCAGATCAAAACAATCAGCAGCGTTCAACATTCCAGAAAAAGCCAGCATTAAAAACGTAAGAGAAATCCGTTTCATTTCTTCCCTCCGGGCACCATGCCGGAAATACGTTAACCCATCCCATGCCCAGACTCAACTAATATGCACTCCTCACCACCAAAAGCACCACACCCCACGCAAAATTAAAATTTTGCTGATTGGCTCTTTAAATCATGCAGTTAGATAAAAAGTAATGTGAAATAATTTAATTTAATGTGTGTAAACAACTCGGTAGTGAGTTCTATTCGACTCGGTAAAAACTCTACTCAGAGTCATTTGTGACTATTTTTAATAAATCCATTGAGTTATGACTACGGCGAGTCTATATTCGAGTCGTGAATTTTTACAGTGTGTGTCGGCATGCAACTCGTCTGTTTTCTGGCAGAGAGTCTGTGCCGAGTCGTGCATTTTTAGCTTTTCAAAATATTCTGATGTACAGAAGTTTTGGAAATATAAATAAGGAGAAAATTATGGCCAGAGTTCAGGTCTATGTAAGCGATGAAGTGTCAGATAAAATAAGAGTAATCGCTGAAAAACGTCGCGCTGAAGGAGCGAGAGATAAAGATGTAAGTTTTTCTAGCATTGCATCAATGCTGGTCGAACTTGGTCTTCGGGTCTATGAAGCGCAGATGGAAAGAAAAGAGTCTTCCTTTAATCAGGCGCTCTATAATAAAACTATCCTTGAAAATGTAATGAAAACTCAATTTATTGTCAGCAAGCTGCTGGCGATGGAGTCGCTGAGTCCACATCTCGCAGGAAATGAAAAATTTGATTTCAGGGATATGGTTACGTGTATACGTGAAGATGTGCAACAGATTGTTGAAAAATTCTTCCCGCAGGAGGAAGAGTCTCAAGATAATTAGCTGAAAATGTTTGATAAATAGGGGTTGGAACTGCTGTTTTTGAGTGACTTTGGCGTCAGTAATTGATATATTTTATGCAGACATAAGTAAAATTTGATGCCCGCCATTCAATTTGGTGGGTCGCCGGTACACCGGGCTAGACCCCCGGGTGTACCGACTATACACAGAAACCTTTCAAGGAGGCTTCAATGCACCCGCGCGATCCTAGAGATCTCTCCCAATCAAGTCAATCATTAGATGATATTGTGAAGCGCTTTGATGCGCTCTATAAGTACTCACCTTTGCCTTTTTGCATTCGAGATCAATCCAGAAACACCATATATAAAAATGATGCATATTTAGATTTCTTCCACCCATTATCTAAGTGTTTTTCGGGTGTCAGTTTTGATCCTGATGAAGTAGAGCTTGATTTGTCGACAATTGAGTTGGAGGCCTTTGTTATGGGGCCAGATACAGCTATTTGTAGGACTTTTAATTTTAATGGTGAATTTTATCAGTTACGTGTTGAAATTCGCATGGTAAGTAAAGAATTATATGCTTTTTGGTTTGTTAATTACTTCCCGGATTATCAAGCATTATTCAATACCACGAATAGGAGTAAAAGTGATGAGTTTGATTTTGATATTTTCCTTTCGGGGTTGACAAATAAGAAAATGATTACGTTGTGTTTTTCAATTCTTGGTTTTCAACTTCATACAATGGCGCAATATTTAGGTGTTTCTGAAAAAGCAATTTCAAGCAGACTTTCTAGTGTGAAAAATGAGCTTGCGAAATATTTTACTGATTATGATGACTTCAGATTCTACTGCATGAGAATGGACGTATACAGAAAGGTGAGAATGGTTGTCCTTAAAGTTTTGAATGTTAAATTTATGTAAAAAATATAGTGGAATTTTTCGCGTATTGAATAAATTGTATTCAGTGTGTCACTATCCTGACGCAGGAATATGTTGAGAGGGAAAACATGATTAGACGTCACAGGCTTCGTGGCCCAACGGTAACTATGTCGATCTACCTTGACCCACAAACCGATCTTCTTATTTTGAAGGCGAAGGACAGAAGTGGTCGTTCTAAATCAGCTGAAGCGCTGATTCGGTTACGTGACCACCTGGAAAAATTCCCTGATTTCTATAACTCTGAAATGGCGGAGGTGATCCCAAACAATCTTGAACCCAAGTCACAAAACTAGTTTTTTAGGATTTTTATTTCAACAAATCTATCCGGTGTAATTAAAGGATTAATGAATATGACTGATGTGTCTGTTATTAACGCTGTACCCGCGACCCCTGCAAAGAAAAAACTCAGCAAAGTCGCGTTACTCAAAGCGCTGAAGTTTGCCCTGCCTGTCGCAGCCCTTGCTGCGTTTTTCCCTGAAACGGTTCTGGCCTCGACTGCGGGTAAAGATCTGATGGCCAGCGGCAATGAAACCGTTAAAGGAACATTTGGTAAAGATTCCAGTGTGGTTAAGTGGGTTATTCTTGCCGAAGTTCTGGTGGGGGCGGTGATGTATATGACGACCAAGAACCTCAAGTTCCTGGCGGGCTTTGCGATCCTGTCCGTATTCATCGCCGTAGGTATGTCTGTCGCAGGATACTGATATCCAGCGACAGCCGTTCAGAGCCACTTCCGACTATTAAATTCCGGTTTAATTCTGAATGCCCTTCACGAGCATTCACGGGAGGGCTTTGCCTGTAATCCGGCTGGCAGGTATTTCCATACTGCCAGCTGTACCGGAGACGGAACATATATGGCAGATGAATCTCTCAAAAAATATCGCTTTCCCGAAACCCTGACGAATCAGAGCCGCTGGTTTGGCCTTCCTGTGGATGAACTTATTCCGGCCATTATCTGCCTGGGGTGGGGATTCTGGACCCAGCATTATATTCCCGGAATTATCGCTGCCGTACTGGCCTATCTCGGAATCAAAAAGCTCAAGAAAGGGCGGGGCAGTTCATGGCTGCGGGACCTGGTCTACTGGTATATGCCGACCGTTCTTCTCAGGGGAATATTTCACGATGTTCCCGACTCATGCTACCGCCAGTGGATTAAATAGACAGGAATAATCAGATGGAACACGGAGCACGATTAAGTACACAGCGGGTTATTGCCATCGGCTTTATTGCCATGGGGGTGGTTATTCTGGGAAGCATCACCACCAATGTTATTCAGGCCGTCAACAACTACCGCCTTCAGAATGAGCAGAAGTCTGTCGTCACGCCAATGCTTTTCAACGCGCCGTTTGCCGTGTCGCAGAACCAGGCAGATGCCTCCTACCTGCAGCAGATGGCCCTGTCGCTTATCGCCCTTCGCCTGAATGTCACCCCGGAGACCGTTGATGCCTCTCATGAGCAGCTGCTGGCCTATGTCAAACCTGCGGCGCAGAACGAGCTGAAAATCCGGCTTGCTGAAGATGCGAAGCGCATTAAGGACAACAACGTTAACTCGTCTTTTTATATAACCAGCGTGAAGGTTTACCCGGCAAGCAGCCGCGTGGACGTGCGGGGCCAGCTGAAGACCTGGATAGGCGACTCGAAAGCGTATCCCGAGCTGAAACAGTACGTTCTCAAGTTCGAGCGTGAGGACGGCATCAGCTGGCTCAGTCACTTCGGAGAAATCACCGATGAACAAAAATAGTCGCCGTGCGCTGCTGGCGTTGCTGATGCTCGCGTCCGGTCAGACGGTCGCCGCACCCGCTGCGCTTTCTGCCACGATTGTTCCGCTGACGAACGGCGGACAGGCCAGCATCGCGGTCAGCAACACCGACCCGAACCTTTTTACGGTCGCAGGTGACCGCGTGACGGCCCTGACCAGCCTCGACGGTGAGCTGACGCGGCAGGAGCAGACGGCAAGCGGCGGTGTGATTGTCAGCACTCTCAACAAAAAGCCCTTCACGTTCATTCTGGAAACCGAACGCGGCCTCAACTTCTCGGTACAGGCCGTGCCGCGTGCGGGCGCGGGGCGAACCATCCGGCTGGTCAGCGAGCTGTCCGGCACGGGCGAAGCGGCGCGCATCTGGGAAGAGTCTTCCCCCTACGAGGCCACGCTGGTTTCCCTGAGCCAGCATCTGCTGGGCGGGCAGCTGCCGTCCGGCTGGCAGGCTATTCCCGTCACGCATGAAGCCCTCACCGCCCCCGCCGGACTGTCTGCAGTCCCGGAGCGTGTCTGGGTGGGCAATCACCTTAAGGTGGTGCGCTTTCGCGTCACCAACAATACCGGGATGGCCCGCAACATCGCGGAAAGCGACTTCTGGCAGAGCGGCATTCGCGGCGTGCTGTTTGGTGAAGCCTCGCGTCAGCTGATGGCGGGCGGCGCCCTGCAGGTCTTCATTATCAGCAGCGGAGGTGCGGCTGATGGCCAGCATTAATTCAGTGGTGAAGCGCAAGCAGTTTATCTGGCTGGGTATCGTGCTGGCGACCGTGGGCGTGGTGGGCGGCGGCGGCTGGTATCTGGCGGATGCACGCTACGAGGGCAGCAGCGATGCGGCAGCCGCCGGCGAGCCTGCACCCGATATGACCGGCGTGGTGGACAGCACCTTTGACCAGAAGGTGCAGCAGCATGCCACGACCGAGATGCAGGCTACCGCCTCCGAGATGCAGAAGCAGTATGCCGAAATGCGCCGCGAGCTTGAGCTGCTCAGCAAGGGGCAGGCAGGCTATCAGCACCAGATTGACAAACTCAGTCAGGATAATGCGGCGCTTTCCGCTCAGGTCAGCGCGCTGGGGGCGAAACCCGTCACCGCATCGGGTGAGCCGGCCCCGCAGCCGCCAGTGCCTGCGCCGGGGCCTGAAGGTGAGCCGCAGCCGACCGGTTTCCCGCCGCAGACGGGGGCCGTCCCGCCGCCGACCGCGTTCTATCCGGGTAACGGCGTCACGCCGCCGGCGCAGGTACAGTACCAGCCCATTCCCGTACCCAACCAGCTGCGCCGGCAGTCTTTTGCCCGCAGCGACGAGAGCAAAGGTCCGTCCCTGCCGTACATCCCGTCGGGCAGCTTCGCCAAATCGATGCTGATTGAGGGGGCTGATGCCAACGCCTCCGTAACCGGTAACGAGTCCACGGTGCCGATGCAGCTGCGCATTACGGGCAGGGTGGAAATGCCCAACAGCAAAAGCTACGACCTGACCGGCTGCTTCATTGGGCTTGAGGCCTGGGGCGACGTGTCCAGCGAACGCGCCATCGTACGCACCCGCAACATCAGCTGCCTGAAGCACGGCGTCACCATCGACCAGCCCATTGCCGGACACGTGAGCTTCCGGGGTAAAAACGGCATCAAGGGCGAAGTGGTGATGCGAAACGGCAAAATCCTCGGCTGGGCATGGGGTGCGGGTTTTGTTGACGGCATCGGTCAGGGGGTGCAGACCGCGTCCCAGCCTTCGGTCGGACTCGGCGCCACTGCATCCCTCGGCGCGGGTGACGTGATGAAGATGGGGATTGGCGGAGGCGCCTCCAAAGCCGCCCAGACCCTCAGCGACTACTACATCAAACGCGCAGAGCAGTACCACCCCGTCATTCCTATTGGGGCGGGTAACGAAGTGACCGTTGTCTTTCAGGACGGTTTTCAGCTGAAAACCATTGAAGAGCTGGCGCACGAGAATGACAGAAGCAAAGCGGAGGGCAGCGACCGCAGTCCGGTTCCGCCGCCGTCAGTCCCGCAGGGCGGCATGAACGGGTTCAGTACCGACCAGATGCTCAACCAGCTGGGCAGGCTTAACCAGAGCCAGTTTATGCCGAAGGCCGACTCACAATAACCCCACGTAAAGGAACCGCAAATGAACAAGACAGTGCCTGTTGCGCTCACGCTGGCCAGTCTCCTGACGCTGTCGGGATGTGCCGGTACAACGAGCGATTTTGAGTGTAACGCGACGACATCCGACACCTGCATGACCATCGAGCAGGCCAATGAGAAAGCCAAGCGACTGGAGGAGGCCAGCACGGTAAAGCCGGGTGCGACATCGCTGCCACGCCTGGCTGAGGGTAATTTCCGGACCCGGTCCGTGCAGCCCCTCACGCTGGCGGCTGAACCGGTGCATGCCATCGCATCCAGAAATACACCGCTGACGGGCGCGCCAACTCTCCCCCGCCCGCAGCCGCACTCAGCCTCACGGGCGCCGCTCTCCACGGTCACGCCGGTTACTGTGCCGCCGCCAGGGCGCGAGTCCATCGTAGACCCGAGGCCGCTTCGCGTCGGTGAAAAGACGGCCGGGCTGTGGATCGCGCCCTATATCGATACGCAGGACGTTTATCACCAGCCGACGCGGGTGTTTTTTGTTGTGAAACCCTCAGCGTGGGGAACCCCGCGCGTTAACTGAAACCTGAACCGCCACCGCGTGTGGCACCCATTTTAACAATCTGTCGTTATCACG
This sequence comes from Enterobacter sp. 168J2, assembly GCF_034107265.1. Classification (NCBI taxonomy): domain Bacteria; kingdom Pseudomonadati; phylum Pseudomonadota; class Gammaproteobacteria; order Enterobacterales; family Enterobacteriaceae; genus Enterobacter; species Enterobacter sp. 168J2. The sequence continues at coordinate 40,198 of NZ_JAWNEB010000016.1, read as the reverse complement.
CGTGCCCTGAAACGTGAAAAGGGATGGGCGGTAGCGTGTCCGGACAGTGTGAGCAGGGAGCGTTGATGGCAGACGAACTCGATCTCCTGCAGGAGCAGGACGAATTGCTGAACCAGCTTCATATACAGGCCGCGAGGCAGCGATCCTGCCTGCAGGGCAAAAGCCGTAAACGGTGCGAATGCTGTGGCAATCGCATCCCCCTCAGGCGGCAGCAGGCCATCCCGGGCGTGTGTACCTGTACGGAATGCCAGCGGGCTTTTGAAATACGACAAAAACAGTATCTGAGGTGACCGATGAGTAAAGCAATCTCCGGGCAGGGCAATTTTATGGTCCCGGGCAGCACGGGAAGCGGTAAGACGGTTTTCTGCGCTCAGATAGTACAGGCGCTTCTGTCAGGAAAGCGTTCTGACAGCGGGTGCAAACTCATTGAGAAAAAAGACAACGATTCAGGAGAGCGCCATGACAACCAGGGATAACGGTGGTCCGGGGAAAACCCGTCACCTTAACGATATTGCGGCCTGCTGCGAGGCGCAGGGGATGCGTGTCATCTGTGTTAATGCCGCAGAGTGCGACTCAGGTTCCGATATGGGCGTAACAAAACAGCATATGGCCCGGGTTTTCCTGGCGAAGTCTGACGTCAGCCAGATTAAAGCGCTGTACAGCGGTGAGGACGGGGAGAGGCTGGCGAAGGCTATCAGACACAACTGCAGCGTCTGGTTTCCGCTGAATCCCGGAGGTAACGGGAATGATGCTTAAGCTTCTGTCCGTCCTGCTGTATTGCCTTAGATGGCTTGCCTGGGCTTTTCACTATCTGATTATCTGGCCTGCCGCCACGCTGATGCTGCTGGTTGCCATGCTTTTGTGGATGGAGAACACCACGCCCGGAGAGGCGATGGCGCAGGAAATTATAGCCGTCACGCATAACGTCAGCAGTGGCGAGTTTCGTATTGCGGCCTGCCGCGATGAACCTTTAGACCCCTTTATACCGCCAGCCCCGCAGGGCAAGTCCTCCGGCCTCACGCTGCATGATGCTCCCTCAGCTGTCTGCCATAACCGGGGCAGCGTCGTCACCGATGCTAAAGGATATGCCGGTCATGTTGACGGATCGCTGAGTGCGTTTAAGTTGCTGTGGATTGTGATGGCCATTGTGTTTTCAGGGGCGGCGCTGCTTATGGGATGCCGTCCGTATTTCTGCCTGTACGGTCAGATGCGCTCAGCGCGTTTTCGCTACGGTATCCCTGCCAGCCGCCCGGCCCCTGCGACGGAAACGGTAAAAACGGCCGACAATAAAAAGGAGGATAACCGTGAGTAATCCACTGGATACCGTCACCCGCACGGTCAACTCGCTGCTGACGGCGCTGAAGATGCCCGATGCGTCCTCTGAGGCGAACGATGTCCTCGGGCAGATGCGCTTCCCGCAGTTCAGCCGTGTGCTGCCGTACCGCGACTACGATGCGGAAACCGGCCTCTTCATGAACGAGAAGACGATGGGCTTTATGCTGGAGGCGCCGCCCATCAACGGCGCCAACGAAACTATCGTGTCGTCGCTGGAAAACCTGATGCGCACCAAGCTGCCCCGTGAGGTGCCGGTGGCCGTTCACCTGGTGTCCAGCCATCTGGTGGGTCAGGATATCGAGTATGGCCTGCGCGAGCTCTCCTGGACGGGGGAAAAGGCCGATACGTTCAACGCCATCACCCGCGCCTACTATCTCAGGGCCGCAGAAGAAGGGTTCCCGCTGCCCGATCACCTCAACCTGCCGCTGACCCTGCGTAACTACCGGGTGTACATCTCCTGCTGCGTCCCCCGTAAGCGCGGAAGTAAGGCCAGCGTGATGGAGATGGAAAACCAGGTCAAAATCATCCGCGCTTCGCTGCAGGGGGCGCAGATAGCCACCCGCAGCGTGGACGCGGATGCCTTTATCCGCATTGCGGGCGAAATGATTAACCACAACCCGGATGCGTTGTATCCCACCGAACGGGAACTGGACCCGCTCAAGGATCTGAACTACCAGTGCGTGGACGATACCTTTGACCTGAAGGTGAAGGCCGACTACATGACGCTGGGGCTGCGCGGTAACGGTCGCAACAGCACCGCGCGCATCATGAACTTCCAGCTGACCAAAAATCCGGAGCTGGCCTTCCTCTGGAATATGGCCGACAACTACAGCAACCTTCTCAACCCGGAACTGTCCGTTTCGTGCCCGTTTATCCTGACGCTCGTCCTCAGCGTGGAAGACCAGGTAAAGGCGCAGAACGAGGCCAACCTGAAGTTCATGGATCTTGAGAAGAAGTCCAAGACCAGCTACGCCAAGTTCTTCCCGGGCGTGGCGCAGGAGGCAAAAGAGTGGGGCGATCTGCGCCAGCGCCTGTCGTCCGGGCAGTCCTCGCTGGTGAGCTATTTTCTGAACGTGACCCTCTTCTGCCGCGATGACCAGGAAACTGCGCTGAAGGTCGAGCAGGACGTGCTGAACAGCTTTCGCAAAAATGGCTTCGAGCTGATTTCCCCGCGCTTTAACCATATGCGCAATTTTCTCGTGAATCTGCCGTTTATGGCGGGCGGCGGCCTCTTTAAGCAGCTGCGCGAGTCCGGCGTGCTGCAGCGCGCCGAAAGCTTTAATGTCGCCAATCTGATGCCAGTGGTGGCGGACAGCCCGCTGGCCACTTCCGGCCTGCTGGCGCCGACCTACCGCAACCAGTTGGCGTTTATCGACCTGTTCAGCCGCGGCATGGGTAACACCAACTTCAATATGGCGGTCTGTGGCACCTCCGGCGCGGGGAAAACCGGGCTTATCCAGCCCCTGATACGCAGCGTCATCGACTCCGGCGGCTTCGCCGTGGTGTTCGACATGGGCGACGGCTACAAGTCCCTGTGCGAGAACATGGGCGGTGTCTACCTCGACGGCGAGACGCTGAAGTTTAACCCGTTCGCTAACGTCACCGACGATACCATCGATGAGATGGCCGAACGCCTGCGGGACCAGCTGTCCGTGATGGCCAGCCCCAACGGCAACCTGGACGAGGTGCACGAAGGTCTGCTGCTCAAGGCGGTGAAGGCCACCTGGCTTACGAAGAAAAACCAGGCGCGCATTGACGACGTGGTGGACTACCTGATGATGGCCCGCGACAGCGAGGAGTACAGCGGATCGCCAACCATCCGCAGCCGCCTCGATGAGATGGTGGTGTTGCTGACCCAGTACACCCGCGACGGGGTGTACGGCAGTTACTTTAACTCCGACGAACCGTCCCTGAAGGACGAAGCCCGGATGGTGGTGCTTGAGCTCGGCGGACTGGAGGACAGGCCGTCCCTTCTGGTGGCGGTGATGTTCTCGCTCATTCTCTACATTGAGAACCGCATGTACCGCACGCCGCGCAGCCTGAAGAAGCTCAACGTGATAGACGAAGGCTGGCGCCTGCTGGACTTCAAAAATAACAAGGTCGGGGCGTTTATCGAGAAGGGCTACCGTACCGCCCGTCGCCATACCGGTTCGTACATCACCATTACGCAGAACATCGTCGACTTTGACTCGGAAACGGCCTCCAGCGCCGCCCGCGCGGCATGGGGTAACTCGTCCTACAAAATTATCCTCAAGCAGTCGGCTAAAGAGTTCGCCAAGTACAACCAGCTGTACCCGGACCAGTATTCGCAGCTGCAGCGCGACATGATTAAGGGTTTTGGCAGCGCGAAGGACAACTGGTTCAGCAGCTTTATGCTGTCGGTTGAGCACCTGACGTCCTGGCACCGCCTGTTCGTCGATCCGCTCAGCCGGGCAATGTACTCCTCGGACGGTCCGGACTTTGAATTTCTGCAGCAGCGACGCCGGGAGGGGCTGAGTATTCACGAAGCCGTCTGGGAGCTGGCGTGGAAAAAATCCGGGCCGGAAATGGCCGCGCTGGAGCGCTGGCTTCACGAGCATGAAGGGAAGACCATCTCATGAAAAAACACGTACTCATTAACGCCGCGCTGATTGCCGGCATGCTGGCTGCGAGCGCAGGCGTCAGCTGGCTGGTCTGCCAGCTTAACCGTCCTGTGGTTGTGGCCTTCAACATGAAATCCACGGTGGATGCCTTCTTTGACAGCGCCGGTCGCCGTTCGCTGGACGAGGCGCAGACAAAAGCACTCTCAGACCGCTTTAACGCGTCACTGGAGGCCAGCCTCCGGGACTGGCAGATCCGCCATCGTGCCCTCATCCTTGTCGCACCTGCCGTGGTGCAGGGGGCGCCGGATATCACGCGTGAAATCCAGTCTGACGTGGCCCGCCGGATGAAGGAGGGGGCGTGATGCGCGCCCTTGCCCTGGGCCTGACGCTGCTGACCGGCAGCGTGACGGCCGCTGACCTCGGGACGTGGGGCGACCTCTGGCCGGTGGCGGAGCCGGATATGCTGACCGTTATCGAAAGCCGGCTGCAGACGCTGGCGCAGTCCGGCGAGATGGACAAAAAGATGGCGGAGTTTAAGGCACGCGTGGTGCGCAACAGCCAGCGCCCGCCTGCCGTTGAGGGAATAACCCGCGCGGTGCGCTACGAGCGGCGCTGGTTTGACCCGAGCGTGCGGGTGGACAAGGCGCTTGCCGACGACAGGGGCAACGTGTTTGCTCAGGCCGGGCAGGTCTTTAATCCGCTTGATGTGGTGCCGTTTAACGAAACCCTGCTGTTTATCAACGGCGACGATGCGGAGCAGCTCGCGTGGGTACAGCGACAGAAGCCTGACACCCTGATCACCCGCATCATTCTGGTTCAGGGCAACATTCCGCAGACGTCGGAGAAGCTCGACAGCCGCATTTTCTTCGACCAGAACGGGGTGCTGACCGCCCGGTTCGGCATAAGCCAGGTGCCGGCGCGGGTAACGGCGGCACCCAGCGGGAAGCGCCTTCAGGTGGAAATTATTCCGCCCGATATGGAGCAGTATGACGCAGGAGGTGCCCGGTGAAAATGCTGACTGCGTGTCTGTTCGGGCTGCTTCTGTTGGGCAACAGCCCCGTGGCTTCGGCGGACGCCGCCTGCGAAGGGCGTTTCGTCAATCCGATCACCGATATCTGCTGGCGCTGCATGTTTCCTCTGTCGCTCGGCAGCACAAAAGTCACGGGCGGAGATTTACCGGACACGTCCAATCCCGGGAGCCCGATACAGTTTTGTCCCATGCCGCCCCCGGTATTTCAGCGCATCGGCCTGGCAATAGGGTACTGGGAGCCCATGGCCATGACCGATGTGGCGCGTTCTCCAGGCTGCATGGTGAACCTCGGTGGATTCACCATTAACCTGGGGAAAATGGGGATGGGCACCGCAAAAAAGGATGAAAAACAGGTGAACGGCGCGTTCTACCACGTCCACTGGTACAAATATCCGCTGACGTACTGGCTCAACATCATCACCTCCCTCGGGTGCCTGCAGGGCGGCGATCTGGATATCGGATACCTGTCTGAAATCGACCCGACATGGGGGGACAGCGCCCTGACCTCCATTCTGAATCCGGAGGCGGTCATTTTTGCCAACCCCATCGCGCAGGGCGCATGTGCGGCCGACGCGGTGGCCAGTGCAGCAAAAACGTCGGTTGACGCGCTGTTCTGGTGCGCCGGATCGCAGGGGTCAATGTATCCCTTTAACGGCTGGGTGAGCAATGAGTCCAGCCCCCTGCAGTCTTCCGTTCTGGTCAGCGAGCGCATGGCGTTCAAGCTGCACCGTCAGGGGCAGATAATGGAGAGCATCGGGGAGGATAAAAAGGTCTGCTTCGAGTATCCGTCACCCATTATTCCCAAAACGCGCTGGCGCTATCAGATGGTGAATATGTATCCGGACGTGGCGCAGTGCCATCCCTTCGGCCGAACGGTCATGCGCTGGGAAACGGGGCGTAACCCGCCGAACACGAAGAAAAACTACGGCTATCTGCTCTGGCGCAAGCGCAACTGCGTCTTCCTCTGAGAAAAAGGAAACTTCCATGAAAACTCTGTCCGGTCTGACGGCGGCGCTGCTGCTGTCAGCATACTGTTGCACTGCGCTGGCGTCAGGGGCTGATGAGGCGAACCGCGAGTTTATTCGTCAGCAGGAGTCTTTCAGCCAGCAGCTGAGGGGGCAGGACAACGCGCCGCTGCGCCAGATTCTGGAGCAGCAGGTGCGCCAGAACCCTCTTTCAGCAGACGACGCGCGATTTATCGGGGAGCTGAAACAGCGCCAGCGCGAGAACCTGCAGGATAAACCGACGCACGGCGCTCTCTATTTCGTCTCCTTTGCCATCCCGCAGGCGGGGCTTAAGCGCATGCTGACCGAGGCGCGCCGCTACGACATTCCCGCCACCCTGCGGGGCATGGTCAACAACGACATGAAAACGACGGCAACCGCCGTGATGGCGCTTGTTCAGGACGGTTCAGCCAGCGGTGTTGCCATCGATCCCACCCGCTTTCGTGAGTACGGGATCACCAGCGTGCCGTCCCTGGTGGTGTACTGCGAGGCGGGCCACGACGTGATTCGCGGCAATCTTCATCTGAAGCAGGCGCTGGAAAAGGTGGTGGAGAAGGGCGAGTGCAGGGATGAGGCGCAACAGCTGCTTAGTAAAGGAGAGGCCCGATGAAAAGAGCAATACTGATGCCGGTGCTGGCCATTGCCACCACGATGGCGGGCGTAAATGCATTTGCCGATGCTGACGCGCAGTACAGAGCGGGGGCTGATTTTGCCCGTCAGGTACAGGGGCAGGGGGAGAGCAGCCTGAAAAACTTTAACCCCTCAGCGTCTATCCCCAACTATACCGCCTCGCCCGGTGAGAAGAAGTACTATGGCGGCGTGACGGCGACCGGTGATGGTGCGCTGAAAGCGGACGGTACCACGGGCTGGACTACTAATGAGGCTACAAAAGCCGTCACCGACTCGTTTGTTAACAACCCGAAGGAGCCCATTTCACCCGACGCGCCGTTTATTAAGGCCAGCCAGGATGTCCAGTCCCGCGCCGATACCATCATCGGCAAAACGGGGCAGACGCAGTGCGAAGCGCAGAACATCAGCCGCAGCGAGTTCACCAACTATACCTGTGAGCGCGACCTGCTGGTTGAGCAGGCCTGTACGCGCACGGCCAGCATTACCGGCCACTACGAAAACACCACGGTGACGCGCACCTGGACGGTGCCCAACAGCGACTTTACCTATACATACGACGGCAACAAGACGGTGAACTTCAGCTTCCGTGCGCCTGCAACCGGTACCGTGCTGAGCGCGTCGGTTGCCGTCCATTTTAATGACAAAAATATGTACTACGGCTTCTCGTGGTGGGGCGTAAATGCGGATTCTGTGGCTAAAAGGGATAACGGATGGGCGCTGCCCGGTGCCGCGGGGGCTGCGCTGACCGCAGGACAGTACTCTCCACAGGGGGCAATGCTCAACAAAAACTGCCTGAGCGGTAAACAATCCCGCTGTCGGGAATATGCTCAGAAGACGCTGTCCTGGATGCAGGGCGGTACGCAGGCCTGGATGACCGCCACCCTGACCATGCAGGTGACGGACAAAAAATGGGTGCCGGACGTGGTCTGGAACGAATCCTGCCCGTTCAGCAAGAGCGAAGGTACGCTCAAAAAGACCGAATGTATTGAGCCGGGGAGCACAAAAACGGTGGTGGTTGACGGGGTGTCATACCCGGTCACGCAGGCTTGCTGGAAGTACAAAGACACGTATATGACCCAGGCTGCTGACAATGGCACCTGCAAAACCTACATGAACAATCCGGCCTGTACGCTTGCCTCACGCACCTGCGCCTTCACGGCAGAAGACGGCAGCGGCTGCCTGCATGAATACGCGACGTACTCCTGTGAAACGCGTACTTCCGGTCAGGTGATGATATGCGGCGGCGACACCTTCTGTCTTGATGGTGACTGTGAGCGGGCGCAGAACGGTAAAAACAACGATTTTGCACCTGTCGTTTCGGCACTCGCCGCGCTGGCCGCTGCGGGCAAGGACGTGGCCGCCATTAACAGCGTTAACGTGCGCGCCTTTACCGGCAGCGCGAAGTTCTGCAAGAAGTTTGCGGCAGGATTCAGCAACTGCTGTAAAGACGGCGGCTGGGGCCAGGACGTCGGGCTTGCCAGGTGCAGCAGCGAGGAGAAAGCGCTGGGCAAGGCCAAAGAGAATAAGCTCACGGTCAGTATCGGTGAGTTCTGTTCAAAAAAAGTGCTCGGCGTCTGTCTCGAGAAAAAGCGCAGCTACTGTCAGTTTGACTCTAAGCTGGCTCAGATAGTGCAGCAGCAGGGACGTAACGGTCAGCTTCACATCGGCTTTGGTAAGGCCAGCAGCCCGGACTGTCGCGGCATCACCCAGACCGAGCTGCAGCAAATTAATTTTGAAGCGCTCGACTTCTCGAACTTTTTCGACGATCTGCAAAAGAACAAGAAAATCCCGGATAACGACACCCTGACGAAGCGCGTCCGCGAGGAAATCGCCGCGCAGCTGAAGAACAAACAGTAAGCCACTCATTACTCACTCAGGACTCTCCATCATGAAAATTAAAGGATTTACTGGACGCCTTATCATCAGCCTGATTGTCGCCTCACCGGTGCTTTACTGGTGCGGGAATATCGTTGATGAAACAACCCGCATCGATGTGTTTTTTATGGCGCTGATGGTTGTGCTTTTCGTGGCGGGAGTTCTGCTGGCGTGGCTGTTAAACCCGCTTTTCAAACGATAACCGACCTGCTTCGGGATAAGGAAGGTTCCAGTGAAAAAGAGAAAGACAGCGTTAGCGCTGCTGCTTCTTGGCAGCGTTTTTTCCGCCACAGGAAAAGATGCCGGCTGGCAGTGGTACAACGAATCGCACAGAATGCCGGAGGACGACAAATCCTCTTCAGCACAGCCTCAGCAGGCCTCGCCGGACATCATGGAGAAGCTTGCCACGCTTCAGCAGGCCACGAAGCGCGCCATGTACGAGGCCATTCTGTATCCGGGCGTGGAGAACTTTACCCGCTACTTCCGCCTGCAGAACTACTGGACGCAGCAGGCCGGACTGTTCTCGATGAGCGCCAAAAAAGCCATGCTCGAGCACCCCGAACTGGACTACAACCTGCAGCACAGCCACTACAACGGTACCGTGCGCAACCAGCTGGCGGCGGACTTTGCCGACCAGCGCCGCGCCATTGAAACGCTGGCTCAGCACTATGGCGTGATGTTCTTCTACCGCGGACAGGACCCGATCGACGGCCAGCTGGTTCAGGTCATTAAAAACTTCCGCGAGACGTATCACCTCAGCGTCATTCCGGTCTCCGTGGACGGTATCGTGAATCCACTCCTGCCGGATACCCGAATGGACGGTGGACAGGCCAGCCGGCTGGGTATTCGTTACTTCCCGGCGCTGATGCTGGCCGATCCTAAAAGCGGGACGGTCAAACCCGTCTCGTATGGCTTTATCAGCCAGGATGACCTGGCGAAGCAGTTCCTCAACGTTTCCACAGATTTTGCCCCCAACTTTTAATACAGGGAGAGTTCGCATGCGTAAATTCCGTTTTCGCCTGCCTGAGTTCGATGTGCCCGGATTATGGGTGCTGAGCCTCGGGATATGGTTTCACATTGTTTCCCGCCTGGTCCGGCGCGAGCCGGAGATGGCCATTCTTCTGGCGCAGATAATCGGCGTATCTATGGTGCTCTGGGGGGGCTACCGCATCATCAACCGCTGGATTGATGCTGCCCGTGAGGCCGAAAAGGCCCGTGATGCCGGAGGATACCGACATGAACCTTAGACATACCGTGTTTACCGTGGCGCTCATGACCCTCAGCCTGGCCACACAGGCTTCCACAATGGACGAGATCAAATCGTTATGGCATCCACAGGGGGCGCGAGCGTCGGGATCTCTGCCAACATCCCCGGAAGACCCTGAAGCTAAGCCACTTCAGGCGAAGCAGCCGGTCTGGTACCGCCTCAGCAACCGGCGCCAGGTCAATCTGGCCGACTGGAAGGTCGTGCTGTTTATGCAGGGACACTGCCCGTACTGCCACCAGTTTGATCCGGTCCTGAAGTCGCTGTCGGCACGGGTGGGTTTTGGGGTGATGGCCTACACCATCGACGGTCAGGGGGATGCGTCCTTTCCCGATGCGCTGCCCGCGCCGCCAGAGGTGATGAAAACCTTTTTCCCTAACCTGCCCGTGGCCACGCCAACCACCTTTCTCGTCAACGTAAACACCCTTGAAGCCCTGCCCCTGCTGCAGGGCGCGACCGACGAACAGGGCTTTATGGCCCGCATGGATACGGTCCTTCAGATGCGCGGAGTGGGTAACAATGGCTGATCAGAACAATGCAGAGGAACACGACATGATGACTTCCGGAATGCTTCAGAGAGCTACGACGCCAGAGTTAATCGCGCTCAGGGCACGGAAAGAGGACGCACGGTTCGGCGTTTATGCTGAGTGGGCGGGCATTTTGCTCATTGCCGGCGTGCTGTCGCGCGTCTTTATGACATACGTTTTCAATGCCTGCGTCGGCGACTGGCTCAGGGACGGTCACCTGCAGCTGAAAGATTTGTGGAACGTGTTGATGTACGTCATTCCACTGATATTTATCGCGCTGAGCGGCGGGCTTGCCGTTGCAGGTGGCGTTTATGCAATCCTGAACTCGCTTTATACGAAAGGGCAAATGTTCATACTAAAACGAAAAATGGGAAAACTCGCCCTGCAGGCGAGTCGGGAGGGTGCCGATGTTCGTCCGTAAACCTCTCTCCATACTGTGTGGCCTCCTTCTTGCGTGTTCAGCGAGCGTGAGTGCCGACGTGAACAGTGACATGAACACCTTCTTTAATAAGCTGGGCTTTGCGTCCAACACCAGCCAGCCACAGGTCTGGCAGGGCCAGGCCGCGGGCTACGCCACGGGCGGCTCACTCTACGCGCGCACGCAGGTGAAAACCGTCCAGCTTATCTCCATGACGCTGCCCGACATCAACGCCGGCTGCGGCGGCATCGATGCCTATCTGGGCTCCTTCAGCTTTATTAACAGCGATCAGTTGCAGCGTTTCGCCAAGCAGATTATGTCCAATGCGGCCGGATACTTCTTCGATCTGGCGCTGCAGACCACGGTACCGGAAATCAAGACTGCTAAAGACTTCCTGCAGAAGATGGCCAGCGACATTAACAGCATGAACCTCAGCTCCTGCCAGGCGGCGCAGGGGATTGTCGGCGGTCTGTTTCCGCGCACCCAGGTCTCCCAGCAGAAGGTCTGCCAGGACATTGCCGGCGAGAGCAACATGTTTGCAGACTGGGCGGCATCCCGGCAGGGCTGCACCGTGGGCGGCAGCCTCGACAAGGTGCGCGACAAGGCCGGTACCGCTGATAAAGAGCGCATCACTAAAAACATCAATATCATCTGGAATGCGCTCGGCAAGAACGGCATGTTCAGCGGGAATAAAGAACTCAGGGAGTTCATCATGACGCTCACCGGCACCCTGATTTTTGACGAGAAGGGTAACATCACGCCGCTGCCTGCCCGCACCACGGATCGTGACATTATTAAGGCCGTGATGGAGGGCGGCACGGCGAAAATTTACCACTGCAACGACAGCGAGAAGTGCCTGAAGGTGGTGGCCGACGCGACCGTCACCATAACCGAAAAGAACGCGCTGAAGAATCAGATCAAGGACATTCTCTCCAGCATCCAGAACAAGGCTGCAACCGACACAAAGCTGACCGAGAAGGAGAAGGGCTTTATCTCCGGCACCACCATCCCGGTGTTCAAGTACCTGGTGGATCCGATGATGCTGGGCGTCTCGGACAGCCTCGTCTACCAGCTGACGGACTATATCGGCTACGACATTCTGCTCCAGTACATCCAGGAGATGGTGCAGCAGGCGCGCGCCTTGATGGCAACGGGCAACTATGACCAGGCCGTTATCGACAGCATCAATAACAACCTCAACGAGGCCACGCGACAGATAGCCTCATTCCAGGCGCAGGTGCAGGTACAGCAGGATGCGCTGCTGGTTGTTGACCGCCAGATGAGCTACATGCGCCAGCAGGTTTCGGCGCGGATGTTGCAGCGCTATCAGAACAACTATCACTTCGGGGGAGCGCGCTGATGCAGGCGATTTACGTTATCGCGGGCGGCGACTGGCTGAGCCAGACGCTGAACGCCATTGTGGCCTTTATGAACACGGACAACTGGGTCATTATCCGCCGGATCGTGACCGCGCTGTCTGTGCTCGTCGTGGCCATCACCTGGATACGCCGTCACAACGTGATGGATATGCTGGGCTGGATAGGTACCATCGTCCTGATGTCCCTTCTGGTGAGCGTGCGCACGCCGGTACAGATTATTGACAACAGCGATCTGACGAAGGTTTATCAGGTTGACAACGTGCCCGTCGGGCTGGCGTTGCCGGCGTCGCTGACGACCACCATCGGGCACGCGCTGGTGCAGGGCTATGAGATGGTCTTTTCTCAGCCGGACAGCGTGACCTACAGCAAGACCGGGATGCTGTTCGGCGCGAATCTGGTCGCGCGCAGCACCGACTTTTTGTCAAAAAATCCTGAAATCACCACGCTTTTTGCGGACTATGTGCAGAACTGCGTGATGGGCGACATCTTCCTCAACGGGAAGTACACCCTGGACGAACTGATGAACAGCACCGATCCCTACACCATTATCTTTTCTAAACCCAGTCCGCTGCGTCAGGTACAGAACTATAAGAAGTTTACGACCAGCGGTGATAACGGACAAACGGAGATAAAGGCGTTTTTATCCTGCGAAGAAGCCGCAGTGATCCTCAAACAGAAGCTGGGCCTTGATACCCAGACCGGAGGAAAAAGCTGGAGCTACTACGCACGCTGGCTGTTTGGCGGACGTCCGAATCCCGACCTGCTCCTGAGCCAGATGCTCGGCGAAAGCTATAACTATTTTTATAACTCCGGGCAGAGCGCCTCGCAAATTATCCGCCAGAACGTGACGATGAATGCCCTGCGCGACGGTATCATGGGCTATGCGGCCCGCAACGGCGATACCTCAAGCCTGCTCAACATCGCCACCACGTCCTCAATGGAGAAGCAGCGGCTCGCGCACGCAACGGTCGGGCAGGTGGCCCTGCGCTCGTTGCCCATGTCCCAGACGCTGATAGTCGGTCTGATTATCGGGATATTCCCCCTGATGGTACTGGGCGGGATGTTTAACGCCGTTACCCTTAATGTGCTGAAGGGGTACGTGCTGGCTATCATGTGGGTGCAGAGCTGGCCGCTGCTTTACGCCATCCTCAACAGCTGCATGACCTTCTATGCGAAAGCCAACGGCTCGCCGGTGGTGCTCTCTGAGCTGTCGCAGGTGCAACTTAAATACTCGGATCTGGCCACCACGGCGGGCTATCTGTCGATGCTTATCCCGCCACTGGCATGGGGGATGCTGAAAGGTCTGGGCTCCAGCTTCTCGAATCTGTACAGCCACCTGGCGTCCTCGGCCATCAGTCCGGCGGCAACGGCGGCGGCAGGGTCAATCGACGGGAACTATTCCTACGCCAACATGCAGACCGAGAATGTGAGCGGCAACAGCTGGAATACCAACAGTTCGACCATGTTTGGCCAGATGAGTCAGCAGCTGGGCAACGGAGCAACGTCCACACAGATGCGTGACGGCAGTACCGTGACTGACTCCACCCAGGCCGCGAGTAAGCTGCCCGTGAGTATTAATTTTGCCCGTCAACTGGCCTCAGCGCAGCAGGAGATGGCGCGCGAGGCCCAGACGCAGTCCCAGAGCGCGATGCAGAGCTTTAGTAGCAGCATGTCAAGCACGTGGCAGACTCTCAGCCAGTTTGGCACCAACCGGGGGAGCAGCGATTCGATGACGCAGGGCGCCGACAGCACGATGAGCGCGCAGGACTCCATGATGGCCAGTAAGATGCGCAGTGCGGTCGAGAGTTATGCGAAAGCGCATAACATCAGTAATGATCAGGCGACTCAGGAATTGGCGACCAGAAGCACACGTGATTCACTTGGGATTTACGGCGATGTAAATGCTAAAGGAAGCACGGGGCTCAAGATTTTAGGGAATGGCGTTGAATTAAGCGGCCAGGCTGGTGTTAAGGCCGGTATTGATTTTACTGATGATGACATGCATCAAGCAAGCAGTAGTTCACGTTCAAGTCAAGATGCGCGTCATGATGTAGATGCGAAAGCTTCTCAGGACTTTAAAGAGGCCAGTGATTACTTTACCAGCCGCAAGGTCAGTGAGTCCGGAAGCCATACTGATAACAACGCCGCCTCACGCGCCGACCAGCTGTCTGCGTCACTTAGCTCTGCAAAACAAAGTCTCGAGCAGTACTCGACCAGCCAGGCGCGCAGCAAGGAATATGCTGAAATGGCGTCCCGTACCGAAAGCATGAGTGGTCAGATTAATGAGGACCTGAACCAGCAGTTTGCCCAATACGTTCGTAAGCAGGCACCACATGATGCCGACACGCTGCTGACAGATACTGCTTCGCCTGAAGTGGCTAGTAAGCGCAGAGAGCTTGCCTGGTCGTTCGTTCAGGAGCAGGTTCAACCAGCTGTTGATACGGCGTATTCCTCAGGACGATCGGAAATTGGGACCTCGATGCAGGGGATTTCATCGGGCGGAAACAAAGAGGCTGTTATGGCTGACCACCAGTCTCACCGGGATGCAATAGAGGAACGCACAATGTCCAGTGGAATAACAGACAACGTTAAAGATAAGGTAGACAACATGGTCTCTGTTAACAATCAAAGTATCGGCGGAACGCACGTTCAAATCACTGGAAAATCAGAAAACATTGAAAATGAGTACAACACCTTAAAAAAACATCATAAAAAAGAGGACATGACGCAGGATAATAAATATACTGCTGAAGTAAGTGCGCAGAAAAGTTTACCCGGCGCTGACAGCCCTGAAGAATTGATGAAAAAGGCTGAGGAGTATCAAAAAAATTATCGCAAAGATTAGCGATTAAGGGGGATAAATGAGAAATGTCTTTCAGATATGTCTGGTGACCGTTGTTCTGCTTATTGCATGTGTCATCGCTGGCTGGGAACTTCCAGAAACAGTTTTCATGGCTTCGTTTGTTTTTATCTGGCAGCTTCTGTTCATTTTATTGATGATGAAAATCAGATCGAGACGACATGTTTCTAAACATAACAGTTTTGCTAATTTTTTCTGGTTGTTAATATTTCCAGTTTTCGCGATTTTCACACCTATTTTTGTAGTGACGGCATTCATTGCTGGGACAATATGGGATTTAATCAAGGCCCAAGGGGAAACTAGAATGAATCGTTGGGTTGAGAGAAGGAAGGGTAAGGATGCTTCTTCAATCAGCCAAGAATCAGTACCGCCATCTTTCGAAAGAATTAATTACAATAGCGAAAATAATTATCCTATGGGATGGAAATTTTAGGAGGGTAATTTACAGGTCAGATCGTTCTTAGGAATATTAAAAAGCATAACTAAGTAGATAACAAGGAAATCAGGATGAAGTTAAATAAGTATACTTCTGTAATTTTATTAGGTGCGATTCTCTCCCTCTCAGGGTGTGGTGCGATGAGCACAGCAATTAAGAAACGTAACCTTGAGGTCAAAACGCAGATGAGCGAAACGGTCTGGCTTGAACCATCAAGCGAGCGTACCGTTTTCCTGCAGATCAAAAACACGTCTGATAAAGACATGAGCGGGCTCCAGTCTAAAATTACCGAAGCTGTTAAAGCCAAAGGCTACCAGGTCGTGACCTCGCCGGATAAAGCCTACTACTGGATTCAGGCGAACGTACTTAAGGCCGATAAAATGGACCTTCGTGAGTCACAAAGCTGGCTCAGCCGTGGCTACGAAGGTGCAGCGGCAGGGGCCGCGCTGGGTGCCGGTATTACCGCCTATAATTCCAGCTCTGCCGGAGCCACTCTGGGCGTAGGACTTGCTGCCGGCCTTGTTGGCATGGCCGCTGATGCGATGGTCGAAGACATCAACTACACCATGATCACGGATGTGCAGATTGCCGAGCGTACCAAAGCGACCGTGACCACGGACAACATCGCCGCCCTTCGCCAGGGAACCTCTGGTGCCAAAATTCAGACCAGCACCGAGCAGGGGAACCAGCATAAATATCAGACCCGTGTGGTATCAAATGCGAACAAAGTTAATCTGAAATTCCCCGAAGCCCAGCCTGTGCTTGAAGATCAGCTGGCTAAATCTATCGCGAACATTCTTTAATTAATACCAGGGGCGGTTTCTTCCGCCCTTTTCTCTGGATCACTCAGTCCGAATAGCATCTGTTCTCCTCATTCTCTGTTGATATAAGAAAAACGCTGAGCGGTGGCGCAAATCCTTTGTGCTGCCGGGAAGGGTTGCCGGCAGGGCCGGTGAATAAAGAAATTAATATGTCAGTATTTGCATTAGTAGTGAGTATCGAAAGTGATTATCCGAATGCTTTATTTGCTGTTCCATTTTCAGTTCTGTTAATACTGCTGTGGATATTTTTTCGTAAGTGACATCTTATTTGCCAGGCCAGTAAGTAGCCGTTCCTGAATGTAGCCTTATCATAACCGTCTAAACCCCATTTATACCGGACCCATACATCATGAGTTTTAATGCAAAGGATATGACCCAGGGCGGTCAGATCGCGAGCATGCGCATCCGTATGTTCAGTCAGATCGCCAATATCATCGTGTACTGTCTCGTCATTCTCTTCGGCATAATTGTCGCGATTACGCTGTCGGTTAAACTGACCTGGCAGACGTTCGTGAACGGCATGGTTTATTACTGGTGTCAGACGCTGGCCCCCATGCGCGATATTTTCAAATCCCAGCCTGTCTATACCATCCGTTATTACGGCCATGAGCTGAAGTACAACGCGCAGCAAATACTGCAGGACAAATATATCCAGTGGTGCGCCGACCAGGTCTGGACGGCCTTTATTCTTGCCGCCATCATCGCGGCCGTGGTGTGCGTTATTACCTTCTTTGTCACCACCTGGATTCTGGGCCATCAGGGTAAGCATCAGAGTGAGGACGAGATAACGGGAGGGCGCCAGCTGACTGATGACCCGAAAGCGGTGGCGAAAATGCTCAGGCGCGACGGTCTCGCATCCGACATCAAAATCGGTGAGCTGCCGCTTATTAAGGACTCGGAGATCCAGAACTTCTGTCTGCACGGTACCGTCGGGGCCGGTAAATCAGAAGTTATCCGCCGTCTGATGAACTACGCCCGCCAGCGTGGCGATATGGTCATCGTGTATGACCGCTCCTGTGAGTTCGTCAAAAGCTACTATGATCCGGCCACAGATAAAATCCTTAACCCGCTGGATGCGCGCTGCGCTGCATGGGACCTGTGGCGGGAGTGCCTGACGCAGCCTGACTTCGACAACGTTTCCAACACGCTTATTCCTATGGGCACGAAGGAAGACCCCTTCTGGCAGGGGTCGGGACGTACCATCTTTGCCGAAGCCGCTTATCTGATGCGCAACGACAAGGACCGCAGCTACAGCAAGCTGGTCGACACGCTGCTTTCCATCAAGATTGAGAAGCTGCGCTCGTACCTGAAAAACTCCCCGGCGGCGAACCTGGTGGAAGAGAAAATCGAGAAAACGGCCATCTCCATCCGCGCCGTGCTGACCAACTACGTCAAGGCCATCCGCTACCTGCAGGGCATCGAAAATAACGGCGAGTCATTCACCATACGCGACTGGATGCGCGGCGTTCGTGAGGATGGTAAAAACGGCTGGCTGTTTATCTCCTCCAATGCTGACACCCACGCTTCCCTCAAGCCGGTTATCTCCATGTGGTTGTCCATCGCCATTCGCGGGCTGCTGGCGATGGGTGAAAACCGTAACCGCCGCGTGTGGATCTTCGCCGACGAGCTGCCGACCCTGCACAAGCTGCCGGACCTGGTTGAGATCCTGCCGGAGGCGCGTAAGTTTGGCGGCTGCTACGTCATTGGCATTCAGTCCTACGCCCAGTTGGAAGATATTTACGGGCAGAAGCCGGCGGAAACGCTGTTCGACGTGCTGAACACCCGTGCCTTCTTCCGCTCGCCGTCGCGCAATATCGCCGAGTTCGCCGCTGGCGAAATCGGTGAAAAAGAAATCCTCAAGGCGTCCGAGCAGTATTCCTACGGTGTGGACCCGGTACGCGACGGTACCTCGGTCGGCAAGGACATGGAGCGCGTCACCCTGGTGAGTTACTCCGACGTCCAGACGTTGCCGGATCTCTCCTGCTACGTCACGCTTCCCGGACCTTATCCTGCCGTGAAAATGGCGCTGAAGTATCAGCAGCGTCCAAAGGTGGCACCGGAATTCATTCCGCGCACCATCGACGGGAAAGCGGAGGAACGCCTGAATGCCGCGCTGGCTGCACGTGAACATGAATCCCGCAGCATCGCCATGCTCTTTGAACCGGATGCCGATGTTGTCGCGCCAGAGGGCGGTGCGGAGAATGCTGGTCAGCCACAGCAGCCACAGCAACTGACGCCAGCGCCCCGCGCTGCAGACACCGCATCCGCTACGGCATCCGTAGCGGGTGCCGCAGGCACTGGCGGCGTGGAGCCTGAGCTGAAGACAAAGGCGGAAGAGGCTGAACAGCTGCCGCCTGGCATCAGTGAAAGCGGTGAGGTGGTGGATATGGCGGCATGGGAGGCGTGGCAGGCGGAGCAGGACGAACTGTCTCCTCAGGAGAGGCAGCGTCGTGAAGAAGTGAACATCAACGTTCACCGGGCGCCTGAAAAAGATCTTGAGCCGGGAGGATACATCTGATGATGAGCATCGGATCGGTAAAATCCGCCGGCAGTGCGGGCAATTATTACACCGACAAGGACAACTACTACGTTATCGGCAGTATGGGCGAGCGCTGGGCCGGAAAAGGGGCTGAAGCGCTGGGGCTCAGCGGCGGGGTGGACCAGAAGGTCTTTACGAAGGTTCTGGAGGGACGCCTGCCGGACGGCAGCGACCTCAGCCGGACTCAGGACGGGGCGAACAAACACCGTCCGGGCTACGACTTCACCTTCTCTGCGCCCAAAAGTGTCTCCGTGATGGCCATGCTGGGAGGCGACAAGCGTCTTATTGAGGCACACAACCGCGCGGTGGAGACCGCCATTAAGCAGATAGAGGCAATGGCCTCCACGCGGGTTATGACGGAGGGCAGGAGCGAGACGCAGCTGACCGGCAACCTGGTGATGGCGCTGTTTAACCACGATACCAGCCGCGACCAGGAGCCGCAGCTGCACACCCACGCGGTGGTGGCCAATGCCACTCAGCATGGCGATGAGTGGCGAACGCTCAGCAGCGACAAAGTGGGTAAAACCGGGTTTATTGAGAATAGCTACGCCAACCAGATTGCCTTTGGCCGCCTGTATCGTGCCGCGCTGAAGGATGACGTCGCGGCGATGGGCTATGAGACTGAGACGGTCGGCAAACACGGCATGTGGGAGCTGAAGGGCGTACCGACGGAGCCGTATTCCAGCCGCAGCAGGACCATCAGCGAGGCGGTCGGGGATGACGCGTCCCTGAAGTCCCGCGACGTGGCGGCGCTCGATACCCGCCAGTCGAAGCAGAAGGTTGACCCCGAACAGCGCATGGCCGAGTGGATGCAGACCCTGAAAGAGACGGGGTTTGACATTAAAGCCTACCGTGAGGCGGCAGACCTGCGGGTTGTGCAGGGGAATATTCCCGCAACGACGCCTGAAGCCATTGATATTAACAGCAACGTCGGGCAGGCCATCGCGATGCTGAGCGACCGGCGGGCGCGGTTCACGTATTCCGAACTGCTGGCCACCACCCTCGGGCAGCTGCCCGCGCGGTCGGGCATGGTGGAGATGGCGCGTGACGGCATCGATGCGGCGATAAAAAATGAGCAGCTCATCCCGCTGGATAAAGAGAAGGGGCTGTTTACCTCGAACATCCACGTGCTGGACGAGCTGTCGGTGTCGGCGATGACCCGCGATTTACAGCGGACGGGGCAGGCTGACATTTTTCCGGATAAAAGCGTGCCCCGCAGCCGGTCATACAGCGATGCCGTGAGCGTTCTGGCCCAGGACCGTCCGCCCGTGGCGATCATTTCGGGTCAGGGCGGGGCGGCCGGTCAGCGTGAGCGCGTGGCGGAGCTGACGATGATGGCGCGCGAACAGGGGCGTGACGTGCAGATTATCGCCGCCGACAGGCGCTCGCGCAGCGCCCTTATGCAGGATGAGCGCCTCAGCGGCGAGCATATCACCGACAGGCGGGAGCTGACGGAGGGCATGACCTTTACGCCCGGCAGCACGCTGATTGTGGATCAGGGGGAGAAGCTGACCCTGAAAGAAACGCTCACGCTGCTCGACGGCGCGCTGCGCCATAACGTCCAGCTGCTGATTGCCGACAGCGGCCAGCGCACCGGGACCGGCAGCGCCCTGACCGTCATGAAGGAGGCGGGAGTTAGCACGCTCGCGTGGCAGGGCGGTGAGAAGACGCAGGTCTCGGTTATCAGCGAGCCTGACCGGCGGCAGCGGTATGACCGCCTGGCCGCTGACTTTGCCCGAAGCGTCCGCGCAGGTGAACACAGCATGGCGCAGGTCACCGGTCCGCGCGAGCAGGCGGTGCTCGCAGGCGTAGTCCGCGAGGCGCTTAAGGCGGAAAAGGTGCTGGGCGAGCGGGAGGTCAGTATCACTACGCTGGAGCCGGTCTGGCTCGACAGCCGCCATCAGCAGGTGCGCGACCACTACCGGGAGGGGATGGTCATGGAGCGCTGGAATGCCGAAGCACGCAGCCGGGAACGCTTTGTCATTGACCGCGTGACGGGCCGCAACAACAGCCTGACGCTGCGTAACGCCCAGGGTGAAACGCGGGTGACCCGCCTGTCTGAACTCAACAGCAGCTGGTCGCTGTACCGCACCGGCACGCTGCAGGTGGCCGAAGGCGACCGTCTGGCAGTGCTGGGTCAGGCGCAGGGGACGCGGCTCAAGGGAGGCGATACGGTGACCGTTAAGGCGCTCGGGGAGGCGGGGCTCGTCGTCAGCCTGCCGGGGTGTAAGGCGGACGTGGTCCTGCCCGCAGGCGGCAGTCCGTTCACCGCCGCGAAGGTGGGGCAGGGCTGGGTGGAGTCGCCGGGCCGCTCGGTGAGCGACAGCGCCACGGTCTTTGCCTCGCTGTCGCAGCGCGAGCTGGATAACACCACGCTGAACAAACTGGCGCTCAGCGGCCGGGCGGTGCGGCTCTATTCCGCGCAGACGGCGCAGAAAACGACGGAAAAGCTGTCGCGTCAGTCGGCCTGGAACGTCGTGTCTGAACAGATTAAGGATGCGGCCGGGCACGGGCGTCTTGATGATGCCCTGGCGCACCAGAAAGCCGGGCTGCACACGCCGGAGCAGCAGGCTATCCATCTGGCCATTCCGGTGCTGGAGGGTAACGGCCTGGCGTTCACGAAGCCGCAGCTGATGGCCGCCGCGAAAGAGTTTGAGCAGGACAGCCTCAGCCTGCAGGCCATCGAAAAGGAGGCGGACCGGCAGATACGCAGCGGCGCCCTGCTGTCGGTGCCGGTATCGCCGGGAAACGGCCTGCAGCTGCTGGTCTCACGCCAGTCGTATAACGCGGAGAAAAGTATCCTCCGCCACGTTCTGGAGGGAAAGGAGGCCGTCACTCCGCTGATGGCGGGCGTGCCGGACGCGCAGCTGGCGGGCCTGACCGACGGGCAGCGGAACGCCACGCGCATGATACTGGAATCCCCCGACCGCTTTACCCTGGTGCAGGGCTACGCCGGGGTGGGTAAGACGACGCAGTTCCGGGCGGTCATGTCGGCTATCGGCACGCTGCCGGAACGGGAGCAGCCGCGCGTTATCGGCGTGGCCCCCACCCACCGTGCGGTGAGCGAGATGCGCGATGCGGGCGTGCCGGAAACGCAGACGCTGGCAGCCTTTATTCACGACACGCAGCAGCAGCTGCGCGGCGGCGAGCGGCCGGACTTCAGCAACGTGCTGTTTCTCGTGGATGAAAGCTCGATGGTCGGTAACGCCGACATGGCGAAGGCATACAGCCTGATTGCCGGGGGCGGCGGTCGCGCGGTCTCCAGCGGCGATACCGACCAGCTGCAGTCCATCGCCCCGGGCCAGCCCTTCCGCCTGCTGCAGAAGCGCAGCGCCATTGACGTGGCGGTGATGCAGGAGATTGTCCGCCAGACGCCGGAACTTAAACCTGCCGTCTACAGCCTGATTAACCGCGATATCGGCAGCGCCCTGACGACCATTGAGAGCGTGGCGCCGGCACAGGTGCCGCGCAGGGCGGATGCCTGGCAGCCGGACAGCTCCGTCATGGAGTTCAGCCGCGAACGGGAGGAGGTCATCGCGAAAGCCGTGGCGGCCGGCGACATGATGTCCGGCGGGCAGCCCGCGACGCTGCTGGAGGCCATAGTGAAGGACTACACGGGGCGCACGCCAGAGGCGCAGGCGCAGACCATCGTTATCACCGCCCTGAACGCCGACCGCCGCCAGGTGAACGCCATGATTCATGACGCCCGTCAGGATGCCGGCGAGGTGGGCGAAAAAGAGGTCACGCTGCCGGTCCTTACGCCAGCCAATATCCGCGACGGGGAGCTGAGGCGCATGGCAACGTGGGAGGCATCCCGCGACAGCCTGGCCCTGCTGGACAGCACCTATTACAGGATTGAGTCGCTGGACGGGGACGCGCACCTGGTGACGCTGAAGGATGCGCAGGGCAACACCCGCAGCCTGTCGCCCGCGCAGGCGGCGACAGAGGGCGTCACGCTCTACCGTCAGGACACCATTACCGTGTCGGAAGGCGACCGGATGCGCTTTTCGAAAAGCGACAACGAGCGGGGCTTCGTGGCCAACAGCGTCTGGTCGGTCAGTGAGATAAAAGGTGACAGCGTCACGCTGTCGGACGGGAAACAGACCCGTACGCTCACGCCGTCAGCCGAGCAGGCAGAGCAGCACATCGACCTGGCCTATGCCGTCACCGTTGAAGGCTCACAGGGAGCGAGCGAACCCTTCTCCATCTCCCTGCAGGGCACGGACGGCGGACGTAAGCGGATGGTGAGCTTCGAGTCTGCCTACGTGGCGCTGAGCCGCATGAAGCAGCACGCGCAGGTCTATACCGACACCCGGGACAAGTGGGTGGCCGCGATGGAAAAATCGCAGGCGAAAAGTACGGCGCATGACATTCTGGAGCCGCGCGGCGACCGCGCCGTCGCGAATGCCGTCCGCCTGACGGCGACGGCAAAAGCGCTGGGTGAGGTGCCTGCCGGTCGCGCCGCGCTGCGCCAGGCCGGGCTGCAGCCTGAGGGCTCAATGGCGAAATTTATCTCGCCGGGGCGTAAATATCCGCAGCCGCACGTGGCGCTCCCGGCCTTCGACCGCAACGGCAGGCAGGCGGGCGTCTGGCTGAGCGCCCTGACGTCCGGAGACGGGCAGCTTAAGGGGCTCGCTGGTGAAGGCCGGGTGATGGGCAGCGGGGACGCGGCGTTTGCGGGTCTGCAGGCCAGCCGTAACGGCGAGTCGCTGCTGGCGCGGGATATGGAAGAGGGCGTGCGGCTCGCGAGGGAGAATCCGCAGAGCGGCGTGGTGGTGCGGCTCGAAGGCGAGGTGCGACCGTGGAACCCCGGCGCCATTACCGGCGGTCGGGTCTGGGCCGACGGCCTGCCCGATGGCACCGGTACGCAGCCCGCAGAAACGGTGCCGCCGGAGGTGCTGGCACAGCAGGCCCGGGAGGCTGAGGTGCAGCGGGAGCTGGATAAGCGTGCTGAAGAGGCGGTCCGCGAGATGGCCCGCAGTGGCGACAGGCCGGCCGGAGGATCTGACGTCGCCGTCCGGGATGTGGTACGGGATATGGATCGGACAAAAGAAACGTCGGCATCTCCCCTCACGCTGCCGGATACGCCGGAAGAACGCCGCCGGGATGAGGCGGTGTCTCAGGTGGTGCGTGAGAACGTGCAGCGGGATCGCCTGCAGCAGATGGAGCGCGAAACGGTGCGAGACCTTGAGCGTGAAAAGACCCTGGGAGGCGACTGATATGCGCGCTGAAAACCATCCGCTCTTCCCCCTTGTGGTGGTGGCCGACTGCTGGCTGCAGCGTCTGCTTGTGTGGACGCCGGGCCAGACCGACCTTATCAAAACCGTGGCGCTCCTCCTGATGGTGGCCGACCACATCAGCATGCTGTGCGGACTGGATAATGACTGGCTGCGTCTTGCCGGTCGGGGAGCGTTTCCGCTCTTTGGTCTGGTCTGGGCCATGAACCTCGCCCGCCATCCGCAGATTCAGCAGCGCGCCCTGAACCGGCTCTGGATATGGGCCGGGGTAGCGCAGGGCGGCTGGATACTGGCCGGGCTGCGCCCGGACCTGGGCAATATCCTGTTTGCCTTTGCGGTCAGCGGACAGGCACTGGCGCTGATGCAGCGGCACGGGCCGCGCACGTGGCCGCTCTCCCTGATGCTGGTTCTGGCCTGGCTGCCGTTTTCGGCGGGAAGCTACGGGCTGGCGGGGGTAGTGATGCTGATGCTGGCCTGCGGCGTCTGTATGACGGGCCGGCGCACCACGCGCACGGGGCTGGCGCTGTGTCTGGCACTGGCGATACTCGCGCTGAATGCCGCGGACAGCCCCGCCTTTGCCATCGCGGGTCTGGTAATACCCAGCGTTACCCTGACGGTGCTGAGTCGGACCTGTTGCCGCGTGCCGAGGTTCTGGCCGCGCGAATTTTTCCCGCTGTTCTACGCGGTGCACCTTGCCGTCATCGGACTGATGGTGATGTGATATCTACCGTGTCAGAATAGGGTCAGTCAGGGGAGTATACGTGAAACAGATTTATCCGGAGGCAGGATGACAGAGCAGGGGCGCCCCACGCTGACGCTGCGCCGCAAAGCGGAGCCAGAAGGTCAGCGTGCCGTAAGCAACAGTGAACCGGACGGTGCGGGTCCGGGCCGGGTCACGCGTAAAAAGACCGTGGTGGTGAACACGACGCCTGCCTGGAAGGTCAGGAAGCAGGCGGTGGATGAGAGCGCGAAAAAGGCGCAGGCGGACGAGAAGGCCGCCAGAAAAGCAGAGAAAGCCCGGCAGTGGGCTGAGCGACAGGCCCAGGAGAGGGAGGCCATGCGGGCGGCCAGGCGCAAACCTGCCCCGGAACCGGTGTACCGGAAGGTCATGCCGCTTGCGGACGCGCTCGCGCTCCTGAAGCGTTGCTGGCCAGCCCTGGTGACGGACGGCCAGCCGCAGCTCCTGGCGGTCAACATCCGGGAGGCAATGGTCAATGACATTCGCCGGCGCGGGCTGGAGGTTTCCGTGAAGACGCTGAAACGCTGCCTTGCCGCCGTCACCCGCTCGGATGCGTATCTGGGCGCCATGACGGTGGGCGCGTGGCGTAAAAACCTTGCCGGTGAACCGGTCGCAGCGGTGAGTCCAGAGGAGGCGGCGTATGCTGTGGAGCGCAGGGCTCAGGAGCACGCTAAACGACAACGCAGGGCGGTCAGAAGCGTCGCCACCCGTGCACGAAACGAACTGATAACAACCGAGAAGAGAAAAACACAGGATGAACATGAATAAAACCCTTTCAGTCATGCTTGCCGCAGGCCTTCTGGTCTCCGGCGTGGCGGGGTCAGCAGAGAAACCTGCCGCTGCCTTTACCCCGGAGCAGGAAGCCCGCATTGGTGAAATCGCGAAAGACTACCTGCTGGCCCATCCGGAAGTGCTGGTTGAGGTCAGCCAGAAGCTGCAGGCCCAACAGCAGGAGAAGCAGCAGCAGGCGATGACGGCCGCCGTGGTTCAGAATCAGGCAGCGCTGCTGAACGATAAAGGCACGCCGTCATATGGGCCGGCCGACGCAAAAGTCACTGTCGTCGAGTTTTTCGATTACCAGTGCATCTACTGTGCCCGCCTGGCGCCGGAGCTGGAGAAGGTAATAAAAGCAAACCCGAACGTGCGCTTTGTGTTCAAGGAATTCCCGATATTTGGCCAGCGCTGGCCGGCGTCGCTCAGTGCGGCGAAAACCGGGCTCCAGGTCTGGAAGCAGAAGGGGGCCGATGCTTACCTTAACTATCACAACGCGATTTACGCCACCGGCCACAACGAGGGTAAGCTGACCGATGCTGATATCAGCGCGGCCGCAAAAGCCGTGAAGTTCGATGCGAAAACAGCCCCAGATGTTCAGGGGACCCTGGATGGCATAAACACACTTGCGCAGCAGCTGGGCTTCAGCGGTACCCCGGCCCTGGTGGTTCTCCCGTCAGCCGGCGCCAGTGCTGATAACGTGACGGTTATTCCGGGATACACCAGCGCGGAGGCCCTGCAGCAGGCCATCAGTCATGCTGCCGGTGATACCAAAAAATAATCAGGCGTCCGCCAACTGATACCGCTAAAAGAGACTGACGCCTTCGCCGTGCTCAGTTGTCCAAACCCGGAGAAGGGTAAAAGCAAGTTTTCCCCGTCTCCGGCGTTTCTGGTTAACACATCCGAACAGTATTTCTGAGGTTATTTAATGCGTAAGTTCACCTTTCGCCAGCTGGCCGTGTCCGGTCTGGTATGTCTTTCGCTGAGCTGTATTCAGCCCGCAGCAGCGGCATCCTCCGTTCAGGTCGGCTTTTCACCTGAAGGCAGCGCGTTGCAGCTGGTCCTTAAGACGATTGAGTCAGCACAGCAGGAAATTCGGCTGATGGGCTACTCATTTACGTCTCCGGAGGTGGTTAGTGCGCTTGTCAGGGCAAAACGTCGTGGTGTGGATGTGAAGATAGTGCTTGATGAAAAGGGCAACCGGAGCAAAGCCAGCCAGGCGGCGATGAACGTCGTGGTGAACGCGGGAATTCCGCTGCGCACCAACGGTCGCTACGCCATCATGCATGACAAAGTCATTATTGTTGATAATCATACAGTTGAGGCTGGTAGCTTTAACTACACTCGCTCTGCTGCATCGCGGAGTAGCGAGAATGTGCTGGTTATTAATGAGGTGCCGGAAGTGGCACAAACCTACCTTCAGCACTGGCAGTCGCGCTGGGACGGAGGAACTGAGTGGCATTCTTCATACTAAGTCGCATCGTCATTTGATCCGCAATCTACATCCATCCAGGTGAGTCATGCGCCAACATGGCTCACACTTACGCGTAAAGTTAAGTCGCTGATTTCAGATATCTGTAGTATTCTCTGCAAACGATCCAAGTTTGATCCTTGAGGAGGCAGAGATGTCACAAGCCGAAAATGCAGTTACTTCCTCATCGAATGGAAAACGAACGTACCGTAAAGGTCACCCGCTGAGTGCTTCAGAGCGGCAACAAAGTTTTGTTGCCCGTAAGCGTGAAACGCACAAAGAAATCAAGATCCTTGTGCCCAATGAGCTCAAGAGTAAATTTCAGGAAATGTGTGCTGAGAGTGGCCTCAGCCAAGCAGAACTGTTTAGTCGTTTAATTGATAAAGCCGAGTGAACTAGCGTTATGGGCTGACAATCTTGCTTGCTAGGATATGTAGTGCTAGATTACTGATCGTTTGACAGAATTATTTGGTTGGCCACACCACAAGGTGGCAGGGAACTGGTTCTGCTGAGGTATCAACCCGGAACCAGAAAAGCAAAAACCCCGATAATCTTCGACTTGTTTGGCGACGCGAAGAAGATTAACGGGGCCTACTTAAACTGTATAGAAGCTGTTGCTCTATGCAGGGAGTATAGTTTTATGCTCAGAAAACTGCAATACCCGTTTCTGTGCCATTTGCTCCTTCCGTGCAACATAAGTGCGGGAAGGTGTGACTGACGCTCAGGCCCTGTTCTCCCATTACCGTCAGGTTAAAAACCCGAATCCGGAATTCACGCCGCGAGAGGGGAAAAAGACCCTGCCGTTCTGCCGTAAGCTGATGGCGAAAGCCGAGGGCTTTACGTCCCGTTTTGACTTTTCCGTCCATGTGGCGTTCGTTCGCTCGCTGGGTAAACGTCATCGCATGCCGCCGTTGTTGCGTCGTCGAGCCATCGATGCCCTGCTCCAGGGACTGTGCTTCCATTATGATCCGCTGGCCAACCGAGTACAGCGCTCTATTACCAACCTAGCTATTGAGTGCGGCCTGGCCACAGAGTCGAAAAACGGTAATTTATCCATCACCCGCGCCACCCGGGCGCTGAAGTTTATGGCGGAGCTGGGGCTGATTACCTACCAGACCGAATATGATCCGCAGATTGGCTGCAACATCCCGACCGATATTACCTTCACGCCGGCGCTGTTCTCCGCGCTCGACGTCTCTGACGTGGCTGTGGTGGCCGCCCGCCGCAGCCGTGTCGAATGGGAAAATCAGCAGCGTCAGAAGCAGAAGCTGAAGCCACTGGAGATGGACGAGCTGATAGCGAAGGCCTGGCGATTTGTGCGCGAACGGTTCCGCAGCTACCAGTCCGAGCGTAAACAACATGGCCTGAAACGTGCCCGCGCCCGCCGTGACGCGACCAGGACCCGCCAGGATATTGTGACCCTGGTGAAGCAACAGCTGACGCGTGAATATGCCAGTGGCCGCTTTATCGGCGGTCATGAAGCACTGAAGCGGGAGCTGGATCGGCGCGTGAAAGAGCGCATGCTGATGTCGCGTGGCAACAACTACACGCGGCTGGCCACCGTCCCCATATAACCCTTCCTGTGTGAAAAATCCGGCTGGCGCCGGAGGGTTTCGCACGTCTGCAGCTCCCGGCTGACGGTTTTCTGCACGAAATGACGGCCGTCCTTCCTGACATTCACCCCATTCCGCCATCAGAATGGCCAGAAATTGCATCAGAGTGGCCACATCTCGTCGCCAGATTCAGTTACCCACAAATAACTGCAAGGGACCTTTCTATAAGGTTACAACCGTTATGCTTACAGAGCGCCAGCCGACCTGATTTCAAAGTGCGTGGTTTCCTTTAAAAACCAGCTCTGTACTTCTTTTAAATAAATAATCTTTCTCTCTTATAAATAAATAACCTGTTCGTCGCCTGACCTGTGGACAGGCTCCTGAAAATGCCCGCCCTTGCAGCGGACTACGTCCGCGCCGGTTCGGCAACTACCTGAAGTAGCTCCCATCGCTACGCGACGGGCCCCCAAACGCTCTAGTAGTTACAACATTCAAAATAATCACCTAAAGGCACTCACAGCGCCCGTCTGAAACCTCACGCCCCTCCCCCACCACTGAAAAGCGAGACCGCCCCGGGCCAAAGGCCCGGAACAACGTCGCTTTTAATGATGGATGTTGTAACTAGATTCCGAGTGGCTGTGAGTGGTGTCGCTGGAGGTTTTGAGTACACGCCCGTAAGCGGCCCTCACGGCCCGCTAACGCGGAGATACGCCCCGACTGCGGCTTCGCCTTGTCGTGACCACTCCGACGGCGCACAAAAGCTTCTGTATCGCTTTTAGCGGGTTTTGGTCTTGCAGTGGGAAAGGATGGATTGGTGAAACCTGTCAACAATGTAACCGGCTGCGCCGGGCTACGGCGCCACTCACTCACAGTGCCATATTCAATACCAGCAGGCGCCTCCATGCCGCTAAAGCGGCATTCAGTGGACAGGCTGCGCACTGCTCGCCTGTCCGGTATGCATGTGATATAAACGATTGTGTTTATAAACACTTCTGTGGATATCGTTATGCTGCTGACCGACTACATTGACAGCGTGTACGGAACAGCGCGCGGAAACCGGGCGCGTTTTCTGAAGGACAATCCGGATATCCTTCCCCAGGAGCTGAGCCGCTGGCTTAAGGCTGGCCTGAAAATCAGGCCGGAGACCGGCGAAATCTACAAGCCCGTAACACGCCGCGTCAGGATACCGTCGGCGGTCGCCGCCGGGGCTGGCGTCTTTCTCTCTGACGACCTGCATGAACGTGTCGCGTCACTGGCCACCGCACAGAACGTGACAACTGATGCCATGCTGAATGCCCTGGTGGAGCGCGAGGAACTGTGTCGTAAACTGTCCCATCAGACGGAGAATGGTGACGCCGTGCCGGAACAGCAGATTGCCGGCATTGTCAGCCGGTACTTTTCAGCACTGTCTGAGCGCAGTGAAACCAGAGCCTGGCACAGGGTGCTGGAGGTGCTGGTCCGGGAACTGACGGAATCTGGCCTGCTGTCATTCCATACCGGTAATATTGCCGAGAGCCGCCGCCTGAACATCCCCCGCACCGCGTATTACTGGTACGGCGGTTTCGTGGCAAAACGCGTGGCCATGATGCTGGGCTGCTACGATATCTACCTGTGGAACGAAATGATGTACCCGGACAGCGATGTGGTCTTTGTGGGGGATGCGCGCAACGTCGTCGCTTGCTACTTCATCTGCCAGCAGATGTGCCGCCTGCTGAAAGCCGTGCGGCTGAACTGGCGTAAGCAGCAGGGCGCGTGGGGGAGCCGGGCTGAGCTGGATGAGGCTGCGCACCGGTATACGCAGCGGCTGGCCGAGGGGGTTATGGATAACGGTATTTTTATTGGTGGCGACGAACAGAACTCTTACCGGCTGTACAACTATGCGGAAAAACATTACGCCTGGGCTATGCGCTGAGAAGGGCACAACAGGTAAGAGAGAAAAAGTAATGTGTTATATTGAGGGGATTTTAATTATATTTTAAATAACAAAATAACAGGAGGTGACTTTACTATGTTTAATAGTATTTGTACTTTTGGTGGTGTCGATAAGTGCTACTCAGTTATCGATTTCCAAAAATTACCTGAGAAAGAAATAGAGAAATTAAGGCATTCACTGGTATGCCCTGGTTGCCGTGAACAGGCATTCTACAGAAAAAAAAGTGTTGATGGTAAACAGGCCTGTTTTGGGTCCCGGTACAGCACCTGCAGGGAAAGTACACTCTCACCGCAACGACAAAGGGAAGTCAGAAATGCTTCTGAAGTTCAGCAGATGATCGCAGAGTCAGATACAATTAAAATAAGCTTCAATTTTGACAGTGCTTCTTCAGCAGGCAGCGAACCGTCTGGTTTAAGCGGGAAAACGGAGATAACCGGGACGGGGCACAATAAAGCTCACACCATAAAGTCAGAACAAAAGCGAGTTCCGACAGTTTCACTTCAAAAAATACTGCACAGCTTAATTCGGGGGACAGGACTGGCGACGTCTGATACGATCATCCCGTTCGGCGACTTCAAGTATAAAGCCAAAAATTTATTTGTGAAATTTCCTGATGCTGAACCCATGACTAAAAATGCACTCAGGTTTTACTGGGGGACGCTATATAACTCGAATAATGATATTGAATGGCTTAATCCTGCTGAATGCAGGGATGTTGGAATACCCTTAGGCGATCTGCGTGATGCAATAATCGAAAAATTTAATATTTCAGATTCTGAAAGTCTCGAAGGGGCTGCAATTATTTTTGCAGGTCGTTGTCACTGGAATAAAGATAAAACTAAAAGGATAATAAATATATATGACAGTGAACGTATATTCATTTCTTTAGCTGATTAACTATGGAAGGCATTGAATAAATTTATAGTAATCGCTTAGTTTCATATGACTGGCTGCCTCCTTTACGGTTAAAATATGCCAGAGTGATGCATGAACAACCAGGAACAGAAAGGAGAAGGACACGCAGTGACGCTGACAGAAAAATCGGGCCACCTGGCTTGGTGTGCCCTGGTGGCGCTTGCGCTGGCCAGACAAAAAGGTGATGTGTTATCACCGGCGCAGGAAAACCTTTTTCTCACACGCTGGCTGGCTACCGCACTGAAGCAACGGCGTTTTCCGCGTGATGTTGCCCCCGATATCGAGTGGCTTCTGAAACAGGGACGCCAGCTGGGCGTCAGCGCGAAGCTGGCCAGCAAGCTGAATTACCTCTGGCGCTCCTGCACTGGCGAGCTGACTGAACAGAACGATCTGTTCCGGCTGACCTATGCGCTGGAAACAGCGAAAGATATGCACTGGAACTACCGTCTGCTTAGCGATCGGGAATGGTCCGGCCGGAATGCTGTGGCGCTCAGTGCGGGCGTGAACGGCATTTATCTCTCACGGGCCAACCTCGATGTCGCTTTTGACGACAGCGGCCAACAGATAAATCCGCTGACAGCGCGTCTGACGGGAAACGTAGCGGGGGTGATGAAGCTGTTTCATCGCTGTGGCTGGCAGGCAGAGCCTGAGTCTGGTGCCTCCCTGCCCCACCAGTATACGCTTATAGCCGGACAGGGAGTGCCAGAAAAGGTGATTAGTGGCTGATCTGTGCCAGATCGTCTTCAGTCAGACCGGTCATTTTCATGACATTACTGAGGTATTAAAGCTTCATTATATTCTTTGCATTAGGATATTTTGCGGAGCTTGCTTCTGGCGTGAATCGAACCTTATCATTAAGGGCAAAGGTATTGATTCCGCCCTGCATAGCCCTGTCCGCTCCATAAAAAATGGCCTGATTTTTGTCACTTTTGATCAACACATTCGCTGCAGTAATGTTTATTATTTCGCCCGTATGTTCAGGATTGATTTTAACTCCTTTAGACCAGTCTTTTCTCACTTGCAAAGTGGGAATTCCTGCAGGGAGTTGTTTATTCTTCCAGAGAGCATGTAATGAACAAAGTTCAGACATTCTTGTATTACTCTCAATTATGTCAAGTAATTTGAGATTAGAGGGGTTTATCCAATATATTACTTTCAAACATCTGTCATAATGTTCAATTACTTTGTTTATTATATCCTCAACCTGATATGCTTTCTTATTGCGCCATAAAGGCTCGTGATGAGAGAGCCGGTTTCTTATCTTATTGATATCTTTGAGTTCATTACCTATGCTGTTTATTGACAATGGAGAGCCGGAGGTCGAATCGACAGCGTTCGGGAATACACGATGCCTTAAATGTGGCCATAATGTGAGATAGGAGTTTTTTTGTACGTCGAAATCTTTTTGTACCAGAGATACCCAAAAGCCCAGAGTTAATTTTGAAATGAAGTTTTCTGCGGTTAAAGGTTTATTTTCATAATTAAGCTGTTTTACCGCTGTTTGGATATTACTCCATGCGATAAAGTTATTCTGTCTTGTAAATGTATTAACAAACCAAAGCTTGTCAATTTTAGCTTTTTCTGTCACCCAATCATGCGGCTGGAAATTCAGCTCAACCTGCTCTTCTTCGTGTGCTATCCAGGACTGATAGATAGCGTTGCGAAGCGAAATTTCAATAATTTGAAGCGCTGGTAGAAAAGCACTGGCAAGTTGCTTATTCCAAAGATAGATGCCAAGGCATTGTTCTGGCGAGGCCCCGCCAAGGATAGGTAGTTGGTATGTTGAGAACCTGGCTGTAGAAAGGGACTCTGTAATCGCTTGAATTGTCATTGTTCTGATCCATAAGGTTTCATAGATTCAGTATACCTTCCATGAACTTAGACAAAAATGCCAAATTTGTGGTTAGCGCGTGTCTATGTTTGTGACAGATTGAGGTTGACATGCTGCACCTAGACAATCATAATCTTTCCCCAGAGGCAACTCTATATATGTAAGCGCCCGCCCCTACTCAACGATGGTCGGAACGCGAATAAATTTTTCAAAAAAGGCTTCCTGATGGAGGCCTTTTTTGATCCTGTGACACAAAAGCGCATGTTCATTTAACAATATCAGGATAAATTTCGTCAATCTTGATATATAAGTTGCCCGTTTCGGCTGCTCGTCTGATTTTTTCTTCCATCAACATTCTGAAACTGATGTTATTTTTTAACATGAGAACAAGATCATAACCGCTGACACAGATGACCTTCTTTCCCCTCCCCCATGCATCCAGACCACTTTTTGTAAATCCAGCCCAACTGATAAATACGCCGCGAGCCCATGAAATTTTCTGATCCAGCTTGCCATGAAATGCATGGAGATCAGCGTTTCCTGTTTTAGTACTATGCCACTTTGCTTCCACAAGATAGGTTTCATTATTTAACAGAAAACTGCCGTCAATCTGTTCGCCCTTCAACCTGAATGCGCCTTTAGGGGATAGATAGAAGGCGGTAAATAGTTCGTTAAGCCATAATTCAAAGCTATGTCCCCGTTGGTGAGGCGGTTGGTTATGGAGGGTTTCCAGACCTTTAAGAAAATAATTATTATCGATGCCGGTGGGGACAATCAATGCAGGCGTTTTGCCGGCTGCTGCAAGACTGTCTGCCCCCTGAATTTTGGATATCAATCTACCGTAGACAGCATCATCCTGAGCAGTGATCACGTTATCAGGTATTGTTTTCCTGTATTCCCAGAGTCGAGTGACCACTCTAAGAACTGTTTCCCTGTCATCTTGCTTCAAAAGGCAACGCAATCGCTTCATTTTTGAGTCGCCATCTTTCCGATAGATGTCGTTGTCTATATCGATTGACAGCTCAGATTCGAAAAACTCGCGCATCGATTTATTTGTGAAATTCAGTACATAGCCTGCATTATTTGGGTCTTCAAAAAGCTGGTTTATATTTTTGATATCACTTTCTGTCAATTTCATTCTTTATCACCGTAAATTGTAGCCTGCCCAGGCTGACTGTTTTTACAGACGCGAATAACAGTCATTCTGGAAACTCCAGCCAATCGAGCTGTCTCATTTATCGATTTTCCGTTTTGCAGGCGTAACGTTCGTATTAGCTCATGTTTAGCCTTATCTGCCTGCCGACCAGCATACTTACCTTCTAATCTGGCTTTTTCAACACCCTCTTTCTGTCGTCGGCGACGATCCTCATAGTCTTTTCGAGCGATAGCGGCCAACATGTCCAGCATCATGCCATTAACAGCCCGCAGCATACTTCTCGTGAAGTTATCCGAAGCAGTATGAGTAAGAGCAATATGACTGGTAGGAAGGTCAAGACTAATGACCGATAGCTCCTTTTCAAACATACGTCGTTTGAGTGTGTCCCAGTCACCATCACTGAGGCGAGAAAGGCGATCTACCTGCTCAATCAGAATCACATCACCTGATTCCATATCAGACAGCATCCGATTTAGTTCCGGACGGTCGAGCGATGCTCCCGATGCGTTTTCAACATACCAGCCGGCAATACGTTGGCCATGATGCGCCGCAAATTCCTTCAGCCTGTTTTTTGCGCGAAGCGCATCCTGTTCAATTGTCGACGCGCGAAGATACGCATAAATGTACATTTTATCGCCTTCGGTAACTTTTAAGTGGTATTAGAATTTTAAGTAACTTTTGAATAGTATCTTAGCAGGGTTTTAGATTCTAAGTCGCTAGTATATTTTGGGGATACCCAATTGTTACAACCTGACGCGCCCGGTGGGCTTGTCCAACCCCTCCCCTGTTCAGAAACGAGTTCTGAACAGACTCACGGTTTGCGCGGCTGGTCAACAAAATAAAATACGATCACCTGAAATATTTTGTGGACACTTTTTCTGATAGTGCCGAAATGTCCAATATGGATAGCATTTTTGTGCATTACAGAAGGGCCGCTACAAGTGGATTAAGATGGCAAACATAATGCTGGGCAGAATGCGCTGAATGTCTAACCGCGCGGGGTATTAAACGGGAGGCGTCAAAAAGGCCGCTGGCGCGGCTTTGTCTGAAAACTAAATTTCATCAAAAATCGCAAGGCGACGACCAGGTTTTTTTCCTGCGAAGAAACGCCCCCGGGGCAAGCGATCATTTCTATTAAGGTGCTCAATCCAGTCCTGAAAGGCTGGCCGAGGCTTATTTCGACCAAAGGAAGTTAAGGACTGAGTAACCATAACAGTTTGACTGCTGTATTTTCTCATTTCGCTGAAAGAATCTTTCATAAGAGAACGGTAATCCATTATGACCTCCAAACGTAAAAATGAATGATTATCTCATTCGTTCACTGGCAAGATTATAAACGTCACTACGTTCACGTTTTCCTACAGCTACAACAGCGATAATTAATTGATCGTCAATCACCTGATAGACCAGACGAAAGCCAGAGGCTCGAAGTTTGATTTTGTAGCAGTCCTTTATCCCGCGCAGTTTTGCTGAAGGGATGTGCGGATTTTCACTGCACTTCTTTAGCTTTTTCGCAAATTGCTGTTGAATGACTTTATCCAGCTTCAGCCACTCTTTCAGCGCATCATCCCTGAATTTGACCGTATACGTCATAAGTAACTATCCAGATCCACGTCATGCAGCTGCTGGTTGCTGCGTTCGGCGACAAGCTTAACCAGTTCCTGATCGTCCAGGGCATCGAGCATTTTCTCGTATAGCTCTGCCGGAACACAGTAAAAGGCGGGCTGGTTGCGGTTAAGAATAGCAACCGGGTAGCCATCACCGGAGTTGACAGTTGCCATTGGGTTTTTCTTAAGTTCGCTGACACTGGCGCTTGTGTCACTGAGAATGATGTTGGGCATAGATTACCTTTTGAGACCGTTTAACCAGTTTCTAAAATACACCTGCAAAGACCTATTAACAAGTCTTTTTGCGCATTTATTGTGCAGGTGGGCAAAATCACCTGAACGTCAAGGCTGGCGCGAAAAATAAAAATTTTTCGATGTCTCGGCACACCACCGCGTCAACTTTCAGATTAGAGGTTTGGAAGCAGCGGTCTTTTATTATATTTTATGCCATACTTCATACTTCATACTTCATACTTCATACTTATGGGTTATGATTCTTCGTTTTTCAGATAAAGTTCCAGTGCTTCCCTGACAATGGCGCTTACATTCTTCGGCTCTTTACCGTTCCGTTTGTTCTTCAGTGCCAAATCCTCTACTTTCAATAACATTGATTCATATAGAGAAATTGTTGTTCTACATTGTTTTTCCGGTTTTTCTTCCTCGGGAGCAAATTTTGCAGGATCACCATAGGGTTTATCGGCGAGACGTCTTGCCAGTTCGTCGGCTTGTTCTGGTGTAATCGGAGGTCGTGAAGAAGCCTGTTGGCTGGGTTTCTTAACCATTATCCAAATACCTCTTCCATTAATTTTTCCATTTCCGATTTTGCAGCAGCATTATCAGTCTCTAACACCCCCAAACCAGTACTCATGCAGTCACGGTAGACCTTCCTGAAACAAATTACCGACTCAAGTCTTTTTATCGATTGGAATTCTTCAAGATACTCAATAAATTCCTTTCGTTCATTACCTCTTAAAACTGGATTTGTTGTTGCCATGCTTTGCAGGCAATACACTTTTAAGTCTGGGTTGAGATCTCTCATGCCTTCAACTTGTTGCTGCAACTCAATCAGCGTATCAAGGTCTGGTTGCGAACATTGCAGTGGTGCGATTATTTGGTGAGCGACCACCCCACTGGTAATGAACTCTCTGGAGTTTCGGCCTGCAACATCAACGATTACGTGCTCATACTTGTCATCTAGTGCGCGAAGCGTTTGAGAGAGATTATCGAATTTCTCAATAAGAGTGATAGTTGGCTTTACTTCTGCAGCTTCACGCTCAGCTAGGTGTTTTGCTGCTGTTCGCTGTAGATCTCCATTCACCAGACATACATCCTTGCCTCTGAGAGCCAGACCTATCGCGAGGTTTACAGCGGTGGTGGTTTTCCCTGACCCACCTTTATTACCACCAATTACAGTTATCATATCTATACCTATTTATGAAATGTGAAGTATGAAAGTTTTTATTCTTATTTGGTAACGAAAGTATCATACATCATAATTCATAAATAGGAAGTGTGATGTCTTAATTTATACATCATACATCATACATCATATGGCAAAGGTTTTAGGTATGGCTACAAAAGCCGAGCCACAGGAATATCACTCCAGCGCGTTGTGTATGCAGGGGACAACATTTCTCGTTTCATTTGCCACTCAGGAGCAATGCCTCGTCCCGCAAACCAGACTTTCCCAAGTCCTGAATGGTTAATACCGTCCACGACTTTCATCAGCTGATTACTGTTGCTTCGGGGCTGGGTATCATCGAACAGATTCAGCTGCGAAACCCCGGTAGGGGTGAAATCATTGAGCATGCAACCCGCTTTTGCATATCGATGGCCATTCACCCAGATCCGGTCCAGTGCTTTCACCGCTGAGGCTATGATGTCTCTGGTATCCTGCGTGGGAGTCATCAGCTTCTCACTGGCCACATTCCCGTAATACGGTTCGTTCACGGCGAACGGTGATGTTTTCACAAAAACGGCAATATGCCTGCAGAACTGCCGCTCGCCGCGCAGCTTTTCTGCTGCACGCTCAGCGTACTGACAGACTGCCTGCCGCATGGCTTCATATGTTGTGACTCGCTCACCAAAAGACCGGCTGCAGACTATCTGCTGTTTCGGCGGCGGCGCTTCTTCCAGCGAAATACAGCTATCACCGTTGAGTTCCCGGACGGTTCTCTCCAGCACAACACTGAAATTCTTCCTGATAAATACAGGGTTCGCACGCGCCAGCTGCAGTGCTGTGGTGATACCCATGGTGCTCAGTTTCCTGGATATCCTGCGGCCGACGCCCCAGATTTCTTCCACCGACTGCAGTGAGAGCAGTTTCTCAGTTCGCTTCAGATTGTGTGGCGTCAGGGCAAGTACGCCCCCGAACTGTGGCCATTCTTTGGACGCCCACTGCGCGCTTTTAGCCAGCGTTTTGGTCGGCCCCATCCCGACGCCGATTGTCAGCCCCGTTCCGGAGCGAACATGTTCGCGCAGCTGCCGGCCGAAGTCCTCATAATCGATGCAGCTGTCTATACCGCGGATATCCAGAAACATCTCGTCGATGCTGTACTGCTCCACGCGCGGCGCCAGCTCCTCAAGGTGAGACATAACCCTGTTCGACATGGATGCATAGAGCTCGTAATTGCTCGAGAACGTAATGACCGGCTCCGGGAATTGTGCCGTCTTCAGCTGGAACCAGGGGACGCCCATTTTAATACCCAGCCGCTTCGCTTCGGCACTGCGTGCGATGACGCAGCCATCGTTGTTGCTGATCACCACAACGGGCCTGTTACGCAGATCCGGACGAAACACCTTTTCACAGCTGGCATAGAACGAGTTCACGTCAGCGAGCGCAAACATCAGTTCGTACCCCGCGTCTTGTGTATGAATGCCGTCACCACGCCGAAGATCTGCAGTTCCTCCGGATAGAGAGTGGGGTAGGCGGGATTCATCGGCAGCAGGGCAATCCGGGGTTTAAGCTGCAGGCGTTTAACGGTGAATTCACCATCTGTTTCTGCGATGACAATATCCCCCTGCATGGGTTTTTCGGCCTTGTCGACAATCATCAGGTCGCCGGAGTGCAGGCCCATATCTTTCATCGAATCGCCAATGGCACGGACAAAGTAGGTCGCGCTGGGGCGACGGATACAGTAGGCGTTCAGATCCAGTTCGTCTTCGGTGTAGTCCGCTGCCGGTGACGGAAAACCTGCCGGACAGCGCTCTGTGAAAAGTGGTGCGGTGAACAGTGCTGGCTCAGATGCGGGAGCGACAAAAAGGATCATGGCTTACCTCTTAAAATACCTGTTTTTATATACAGTATTATTTAAGATATTTTCCGTCCTGCAAGGAGAATTTTACCGGCTACTGTCAGGTCATTGTTCTGGCGGATAAAACAGGCTGTGGTTTATCCACAGAAACGGTGCATAACCCTGTGAGTGGATGCCGCGTATCTCAGCGTCTGCTAAGCCAGTGGCTCAATAAGTTTCCGGCCCTGGTTACCGGGATTGCCAACTGCCCGGCTGACGGGGTGCCATGTGAAATCTTCGGCGGAAAGACTGCCCTCTCGGGCAATGTCTTTCGCCTCTTTACCGGTTGTGTTTTCGCTGAGCCATTGACGTGCGGCATCAGGTGAGTACACGAGCGGTCGCCGATCGTGAATGTCCAGCAGTCCCTCATCCGCAGCTGCTGTGACGATCAGGAATCCTTCCTGGTCATTGCCGTTTTCAAAGGGTTGTTTCCCGATGGCTGCGAGCAGGAGTGGATTTCCGTCCTTACGGTAAATGAAAAACGGCTGTTTCACGCCGTTTTGCTGTTTCCACTCGAACCAGCCGTCGGCAAAAACAATAGCCCGTCCGTGCTCCCAGAGTAGCCTGAACATCCGGCTGCCGGCCGCAGTTTCACTTCTGGCGTTGATGAGAGCGGGCTTGTTCCACCACTCCGGGGCATAACCCCAGTGAACAGGATCAAGATGCAGCTGCGAACGGCGTTCACTCAGCAGCAATACCCGGGTTCCGGGCGCGACGTTGTAGCGGCCGACGGGCTCCGGATCATACGGAATATCCCGTTCAGCTTCTTCTCCGAGAAAGGCCAGGTACTCCTCGCGGGAGTTGTACTGCGTAAACCGACCGCACATTGTGTTTCTCCGCTGTGGATCTCTAATCAGGGTTCACCTCAGTTCTGAACATAGGGGTAGAGTCTTAGTGCGTGGTGTAAATTCGGAAGGATGGTGAGAGCCATCGGCTTATCCGGTAAGGTAATGGTTAATCAGACAATTATCTTAGAAGGAGTCAACCGATGG
>NZ_JAWNEB010000015.1:0-75733 GCF_034107265.1 Enterobacter sp. 168J2 | reverse complement strand
ATCTAAACTTATTTGACCGAGTATTTACCTTTGATGATAATGATGCTCGAGAATATGATTTTATGGATCATTTGCCATTATTTTATTCCCCTGATTTTGTAAGCACAGCGACAAAAAAAACAGCAAAGAACGTTAAGCCAAGTATTGCATTTCTCGGTACCGTACATAGTGACAGATACAAGCTATTGGGGGAAATTTATGAGAAATATAAAAATGAATATGATTTGAGATTTGTGCTTTATTTTCCTTCAATTGTCGTATTGGTTGGTTTTCTTCTTACCAATATGAAAGATGTCATTAAATATAGACTCTTTAGTTTTACACTTCGCTCTAGGAATAAAAAACAGATTGCCTCATTCTTCTCTAGTGCTGATGCTGTGCTTGACATCCAGCATCCCCGGCAGACAGGTTTGACGATGAGAACAATAGAATGCTTACCTCTAAAGAGAAAGTTCATAACTACTAATAGCAAAGTTAAGGACTACGACTTTTATGCGGCTGAAAATTTTTATTTTATTGACCGAGAAAACATTCATATAGACTCTACTTTTTTTGATATCCCGTATGATGACAAGCATACGAATGCAATTTCGCGTTATAGCGTAGACTCGTGGGTAAATACATTGTGCTCAACTGATATCAGAAAAGATGTTGTTTAATTAAAAGATATTAATTCTAATTTAGCTTAAGAGTATTGAGGTAGTAGAATGAAGGGTATTATTCTTGCTGGTGGTTCAGGAACACGTTTACACCCCATTACACGTGGAGTCTCTAAACAACTTTTACCCATTTATGATAAACCTATGGTTTATTATCCAATGTCGGTGCTTATGCTTGCGGGTATCCGAGATATTCTCTTAATCACAACGCCTGAAGATCTGCCTTCTTTTAAACGTTTGTTAGGAGATGGTAGTCGTTTCGGAATTAATTTGTCCTATGAAATTCAGCCGTCTCCTGATGGCCTCGCGCAAGCATTCATAATTGGTGAAGAGTTTATCTCTGGTGATAAATGTGCCTTAGTATTAGGTGATAATATTTTCTTCGGGCAGAGTTTTGGTAGGAAACTTGAATCGGTTGTTTCAGGTAGTGCCGGGGCTACTGTTTTTGGCTACCAGGTAATGGATCCAGAACGTTTTGGTGTTGTAGAGTTTGATGAAAACTTCAAGGCATTAAGCATAGAAGAAAAACCAGCTGCACCTAAATCAAACTGGGCTGTCACTGGCCTATATTTTTATGATGCAAACGTGGTTGACATGGCAAAACGTGTTAAACCATCAGCACGCGGTGAACTTGAAATTACTACTCTGAATGAGATGTATCTCGAACAGGGAAATCTTCAGGTAGAATTACTGGGACGAGGTTTTGCATGGCTCGATACCGGTACCCATGACAGTTTAATCGAAGCATCACAATTTATTCATACTATCGAGAAACGACAAGGATTCAAAATCGCCTGTCTGGAGGAAATTGCTTACCGTAACGGTTGGCTCACTGAGAGTGAGGTCCTGGCCTACGGGAAAGAAATGAGCAAGACCAATTACGGTCAGTATTTGCTCAGTTTAATAAGAAATAGCAAATAGCGGTTAATAAAATTTAACAATATCATACCTTTAATAGCTATCAGGTTTTGATTCTAAAATGAAAGCAAAATATTATTTCCTTACCTCTGCGCTTCTTTTACCTCCTGCATTCTCTGGTGAAAAACACCAATGTGATTTTCTCTGGGGCACGGCATCCTCATCTTATCAGGTTGAAGGTGGCTGGAATGAAAGTGGAAAGGGTCCTTCAAACTGGGATTATTTTACTCATAATGAAGTAACAAAATATACTATTGGTACCGTTGAAAATGGAGATGTTGCTGCCAATCAAATTTCTCGGGATGTCTATCTAAAAGATATACAACTCATGAAAGAATTAGGTGTCAGTTCGTACCGCTTCTCCATATCCTGGTCCCGGATCATGCCTGACGGTGTAACGGTAAATAAAAAGGGATTAGAATATTACAACCAACTTATTGCTGACTTAAAAGAAGCTAATATTGAACCTGTGATTACACTTTACCACTGGGACATGCCATTAGCGCTATATAAAAAAGGTAGTTGGTCTAACCCTGAATCACCAGTTTGGTTCGAAAAATTTGCACAAGTAATTTTTGAGAATTTTGGGAATAAAAGTCATAATTTTATTACCTTTAATGAGCCAGAAGGCTATGTTTTTACTCTTGAACCACTTGCAGCAAATCTCATTGAAAAAAAACCAGACGGATATCGTGACGTTTTGTCCGTAGCTTCTCGTGGAAAACAAGCGGTAGCATTACACAATCTTTTGATTGCAAATGCGATGGTGGTACGTAATTACCATAAGGCTAAATATGATGGACGTATTGGCATTGCGTTAAACTTATCTCCTTGCATCGATAATGGCCATCCAAATAGTACTACTGAGCAGTTATGTAACGATCTCCATAATAACTGGATCCTGGATGCTCTATATAAGGGAAAATATCCAGATGCAGTATTGAAAATGTATCAATCAGCATATCCT
This sequence comes from Enterobacter sp. 168J2, assembly GCF_034107265.1. NCBI lineage: Bacteria > Pseudomonadati > Pseudomonadota > Gammaproteobacteria > Enterobacterales > Enterobacteriaceae > Enterobacter > Enterobacter sp. 168J2. The sequence goes on along the minus strand of NZ_JAWNEB010000015.1, from coordinate 73,189 downwards.
AAATTTAAACCAACATCCCAGGATATGCAGTTAATTACCCAGGGAAAACCTGATTTCATCGGCGTTAATTATTATGGTCCAACTTTGGTCAAGCATGATAAATCTGAACCGTTTGAAATAGGTAATGTCCCTAACCCAGATAAAAAACCATCCGTCAACGGACCTGTTTCTCCAGAGGCGTTGGTTACAATGATGAAAAAGATTGATGCCGAGTATGCTCATCCTACCTTCATTATTACTGAGAATGGTGCAGGTTTTGGTTTAGCTGATGAACAACTTGATGACGGGGTCATTTCTGATAAGTTGAGAGCAGACTATCTCAAGAGGCATGTTACTGCCGTTATGAATGCAAAAATGGAAGGATTGGATATTCAGGGCTATCTATTTTGGAGCTTGCTCGATAATTTCGAGTGGTTATGGGGTTACAAAAATAGGTTTGGAATAATTGGTGTCGATTTCGATGATAAGAATTTGAAACGTACACCTAAGTTAAGCTATTATATTTACCAGAAAACTATTAAAGATTATAAAAAGCAATGTATTTCAAAGGCGCAAAAATAACCACTTGATAAAGCCACACTTTAGTTATGGCTAAAGTGTATTAATGACCATAATTACCTACCTCTGCTCTCGATTTCTGAGTTAAGATAATTCGATAATATAGCCACCGGGAAGTACCCGGTGGGACCACACCTGACAGGAGTATGTAATGTCCAAGCAACAGATCGGCGTTGTCGGTATGGCAGTGATGGGGCGCAACCTGGCGCTCAACATCGAAAGCCGTGGTTATACCGTCTCCGTTTTCAACCGCTCCCGTGATAAGACTGAAGAAGTGATTGCCGAGAACCCATGCAAAAAGCTGGTTCCTTTCTATTCGGTGAAAGAGTTCGTTGAGTCTCTGGAAACGCCTCGTCGAATCCTGCTAATGGTGAAAGCGGGCGCAGGTACCGATGCAGCTATCGACTCCCTTAAGCCTTACCTCGAAAAAGGCGACATCATCATTGATGGCGGTAACACCTTCTTCCAGGACACCATTCGTCGTAACCGTGAGCTGTCCGCTGAAGGCTTCAACTTCATTGGTACCGGTGTTTCCGGTGGTGAAGAGGGCGCACTGAAAGGTCCATCTATCATGCCTGGCGGCCAGAAAGAAGCGTACGAACTGGTTGCGCCTATTCTGACTAAAATCGCTGCTGTTGCCGAAGATGGCGAGCCGTGTGTGACTTATATCGGTCCGGACGGTGCGGGTCATTATGTCAAAATGGTGCACAACGGCATCGAATACGGCGACATGCAGCTGATTGCTGAAGCTTATTCCCTGCTGAAAGGCGGCCTGAATCTCTCCAACGAAGAGCTGGCTGAAACCTTTACCGAGTGGAACAAAGGCGAGCTGAACAGCTATCTGATCGACATCACCAAAGATATCTTCACGAAAAAAGATGAAGAGGGTAAATACCTGGTTGATGTGATTCTGGATGAAGCAGCGAACAAAGGTACCGGTAAATGGACCAGCCAGAGCTCTCTGGATCTGGGCGAGCCGCTGTCTCTGATCACCGAATCCGTCTTTGCGCGTTATATCTCTTCTCTGAAAGAGCAGCGCGTTGCGGCGTCAAAAGTGCTTTCCGGCCCTCAGGCTAAACCAGCCGGTGATAAAGCTGAGTTCGTCGAGAAAGTTCGTCGCGCCCTTTACCTGGGTAAAATCGTCTCCTACGCGCAGGGCTTCTCACAGCTGCGTGCGGCGTCTGACGAGAACAACTGGGACCTGAACTACGGCGAGATCGCGAAGATCTTCCGCGCGGGTTGCATCATTCGTGCGCAGTTCCTGCAGAAAATCACCGATGCCTATGCTGAAAATGCGGGCATCGCTAACCTTCTGCTGGCACCGTACTTTAAGAAGATTGCGGACGAATATCAGCAGGCGCTGCGTGACGTGGTTGCCTACGCAGTCCAGAACGGTATCCCGGTTCCTACCTTCTCCGCTGCGGTGGCATACTATGACAGCTATCGTGCTGCCGTTCTGCCTGCCAACCTGATTCAGGCACAGCGTGACTATTTCGGTGCGCACACTTACAAGCGCACGGATAAAGAAGGCGTGTTCCATACCGAATGGATGGAATGAGTTAAGCCCTCGTAATAACATCAACCCGGAGCCTGTCTCCGGGTTTTTTTATGCAAAAAATGCCGCGCATTATTCGAAGTAGTCTGAATCTCATCCCGCTCGTTGTGATTACTCCTGGTTTGCCTTGACAGTGCTGTTTGCCAGGAGGTACAAAGCCCAACAGTTATGTTTATCGCGATGGTCTGCCGGCCATCAATACAGTTAACTAAAAGAAGTCATTAGCGAATGAAAATAACAATTTCCGGAACAGGGTATGTCGGTCTTTCTAACGGCATTCTGATTGCTCAGAACCATGAAGTGGTTGCGCTGGATATCGTGCAGGCCAAAGTGGATATGCTTAATCAGAAGAAATCGCCGATTGTTGACAAAGAAATCCAGGACTATCTCAGCAATAAACCGCTGAATTTCCGCGCCACGACGGATAAAGAAGATGCATACCGCGATGCGGACTACGTCATCATTGCGACGCCTACTGACTACGATCCAAAAACCAATTACTTCAACACCTCAACCGTAGAAGCGGTTATCAAAGATGTTATTGCGATCAATCCTGATGCGGTGATGGTTATTAAATCAACTATTCCTGTCGGCTTTACCAAATCCATCAAAGAAAAGTTTGGTATTGATAATATCTTCTTCTCGCCAGAGTTCCTGCGTGAGGGGAGAGCACTTTACGATAACCTGCATCCTTCCCGTATCGTTATTGGTGAACGCTCTGAGCGTGCTGAACGCTTCGCCGCGCTGCTTCAGGAAGGCGCGGTGAAGAAAGATATTCCGGTGCTGTTCACAGACTCCACCGAAGCGGAGGCGATTAAGCTTTTCGCGAATACCTACCTGGCAATGCGAGTCGCTTACTTCAATGAGCTAGACAGCTACGCAGAAAGTCTGGGACTGAATACCCGCCAGATTATTGAAGGGGTTTGCCTCGACCCACGTATTGGTAACCACTACAACAACCCGTCATTTGGCTACGGCGGTTATTGCCTGCCAAAAGATACCAAGCAGCTGTTGGCAAACTACCAGGCTGTGCCGAATAACCTGATATCGGCGATTGTTGATGCTAACCGTACGCGTAAAGATTTCATCTCCGATTCTATTCTTGCGCGCCAGCCGAAAGTGGTCGGCGTGTATCGTCTGATCATGAAGAGTGGTTCCGATAACTTCCGCGCCTCTTCCATTCAGGGAATCATGAAGCGCATCAAGGCGAAAGGCGTAGAGGTTATTATCTATGAGCCGGCCATGCAGGAAGATCAGTTCTTCAATTCCCGCGTAATCCGCGATCTGGATGCTTTTAAGCAGGAAGCGGATGTCATCATCTCGAACCGCATGGCCGAAGAACTGGCTGACGTCGCTGACAAAGTCTATACCCGCGATCTCTTCGGTAGCGACTAATTTTCTTTCGTTAAAATAAAAAACCCGGCTGATTTGCCGGGTTTTTTATTTTCAGACTTTGTAAAATTCGCGGTACCAGTCAACGAAGTGCTTCACGCCGTCTTTAACCGAGGTTTGAGGTTTAAAACCGATCACCTCATAGAGCGCTTTCGTGTCGGCGCTGGTTTCCAGTACGTCGCCCGGCTGGAGCGGCAACATATTTTTCTCGGCTTTCTTCCCCAGCGCGTCTTCCAGCGCGGTAATGTAGTCCATCAGCTCTACTGGCGAACTGTTACCGATGTTGTAAACCCGGTAAGGTGCTGAACTGGTTGCCGGTGAGCCGGTCTCAACGGTCCAGCCTGCGTCAGGCTGTGGGATAACATCCTGCAGGCGAATAATCGCTTCAGCGATATCATCGATGTAGGTGAAGTCGCGCTTCATCTTGCCGTAGTTATAGACATCGATGCTTTTGCCTTCGATCATCGCCTTAGTAAACTTAAACAGCGCCATATCCGGGCGTCCCCACGGACCGTATACGGTAAAGAAGCGCAGTCCGGTGGTCGGCAGGTTGTACAAGTGCGAATAGGTATGCGACATCAGTTCATTGGCTTTTTTGGTCGCGGCATACAGTGAAACGGGGTGATCCACTGAATCGTCAGTGGAGAACGGCATTTTGCGGTTGAGGCCATACACGGAGCTTGAGGAGGCATAAAGCAGGTGCTGAACGTTGTTATGGCGGCAACCTTCCAGCACGTTGAGATGGCCAATTAAGTTGGCATCCGCATAGGCGTGCGGGTTTTCCAGGGAGTAGCGTACGCCTGCCTGTGCGGCCAAATGAATGACCCGATCAAACTTCTCACCGGCGAAAAGCGCTGCCATCCCTTCCCGATCGGCTAATTCCATCTTGTGGAAGGTGAAACGTTCAGACTGTAGCCGTTCCAGACGCGCCAGCTTCAGATTGACGTCGTAGTAATCATTCAGGTTATCAATACCGACAACCTGATGGCCAGCTTCAACCAGGCGTTTACTGACATTCGAACCTATAAAACCTGCTGCACCCGTGACCAGAAATTTCATATCTTCCCTCAAAAACATATACTTACTGATGCTACTTCACATCGAATGATGTCTATGATACCGCGTAGACAGCAAGTTACATAACGTATATTTCCGATATAACTCATCGGATTCTTATAGAAAAATCTTCAGCAATATATACACTATGCAAACATAATAATGTTCCCCCTTTTTATCTGTTAGGGATTGTATGACGCAAAACAACAATAGTCCGGTCAGCCGAAGCAATGACCCTGAGCACATTGATTTACTTGCATTAATGCTACAGCTGTGGCGTGGGAAGTGGACAATAGCAATTTTTGTTTTTGTCTTTATTGCCATGGCGATAGGATATTTATCAATCGCGAAGGAAAAGTGGACCTCACGGGCGATTATTGCACAACCTGATGCGGCCCAGATTGCAACTTATTCAAATGCATTGAACATCCTCTACGGCAGCGCTGCCCCTTCGATGCTGGACATTCAAACGCGCGCTATTGGACGTTTTAACTCTTCCTTCTCAGCGTTATCGCAGGCGCTAGACAATCAGGACGTGCCAGAAAAACTGACCATCGAGCCTGCGGTTAAAGGGGAAACGTTGCCATTAACCGTCTCCTATATCAGCACTTCTGCTGAAGCGGCTCAAAAGCAGTTAGCGCAGTACATTCAGCAAGTAGATGAACAGACGGCAAAAGAACTTGCCCTTGATCTCAAGGACAATATCAAGGAACAGATTAAATCCCTGAACGATTCTCTGGTAAGCCAAGAAAAGGTCGCTCAAGAGCAGAAAGAGCTGCGAATCAAACAGATTGCTGAGGCGCTGAAAAATGCTGAGGCGGCAAAAATTACCTCGCCGCGCATTCAGCAAACCCAGGATGTAACTCAGGAAACGATGTTCCTGCTGGGAAGCGACGGTCTGAAATCGATGATTGACAATGAAGCGTCACGCCCGCTGGTCTTTTCTGCTGCTTACTATCAGACCAGACAAAACTTGCTGGATATTCAAAACCTGAACGTAAACCCGGATACTATCCACGTCTACCGTTACGTTATGAAACCAAATCTGCCTGTACATCGTGACAGCCCCAAAAAACCAATCATTCTGACTCTTGCCGTGCTGCTGGGCTTAATGATGGGTTCTGTAGTGGTACTGGCGCGTAACACATTGCGGAACTACAAACCAACAGCCTGATTTACTGATTAAAAAAACCGGGGATAAACCCCGGTTTTTTATTTATGCCGTTTACGTAGATTCTCAATCACCGCCGTTAAATCCAGCTCCTGATCCTGCAGCAGCACCAGCAGGTGATACATCAAATCCGACGCTTCATTCGTCAACTCTTCCCGGTCATGTACGGTCGCGGCCAGCGCCGTCTCAACGCCTTCCTCGCCCACCTTCTGCGCAATACGCTTAGTCCCGCTGGCATACAGCTTCGCGGTATAGGAGCTCTCAGGATCCGCCGTTTTACGCTCTGCCAGCAGTTGTTCCAGCTGATACAGAAACAGCCATTGGTGGCCCGCTTCGCCGAAGCAGCTGCTGGTGCCCTTATGGCAGGTCGGGCCGATTGGGTTTGCCAGCACCAGCAGGGTGTCGTTATCGCAGTCAGGCGTCATGCTGACCACGTTCAGGAAGTGACCCGAGGTTTCCCCTTTGGTCCACAGGCGCTGTTTCGTGCGTGAGAAAAACGTCACTTTGCCGCTGTCGATCGTTTTTGCCAGCGCGTCCTGGTTCATATAACCCAGCATCAGCACTTCGCCTGAGACGGCATGCTGTACAACCACCGGCAGTAATCCGTCAGTTTTTTCCCAGTCCAGCTGCGCCTGTTGTTGCTCTGTTAACATACCCTGATCTCCACGCCCTGGTCGGCCAGGAACGTTTTTAACTCGCCAATATTGATAATCTGTTTGTGGAACACGGAGGCGGCAAGGGCACCGTCCACGTTCGCATCGCGGAAGGCTTCCAGGAAATGCTCCATGGTGCCCGCGCCGCCGGAGGCAATCAGCGGAACGTGGCAGACCGCGCGCACTTTCTTCAACTGCTCCAGGTCATAGCCGCTGCGCACCCCGTCCTGGTTCATCATGTTCAGCACAATCTCGCCTGCGCCGCGCTTCTGCACTTCCTGCACCCAGTCCAGCGTTTCCCATTGGGTGACGCGTGTGCGGCTTTCATCGCCAGTATACTGATTGACGTGGTACTTGCCGGTTGCGGCGTCGAACCAGGTATCAATACCTACCACAATACACTGCACGCCAAAACGATCGGCCAGGCGGGTGATCAGCTCCGGCTCGGCCAGGGCAGGGGAGTTGATGGAAATTTTGTCTGCGCCAAAAGAGAGAATTTTGGCGGCGTCGTCAGCGGACTTAATCCCGCCCGCCACGCAGAATGGGATATCAATTACTTCCGCCACGCGCGCGACCCAGCTTTTGTCGACCACGCGGCCATCGCTGGAGGCGGTAATATCGTAAAATACCAGCTCGTCTGCGCCTTCATCGGCATAGCGTTTTGCCAGCGGGACGATGTCGCCAATGATCTCGTGGTTGCGGAACTGCACGCCTTTCACGACCTGACCATCGCGCACGTCAAGACAAGGAATTATCCGTTTTGCCAGCATTGAATCGCCTCCGTTACTGTAAATTTACCTTCCAGCAGGGCCCGGCCCACAATCACGCCCTGTACACCGGTACCGCGCAGCGCGGCCACGTCGTCTATATCACCAATGCCGCCAGAAGACTGGAACGCAACCTGCGGATAACGCGCGCAGACCTCTTCATACAGCGAGACGTTGGAGCCCGCCAGCGTTCCGTCGCGGGAGATATCCGTGCACAGCACGTGCTTCAGGCCAACGGGCAGATAGATATCGACCAGCTCTTCCAGCGTCACGCCGGAGTTTTCCTGCCAGCCGCTGACTGCAACCTGCTTGTTACCCTGCTCGTCAATGCGAACGTCCAGCGCCAGCACCAGGGCGTCGGCGCCAAAGCGGCGGAACCAGCCTTTCACGGTGTCAGGATCTTTCACGGCAGTTGACCCTACCACCACGCGCGCCACGCCCGCGTCCAGCAGAGCCGCCACGTCGTCTTCGGTACGTACGCCGCCGCCAACCTGCACGGGGACATCCACGCCGGCAACCAGCTTTTTGAGCAGCGGGATCTGGCGTTTGGCCGGATCTTTCGCCCCGGTCAGGTCAACCAGGTGCAGCACTTCAGCCCCCTGCGCCGCATAGTCCTGCAGGCGCGGCAGCGGGTCGTTTCCGTAGTCGCGCTGCTGGCCGTAATCGCCCTGGTGAAGGCGGACAACCGTGCCGTCGATTAAATCTAAAGCGGGAATAATCATCACATCTCCAGGAAGTTTTTCAGCAGCTGCGCGCCTGCGGCGCCAGAGCGTTCCGGGTGAAACTGCACGCCGAAGAAATTGTCTTTCTGCACCGCCGCGGTAAACGCCTCGCCGTAAGTGCACTGGGCGATCGTGTTGACGTTCACCGGCATGGCGTAACTGTGCACGAAGTAGAAGTACGCGCCGTCTTCGATGCCGCGAAACAGCCGGTCGCCCGCTTTGGCGTAAACGCGGTTCCAGCCCATATGCGGCAGAGGCAGGCCGTGGTCGGTCATTTTCGGCACGTCTTCGTCAATAATGCCCAGCAGGTCAACGCCGTTGCTCTCTTCGCTGCGGCGGCCAAGAAGCTGCATGCCCAGGCAAATCCCCAGCACCGGCTGGGTACAGGCTTTGATCAGGTCGATCAGATCGCGTTCGCGAATCTGGTCCATCGCTGCCTGTGCGGTTCCCACGCCCGGTAAAAAGAGTTTGTCGGCGCGCAGCACCACGTCCGGATCGCGGCTGACCACGGGCTCATAGCCGTGGCGCGCGATGGCCGATTTTACGGAGTTGAGGTTGGCGCATCCGGTATCCAGAATCACCACGTTCATTACAGCACTCCTTTCGATGAGGGAAGGGCATCACCTTCCACGCGGATCGCCTGGCGCAGGGTGCGGCCAAAGGCTTTAAACAGGCTCTCCACGCGGTGGTGATCGTTTTTGCCTTTGGTTTTGAGGTGCAGCGTCAGGCCCATGGTATAGGACAGAGAACGGAAGAAATGCTCCACCATTTCGGTGCTGAGATCGCCGACGCGCTGGTAGGTGAAATCAGCTTTGTATTCCAGGTGCGGACGACCGGAGATGTCCATGGCGCAGCGTGCCAGGCACTCGTCCATCGGCAGGACGAAGCCGAAGCGGTTGATGCCGCGCTTGTCGCCGAGCGCCAGCTTCAGGGCTTCGCCCAGCGCCAGGCCGGTGTCTTCTACGGTGTGGTGATCGTCAATGTAGAGGTCACCTTTTACCGCGATCTCCATGCGGAAACCGCCGTGGGTGGCAATCTGGTCCAGCATGTGGTCAAAGAAACCGACGCCGGTGTGGATCTTGCTGCCGCCTTCGCGGTCCAGCCAGACCTTCACATCAATCTGTGTCTCTTTGGTGTTGCGCTCAACGTGGGAATAGCGGTCGCGTTTTGTCAGCTGCTCGCCAATCTTTGCCCAGTTAAGGTCGTTACGATCGTAGCGCAGCCCCGCGATGCCCATGTTTTCCGCCAGCGTAATATCGGTGATGCGATCGCCGATGACGTAGCTGTTGGTTTTATCCAGTGCATCTTCGGCCAGATAGCGCTCAACCAGCTTCACCTTTGGCTTACGGCAGTCGCACTCGTCGGCTGGCATGTGCGGGCAAATCAGCACCTCATCAAATACCACGCCCTGAGAGGTCAGCACCTGCATCATCAGGTTATGCGGGCCGTCAAAGTCCGCCTGCGGGAAGCTGTCGGTACCCAGACCGTCCTGATTGGTGATCATCACCAGCTTATAGCCCGCTTTTTGCAGCTTAAGCAGCACAGGGATCACGTCCGGTTCAAAAGCCAGCTTGTCGAAACGATCGACCTGAAAATCGGCTGGTGGCTCCGAAATAAGGGTACCGTCACGATCGATGAAAAGGATCTTCTGGGTCATACTTTCTCCGCTTTCAGGGCGTCAATCACGCGCTGGCTCTCTGCGCGGGTGCCAACGGTAATGCGCAGGCATCCGCTCAGGGAAGGTTGTTTATTCTGGTCTCGTAAGATAATGCCCTGATCCCACAAAGATTTAAATACGGCGCTGGAGGCGGTGAAGCGCGCCAGGATATAGTTGGTTTCCGAGTCGAACACCTGCTCCACGCAGGGGATATCCTTCAGGGCAGTCACCAGATACTGGCGCTCTTCAAGGATTTGCGCCACGCGCTCGCGCATCGCGTTTATTCCCTGCGGCGTCAGCGCCTGTGCCGCAATATCGGCAACCGGCGTTGAGAGCGGGTACGGGGCGATCACTTTCAGCAGCAGGTCGATAACCTCTTTATTCGCCAGCGTAAACCCGCAGCGCAGGCCCGCGAGGGCGAAGGCTTTTGACAACGTACGCAGCACTACGAGATGCGGATACTCTTTAAGCCAGCCCGTCAGCGTCGCCTGCGGGCAGAATTCGATGTAGGCTTCGTCCGCGACCACCAGCGCTTTGCCGCGCGTCATATCCAGCAGGGTACGGATATCCTGTGGGTTAATAATCTGCCCGGTTGGGTTATTCGGGCTGCAGACAAACACGACTTTTACGCCGTCGAGATTGTCGGCAATGCCTTTCAAATCGAGCTGCCAGTTCTCCAGCGCCTGCACGTTGCGGCACGCCACGCCGAAGGTTTCCGCGCTGACGCTGTACATGCCGTACGTGGGCTGGCAGTACATCACCGCGTCTTTGCCCGGCTCGCAGAACGCGCGGATCAGCAGCTCAATGCCCTCATCCGCGCCGCGGCTGACCAGCACCTGCTCCGGCTTCACTCCCGCGTACTGCGCGTAGTTTTCAATTACTGCTTTTGGCTGACACTCCGGATAGCGGTTCAGCGTTTGCTGCGACAGCTCAAACTCCACCGCCGTCGGGAATTCGTTGGCGTTCAGCCAGACGTCCCCGTTTCCGCCCAGACGACGCGCAGACTGGTAAGGCGTCAGGCGACGGACATTTTCGCGGGCTAACTCTTCAATGTTCATGCTTGCTCCTTCAGGGCTGCAACGCGCAGCGTAACGGCATTTTTGTGGGCGGTCAGGCGCTCGGCGGCGGCCAGGGTTTCAATGGTCGAAGCAAGCGAGGCAAACCCCTCGCGGGACAGCTCCTGCACGGTCATGCGTTTCTGGAAATCCGCCAGCCCCAGGCTGGAACAGGTAGAGGTGTAGCCATACGTCGGCAGCACGTGGTTGGTGCCGGAGGCGTAATCCCCCGCGGACTCCGGTGACCAGTCGCCGAGGAACACCGAGCCGGCGCTGGTAATGCTATCGACCAGATCGCGCGCGTTGCGGGTCTGAATAATCAGGTGCTCCGGGCCGTACTGGTTGGAGATGGCGATGCACTGGTCCAGATCGCGTGCCACAATCAGGCGGCTGGCCGCTAGCGCCTGACGTGCCGTGTCGGCGCGGGGCAGGTCGGCAAGCTGACGCTCAACGGCTTCGCCCACGCGTTTCGCCATATCGGCATCCGGCGTCAGCAGGATGACCTGCGAGTCCGGGCCGTGTTCCGCCTGTGAAAGCAGGTCGGATGCCACGAAATCCGGCGTTGCGCCGCTGTCGGCAATGACCAGCACTTCAGACGGACCGGCAGGCATATCGATGGCCGCGCCGTCGAGACGCTGGCTGACCTGGCGCTTGGCTTCGGTCACGAAGGCGTTGCCCGGGCCGAAAATTTTGTCGACCTTAGGAATGGATTCCGTGCCGAACGCCAGGGCGGAAATCGCCTGCGCGCCGCCCACTTTATAGACCGCCTGCACGCCGCACAGCTTCGCCGCATAGAGGATCTCGTCGGCAATCGGTGGCGGAGAGCAGAGCACCACTTTCTGGCATCCGGCGATACGGGCCGGCGTGGCGAGCATTAATACGGTCGAAAACAGCGGCGCTGAACCGCCGGGGATATAAAGCCCCACTGACGCAACCGGGCGCGTGACCTGCTGGCAGCGTACGCCGGGCAGGGTTTCGACATCCACAGTCTGCAGCTTCTGCGCGGTGTGGAAAGTATCAATATTTTTCACCGCGACGGCCATCGCCTCCTTGATGTCGTCACCCAGACGATTGCTGGCATCACTGATTTCCTGCTCGGTAACCTGTAATGCGCCGACTTCCGTCTTATCAAATTTCGCGCTGTATTCACGCAGGGCGTCATCGCCACGGGCTTTGACGTTATCCAGGATCTCCGCCACGGTGCGTGAGATGCTCTCAGAGGCGGAAATCGCCGGGCGCATCAGCAGCTCGCGCCGCTGCGCGTCGCTACACGTATTCCAGTCGATGATTGTGTTAAAGCTCATGGCCATTACTCCATCATCTTCTCAATTGGCAGCACCAGGATGGAGCTTGCGCCCAGCGCCTTCAGTTTTTCCATGGTTTCCCAGAACAGGGTTTCGCTGCTCACCATGTGCATCGCCACGCGCTGCTGATCGCCCGCCAGCGGCAGGATGGTTGGGCGCTCAGCGCCCGGCAGCAGGGCGATGACCTCTTCCAGACGTTCGGTTGGGGCGTGCATCATGATGTATTTGGATTCGCGCGCCTGAATGACGCCCTGAATACGCGTCAGCAGTTTGTCGATCAGCTGCTGCTTGGCGTCGGCCATCTCGCCGTCGCGCTGAATCAGGCAGGCTTTAGAGCGGTAAATCACTTCCACTTCGCGCAGCCCGTTCGCTTCCAGGGTGGCACCGGTGGAGACGAGGTCACAGATGGCGTCCGCCAGGCCCGCACGCGGTGCCACTTCAACAGAGCCGTTCAGCAGGCAGGACTTGAACTGTACGCCTTTTTGGTCGAGATAGCGCTTCAACAGGTGAGGGTAAGAGGTGGCGATACGTTTGCCGTTCAGCGCGGCCGGGCCGTCCCACGCTTCATCGACCGGCGTTGCCAGCGACAGGCGGCAGCCGCCGAAGTCCAGACGACGCAGGGTGAAGTAACGCGGGTCTTCACCCTGCGCGCGGCGGGTCAGCAGCTCTTCTTCCAGCACGTTTTCACCGATGATGCCGAGGTCAACGACGCCGTCCATCACAAGGCCGGGAATATCGTCATCACGCACGCGCAGAATGTCGATCGGCATGTTTTCAGCCAGAGCAATCAGGCGCTGGGTGTGCAGGTTGATTTTGATCCCGCAGCGGGCCAGCAGTTCGCGTGAATCGTCACTCAAACGGCCTGATTTTTGAATAGCTATGCGTAAACGTGAGTTATCTAACATTCTTTATTCCTCGTTAACCTGTTTTAACCTGTCTGAATTTGGTCCAAAAAAAAGCCCCCGGAAGAAGATCTTCCGGGGGCTTTTTCATGCGTTCATGCACCACTGGAAGATCCAAACGTCTTCCAGCACACATCGCCTGAAAGACTAGTCAGGATGATGGTGATGATGGTGGTGTTTAAATTGAACGCGTGTCATATAAATTTTCGATGAATGCTTATTCATTTGATGTCTTTTAACCTAAACCAGTTATACGACATATTGCAAGGGCTTTTTTTGATCATTAATTCATTTCATATTGATGCTATGAATTGTGTGTTCTGCCGGGCTGGCGTAGCCTTATAAATGACGAGTGAGAGTCAGGAGAATTCGCATGAAAAAGGTCGCGATTGTCGGTTTAGGATGGCTGGGAATGCCGCTGGCGATGTCATTAGCCGCGAAAGGCTGGCAGGTGACCGGGAGCAAGACCACCCGGGACGGAGTAGAAGCGGCGCGCATGTGCGGTATTGATGGCGTTGAACTGCGTCTGGAGCCGGAGCTGGTGTGTGATGCGGACGATCTGGACACGCTGATGAACGTGGATGCGCTGGTGATTACGCTACCCGCGCGGCGCAGCGGTCCGGGAGAATCATTCTACCTGCAGGCGATGCAGGAGATTGTCGACAGCGCGCTGGCGCATCACGTCCCGCGCATTATTTTTACCAGCTCGACGTCGGTCTATGGCGATGCCGAGGGCGTGGTGAAAGAGAGTTCCGAGCGCCGCCCCGTAACCGCGAGCGGTCAGGTCCTGAAAGAGCTGGAAGACTGGCTGCATAACCTTCCCGGCACGCAGGTCGATATCGTTCGTCTGGCGGGGCTGGTTGGCCCGGGGCGTCATCCGGGGCGCTTCTTTGCCGGAAAGACGGCACCAGACGGTCAGCATGGCGTGAATCTTGTGCATCTTGAAGATGTTATTGGCGCGATTGAGCTACTCTTACAGGCTCCAAAAGGCGGACACATCTATAATATATGTGCACCGTCTCATCCGGCGCGCAGCACGTTTTACCCGCTCATGGCACGCCAGCTTGGGTTGGCTCCGCCGGTTTTTGGTGAGGCAAAGAACGGAAGTAAAGGCAAAATTGTTGATGGCAATCGCATTTGCCATGAGCTGGGGTTTGAGTATCAGTATCCCGATCCGCTGGTGATGCCCATGGAATAAGCCCCGCAGCGGAGACAATCGCACACCAGAAGGGGGCGAGCATGAAACCGCTGCTGGATGTTCTTATTATTCTGGATGCACTGGAAAAAGAGGGGAGCTTTGCGGCTGCCTCGGCAAAGCTCTACAAAACCCCTTCGGCGCTGAGCTACACCGTTCAAAAACTGGAAAGCGATCTCAATATCCAGATCCTCGATCGCTCCGGGCATCGCGCGCGGTTTACCCGCACCGGGCAGATGCTGCTGGAAAAAGGCCGTGACGTTCTGCACACCGTTCGCGAGCTGGAAAAGCAGGCCGTCAAGCTCCATCAGGGATGGGAAAACGAGCTGGTGATTGGCGTGGATGATACCTTTCCGTTTTCTCTACTGACGCCGCTCATTGAAGCGTTTTATCAGCATCACAGCGTCACCCGGCTGATTTTCATCAACGGCGTGCTGGGCGGCTCCTGGGATGCCTTAACCCAGGGCAGGGCGGACATCTTTGTCGGTGCTCTGCACGAGCCTCCCCAGTTGAGTGACTTTGGTTTCGCCCGCCTGGGCGTGCTGGAGCAGGTATTTGCCGTGGCGCCCCATCATCCGCTGGCTCAGGAGCCAGAGCCTCTTAACCGTCGCGTCATTAAGGGGTACCGCGCAATAGTCGTAGGGGACAGCTCGCGCCCCGAGTGTGCGGTTTCCTCGCAGCTGCTGGATGAGCAGGAGGCCATCACCGTTTTTGACTTTAAAACCAAGCTGGAGCTGCAAATTAGCGGCCTGGGCTGCGGCTATTTGCCGCGCTATCTGGCGCAGCGCTTTATTGATAGCGGCGCGCTTGTTGAAAAACAGGTACTTGCTCAAAGCAGCAACGAGTCGGTATGGGTGGGCTGGAACGAACAAACCGCCGGGCTGGCCAGCGCCTGGTGGCGGGACGAAATTTTAGCAAATAGTGCTATCGCCGCAGTTTACTCTCAGGGTAGCGTCGAGAAATCAGCCAGTTAGCAAAAAGAAAATTACCCGGTGCGTTGCAAAGTATTGCCTTTTGTATCCGATGTGGGGCAAAATGCCGCCGCTGCAACCAAATGAATAATCGACGATATAAAAGGCGTCGGTTATTTTTTTTTGCATGTACGAAACGAAACTAAAAACCAAGAGGCCGGGCTTCGTACCGGATAGATATTTACTAAAATCCGACAGTTGTTGTCGCTGAGGAAGAAAGAAATGGGGCAATTTTTCGCTTACGTGGCGGTTATCACCGTAAAGGAGAATAACTATGTCGCATAACGCAACTCCAAACACCTCTCGCGTGGAATTACGTAAAACGCTTACGTTGATTCCGGTTGTTATGATGGGCCTTGCCTATATGCAACCGATGACGCTGTTCGATACATTCGGTATCGTATCGGGCCTCACTGACGGTCACGTTGCGACGGCGTACGCCTTTGCACTGGTCGCTATTCTCTTTACTGCGCTGAGCTACGGTAAGCTGGTTCGCCGTTTCCCGTCCGCAGGCTCTGCGTACACCTATGCCCAGAAATCCATCAGCCCGGCGGTTGGCTTTATGGTGGGCTGGTCATCGCTGCTGGACTATCTGTTCATGCCGATGATCAACATTCTGCTGGCAAAAATTTACTTTGAAGCGCTGGTGCCTTCCGTGCCGTCGTGGATCTTCGTTGTCGCGCTGGTGGCCTTTATGACCATCTCTAACCTGCGCAGCATCAAGACCGTCGCTAACTTCAACACCCTGATCGTTATCCTGCAGATGGGTATTGTTGCGGTTATCGTCGGCCTGATCATCTACGGCGTTTCTCACGGCGAAGGCGCAGGCACGCTGACCAGCACCCGTCCATTCTGGTCTGAAGGGGCACACGTAGTGCCGATGATCACCGGTGCGACCATCCTGTGCTTCTCGTTCCTGGGCTTCGACGGTATCTCTTCTCTGTCTGAAGAGACCAAAGACGCCGAGCGCGTCATTCCGCGAGCGATTTTCCTGACAGCGCTGATTGGCGGCCTGATCTTCATCTGCGCCTCCTACTTCCTGCAGCTGTACTTCCCGGATATTTCTCGCTTTAAAGATCCGGATGCGTCACAGCCTGAAATCATGCTGTACGTGGCAGGTAAAACCTTCCAGTGGGGCGTGCTGATCTTCTCCAGCGTGACCGTTCTGGCGTCCGGGATGGCGGCACACGCGGGTGTTTCTCGTCTGATGTACGTCATGGGTCGTGACGGCGTGTTCCCAACCCGTTTCTTCGGCTACGTTCATCCGAAATGGCGTACCCCGGCGTGGAACGTACTGCTGGTTGGCGTAATCGCACTGATGGCGATTAAATTCGACCTGGTGACGGCAACTGCGCTGATCAACTTCGGTGCGCTGGTGGCGTTCACCTTCGTTAACCTCTCCGTGATTTCGCAGTTCTGGATCCGTGAGAAGCGCAACAAGACGCTGAAAGACCACTTCAACTACCTGATTCTGCCAGTCTGTGGCGCCCTGACGGTAGGTGCGCTGTGGATTAACCTGGAAGAGAGCTCAATGATTCTGGGTCTGATCTGGGGCGGTATCGGTCTGGTGTACCTGGCCTGCGTCACGAAGAGCTTCCGTAACCCGGTTCCTCAGTACGAAGACGTCGCGTAATACCGTGTCGGGTGGCGGCTAAGCCTTACCCGACCTACAAAACCCGTAGGCCCGCGTAAGCGAAGCGCCACCGGGCAAAAAAAAGCCGGAGACATCGCCTCCGGCTTTTTTATACCCATCATTCAGACTATCTCTTGCGCGTACTGGAACAACGCTTTCAGCAACGTCTGCTTCTCTGCATCCCCTTCGTACTGGCCGTAAAGCATCTCCAGCTCCTGGGCATAGTTGTGCAGATACTCTGGCGTAAACACGTTACATCGATGCTGCAGCCAGCGCGCCTGTTCTGCTTCATCCAGCGTGCCGGGATAGTTGCGCGCCCGGTAGTTAAACATCAGCTTTTCGATGCGCTTGTCGGCGAAGGTGATGTCCAGCGCGGGTAAGTTACGCGGCTCGGTTTGCAGAACAATATTCATAGCCGCACGGTCGGCATCGCTGAAGAAGCCATTGTAGAGCTGGGCATCCACGTTTTCGGACGGCACGAACGGCTCCGCCTCGGCAAAGATAGCGACCACTTTCTCGCGTACCTGCGGGTTATCGCGCAGCACTTTCAGGTTATCCAGGCAGTGCTGGCGGTTAATGCCCAGCCTGTCGGCATCTTCCGGACGCAGCGTGTTCGCCTGCGCCAGCACCGGACATTTGTTGATATGCACCAGTTTGACCGGCACCGCGGGCAGATCCCCGAGTTCATTTTTCGGGGTGTAAAGCCGTTCGCGCAGTGTATCGCTGTCAAGCTCCAGCAGCGGTGAAATATCGCCCGCCAGGTCCACCATGATAACCGCATTACGGTTATCCGGATGCCACGCCAGCGGCGCAACCCAGCTGGTATTGCCGCGCCAGGCGCCAAACATGCCGGATATATGCACAAGGGGCTTCATCTGCGGTACGTCGATAAGAGTCATGAGCTTCTGCTTGCTGCGGTGGCTCAGCAAATATTCAAACAGCCGGGGCTGCGCGGTTTTCACCAGCTTCGCCATGGCAATGGTGGCATAGACGTCTGCCATCGCGTCGTGGGCATTGCTGTGCTCGATACCGTTGGCCCGCGTGAGGTGTTCCAGCCGGAAGCTGGTCAGCCCTTCCTCATTTTCCGGCCAGTTAATGCCTTCAGGGCGCAGGGCATAACAGGCGCGCATGATGTCGAGCAGATCCCAGCGTGAATTGCGGTTCTGCCAGCTCCAGGCGTACGGATCGTAGAAGTTGCGATAGAAGATGTTGCGCGTCACTTCATCGTCAAAACGGATGTTGTTGTAACCGACCACGCAGGTATTGGGGACGGTAAACAGATCGTGGATGCGGCGGGCGAACTCTGCTTCGTTAACGCCTTTTTCCCGCGCTTCCTGCGGTGTGATCCCGGTGACCATTACCGCGCCGGGCTGCGGCAGGTAGTCATCCGCTGGTTTGCAGTAAAAGACCTCGGGCTCGCCAATGATGTTGAATTCGTCGTCGGTGCGGATGGCGGCAAACTGCGCCGGCCGGTCCAGCGCCGGATGCGTGCCAAAGGTTTCGTAGTCGTGGAATAAAAAAGTCGGGCGTGCGGCAGAGTCAGACACCAGTAATACCATCCTGTTAAAAAATGACGTCACTATGGTAAACGATCGTGCGGGTCAGACCGAATAAAAAGCGCCGCCGCGGCGCAAATTTGCGAGACAGCTTCCGCGGAAAACCTGCGCTCTGTCACATTTTTTTGCAATTAAGCCAGGTAACGACATCAGAACTCCCGTAAAAAGGTCATCGATTTTTAATGACCTGAGGATATACCGTTGAAACGCCGTCTGTTTATTGCTGTTTCTTTACTCGCTTCGAGTGTCTCATCTGCTTTTGCGGCCGAACCACTGGATTTTTCGCCGCAGCCTCCGGCCATTCAGGCGGGGTCATGGGTGCTGATGGATTACACAACTGGTCAAATTTTAACGGCGGGCAACGAACATCAGCAACGTAATCCGGCGAGCCTCACCAAGCTGATGACGGGCTATGTGGTCGATCGGGCCATTGACAGCCATCGCATTACGCCGGATGACATTGTCACCGTAGGGCGTGACGCGTGGGCAAAGGGCAACCCGGTTTTTGACGGTTCGTCGCTGATGTTCCTGAAAGAGGGCGATCGCGTCACCGTGCGTGACTTAAGCCGCGGTCTGATTGTCGATTCCGGCAACGATGCCTGCGTGGCGCTGGCCGACCACGTGGCGGGCGGGCAGCCGCAGTTTGTGAAGATGATGAACGACTACGTGCAGAAGCTGAACCTGCGCGATACGCACTTTGAAACCGTCCACGGTCTGGACGCGCCGGGCCAGCACAGCTCGGCCTATGACCTGGCCGTGCTCTCCCGGGCCATCATTCACGGTGAGCCAGAGTTTTACCATATGTACAGCGAAAAGAGCCTCACCTGGAACGGCATCACCCAGCAAAACCGTAACGGCCTGCTGTGGGACAAAACCATGAACGTGGACGGCCTGAAAACGGGGCACACCTCAGGCGCAGGCTTTAACCTTATTGCCTCCGCGGTGGACGGTCAGCGTCGTTTGATTGCGGTGGTGATGGGCGCGGACAGCCCGAAAGGGCGCGAGGAGCAGGCGCGTAAGCTACTGCACTGGGGACAACAGAACTTCGATACGGTGCAGATCCTGCATAACGGTAAAAAAGTGGGGACAGAGCGTATCTGGTACGGCGATAAAGAACAGGTAAATCTGGGTACGGATCAGGACTTCTGGCTGGCGTTACCCAAAGCGGAAGTGCAGAACATCAAGGCTAAATACGTTCTGGATAAAAAAGAGCTGGAAGCGCCGATTGCCGCGCATCAGCGGGTCGGGGAGATCCAGCTCTATGACCGCGACAAGGTCGTGGCGCACTGGCCTCTGGTCACTCTGGAAGCCGTTGATAAGGGCGGCGTATTCTCACGCCTGAGCGATTATCTTCACCACACGCTGTAACCGCTGATGGGCAGACTGGCAGGGTTGCGAGTCTGCTCACATAATAAACACTCCTCGTTTGCCGATAATAGAAATCCTGCTTTATAGTGTATAAATATACAGTAATAATCGGAGGCAACATGGACTACAGCATCACGCAGCAACAGAAACGTAAGATTGCGGGTTTTCATCTTGTTGGGCCGTGGGAAAAAACGGTCAAGCAGGGCTTTGAACAGCTGGTCATGTGGGTGGACGGGCGTCACATTGAGCCGCTGGAGTGGGTGGCGGTCTATTACGATAATCCCGATGAGGTTCCGGCAGAAAAACTGCGCTGCGATACGGCCGTTACGGTACCGGATGATTTCGTCATCCCGGAGAACAGCGAAGGGGTGATGATGACGGAAATCGCGGCCGGTGATTATGCCGTGGCGACGGCGCGCGTGGAAAACTACGACTTTGCGACCCCGTGGTATCAGTTCTTTAATTCTTTACTGCAGGACAATAAATACCAGATGGCGCTTAAGCCCTGCTTCGAACGCTATCTCAACGATGGCAACGCGGACGGCTACTGGGATATTGAAATGTTTATCGCGGTAGAGCACAAAACGGTTTAAGCCTGCTTAATGAAGGGTTTTTCAGCCGGGAGCGATCCGCCCGGCTGAAAACACAGTACAATTGTGGTTTGCCGTGTTGCTGGAGAGCGGGTGTGCGTCCCGACAAATCATTAACTCCTTTTGAAATTCGCTTATACAAACATTACCGCGTGGTGCACGGGTGTCGCATCGCGCTGGCGTTCGTGTTGACCTTTGTGCTGGTCCGGTTGCTGGATATACCTGAAGGTACGTGGCCGCTTATCACGCTGGTGGTGGTGATGGGGCCTATCTCATTTTGGGGAAACGTTGTCCCGCGCGCCTTCGAGCGCATTGGCGGAACCGTTCTTGGCTCTGCCCTGGGGCTTATTGCCCTGAAGCTGGAGCTCATCTCATTTCCGGTGATGCTGGCATGGTGCGGTGCCGCCATGTTCCTGTGCGGCTGGCTGGCGCTGGGCAAACGGCCTTATCAGGCGCTGCTGATTGGTATCACCCTTGCGGTGGTGGTCGGCGCGCCCGCCGGGGATATGACCACGGCGCTGTGGCGAAGCGGGGATGTTATTCTGGGCTCGCTGCTCGCCATGCTGTTTACCGGCATCTGGCCGCAGCGGGCTTTTCTGCACTGGCGTATCCAGATGGCTAACTACGTCACGGCGTTTAACCGCGTCTACCAGGCGGGGTTTTCACCGAATCTGGTTGAGCGTCCCCGGCTGGAAAAGCATCTGCAAACCATCCTCAACGACGTGGTCAAAATGCGCGGCCTGATAGTACCAGCCAGTAAAGAGACCCATATTCAGAAAGCGATTTTCGAAGCTATCCAGACGGTCAGCCGCAATCTGGTGTGCATGCTTGAACTGCAAATCAACGCGCACTGGGCCACGCGCCCCAGCCATCTGTTGATGCTCAACGCCCAGACCCTCAAAGAGACGCAGATGATGACGCAGCAGACCCTGCTGACCATCGCCCATGCGCTCTATGAAGGCAACCCGCAGCCCGTGCTGGCGAACAGCGAGCGTCTCAATGAAATCGTGGCGGAACTGAAGCAGTTAATTAACGAGCGGCAGGGCGATAACGTGGCGGAAACGCCCATTCATGGCTATGTCTGGCTGAGCCTGGAGCTGGCGCGACAGCTTGAGCTGCTATCGCACCTGATTTGTCGGGCGCTGCGCAAATAAAACGCGGATGTGACGCCTGCTGCTTCGATTCAGCATCAATTGGGGTTATGATAGCTTTAAACGATATAGCCATTGTCATTCGCAGCCGCTGTCAGTAAGGTTATTGTTACAACGGTTGCTTTAACGAATCCGAATCTCACATTATCAGGGGTGTAAAAAATGGAAACTATCAAGCCTTCGTTCCAGGATGTTCTGGAATTCGTCCGCCTGTTCCGCCGCAAAAACAAACTACAGCGTGAAATCCAGGACGTTGAGAAGAAGATCCGTGACAACCAGAAACGTGTTCTGCTGCTCGACAACCTGAGCGACTACATCAAGCCGGGCATGAGCGTTGAAGCTAT
The DNA here is from genome assembly GCF_034107265.1 of Enterobacter sp. 168J2. NCBI lineage: Bacteria > Pseudomonadati > Pseudomonadota > Gammaproteobacteria > Enterobacterales > Enterobacteriaceae > Enterobacter > Enterobacter sp. 168J2. The sequence continues at coordinate 51,589 of NZ_JAWNEB010000015.1, read as the reverse complement.
TCAGGGCATCATCGCCAGCATGAAGAGCGACTATGAAGACCGCGTTGATGACTACATCATCAAAAATGCCGAGCTGTCCAAAGAGCGTCGCGACATCTCTAAAAAGCTGAAAGTGATGGGCGAAATCAAAAACGCCGAAGCAAAAAGCGAGTAATCGCAGCGAATTGTGAAAAAGGCTCTCTGGTGACAGAGAGCCTTTTTTATTTTACGGAGTGCCGTTTTACATTTACCTGCCGCAGAAAAGCAAAAAGCCTGCTATAAAAGCAGGCTTTTTAAATTTGGCTCCTCTGACTGGACTCGAACCAGTGACATACGGATTAACAGTCCGCCGTTCTACCGACTGAACTACAGAGGAATCGTGTGAACGGGGCGCATATTATCGATGCTCCCCTGGGATGTCAAAGGCAGAATGCAGATTTCGGATCGTTTGCCGATTTATTCTCCACTTCGCGCAATTGTCAGGCATTTTGTCGCGGATATTTCCACAGCCAGCGCCCGCTGACCATACGCCAGTAGAACAGCGCCCCGCGCACAGCCCAGTCAAGGAACATCCCCAGCCAGACGCCAACCACGCCCCAGCCGAGCACCACGCCCAGCGTATAGCCTGCCACAACGCGACACCCCCACATGCCGAGCATGGACACCCACATGGCAAAACGGGCATCGCGCGCCCCTTTCAGCCCGGCAGGCAATACCCAGGATGCCGCCCAGATCGGCATAAAGGCGGCGTTGAGCCAGATAAGGATCTTCACCACCTCTTTCACATCCTCTTCGTGGGTATAGAACGCGGCCATCAGCCCGGCAAACGGCGCGGTGCCCCAGGCAATCAGCGTCAGCCCAATCGTCGACAGCCAGAACACGTGGCGCAGCTGCCGCTCCGCCTGGCCTATCTGCCCTTTCCCGAGCCGTTTACCCGTGATGATGGTAGATGCCGACCCAAGGGCGTTACCCGGCAGGTTAATCAGCGAGGCGATGGAGAAGGCGATAAAGTTACCGGCGATAACGTCGGTGCCCATTCCGGCGACAAACATTTGCGTGAGCAGCTTCCCGCCGTTAAACAACACGGATTCAATGCTCGCGGGAATACCAATCCCCATCACTTCCCAGATAATGGCAAAGTTAAAGGGCCGGAAGTAGCTCTTAAGCGTAAGACGCAGCGAGGGCGTAATCCCCGTCATCAGCACCCCGATGATGGCCGCCGCACCGATATAGCGTGATATGGTTAATCCCAGCCCGGCCCCGACGAACCCCAGTCCATCCCACGAGAACGCGCCGTAGATCAGCACGCTACTGATGATGATATTCAGGATATTCATCCCGCCGTTGATCAGCAGCGGGATTTTTGTGTTACCTGCCCCTCGCAGCGCGCCGCTGCCAATCAGCGCGATGGCCGCCGCCGGATAGCTTAAGACGGTCATTTCGAGATAGGTCAGCGCCAGGTCCTTCACCTCGTTCGTGGCTTCCCCGGCGACAAAATCGATAATCTCTTTACCGAAATAGTGGATCACCGCCGCCAGAACAATTGAAAAGAGGGTCATGATCATCAGCGACTGGCGAGCCGCCTCGCGCGCGCGCTTAGGATCGAGCTTGCCGAGGCTAAAGGCCACCACCACCGTCGTCCCGAGATCGATGGCGGCAAAGAATGACATCACCACCATGTTGAAGCTGTCTGCCAGCCCGACCCCGGCCATTGCCTCTTTCCCCAGCCAGCTCACCAGAAAGGTGCTCAGTACTCCCATCAGCAGAACGCAGGTATTTTCCAGGAAAATAGGCACGGCAAGAGGGGTGATTTCACGCCAGAACAGAACACGATAGCTTTTACGTTTTGCATACCATGGCGTGCGCATGATCGCCTGGCGCAGAGGGGCAGTGACGTTCAAAATGGACCTTAGCGAGAAAAGTTGAAACTCCATTTCAAATGATGGGGGAGAAATGCTAATCCTGCAAAGTATTTTCCTGAAAAAGATGTGTGTATTTACAACAAACTGACGACAGAATCGGCAATCAGTCGATTTTCCCTAAGATCAGGTTTGACAAAAGTTTTTTCGCCGCTAAGATAAGCCTCCACAACGATTCCTCTGTAGTTCAGTCGGTAGAACGGCGGACTGTTAATCCGTATGTCACTGGTTCGAGTCCAGTCAGAGGAGCCAAATTTAAAAAGCCTGCTTTTATAGCAGGCTTTTTGCTTTTGTGCGTAAGGTAAATGCAAAACGGCAATTTAGTGTTTGCACCCTCTCCCGTGGGAGAGGGATGGGGTGAGGGCACCAGCCCGCACGATGTTACATGCCAATCGGTGCCGTCGCCGCCTCAAGCCACGTACGCACATCGCTATTCACCAGCGGTGACAGCGCCTCCCGCACCTGCTGATGATACGCATCCAGCCACCGCTTTTCCTGCTCGCTCAGCAGCTGCAATTCCACCTGGCTTAGATCAATCGGGATCAGCGTCAGCGAGGCAAATTTGCAGAACCCTGGATGGCTTTCAACAATTTCCACCTGGTTTTCAATGCGGATACCGTGGCTATCGCCCAGATAATAGCCCGGTTCGATAGTCATGATATTGCCCGCCACCAGCGGCCACGGGTTGACCTTTTTGGCGATGCGATGCGGGTTTTCATGGATCAGAAGCTGGTGGCCCACGCCGTGCCCGGTACCGTGATCGTAATCCAGCCCCATCTCCCACAGCGGACGACGCGTGAAAGCATCCAGCTGATGCCCCTGAGTCCCGGAAGGGAACTGCAGGGTAATGAGCGACAGGAAGCCTCTCAGCACGGCGGTGTAGTGCAGACGCTGCTGCGGGGGAACATTGCCCCACGCCAGCGTGCGCGTGGCGTCGGTGGTGCCGTTAGCGTACTGACCGCCCGAATCGTTCAGGTAAAAATGGTCATGGCCGATGGGCTTATTGCTGGCCTCGCTGGAATGATAGTGGCACATCGCCGCATTGCTCGACGAGGCGGAAATGGTCGCGAAACTCTGCTCGATAAAACCGGGCTGCTGTTTGCGAAATGCCAGCTGCTGCGCCTGCACTTCCAGCTCTGTCAGGGGCTGCCCAGCCGCCGCACGCAGCGGTACTTCGCGGCTCAGCCAGGCCAGGAAGTTGACCCACGCCGCGCCGTCCTGGTGATGGCACTCGCGATATCCTGCCAGCTCGACCGGGTTTTTGGTGGCCTTAATCAGGGTTATGGGATCGGTTTGCCAGACAATTTCTCCGCGCGGTTCAATGGCAAAGCGCAGGGCCACCGGCGCGGAGTCGGCATCAACCATCACCCGCTTCCCTTCAGCAAGCTGCTGGCAGCGTTCAATAAAGGTGTTCTGCGGCGCAATCGTGAAGGCGTTCAGAACTGAATCAGGGAGTTCTGCGAGCTTATTGTCGTTAACAAACCACTCAACGCGACCGTCACGCCCAAGCAGGGCAAATGAGAGCGGTACCGGACTGGTGGGAATATCTGAGCCGCGCACGTTGAGCAGCCACGCAATGTTATCCGGCAGCGTAACGGCCAGGTAGTCAGCGTTGTTCGCGGCCAGCACGGCGGCAACGCGCTGACGTTTGTCCTCGCTGCTTTTACCGCTTACCTCTACCGGCATTTCACGGATAAGCCCCGCCGGCGCGGCAGGGCGATCGGTCCATAATGCGTCAAACGGTGAGGCATTCAGTGGCACCAGCTCGCACGGCGTGGCAGACAGCTTTTCGAACTCGGCATTCGTCATCAGCAGTGGGTCAAAACCGATGCGCGTGCCCGCCTCAACGTTTGCCGTTAGCCAGTCTGCCAGCGGCTCATTGTGCAAATGATGAATTTCAATCTCGTCCATATTGACCTGAACGCGGGCCTGCACCTGATAGCGTCCGTCGACGAACAGCAGCGCTTTTTCCTTCAGCACCAGCGCGACGCCGGCAGAGCCGTCAAAGCCCGTCAGCCAGGCCAGCTTTTCGTCGTTCGACGCGCAATTCTCGCTTTGCCAGGCATCGGTGCGGGGAACGATTATCCCGTCGAGATGACTGGCCTCAAGCCAGTGGCGCAGGGCAGAGAGCGGTGTAGGGGTGTGCATGATTTTTCCTTATTATTAGCGGAACGGCGGCTCGTTGAAGGTGCGCAGCTTGCGCGAATGCAGTCGGTCGCCTTCCGCCCGCAGCAGGTCAATGGCGCGAATGCCGATCTGCAGGTGCTCGGAGATGGCCCCTTCGTAGAAACGGTTTGCCTGACCCGGCAGCTTAATTTCGCCGTGCAGCGGCTTATCGGACACGCACAGCAGCGTGCCGTAAGGAACGCGGAAGCGGTACCCCTGTGCGGCGATGGTGGCGCTCTCCATGTCAATCGCCACCGCGCGGCTCAGGTTGAAGCGCAGCGCGGAGGCGGAGTAACGCAGCTCCCAGTTGCGGTCATCCGTCGTCACCACCGTACCGGTACGCAGGCGCTGCTTGACCTCTTCACCCGGCATGCCGCTCACCTCTTTGGTGGCGTCGTAGAGCGCGCGCTGTACTTCGGCGATGCTCGGGATCGGGATGTCCGGCGGCAGTACCGCATCCAGCACGTGGTCATCACGCAGATAGGCGTGGGCCAGCACGTAGTCGCCAATCAGCTGGCTTTCGCGCAGGCCGCCGCAGTGGCCAATCATCAGCCACACGTCCGGGCGCAGCACCGCCAGATGGTCACAGATGGTTTTGGCATTCGACGGGCCCACGCCGATGTTGATCAGGGTGATCCCCTGGCCGTCCGCGGTGATCAGGTGCCAGGCGGGCATCTGGTGTTTTTTCCACGCCAGATCGGAGATGGCCTGCTCGGGCGCTTCGGTTTCAGCGGTGATCCAGATCCCGCCCGCGCAGGACAGCGCGATGTACGGACTGTCCGGGTCGAGGATCTGGCTGCAGCCCCAGCGAACAAACTCGTCCACGTAGCGGGTGTAGTTGGTAAACAGCACAAACGGCTGGAAATGTTCGGCGGGCGTGCCGGTGTAGTGGCGCAGGCGCGCCAGGGAGAAATCCACCCGACGGGCGTCAAAGTGCGACAGGGGTGAAAACTCTGCCGGGTGATAAATCCCGTCAGCCGTCTCATCGCCAATCTGTGACAGCTCGGTGGTCGGGAAGTGGCGGGTCAGCCCCGCGCTCATGGAGCGGTCAAGGGTTAGCGCAGAACCGTCAATCACGTACGGATACGGGATCTCATGCTGCGAAGGCTCCACGGCAATGTGAGCGCCGTAATCCTGATACAACAGCGTTAGCTGCTCTTCCAGATAGGGGCGGAATAGTGCAGGGCGGGTGACGGTGGTGCTGTAGCAGCCGGAGTGGGTAAAACGGGCGTAGGCGCGGGTTTTCGGCGTCGTGCTTGCGCTACCGTCCCAGGTCACAGAGAGCGATGGATAAACAAAAAGGCCCTCGTTTCTGGCCTTTTGGTCGGGGAGTTTCCCTGTTTCGATGTATTCGCTAATGGCGCTGCGCAGCGCGTTGACGGACTGTTCATACAGCGCGTCGAGTTTTTCCAGCGCCTGAACCGGGGTCAGGCTGGAGCCCTTATTATTCATCTCTGTCTCCTTGTTCCACAGGTGTGCGACTCTACCCGATAGTATGTCACACGCCTGTGAAACAAAAGGGAGATCAGGCGTGGCTCGTCTCTTTCATCAGCAGCGCCGTGGCGGCAGAGAGCAGGCAGCCGGCCAGCAGATAGATCGCCACGCTGTGCCAGTTTCCGCCGGAGAAGGTGACCAGCGCGGCGGCGATAAACGGCGTAAACCCGCCGCCGACCACGCTCGCCACCTGGTAGCCCACGCCCGCGCCGCTGTAGCGATAGCTCGCGCCAAACAGTTCGGTAAACATTGGCTGCTGCACGCAGACCACCATATCGTGGGCGATGTTGGCGAGCATGATGGCGAAGAAGACAATCCAGAAGACCGACTGCGCCTCCAGCGCCATAAAGAACGGCCAGGCGCTGAGGCTGCCAATCAGCGCCCCGGTGATATAGACGCGGCGGCGGCCAAACCTGTCCGCCAGCCAGGCGAAGCAGGGGATGGTCAGGCAGCTGATCCCGCCGACCACCAGACCGATATTCAGGAACAGTTCACGCGGCAGACCGAGGTTCTGCGTCGAGTAGTTCAGGGCAAACGCGGTAACGATATACATCGTCAGCAGCTCGCACAGGCGCAGAGCGATTATTTTCAGAAAAGCGCCAGGATGCCGGACGAGGGCTTCCATCACCGGAAGACGTTTTTTGACGACCGCTTTTTCCTGCTGCTGTTCGAACTCTGCCGACTCCTCCATCCCGTTGCGGATCCACAGTGCGGCAACCACCAGCACGATGCTAAAGATGAACGGAATGCGCCAGCCCCAGCTCAGGAACTGCTCGTCGGTGGTGAGCTGGCTGATTAACGATACCAGCCCGGTAGAAAGTAGCAGGCCGACGCCGTAACCCACCTGTACGCCGCTGCTATAAAAGGCTTTCCGGTTTTTCGGCGCGCTTTCAACGGACAGCAGCGCCGCGCCGCCCCATTCGCCGCCCACGGCGAAGCCCTGGATGGCGCGCAATGTTACCAGCAGCACCGGCGCCCACCAGCCAATGGCGGAAAACGAAGGAAGAATGCCAATCAGCGCGGTAGCAATCCCCATCATCCAGACGGTGAGCATCAGCATGCGCTTGCGGCCGAGGCGATCGCCGAAGTGGCCAAAGATCACCCCGCCCAGCGGGCGAAACAGAAAGCCGACGCCGAAGGTGGCAAAGGCGGCGAGGGTGCCCATCGCGGGGCTGACCTGAGGAAAGAATTCGCGGTTAAACACCAGCGCGGCGGTGATGCCATAAAGCAGAAAATCATACCAGTCGACGACGGCACCCGCGAAGCTGCCGAGGGCGGCGCGGCGGGCGCGATTGAGCGAAGGTGTCTCCTCGTTGGGACGAGCGGAGATGAGGGTGGAGTCCATAGTTGTCCTGTCCGTACTGATTTTTAATTATTGGTATAAGAAAAGGTCACTCACATAGCTGCCGTCATATAAACGGAACCTATGAGACTACCGCGACAAAACGCCTGAGAAAACGTTTTTATCTTTCCCGAAGGCGCTGAATAAATAAATTTCATCTTCCCCTACCTCGACATAAATCAGTCTATTTGGCTCCGGTTAGGGCTGAATGGTTTACAGTAATAGTGACTGCTGCGTGAGTTAAGCTGAGGGAATAACGATGCAACGTAACTTTTCGGCACTCTGGATTGTCCTGTTTTTATTCGCCGCGCCGCTTCATGCCGAGTCGAAAGTCTACGGAGAACAGCGGATTAGCGGCTGGTGGAATGCGCTGACGGATGATATCTCCCGGACCTGGGAAGAGCCTCAACGTTACGACCTGTACCTGCCGTTCCTGAGCTGGCATGCCCGTTTTATGTACGACAAAGAAAAAACCGACAATTACAATGAAATGCCGTGGGGCGGCGGGCTGGGCGTTTCCCGCTATAACGAAGAGGGGAACTGGAGCGCGCTGTTTGCGATGATGTTCAAGGATTCGCACAACGAATGGCAGCCCGCGATGGGCTACGGCTGGGAGAAGGGCTGGTACCTGGATAATGCCAAAGATTTCCGCCTTGGGCTCGGTGCCGCGGCGGGCATCACGGCGCGCGATGATTTTGCAAACTATGTCCCGCTACCGTTTATCTTCCCGCTGTTTTCCGCCGGGTATAAGCGCGTTACCGTCCAGTTCACCTATATTCCCGGGACGTATAACAACGGTAACGTGCTCTTTGCCTGGCTGCGCTTAGGCTTTTAAAGGGTGATCACCTTTTTTGCCACGGCGTTAGACAATACCAGCATGGAGAAGAGAACAGAGGTAATGAAAGTAAGCACAATCAGCGCCAGCTTCATGCCGAGAGAGGTCACCGGTATCAGCGCCGTCAGCAGATGAAACACCGAATAGTGCACAATATACACACCGGTCATCGTTTTGCTGATGGCGGCCAGAATGGACTCCTTCAATTCAGCGTTGCGGCGAAAGCGCACCCCGTTCGCCGCAATCACCAGCGCGATAATCAGAATGTAAATTTGAGAGCCGGTGAGAATAAAGGCGTTTCTGTCCGCCTTGAACAGCGCGAAGAAGAAGTGGCGCTCGTAAAACCAGGTGAAGAGGTAGATAAACGGGATGGCGACAACCGCCGCCCTGACCACATTTTTGCGGCTAATCCACTCGGCGACTTTCGGGTCGCAGAAGAGTTGCCCCGTCAGATAAAACAGCAGCCATGTCCACAGCCGATACTGCGGTGAAAGAGAAAGGACGTGCGTTTCAGGATAGAGCGCCGATAGCAGATCGTATCCGTAGGAAAAGAGCAGCAGGGCGGCAATCGCGCCGCAGAACAGCGCTCGCCGCTGGCTAAGCCACTCAACTGCCGGGTGAAAGGTATAAATCACCATAAAGGCGAACACAAACCAGGGCTGAATCAGATACCCACGCTGATAGGGCTCCCACAGGTAGTAGATCGTTATCCAGAACAGAAAAACAATCACCAGGCTTTTAATTTTACTCAACTGCCAGCGGGTGCCGTGCCGGGACTGTCCGTCGAGATAGCCCGACACCACAAAAAACAGCGGTGTGGCGATGGTCGAGATAAAGGTTAAAAACCCCAGGATCCAGTGATAGTCATAATCATAATGATCCCAGGTGTTGTAGATGGTAAAGAAGGTCACCGCCGTCATACAGCCCAGCGTCTTGATAATGTTCAGCCCTGTCGCATTCATTGTGGTTTGGCTTCGTCCTTACGATGGAAACACGCATAGATAACGGGGAGTACCAGCAGCGTCAGGATTGTAGCAAACCCCAGTCCAAACATAATCACAACGGCCATGCTCTGGAAGAAAACGTCCAGCAGCAGCGGAGCTAGGCCAAGTACGGTCGTAAACGCGGTGAGCAGGATGGGTCGCAGGCGCGAGGTCGCGGCGTACACGATCGCCTCGTGCTGATCCTTTTGCGTTTTCTGCTGCTCGATCTCTTCCACCAGCACGATGCCGTTGCGGATCAGCATGCCGCTCAGGCTCAGCAGACCAATCAGCGCCATAAAGCCAAAGGGAATGCCGGTAAGTAAAAATCCCGGCGTCACGCCAATCAGCGCCAGCGGTACGGTCAGCCAGATAGCGACGGCATTTTTTACCGAGCTGAACATCAGAACCGTAATCACAAACATCACCAGATACCCGAGAGGCAGCGTAGTGAACAGCCCCTGCTGCGCTTCGCTGGAGTTTTCCGCGTCGCCCCCCCACTCGATGCTGTAGCCGTGTGGCAGGGGAAGGGCATCCACCTGCGGCTTTACGCGGGCGAGAATATCGCCGGAGGTTTGCTGGCTTAGCGGATCCGGGTCCGTCTGAACCGTCAGTACCCGCGAGCGGTCGCGTCGAAGGATTAGCGGATCTTCCCACTCCAGCGAGAAGCGGCTGACGACGTTACTCAGCGGGATATACTGCTGCCGCGTCTGGCTCCACACCAGCACGTTGTTCAGGTGACTGGCATCGAGCCTTTCGCTTTCCGGGGGCCTCACCACCACTGGCAGCAGGTCGCTGCCTTCCCGATACAGTCCCGCCCGGCTGCCGGAGAAATTCATCTCCAGCGCGTTGTCGACGTCCTGTTTATCCACGCCAAGCTCGCGTCCCAGCGCGGCGACGTACTGCGGACGGATCACCTTGCTGCGGTTTTGCCAGTCGTTCCTGACGCTGCCCGTGGCCGGGTCGCGCGCCAGAATATCGTCCACCTGGCTGGCAATGAGGCGCAGCCTGTCAGGATCCGGGCCTTTAATACGCACTTCAATGGCGCTGTCGCCGGAGGGGCCAAACATCACCCGTTTCGTGCTGGCGTTGACCTGCGGGTAGTTTCGCGCGATGTACTCATCAACGTGGCGGGTTAAGGGGGAAATGTTACGCTGGTCGTCCATTCTTACCATGATTTGGGCATAGTTGCTGTACTGGCGCTGTCCGCTGTAGGTCAAAATAAACCGCATACTTCCCTGACCGATTGTTGAGACGGTGGTTTCCACGCCCGGCTGGCCGTTAATCGTCTTTTCAATATCACCGGTCATTTTCTCGGTCCATTTGATATCGGTCCCGTAGGGTAACCACAGGTCGACAAAGAAAATCGGCGTATTAGACGACGGGAAAAAATTTTGCCGCACGGCGCCGAAGCCCCAGACAGACGCTGCCAGCAGCGCAGCCATGACAATGAGCGTCGGTGTCTTATGGTGCAGCAGCGTGTTAAGCAGGCGCTGGTAGGCGCGGTAGAGTCGTTTATCGTAAGGATCTGACTCGTCGGTTTTATCGGGCGCGCTGTCGTTTTTAAACAACCACCACTTAATCAGCACCGGCGTGATGGTAAGCGCCGAAAACCAGCTTAGCATCAGGGAAATCAGCAGCACCTGGAACAGAGATTTACAGTATTCCCCGGTGGAATCCTGCGACAGCCCGATAGGCGCGAACGCGAGGATGGCGATCACCGTCGCCCCCAGCAGCGGCAGGGCGGAGCGGCGGATGATATTGTTAACGGCGGTTAACAGCGGTGAGCCCTGCTGTCGGGCAATCAACACCCCTTCGACAATCACGATGGCGTTATCCACCAGCATGCTGAGGGCGATAATCAGCGCCCCGAGCGAGATGCGCTGCAGCTCAATGCCACACAGATACATAATCAGCAGCGTGCCCAGCACGTTGAGCGCGAGAGAAACCGCGATGATTATCCCGCTGCGTACACCCATAAAGATCAGCAGCACGCCAATGACGATCGCCAGCGCCATCAGGAAGTTAATAATAAAACCGTTAACAGAGTGGCCCACTTCGGCAGCCTGATCGTAAAACAGATCTATCTGTATGCCGGCCGGTTTTTCCGCCGACATCTGGTTTAGCTTCGCCTCCAGCGCGTGGCCCACGTCAATCACGTTCACGCCGGGAATAAACGAGACGCCCATGGTGACGGCTTTTTTACCGTTGGCATGGTAGATACTGGCTGGCGATTCGTTCAGCCCGCGCGATAGCGTGGCGATATCCCGCAGACGCGTCGCCGCCCCGGTGCCGGAAGGCGTGATGATGAGATCCGCCAGTTCATCAAGATTCTCGAATTCACCGGTCGGGTGCAGGCGAATGGATTCGCTGCCGGAGGTGATTTCTCCGGCGCTGGAAACGACGTTAAGCCTGCTGAGCAGGGCGGAAAGCTGGTTTAGCGTAATGCCCCTCGCGGCCATTTTGGTCAGGGAGATATCGATGTTGACCTGTTGGCTAATGGCCCCGCCGATGGCGACCTTCGCGACGCCGGGGACCAGTATCAACTCCCGGCGAAGCTGCTCCGCGTATCTCACCAGTTCAGGATTACTGAATTCATCTCCGGAAATTGCGAAGAAGAAGCCGAACACGTCGCCGAAATCGTCGTTAACAAAGGGCGTGACGACGCCGGGCGGGAACTGACGCGAGGCATCACCCACGCGGCGGCGCAGTTCGTCCCAAATCTGCGGCAGTTCGTTCGAGTGATAGCGTGAAGCGATGTTAACGGTGATTTGCGACAGACCGTTTGACGAGATAGAGCTGACGTTATCCAGATAAGGCAGCTGCTGAAGGGCATTCTCCAGCGGTAGCGTTACCTCTTCTTCCACCTGCTGAGCGGATGCGCCGGGGTAGTGGGTGACCACCACTGCGGTTTTGATGGTAAAAGCGGGATCTTCCAGCCTGCCGATATTCAACAGAGCGAAAATGCCCCCGATGCCCAGCAGCAGAATCGTTAGCCAGACGCGAACAGGGTTATTGATAAATTGACGAGAGATATCCATTACAGTCCCCGTTCACGCGTCCAGACACGCACCGGCTGGTTAGCGTGGAGCTCCCCAACGCCTGCGGCCACCACGCGTTCGCCCGCCTTCAGCCCGCTTACGATTACCACGCCTTCGGTACTCACTTGCCCCACGCTGACCTTGCGGTCTTCCAGGTGGAGCGCGTCGCCTTCTCCCGCCACGACCCAGACGTGTGGCTCATTGCGCGGGCTGTTGTCCGGATTAAAGACTGCCTCAACCGGTACGACCAGAGTCTCAGCGCCCGCGCCGGCCGGGAGGTTGCTTAAATTGATGGTCACCGTACCGCTTACGCCGCCGACGGCGGGAAAATCATCTGGTCGCGGCATGGTCAGTATCACCTGCCATGTCAGGGTATTGCTGTCGCTGCTGCCCGAGTGTTCTTTGTAGACGGCGGTAAATTCCCGATCCGGGATGGCGTTAATTCTCACCACGGGGCGATACTGAGCGTTGCGGATATCCAGGGTTTTGAACAGGTTTTCAGGAATACTAAACACCACGTCCAGCAGATCGGTTCGGGTTAGGGTTGCAATGGGCTGACCGGCAGACACAACCTGATGGTTTCGCACGTGCACACTGGCCGCCGTCCCGCTGAAGGGGGCGACGAGCGTCATCTGATTCAGCTCCTCTCGGGCAATTTGCAGCGCCGCATTCGCCGAATCGCGGTTTGCACGCTGCACGTCCATCTCGGCTTTTGAAATGGCCTGTCGTCCTGCCAGAGTCTGGAAGCGGTCGAACTGCCGCTGGGCCAGCGTCGCTGCCGTTTGTCTGTCGTTAACCCGCTGCTGGGCCTCACGGGCGTTCAGTCTGGCAAGCTGTTGCCCCTGCTTGATGGCTGCGCCCTGACGTATATCGAGCGCTTCAATTTGACCCGCGCGCTTGAAGGAAAGGTCTGTGGCATCGCCCGATTCAATGCGGGCGGGAAAGACGCGCTGCTGGGCGTGACCGGGGACGGCCACCTCCGCCACTTTTACCATTCGCGGCAGGGGGGAGGCACGCTCCGGTTTCGGGTCGCACGCCGTGAGCGTTAATAAAACGAACGGTAAAAGAGAGAGGTAGCGGTTCACTATATTCCCCTAATAAATAACTGTTTTATTTATTCCGTAGCAAGGGCAGGGGGTGACACTATTCGGCCAGAACAGTGACGACCATATAGGTAAATAAACCAATCGCCGTGCTGGCGATAATGGCAAGCGCAATAAACATACCCAGACGGATCAGGCTTAAACCATACATACATTCCTCCATGAGCCGGAAGCGGTAGCTGACTATGAGCATAGTCGGCGAAAAGATAAATGTTAAATAACCATTATCAGTGGGGAAGCGCTAAACCTGATATTCCTGTGCTACGTTTAATGTTATCCATCTTTTTTTACCGTAGCTGGCATTAAGGGCAACCCCCTGCATTTAATGCGTTTTTTAGCGTCATTCACTCTCGTGTTGGTTATAAAAAGGATGCTCGATATGTATAAAAACATTCTCGTTCCAGTGGATGTCTACGAGACAAGCCTGGCGGATAAAGCGTTGCAGCATGCACAGTTTCTGGCGCAAAGCGCATCGGGTGACATTCATTTGCTGCACGTCATGCCCAAATTTTCAGCCGAGCTGACGCGCGGTTTTATTTCAGATGCGCGCAAAATGGATGAATATATGATTAATAATGCGAAAGAAAAGCTGTCTGACCTGGTTAAAAAATTGAATCTGCCAGAAGAGCGTGTTCATCTCCACGTCCGTAGCGGGAATGTTCGTGATGAGGTTATTAAGCTGGCGGATGAACTTGCTGCTGGCGCGATTATTGTCGGCTCTCGAAATCCAAATATTCAAACCCATTTGTTAGGATCGGAGGCGGCAAGTATTGTGCGTTACGCCCACGTTCCTGTTTTCGTTATTCGTTAATTACATGAAAGCAAGGTGATTTCTGAATAGAACCTGAGGAAGGAACGATGAAAACAGGAAAACCTGAACGTCCGTATTATCAGCAAACCGTTGACGAAACCCTTTCTAATATCCAGTCCACCCTGGAAGGACTTAGCGGCACTGAGGCATCCGCCCGCCTTCAGCAGCATGGTGAGAATGCGTTACCGCAAAAAAAGGGTAAACCCGCCTGGCTGCGCTTCCTGGCGCATTTTAACGATGTATTGATTTACGTTCTGCTGGTGGCCGCGTTGCTTAAGCTCTTTATGGGCCACTGGGTAGACATGTTTGTGATCCTTGGGGTTGCGATCATCAACGCGCTGATTGGCCATATCCAGGAAAGCAATGCTGAAAAATCGTTGCAGAGTATTCGAAATATGCTCTCCAGCGAAGCCGTGGTGGTACGACAGGGGAATCATGAAACGATCCCCACCACGGCGCTGGTCCCGGGAGATATCGTGGTGATCCGTGCCGGGGATCGTATCCCTGCGGACCTGCGCGTGATTGAGGCGCATAACCTTCGCGTGGAGGAGGCCATCCTGACCGGCGAATCCACCGTTGTGGAGAAAAACAGCGATGCGTTAAGCGGGGAGTTGCCATTAGGTGACCGGTATAATCTGCTCTACTCAGGAACCACCGTCAGCTCCGGCGGCGGTAAAGGCGTGGTGGTGGCAACCGGGGGCGAGACCGAGTTGGGCCACATCAATCAGATGATGTCCGACATTGAAAAGCACCGCACGCCGCTGATGGTGCAGATGGATAAGCTCGGGAAGACCATTTTCATCACGATCCTGGTGATGATGGTGGTGCTGTTTGTCTTTAGCCTCCTGTTCCGGGATATGCCGGTTTCCGAGCTGGTGCTGTCGCTTATCAGCCTCGCCGTTGCCGCCGTCCCGGAAGGCCTGCCGGCCATCATTTCCATCATCCTTTCGCTGGGCGTACAGGCCATGGCGCGCCGCAAGGCCATCATTCGCAAGCTGCCCACGGTGGAAACCCTGGGGGCGATGACGGTCATCTGCTCGGATAAAACCGGCACCCTGACGATGAATGAAATGACGGTCAAAGCGGTGATCACCGCTGACACGACCTATCGCGTGGAGGGCGACAGTTACGAACCGGTGGGAAATATTCACCCCGTAGATGACCCGACGCCCGTCAGCGTGACGCAGGGTTCCCTGCTGGAACGCTACCTGCGCACCATCGACCTTTGCAATGACAGCCAGCTGATTAAAGACGAGCAGGGGCTGTGGAAAATCACCGGGGGCCCGACCGAGGGCGCGCTGAAGGTGCTGGCGGCGAAAATTCCGCTCCCGCCGCTCGATACCGAAATGCGCAGTAAAATCCCGTTTGATTCGCAGTATAAATACATGTCCACGCTGTACCGGCTGGGCGATGAGGAGGTGATTTTAATCACCGGCGCGCCGGACGTCCTGTTCCGCCTCTGCCATTACCAGCAGACGAATGACGGACTGCAGCCGTTCGATCAGCCTTACTGGGAAGGGAAGATTGAAGAGTATGCCCGGGCAGGGCTGCGCATGGTGGCTGCGGCCTGGAAACCAGCGGCCAGTGGACAGCGCGAGCTGGATCATCCGGACCTTCATGATGGCGTGATCCTGCTGGGTATTGCTGGAATGATGGATCCGCCGCGTCCGGAGGCCATTACCGCCATTGCCGACTGTCTGCAGGCCGGGATCCGCGTGAAAATGATCACCGGCGACCATCCGCAAACGGCAATGAGCATCGGGCAAATGTTGGGAATTGGTAACGCCGCAAGCGCTATCACCGGACGTGAGCTGGAGGCGATGGACGATCGTCAGCTGAGCGACGCCGCGCAGCAGTACGATATTTTTGCCCGAACCAGCCCGGAGGATAAATTCCGCCTTGTACAGGCTCTGCAAAGTAAACAGGAAGTCGTGGGCATGACCGGAGATGGCGTAAATGATGCCCCAGCGCTCAAGCGGGCGGATGTGGGTATCGCCATGGGGATTAAGGGGACGGAAGTCACCAAGGAAGCCGCGGACATGGTGTTAACGGATGACAACTTTGCCACCATTGCCAGCGCGGTGCACGAGGGGCGTCGGGTTTACGATAACCTGAAAAAGACCATTCTGTTCGTTATCCCCAGCAACATCGCGCAGGCTCTGCTGATCATCATCGCGCTGCTGGCGGGGAACCTGATTCCGCTGACGCCGGTCCTGATCCTGTGGATGAACATGGCGACGTCGGCAACGCTGTCGTTTGGCCTGGCGTTTGAAGCGGGTGAGAAGGACATCATGAACCGGCCACCGCGCAAGGCGAATCTCCACGTGATGGACGGGTATGCCATCTGGCGCGTGGTGTTCGTCGGTCTGATGATTGCCATCAGCGCCTTCGTGCTGGAGGCCTGGCTTCAGCCGCGCGGCTATTCGGCGGAATTTATCCGCACCGTGCTGCTGCAAACACTAGTCACCGCGCAGTGGTTCTACATGCTTAACTGCCGCGTTAATGACGGCTTCTCGCTGAGCAAAGGCCTGCTGGCGAATAAAGGGATTTGGATCGTGAGCGGCGTACTGCTGGCGCTACAGCTTCTTATCATTTACGCACCCTTCATGCAGATGCTGTTTGGCACCGAAGCGCTGCCGTTCCGCTACTGGGTCATCACCTTCTTGATTGGTTTTGTGATGTTCCTTATTGTCGAGGCGGAGAAAGTGCTGACGCGCCGGTGGCGCAAAACCGAGGCGTGATAGCGTAAACTGAGAAAGCCTGCCTGAGTCCAGGCTTTCTCTTTTGTGAGCACAGGAAATTATGATGCGACTTACCTGGTTCGTCCTTACGCTGTGTGCCGCTGTTCCCAGTGCGTTTGCCGTAACCTATACCCTACCGCCGGAAGGCAGTCGGCTGGTGGGAAACCCGATTATCATCACCGTTCCCGAGCGCAATACGTTACCGCTTGAGGCCTTTGCCGCACAGCACGGACAGGGGCTAAGCAATTTGCTGGAAGCAAACCCGGGCGTGGATCCTTTTTTGCCCAAATCCGGTACCCGACTGGTGATTCCCCAGCAGCTGATTTTGCCCGACACCGTCCGCGAGGGGATTGTGGTGAACGTGGCGGAAATGCGTCTCTACTATTACCCGCCGGGCAGCAATACGGTGGAAGTGTTGCCCATCGGCATCGGTCAGGCCGGGCGCGAAACCCCGCGAAACTGGGTGACGGCGGTTGAGCGAAAGCAGGAAGGGCCAACCTGGTCACCTACGCCGAACACGCGCCGCGCCTATGCGGCAGAGGGGAAAACGCTTCCGGCCTTCGTGCCCGCCGGGCCGGATAACCCGATGGGGCTGTATGCGATTTATATCGGCAGGCTGTATGCCATTCACGGCACAAACTCGAATTTCGGCATCGGGCTGCGGGTGAGCCAGGGCTGTATTCGCCTGCGTAACAACGACATCAAATATCTTTTCGATAACGTTCCCGTAGGCACCCGCGTACAGCTTATCGATCGGCCCGTTAAGGTGACCACGGAGCCGGACGGCAGCCGGTGGGTGGAGGTTCACGAACCGCTGTCGCGTAACCGGGTGGAATTTGAGTCAACCCGGAAAGTACCTCTTCCCATCTCCGCCGCGCAGCGAACGCAGTTGATAAACGAGGGCGCGGGCGCTGAACTGGAACGGCGGTCGGGAATGCCGGTTAAGGTAGGGATGTGAAGGCATTGTGCAGGCGGGCTGTTGCCCTCACCCCATCCCTCTCCCACGGGAGAGGGCGCACACACTAAAAACGGCAACAAGGTTGCCGTTATGCATTTACCTTGCGCAGAAAAGCAAAAAGCCTGCTTTAAAAGCAGGCTTTTCAAATTTGGCTCCTCTGACTGGACTCGAACCAGTGACATACGGATTAACAGTCCGCCGTTCTACCGACTGAACTACAGAGGAATCGTGTGAACGGGGCGCATATTATCGACCTGCGTTCGCCTTGTCAAAGGGTGGATCAACGCCTTTTGATCGTTTGCTGACAAAATCGGCAAAATGCTGTTTTTGACAGCGGAATGCACCGCTTTGGTGCGGGTATACCTCTAATGGGGCAGATCATAAACTGCTGTTTCAGTAATAAATCCCCCCTCCATGATTAGGTTTCCTTATTTTCAGGCGCTTAGCGAACAATTCAGACCGCACGGTAAAAGTGGCATTCATATTGCAAAACCTGTTCAACAACGACAGCCGGTTACGGCACAGCATTTCGAACAGGGGGCAAAATGAACTTAAGACGACTGAAATACTTCGTAAAAATCGTCGATATCGGCAGCCTGACTCAAGCGGCAGAAGTGCTGCACATCGCGCAGCCTGCGCTGAGCCAGCAGGTGGCTACTCTGGAAGGCGAGATGGATCAGCAGTTACTGATCCGCACCAAACGCGGCGTCACGCCAACGGAAGCAGGCAAGATCCTGTATACCCACGCCCGCACTATCCTGCGTCAGTGTGAACAGGCGCAGCTTGCGGTGAACAACGTGGGCCAGACCCTGAGCGGGCACGTTTCTATCGGGCTGGCGCCGGGAACGGCTGCGTCCTCTATCACCATGCCGCTGCTGCAGGCCGTGCGCGCCGAGCTTCCGGAAGTGCTGGTTTATCTGCATGAAAACAGCGGTTCTGTACTGAACGACAAGCTGCTCAACGGCCAGCTGGACATGGCGGTTCTTTACGATCGCTCCCCGGTTGCCGGGATCACCAGCCAGCCGCTGCTGAAGGAAGATCTCTACCTCGTGGGCACCCGCGACTGTCCGGGCCAGAGCGTAGATCTCACCGCCGTGGCAGAGATGAACCTCTATTTGCCGCGCGACTACAGCGCCGTGCGCGTGCGCGTGGACGAAGCGTTCTCCCTGCGCCGCCTGACGGCGAAAATCATCGGCGAAATCGACTCAATCTCCACGCTCACCGCAGCTATTGCCAGCGGGATGGGCGTCACCGTACTGCCGGAATCCGCCGCGCGCTCGCTATGCGGTGCGGCAAACGGCTGGATGGCGCGGATCACCACGCCGTCGATGAGCCTGCCGCTGTCGCTGAACATGTCCGCTCGCGGCTCGCTGTCGCCGCAGGCGCAGGCGGTAAAAGAGATTTTAATGTCGCTGGTCAGCAAGCCGTCGCTTGAGAACCGTGAGCTCCAGCTCGTGAGCTGATATTCCATAAAAGCATAAGATGCTGGTTTTTATTATTTGTTCTGCAGCGCAGCTGACTCTAACAATAGCGTTATGTCAGATGCGCCGGAGTGAATCGTGAATTTCCAGCAACTTAAAATTATCCGTGAGGCGGCCAGGCGGGACTACAACCTGACCGAGGTCGCCAATATGCTTTATACCTCTCAGTCCGGCGTCAGCCGCCATATCCGCGAGCTGGAAGAGGAGCTGGGCATCGAAATTTTTATCCGTCGCGGTAAACGCCTGCTCGGCATGACGGAGCCCGGTAAAGCGTTGCTCACCATCGCTGAGCGGATCCTCAACGAAGCCAGCAACGTACGTCGCCTGGCGGATCTCTTCACCAGCGATGCCTCCGGCGTGCTCACCATCGCCACCACCCACACCCAGGCGCGCTACAGCCTGCCGCCGGTGATCAAAGCCTTCCGCGAACTTTTCCCCGACGTCCGCCTGGAGCTTATCCAGGGCACGCCGCAGGAAATTGAAGGGCTGCTGCAAAACGGTGGGGCGGACATCGGCATTGCCAGCGAACGCCTGAGCAACGACCCGCTGCTGGTGGCCTTCCCCTGGTTCCGCTGGTACCACAGCCTGTTGCTCCCGCTCGATCATCCGCTGAATCAGGTTTCACCGCTGACGCTGGAAGACATTGCGAAATGGCCGCTGATCACCTACCGCCAGGGCATAACCGGACGCTCGCGCATTGATGAGGCCTTCAACCGCAAAGGGCTAACGCCGGACGTGGTGCTGAGCGCGCAGGATTCTGACGTGATTAAAACCTACGTCGAGCTGGGTCTGGGCATTGGCCTGGTGGCTGAGCAGTCCAGCGGTGAACGCGAGGACGGAAACCTGGTGCGCCTGGATACGCGGCATCTGTTTGACGCCAACACCGTCTGGCTCGGCCTGAAGCGCGGGCAGCTGCAGCGCAACTATGTGTGGCGTTTCATTGAGCTGTGCAATGCCGGTCTTTCGGTGGACGAGATCAAACGCCAGGTGATGGAGCCGGAAGAAGTGGCGATTGATTATCAGATTTAGGTGCTGGCTTGTCCGTTAGCGCTGCGCTGTCCGAATCAGGGGGCAGGGATGTCGTCACTTATTGTAAGTGGTGGGGACATGCTGCTGCATCAACTCAACGATCCAGTCAATAAAAACGCGCAGCCTGGCATTGACATGACGGTTCGGCGGAAATGCCAGGTACAGGGGCATTGGAGCAATACGCCAGCATTCAAATAGCGGAATCAAGGCACCACGAGCCTGATGGGCTGCCGCCATATAGGCCGGCAGCGCAATCACGCCTAATCCCGCGAGCCCAGCTTCGAGGTAAGCATTGCCATCATCTACCGCAAGCACATAGCTGCCCGTGATTTCAATACGTTCACTCTCACAGCGCAGTACCAGAGGATCAATTTTACCGGTGCGTGAGGAAAAGAATCCCACGATGCGATGGGCCGTATTTTCCAGCTCTCGCGGATGCGCAGGGGCGCCAAGGCGTTCCGCATAGCTCGGTGCGACGTAAACACCGATAGGCAGATCGCCGACATGGCGCGCGATCAGGGACTGGTCATTGATTTCGCCACCGCGCAGGACGCAATCCACGTTGTCGCCGATCAGATCCACCACCCGGTCACTCACGCCCATGTCGAACTGGATATCAGGGTAGCGCGCGTGAAAAGCCGGTAGCGCGGGAACCAGCACCAGGCGGGCGAGAGGAGTGGGCACATCTATCCGTAGCCGTCCCCGGGGCGTCATCGCCGCACTGGACAGGCTGTTTTCAGCATCTTCCATGTCCGCCAGCAGGCGGATAACGCGCTCGTAGTAGACCGCGCCATCAGGCGTGACGCCGAGCCTGCGGGTGGTGCGATGGTGCAGCTTGACGCGCAGACGCGCTTCCAGCTGCTGAATAAGCTGCGTCACCGTGGTTTTGCTCATATGAAGCGTTTGGGCAGCCTTTGTGAAGCTGCCTGCCTCCACCACGCGAGCAAAGGCGCGCATCGCATCAAAACGATCCATCCCTTGTCCTCTCTTTTCACCGATTGTTTGGATATTACAAACAATGATGGACAAAGTCGCTTGTTTATCCGCCGGATCTGCCACCTGTAAAGTGTCTGTATGTTCACCGGGCAGATTTCGCCCCATTATAAAAGGTACAAAAATGACAACACGCGAAGCCGTTTTTCCCTTCGGACGCCAGGCTCTCTATGAGCGCAATCGGTATTCACCCGCCATCAAATCTAACGGCTTGCTGTTTGTTTCGGGGCAGGTGGGTAGCCGGGAAGATGGCTCGCCTGAGCCCGATCTAAAAGCGCAGATCCGGCTGGCGTTCGATAACCTTAATGCTGTTCTCACGGCTGCGGGCTGCACGTTCGATGATGTGGTTGACGTTACCCTTTTTGTCGTCGATCCCGAGTCAAACCTCGACGCTATCTGGAGTGTCCTGCCAGACTATTGGGGGGAAGCGCCTTACCCAACGTTGACCGGGATCGGCGTGACGTGGCTGTACGGATTCCAGTTTGAGATTAAGGTGATTGCCAGGCTGGATGCGATTCTGAGTTAACTTCAGAGACGCAGAAAAGCAAAAAGCCTGCTATAAAAGCAGGCTTTTCAAATTTGGCTCCTCTGACTGGACTCGAACCAGTGACATACGGATTAACAGTCCGCCGTTCTACCGACTGAACTACAGAGGAATCGTGTGAACGAGGCGCATATTATCGACCTCGGTACGCCTTGTCAAAGGGTGAAAACACGCTTTTTGTTCGTTTGCCGACAATTTCAGCAAATCGCTGATTTTATGGCAAATTTGCGTTCAAATTGCACAATAAAAAGCGCCGCCCGCAGGCGGCGCACTGCATCAGAACAGTACGGAGTAGTTGAGACCAAACGTACGTCCGCGGCCTTTGTAGGTGTACAGGCCCGGTGCACCGTAGGTTGGGCTATACAGCCCCGGCGCGCGCTGGCCCCATGCGGTGGTGTAGTCTTTGTCCAGCAGGTTTTCCACGCTGAAGCTGACTTTCCCCACCGGCAGGGCGTAGCTGCCCAGGAAGTCGACCGTGTTATAACCATCGATCTTCTTGCCGTCGGCGTCAGACACGTCAAAGGTCTGCGTGCTCTGCACGCGCAAGGTCCAGTCGCCCGGCGCCCAGTTCACCCATGCGCTGGCTTTCGAAGGGCTTGCGCTGTCGACCGTCAGCTTCTCCCATTTCCCGTTTTCACGGGTTTCAGACTTGATGGCGTTAAAGTTCGCGCCGGTGCTCCAGTCGCTGTCGGTGAAGAAATAGTCCACCTGGCCTTCAATCCCGTAGATACGACGCTTGTCGTCTTCCAGGTTGATGGTCATATCCGTCTTGTTGATGGTGATGGTTTTATCCGAGAGCGAGTAATACGCCGCGACCTGCGTGCGCAGGTTGTCACCGGTGTAGCGCCAGCCCAGCTCGTAGGCGTTGACCTTAATGCCGTCCAGCGTTGAGTCGTTGACGTTCACGCTGTTCAGCAGGCGATAGTGGCCGTTGCTGAGCTGGTAGGTGCCTGAGCCGTAGTACTTCGCCAGGTCAGGGATTTCAAAGCCCTGGGAGAAGTTAAACCACAGCTGCTGCTGTTCGGTCAGGCGACCGAGGATCCCGGCGTTAAACAGGAAGTTGTTGTAATCGGTTTTCCCGCCCGGCACCGCGTCGGCGGAGGTGGCTTTCCCGGTGGCGATGGCCTGCTGCTGGGTGTAGCCAACAAAGTCATCCACCTTGTTTTCGGTGTACTGGTAGCGCACGCCGCCGCTCAGGGTGATAGCGTCAATGTCGTAGCTCGCCTGCAGGAACGGGGCGAGGTTGGTGATGCTGTAGCCCGGATAACGGCCCACGTTGTAGGCGTTGTCCAGCTCCATGCCGCCGCTCGCCGCCGCTTTGCTCAGGTCGAAGAACTGCTGGTTGGCATCGAAGGTTTCGTGGTCGGCATCTACACCCCAGGTCAGCGTCAAATCGTCCACCGGCTTGCTGTTCAGCGTCAGCTTGCCGCCGTAAAAATCGGTTTTCTGCTGCGACGCGCCGATGCTGCTGACCACGCCTTTGGTCAGGGTCGGGAACGGGTAGTAGGTCAGGCTCTCGTCGCGGTAGTAAATCTGCGCGACCAGGTCCTGGCCCCAGAAATCGGTATTGGAGTACTGAAGGTTAATCAGATGGCGCTCGGTACCCGGCACGCGGTCAGAGTCGAGATTATCCTTGTTGTACGCGGTGGCATCGCCCGTTACCGCCGAGAAGTTCTTCCCGAGGTACAGCCCATGCTTGCCGTCGGATTCGCTCTTGTAGTACTGGGTAGTGAGCTGCAGCTGCTGATGATCGTCGATGTTGAGGGTGCCTGTTCCCATCACATCAATACGGTCGGAATACTGCAGGCCGGTCTGGGTATTATCAATGATCACCTCGTCGCCGTTGCCGTCATACCAGCCGCCGTAGCGCTGATATGACACCGACAGACGGCCGGAGGCATTGTCGTTGCCGCCGCTCACGGCTGCCGATACGTTCTCATCGTGGTCGTTGTGGCTGTTAAACCCGCTTTTGGCCCCGGTCTGGAACTCAACTTCGGTCTCGGGCTGGCCCTTTTTGGTGACGATGTTCACCAGGCCGCCGGTGCTGCCGCCGCCGTAAAGTGACGTGGCGCCGGAGATGACTTCGATGCGGTCAATGTTGAACGGGTCGATAGAGTCGAGCTGGCGGCTGTCGCTGCGGGACGAGTTCAGGCGCACGCCGTCCACCATCACCATCATGGAGCGGCCCCGCAGGTTCATGCCGTAGTTGGTACGCCCCTGGCTGCTGACGTCCATGCCCGGAATCAGCTGCGCCAGCACTTCTTTAATCTCTTTTCCGCCCTGAACCTGCTGCTCGATCTCAGAACGCTCAATGACCCAGGTGGTCTGCGCCATCTCGGCCACGCTGCGGTGCGCGCGGCTGGCAGAGACCACGATATTTTCTTCCTTTTGTTCTTCCGCCCACGCAGAGGTAGAAAGCATTGCAAGCAAGCAAGGATTTAAAACCCAAAGATGAGAACGTTTCATTGTTATGTTGATCCTGATTGTGTGTGTCAGTACTCAGTGGTTTTTGCTAACGATTTAAAAACCTGGCTGCTCTCCGGGCTGGTGGTGCTCCGCCAGTGGATAACGCCAGGGGTGGTGGCCAGTTCAAACGGCTCGTCGGCATGCGCGCGATTGAGAATTCGCGCCGCGCGCCAGGCCATCAGGCTGAGCTGGGGTTCGGCAATGCCGAGACGGTGCATCCCGGCATTCACGGCAAACAGGCGGTTGCTCTGCGGGCCGTCCCATTCGAGGGTGAAATCGTTGTTAATGCAGAACGCTTCGTCCGCATCCAGATGCAGGCGGTGAGACAGCGGCGCGAGGAACGCGGGCTGCACGGCGCGGTAGCCGGTGGCGAAAATCACCACGTCGCTCTCCAGCTGCTCGTGACCGCCGTCGAGGTGATGCTGAATGCTCAGGCGATGTCCGGTTTCCTGACGCGTCAGGGCCATCACCGAGCGGGACGGCATCAGGTGCGCCCAGGGTTTTTCACGCAGCACTTCAAAGCGGTGGTACATGGCGCGGTAAATCGCCAGCAGGGACTCGGTGGTGATGCCGTCGGACGTCATCTTCTGCTCGTGTAGCATCTGACGACGGGCCTGTTCGCCGAGCGTGGAGAAGCTGTCCACGTATTCCGGCGTGAAGTATTCGTTGGCAAACGCGGCTTCATCCAGCGCGTTGTAGTTATTGCGGCGCGATACCCAGTTCAGGCTCAGCGGCTGGCCCCATTCCCCGCGGAAGATATTTAAAAACAGATCGGCGCCGCTCTGGCCGCCGCCGACAACGGTGACGCGCTTGCCGGCGAGGTCCGGCGTGCGCAGCATCATCTCGCTGGCGTGGAAGCAGGTATCGTCCTGCGCCGTGACGCAGTCAGGCAGGTTGATCTGTTTGCCAATCCCCACGCAGACGTGGCGCGCCAGGAAGCGGTCGCGCTGGGTCACTACCTCAAACAGACCGCGTTGCTCATCAAAGCTCACCTGCTGCACCTGCTGGCTGAAGGCGAGGTTGGTGAGGTTATCCGCCGCCCAGCACAGGTAATCGGCAAACTCTTCGCGGGAAACCGTGCGCTGCTCGGTGGTGAGGAAGCGGTAGAACTTTTTGCGCTGCACCAGGTAGTTCAGGAAGCTGTGGCGGTTGGTCGGCTCCACGGCGCTGACCAGATCCTTCAGGAAGCTGGTCTGCATGTGGCAGTCCGGCACCATCATGCCCGGGTGCCACGAGAAATGCGGTTTGCGCTCAAGGAACAGCGAGCTAAAGCCGTCCAGCCCTTCTGCGAGGGCGGCGACGCTGAGGTTAAACGGGCCAATACCAATGCCGATGAAATCATAGGTTTTCATTGCGCGGACTCCCGGGAGGCCAGAAAAAGAGGGTTATCAAGGTCGGTGACGTAGTTCGGCAGCATGCGGCTGCCGCCGTCGTGTTCGGAGAAGGTCAGTTTGACCGGGTTGAGGATCACGCGAATAATCTGCGGCTTAAACAGATCGAATTTCGCAAAGCGCTCCGCAAGCTCCGGGTGCGCGGCCATATAGCGGTGAAGCACCCCGGCAAGGATCTGGTAGAAGCAGTGTTCGCTTACGCCGCATTGCAGGGTGAGGCGCGAAATAAAGCGCAGCACCGTCACAAAGTTGCCGGTTTGCAGGTCGTGGATGATGTAGTCCGCGCTCAGGCGCGCCGTCACCGCTTTTACCTGCTCCGGCAGGCTCTGCGCCTGCGGGAAATCCTCGTCCACCAGGCGCATGTCGCCCTGGAAATCCTTCAGCAGGATGCGCTGTGGAACGTAGTCCTTCATCACCAGCGTGACGTTCTGGCCGTGGGCGATCAGCGCCACGCCGTAGCGGCAGAGCAGGTGGTAGAACGGGATCACCGTTGCCTCGAACAGCTTTTCCAGCCACGCTTCGGCGGTTAACCCCGAGCGCGCGATCCACGCGTCGATCAGCGGGCGCCCCGCGTTGTCGGTTTCCATCAGCGCCGCCATCAGCACCGCCTGCTCGCCTTCCTGAAGATAACAGGACGGGTTCTCGCGCCAGATCACCCCCAGCATCTCCTGATAGCGGTAGGGCGCTTTCGGCAGCGCCGCGTAACCCGGATGCGAGAGATACCCGGCGGCGGGTTCGCCCAGCACCTGCGCGCCGGAGCGGGCAAGCGTGGCGTCGGCGGCGAACTGCTGCTGCAGCCAGCGCGAGGCCAGCGGCCCGGCGGCAATATACTTGCCCGGAATGCCGCGATAGCAGGAGGTGTTGTAGATGGTCAGCGGCAGCTTGATGTCATACGGCGCGCGACGGCTTGCGTTGGTGAGCGTGCGCAGGGACTGCTGGGCCAGATACTCATCGCCAAACTCGCCCAGCTCAACCATTTCACCGCGGGCCAGCTGCGCCAGGAAATGAATGGCAATTTTTTGCTGCCACTGCCACGGGTGCAGCGGCACGGGCAGCCAGCCGTCGTCGAGACCCAGCCCCTGCCAGCGGGCGTTAAACCGGGCGCGCTCGGCATCGTCCATGGTGCTGGCCAGCAGAGCGTGATTGTCGCAATCGGCGTCGCTGCTCCAGACCAGATGTTCACGCTGGACGGCGACCCAGTGCAGGCGGAAGCGCCCGCGGTATTCCGGTGCGTACTGGCGCAGCGCGTCCAGACCCCAGCCGCGGCGTCCTTTGTTAAATATAAACTTCGGGTGGCCGCTCATCAGACACTGTAATTCATCCGGGTCGAGATGGATCAGCGCGTCCGCGTCCAGCGCTTCACGCGCCTGCAGCAGCTGCATGTCCCCGCGCAGCGTGGCGTAGAGATCTTCCATGTGCTCTGCCGTTTGCGCGTCGCTCATCTCCAGCACGGTTGCCAGCTGCAGCAGCGCGCTTTCCGCTTCCACGGCGGCGCCGCTGGCGGTGGTCAGCGTGTCCGGGTCGATATGCAGCCAGCCCCAGATCCCGCGCGTGGCGCGAAACTGCCAGGACTCGTTGCCCATGGCGATGCGCCAGCCGTCCGCCGACGCCGGCTCAGCGCGCAGGGTGCGTTCGTATTCCAGCTCGGCGAGGATCTTCGCCACCATCTCGCGGTTCACTTTCTGCCAGAGCGCGTTCACAGTTCCACCTCGCTGAAGAAGCGGTGACGCTGGCTCATGATGAGGCGCGAGCGCTTGTGCGGGAAGTCGAACTCTTTGATTGTGTCGAAACCGGCGGAGGCCAGATGGCGGAACAGGCGCTGGTTGTCGAAACGCGGCTCGGCCACGATGCGCGCGGTGCGCGGCTCATCGAGATACAGATAATGGCTGAGGCCGCGCAGCCAGCTGCGGATGTACTGCGCCCCGCGCCAGCTCTCTTCGCCCACCAGCATGTGCAGCCCACGGTCAAACGGCTGCCAGCGGTAGTGGCGGCCAATGCGGTCTTCTGCCGCCCAGTAGAGTTCAAAATAGCCAAATGGCTGGTCGTCGAAGCAGCCGATAACCGGGTAGCAGTAGGTTGAGTCAAGCTGGCGGCGCAGGTAGTTTTCCTGCTCGGCCTGCGGGCCCGCCATCTCCCAGAAGGCGTTCACGCGCGGGTTATTCATCCATTGGGTGAAACGCTCGCCGTCCAGCGCCACGTCCGCCACGCGGAAGCTCAGAGTGCGCTTGATTTGCGGATCGTAACGGCGATAGACCTCCCCCTGCGGGCGGCGAGGGCGCAGCGGGAAGTACAGCTGGCGGCTCTCATCAAACTGCATCCCGCCGCTGGCCTGCGGGCGTTCGCCTTTCAGCCACAGCGGCAGCTGCCAGAAGGTTTCACGCGCCAGATAATCCCCGTGGGCCTGGCTAAACAGCGCCTGCGCCTGGGGTTCATCCTGCCAGTCCGCCCACGGCAGGGTAATGCCGGACAGGGCGGGCGCGGCAACAAACAGCTGATCGAGCGCTTCCACCAGCCAGCCGTCCGGAAGCTCGTTCAGACGCTCCAGCACCGCGCTGCCGTCAAGACCCAGCGTCAGCGGCAGGTTTTGTTCCGTTGCGGTGCAGCGAAAGCCGTAGCCGGAATGGACGATATTCGCGATGGCCATCACGCCTTCTCCTTGTAAAACGGGTTGCTAAAGTCGAAATAGATCACCGCCGGATCGACGATGGTGTTTTCGTTGCGATCGTGCAGGTAGCAGAAGAAGTTGCCTTTGCAGTTCCAGTTCGGGCTGTCGAGCACGTAGTCGAGGCAGCGGGTCTGCTTCGCCGTCGTGCGCAGTTCGGCCAGCGCGTCACGCACGCGCGCCATCAGGCTTTCTTCGCTGTCGAAACCGGCGGCGGCGAGGGCGGCGGTAACCGCAAGGGTGGAGTTCAGCAGCAGGTAATAAGGGAAGTAGCGCAGCAGCTGGCTCTCACCGAAGCGGTTTTCCACGTCAGTTTCGCCCGCGTCTTTCAGCCACGCGTCGGCCCCTTCGGTCCAGGCGCTGCCCTGGCAGTCGCGGTAAATCAGTCCGACGGGGAAATCCTGCTGCATCTCTACGAGGATATTTTGCTGGTGCGCC
Organism: Enterobacter sp. 168J2; assembly: GCF_034107265.1. Taxonomy (NCBI): domain Bacteria; kingdom Pseudomonadati; phylum Pseudomonadota; class Gammaproteobacteria; order Enterobacterales; family Enterobacteriaceae; genus Enterobacter; species Enterobacter sp. 168J2. The sequence goes on along the minus strand of NZ_JAWNEB010000015.1, from coordinate 23,216 downwards.
AGCAGCACCAGTCCGTAGTCCGCCTCGGCGCTGAACAGCGGAAGCAACACGCGGTCGCAGTAGGCGTCCAGCCAGCAGCGGGCGGCCTGGGCGAGCGGTAAATCCAGACGCTGGCTAAGACGTCGCACCGCTGCGGCCAGCAGGCTGTCGCCGCCGTCCGGGGCGGCCTGGGTCAGGCTCACCAGCACGTTGGTCTGGGTGTCCGGCGTGTCAAACAGCAGGTTTACGCGCAGGGCCATCAGGCTCTCTTCCTGAATGACGCCGCTTTCATCACGCAGCCCTGCCCAACCGTCTTCCTGCATCACGCGCATGGTCGGGTAGCGCGCCTGTAAATCCTGCCAGCGTGCCGTTTTCGCCAACCGCGCCAGGCGCATGCCGCGCTTAACCTCTTTGACCGACAGCGTGCGCACGGAGTTGGTCAGGCGCACGCTGAGGGAGAACTTAATCATGTCGCTGTTGGTTTCGCTGTACAGCGAGCGTGAGGAGCTGGTGGGCAGCCACTGCGCACCGGCTTCGCCCAGATCCTGCAGCGCGCCGTTTGCCACCAGCCGCTGGCACCAGTCCTGACCCAGCAGGTGTTCTGCCTGCCACGGATGCATCGGCAGCAGCCAGCGGGTGTCGGTGAAGCGGCCGAGCAGATCGGGCGCGCTCTGGGCGGCGAAGCGCAGCAGGCGCTCGCGCAGGGAGACGTTCAGGCTGTCGCCGGCAACGAGCGTGCTCTCAACGGCAAACCAGCGCAGCGGGAAGCGGGAGCCGAAATCCGGCAGATACCGGCGCGCCTCGGTTTCGTTGAACGGCTCGTGGGATTTTGGCGCAGGGTGGAACGCGTGGCCCACCAGCAGCGCCTGTTCCGCTTCGGCAAACGTCAGCGGCTTATCGCGCAGCGTGGTCCAGTTGTGGCGCAGATCAATCGCCTGCCAGGTATGGGTATGGCTTTCCAGCGCGCGCTGCTTAAAACGCGTCAGCGTATCGGCATCCAGCGAGCCTTTTACCGAGGGTTTTTCAAGAATTAAATCAACCAGTTGAGTGAAAGTGACGGCGTCACCGCTGTCGCTATCGCTCTGAATAAGCGTTGCCGGGAAACGGTACTGATGGTGCTGGGTTGGGGAGAAATAGCGTACCGGAACCCGAAGGGCCTGGGAGGAAGAGAGCGGAATATGAATGTACGCTAACTCATCCGCTGCGGCTGCGGGGAGATAGCGCCAGTCCTTCGTTTCGCGTAACAGGGCGTTTAAAAAACACTGGGCTGCAACGTCTGTACCGGCAGAGCGGGGCAGAGCACGCATAGATGTACCTCATTCCATGACTGATAATAATTCTCGTTATGATATTCATTCTGTTTACAGTGGCAACTATTTTTGCAATATTTGTTTTCATTAACTTCATAATTTCCACACATTTATTGACACTATGTTCACATTCTCATGCGCGCTGATTCTGAAACGTTGACCGAAAACATCACCTCCAAAGCCAACTGGCCCCTGGCGCTGTGCGCGGGCCTGCTGGGCATCGGGCAAAACGGTTTGCTGGTCATGCTTCCGCAGCTGGTGACCCTGACCGGACTTTCACTCTCGGTCTGGGCCGGGCTGTTAATGTTCGGCTCCATGCTTTTTTTACCCGCTTCCCCCTGGTGGGGACGCCAGAGCGAGCGCCGCGGTTGTAAGGTCGTGATGGTGGCCTCGCTCAGCGGCTATCTCGCCAGCTTTGGCGTCATGGCGCTGGTGGTCTGGGCAATGGCGGCCGGGATGCTGGAAGGCACCTGGGGGCTGGCGGGGCTGATCCTCTCGCGTCTGCTGTATGGCCTGACGGTGTCGGGCATGGTGCCTGCCGCGCAGACGTGGGCCATTCAGCGTGCGGGCCTGGATAAACGCATGGCGGCGCTGGCCACCATCAGCTCCGGCCTCAGCTGCGGACGCCTGCTGGGACCTCCGCTGGCGGCGCTAATGCTCAGCGTTAACCCGGTGGCGCCGCTCTGGCTGATGGCGATTGCGCCGTTAATCGCCCTGCTGCTGGTGCTGCGCGAAGCGGCGGATCCGCCGCTGCCGCCGGTGGCGCACCAGGCGACCCGTCTGCAGATCTCCATGCTGCCGTTCCTGCTGCTGGCGATGCTGCTGGCGGCGCTGGTGAGCCTGATGCAGCTTGGTCTATCACCGCACCTCAGCCCCTTGCTGGACGGTAACGCCCGGGATATCAGCCATCATGTTGCGCTCCTGCTGAGCCTGGCCGCGCTGGCCACGCTCGCGGCGCAGTTCTTGGTGGTGCGCCCGCAGCATTTCAGCCCGCTGACCCTGCTTTGTATGGCGGCGGTGCTGATGGTGGCAGGACTGGCGCTAATGTGTATCGCCGGGCTGGCGCTGTTCTACGTGGGGATTGCGATAACTTCGCTCGGCGCGGCAATGGCAACGCCGGGGTACCAGCTGCTGCTGAACGATCGGCTCACCACGGGGAAGGGGGCGGGCGCTATCGCGACCAGCCACACGCTGGGCTACGGCGTCAGCGCGCTGCTGGTGCCCGCCGTGACGCGCTTTTTCGGCGAAGAGTATTTAACGATGGCGGCCTTTGGCGTGGCGGGGCTGTTTTTAGCGCTGAGCATCGGGGTACGGCTAACCGAGCGTACCCCTGTCGAAAAAACTTAATGGACGTGGTGGGATGAAGGGCCGCCAGCGCCCTCATTTTGCCGCAGACGCTGAAGCGGGTCCTGCTGATAAAACTGGCTGAAACGCTGCCACAGCGCCGGGAAACGGGGCGCGAAGAGTTCGGGGGCGCTGAAGAAGTACTCCGAGAGCACCGCAAAGCACTCGGCGGGGTCAGTTGCCGCATAGGCATCAATGCTGGCCGCGCTTTCGCCCACCAGGTCTATCTCATCCTGGATGTTATCCATCGCCGCATGCAGGTCGTGCTCCCATCCTGCAACTTCACGAAGCGGAATAAAAGGCACGCCGCTGGCGCGATCGCCGTTGCGGGTATCGAGCTTATGCGCCACCTCGTGAATAATCAGATTAAAGCCTGAGGCGTCGAACGAGTCCTGAATGTCGAGCCAGTTGAGGATAATGGGCCCTTGCTGCCAGCTTTGTCCGGACTGCACCACCCGCTGGTTGTGTACCAGCCCGATATCATCCTCCCACTCGTCATCAACGACGAACGGCGCGGGGTAGATCAGCACTTCGTGGAAACCGTCCAGCCACTCAATGCCGAGCTCCAGCACCGGCAGGCAGAAAAGCAGGGCGATGCGGGCGTTTTTCAGCGGATCCAGCTCGAACCCCTGCAGCGGCACCAGGCGTTTTTGCTGCAAAAAACGATCCGCCATCTGAACCAGCTTCGATTGTTCATCCGGCTTAAGATTCGCCAGAACAGGGATCGCCAGCGCGTCATCCCACGGCAGCGCCATATCCCGGCCAGCCTCATTCGTTTTCCAGGGCCACTTAATCATCGCTTTGCTCGCAAACTCGTCACTTGAACAAAAATGGGAAAGTCAGGTTCAGTTAAGATGCCAGAAAATTGCGCACTGCTACACTTCCAGCCTGAATAAACTATCATTTCGTACGTAGCGGTGGGTAGCGCTTTGCGGGCATCACCTTCATTTTGTGACCTCTGTCGTAGCCTTCATTCGCAGGCTAAGTGGATAAATCAGCGCGGTATTTAACAGATGAGCGATTTCAAAGGTAACAAGCAGGCGCTGCCCAGTCGAGTATGCGTGCACTGCCAGCGGCCCATGACGTGGCGCAAGAAATGGGCGAAATGCTGGGACGAGGTCAAATACTGTTCTGAGCGTTGCCGCAGGAGCCACCGTTGACTGAACTGCGCCTGATCCTGGGCGATCAGCTTAATCCCCACCACAGCTGGTTTGATACCTGCAACCCAAACGTCATTTACGTGATGCTGGAGCTGCGGGCGGAAACCGCGTACGTGCTGCATCATGCCCAGAAAGTTATCGCCATCTTCGCGGCCATGCGCGCGTTTGCCTCGGCGTTAAAGGAGAAGGGGCATCGGGTGAGATATGTCCGCCTCTCTGATGATTCAAACCGCGGCGCGCTGGAAGAGAATCTCAACGCGCTTGTTACGCATTACCGGGCCGCAAGGGTGTTGTGGCAGGAGCCCGACGAATGGCGTCTTGATGCGCAGCTTCAGGCGTGGGCGAAAACAGCGTCCGTCGAAACGGCCTGCGTCAGCAGCGAGCATTTTTTCACCCCCCGCAACGCGGTGAGCGCGTTTTTTGCGTCACGTAAAAGCTGGCGAATGGAATACTTTTATCGGGAAATGCGCCGTCGGCACGGGATTCTCTTGACGTCTGAAGGCGAGCCGGAAGGAGGGAAATGGAATTATGATGCTGAAAACCGCAGGCGCTGGTCGGGCGAACCGCCCGCGCCGGGTGACGCGCGACCCCGCCACGATCGTTCCGCCTTGTGGGCAGAGATCCAGCGCTGCGGCGTAAAGACCTTCGGCGAACCGCAGGCCGACAATTTTCGCTGGCCGCTCAACCGTACGGAAGCCAAAGCCAGTCTGGATGCGTTTATTTCTGACGTGCTCCCGCAGTTTGGAAACTGGCAGGATGCAATGCACGCGGAGGAACCTTTTCTTTTTCATTCGTTAATTTCTTTTGCGCTGAATACCAAAATGCTTAATCCCCGGGAAGTGGTGGCCGCCGCCCAGCAGGCATGGCGTTCGGGCCAGGCGCCGCTGCCTGCCGTTGAAGGGTTTATCCGACAAATTCTCGGCTGGCGGGAGTACGTGCGCGGGATTTACTGGTCGCAGATGCCGGGCTATCGCGAGCTGAATGCCCTGGACCAGCACGCCCCGCTGCCGGACTGGTTCTGGACGGGCAAAACGCAAATGCGCTGCCTGGCGCATGCCGTTGGGCAATCGCTCACCGAGGCTTACGCCCACCATATCCAGCGCCTGATGGTGATCGGGAACTTTAGTCTGCTCAGCGGCCTGTCGCCCCAGGCGGTTCATGAGTGGTATCTGGGGGTCTATATTGATGCGTTTGAATGGGTGGAGCTGCCCAATACTCTCGGTATGAGCCAGTTTGGCGATGGCGGGTTACTGGCGAGTAAGCCCTATGTCTCAAGCGCATCCTACATTCATAAGATGAGTAACTACTGTCAGGGGTGCCGGTACCAGCACAACCAGCGCGCCGGAGAGCTGGCGTGCCCGTTCAATGCCCTCTACTGGGATTTCTTTGCGCGCAACCGGGCGCGCCTCGGTAACAATCCCCGCCTGGGCATTGTCTATAAACAGCTTGCGGATATGAAGGAAGAGGAACGGCAGGCGATTGCTGACCAGGCCGGGCGCATTCGCCTCAATCTCAACGACCTCTGACCTATTTCAACACCGCGCCGGTTGCGGAAGGTCAATAAGACGCTATTATTTTTGACTTTGTTGCTTTCCCTGACAGGACATCCAGACGCTATGCCCGTGAATTTCGACCTTAACGATCTCTATGCCTTCAGGGCGCTAGTGGAATACGGTAACTTCCGTGTCGCCGCTGAATCTATCTGCATATCCCAGTCGGCGCTGAGCCGCAGGATCGAAAAGCTGGAAGCCGCGCTGGGAACCCGGCTGTTTGACCGAACTACCCGCCGCGTCGCCCTGACGCTATACGGGCAAAACTTTGCTGAACGCTCAGCGCAGCTGCTCGACAACGTGGAATCAATGCTGGCGGATGTCGATAAGGCCAGTGAAGAGCGGACGGGGCTGATTACGGTCGCCGCAGTACCTTCCGCCGCCTGTTACTTTATGCCTGACGTGATCCGTCGCTTTCAGTCTCGCTTTCCGCGCGTTCGCATTAAGCTCATCGACAGCAGCGCGGGGAATGTGATTGACGCCGTGGCCCGAAGCCAGGCGGATTTTGGCATCTGCTTCGCGGGAAACTTGCCGTCTGAAATTGATTTTTTCCCGCTGGTGGAGGATGTCTACGTTGCGGCGTGCAGAAAGGATCATCCGCTGGCGAAGAAGAGCCACCTGACGTGGCAGGCATTTTACCAGCAGGACTATATCTCCCTCGATAAAACGTCGGGGAACCGCAACCTGCTGGATCGGATGCTGGGGGATATCATTCCCGAGCGCCCCAGCGTCTGCGAAACGCGCCACGTCACCACGATGCTCGGTATGGTAGAGGCGGGGATCGGCATTGCCGCCGTACCCGCCATGTCGATGCCGACGTCAGAGCACACGCCGCTGACGCATCTGCCGCTGGTGGCCCCGGAGGTGAAGCGCGCCGTGGGGCTAATCCGGCGCCGGGGGCGCATCCAGTCCTATATTGCGGCTGAACTGGAAAAAGAGATCACCGAGCGGTATCGCCGGACGTAACGGGGATCATCCCCGTCTCGCGGATGACTGCCCCTGAGGGCGGTGAGGCGAGATAGCTCAGCAGCGCCTTCCCCTCCGCGGGATGCTCTGCGTGACGGGTGACCGCCCCGGCGAAGCGCGTGATGTACTGCAGATTATCCGGGATTTTACCGATAAAGGTGACGCCCGGTACCGGCAGCAGCTCGCTCACCTGCTGGAAGCCCACGGCGTATTTCCCTTTTGCCACCTCCGAAGCAACCGGAATGCGTTCGACCATCGTTGCTTTAGCCGCCACCTCCTTTTCAATCCCCAGTTTCTTGAACAACGTCTGGCTGACATACCTGCCGCTGGCGCTGTCTGAGTAAGCGATGGAGCTGGCCTGCAATAGCGCGTTACGCAGCGTCGCCTCGCTGGTGATATCAGGAACATCCGCCCCTTTTTTCACCACCATACCGACGGGGGAGTCCGCAAGTTCCGTTCGCGAGCCCGGCCGGGTCTGGCTGGTTTTTTCGAGCTTCGCCAGTGCATCGCCCACCATAATCACCACGTCGGCTTTCTCGCCGCGCGCGAGCCGGTTTGGGATCGCCTGCGGCGTCGCGCCCATTGACGGACCGGGAATAATCACAATGGTATCGCCGGTCTGGCGCTCGTATTCCGGTGCCAGCTTTTCAAGGGCGGCTTTGAAACCGCCTGAAATCATCACCTTCACCTCCTGGGCGCAGGCATTGGCGCTCAGGAACGTCAGCATCAGCGCGGTGGCGGTATAACGAGAAGTGCGAGTCATGCGGCCCCCTGTGACTTAACGGTGTTTTGTACCGATACCGCGCGACGACGGTAGAGGTAGAGGGTTGCCAGCAGGGCACACACCGCGGCGAAGCTCATCCAGTAGCCCGGCGAGGCTTTGTCACCGGTATATTCAATCAGCGCGGTGGACATCACCGGGGTAAAGCCGCCGAAGACCGCCGTTGCCAGGCTGTAGGCCAGAGAGAACCCTGCCACGCGGACTTCAGCAGGCATAATTTCCGTCAGCGCCGGGATCATCGCTCCGTTATACAGCCCGTACAGGAAGGAGAGCCACAGCAGGACGCTCAGCATCATGGAGAAGCTCGGCGCGTCAGCCAGCAGCGTCAGGGCCGGGTAGCTGGTGGCCAGCGCCAGCAGGGTCATGGCAATCAGCACCGGTTTACGCCCGAAGCGGTCCGACAGCGCGCCGCCCACCGGCAGCCAGATAAAGTTCGAGATCGCCACCAGCAGCGTGACCAGCAGGCTGTCCGAGGCGCTCAGCATCAGCACTTTTTTGCCGAAGGTTGGCGCGTAGACGGTGATCAGGTAGAACGCGGTGGTGGTCATCGCCACCATCAGCATGCCCGCGACCACCACCTGCCAGTTGCCAAGCAGCGTTTTAAAGACCTGACGCATCTCCAGATGGTGGCGGCGCGCGCTGAACTCTTCCGTCTCCTCCAGCTTGCGGCGCAGGAAAAAGATAAACGGCACGATTAAACAGCCGAACAGGAACGGGATGCGCCAGCCCCATTCACGAATGGCGCTCTCTTCCATCAGGGCGTTCAGGGCAAAGCCCATCGCCGCGGCGACCATAATGGCAACCTGCTGGCTGCCGGACTGCCAGCTGGTATAGAACCCTTTACGGCCCGGCGTGGCGATTTCAGCGAGATAGACCGAGACGCCTCCAAGCTCCGCACCGGCGGAAAAGCCCTGCAGCAGACGGCCCGTCAGTACCAGCAGCGGTGCCCAAAGCCCGATGCTTTGATAGGACGGGATCAGCACGATCAGAAAGGTGCCTGCCGCCATGATGGAAAGCGTTACGATCAGCCCTTTACGGCGACCAACCTTGTCAATATAAGCTCCCAGCACGATGGCCCCGACTGGGCGCATCAAAAAGCCCGCGCCGAAGACGGCGAAGGTCATCATCAGCGACGCAAATTCACTGCTCGCCGGGAAGAACGTGTGGGCGATATAGGTGGCGTAGAAGCCGAAAAGAAAGAAATCGAATTGCTCAAGAAAGTTGCCGGACGTCACGCGAAGTATCGCGCCCGCCTTAGAGCGAACGGTTGCAGGTGAGGTTGAGGAAAACATGGTTATCTCCAGTTTATTGTTGACGTTTTACGCGTCTGTTTCTGAAAACTGGATCAGGTTGAGGAAATAGATAAGCGCAATTAACGCATTGATTGATGCGCGTTACGCATCAATAGTGAGGCGGTAATGATGAGCACCATAAGCAACAATAACTTAACAAAATATTGGCTTTTTATTCACCAATGTCATCTAAGTCTCTGATATTGCGATTTTGTGATGTGGCGCAGAGAGAGGCTCCTGAGAAAGGGCCGGGCAAGCGCTTCGTTACCCGGCGGGTGCAATTTAGCGCAGCGCCCTGGCAATCGCGCTAAACATCAGAGAGGCTTCCAGCGGCTGGGCGCTGAAGGACGGTTCCGCCTGCGGCCAGGTAGACCACTGGACGATGACCAGATTTTCCTTCGGGTTCACCATAATCATCTGCCCGAAAATGCCCAGCGCCCAGAGCGAACCTTTGAGCGAATCCTGTGACGTCGGCTCTACGCCCGTGGCGTTGGCGGGCACTTCGTTGTTCCACCACTGATAGCCGTACAGGCCTTCTGGATGCGCGTCTGATACCGAGCCTTTCGCCTGAGTCCAGCCTGACGACTCCTTCACCCAGCCGTCAGGCAGAATTTGTTTGCCCGAGGGCAGCATACCGTTGTTCAGGATAAATTCCCCGAAGCGACCCCAGTCCTCCAGCGTGGCGTTAAAGCCGTGCGCGCCGACGTCGTGCTGGCCTTTGCTGTAGGCATGCCACACGCCGTCGCTCGCCATGCCGTAAGGCTGCCAGATGCTTTTCTCAAGATAGGCGGCGAGCGTCATGCCGGTGGCCCGCTCCAGCACGTCACCCAGCAGCCAGGCGCCGCCCGAAGAGTAAGACCAGCTCTCTCCGGCCGGGTGCGCCCTGCGTAACCCCTTCACCAGCTTGCGCACGCAGTCGTAGGTACCCGGTTTCGCCTCGCACTCGGTGAGCTGCGCGAAGTCGGATTTAGGGTTGGTGTAATCCTCGTTCCACGCCACCCCCGAGGTATGGGTGATAAGCTGCTTAAGCGTCACGCCGTCCCACGCGGTGCCTTTCAGGTCGGGTTCATACCGCGTGACCAGGTCGTCGAGCGAGTGAATTTTTCCCTCTTTGAGGGCCACGCCAACCAGCGCCGATACCACCGATTTGCCTACCGAGCGCGATGTCCAGAGCGTGGAGTCGGTATTGCCCTGGGCGAGATATTTCCAGGCGATTTTACCGTCCTTCAGCACCAGCATGCCGCTGACGTTCTGGCGTTTAAGGTACTCCTTAAGGCCGTAGCGCCTGCCGTTGACCTGATACCAGGCGTCAGTGAGCGGCTTATCCGATATTTCCAGCGCCACGGCGTTACCGTGGCGGAAAACATCCCCGGCGTAGTTGCGGTAGTCATTGCGAAAGCCCACCACGCGGTCGGCCTGACTCCAGGTGAGCATCTTATGGGTGTCCGGCAGCGCGGCATCAAAGGGGGCTGGGCAGGCGCTAAGGTCGGTGCCTTTGCAGGCGGCCACTGCCGCAGGGGAGATCAGGCTGCTGAAGACAAGGCCCGCCAGCAGGGCATGGTTTACTTTTCTGTTTTTCATATCCGTCTCTTTCAGGTTAAGAACGGCTTCAGTTTAAAAACCCCGGGGCTATAATAAAAAACGCGTAGTGGGGGAAAATCCCCCTATAAAAAAGAGGTAGCGTAGCGTGGCGGGACTGATTTACTCTTTTGCACAGCTCGAGGCATTTACCGCCGTGGCCGAGAACGGGGGCCTGAGTAAAGCCGCGGTGGCGCTGAAGAAGGACCGCACGACGCTTCGCGATCTGGTTGATTTTCTTGAGGATGGCTTGGGCTACGCGCTGTTTATTCGCGACGGCCGCACCCTACGGCTCACGCCCGAAGGGGAACAGCTTCAGCGCCAGGCGCACCTGCTGATGCGGCAGGTTAAAGCCTTTGAGGCGTTTGCCAGAGAGGTGCCGCACGGTGCCACGCAGGACCTGACGCTGGCCTACGATCCTTTTACGCCCAGAGCCTTTCTGCACGGGGTGATTGCTGAAATGGTGGCGCGAAAAGTCCGGCTGAGCCTTATCTGTACCTCTCGGGATGAATCGGAACGGCTGCTGGCGAACAACGATGCGGACCTGGCCATCTGCCAGGCGCGCAACCGCAGCGTGGGCAATGACATGGAGTGGCGCGCCCTCGGCGCCATTGATATGGATTTTTATGCCGCCAGCGGGCTGTTTGCTGACAGTGCTTCCCCTCTGTCGCTGCTCGATCTCTCCCTGGTGCCCCAGGTCGTCATGCACCCCGCCTCGGACGAGCCGGTGGCGCGCCGCCTGCAGATCTCCGGGCATACCCTCTTTACCAACGAACCGGAGATGCTGCGCGGTCTGCTGGAACGCGGCTGCGGCTGGGGATTCTTACCAACGCATTTTCATGCCGGTCAGTGGCAAAATGTAAAAAGGCTGCACACTGAAGTGGGCAGCCAGGGAATTGGTCAGACGATGGTCACCATCTGGAAGCCGGGGAGCGACAAGCGCAGCACGATCGCTGAAACGTTGTCGCTCTTGCCGGACGTATGGAAACACTCAGCGCTGTGAACAGCCTTTGCACTGCTGGTTCTGGATCTGCTGGAAGAAATCGTTGCCTTTATCATCCACCAGAATAAACGCCGGGAAGTTTTCGACTTCGATTTTCCAGATGGCTTCCATACCCAGCTCAGGATAGGCCACGCACTCCAGGCTCTTAATGCTGTTTTGCGCCAGCACCGCTGCCGGGCCGCCGATGCTGCCCAGGTAGAAGCCGCCGTGCTTATGGCAGGCGTCGGTCACCTGCTGGCTGCGGTTGCCTTTCGCCAGCATGATCATGCTCGCGCCGTGGGATTGCAGCAGGTCCACATAGGAGTCCATACGCCCCGCGGTGGTCGGGCCGAGTGAGCCAGACGCATAGCCCTCCGGGGTTTTGGCCGGACCCGCGTAGTAGATCGGATGATCTTTGACGTACTGAGGCAATTCTTCGCCGTTATCCAGCAGCTCTTTTAGCTTCGCATGGGCGATGTCGCGCGCCACGATAATGGTGCCGTTCAGCGACAGGCGGGTAGAGACCGGGTGCGCGGAAAGCTGCGCCAGGATCTCGTTCATCGGCTTGTTCAGGTTGATGCTTACCACGTCGCCTTCGCCCTGCTGGCGCAGTGATTCAGGAATATACTGGCCCGGATTGTGCTCAAGCTTCTCAATCCAGATCCCGTCGCGGTTGATCTTCGCCTTGATGTTGCGGTCAGCTGAGCAGGAGACCCCCATGCCGATTGGGCAGGAGGCGCCGTGGCGCGGAAGGCGGATCACGCGGATATCATGGGCGAAGTATTTTCCGCCAAACTGCGCGCCGAGGCCGAGGTTCTGCGCTTCCTGGAGCAGCTCCTGTTCCAGCTGAACGTCGCGGAACGCCTGGCCGTGCTCGTTGCCTTCGGTTGGTAGCGCGTCGTAGTAGCGGGTAGAGGCCAGCTTCACGGTTTTCAGCGTGGCTTCCGCTGAGGTCCCGCCAATCACAAACGCGATATGGTACGGCGGGCAGGCCGCGGTACCTAGGGTGCGCATCTTCTCAATCAGGTAGTTTTTCAGCTTCGCCGGGGTGATTAGCGCTTTGGTTTCCTGATAGAGGTAGGTTTTGTTGGCAGAGCCGCCGCCTTTCGCCATGCACAGGAATTTGTACTCGTCCCCGTCCACGCTGTAGAGATCGATCTGCGCGGGCAGGTTGGTGCCGGTATTCACCTCTTTATACATGTCCAGCGCCGCATTCTGCGAGTAGCGCAGGTTATCTTCGATGTAGGTGTTATACACGCCCTGGCTCAGGGCCGCTTCGTCACCGCCGCCGGTCCAGACGCGCTGGCCTTTTTTGCCCATAATGATCGCGGTGCCGGTATCCTGACAGGTTGGCAGCACGCCTTTTGCGGCAATTTCAGAGTTACGCAGGAACTGCAGGGCAACGTACTTATCGTTCTGGCTGGCTTCCGGGTCGTTAAGAATAGCGGCAACCTGCTTCTGGTGGGAAGGGCGCAGCATAAACGCGGCGTCGTGGAAGGCCTGCTGGGCCAGCAGGGTCAGCGCTTCCGGCTCCACTTTCAGTACTTCCTGGCCGTCGAATTCGGCTACGGAGACGTACTCTTTGGTCAGCAGGTAGTATTCGGTGTCGTCATGGGAAAGTGGGAAGGGGTTCTGATAAAAAAACGGTTTATTCGACATAGTATTGCTCCACTAAAATAAAACCGCCGGAGGAAACGTCCGGCGGTCAGGAATCAGAACATCATGGACATCCACGGATAGCCAATCAGCAGCAGGGCCGCCAGGAAGATGGCACCGAAGATGGTGCCGAGGCGCCAGTAGTCTTTGGTTGGCAGGTAGCCGCTACCGTAGTAAATCGGGCTTGGGCCAGTACCGTACGGGGTGATAATCCCCATCACGCCCAGGGAGGTCACCATCAGCAGGACAAACACTTCCATATTCATGCCCGGAATGGTGGAGGCGATGGTCAGCATCGCTGGCAGCAGCGCGGTAGTATGCGCGGTGGTGCTGGCAAACAGGTAGTGCAGCAGGTAGAACGCCAGCAGCAGGACGATGGTCGCGACGCCCGGAGAGATACCGCTCATCAGCAGGCCGCCTTCTTTACCCAGCCAGCTGATAAAGCCGGTAGAGGAGAGGCCGTCCGCCAGCGCCACCAGGGTGGCAAACCAGACGAAGGTATTCCACGCGGCTTTGTTGCCGGTAATATCGTTCCACTCCAGCACGCCGGTCCACAGCATCAGGCCGACGATGAGCAGGGCCGCCATTGCAGGCTCAATCCACGCGGCGGCGAAGATCCACATCAGCAGCGCGCAGCAGACGAAAACCAGCAGCAGAATTTCATTGCGGGACAGCTTGCCGAGTTTTTCCAGCTCACGGGTTGCCCACAGCGGCACTTCATTGTTCACCTTCACTTCTGGCGGGTAGAACCAGTAGGCCAGCAGCGGCATGGTCAGAATCAGCAGGATACCCAGCGGCAGGAAGGCGAGGAACCAGGTGCCCCATGAGATATCAATCCCTACGGTGCTTTTCACCAGCGCCAGCGCCAGCAGGTTCGGCGCAAGGGCGGAGAGGAACATTGAGCTGGTGATACAGGCCGCGGTGATCGCCACCCACATTAGGTATGAACCAATTTTGCGCGCGCTTGGGTCGTTGGGTTTTGAACCGTACAGCGGCGGCAGGTTAGCGATGATCGGGTAGATGGTCCCACCGCTGCGCGCGGTGTTGGACGGAGTGAACGGTGCCAGCAGCAGGTCTGCAAACGTAATGGCGTAACCGAGCGTCAGGCTGCGACGGCCGAGGTACTTCACCAGAATCAGCGCCAGACGGCGGCCGAAGCGGGTTTTGTCATAGCCTGCGGCGAACATAAAGGCACCGAAGATCAGCCAGACGGTGGAGTTACCAAACCCGCTCACCGCCCATTTAAAGGAGGCGCCCGCCAGCTTGAATTTCGGGTCAGCCAGCTGATCGGGGCTGAACAGCACCCACTGGCTGCACAGGGCAATGGCGACCACGCCGGTCAGGCCGATCACCGCGCCAGGCAGCGGTTCGAAGATCAAACCAACGATCACGCCGACAAAGATAGCGAAGTAGTGCCACGCGTAAGGCGGCAGCCCTTCAGGAACGGGAACAAACAGCAGCAGTACGGCGACGATGACGGGTAACGCCATCATCAGCAGTCGTTTTGCGTTTCCATTTGATGCCTGGTTCGCCACGGGGGGCGTTACAGCAGTTTTTGTATTCATAGTTTCACGTCTTAAGTTGTCAAAAATTCGGTCGCACTGAAAAACAAAATTGCTTTCTTAAGTTTCTTTGCTTTTTTTAGTTATTAAAGGTGCTTTCTTGTATTTTCAGTAATAGCGATTTAACGCTTTTTTGCCTGCGTTAAATTAAAAAATGATGATGTTTTTATATTGCGCTTTTGAATACCATAACTATTGATCGAGATCAAAAAAACAGAATTGCAGCGTTATTTTTATGCTTTTATTAATAACCACTCTGGCGTATGTGGTTATTATCTTTTCTGCGGGTTTATTTTATCATTTTTGTAACAGGCTAAATTTTAAGTTCAAGTTATCTTATTGATTTGTTTTGAGCTTTTTGATTTTTGGTGAAATGGTTTTACCATTTTTTATTTAACGAATTTTAAAATATTGTGAATGCCTGAATGACAATCGCTAACACCAATGTATTATTAGTGTTATTGCAGGGATTAAATAGTTTTTTAACTAACGTAATAGCTTTAGAAACTAAAAAAATCATTATATTAATATCATGACATCGGCAAATAACGACGAAATAAAAAACCAATCCGATAACGAATTCTCAATTTTTAAAAGTTTGGAGTTTCTATTATGAGCACTAACGAACGCATTCTTAGCCCCTTCACATTACCGAATGGCACTGAACTGAAAAACCGTTTGTTAATGGCCCCGATGACAACCTGTACCGGCTACTATGACGGCACCGTCACCAGCGAGCTGGTGGAGTACTATCGGGCCCGTTCCGGCAGCATTGGTACCATCATCGTGGAGTGCTGCTTTGTCGACGATCTCGGTCTCGCCTTCCCGGGTGCGATCGGGATTGATAACGACGAGAAAATTGCCGGGCTGGCGAAAATCGCCGAGGCCATTAAGTCCAAAGGCTCTAAGGCGCTGCTGCAGATCTACCACGGCGGCCGCATGGTTGACCCAAAACTGATCGGTGGCCGTACCCCGGTGGGCCCAAGCGCCGTGGCCGCGCCGCGTGACGGTGCCGCGACGCCGGTTGCTCTGACCGCTGAAGAAGTGGAAGGCATGATCGGCAAGTTTGGTGAAGCCGTGCGCCGCGCCATTCAGGCCGGTTTCGACGGCGTGGAAATCCACGGGGCGAACACCTACCTGATTCAGCAGTTCTACTCCCCAAACTCAAACCAGCGCGACGACGAGTGGGGCGGCAGCCGCGACAACCGCGCGAAGTTCCCGCTGGCGGTGCTGGACATTACCCACAAAATGGTGCGCCAGTACGCCGATGACGCCTTCATCATCGGCTACCGCTTCTCCCCTGAAGAACTCGAAGTTCCGGGCATCCGCTTTGAGGACACCATGTACCTGCTGGAGAAACTGGCCGCGCGCGGCGTGGACTACCTGCACTTCTCCGTGGGCGCCACCCTGCGACCTTCCATTGTTGACACCCAGGACCCGACGCCGCTGATCGAAAAATACTGCGCGATGCGTTCTGAAACGCTGGCGCAGGTTCCGGTGATGGGCGTGGGCGGCGTGGTGAATGCGTCAGACGTGAATGAAGCGCTGGACCACGGTTACGACCTGATTGCCGTTGGCCGCGCCACCATTGCCTACCCGGACTGGACCGACCGCATCGCGGCGGGCGAAAGCCTTGAGCTGTTTATGGATAGCACCAGACGCGAGGAACTGAGCATTCCTGAACCGCTGTGGCGCTTCTCGCTGGTGGAAGCGATGATCCGCGACATGAGCATGGGCGAGTCCAAATTCAAACCCGGCACCTTTGTTGAGAAAGTGCAGGACGACGCTAACGAACTGGTGATTAACGTCAGCCTGGAAACCGACCGCATTGCGGACATCAAGCTCGCCTCCGGCCCGAGTGAAGACGTTGAGTTTGTCACCAGCTTTGAAGAGATCCGCACCCGCATTCTGGATGCTAATACCCCGCACGTGGATGCCATTACCGGCGCAACCAGCCAGAGCGAGGCGGTGAAAAAAGCGGTCTCTAAAGCGATGCTGAAATCCAGCAAGGCGCTGGCGGCGGAAGAGGGCGTTGACCCGAACGAAACCCGCAGCGTGGACGTGGTGGTGGTCGGCAGCGGCGGCGCCGGTCTGGCGGCGGCCATTCAGGCTCACGACGAAGGCGCAAGCGTGCTGATCGTCGAGAAAATGCCAACCATCGGCGGGAACACTATTAAAGCCTCTGCAGGGATGAACGCCGCAGAAACCCGCTTCCAGCGCGTGAAGGGCATTCAGGACAGCAAAGAGCTGTTCTATCAGGAAAGCCTGAAAGGCGGCGGCAACAAGAACGACCCGGAACTGCTGCGTCGCTTTGTCGAGAACGCGCCGGAAGCGATTGAGTGGCTGGCAGCGCGCGGCATCATGCTGAACGACATCACCACCACCGGTGGGATGAGCATTGACCGTACGCACCGTCCAAAAGACGGCTCGGCGGTGGGTGGCTACCTGATCAGCGGCCTGGTGCGTAACGTCAACAAGCGCAACATTGAAGTGATGCTGGATACCTCCGTCAGTGACATAATCTTCGAGAACGATGAAGTGACCGGCGTGCGCCTGACCACTGAAGAGAACGAAACCGTCACCGTGGCAGCTAAAAGCGTGATCGTGGCAACCGGCGGCTTCAGCGCGAATAGCCAGATGGTGGTGAAATACCGCCCGGATCTGGAAGGGTTCGTCACGACCAACCATAAAGGGGCGACCGGCGGCGGTATCGCGCTGCTGGAACGTATTGGCGCAGGCACCGTGGATATGGGTGAAATTCAGATCCACCCAACCGTTGAGCAGAAAACCTCGTACCTGATTTCCGAATCCATTCGCGGCGGCGGGGCAATTCTGGTCAATCAGCAGGGCAACCGCTTCTACAACGAAATGTCGACCCGCGATAAAGTCTCGGCGTCAATCATCGCGCTGCCGGAAAAATACGCGTACATCGTCTTTGACGAGCACGTTCGTGCTAAAAACAAAGCCGCGGATGAGTACATCGCAAAAGGCTTCGTGACCAGCGCCAGCTCGCCGAAAGCCCTGGCGGAAGCGCTGGGTATGGATTATCACCAGTTCCTGGCAACGCTTGAGCGCTACAACGGCTTTGTGGAAAAACAGCACGACGATGATTTTGGCCGCACCACCGCGCTGCGTGCGCCCATCAACGAAGGGCCGTTCTACGCCATTCAGATTGCGCCGGGCGTGCACCACACCATGGGCGGCGTGACCATCAACACCGAAACCTGCGTGCTGGACAGCAACCACAACGTGCTGCCGGGGGCATTCGCGGCGGGTGAAGTGGTTGGCGGGATCCACGGCGGCAACCGTATCGGCGGTAACGCGGTGGCAGATATCATTATTTTTGGTACCCTTGCCGGACATCAGGCGGCGATGCGCTCAAAAAGAACGTAAGGCACCTGTTTCCCCGGCGGCGCGGTGCCTGCCGGGGCTACATCTGAGGACTCATGCTATGCCTGATAGCCATCGCGTTTACAGCTACTCCGCCGTTCTGATGGGCTCGCCCATTCTCCTGAAGCTCTTCTCCCATGACGAAGCTCTCGCGTCCCGCGTTTTCCGCCTGATTAAACAGTACGAAAATCTCCTCACCGTTAACCGCGCGCATTCCCAGGTGATGGACATCAACCATGCGGCGGGCCAGCATCCGGTTACCGTCAGCCGTCCGGTGTTTGATCTCATCCGCTGTGCCAAAGCGGCAAGCCTGATTAAAAACAGCGCCTTTAACCTGGCGATCGGCCCGCTGGTGAAGCGCTGGAAGATTGGCTTTCAGGGCGACAGCGTTCCGCCTGCTGATGACATTGCGTCCCTGCTGGCGATAACCCGGCCCGAGGATGTCATCCTTGATGAGGCGCAGAGCAGCGTGTTTCTGGCCAGAGCGGGGATGGAGATTGACCTGGGTGCCATCGCCAAAGGCTATATCGCCGACCGGGTGCGGGACTACCTGCGCAAAGAGGGCGCTGAGCTGGGGCTGATCAACCTCGGCGGAAACATTCAGACGTTAGGTTCGCCGGAAGGGGGCTGGAGCGTGGGGCTAAAAAAACCGTTCGCCGGTGACGCGCTGATCGGTGCGATGACGGTGGAGAACCTCTCCGTGGTGACCTCGGGAACGTACGAGCGCTACTTCGAGCAGAACGGCAAGCGCTATCACCACATTCTCGACCCGCGTACCGGGTACCCGCTGGACAACGAGCTGGAGAGCGTCACCATCATTTCAAAAGATTCCATCGACGGCGATATCTGGACCACGCTGATGTACGGCATGGGGGTAGAGAAGGGCTGCGCCGCCCTGCGCGCGCGCCCCGATATTGAAGCTATCTTTGTGACCAAAACAAAAGAAGTGGTGTTCTCTTCAGCACACCACTTCCGTTTTACCCTTCTGGACGAGAGCTACCGCGTTACTGACAGTACTGTTTGAGCAGCCCGATCTGTTCCGGCTGTAAGCGGTAGCGATACACCGGGCGGCCTGTGGCACCGTAGTGAATGCTGGTGAACAGAATGTTGATCTGCGCAAGCCAAATCAGGTACTTGCGGCAGGAGACGCGTGAAATGTTTACCGCGTTAGCCAGATCGTCGGTGGAAAATTCCGTCTCCGGGTGGCCGTCAATCCACTGGCAAATCGTGCGCAGCGTTTGCGGCGTTAACCCTTTCGGCAATTTTTTACTGTCCGCCAGCTCCGGCGCGCCGCCGTGGATCAGACGGTCAACGTCCGCCTGCTCGTAATACTGGTGCGAGCCCATCAGGCTGTGCTTTGCCTTCCAGCCGTTCAGCGCCTCTTCAAAGCGCGGGAACTGGAACGGCTTTATCAGATAATCCACCACGCCGTAGTGGATGGAGGTCTGGATCGTGGCGGCATCGGCGGCCGAGGAGATCATAATCACATCAATCGGACGGCCTGACGCGCGAATGTCGGGCAGCAGATCCAGCCCGTTATCCTGCTGCATATAGACGTCCAGCAGCACCAAATCGACAGGCTGGCTGGGGTTATTGATAATGGCCCTGGCCTGGCTGAGCGTGGAGGCGACGCCGCAGCAGCTAAAGCCTTCAACGCGGTTGACGTACAGACGGTTGAGGTCAGCCACCATGGCGTCATCATCGACAATTAATACATTTATCACGCGATATTCCTCTCGCTATCCCAGGGGATGTGAACAAAAAATTGGGTAAATACGCCAGGCTCAGACTCGACGGTAATATCGCCGCCCAGGTTCTGGATCTGCTGGCGAGCAAGGAACAGCCCAACGCCGCGGTTTTCACCTTTTGTTGAGAACCCCTTAGTAAAAATAGCCTCCAGCTGAGCGGGATCAATGCCGGGGCCATCGTCGCTGACTTCACAGCTGAGCCAGCCATTCTGATAATGCAGCAGCAGGCCAATCTCGCCTTCCGGCTGTCCTGCCATCGCGTCGAGCGCGTTTTCGATTAGATTACCCAGCGCGGTAATCAGCACCGCAACCTGCTCTTCGCTGGCGGTATCCGGGATCAGGCATTCATCCGCCAGCGTCAGGGTAACGCCGGCCTCTTTCGCCCGGTTGATTTTGCCCAGCAGGAACCCGGCAACGACCGGGGACTTTACCTTGCTCTGGATCGTACCGATATCCGTCTGGTAGTTATGCGCCGTCTGGATGATGTACTCCTCCAGCTTGTCGTAGCGCTTCATATGCAGCAGGCCCAGAATCACATGCAGTTTATTCATAAACTCGTGCGTGTGGCTGCGCAAGGCGTCGACGTAGTTGACCATGCCATCAATACGCTGCATCAGCTGGCTGATTTCCGTTTTATCGCGGAAGGTGGCTATCGCACCGATGACACGCTCCTGGCTTTTGACGGGCACCATGTTGCACAATAGCAGCCGACCGTTACAGCTGATCTCCCGATCCTGAAGCGCGACGCCCGTCGTTGAAACCTCCCGCAGGCTGGCCAGAAGGGGAGCGCTGGCGTTTTCCGTCTGCTTGCCCGAGGGCAGGAGTAAAATTTCTCTGGCGGTGTGGTTAATCATCGTCACGCGGCCGTGAATATCGACGGCCAGTACCCCTTCGCGAAGCGACTGCAGCATTGCCTGGCGCTGTTCGAACAGGGCGGAGATTTCATAGGGTTCGAGCCCGAAAAGAATGCGCTTCAGCACCCGTACCAGACCCCAAATCGCCATCGAGCTCATAAAGATGCTGAACAAAATCGTCCAGAGCGCGTTAAGCCGCCCGCGGGCTATCTGGTCTTCCACCTTCTTCAGGGAGATGCCGACCACGACGACCCCGATCTGATCGTGCTGGCTGTCATAGACCGGCGTGAAAACGCGAAGCGCTTCGGCGAGGGCGCCGCGGTTAACCGAGACATTCTCTTTGCCTTCCAGCGCGGGCTCCAGATCGTTTCCGATGAAATGCAGGCCGATGAGCGCCTCGTTCGGGTGCGAATAGCGTATCCCCCGCATGTCGGTCACCACGGTGAGCAGCAGATCGTTGCGTTGGGTGACGGCTTTGGCGATGGGCTGAATGATGTCGGCCTGCGGCGACTGCATCAGGCCGCGCTGGATCTCCGGGCTGTCGGCCAGCGTGCGGGCGATGCCCAGAGCAGTATCTTTTACATCATCGCGGGTCGCTCGGGTGATCTGCACGGAATAGAGCGCAAAAACTACCAGCAGCACAGAGGCGATAATCGCGGACACCATTAACGTGACCAGCGTGTACAGTTTCATGGGGCGCTTGCGCGTCAGAGGGAAAGGCTGCAAATCGCTCATCAACACTCCGCGATGATTAAGAAAGGGGGTGATTATCGCTGATGATGGGCTTTTCTTAAAGCCATGTAAAAGCGTCGATTTGCTCTTCTTTTCGTGACCCCACTCGCAGGTCATCTATATAAAACACTTTATAGTGTGTGGGTACTCATAATAAGGAGGCTGTTTATGAGCATTACGCTTACCGGTTCAGTCAAGGAAAGACGGCACGCCAGCACGATGAATATAGATAGGTTGTCCACGCTGGACATGCTGAAGGTTATCCACGAGGAAGATGCACGCATTTCTGCTGCTATAACACCCTGCTTAACGACAATCGCCCGCGTGGTGGATAACGCCGCCGCGGCGCTTAACCATGGTGGCCGCCTGGTCATCGTCGGGGCAGGACCGTCGGGCTACGCCGCACGGCAGGCTGCGGATGACTACGCGCCGGGTAAAACTCCGGTAATTGCCGTGACGGCAGGAGAGGGAGAAGGGAGCTACGAGCGCGGGGTCGCTGACCTGCAGGCCATCAAATTTGCTGAACACGATATGATGCTGGCGGTGACCGTCAGCGGAAAAACGCCGTGGGTCTGGGGAGCGATGCGGCATGCCTGGTCGCTGGGGGCGCCGGTTGCGGTCATCACCGGTGACGCACAAAGTGAAGCGGCGCAGCTGGCAAGTATGGTAGTTGCCCCGGAACTGGGGGCCGATGTGGTTGCCGGGTATCTAAATACCAGGGCGGGGATCGCGCAAAAAATGATCCTCTCGATGATTACTACCGGGCTGGCCGTTCGGACCGGGCGCGTATACAGCAACCTGCGCGTGGATCTTGAGGCAAGCAGTACCAAATGGGCAGAACGGCAAATCGCCATCGTGATGGAGGCGGGGGGATGCACCCGTGCGCAGGCAAAAGCCGCGCTGGAGAGCTGTAGCCATCACTGTAAAACGGCGGTGCTGATGGTGCTGACCGGTCTGGATGCGTGGAAAGCCCACGAGCTGCTGGCGCAGAATAACGGGTTTATTCGCGTGGCGCTGCAGGAAGCGCCGTGAACTTGGCCTTGAAATGAAAAAAGCCCGCATCATGCGGGCTTTAGTGTTTATGGCGATTAGAACTGGTAGGTCATGCCTACGCCAACGATGTCATCGGTAGAGATGCCGTTTGCTTCATAGAAGCGTTCATCGTTGTCCAGCATGTTGATTTTGTAGTCAACATAGGTGGAGAAATTCTTGTTAAAGCTGTAGGTCATACCCAGGTCGATGTAGTTAACCAGGTCCATGTCACCAGACTGACCCTGAGGGTTGCTGGCGTTGCCTGGGTAAGTCATGTCTTTACCCTTGGAGTAAACCCATGCCAGGGATGGACGCAGGCCGAAGTCGAACTGGTACTGTGCTACTGCTTCAAAGTTCTGGGTCTGATCCGCGATTCCATAATCACCATATGGAGTCATGTTGCGGGTTTCAGCGTACATCATTGCCAGATAGATGTTATTGGCATCATATTTCGCGCCAAGAGTCCATGCTTCTGCGGTTTTACCGCTGGCAAAGCGCGCGTTATTTACGCCCGCAGCTTCTTGTGCGTTGGTACGGTCAGAAGAAGAGTATGCCGCACCCAGGCTCAGGCCGGACAGGTCGCCGGAGAAGTCATAGGAGGTGGACATGCCATAGCCGTCGCCGTTCTGGAAGCGTACGTCATCATGACCGTTTTTAGTGCCTTCCTGGTCTTCCTGAGCATACTGGCCCTCGTTCGCACCCTGATACTGCAGCGCGAAGTTCAGACCTTCAACCAGACCGAAGAAATCAGCGTTGCGGTAGGTTGCCAGGCCGTTAGCACGGCCGTTCATGAAGTTATCGGTCCAGGTGTAAGAATCACCGCCAAATACCGGCAGCATATCGGTCCAGGCTTCAACGTCATACACGACGCCGTAATTACGTCCGTAGTCAAATGAACCGTATTCGCCATATTTCAGGCCAGCGTATGCCAGACGGTTAAATGATTTATCACCAGCGCCTTCGGTATCGTTAGCGTAGGTTTTATATTCCCACTGACCATAACCGGTCAGCTCGGAAGTAATCTGCGTTTCGCCTTTGAAACCAATTTGTACATAGGTTTCATCGCCATCGTCGCCAGGGTTGTCAGAGAAGGTATGACGCGCGTCTACTTTGCCGTACAGGTCAACTTTGTTGCCGTTTTTGTTGTACATTTCAGCCGCATGCGCAGCGCCAGCCATTAATAAAGCGGGTACAAGAATTGCCAGAACTTTTCTTTTCATTATATATTCCCTTTAAAGATAATTAATATGAATATATGTAATCACCCTCCGTAATTACGTGGTTGATACTATTCTACGGA
>NZ_JAWNEB010000014.1:0-80257 GCF_034107265.1 Enterobacter sp. 168J2 | reverse complement strand
CCGCCTGCGTGCGCTTTACGCCCAGTAATTCCGATTAACGCTTGCACCCTCCGTATTACCGCGGCTGCTGGCACGGAGTTAGCCGGTGCTTCTTCTGCGGGTAACGTCAATCGACAAGGTTATTAACCTTATCGCCTTCCTCCCCGCTGAAAGTACTTTACAACCCGAAGGCCTTCTTCATACACGCGGCATGGCTGCATCAGGCTTGCGCCCATTGTGCAATATTCCCCACTGCTGCCTCCCGTAGGAGTCTGGACCGTGTCTCAGTTCCAGTGTGGCTGGTCATCCTCTCAGACCAGCTAGGGATCGTCGCCTAGGTGAGCCGTTACCCCACCTACTAGCTAATCCCATCTGGGCACATCTGATGGCAAGAGGCCCGAAGGTCCCCCTCTTTGGTCTTGCGACGTTATGCGGTATTAGCTACCGTTTCCAGTAGTTATCCCCCTCCATCAGGCAGTTTCCCAGACATTACTCACCCGTCCGCCACTCGTCACCCGAGAGCAAGCTCTCTGTGCTACCGTTCGACTTGCATGTGTTAGGCCTGCCGCCAGCGTTCAATCTGAGCCATGATCAAACTCTTCAATTTAAGTTTGATGCTCGTGAATTAAACTTCGTAATGAATTACGCATGTTCACTCAGAGACTTGGTATTCATTTTTCGTCTTGCGACGTTAAGAATCCATGTCACTTTTAGTGCCCACACAGATTGTCTGATAAATTGTTAAAGAGCAGTGCCGCTTCGTTTTCGCTGCGGCGCGGGGTGTGCATATTACGCCTTCCCGCTTCAGAGTCAAGCGTTTATTTAGCTTTTCTCTGCTGACCCGGCGGCGTGTGTGCCGTTGTTCCGTGTCAGTGGAGGCGCATTATAGGGAGTAATTCCGAAGCTGCAAGGATAAAGTGAAAATTATTTACTGATTGCTCACTTTCCAGGCAAAGCGCATCCCAGACCTCAATTTTCGCCTGGTTTTTAAACAAAAACGAGCCGCAAGCGGCTCGTTTTTGCGTTTTGTGACTTACTGCACTGCCACAATGCGATCGTCGTTGGCTTCCAGACGGATAACTTTGCCCGGAATCAGCTCACCGGAGAGGATCTGCTGCGCCAGCGGGTTTTCGATCTGCTGCTGGATAGCACGTTTCAGTGGACGCGCACCATAAACCGGATCGTAACCATTCTCGCTCAGCAGCTTCAGCGCATCGTCGGAGATGTGAATTTCATATCCACGCTCTTCCAGACGTTTGTACAGACGCTGCAGCTGGATCTGCGCAATCGACGCAATATGTTTCTCACCAAGAGGATGGAATACCACCACTTCGTCAATACGGTTAATGAACTCTGGACGGAAGTTATGGCTCACCACACCGAGCACCAGATCCTTCATATGGCTATAGTCCAGTTCACCGAAACGTTCCTGAATCAAATCGGAACCCAGGTTCGAGGTCATGATGACGACCGTATTACGGAAATCGACCGTTCTCCCCTGCCCGTCGGTCAGACGACCATCATCCAGCACCTGAAGCAGGATGTTGAACACATCCGGATGCGCTTTTTCCACCTCATCCAGCAGGATGACCGAATAAGGACGACGGCGCACCGCTTCGGTCAGGTAACCGCCCTCTTCATAACCAACATATCCCGGAGGCGCACCGACCAGACGCGAGACGGAGTGTTTCTCCATAAACTCGGACATGTCGATACGCACCATCGCATCGTCGCTGTCGAACATAAAGTTAGCCAGCGCTTTACACAGTTCGGTTTTACCGACACCGGTCGGCCCCAGGAACAGGAACGAACCGATCGGGCGATTCGGATCGGAAAGCCCAGCACGGCTACGGCGAATAGCGTTGGAGACCGCTTCAACCGCCTCGTCCTGACCAATCACGCGCTGATGCAGATCCTGCTCCATACGCAGCAGCTTATCGCGTTCGCTTTCCATCATCCGCGCTACCGGGATGCCGGTCCAGCGAGCAAGCACTTCGGCAATTTCTGCATCCGTCACTTTATTACGTAACAGACGCATGGTTTTGCCTTCAGACTGCGTGGCGATCTCAAGCTGTTTCTCCAGCTCAGGAATTTTGCCGTACTGCAGTTCAGACATACGTGCCAAGTCACCCACACGGCGAGCCTGCTCAATGGCAATTTTGGCCTGTTCAAGTTCTGCTTTAATGGTTTGCGTGCCAGAGAGGGAGGCTTTCTCGGCTTTCCACTCTTCTTCCAGCTCGGAATACTGGCGCTCTTTATCGTCCAGCTCTTCATTGAGCATATCCAGGCGTTTCTTACTGGCTTCATCAGACTCTTTTTTCAGCGCCTGCTGTTCCAGCTTAAGCTGAATGATGCGGCGATCGAGTCGGTCCAGTTCTTCCGGCTTCGAGTCAATCTGCATACGAATGCTGGACGCAGCTTCGTCGATCAGGTCAATTGCTTTATCCGGCAACTGACGGTCAGCGATATAACGATGCGAAAGCGTCGCCGCCGCAACGATGGCCGGGTCAGTAATCTGCACGTGGTGGTGCAGCTCATAGCGCTCTTTCAGGCCACGCAGGATCGCGATGGTATCTTCAACGCTTGGCTCAGCAACAAACACTTTCTGGAAGCGACGTTCCAGAGCGGCATCTTTCTCAATGTACTGACGATACTCATCAAGCGTAGTGGCACCGACGCAGTGAAGTTCACCACGCGCCAGCGCAGGTTTCAACATATTCCCGGCATCCATCGCGCCGTCGGCCTTACCGGCACCCACCATGGTGTGCAGTTCGTCGATGAACAGAATGACGTTGCCTTCCTGTTTCGCCAGGTCGTTCAGCACGCCTTTCAAACGCTCTTCAAATTCACCGCGGTATTTCGCACCGGCCACCAGCGCGCCCATATCCAGCGCCAGCACGCGGCGACCTTTCAACCCTTCCGGCACTTCACCGTTTACGATACGCTGCGCAAGCCCTTCAACGATGGCGGTTTTACCAACGCCAGGCTCACCAATCAGCACCGGGTTGTTTTTGGTACGGCGTTGCAGTACCTGAATCGTACGGCGGATCTCTTCGTCACGGCCGATAACCGGGTCAAGTTTGCCCTGCTCGGCACGTTCGGTCAGATCGACCGTAAATTTCTTCAAAGCCTGACGCTGGTCTTCGGCTCCCTGATCGTTCACGCTTTCACCTCCGCGCATTTTCTCAATCGCCTGAGTCACATTGGCGGTGGTTGCACCGGCAGATTTCAGCAGGTCGGTCAAGGTACCGCGTGATTCAAGCGCCGCCAGAACAAACAGCTCCGACGAAATAAAGTTGTCCCCACGTTTTTGCGCCAGCTTGTCGCAAAGGTTCAGCACGCGCACCAGATCCTGAGACGGCTGCACGTCGCCGCCGGTACCTTCTACCTGCGGTAAACGGCTCAGCGCCTGATCGATAGCGGTGCGTAACTGGCCAGCATTAATGCCAGCGGACGTTAATAAAGGACGTACCGATCCCCCTTCCTGATTCAGCAAGGCGCTCATTAAATGAAGAGGTTCGATGAATTGGTTGTCGTGCCCCAGTGCGAGAGACTGGGCATCGGCGAGAGCAAGCTGGAATTTATTAGTAAGACGATCCAGACGCATAACTCCTCCCATAATAGGTCAAATTTGCTACTGGAGATTAAATGAGGTCATCCCTCAATTATTCAAGGTTAATGACCTGAATTATGTGAAAAGAAAACGGCACGTGCCGGATCGTCTTGATTCTTTAGGTTATATCAGCCAAATGAAACTTGCCATACGACCCGTCGTCTTGTCGCGGCGATAGGAGAAAAAATCACCCTTTTCGGTGAACGTACAGCGATCGCCGCCGAAGATCTGCGTTATGCCAATATTATTCAGGCGCTGGCGGGCGAGCTGGTAAATATCCGCCAGATATTTTTCCCCGGCAGGCTGGAAGGCCTCAATGGCTTGCGGATCTTTATCCATAAAGGCTTCGCGAACCTCTGGCCCCACTTCAAAAGCGCGAGGGCCAATCGCCGGACCAAGCCAAGCCATGATATTAGCGGGATCATCATTAAAGCAGGCGACGGTCTCTTCCAGCACGCCCTCGCACAGGCCACGCCAGCCCGCATGCGCGGCAGCCACTTCAGTGCCCGCGCGGTTACAGAACAGAACCGGAAGACAATCGGCAGTCATTACGGCACAAACCGTGCCCGGCGTATTACTGTAAGAGGCATCGGCGCGTTTAGAAGCGTAAGGTTCTCCCGTCAGCTTCAGTACCGCTTTACCGTGAACCTGCTCCAGCCAGACCGGTTTCGAGGGCAGATTTCCCGCAGCAAACAGGCGCGTGCGGTTCTCTTCAACATGTTCCAAATTGTCGCCGCAGTGCGCGCCGAGGTTTAAAGACTCCCACGCGCCCTGGCTCACGCCGCCAATACGGGTCGAACTACAGGCGGCCACGCCTGCAGGCAGCGGCCACTCCGGGACAATCAGTTTGGTCATAACCAGTCCACTTGATCCTTATGTTCTTCGAAATCGGCACGCATGGCGTCAATAAGTTCCACCATATCCTGTGGGATAGGCGCATGCCATTCCATCTGGATACCGCTAATGGGGTGATAAAGACGCAGCATGGTCGCGTGCAGCGCCTGACGATCGAATTTACGCAATACGCTGATGAACTCATCCGATGCGCCTTTCGGCGGACGCGGACGACCGCCGTACACCTGATCCCCCACCAGCGGATGGGTAATGTGCGCCATATGTACGCGGATCTGGTGAGTACGGCCGGTTTCCAGGCGCAGGCGCAGGCGCGTATGAATACGGAAGTGCTCCATAATGCGATAGTGGGTCACCGCCGGTTTACCCATCGGATGCACCGACATATGCGTGCGTTTCGTCGGGTGGCGGCTGATCGGCTCTTCTACCGTGCCGCCAGCGGTCATGTGCCCAATCGCCACCGCTTCATATTCGCGGGTGATTTCACGCAGCTGCAGCGATTCCACCAGACGGGTTTGAGCGGGAACGGTCTTCGCCACCACCATCAACCCGGTGGTGTCTTTATCCAGACGGTGAACGATGCCCGCACGTGGGACATCCGCAATCGGCGGATAATAATGAAGAAGTGCGTTAAGTACTGTACCGTCAGGATTACCCGCGCCCGGATGAACAACCAGGTCGCGCGGCTTGTTGATCACCAGAATGTCATCATCTTCATAGACGATGTCCAGAGGGATATCCTGCGGCTCGAAGCGGATTTCCTCTTCGATTTCAGCATTGATGGCAACAGCTTCCCCACCAAACACTTTCTCTTTTGGTTTGTCCCAGATCTTGCCGTTTACCAGCACGCGCTGGTCAAGGATCCATTCTTTTATGCGTGAACGCGAATAATCAGGGAACAATTCGGCCAAAGCCTGATCTAAGCGTTGACCGAGCTGATTTTCGGAGACTGTTGCGGTGAGTTCTACTCGTTGTGCCATAAACTGCTTCTTTGTTTAACGTTGGGTTTTACGGCTTTGCCGTTTAATATAGTGTGCTATTGTAGCTGGTCTTAATCGGGAGCAGGAACAGAGTTTCTCCCGGACAAACATTTGAGGAAAGTCAAAACGTCATGACGCGCATGAAATATCTGGTGGCAGCGGCCACGTTGAGCCTGGCTTTGGTGGGCTGCTCCGGTTCGAATGAACAGGTCCCTGACAATCCGCCGAATGAAATCTATGCGACTGCACAACAAAAGTTGCAGGACGGTAACTGGAAACAGGCGATAACGCAACTGGAAGCGTTGGATAATCGCTATCCATTTGGTCCGTATTCGCAGCAGGTACAGTTAGATCTTATCTACGCCTACTACAAAAATGCCGATCTGCCGCTGGCTCAGGCAACTATCGATCGTTTCATGCGTCTGAACCCGACTCATCCTAATATCGATTACGTTATGTACATGCGCGGTCTGACCAACATGGCGCTGGATGACAGTGCTCTGCAGGGCTTCTTCGGCGTAGATCGCTCCGACCGTGACCCGCAGCATGCGCGCGATGCCTTCAATGACTTCTCCAAGCTGGTGCGCGGCTATCCGAACAGTCAGTACGTCACAGACGCGACCAAACGTCTGGTCTTCCTGAAAGATCGTCTGGCGAAATATGAGTACTCCGTTGCGGAATACTATACCCGCCGTGGCGCATGGGTTGCTGTGGTTAACCGCGTAGAAGGTATGCTGCGTGATTATCCGGATACTCAGGCTACGCGTGACGGCCTGAAGCTGATGGAAAATGCTTACCGTCAGATGCAGATGACCGCTCAGGCTGAAAAAGTGGCGAAAATCATCGCCGCGAACAGCAGCAACACCTGATATCGCTTCAATGCAAAACGGCAGCCAGAAGGCTGCCGTTTTTTATTCATTTCAGACATCCGCTGAAGCGCTTTAGCCTCAACACATCCCGTCAACTATGACCGCAATTCGTGCCTTCCACAAGGTAAATCTCACCTCTTCCTGCCCTGCCTCACAAAAAAGATTCCCTGACAAAAACCGACAAAATAACGTGATCTAAATCACACATTTTGACATTAGGTCGGGTATGCTGGAATCACCAAGACGGAAAGACAAGAGGTAAAATTTATGACAATGAACATTACCAGTAAACAAATGGAAATTACTCCGGCAATTCGCCAGCACGTCGCAGACCGTCTCGCCAAACTGGATAAATGGCAAACACACTTGATTAATCCACATATCATCCTGTCCAAGGAGCCCCAGGGTTTCATCGCTGACGCAACTATCAATACTCCAAACGGCCATCTGGTCGCCAGCGCAAAACATGAGGATATGTACACCGCAATTAACGATTTGATCAACAAGCTGGAACGGCAGCTCAATAAAGTGCAACACAAAGGTGAAGCCCGTCGCGCCACAACATCGGTGAAAGACGCCAGCTTCGCGGAAGAAGTTGAAGAAGAGTAATCCTTTAAATTGAGTGTACCGCCAACGCGCCTTCGGGCGCGTTTTTTATTGACAGGGTGAAAACAGTACGGGTACTTTAACGGTATCAATCACAGGATGACTTTATGAAACTTACGCCGTTCTTCTTCGCATTCTTTTTTACCTTCCCCTGAACGGGAGGCGTTTCGTCGTGTGATAAAGAATGCGAAGACGAACAACAAGGCCTCCCACACCGGGGGGCCTTTTTTATTGATAACGATAAAATGAGACAGGCAACACTATGACACCGGAAAACCCGTTACTGGATCTGCGAGTAAAAATCAGCGCGCTGGATGAAAAATTACTGGCGCTGCTGGCCGAACGCCGCGCGCTCGCCATTGAAGTGGGCAAAGCCAAGCTGGACTCCCATCGCCCGGTGCGTGATATCGACCGCGAGCGCGATCTGCTGGAGCGTCTGATCCAGCTCGGTAAAGCGCATCACCTCGATGCCCATTACATCACCCGGCTGTTCCAGCTCATCATTGAAGACTCTGTACTCACCCAGCAAGCGTTACTCCAGCAGCATCTGAACAAAACCAACCCGCACTCGGCGCGCATCGCCTTCCTCGGGCCTAAAGGCTCCTACTCTCACCTGGCCGCACGTCAGTATGCCGCGCGCCATTTCGAAGAGTTTATTGAAAGCGGCTGCGCAAAATTCGCCGATATTTTTAACCAGGTTGAGACCGGCCAGGCGGATTACGCCGTCGTGCCGATTGAAAACACCAGCTCCGGTGCTATTAACGACGTCTATGATTTGCTGCAGCATACCAGCCTGTCTCTGGTCGGCGAACTGACGATCCCTATCGATCACTGCGTGCTGGTCTCCGGCTCAACCGACCTGAGCACGATCGAAACCGTGTACAGCCATCCGCAACCGTTCCAGCAGTGCAGCCAGTTCCTGAACCGCTATCCGAACTGGAAAATTGAGTACACCGAAAGCACCTCGGCGGCAATGGAAAAAGTGGCGCAGGCTAACTCCCCAACCGTTGCGGCGCTCGGCAGCGAAGCGGGCGGCGCGCTGTATGGTTTACAGGTTCTGGAACGCAATCTTGCTAACCAGACGCAAAACATCACCCGCTTCGTGGTGCTGGCCCGCAAGGCAATCAACGTATCAGACCAGGTGCCGGCGAAAACCACGCTGCTGATGGCGACCGGCCAGCAGGCGGGCGCGCTGGTAGAAGCCCTGCTGGTGCTGCGCAACCATAATCTGATCATGACCAGGCTTGAATCACGCCCAATCCACGGTAATCCATGGGAAGAGATGTTTTACCTCGATATCCAGGCCAACCTGGAATCTGCCTCCATGCAGAAAGCCCTGCGCGAACTGGGTGAAATTACCCGTTCAATGAAAGTGCTGGGCTGCTATCCGAGCGAAAACGTCGTGCCGGTCGATCCAAGCTAGCATTCAATAAAACGGCTTTTCTTCATCCCTGCCACATTAACCGGCAGGGTGAAGACGGCACCGGAAAGCGGGTACTTCGCCACTTCCTTCGCATCCATATTTTCCCGCGTGGTGGTAATAAACAGCGTTTTCATGTCATCGCCGCCAAAGCAGACCATCGTCGGGCAACGCACCGGCATGCGGTATTCTTCCAGTTGCTCCCCCTGCGGTGAAAAACGCGCGATACGCCAGCCGTCAAACAGCGCGCTCCAGTAGCAGCCTTCCACATCCATCGCCGCGCCGTCGGGTATCCCTTCTCCCGCTTTAAACTGACGAAACACCTCGCGCCTGCCGGGTTCACCCTGTTCATCAACTGGCGTGCGGTATATAACGCCGTTTGGCGTATCAGAGGTAAACATCCACCGCTTATCCGGGCTAAACGCTAAGCCGTTATGCCCGTGAATATCACACTGGATCACTTTCGGCGTCAGGTCGCTGTCGATGCGCATCAGCAGCGCGCCGTTGTAATCTCCCGGCCCCCAGAACGTGCCCGCATAGAAGCGCCCCTGATGGTCGGTCCCCCCATCATTAAAACGCGCTAGCTGCGGGTTTGAGGGGTTATCGCACACCTTGCGCTGCAGGAGCCCATGCTTATCGGCAAGCCAGATGCCGTTGCGCATAGCGACGATAAAGCCGCCTCGCTCGCGCAGGGCAAAGCAGCCCACCTCTTCATGGAAGGAAAGCACGGTATGTTCCGCCGTCGGCAGGTGGTAGCGGTGGATCTCCCCTTCCAGAATATCCGCCCAGTAAAGCGCATTTTCTTCTGCGCTCCACGTTGGGCATTCGGGCAGATGCCCGGTGTAGTTCAACAGCAGCTGCGGTTCAGCCATGACAGTTCCCCAAAATGAAAAAAGCCAGCATTGCTGGCTTTTACCATATAATGCGTGGGTGTGGTTTATCAATCACTTACAAAAACCCACTAATAAAAACAGTAAGTTAAAAAAGCTGCAACCATCTGGAACCGTTTCAACTACCCCGAAGTGTGGACGCAATGTGGACACTCCGGGGTGAGCAGAACCTACAGCGATATTCCTCCTGAAAGCGGATTCAATGCAACGGCATTTTGCAGGTACTCAGGCGAAAGATGTGCATAGGTCATCGTCTGCTGGATGTTTGCATGACCCAGTATTTGCTGTAATGCAATGATGTTACCCCCGTTCATCATGAAATGACTTGCGA
The DNA here is from genome assembly GCF_034107265.1 of Enterobacter sp. 168J2. Lineage (NCBI taxonomy): Bacteria > Pseudomonadati > Pseudomonadota > Gammaproteobacteria > Enterobacterales > Enterobacteriaceae > Enterobacter > Enterobacter sp. 168J2. The sequence goes on along the minus strand of NZ_JAWNEB010000014.1, from coordinate 70,717 downwards.
AGGTATGACGCAAAATATGCGTTGCCTGATTTGCAGGAATATCGTGTTTAACCATCTTCAGCACCTTGCAAAAACTCACATAATCGACGTTGAACAGATTCCCGCTGGCTTTCTTCTTTATCAGCGATTCAAGCTCAGAAGAAATCGGTACAGTGCGCTTTTTCCCGTTTTTGGTTTTCAGGAACGTCACGCGCCCGTTTACTATCTGCGCCGGTTTGAGTGTTACCAGCTCTGACCATCGTCCACCGGTACTAATCCCCAACAGGGCAACCAGCAGGTCATCACCTGTAAATGACTTAAGCAGCAGCGCAATTTCAGCTTTGTTTAGGAAAGCCATTTCCGGGTTAGCCTCTGCCAATGGTGGCAGACCATGAACGGGGTGCGCGCCCGCAAACTCTTCAAGTTGAATCAGCTTCGTGAACATGCCTGATAAGCGGTACATGTCACGGTTTATCGTCGATGCGCTGACACCCTCACTAAGCCGCGTTGAACGGTAATCCATAAGTATTCTTTTGCTTAACCTTGTAACAGGTATGTCCCCCATATCACCGATGGTTTTAAGCAAATGATTAAACTCCTTCGTTCCGCGCTCATGGTTTTGGCCGTAGTACTTCCACCATACGTCCAGCAATTCTGAAAGCGTTCGGCGATCAGCTCGCTTACCCGCCCATTCTTTAGTATTAGCGTTCGCCAGCGTATAGCGTTCGAATGCTACCGCTTCGGCTTTTCTTTCAAACTTCCGGCGGATGCGACGTCCTTCGCGCCCACGCGGTCTAATGTCCACTTCATATCGCCCATCATCAAGCTTCTTAATTGACATAAGAAAGCCCTCCGGTGGGGTTGTAACTATCTTGGTAACAAATAGTGAAAATGTAATGTTTATAGAGTGTTAGCCAATCTTCTTCTCGGAGTGGTCTGATTTTGTTGGTTCTTGCCCATTGTGTGCGAAAGCCGGTGCGATCTGACCAGCTTGCGGGGCGGTTTTATCTGTCATAAGCCAAAGCGTGTATTTTTCGAACGCTTTCGAATTTGTTACTTGCATGACCACCTGTATGCCTGGCTCCTGATGCCCACCCTCATAGTTTTTGACAGTGCCTAGTGCTACCCCGCTGATTTCACAGAATTTTGATTGTGTTAAACCTTCTGCTTTCCTGATGGCTCTTAGTTTCTGAGCAAGATTCATTTGATTTAGTCCTGACTTAATGACTATACTCACCGCGAAAGGTCATTAACTCAGAACCTTTCGGGCATGACTCCAGCGCCTCAGGAGGCATCCTGAGCCGTTTTAAACCCGCTGGATCTTACAAGGTTAGCATGTAACCAAATGAGAAAGGAGTTTGTTATGGAAGTAAACGACTACGTCATTCAGTATCCGCTTGATGCGGTTCACCCTGATAAGTTCGCGGAATTGCTGGGAAAACCACGCACCGCAGTTGTAGCAATGATTGAAAAAAACAAACTACCGGTCATCGAATTTCGCGATCCGACAAAACCTAATGCCCGTGCTGGCGAGAAGCTTGTCTTTGTACCTGAGTTCAATAGGGGTGTTCGTGAAGCGTTTTATAACCGACCGGTTGAACAGCGTGATGCGTGGCTGTTGTGGATGGGGCTATGACTATGGCAGAGCCGCGCTGTATCGCTCAGTTACTCCGTAACGAGAGTCCAAACCCGATTAACTTCACGATCACCCACGGTCGGGGGCGTAAAGGCATCATCATCCGTACCCGTAAGCCTGGTATTTTGGCCGTCGTTGTTAAGCGCATCATGAAAATCAGAGAGGTGTCAAAATGGCTGTGATGACTCTTGATTTAGTACAAAAACAACCTGCAGCTCTGCGCGTAGTAATCGGAAAGCATCTTGCAGAACCACGCTGGCAGGACTCCTGCGATTTTTATAATCAGATGATGGAACGCGATCGCCTGACAGTCTGTTTTCATGCTCAGCTTAAACAGCGTCACGCGACCATGCGTTTTGAAGAAATGAACGATGTGGATCGCGAGCGTCTGGCCTGTGCGATTGACGAGCTGCGCGGTGCATTTTCTAAACGTCGTCAGGTCGGAGCCAGTGAATCGACGTATATAAGTTATCTGACAGTAAGCCAGCGCCGCACTTTATTTCTTCATGCCGGATTAACTGAGAAAGAGTTTAATCAGCCTTACTGGCGCGTTAATGAAGATTCATGTTATTGGCGGGAGCAATTATTCCGCGCGCTACGTGAATTATTCAGCTTGTTTGAATATGCCCCAACTGTTTTAACCTCAGTTAAGCCTGAGCAATATTTGCATTAATTAACTCGCAAAACTTTATACGCGCTTGAATGCGTGGGACATCTTTTTGTCTGGAGCCGGGTAAATGAATAAAGAAATATCAGTGCCTCGCAACAATATGAAATCCCTGTTAGCGCAGGCCGCCGTCGAGGCGCAGCTAGTCACCGCGACCCGTTTCGCGTCGGCGCTTGATTCTCTGATAGCTCACATCTGCAAGTCTGAAATGAACCGCACGGAAATCATCGAACTGCTGGGTCAGGAATCCGAAAAGCTTCACAACTCTATTTTAAACCAGAGATAAATTAATAAGGGGCTGTATGAGCATTAATATCGACATTGATAATAAATTCGTAATCACTAGCGACCAATTCCAGTTTATTTTGCAGGAAAAGAAAATCGCTAAATCTGGCAAAAATGCCGGTAAAGAATGGCTCGATACTGTTGGCTTTTATCCAACTATCAGCAAGCTCGTTTCCGGTCTGGTGCTGCACAACATTCTAACCGGTGAAGCTCGTCAATTTTCAGACTTGGAAAAGCAGGTCGAGCAGTTAGGTCAAAAATGTCTGGAAGCATTCACCGCTAATGGCCGCTGAGAACCGGGGGCGCGTTGCCCCCTCGCCACCCCCACCACTAACAAAAAGCACCGGTGAGAATTTCGTCGGTGCTTATCCGTGGAACAAAACCCGTGAGGCCATTGGCCGCGACAGACCCCTTACACGTGCCGAACTCCGTCAGGTGCAAGGTGTTTTAAACCGGATTGACCGCCTGCCGTTTTTCCTGCAAACGCTGTTTACCTCGCGTTATAACTTCATCCGCCGCACAAAGAGCCCTTTGGGTGGGCTGTATTTCCTCAAAAACACGTTTGAGCGCAAGCTGTTGCCGCGTCTTGAGCGTGTTAATGAGCTGTGCGGGATGAATGAATCCGCCTTGATTGGCTTTATTTCTGCGCGGGATGAATATGCACGCCTGCCGGATATGAACGACAAAGAGCTCAGAAAATTTGCGGCCAGAATAGCCTCGCAGCTCTGGAGCAGATACGAGGAATTGAGCGACGCCTGGGCGCACGCGCACGGCGGCAAAGAAACCCTTTTCACTGATGAGGCGCAGTCGCATCTATACGGGAAGGTTGCCGGTATCGCGCGCGCTTTCAACTTCACCCCGATGTACTGGAAAAAATACCGTAAGGGTCAGATGACGATCCGCATGGCATTTTCCGCTATTTCACGTCTGATTAAGGATGAGTGGTGGGTCAACCAGCTCAAGGCGCAGCGGATGCGCTGGCGCGAGGCGCTGCTCATCGCTGCCGGTGAAGTCAATAAAGACCGTTCACCCTACGCCAGTAAAATGGCGATCCGCGATGTTCACGCGCGCCGCCTGGCTAATCTCGAATACCTCAAATCCTGCGAGCTCGAAAACAAAGTCACCGGAGAGCGTATCGACCTCATCAGCAAGGTCATGGGGAGTATTTCTAACCCTGAAATTCGTCGCATGGAGCTGATGAATACTATCGCCGGGATTGAGCGTTACGCGGCCAGTGTGGGTGACGTGGGAATGTTTATCACCCTGACCACGCCATCGAAATATCATCCGACCCGACAGGTCGGCAAAGGCGAAAGCAAAACGGTGCAGCTCAATCACGGCTGGAACGAAACCGCATTCACACCAAAAGACGGCCAGCGCTATCTCTGCCGAATCTGGAGCCTGATGCGTACCGCTTTCAAGGATAACGATTTAGAGGTTTACGGGATGCGCGTTGTCGAACCGCACCACGACGGCACGCCACACTGGCACATGATGCTGTTTTGCAAACCCGGTCAGCGTAAAGCCATTAACGAAATCATGCGTCGTTATGCCCTCAAAGAGGACGGACACGAAAAGGGCGCGGCAAAACAGCGCTTTGAGTCTCGTCATCTTAATCAGGGCGGCGCGGCGGGTTATATCGCTAAATACATTGCCAAAAATATCGACGGCTACGCACTCGACGGCCAGCTCGACCACGACACCGGCAAGCCCCTAAAAGATACAGCCGCCGCCGTCACCGCATGGGCGTCTACATGGCGCATCCCGCAATTTAAACCAATCGGCCTGCCGACTATGGGCGCTTACCGCGAACTGCGCAAGCTGCCGCGTGGCGTGAGTATCGCCAGCGAGTTTGACGACCGTGTCGAGGCCGCGCGTGCGGCTGCAGATAAGGGCGATTTTGACCTGTATATCATCGCGCAGGGCGGGGCAAACATGCCGCGTGATGCTCAGGCCGTCAGGGTCGCCCGTAAGGTGACGGATGAGGTCAACGAATACGAGGAAGATATCGAGAGAGTGGTCGGGATTTATGCCCCTCACCTCGGGGCGCACCGTGTCCATGTAACCCGTACAGCCGAATGGCGCATTGTTCCAAAGGTTTTGGCCGTTGAGCCTTTGACCTTAAAAAGCGGCTCTGCCGCGCCTCGGAGTCCTGTCAATAACTGTGGAAAGCTCACCGGCTGTGGCGATCCAGTTATGACACCCACACCGTCTGAGCAAGCCGCAGCGGTGTTAAATCTGATTGAGCGCGGGGTTATCGGCTGGAATGAGCCGGACGTCGTGAAGGTGCTTAATGGGGCGTTAAAAGCTGGCGCACCGCGCAAAAATCGGCAGCAAAGAAGCAATGCGCCGCTCAAAACCTGCGAGCAAGCGCCATCAGCCAGGATGACGAAACCAGAAAGGGAGCTCATTGCAAAAATTCGTTTCGATTTGGCTCGGGAAGGGATAATTCCGGAACGGTGGGAGGTTGACGCGCTGGCGCGAGGAGCAACAGTGATTTATGGCGATAAAAAATTTATTTACGGGATTGCTGAGGAATGGCCGGGATTCTCCGCTTACGATTAGAGAAGAATTTGTGACCTCAAGATCGAGTGTTTACACCGGCACGGGGGTTTACCAAGTCCGCCAAACCAAAAGCAAGTAACTCCGCACGATTTGAAACCTGAACTCAACTCTATAGTGGTTGAACAACAAGCTCGCGAAGGGTTAGAGTCTTTCTTTTGATTGTTTTCAAAGGGAGTCATTATGACTTTATCGGCCGAAACTCACCTCTTTCGATTTCGAGGTGATAACATCAATACAATAAGTGAGCTTGTTAATAATGAAATCTGGCACTCAAAAATCAGCGGGCTTAATGACCCGTTTGAGATGTTTTTTAACTTCGATAAAGAAGCGTTGAGACAACTTAGTAAATCTGATGTGGCTACTATCATTAAGGAAACGAAATTTCTTGAGGAGTACAGAGAGGAAATAGAAAGGTGTTTTTATTATGATGATATGGAGGAAGTATACAAATTTATAAACCACCATTGGGGTGATAGTTTCGCGTTTGGTCTATTAAAGGAGTTTCAGAAGAATGTGGCGACTGCTTGCTTTACACAAAGATATGATAGCAGGCTAATGTGGGGGTATTACGGTAATGGTATGAAAGGAATATGTTTTGCGTATAACAAGGAGAGGCTTAAAAATTCTGACGTTGAATTTTCTGATGTGATTTATAGGAGTGAGGCACCCACAATCAATATTTATAAGCATTTGCTTGAGAGAATGCGCGGTGAACGGATTACTATAGATGGTGGTTTCGCTCTGATTAAGCATACTGATTGGAAAGATGAAAAAGAGGTTAGGAGTTTAAAATATCTCAAAGGCGAGCATGTTTACGAACAACTGCCGGGATTCGCCGTTCCGTTGAAAGAGTGCTGCATAGATGCAGTGATAATCGGTGAGCGATTAACTGGAGATATGCGAGTTTTCATCGAGAATTTTGCACAAAAAAATCATATTGAAATTCTGATAGCGAAAGCTGACTTTACAAACTATAAAATACAAATTGAGCCAAAATAAGCAATGCATCTAAGGGGCGCATGATTTTGCATGCGTCACACCTGACTGTTCACGCCGCGCTTTGCCAGTGTTGATGCTTCTTAGGGATGATAATGCAACTGCATCAAAAACGACCCGTTAAGCGCGCAGGCGAGGCGGGGATAGCACTGCGCGCCAGACGTGGTGACAGGATTTATTTTGCGCGTCTGTGCGCGTCGTGGTGGCGCGCTGAGTGATGAGGTCGAATCGTAGGCGGTGGCGGGGTTGCGTGGCGTGTGCGGCGTCTGGTGAGCTCTGAGGATGTGCCGCCCGGAGGCGGCATTTTATGCGGGTCTACTCGGTCTCGATGTTGTAATCCTTAAAGCGGATCACCTCCATCTCGAGCCAGTCGTTTATCTCTTTGAAACGCTCCTGCAGCGGCGTCAGCTCGTTACGCACAAATACCCGCGCCACCTTCTCGATATCGCCCATTGAGCCGATATTTTCAGGCTTGCCGCCCATGAGCTGGAACGGCACGCGGTGCGCATCGAGCAGGTCGGCGGCGCTCACCTTCTTGATGTTAAAAAAATCATCCTTCGTGGCGACTTCACTCAACGGCACGATCTTAATGCCGTCCGGTTTCCCGTTCGGGGCGTAGAAAAACAGGTTTTTAAAATTCCCGAGTCCTTTCGAGTCGCGCATCGCGGAGCGCAGCGCCTCGACGTCGGTGCTGCTCTGTGCCGCGTCGGTCACGTACATGATGTAACCCGCGTGCGCGCCGTTCTGGTAATACTTGCGACGAAACAGCGTGGCGGATTCATTCAGCCAGGCGGAATTGAGCGCGCTCAGGTATTCCGGCATCCCGTAGAGCTCCTGATTGATATCGGGCTCAAGCAGATGAAACACCGAATCGGGGGCGAACTGGTGCGGGTGCGTATAGTCAGACACGTACCAGTAAACGCCATCCTCCACGCCGCGGCGGGTGTATTTGGCCGGTGAGGTTTCAAGCTTCATGAGCTGGCCGGTCACGCTCATGCGCTTTTCAAGATAGCCGTTTGCAAACACCAGATAATCAAGCACAAGGCGGCTGAAGTCCTGGCGGGACAACAACGGGTGCGGGATAAAGGTGCTGGTCAGAATATTGCGCTTTACGTAAATCGGGGAGCTGTGGTGTACGGCTGCGCGCAGGCTTTTTGCCAGTCCCGAGAAGTTGACCGGCGGCTCGTACCATTTGCCGTTATTGATACATTCGACATAGTCGAGGATATCGCGGCGATCCAGAACGGGTGACGGCTCACCAAAGGTGAACGCCTCCATTTTCTGAGGCGCGCTGGCGTTCATGCTGGCCTGTTTTGGCTGTTTGTTTTGGCGTTTTTTCATCTTAGTTAATATCCAGAATGGAGCTTGATTGCATACCGCTACCGGCGGAAAGCGGCTCGTTTAACAGGGCGTGCATGGTCGCCCAAGCGATATCCGCATGGCTGGCTTCCTCGCTGCGGCTGGCTTCATAGGTCGCGCTGCGGCCGCTGCTGGTCATGGTTTTGCGGATAGCCATAAATGACTGCGTGATGTCGGTCGCACCGGCGTCATATTCCAGACACCCGCGCCTGATGGTGTCTTTCGCTTTCAGCACCATTGCGGTTTTCATTTCCGGCGTGTAGCGGATGGCGCGCGCCGCGGGGAAGAATGAGCGCACGAGCTGGTAAACACCCTGGCCGATGCCGGTCGCATCGATGCCGATATAGTCAACGGTGTATTTCTCGGTCAGCGCCCGGATGGCCTCGGCCTGTGCGGCAAAGTCCATGCCTTTCCACTGATGACGCTCAAGGATGCGGAACTTGCCACCGGCAACCAGCGGCGGAGCCAGTACCGCGCACCCGGCGCTGTCCCCGGTGTGTGACGGGTCATAGCCAATCCAGACAGGACGCCAGTTAAACGGACGGTCGGCGAACGGCTCGAAGTCCTCCCATTCTTCCATCGCATCGACCATGCAGCGCTGCAGCTCCTCGAACGGGAATACGGACGCCTTATCGTCGACGAACTCGCACATAAACAGGTTACGGAAGTCATCCGCGCTGTTTTCCTGCTTAAGCTGGTCGAGGTTAAACAGGGTGCAGCCACCGGCGAGTGCGTCCTCAATGGTGACAATCTGCCGCCATTGACCGTCCCCGCACAGCACGCCACCGGCGAGCGTCTGATGACTGATATCGATGTCGACACGTTCGTCGCGGTTGCTGCGGCCACGGTTAAACAGCTCGCCTGACCAGAACGGGTACGCGCCGTGCGCCAGCGTCGACGGCGTCGAAAAATAGGTGGTGCGCAGGTGCGACTGCGAGGCCATGCCCGAGGCGACTTTGCGCAGCTTCTGGAAATTGGGGATCCAGAAAATTTCATCGACATACAGGTCGCCGTTGTGGCTTTGCGCGGTGTTGGAATTGGTCCCGAGAAAAATCAGCTCAGCGCCATTGTTGCCGATGACGATCGGGTCGCCTGACAGGTCGACGTCAACCAGACGGGCAAAGGCGATGATGTACTTACGGAACACGTAAGCCTGCGTTTTACTGGCCGATAAAAATATCTGGTTTTGCCCGGTTTTGAGCGCACGCAGGAGTGACTCACGCGCAAAGTAGAACGTCGCACCAATCTGGCGGGATTTCAGGATGTGGCGGATGCGGTGCTCTAATCCCGCTTTATGCCAGCGGAGCTGATAGTCAAACGACTGGTCGAAGAAAATCTCTTCCAGCTTTTCAATCGCTTCATCACTGAAGAAATTGCGTTTCGGCTTTTTGCGATCCCCTTTGTTACGGCTGGCGATATTGGGGTTTAAATCCACCTCGTTTCCGGTCTGGCCGTAGCGGTTAATGCGCGCGAGCCGCTCCATCTGGCGCGACAAAAAATCTGCGACTTTGAAGTCATGCGCGGTCAGGTCTGGCTTAGCGTAGAGCTGGATAAGCCGCGCCTCTAATGTCGATTCCACTCGGTTAATCGGCGCGGTTTCTTCCCATCCATCCCGCTGTTTCCAGCTCTGCACGGTCGGGCGCTTGAGCTGCAGCATGTCGCAGATTTGCGGCACGGCGAATCCCTGCCAGTACAACAGCCGCGCCTGTCGTCGCGGGTCATTTAACAGAGAAAGGTCAGTTGAAATGGTCATGCTTGCCTCGTTTTTGGTGTGACGTGGCAAGGCTAAGGAAATAGGGGGTTATTCGCGCTAAGTGCCTGTTGTATCAGATCTAACAGGAGCGCAAGCGGTGGCTGATACGGGTCAGAGTCGGGAAACTAAACCCGACCCGAAAACCCAACATCAGGACACCTGAACAATGGCAAAGAAAGTATCTAAATGGTTTCGCATCGGCGTCGAGGGTGACACCTGCGATGGCCGCGTCATCAGCGGCGATGATATTCAGGATATGGCCGACACGTTCGATCCGCGCGTCTACGGCTGCCGCATCAACCTCGAACATATCCGGGGGCTGCTGCCTGACAGCCTGTTTAAACGCTATGGCGATGTGACTGCGCTTAAGGCGGAGGTAATCAGCGATGACTCTGCGCTTAACGGCAAAAAGGCGCTGTTTGCCAAAATTGCCCCACTTGATGAACTGGTCAGCATGGTACGTGCCGGGCAGAAGGTTTACACCTCCATGGAGATCCGCCCGAACTTCTCAAACAGCGGCAAGTGCTACCTCATCGGGCTGGCCGTCACCGATGACCCGGCAAGCCTCGGCACAGAATACCTCGAATTCTGCAGCCGCGCCGCTCAGAACCCGCTCGCCGGTAAAAAAGACAAGCCGGACGACGTTTTCTCTGTGGCCTCACTGGCTGAGCTGGAGTTTGAGGACGTCCCCGACACCATGCTCAACAGCCTGACCGATAAGGTCAAAGCCATTTTTAGCCGTAAGCAGGCCAGCGATGACGCCCGTTTCGCTGATGTGCATGAAGCGGTGACCACCGTCACCGAGCAGGTGCAAACCAATCTCAACGCTACCGACCAGCGCGTCACCGAGCTTGAGACCGCTTTTGCGCAGCTTAAGCACGACGTGACCAGCAAAGTCGATGAAAACGCGCAGGCGTTTACCTCCCTCAAAAGCTCCCTCGACAGCACCGAAAGTCAGCGTCAGCCGCGCCGCGAACTTTCAAAAGGCGGTACGGGCGACGAGCTGCTGACCAACTGCTGATAACGCGCCGGGCGCGTTGCCCGGCCTGACCCCTTTTACCCGAACAGGAAAAACCATGCGTAAAGATACCCGCTTCAAATTTAATGCCTACCTGTCCCGCGTCGCGGAGCTGAACGGCGTTTCCACCGATGACGTGGCGAAGAAATTCACCGTCGAGCCGTCGGTCACGCAAACTCTGATGACCACCCTGCAGATGTCATCCGCGTTTCTGACCAAAATCAACATCGTGCCGGTCGACGAGCTGAAAGGCGAAAAGGTCGGGGTCGGTGTTAACGGCACAATTGCGAGCACTACCGACACCACCGGTGATGATGAGCGTAAGACTGCTGACTTTACCGCGCTGGAGTCGAATAAGTACGAGTGCGCCCAGATTAACTTTGACTTCCATATCCGCTACAAACAGCTCGACCTGTGGGCGCGATTCCAGGACTTCCAGACCCGTATCCGTGACGCCATTATCAAGCGCCAGTCCCTCGATTTCATCATGGCCGGTTTCAACGGTACTACCCGAGCAGAAACCTCGAACCGCAAAAACAATCCGCTGCTGCAGGATGTGGCCGTCGGCTGGCTGCAGAAGTACCGCAATGAAGCGCCCGCGCGCGTGATGTCCAAAATCACCGACGAGGAAGGGGCTGTGATTTCCGACGTGATCCGCGTGGGTAAAAACGGCGACTATGCGAACCTCGACGCGCTGGTCATGGATGCCACCAGTAACCTGATTGACGAGATTTATCAGGATGACCCGGAGCTCGTCGTCATCACCGGGCGTAAGTTGATGGCGGATAAGTATTTCCCTATCGTCAATCAGGAGCAGGCAAACACCGAATCGCTGGCCGCTGACATCATCATCAGCCAGAAGCGAATCGGCAACCTTCCAGCCGTGCGCGTGCCTTACTTCCCGGCTGATGGGCTGATGGTGACGCGTCTCGACAACCTGTCGATTTACTTCATGGATGACGCGCACCGTCGCGCCATCATCGAAGAACCGAAAAAAGACCGCGTAGAAAACTACGAGTCAATGAATATTGACTATGTGGTCGAGGCTTACGCCGCCGGTTGCCTGATTGAAAATATCAAGCTCGGTGACTTTACCCCACCGGCAGCGCCGGAAAGCGCTTCCGCGCCTGCAGCACCGGAAAGCGGAGAGTAAGCCATGACGAGTCCCGCAGCGCGTCACATGATGCGGGTCTCGGCCTCTGAAACAGCGCAGCGGGCTGCCGTCCCGCTGCGCAATGCTACTGCCTATGAGCAGATGCTCGTTAAGCTGGCCGCAGACAACCGCACTCTGAAACAAATCCGATCCAATGAGCGCAAGGCAGACAAAAAGCGCGAGCTGCTGCCGTTCTATCTGCCGTGGGTCGCTGGCGTCCTCGAAAACGGCAAAGGCGCGCAGGATGACATCGTCATGACGGTGATGCTCTGGCGTCTCGATGCTGACGATATCGCCGGGGCGCTGGAAATTGCCCGTTATGCCATGACCTACGGCCTGACCATGCCGACCGGTCGACGTCCGACGCCTTACCTTCTGGCCGAAGAGGTGGCACTGGCCGCGCAACGCCTGCTTGCTGCTAAACAGCCGGTCGAACTGTCGAACCTGCTCGACACCCTCGCGCTGACCGAGCGCGCGGATATGCCCGACATCGTGCGCGCGAAGCTGCACAAAATCACCGGCTACGTCCTGCGTGATGCAGGGCAACTGCCCGAAGCGCTGGCGCACCTGCAGCGTGCGATCCAGTTAGAAAGCACTATCGGCGTACGAAAAGACATTGAGCAGTTAGAGCGCCAGCTCAGGCCAAAACCCGAACCGGCACCGAAAACCCAAAAGACTAAACCGCGCACGCGCAAACCTGCCGCTAAACCGGCGGCACGGCGCGGGCGTCCACCAAAGGCGGCAAAAGCCGCTGGTTAACCGAGCGCTCCCCGAGCCGGGCGGCACGCCGGTCAATGCGGGTATCAATTGCCCTGACTGCGACCGGCGTCCACCGCCCACCCATTACCCGAGGTTGTCATGACGACGCTGATTATTGAGCCAAAAAAAGAGCCGCAGGATGTGCCGGGCGTGGTGATACCGCCACCGGGCGTGAGCGAGCCGGTAATCAAAAACACCCCGTTTTTTCCTGACGTGGATCCGAAGCGCGTGCGGGAAGAAATGCGACTGGAGCAGACCGTTTCCCCCGTTCGCCTGCGCCGGGCGATTAAGACCGCGATCGCGGAGACTAACGCGGAGCTGAGCGACTGGCGCGAAAGTCAGCTCGATGCCGGTTACGCCACGCTGGCGGATGTCCCGACGGACAAGCTCGACGGCGAGAGCGTGCGCGTTTTCCACTACTTCAACGCCGTGTGCTCGATGACGACGGCCACGCTTTATGAGCGTTTTCGCGGCGTGGATGCGACCGCCAAAGGGGACAAAAAAGCCGACAGCATCGACAGCACTATCGATGAAATGTGGCGGGATATGCGCTGGTCTGTGGCGCGCATCCAGGACAAAGCGCGCTGCATTGTGGGGCAAATCTGATGAAAGCGTATGCGCTGCAGGGCGACACCCTCGACGCGATTTGCGCCCGGTACTACGGGCGCACTGAGGGCGTGGTCGAAACCGTCTTAGAGGCTAATCCCGGCCTGTCCGAGCTCGGTGTGATCCTGCCGCACGGCACGGCAGTAGAGCTGCCCGAGACCGAGAGCGCGGCCAGAACCGAAACGGTGAATCTATGGGACTGAGTATGGAAAAAATCACCACGTTTATCGCCTACTGGCTGGCCGTGGGGCTGGCGTATGTCGGGGCAATGTCCCCCGAAAAGATGGCGCTTTACGTGGGCGGCGGATGCGCCATTTTTACCGCGCTGACGAACTACTGGTTTAAGCGCAAGACGTACATCTACCTGACATCGCTCGGACTCGATAAAGGGGCTATTCGTGAAATCAATCGTTAAAAAATGCAGTGTGGCCGCCGTGCTGGCGCTGGCAGCACTGATGCCTGACTTTCGTCTGCTTTACACCTCGCCCGGGGGGCTGGCGCTGATTGCCGACCTCGAAGGTTGTCGCCTGACGCCTTACCAGTGCAGCGCGGGAGTGTGGACGTCGGGCATCGGCCACACTGCAGGCGTCGTGCCAAAGTGGGAAATCACCGAGCGGCAGGCGGCGGCGAATCTCGTCGCGGATGTGCTGAACGTCGAGAAACGTCTGGCGGTCTGCGCGCCGGTGAAAATGCCGCAGCAGGTTTACGACGCGCTGGTCAGTTTCTCATTCAACGTGGGAACAGGCGCGGCCTGCCGGTCGACGCTGGTCTCGTTTATCAAACGCCAGCAGTGGCCGCAGGCGTGCGATCAGCTCACCCGCTGGGTTTACGTGAACGGCGAAATTAACAAGGGGCTGGAAAACCGCCGCGCGCGCGAGCGTGCTTACTGCCTGAGGGGGATTCAATGAAACTGATGTTGTTTTTACTGGCCGCGCTTATTGCGGTTGTTCTCTGGCAGCGTCATGAAAACGGCAACCTGACGCGCTCGTTTGAACGGGCGAACAGGGTCGCCACGGAACAAAAAACCGCGATCGGAATGCTGAAAAATCAGCTTTCCGTTTCGCAGGGCATTGCCAGGCGAAATGAAACCGCGCAGGTCAGTCTACGCGGCGAGCTGCTGGCCGCCGGTGCAATGGCCGTGCGACGTGAAGAAACCATTACGAGGCTGATAAATGAAAATGAAACCCTACGTCGCTGGTACAGCGCTGAGTTGCCTGATGTTGTGCGTCGGCTGCACACCCGCGCCGCCTGCGCCTCCGCCGGTCATTGTTTACAGCGCCTGCCCGAAAGTGAGCTATTGCCCGATGCCGGGAAGCGACCCGGCCACTAATGGCGATCTGAGCGCCGATATTCGCAGGCTCGAGCACGCGCTCGCCGCCTGCGCGCTGCAGGTTGAAACCGTCAAAGACTGTCAGGATAAACTCGATGAAGAAAGCACGCAGCCTGCGCGAAGCGCTGATTAAAGCCGTCCCGCAGCTTGAAAAAAACCCCGAAATGATGCGCATCTTTGCCGATGAGGGGAATATCGATGCGCGTCTCGCGGCCTCGCTGTCGCACGAGAAAATTTATACCCTGAATGTGATCGTGTGTGACTTTGTGGGCGACCCTGATTTGATTTTCGTGCCGGTAGCCGCATGGCTCAGGGAAAACCAGCCGGATATCTGCACGCTCGAAGACGGGCGCAAAAAGGGATACCGTTTCCAGATGGATTTGAATGACGGGGACAGTGTCGACATCAGCATCAGCCTGCAGCTCACCGAGCGAACCCTCATCAAAGAGGAAAATGGCGCTCTGCATGTGAGCTATGCCCCCGAGCCGCCGCTGCCGGCCCCCGTCACGCGACCAAAAGAGCTCTACATCAACGGCGAGCTGGTGAGTAAATGGGATGAATGAATTTAAGCCATTTGACGACCGGCTCAATGGTCTGATTGCTGCACTTTCACCGGCAGCACGCCGTAAGCTGGCCGAAGAGATAGCAAAGGAGCTGCGCAAGTCGCAACAGCAACGCATCAAGCTGCAGAAAGCCCCGAACGGCTCGCCGTATGAGGCGCGAAAGCGTCAGCCGCTCAGGGCTAAGACCGGGCGGATTAAGCGGACGATGTTCCAGAAGCTACGCACAAGTCGCTACATGAAAGCCACTGGCCGTGAAAACAGCGCGGTGGTGGAATTTACCGGCAAGGTGCAGCGCATCGCACAAATTCATCAGTATGGGCTCAAAGACCGGCCTAATGTACATTCTAAGGACGTGCAGTACGCAGAACGCCAGTTACTTGGTATTACTGGACTTGACCAAAAATTGATTGAAAAAATAATTCTAAAAGGAATAATCTGATACCACACTGGTAAGTGCATATTTTTATATTGTGATTGAAAATAATGGCTTTGATATTTTTAGTGAGTATCTTTTTTGCTTAGTTTCAGTCAGTGTGAAGTTTTAAAGTTCGCATGAGGGGGTTAGGTTGAATAAATTAATGTTAGCTAATTTAGAACGCATGAAAAAAGCGATAACCGAATGGGCGATTAAAGATAGTCTATTGCATGATGCAAAGTTTTACTCCCAAGCGGAATGGCTTTCACGTGGAGAGGATATGCATGACGATGCTCTATTAGTTTTAACTATTGATTCTAGCGGGTTATATCACTTGCTTAATTATGGATGTGATACTGAGGAGTTTGAGGATCTTGTTGAATCGTTCGGTTTTTATTATGAAATGGGCTATGCTTGGAGTCTGGGGTTTTATCCTTTGGAAGGGTATGATTATTCGAGGTTGTCAGGTAGCTATACTCAGAAGTTAAAAGATATTCGATGGAAGAATAAGTCAATTCTAGTAAGGCGCAGAGCTCAGGAACGTTGCCAAGACTGCGGTGTGAAAAGTGTTTTGGAAGCGCACCATTGCTATTATACAAATATGCGTGAAGGCTTTGAACCGTGGGAATATCCGTTGAGTGCATTTAGAGCGCTATGTAGATCCTGTCATGAGAAAAGACCTGTGCCTGAAATAAGAATTAGAGCTTTTCTAGCTCAATTAACACAACAACAATTGACGGAGTTGATAGATGGTCTTGATAACGCATTTAATCGTTTTGAAACGGATTCATTCTTAGCCTTTTTGCAAAAGGTTTCTTTCCATGACCATTTGCTCGATTCTGCAATCAAGTTATTGAAAAAAAATACTGATATATATGACTAGTGTACTTATGCGTTTAAGGCTTGTTCTCAGCCTTAAACGCATTTTATTAATTGGCTAGGAAGTCGTAAAGGCAAAGTAATTGACGATACCCTGTGTTAACATTATGTGAATTTGCAAGTAAATAATTCTTTAGTTGTTCAATGTCTATATTGTCGTCAAAAATACAGCATGTGATAGTTCCTGCGACTTTCCATGCGGGTGTTTGGCTTATGATTTCATCGATTGATTTAAAGTCAGAGCGGCAAACAGCGCGAGATCTTTCAATCTGGCTGACAATTTTATCAAGTTGTCTATCTTTGGCTGCTGGAATGTTTTCTAACTCAGGGCAAATGGAGCTAAATGCATAAAATGGGAAGTGCTCGTGGTTACCTATTGTTTGCTTATTAAGTAGGGAGATAAGTTGAGAATTGGCTTCTTCTACTATCTTGAAATAATTTTGCAGCATTTCAGATTTCGTTTGATATACATATTGGACTGTCCTTTCAGAGCCAACAGCGATAACCATTTCCTCGTTTCTTAACTCGTCAAGGTTTTCGGTGATTTTTACTTTAATCTCTCCACCACTTTTTATCGTATTCCAAACTTTTTGTACTTTTCTGATGTCCATTGCAGATACAGGTAGAACTAAATTTGATATTGCTTCATACACAGCTTTGTAGTTATCTGTTTTTATTTTGTTGATTCTAATAATTGATAATCCTTCAATGTTAATATCGTGCTCGGATATTGTTGTGGAGAAATTATTTTCGTCATACTCAACCAAGAGGAAATTGTCTTTTATTCGTTTGGCAAGATCAGTATTGAGATCAACATAAGAGAAAATAGTTTGCAAAAGGTATTTAATGTTTTTGTCACTTATGCTATACCCGATGAATATTATTGGGTTGTGTATGAAAATTGAGAGTAATTGAGCTCTTATTAACTCGTATTTATTGTCAAAGTTTTTGTAGTCGTCAAGGGTGATGATTATATTGTTGGGGTCGCTAACGCATCCATGAATTTTGTAGACTGAACCATAAGGATTGCTTAGTAAGATGTTATTGCCAATTAAAGGGATGAAGTCGAAAATATTCTCAATGAGTTGGTCATAATTTGTTGTGATTACGGAGCCAATGTTTTTTCTTGTTTTAATGAGAGCGTTAACTTCCTCTTTCATATGCTCTTTGATTTTAAGCTCTTGTAATATTGATGTTAGATAGATTTTAAATCGGCTAAGCTTTTTACCCTGTTTCATGTTTTCATAGAAAATATCATTAATGGTTTCAAATTTACCATTGCGATCTGAAGCCAGTGTCTGATTGAAAATATCCTCAAGTTTAGTGGCTAAAATGTCATATCGATATTCATCGCCCTCTAGGCTGTCAGCTTTCAGGTCGTAGTAAAATTCGGGGTTTCCAGTTAAGTCTACCGCGGCCTTCATTAATAAATCATCCCAACTATAGGAGTTTTCTAGGTAGCGGAGACTAAAACCTGTTCCGATGAACAGGACGGGATGGTTTTTATATTGATTTACGAAATCCTTAATTTCCATGTTAACCCTCAATATGAATTACTTATAACCCAATGTAATCAAATATCAGTCAGAATTACCAATAATCTATTCAAAAATTGATATGTATTGATTGGTGTGTCTCATAGTGAAGAGTGATTTTAACCCTAAAAAGTTAAGGTGTTGCAAGTTTTCTTTAAACTATTCAATTCAATACTCGAGATTGATGACGGTTGTCACAACGCCCACAAAACACCGTTCCATTGCCGCTGGCCTCGCCCGGCGGCATCCTTCCACCATGAATAATCTAAATTCTCTTCAGGAAATCGCACGCGTGATCCGCAACCTTATCCGCACCGGCATTGTGACCGACGTTAACCTCGACAAGGGGCTGTGTCGTGTCCAGACCGGCGGCATCGAAACCACCTGGCTGAACTGGCTAACCTGTCGTGCGGGACGTTCGCGCGTATGGTGGGCTCCCTCCGTTGGGGAGCAGGTGCTTTTACTGGCTGTCGGCGGCGAGCTCGATACGGCGTTTGTGCTGCCCGGCATTTTCTCGGATGACCATCCCGCGCCGTCTGCCTCCCCTGATGCGCTTCATGTTTCCTTTCCTGACGGGGCGGTTATTGAGTACGAGCCCGAAAACGGCGCGCTCACCGTATCTGGCATCAAAACCGCCGACGTCACTGCGTCGGACTCCATCACGGCCACCGTGCCGGTGGTGCTGGTGAAAGCATCGAGCCGCGTCACGCTCGATACGCCGGAGGTGGTGTGCACCAACAAGCTGACGACCGGCACGCTCGAAGTGAAGAAAGGCGGCACCATGCGCGGGAACATCGAGCACACCGGCGGGACACTGAAATCAAACGGCGTGCAGGTGGATAACCACGACCACGGCGGCGTCGAACGGGGCGGAAGCTGGACGGAGGGCATCAAATGACGGTGCGTTATCTGGGAATGAACAGCCAGAGCGGCCTCAGTATCTCTGAGGTTGAGCATATCCGGCAAAGCGTGCGCGACATTCTGGTCACGCCGGTTGGCTCGCGCGTTATGCGTCGTGAATACGGCTCGCTCCTGTCGCAGATGATTGACCAGCCGCAGACCCCGGCGCTGCGCCTGCAGATTATGGCCGCGTGCTATTCCGCGATCCAGAAGTGGGAGCCGCGCGTAAATCTCTCGACCATCACCTTTGAACGGTCGGAGACCGACGGCGGGCTGTATGTCGACATTACCGGCACCCGCTCCACCGGCGGCCAGCCTTTTTCACTCACCATTCCTCTGAGTTAAACGCTATGGCAATTGTTGACCTTAACCAGCTCGCCGCGCCTGACGTCGTGGAGGAACTGGACTATGAAACCATCCTGAGCGAGCGAAAGGCGACGCTCGTCTCGCTGTACCCGGAAGACCAGCAGGAAGCGATCGCGCGCACGCTCTCGCTTGAGTCCGAGCCGCTGGTGAAGCTGCTGCAGGAAAACGCCTACCGGGAAGTTATCTGGCGACAGCGCGTCAACGAGGCCGCGCGCGCGGTCATGCTGGCCTACGCCACCGGCGCAGACCTCGACCAGATAGGCGGAAATTACAACGTCGAGCGCCTTGTCATCACGCCTGCAGACGACACGACGTTACCGCCGACGCCTGCCGTGATGGAGTCGGACACCGACTACCGTCTGCGCATTCAACAGGCATTCGAGGGGCTGAGTACCGCAGGCTCTACCGGCTCCTATCAGTTTCACGGTCGCAGCGCTGACGGGCGGGTCGCCGATATTTCTGTCATCAGTCCCGCGCCTGCGTGTGTCACTGTCACGGTGCTTTCCCGCGAAAATAACGGCGTGGCGTCTGACGAGCTGCTCACCATCGTGCGCACCGCGCTGAACGATGAGGACGTCAGGCCGGTCGCTGACCGCGTGACCGTGCAGTCGGCGAACGTTGTCGACTATAAAATCACCGCGTCGCTTTACCTTTACCCCGGTCCCGAAAGCGAGCCGGTGCTGAGTGCGGCAAAAACAAAGCTGCAGGCGTATATCACCGCGCAGCACCGCCTCGGGCGAGATATCCGCAAATCAGCGATTTATGCCGCGCTCCACGTCGAAGGCGTGCAGCGTGTCGAGCTGGCCGAACCGGTGGCCGACATCGTGCTCGATGACACGCAGGCGTCATGGTGCAGCGATTACAGCGTGACGATCGGGGGCAACGATGAATGATATCCGCCTGCTGCCGGTGGGCTCGTCACCGCTTGAGGTGGCGGCGGCGCGCGCCTGCGCTGAGATTGAAAATACTCCCGTTCCGCTGCGTCGCCTCTGGAGTCCTGACGACTGCCCGGCAAATCTGCTGCCGTGGCTGGCGTGGGCGTTTTCCGTTGACCGCTGGGATGAGAGCTGGCCGGAAGCCACAAAGCGCGATGTGATCCGCGCGGCGTGGTTTATCCATGCGCACAAAGGGACGATTGGGGCGGTGCGCCGCGTGGTCGAGCCGCTCGGCTATCTGATTAACGTGTCCGAGTGGTGGGAAACGAATGACCCGCCCGGCACATTTCGCCTCGATATCGGTGTGTTAGAGACCGGCATCACCGAGGAAATGTATTACGAGATGGAGCGGCTCATTGCGGATGCAAAGCCAGCCAGCCGCCATCTTATCGGCCTCAACATTATTCAGGATGTGCCGGGCTATCTCTACACCGGCGCGCTGACGTATGACGGCGACATCATCACGGTTTACCCGGATAAGTGAGAACACCTTGACAGTAAAATATAAAACGGTCATCACCAAAGCCGGTGCGATTAAGCTTGCTGCAGCGACCGTCCCGAACGGGAAAAAAGTGAATTTTACGGCGATGGCCATCGGCGACGGTGGCGGCACATTGCCGGAGCCTGATGCCAGCCAGACAAAGCTCGTCAATGAAGTCTGGCGCCATACGCTGAATAAAATCAGCCAGGACAACAAACATCAAAACTATGTGATCGCGGAGCTGCTCATCCCGCCTGAAACCGGCGGTTTCTGGATGCGTGAAATGGGTCTCTATGACGACACCGGCACGCTGATTGCCGTCGGCAACATGGCGGAAAGCTACAAGCCGGAGCTGGCCGAGGGGTCAGGCCGCGCGCAGACCGTGCGTATGGTCATCATGGTAAGCGACATCGAGTCAGTCGAGCTGACGATTGACACCTCAACCGTGATGGCAACGCAGGACTATGTCGACTACAAGCTCGCTGAGCATGAGCAGTCCCGCCGTCATCCTGACGCCACGCTTAAGGAAAAAGGGTTTACTCAGCTCAGCAGTGCGACCGACAGCACGTCTGAGACGCTCGCCGCGACGCCGAAAGCGGTCAAGGAGGCGTATGACCTTGCTAACGGGAAATACACGGCTCAGGACGCGACCACGGCGCAAAAGGGTATCGTCCAGCTCAGTAGCGCCACCGACAGCGCGTCTGAGACGCTCGCAGCGACGCCGAAAGCGGTTAAGACGGCGTATGACCTTGCTAAAGGGAAATATACGGCTCAGGACGCGACCACGGCGCAAAAGGGTATCGTTCAGCTCAGTAGCGCGACCAACAGCGAGTCTGAGACGCTCGCGGCCACGCCAAAGGCCGTGAAGACGGTCAGCGATGATGTTACAAAACTGAAAAACAGCCTGGGCGAAGCCGCACATAGAGGCGTCGCTGATAATGCTTCAGGAGAATTAATTCCGGTAGGGTATAAAGGTAATTTTAAATCCGAATGTAATCACGGGGCGATTGATTTTGCGACTTATCCGTTTGTAGTTGGGGAATCATTATTCGTTGATTCACGTGGCTGTACGAATAACCCGCCTTTTTTGACGCAAGATTTTTATTATATAAATGTTGTGTGTGCCACTAGCCCAGCTCAGGGAGGGAGAGTTAACAGGCCGTTAATCCAATTTGTAAGTTATACAAATTCAACAATGATTTTTGCCATTCGGGAAGATGATGGTTCAACCATAGGCTGGCGTTATTTCCGTGCAGTGCAATTTGATGCAGACAACCAGAATGTCACCTTTCCTGTTGATGTAAGAGCGCGTAACGGTGCAATTGAATTAAGTCAAAACGCAATAATCATTCGGGGCTCCGGCAATAAACATCTTTGGTTTTTCAATACTTCGGGCGCTGAAATGGGGCTTGTTTACGCTTCTGACGATAAAGTACTCCACTTGCGGGCTGGTGAAGGACCGTCAGTTAATATTCAGTCGAACGGTAATGTTGTTGCCCCAAACTATCTGGAGGCTAAAGATGACATCCATTCTGGGCGCAATATCAGCAGTAAAGGGTTAATTGAAGCCGGTTCTGGAGTGTACGATACGCCGGGCGTGCGGGTATACTCTCCAAACTATCTCCCAACATTCCCTGTGACCAGTGTTAATGGGATGCAGGGCGCTGTTGTGATTCCAGAGCCGAACTTAGACCCCTATGTTAAAAGAGACTCGATTACATATGTTGGGCTTGCAGCTAACAATACTGCATATCCTTATATGCGGCACGCTGATTCAAATACGATTGTCTATCTGGCACCGAGTGATTGGGTGAGAAATAACTTCATTCAAGGGGTACGAAAGGGAGCTAAAGGCAGCGCCAATAGCAACCAAAACAGCGATAGATTTGCCAGAGCACCCGATGGGGCAAGTGTAGTATCAGTATTTAATGAAAGTACTTACATTGCTGTTGAATACAGATATGACCAATATAACATTAATGGGAACTGGTATAATGTAGGGGCACTGTGATGATATTAGGGAAATTTTCTAATTATATTCCTTCTGAGGAAAGCAAGCTTTCTGATTTAGAGATGATGGAAAAACTCACCGGGAGTAGCATCATCTTTTTAAAAGATGAGAATGATGTGGATTGGTATGACGCGCAGAAACTGTTTGCGAAAGACACACTTAAAGTTGTTTTTGATGGAGCTAATGTAATTCGCTCTTTTTCAACTGACGCATCTATGTTAAATCCTGTTGATATGTCAGTCGGAGAATGTGACATTTCAGATGTTCCGGCAGGCCTTAATATTTTTGGTGAATGGATTTTTGATGGCGGGAAAATAATAGCCGCGCCAGTGGATTATGTAGACGAAGCGCAGCGCAAAAAACTGGAGCTGATGACTCAGGCAAATAACGTCATCGCCACTATGCAGGATGCGGTTGATCTAAACATGGCAACAGACGAAGAAACAGCAAATTTGCAGGAGTGGAAAAAGTACCGAGTGCTTCTGAATCGGGTCGATGTAAAAAAACCGGTATGGCCACCATTGCCTGAGACTGCGATTTGAGTCAGTTAGTCGCTTTTTAAAAATGATTTACCGAGGCCCTCCACCCGGAGGGCTTTTGTTTGTTGTTTTATCCCTCCACCAACGCCATTTCATCGCACCCGCAGAACACACAACAGAAAATAGTCGCACCCCTTAACCACGGAGTTAAACAGATGGGCGACTATCATCACGGCGTCGAGGTCATCGAGATTAACGATGGCACGCGCACCATTTCCACCGTCTCGACGGCCATCATCGGCATGGTCTGCACGGCCAGCGATGCTGACGCAAAGACATTCCCCTTAAACGAGCCGGTGCTAATTACCAGTGTGCAAACGGCTATCGGTAAAGCCGGTAAAAAAGGCACGCTGTCAAAATCCCTGCAGGCCATCGCCGACCAGTGCAAGCCTGTCATTGTGGTGGTGCGCGTTCCCGAAGGTATCGAAGACCCGGAAGACCCGGAAGCGGCGCAGAAAGAAACCATTTCGAACATCATCGGCACGACCGACGAAAACGGCAAATACACCGGGCTGAAAGCGCTGTTAACGGCGAAAACCGTCACCGGCGTTAAGCCGCGCATTCTCGGCGTGCCGGGGCTGGATACGCAGGAAGTGGCGACCGCGCTTGCGTCGACCTGCCAGAGCCTGCGCGCATTCGGCTACGTGAGCGCGTGGGGATGCAAGACCATTTCCGACGCCATCAAATACCGTGAGAATTTCAGCCAGCGCGAGCTGATGGTCATTCACCCTGATTTTCTGGCATGGGACAACACGGCGAACGAAACCGATATTGCATGGGCGACCGCCCGCGCGCTCGGCCTGCGCGCCAAAATTGACCAGGAAACCGGCTGGCACAAAACGCTGTCCAACGTCGGCGTGAATGGTGTCACCGGCGTCAGTGCCTCGGTCTCATGGGATTTGCAGGAGCAGGCCACCGACGCCAACCTGCTGAATCAGGCCGGAGTGACAACGCTCATCCGCAACGACGGCTTTAAATTCTGGGGCAACCGCACCTGCTCGGACGATCCGTTATTCGTGTTTGAAAACTACACCCGCACGGCGCAGGTGCTGGCCGACACGATGGCGGAAGCGCACGCGTGGGCGATGGATAAGCCCGTTTCCGCAACGCTCATCCGCGACATCGTCGCCGGAATCAATGCCAAATTCCGCGAGCTGAAAAACAACGGCTATATCGTTGACGGCTCCTGCTGGTACGACCCGGAGTCAAACAGCGTGGAAACCCTTAAAGCGGGGAAACTGTATATCGATTACGACTACACCCCCGTCCCGCCGCTGGAAAACCTGACCCTGCGCCAGCGCATCACCGATACCTATCTGGCAGACCTGTCAGACTCGGTCAACAGCTAAGGAGCTCAGAGCATGGCGTTACCACGCAAACTGAAATACCTGAACATGTTTAACGACGGTCTCAGCTACATGGGCGTCGTTGAATCCGTCACCCTGCCAAAGCTGACCCGCAAGCTTGAGAAATATCGCGGCGGCGGGATGCCGGGCTCGGTGTCGGTTGACCTCGGCCTCGACGACGACGCGCTCTCGCTTGAGTGGACGCTGGGCGGCCTGCCTGACGTCGCGCTGTGGGCGCAGTACGCGTCACCAGGTGCCGACAGCGTGCCGCTGCGCTTCACCGGCTCATTCCAGCGCGATGACACCGGCGAAATTTCTGCCGTTGAGGTGGTCATGCGTGGCCGTCACAAGGAGTACGACGGCGGCGAGAACAAACAGGGCGAAAGCGGCACGACCAAAATCGCGACCGAGTGCTCGTACTACCAGCTCACGATCGACGGCAAAGAGGTCATCGAGATTGACGTCGTCAACATGGTGATGAAAGTCGACGGCGTCGACCGTCTCGCTGAGCACCGCCGGGCGATTGGCCTGTAAACCGTTAACCGGTCAGCCAGGCTGGCCGGTCACTTACTCACATTCAAAGAGAGCAACTTCATGGAAAACATCAACGAAACCGCCACCACCGAAACCGAAAACCAGAACATTGTGATCCTCGATAATCCAATCATGCGCGGTGAGCAAAAAATCGAACAGGTGACCGTGACCAGACCCAACGCCGGTACTCTGCGCGGTGTGAGTCTGGCCTCGCTGGCAAACTCTGACGTCGATGCGCTGATTAAGGTGCTGCCGCGCATGACATACCCGGCGCTGACCGAGCCAGAGGTCATGCGTCTGGAAGCGTCAGACCTGATTTTGTTCGCCGGTAAGGTGGTCGGTTTTTTGTCGCCATCTTCGGCTCGCTGACCTTCCCGAACAACCTTTCGGTCGATGACCTGATGGCGGATATCGCGGTGATATTTCACTGGCCGCCATCAGAGCTAAATTCCCTGAGCGTGACCGAGCTCATCACATGGCGCGAAAAGGCGCTGCAGCGAAGCGGACACCACCATGAGCAATAACGTCAGGATTGAGGTACTGCTGAACGCAGTAGACCGGGCAAGCCGACCGCTCAAAGCTATCCAGACTGCCAGCAAGACCCTTGCTGGCGATATCCGCACTTCTCAAAACAGCCTGCGCGATCTGAATGCGCAGGCTGGCCGAATTGACGGATTCAGGAAAGCGAGCGCACAGCTTGCCGTGACAGGCCAGTCGCTTAACAAGGCGAAACAGGAAGCCGCCGCGCTGGCCGTCCAGTTTAAAAACACGCAGAACCCTACAACCGCGCAGGCGCGCGCGATGGAGGCGGCAAAGAAATCCGCCGCTGACCTGCAGCTCAAATACAACAGCCTCAGGCAGTCGGTACAGCGCCAGCGCACCGAGCTCGCGCAGGCCGGGATTAACACCCGTACTCTCTCGGCGGATGAGCGCCGCCTGAAAACCAGCATCAGTGAAACGACCGCGCAACTTAACCGGCAGCGCGAGGCGCTGGCGCGGGTCAGTCAACAGCAGGCGCGACTGAGTCGCGTTAAAGAGCGTTATCAGGCCGGTAAATCCCTTGCCGGAGGCGCTGCGGCTGCAGGCGCGGCGGGCGTAGGTATCGCCACGGCGGGAACGATGGCCGGGGTGAAACTGCTGATGCCTGGCTATTCGTTTGCACAGAAAAACTCTGAGCTGCAGGCCGTGCTCGGGGTAGAGAAACAATCACCCGAAATGGAGGCGCTGCGCAAACAGGCGCGACAGCTCGGGGACAATACCGCTGCGTCTGCAGATGATGCAGCGAGCGCGCAGATTATCATTGCGAAAAGCGGCGGGGATGCCGCAGCGATTCAGGCGGCGACGCCGGTCACGCTGAATATGGCGCTGTCTAACCGTCGCTCGATGGAAGAAAACGCCGCGCTGCTGACGGGGATGAAATCCGCGTTTCAGATGTCTAACGACCAGATAGCACACATCGGCGACGTGCTGTCGATGACGATGAACAAAACGGCCGCTGACTTTGACGGGTTGAGCGACGCCCTGACGTATGCTGCGCCGGTAGCAAAAAATGCCGGGGTCAGTATCGAGCAGACCGCCGCAATGGTCGGCGCACTCCATGACGCCAAAATCACCGGCTCGATGGCAGGGACCGGCAGCCGTGCCGTCCTGAGTCGCCTGCAGGCTCCGACCGGTAAGGCATACGAGGCCATTAAAGAGCTCGGTGTTAAAACGTCTGACAGCAAGGGCAACACGCGCCCGATATTCGCCATTCTGAAAGAAATGCAGCGCAGTTTTGAGAAAAATAATCTCGGAACAAGCCAGAAAGGCGAGTACATGAAAACCATTTTCGGTGAGGAAGCCAGCTCGGCAGCGGCGGTGCTGATGACCGCTGCCTCAAGCGGCAAACTCGACCAGCTCACGGCGGCGTTTAAAGCCTCGGACGGGAAAACAGCTGAGCTGGTCAAAATCATGCAGGACAACCTCGGCGGCGACTTCAAAGAATTCCAGTCAGCTTATGAGGCCGTTGGTACTGACCTGTTTGACCAGCAGGAGGGCTCACTGCGTAAGCTCACGCAGACCGCCACGAAATATGTGTTACAGCTCGACGGATGGATCCAGAAGAATAAAGGACTGGCGACCACTATCGGGGTGATTGTTGGGGGCGGACTGGCGCTGATTGGCGTGCTGGGCGGGATTGGCCTGATAGCGTGGCCGGTGGTAACGGGCATCAACGTGATTATCGCCGCTGCCGGTTTTCTCGGTACAAATCTGGCCGCAATGGGAACGGCCATTGTTTCGGTGCTCGGGGCGCTTACCTGGCCGATTGTCGCTATTGGGGTTGCCATCGTCGCCGGTGCGCTGCTTATTCGCAAATACTGGGAGCCAATAAGCGCATTTTTCTCAGGCGTGGTGGAGGGACTTAAAGCGGCCTTTGCGCCGGTGGCGGAAATTTTCGCACCGCTTGCGCCGGTGTTTGATTCTTTCATGGAGAAATTACGCGGAGTCTGGCAGTGGTTCAAAGACCTGATCGCACCGGTTAAGTCGACGCAGGAGACGCTCGACAGCTGCAAAAATGCGGGTGTGATGTTCGGTAAGTTACTGGCCGAAGCGCTGATGTTACCGCTCAAAAGCTTTAATACATTGCGTACTGGCGTTAACTGGCTGCTGGAAAAACTCGGGGTTATCAATAAAGAATCGAGCGACCTTGACCAGAAGGCCGCAAAAGCCAGTGCCGCCACCGGCTCGAAAAATGGGTCTTATATTCCGGCAACCTCAGCGTATGGCGGTTATCAGGCATATCAGCCGGTAACGGCACCCACTGGTAAGACTTACGTCGATCAGAGCAAGCCAGAATATAACATCAACCTGAATGGGGGCATCGCGCCGGGCAGCGACCTTGACCGGCAGCTCCGCGAGGCTGTCGATAAATTCGACCGTGAAAACCGTGCGCGTCAGCGCTCAAGTATGCGTCATGACTGAGGGGGATAAAGCATGTTAATGGTTTTGGGTTTGTTTGTGTTTGAGCGCCGCACGCTGCCCTATCAGTCCATGCAGTATTCAAAGGATTACCGCTGGGCATCAAACGACCGTATCGGCAAGCCACCGGCTTACCAGTATCTCGGGGAAGGGGAAACCACGCGCACGCTGTCGGGCGTGCTCTATCCCGAAATTACCGGCGGACGGCTGTCACTGACCGCCATCGAGTTGATGGCAGACGAGGCGCGCGCGTGGCCGCTGATTGACGGAACGGGCATGATCCACGGCATGTATGTCATCGACAAAGTGACGCACACGCACACCGAGCTATTCAGCGACGGAGCGGCCAGAAAAATCGAGTTTAGCCTTTCCCTTAAGCGGGTCGATAAATCGCTGGCGGCCATTTATGGCGACCTGAAAACGCAGGCCGACAATCTGGTCACGTCTGCCGGTGACTGGCTGGGAGGGCTGGCAGGATGATTACAGGAATGGATATTCAGGCCGGGGCGAAGATTGCCCCGGCGTTTATGCTCAAGCTGGATAACGAGGATATCACGCAGGATTTTGGCGACCGCCTTATCAGCCTGACCATGACCGACAATCGCGGATTCGAGGCCGACCAGCTCGATATCGAGCTCGATGATACTGACGGACTAATCGCAATGCCGCCGCGCGGCGCAACCTTGACGCTGTGGTTAGGCTGGCAGGGTGCAGCGCTGATAAAAAAAGGGACGTTCACGGTCGACGAAATCGAGCACCGTGGTGCGCCAGATACGCTGACCATCCGGGGGCGCAGCGCCGATTTTCGCGGGTCGCTGAACTCTCGCCGGGAACAGTCATGGCATGACACCACGCTCGGGCAAATTGTCGAGACGATTGCGGCACGCAATAAGCTGACGGCCAGCGTGGCCGACACGCTGAAAGCCGTCGCCGTGCCTCACATTGACCAGTCGCAGGAATCGGACGCGGTGTTTCTTTCCCGCCTGGCTGACCGGAACGGTGCGGCGGTTTCGGTAAAAGCGGGGAAACTGTTATTCCTCAAAGCGGGGAGCGGTAAGACGGCCAGCGGGAAGCCCATTCCGCAGATGACGCTTGAGCGCGGCGACGGTGATCGTCATCAGTTTGCCATTGCTGACCGGGAAGCCTACACCGGCGTGTCGGCAAAATGGCTGCACACCAAAGACCCGAAGCCGCAAAAGCAAAAGGTGAAGCTTAAGCGTAAGCTCAAAGAGAAGCACCTGCGCGCGCTGCAGCACCCAAAGGCTACCAAAGCCCCGGCAAATGCCAAAGCCAAAAAAGAGCAGGAAGCGCGCGAGGGTGAGTACATGGCCGGTGAGGCTGACAACGTACTGGAGCTGACGACCATTTATGCGACAAAGGCGCAGGCCATGCGCGCCGCTCAGGCGAAGTGGGACAAGCTGCAGCGCGGCGTTGCTGAGTTTTCAATCTCGCTGGCGATTGGCCGGGCAGATTTATTTCCTGAAACGCCAATCGCGGTGAAAGGGTTTAAGCGCGTCATAGACGAGCAGGCTTGGATAATCAGCCGGGTGGTGCATAACCTCAACGGGAACGGCTACACGACGGGCTTAGAGCTTGAGGTTAAG
Source organism: Enterobacter sp. 168J2 (assembly GCF_034107265.1). Taxonomy (NCBI): domain Bacteria; kingdom Pseudomonadati; phylum Pseudomonadota; class Gammaproteobacteria; order Enterobacterales; family Enterobacteriaceae; genus Enterobacter; species Enterobacter sp. 168J2. The sequence continues at coordinate 41,545 of NZ_JAWNEB010000014.1, read as the reverse complement.
GTTTCGGATGTGGAGTACGAAAGCGAAGAATTAACGCAGTGATTTGTTTTTATGTGTTTGTTATATAAGGATAAATTGAGTAAAATTAGCGCATCGGAAAATAAATGAGGTGCTCGCCATGTTTCACTGTCCAAAATGCCATTTCGCCGCTCACGCCCGCACAAGTCGCTATTTTACTGACACGACCAAAGAGCGGTATCACCAGTGCACAAACATCAACTGCAGCGCGACGTTTGTGACCACTGAGACGGTCGAGCGTTTCATTGTATCGCCGGGCGTTGTAGTACCAGCGGCACCTCACCCGACATCATCAGGTCAGCAACAAATGCACTGGCAGTGACCAAAAGAAAGCCCCGCAATGCGGGGCTTTTTTTCGATGTGTGGACGACGTGTGGACATCGTTAGAAATAAATCCTTTTATTTCATTGTATTGCGTCTAAAATTAAAACAGCATTGCTGGCTTTCAGTATATACATCATTGGATTACTGGCGACTGTCATTTGCCTGGCGCAACAGCGTGCGGCTTTCACTCTGGAAACGCGTGGCGTAATCACCGAACCAGTGCTCCACTTTGCGGAAGCTGTCGATAAACGCCTGCTTGTCTCCGTGCTCCAGCAGCGTAATGGCTTCGCCAAAGCGCTGATAGTAGCGCTTGATCAGCGCCAGGTTATTTTCAGACGACATAATGATGTCGGCGTAAAGCTGGGGATCCTGCGCAAACAGACGCCCGACCATCGCCAGCTCAAGACGATAGATTGGTGAAGAGAGCGCCAGCAGCTGTTTAAGCTGCACGTTCTCTTCCGCCAGATGCAGACCGTAGGCAAAGGTCGCAAAGTGGCGCAGCGCCTGAATAAACGCCATGTTCTGATCGTGCTCGACCGCGCTGATGCGGTGCAGCCTCGCCCCCCAGACCTGAATCTGTTCCAGGAACCACTGGTAGGCTTCCGGCTGGCGGCCGTCGCAGTAAACCACCACCTGCTTCGCCAGGCTGCCGCTGTCCGGGCCAAACATCGGGTGCAGGCCCAGCACCGGGCCCGTATGCGCAGCCAGCATCGCCTGCAGCGGACCGTTTTTGACGGAAGCCAGATCTACCAGAATGCAGTCTTTCGGTAAAGGCGGGAGCTTCCCGATGATCTGCTCCGTCACGTGGATCGGCACGCTGACGATAACCATTCCGGCATCTTTCATCAGTTCCGGTGCTTGTGCCCAGTCCTCTTTTTCCAGAATGCGCACCTGATAGCCAGAAAGCGTCAGCATTTTCTCGAACAGACGCCCCATCTGTCCTGCTCCGCCAACAATCACCACCGGCCGCAGGGACGGACAGAGGGTTTTAAAGCCCTTGTCGTTTTCGCTGGAGTAGGATTCCCGCATCACGCGGCGCAGAACATCTTCAATCAAATCCGGCGAAACGCCCAGCGCCTGGGCCTCTTTACGACGGGAGGCCAGCATTGAGGCTTCGCGCTCCGGGACGTAAATTGGCAGGCCGTATTTGCTTTTCACCTCACCGACTTCGGCAACCAGCGCCATGCGGCGCGCCAGCAGGTCCAGCAGAGCCTTATCCACTTCATCAATTTGATCGCGCAGTGCGGTCAATTCAGCAACCATAACTACCCTCTTAAGCCAGACGCGTCGCCAGCTGGCCGCTTAAATCTTTATGGATCTCACGCAGCAGCGCATCGGTGGTTTCCCAGCTGATGCAGGCATCCGTCACGGAGACGCCGTGCTTCATCGCGCTGCGCGGCTGTTCTGATGACTGATTGCCTTCATGAATGTTGCTCTCAATCATCAGACCAATAATCGAACGGTTTCCGTCTTTGATCTGCGCGACCACGGATTCCGCAACCGCTGGCTGGCGACGGTAATCTTTATTCGAATTACCATGACTGCAATCTACCATCAGTGCCGGACGCAGTCCCGCCTGTTCCATCTCTTTTTCACACTGCGCCACGTCCGCCGGGCTGTAGTTTGGCGCTTTACCGCCGCGCAGGATCACATGGCCGTCCGGGTTGCCCTGCGTTTGCAGCAGGCACACCTGGCCCGCCTGGTTGATACCGACAAAGCGGTGCGGCATGGCGGCAGCGCGCATGGCGTTGATCGCCGTCGCCAGGCTGCCATCGGTACCGTTTTTAAAGCCAACCGGCATCGACAGGCCAGACGCCATCTCGCGGTGGGTTTGCGATTCCGTCGTACGCGCACCAATCGCGGACCAGCTGAACAGATCGCCCAGGTATTGCGGGCTGTTCGGATCCAGCGCTTCGGTTGCCAGAGGCAGCCCCATGTTGACCAGCTCCACCAGCAGGCGACGCGCAATCTTCAGGCCTGCTTCCACATCAAACGAGCCATCCATGTGCGGATCATTAATCAACCCTTTCCAGCCGACGGTCGTACGTGGCTTCTCAAAATAGACGCGCATTACCAGATAGAGGCTATCGCTGACCTCCTCCGCTAATGCTTTAAATCGACGAGCATACTCAATGGCGGTTTCAGGATCGTGAATAGAGCAAGGACCACATACCACCAGCAGGCGCGGATCGCGGCCGGCGATAATGTCAGAAATGGTCTGGCGAGAATGCTCGATCTGAGCCTCCTGCGCGGCGCTCAGCGGAAACTCCGCTTTCAGTTGATCCGGGGTAATCAAAACCTGTTCGTCAGTGATATGTACGTTGTTCAGCGCGTCTTTTTGCATGATAGCGATCCTGTAAAGCTCGTTTGCGATAGTTGTTTTCCTCAGTGAGGTGAAACCACGATACCATAAAAAGTAAACATTTCAATCCAAAATACGTACACATTAGTTTACATAGACAAATTAGATGCAAAAATCAGCCATCAAAACCGTAAAGTTTAAATTACACACTGATTTTCTCCCGCCAGGCTATGCTGAAGAAAAAGGAGAAGGATTATGCGATCGATTGCTTTCGTCCTGCTGTCGCTGTTTTTATCGGGCTGCCAGATTAATCCTTACACTTTCCAGCCCAACTGGACGAGCCCGGACTGGTTCACTGCGGGTAAAGAAGACGCCATGAATGGCCTGCCGGTTAAAGATAACCAGACCCTGGCCGATAGTCTTAACGACCCCAACATCGATCGGAGTGAATATCTCCGTGGCTATGCTGATGGTCAGAAGAAAGTATGCGAAGAAGGCTTTATTCATGCCTGGGGATTAGCGGGCAAATCTTATCCAGCCAGTTGTGATACCGTTGAAAATGCAGCGAAACTGCATGCGTCATGGCAAAAAGGAATGGATGAAAGTATGCGTTCCAGCAGGCTTAATTAAGTCTGCTTTTATTCTTTGAAAAATAAACAACTGTAGGATTTAGCTTAGGTCAGCCATGGGCTATTTCTGACATAATGACGGTTCTGATAAACAATGGTATTCTGCCCGCAACTCTTAAGGACATCTATTTCCGGAGCGGTACGGCGGATTCTGGTGAGAAATTTATACTTGAACTCTTTGTTCCGACTCACTCTGGTGCTAATGCTGTTCCTTATGGTGGGCCCGGCGATGGCAGGCGCGCTCACGGAGACAGATAAATCGGTACGTTCTATTGTCTCAGGCATAGTGAGCTATACGCGATGGCCGTCGCTTTCCGGTCAGCCTAAACTCTGCATCTATGCCACTTCTCACTATAAGCACGCGCTCAGCGGAGACCAGGGGCATAACGAGTTACCCTATACCCCCGTTATTGTACGTAACGATCGGGAAGCCCTGGCCGCGACATGCGATGCTGTTTATTTCGGGACTGAACCACCTGCGAAACAACTTGAATTAATAAGTCAATATCAGGGCAGAGCATTGCTATTAATCTCAGAGCAAAATCCGGAATGTGTTATTGGCAGTGCTTTTTGCCTGATAATCGATCGTGGCCAGGTGCGGTTTTCCGTCAATCTGGATGCGTTGACACGCAGTGGCGTCAGGGTCAGCCCGGATGTATTAATGCTTGCACGGAATAAGCAGCATGGATAAAGATTTCACCTCGACGCCGCGTCCGACGTTTAAAAGAACGCTGAGGCGAAACAGCATGATAAGCGTCATCATCACGATGACGTTAATATGGCTGTTGCTCTGTTTTGCCTCGGTCGTAACATTAAAACAATACGCGCAAAAAAATCTTGAATTAACCGGCGCCACAATGAGCCACAGCCTTGAAGCCTCGCTGGTTTTCAACGATTCACTGGCAGCCAACGAAACGCTTGCTGCGCTGGGTAAGCAGGGGCAGTTTGCCGTTGCAGAAGTCATCAACGGGCATAAAAAGCGCTTTGCCTACTGGTCCTGGAACCCAAAGGATAATAACGACACGCTGGGTGCGCTGGTGAGTCGCTGGCTTTTCCCCGTTCCGGTTGCGCAGCCAATCATGCATAACGGCGCGGCAATCGGCGAAATTCGCCTTACCGCGCGTGACAGTCTTATCAGTCATTTCATCTGGATGTCGTTTGCCGTCCTCACCGGCTGTATTCTTTTTGCAACCGTCGTCGCGCTCACCATTACCCACTCTCTGCACCGCGGCATGGTAACGGCGCTGCAAAATATCACCGACGTTGTGCATGACGTGCGCACAAACCGCAACTTCTCCCGCCGGGTGAAAGATAGCCGTATCGAAGAATTCCATCAGTTTGGTGAAGACTTCAACAGCCTGCTGGATGAGATGGAAGAGTGGCAGCTTAAGCTCCAGGCGAAAAACGCTCAGCTGCTGCGTACCGCCATGCACGACCCGCTTACCGGACTTGCCAACCGCGCGGCGTTCCGTAACAGCATTGCGGCGTTAATGAATGACCCTTCCGCAAGAACAAACTCGGCCCTGCTCTTCCTCGACGGTGACAATTTTAAGTTTATCAACGACACCTGGGGTCACGCGGCAGGAGACTGCGTGCTGATTGAAGTCGCCAGCAGGATGATGGAGTTTGGCGATAAACGCCATCAGTCCTACCGCCTTGGCGGTGACGAATTTGCCATGGTGCTCTACGGCGTGCATTCTGAGACTGAGGTTCAACACATTTGTGCTGCGCTAGCGCAGCAGTTTATCCGTCCGTTTGATCTGCATAACGGACTAAAAGCATCGATGTCACTCAGCATTGGCTTTGCTCTGGCGTGGGAAAATGCGTCCGTTGAAGCATTACTGGAGAAAGCCGACCGCAATATGTACCAGGTTAAAAACCAGCGTACAAAAACAATAAGTTAGAAAGGAAATTCTATGTTAAAACGATACTTCGCGCCGTTAGTTATGGCCTCACTGGTTCTGGCTGGCTGCCAGTCGCCGCCCCAGGGCAAATTCACACCTGAGCAAATCGCGGCGATGAAGTCTTACGGTTTTAACGAACTGAACGGCGACTGGTCTCTGGGGCTGTCAGATACCATCCTCTTTGATAAGAATGACGCCAGACTGCGCCCGGAAAGTGAAACCCAGATCCAATCCATGGCCTCTCGTCTGGCGAAAACTGGCCTGAATCACGCGCGAATGGACGGTCATACGGATAACTACGGTGAAGAAAGTTACAACGAAGCCCTGTCGTTAAAACGCGCCGATGCCGTTGCCGACGCGTGGGCGAAGGGCGCGAATATCCCGCGCACTAATCTCACCACCCAAGGATTAGGAAAAAAATACCCGATTGCAAGCAACAGCACTGCGCAAGGGCGCGCTGAAAACCGCCGGGTGTCAGTGGTTATCAGCACGCCATAGGATTATTTAGCGGATGATTCGGTGAGCGACACGCCTGTTGCCGCTCGCCAGCGCAGCCAGTCAATCAGAACAAACAGCGCCAGACTCACGCCCATCACCGGCAAAGCCAGCCCCAGCAGTGCGCTGATGACCACAGTAACACCTCTTCCCCACCCTGACAGCGCCAGCCAGCTCTGAGAAAGCGTCTGCACCGGATTCATTGCCGACTGTGCCGGACGACGCATCCACCACATCCGGTATCCCCAGATGATAAGCACGCACAGGGCAAGGCCGAAGGCAACGAGCAGCAGCTGATTCACCAGCCCGAATAAGATCCCCATATGGAAATCCACGCCCCAGCGGGTCAGTTTTGCCATGAGCGGGAAATCCTCGAATCGGGTTCTGTCCAGGATCTGCATCGTACCGGGATCAACCGCAACGGCGTCCACCTGAGTCGGCCAGCTGCGGTCGATTTCCGTCACTGTCCATGCGCGATCCATCGTTTTTGCCGGGCGGATCTCCAGCCTGTTGGCATCAATCCCCGCCTTACGCGCCGCGCTTAACGCGCCATCAAACTGCGTCAGATCCATCGCCATTTCCGGCATCACCATTCCGCCATGATGGCCACGGTGTTCGGCGTGCTCATCCACGCTCTCCGCCACGCCGGAAAGCGTCGTGTTCACCTGCGGGGTGAGCCAGTTCATCTCAGCGCGCAGCTTATCAACGTTTCCCCCCGCCCACTGGGACCAGGTCAGGCCGGTTGCAGAGAAGAGCAGCATGCCCCCCAGTAATAACCAGCCGAGCGTCACATGCACCCGACGACGGTTCTGGAAGCGATTGTTAATCCGCCGTTTTGGTCGGGTATAAAACCACAGGGCAATCCCTCCCAGCGCGGCCACCCACATCCAGGAAGCGGCCAGTTCGCTATAGAGCCGCCCGATATCGCCCAGCATCAGAGAGGTATGCAGATAATCAATGGTCTGACGCAGCGGTAAAATCCCGCTGGTGCCGTATACCGTCATATCCCCAAGCACCGCCAGGCTTACCGGATCGATAAAGATCGCCCGGTTTTCCGATGGCCCAAGCGCAGGGTCAGCAAACATCACGCGGGTGGTTTCCCCCTCAACCAGCCCCGGACGAACGGCGTGTAAACGCAAATCTGAGCCAACGGCTTTTTCCGCCATGGCGATTTGTTCCGCCAGCGGCTTCGGCTCGCCCACGGAATCCGTATGGAGCGCGTGCCGGTAGAGCGCATTCTCGAGCTGCGGGGTCGCCACATACAGCGTACCGGTCAGCGCGGCGAAGAAGATAAACGGGCCGACAAACAGCCCGACGTAGAAATGGAGGCGACGCAGCAGGTTTCCCCATGCCGCGCGCGGCGTGCAGGTAGTCATACTTTTCCTTTTTAAGGCAAAAAGTTATCGATTTAGTTTTTAAAGGGAAAAAGCAGACTGCCGCGGCGGCGCGCGGGTATCGGGGTAAAGCCAGGGGAAAAAGTGCCAGTAGCTAACCGCCTGACGCGGTGGCTTCACGCGCAGCCTTTGCAGCACGATACTGAGCAGCACAATCAGTGCGAGCATCACGCCCGGCACGTGGGCTAACAGCACGCAGTAGCCGCACGCTTCCGCATGGTCGACAGGCGTGGAATGCTGCATATCGCTATGATGATCGTCCATCGACATCATGCTCATGTCATGATGCATACCCGGCATGGCGCTCATAGGGTCTTTCTGCAGCGAGACGGAAATAAGCGGCGCAACCACGATCAGCAGGATCGCAAACAGCGCGGTCAATGCCGCTGCGCGTTTCCGTTTAGGCTGATGCAGTACGTTATCCACTTACCCTCCACCGAAGAGGCAAGCATTGTAAATGATTTATGACGAAAGGGTTAACGCGAGAGGTGCGATGGGATAAAAAAAGGGCCAGCCTTTCGGCCAGCCCTTTCTAACAGGATGTCGCTTAAGCGAATCTTAGTTCAGACGCTCTTTAATACGAGCAGACTTACCAGTACGCTCACGCAGGTAGTACAGTTTAGCTTTACGTACAGCACCACGACGTTTAACAGCAATGCTGTCAACTACCGGAGAGTGAGTCTGGAAGACACGCTCAACGCCTTCGCCGTTGGAAATTTTACGAACAGTGAATGCAGAGTGCAGACCGCGGTTACGAATAGCGATAACCACGCCCTCGAATGCCTGCAGACGTTTTTTGGAACCTTCAACAACCCATACTTTCACTTCCACGGTGTCACCTGGACGGAAGGAAGGTACGTCCTGCTTCATCTGCTCTTGTTCAAGTTGCTTAATAATGTTGCTCATAATTTAATCTCTTATCCTGGGTAAACTGATATTCGGGAGCGTATTACGCATTCCCATCATGTTCATGCTGCTGGTGCGCGTGTTCAGTTTTGAACTCGGCCAGCAACTTTGCTTGCTCTTCAGTCAGAGCCAGGTTTTCCAGAAGTTCAGGTCTTCTAAGCCAGGTTCGGCCCAGCGACTGCTTCAAACGCCAGCGACGTATCTCGGCATGGTTTCCTGACAGTAACACTGCCGGTACTTCCATCCCTTCTAACACTTCAGGACGAGTATAGTGTGGACAGTCCAGCAACCCATCGGCAAAGGAATCTTCCGTTGCCGAAGCTTCATGGCCCAGTACCCCCGGAATGAACCGGGCGACGGAGTCAATCAGCGTCATTGCCGGTAACTCACCACCGCTGAGAACGTAATCGCCGATAGACCATTCTTCGTCAATCTCGGTTTGAATTACGCGCTCATCTATCCCTTCGTAGCGCCCACAGACCAGAATCAGCTTTTGATTCGTCGCCAGTTCGCTGACGCCCGCTTGATCAAGCTTGCGTCCCTGAGGTGACAGATAAATCACCTTTGCGCCTTCACCTGCCGCGGCTTTTGCTGTGTGAATGGCGTCCCGTAAGGGTTGCACCATCATTAGCATCCCCGGTCCGCCGCCGTAAGGACGATCGTCCACGGTACGGTGCCGGTCATGAGTAAAGTCACGAGGACTCCAGCTCTGGATGCTCAGCAGGCCATTCTTTACTGCCCGGCCAGTTACCCCGTAATCGGTAATCGCGCGGAACATTTCAGGAAACAGGCTAATTATGCCAATCCACATAGCGCCGTCTTTTACCGTTTATCCGGAGAATTTAAAAACCAGGATCCCAATCTACTTCAATGGTTTGAGTAGTGAGATCGACTTTCTTGATAACCTGTCCATCGAGGAACGGAACCAGCCGCTCCTTGATGCCAAATGCATCTTTCAGGTTTGCCTTAATGACGAGAACGTCATTTGACCCGGTTTCCATCATATCGATGACTTTCCCCAGGCTGTAGCCTTCGGTAGTGACTACCTGGCAACCCATAAGGTCTTTCCAGTAGTAGTCGCCCTCTTCCAGCTGTGGCAACTGCGACGAATCCACGACAATTTCACAATTAGTCAGCGCATTCGCGGCATCACGATCGTCAATGCCTTTCAGCTTGATGATGATGTCCTGATTGTGGTGACGCCAGCTTTCCAGCTCGACCTCTTCCCACTTACCGGCTTTCTGGATGAACCAGGGCTGGTAATCAAAAATGCTATCAGCGTCTTCAGTGGAGGAAAACACTCTGAGCCAACCACGGATACCGTAGCAAGAACCCATTTTTCCCAATACGATCGGTTCAACAGGTGCTTTATTGCTCATCATGACCACCGTGACAGATTAAGCTGCTTTGTTTGCTGCTTTGATCAGCGTAGCAACGCGATCGGAAACAGTAGCGCCCTGGCCAACCCAGTGAGCGATACGATCCAGATCCAGACGGGTTTCTTCTTCTGCGCCAGAGGCCAGTGGGTTGAAGAAACCAACGCGCTCGATGAAGCGACCGTTGCGTGCATTACGGCTGTCAGTCACAACAACCTGGTAGAACGGACGCTTTTTAGCGCCGTGACGTGCTAAACGAATAGTTACCATAACATCCTCTTGTGTGAATAAAACAACCGGGCCCCATCGAGGAACGGAGCCCGGGTGTCATATTAAAAGCCCGAAAATTTTACTCATTTTCGGGCAAAAAGCAATCTCAAAAGCGATTAACGCCCAGGAAAACCAGGGGGCATCATCCCTTTCATGCCGCGCATCATCTTCGCCATGCCGCCTTTCTTCATTTTCTTCATCATGCGCTGCATGTCGTCGAACTGTTTCAGAAGGCGGTTAACGTCCTGCACCTGCATGCCGCAGCCGGCTGCGATACGGCGCTTACGGGAACCTTTGATGATCTCTGGCCTGGCGCGTTCTTTCAGCGTCATGGAGTTAATGATCGCCTCCATACGCACCAGCACTTTGTCATCCATCTGGGATTTGACGTTGTCAGGGATCTGGCCCATCCCCGGCAGTTTGCCCATCAGGCTTGCCATGCCACCCATGTTTTTCATCTGACGCAGCTGCTCAAGGAAGTCGGTGAGATCGAAACCATCGCCTTTTTTCAGCTTGCTGGCCAGCTTCTCGGCCTGCGCGCGGTCAACCTTGCTCTCGATATCTTCGATCAGCGACAGCACGTCGCCCATGCCGAGGATACGGGAGGCAATACGGTCCGGGTGGAACGGCTCCAGCGCTTCGGTTTTCTCGCCCACGCCGAGGAATTTAATCGGCTTACCGGTGATATGACGAATCGAAAGCGCCGCACCGCCGCGGGCGTCACCGTCCACTTTAGTCAGCACCACGCCGGTTAACGGCAGCGCTTCGTTAAACGCTTTCGCGGTATTCGCCGCATCCTGACCGGTCATGGCGTCAACAACGAACAGGGTCTCTACCGGGTTGATAGAGGCATGCACCTGCTTGATCTCGTCCATCATCGCTTCGTCGACGTGCAGACGACCGGCGGTATCCACCAGCAGCACGTCGTAAAACTTCAGCTTCGCTTCTTTCAGCGCGGCGTTAACGATGTCGACAGGCTTCTGGGCAACGTCGGACGGGAAGAAATCCACACCGACCTGCTCGGCCAGCGTTTCCAGCTGCTTGATCGCCGCCGGGCGATAGACGTCCGCAGAGACCACCAGCACTTTCTTCTTGTGCTTTTCGCGCAGGAATTTACCCAGCTTACCGACGCTGGTGGTTTTACCCGCACCCTGCAGGCCCGCCATCAGCACCACGGCCGGCGGCTGAGCCGCCAGGTTAAGCACCTGGTTCTCTTCGCCCATCGCCGAAACCAGTTCGTTACGAACGATTTTGACGAACTCCTGACCCGGGGTCAGGCTCTTGTTAACTTCATGACCAACCGCCTTCTCTTTTACGCGGTTGATAAAATCACGAACAACCGGCAACGCCACGTCTGCTTCCAGCAGCGCCATGCGCACTTCGCGCAGCGTTTCCTTGATGTTCTCTTCAGTAAGGCGTCCGCGGCCGCTGATGTTGCGCAGCGTGCGCGACAAACGATCGGTTAAATTATCAAACATTGTCTCTCGCCTGAGTAGAAACGTTGGGCCGCATTGAGCGGCACATACACAGAATTTTGCCGGAGTATAACATGAAGGCGCCTTTGTTGTTATGCAACGGTTGGAGCAGGCGTCACGTAACGTTATACTGCTTCTCTTTCTTATTAAGACAACTGTCGATGCCCATATGCCTGTTTTCGCACTGATCGCCCTTGTTGCCTACTCTGTCAGCCTCGCGCTGATTATTCCCGGACTGCTGCAAAAAAACAGCGGCTGGCGGCGCATGGCTATTCTTTCGGCGGTCATCGCACTGATAAGCCACGCGTTTGCGCTGGAATCACGCATCATTCCCGGCGACGGCAGCGTACAAAATCTGAGCGCCCTCAACGTCGGCTCGCTGGTCAGCCTGATGATCTGTACGGTCATGACCATCGTCGCGTCTAAAAATCGCGGCTGGCTGCTGCTGCCGATTGTCTATACCTTCGCGCTGATCAATCTGGCTTTAGCCACCTTTATGCCTAATGAATTCATTACGCATCTGGAGGCGACGCCGGGGATGCTGGTGCACATCGGCCTGTCGCTGTTTGCCTACGCGACGCTGATCATCGCCGCGCTTTACGCCATGCAGCTCGCCTGGATTGACTACCAGTTGAAAAACAAAAAGCTGGCGTTTAACCATGAAATGCCGCCGCTGATGGTCATTGAGCGTAAGATGTTCCACATCACCCAGATAGGCGTGGTGCTGCTGACGCTCACGCTCTGCACGGGCCTGTTTTACATGAAGAACCTGTTCAGCGTGGAGAATATCGATAAAGCAGTGCTCTCCATCATCGCGTGGTTTGTCTATATTGTCCTGTTGTGGGGCCATTATCATGAAGGCTGGCGCGGTCGTCGCGTCGTCTGGTTCAACGTCGCGGGTGCGGGCATTCTCACCCTTGCCTATTTTGGCAGCCGCTTCATACAGCAATTTGCTGGCTAAGTTATAAAAGGAGTTCCCCCTGGAACACATCTCTACCACCACGCTGATCGTTATCCTGATCGTCATGGTGGTCATCTCCGCCTATTTCTCCGGCTCGGAAACCGGCATGATGACCTTAAACCGTTACCGGTTGCGTCATCGTGCTAAACAGGGTAACCGTGCCGCCCGTCGCGTTGAAAAACTGCTCCGCAAGCCGGATCGGCTGATAAGCCTGGTGCTTATCGGCAACAACCTTGTCAACATTCTGGCCTCTGCCCTCGGTACCATCGTCGGGATGCGCCTGTACGGCAACGCCGGGGTGGCGATTGCCACCGGCGTGCTGACGTTTGTGGTGCTGGTGTTTGCCGACGTGCTGCCGAAAACCATCGCCGCGCTTTACCCGGAAAAGGTGGCCTACCCGAGCAGCTTCCTGCTGGCGCCTCTGCAGATCCTGATGATGCCGCTGGTCTGGCTGTTGAACATGGTCACGCGCGTTTTGATGCGGATGGTGGGGATTAAAGCCGACGTCACTATCAGCAGCGCGCTCAGCAAAGAAGAGCTGCGCACTATCGTGAACGAATCCCGCTCGCAGATCTCCCGTCGCAATCAGGACATGCTCCTGTCGGTGCTGGATCTGGAAAAGGTGAGCGTGAACGACATCATGGTGCCGCGTAACGAAATCGTCGGTATCGACATCAATGACGACTGGAAAGCTATTGTCCGCCAGCTGACGCACTCCCCGCACGGGCGCATCGTGCTCTATCGCGACTCGCTGGATGACGCGATCAGCATGCTGCGCGTGCGCGAAGCCTACCGTCTGATGACCGAGAAAAAAGAGTTCACCAAAGAGGTGATGCTGCGCGCCGCCGACGAGATTTACTACGTGCCGGAAGGAACGCCGCTCAGCACGCAGCTGGTTAAATTCCAGCGCAACAAGAAGAAAGTCGGCCTGGTGGTCAACGAGTACGGCGATATTCAGGGGCTGGTGACGGTCGAAGATATTCTGGAAGAGATTGTCGGGGACTTTACCACGTCGATGTCGCCTTCACTTGCGGAAGAGGTGACCCCGCAAAACGACGGTTCGGTGCTGATTGACGGCAGCGCGAACATTCGGGAACTCAACAAAGCCTTTAACTGGCATTTGCCGGAAGATGAAGCTCGTACCATGAACGGGATGATTCTGGAAGCGCTGGAAGAGATCCCGGCGGCGGGCACGCGGGTGCGCATTGAGCAGTACGATATTGATATCCTGGACGTGCAGGACAATATGATTAAGCAGGTGAAGGTGCTGCCCGTCACGCCACTTCGGGAAAGTATTGCCGAATAAAACGTAGGCCGGGTAAGGCGAATGCCGCCACCCGGCACTACAGGTAGCAAATTACGCTTTCGCTTTCGCCACGGTCACCATCGCAGCGCGAATGGTACGGCCGTTCAGGGTGTAACCTTTCTGCATCACGCCCAGCACTTTACCGGCTTCAATCTCTTCAGATTCAACCATTGCAATGGCCTGGTGAACGTTTGGATCCAGCGGGACATCGGTATCCGCAATCACTTCCACGCCAAACTTACGCACCACGTCAAGCATGGATTTCAGCGTCAGTTCAATACCTTCGATCATCGCCGCGTTGTCCGGATTCGCTTTATCAGCCACCTCCAGCGCGCGGTCGAGGCTATCGATCACCGGCAGAAGTTCGTTAACGAATTTCTCCAGCGCAAATTTATGCGCTTTCTCAACGTCCTGCTCGGTACGACGACGCAGGTTTTCCATTTCCGCCTTGATGCGCAGAACGGTGTCGCGTTCGCGATTCTGTGCTTCTACCAGTTGGGCTTCCAGATTCGCAATTTTTTCATCGCGCGGGTCCACCTGCTCAGCAGATGCGTCTGGCTCTACAGCCTCAACTTCATCGTGCTGTTCCGTGATAATTTCTTCAGGGGCTTGCCCCTCAGGCGTTTTCTGTTCTTTACTACTCATGAATTTCTCCGCGTTTTTCTGCATTCATCTCGCTAACTTCGCTTATTATGGGGATCAGTTTCCTGGATTCAAGGGAACAAGAGAGATTGTCATCATTCATCAGGCACAAGGACCTCCAGAAAATGAATAATCATTTCAGGTGTATTGGGATCGTCGGGCATCCGCGTCACCCTACCGCATTGACGACACATGAAATGTTGTATCGCTGGTTGTGTAGCAAAGGCTATGAAGTGATGGTCGAGCAGCAGATTGCGCAGGAGCTGCAGCTGAAGAGCGTCAAAACCGGCACGCTGGCGGAAATTGGCCAACAGGCCGATCTCGCCGTGGTGGTGGGCGGCGACGGCAACATGCTCGGCGCGGCACGCACGCTGGCGCGTTATGACATTAAGGTCATAGGTATCAACCGCGGCAATCTCGGCTTTTTAACCGACCTCGACCCGGACAACGCGCAACAGCAGCTGGCCGACGTGCTGGAAGGTCACTATATCAGCGAAAAACGCTTTTTACTGGAAGCCCAGGTGTGCCAGCAGGACTGTCAGAAGCGCATCAGCACCGCGATCAACGAGGTGGTGCTTCATCCCGGTAAAGTGGCGCATATGATCGAGTTCGAAGTTTATATCGACGAGATTTTTGCCTTCTCCCAGCGTTCTGACGGGTTGATTATCTCCACCCCAACCGGCTCAACCGCCTACTCGCTTTCTGCGGGCGGCCCGATTCTGACGCCCTCTCTGGATGCTATTACCCTGGTGCCGATGTTCCCGCACACGCTTTCCGCCCGCCCGCTGGTGATTAACGGCGACAGCACGATACGTCTGCGCTTCTCGCACCGCCGTAACGACCTGGAGATCAGCTGCGACAGCCAGATCGCGCTACCGATCCAGGAAGGTGAAGATGTTCTTATTCGCCGGTGTGATTACCACCTGAATCTGATTCACCCGAAAGATTACAGCTATTTCAATACATTAAGCTCGAAGCTTGGCTGGTCAAAAAAATTGTTCTGATTTTGCATCCAGTGCTTTACTGTATAAAAAACCAGTTTATACTGTATGAAAACACAGTTATGGTTTTTCATACAGGAAAACAATTATGCTGGCACAACTGACCATCAGCAACTTTGCCATTGTTCGTGAGCTTGAGATCGATTTCCACAGCGGCATGACGGCGATCACCGGGGAAACCGGTGCGGGTAAATCCATTGCCATTGATGCCCTCGGCTTGTGCCTTGGCGGCCGTGCAGAGGGTGACATGGTGCGCATGGGCTCAAACCGTGCCGATCTTTGCGCACGTTTCTCCCTGAAAGACACCCCTGCTGCCCTGCGCTGGCTGGAACAGAACCAGCTTGAAGATGGACGTGAGTGTTTACTTCGCCGCGTGATCAGCAGCGACGGACGCTCGCGTGGCTTTATCAACGGCACGGCGGTTCCGCTCTCCCAGCTCCGCGAACTCGGCCAGTTGCTAATCCAGATCCACGGTCAGCATGCGCATCAGCAACTCGTTAAACCAGAGCAGCAGAAAGCGCTGCTTGATGGCTATGCGGGTGAGTACGCGCTTACTCAGCTTATGGCGGAGCACTATCGCCAGTGGCATCAAAGCTGCCGCGAGCTCGCCCAGCACCAGCAGCAAAGCCAGGAGCGCGCCGCGCGTGCGGAGCTGCTGGCGTACCAGCTAAAAGAGCTGAACGAATTCAATCCGCAGCCGGGTGAGTTTGAACAAATTGACGAAGAGTACAAGCGCCTGGCGAACAGCGGCCACCTGCTCTCAACCAGCCAGAATGCGCTCAACATGCTCGCAGATGGCGAAGACGTAAACCTGCAGAGCCAGCTGTACAATGTCCGTCAACTGGTCACCGAACTGGCCGGCATGGACAGCAAACTCTCTGGCGTACTGGATATGCTGGAAGAGGCCGCGATTCAAATCTCAGAAGCCAGTGACGAACTGCGTCATTACTGTGAGCGGCTGGACCTCGACCCGAACCGCCTGTTTGAACTGGAGCAGCGCCTTTCTCGTCAAATTTCACTGGCGCGCAAGCACCATGTCACGCCGGAAGAACTGCCAGGCTACTATCAGTCTCTGCTCGAAGAACAGCAGCAGCTTGACGATCAGGCGGATTCGCAGGAAACCCTCTCTCTGGCCGTGAACCTGCATCATCAGCAGGCGCTGACCACGGCGAAAAAACTGCATGAGATCCGTCAGCATTACGCTCAGGAACTCAGCCAGCACATCACCGACAGCATGCACACGCTGGCGATGCCGCACGGCGTGTTCACCATTGATGTCCGTTTTGAAGAGAACCACCTGACGGCAGAAGGGGCGGATCGCATCGAGTTCCGCGTCACCACCAACCCGGGGCAGCCGCTGCAGGCTATCTCCAAAGTGGCATCCGGCGGTGAACTGTCGCGTATTGCGCTGGCGATTCAGGTGATTACCGCGCGTAAAATGGAAACCCCGGCGCTGATTTTCGATGAAGTGGATGTCGGCATCAGCGGCCCAACGGCGGCAGTGGTGGGTAAACTGCTGCGTCAGCTAGGTGAATCAACGCAGGTGATGTGTGTCACCCACCTGCCGCAGGTCGCGGGCTGTGGTCATCATCACTTTATTGTCAGCAAAGAAACCGACGGCGAAATGACCGAAACGCACATGAAGCCGCTGGATAAACGTGCCCGTCTGCAGGAGCTGGCGCGCCTGCTCGGCGGCAGTGAAGTCACGCGTAATACGCTCGCGAACGCGAAAGAACTGCTGGCGGCATAAACTTTTTCGGGATCTCAGGGTCATACAGAACAACAAAAACGCCGCCAGACCGGTTTCAAAGTGGGGCAAGGTCTATTATCATCGGCATATTACATATGAGCCGCGTTCTGCTCGGGCCCGAAAAGGAATCAAATCACTATGCGTTGTAAAATGCTGACCGCTGCCGCAGCGGTTCTTCTGATGTTGACCGCAGGCTGTTCCACTCTGGAGAAAGTGGTTTACCGTCCTGACATCAACCAGGGGAACTACCTTACCCCTAACGATGTGTCCAAAATCCGCGTGGGGATGACACAACAGCAGGTCGCTTATGCACTGGGAACCCCGATGATGACCGATCCGTTCGGCACTAACACCTGGTTTTATGTATTCCGTCAGCAGCCAGGCCACGAAAGCGTGACCCAGCAGACCCTGACGCTGACCTTCAGCAGCGCCGGTGTGTTGACCAACATCGACAACAAACCTGCTCTGACCAAATAATCAGAAGCCAAAAATGCAAAAAGGTGCTCAATGAGCACCTTTTTTGTTTTTCTTTATCCATTCGCCCCTTTGGGAAGAGGGACAGGGTAAGGGGGAAACACGCTACTTAGCCGCCTTCTCCGCGCGCTGGCGACGCAGCTCTTTCGGGTCAGCAATCAGCGGACGATAAATCTCCACCCGGTCGCCCTCTCTCAACACGTCGCCCAGCTTCACCGGACGGCTGTAAATCCCGACCTTATTCTTCGCCAGGTCGATATCGCTGCAAAGCTCAAGAATGCCGGACGCGCGGATAGCCGCCTCTACGGTTGCCCCCTCTTCCAGCATTACGCGCTGCAGGTACTGCTTTTCCGGCAGCGCGTACACCACTTCCACAGCGATCTTATGCGACACTGTAAACCTCTTTGGCGCGGGTGGTGAACGCCTGAACCATATTTGACGCCAGCTCTTTAAAGATGCGGCCAAACGCCAGCTCAATCAGCTTATTGGTGAACTCAAAGTCCAGATGGAACTCAATGCGGCAGGCGTCAGCGCTCAGGGGCGTAAACTTCCAGCCACCCATCAGGGTCTTAAATGGACCATCCACCAGATGCATCAAAATACTCTGATTGTTGGTCAGCGTATTGCGGGTGGTGAACGTCTTGCTGATCCCCGCTTTGGAGACATCCACCGCCGCAGTCATCTGCGTCGGGCCTGACTCCAGAACGCGGCTCCCGGTACATCCCGGGATAAACTCTGGATAAGACTGAACATCGTTCACTAACTGATACATTTGTTCCGCGCTGTAAGGAACGAGCGCAGTACGGCTAATCTGAGGCATAGCATTTTCCATGGTCACACAACGGACAAATAATAACATTTATCACCTGTTAAAAAAACGCTAAGCCTCATCTCGTGCTAAGATAGCGCGTTAGACCTCACAGGACGCAATGAGGTGACTTTTTGAAATCAGATTACCGACGGCTTTACGACACTTATGACGAAGAAAAAAGCACATAAACCAGGCTCGGCGACCATTGCGCTCAACAAGCGTGCTCGCCATGAGTATTTCATTGAAGAAGAATTCGAAGCTGGCCTTGCGTTGCAGGGCTGGGAAGTAAAATCGCTGCGCGCCGGTAAAGCCAACATCGGCGACAGCTACGTGATCCTGAAAGATGGCGAAGCCTTCCTATTCGGCGCGAACTTTACGCCGCTGACCGTCGCCTCGTCGCACTACGTCTGTGACCCAACGCGCACCCGTAAGCTGCTGCTGAACAAGCGTGAGCTGGAATCCCTCTACGGACGCATCAACCGTGAAGGTTTCACCGTGGTTGCCCTGTCGCTGTACTGGAAAAATGCCTGGTGCAAAGTGAAAGTTGGCGTCGCCAAAGGTAAAAAACAGCACGACAAGCGTACTGACCTGAAAGAGCGCGAGTGGCAGTTGGATAAAGCGCGCATCATGAAAAACGCAGGACGTTGATTCTGCACACTTATTGTACTATTCAATAAGTTAGCATTCCGGGCTGGTATCCAGGAAGTGAAATCTGGTATACTGAGTTCAACACTATTGGGGCTGATTCTGGATTCGACGGGATTTGCGAAACCCAAGGTGCATGCCGAGGGGCGGTTTGCCTCGTTAAAAGCCGCAAAAAAATAGTCGCAAACGACGAAAACTACGCTTTAGCAGCTTAATAACCTGCTCTGAGCCCTCTCTCCCTAGCTTCCGCTCTTAAGACGGGGATCAAAGAGAGGTCAAACCCAAAAGAGATCGCGTGGAAGCCCTGCCTGGGGTTGAAGCGTTAAAACTAATCAGGCTAGTTCGTTAGTGGCGTGTCTGTCCGCAGCTGGCGTGCGAATGTAAAGACAAACTAAGCATGTAGTACCGAGGATGTAGAAATTTCGGACGCGGGTTCAACTCCCGCCAGCTCCACCAAATAAAACAAGGGGTTACGTGAAAACGTAACCCTTTTTTCTTTGGCCGTGGCGGCAAAATGGCGATAGCAATGCGCTAGGGTTGGGTACAGTCATATTGCCTCCTATTCTTATGAGTGATCGGACACGCGTTGCTACTTTCAAGCTGTAATTTAATCTCAATTTGAGGCTACTATGGACTTCAACCTGAACAAAAAAATGCCAGTTAATAAATATCTTGTGATAATAGTTTTTGTACTTTTCATCTTAGTCTGTATGCAGTTTATTTATCTTTATCTCCGTTCATTAAGCATTGCCCCAAACTATACTGGGACTGTAAGTGACATTATAATAGCCACCACAAATATTATTTTAGCTACCTACGCCGTTCGTGCATTCAAAAATATATCCAACTTATTTAAAGATAAACTGTCCGATAATGCCATTAGTAAAATAGATACAGCATTGATGTCTCTCGATGATTGCATAGATAGCTTTTCAAGCCTATTTTTAAATATGACACTTATTAATATTTATAAAAACACTAATAATCCCAAGGACCCTCAGTTAGTTAAACAACTTGATGAAGCATCAAAAAACATCGAAAAAGCAACAAGTTCAGCCTACAAAACAAGATCTACAATTGGTTCACTAACTCGCTGGAATATAAGCTTAAACACAGAGAACGGAATAAGATTAGACCAACTTACCGCTGATGCTTTTGAGTTAGGCATGAAGGCAACAAATATGTATATAGCACTAGTAAATGAGATAAACCCCAACTCCCCATACAACTCTTTAACTCATAGACCATTTGATGATTTATTTAATGAATTTAATGAAGAAAGGGGCAGAGTTGAACACGAGAGCGATGAATTAAAAAAATTCTCTATTCATGAAATATTTAAAATAAAATAATTCATAAAAAATATTAAAACAATAACAACAAAGTATTTATAAAATAGTTTTAATTTTAAAAAATCATTTATATTCTTCTTGCGTCAAAAATCAAATAACTGTCTCGATATTATTCAAAACCCGCCAGTGGCGGGTTAGTATCAGTAAACTAATTGTTCCTGCATCCCTTGCGGATGAGGTGGTGCAGAGCTGATTTTTTGTGGTCGGCACACTGAACGAACAAAAGTTTCATGCGTGACGAACGTATGCCCGCACTCAATATTGGTGCACTGGTTGTAACGCTCCTTGGTTTGAGTGGAGACTTGAAAACTGCTGCGTGTGTGTGCGGCCTGAGCGCACAACGGACAATTCATCATTTATCAATCCCCCTTTTATCTTTGCTTAATTCACAATAATGATACACCATTATTCAATATTGAGAACCACTTATTCCATTTCGAGATCGTCAATTTTCACCTCCAACTCAATGCTGGTTGTAAAACCACTGTCAGCGTTGACCGTATGCGTGAGCGTGGTGATCGTCCATTCCGCTTCATCAATAGGCTGTTTAAAGCCGCTCACCTTCACCGGCAT
This sequence comes from Enterobacter sp. 168J2, assembly GCF_034107265.1. Classification (NCBI taxonomy): domain Bacteria; kingdom Pseudomonadati; phylum Pseudomonadota; class Gammaproteobacteria; order Enterobacterales; family Enterobacteriaceae; genus Enterobacter; species Enterobacter sp. 168J2. Next base: position 20,937 of record NZ_JAWNEB010000014.1, on the reverse strand, counting down.
TTCGGTATACAGATCAGCCCTTCCCTCTGCGAGCTGCAGGGAGAATGTTGCCACCCCGCGCTGCAGGCGCTCCCACTGCATCTTTGCCGCTCGCTCTGCATTACTGCGGTTTGCATAAGTTCTGTTGAGTACCAGCACGTTTTCATCCGTTCCAACCAGGTAATCTCCCTGTTTTGCTTCCGGCTCCTTTGTCGCGGTGGTTTTCTTTCGACGGCGCTTAACCTTTGCTGTCTCTTTTTTCTTTGGCTCACGGGTATGGAGCCAGCTGGCAATCACCCCCGTATAGGCATCGCGATCTGCCAGGGTAAAACGATGACCGTCACCGGCCTGGCGGGTTATGGTGATAACCGGCAGCGGCTTACCGCTTGCCGTTCTGCCCTGCCCCTGGCGAATAAACAACAGATTTCCGTCCTTAACTGAGGCTATCGCCCCATACTGCCGTGCCAGCTTCATCAAAAAGCTGGCGTCGCTTTCATTAGTCTGGTCAAGATGATCGATAGGCTTGTCCAACAGGTCCTTTCCCAGCGCCATCTTTAATTTATGCCTGCCCGCGATTTCCTTCACAACTTCGCCCACCGTTGTCTGGTGCCAGGACTTTTCACGCCGCGTGTTAAGGGTTTCACGGAAATCTGCACTACGCGCGCGGATTGTGAGACGGTCAGGCGCGCCGCTGTGCTCAATCTCATCGACAGTAAACGCCCCTTTCGGAAAAAGCGGCTGACCTTTCCACCCCAGCGCAAACTGAATAATGGCCCCCCGACGCGGCAGAACGATTAGCCCGTCCGAGTCGTCCAGTTCCAGATCAAGCTGGTCCGCTTCAAAGCCCCGGTTATCCGTCAGCGTCAAACTCATCAGGCGCGCATCCAGAACGGTAGTCACATCTTTACCTTCAATGATGATACTGAAACCGGGAGTTTTGCTGTTTAGGTTCAGGAGATCAGAGCTGAAATTCACTGCAGTAACCCTCCAACCGTATTTTTCATATTGCCTATCGCAGAGGTGGCAGATTCCTGCAAATTACTGAGCTGGTCGCTGAGGCTGCCGAACATATCAGACAGCGACTCATCCACCCGTTTCAGGCTCAGCGAAAATTCGATGCGTCGGGGCATACCGCTCTCAAAAAATTCTGTTTTTGTCTGGCTCAGACTCTCGATCACAAACATGCCGTAAATCGTCCCGCTCCCCTCAATCAGAGGCCAGGCTTTTCCCAGCTCCGCCATCTGCTCCAGCGCCAGCAAAGACAACCTGCCGCCGGTAATCTCCGGCAGCAGGACACCGGACAGAGTAAGCGTATCGTTATCCGGTCCAAGAAACTGCGTTGACGGGCGCCGGTTAACCCGGCTGTTGGCTGCGTGCCGCCAGCTGCGCTGATACTGCAGCTCCTGATAGGGCACTGTTCGCAGCATGAATACGTACAACCCCAGCACCATCATCATTATTCGTACCCCCCTCGATCACTGAAATTACTGCGTGTTTTTGCCCTGGCCCTGCGCTCACGCTCATCAAGCTGCCGGGCCACCTCGCGGGCGATATCCTGCGCGCTTTGCCCTGGCTGGGCGACAATATGAATTGGCGCGCTTATCTCGTACTTAATGACCTGCGGCTGTCTCTCTGTCTTCTCCGATGGCGCCGGTTGCGTCCTGACAGGTACACTGTACGGATGAAGTGGTGCGGCTTCTGCCGGGGCAGCCGCCAGGCCCATTACCCCAGCGACCACGGAAGCGAACACCTTCTGGCGCATAGCCATCGGGTCAGCCCTGTTATCCGTGATTTCCGCAAGGGCCGGTGCTGGCATGACAGCCGCAGCGATATCAGCCAGCTCCGCAGCACGATCCCGACCAGGACGATTTACCGGGGCGTTAACAATCTCAGGAGGCAGTATTAACCTGCTTTCAGGCCGTTGCTCCGGGCTGGCTGTTACATCACGAACGGGGCTTACTGTTGCCGCCAGTTTCACCAGTTCAGTAGTGCGATTGCTTACCGGAAGATTTGCCGGACCGTTCACACTATCAGGCGGCAGAACTATCCCGCGTTCAGGACGTTGTTTAGCGCTGGCCGGTTCCGGCCGGGAAGGATTGAGCGTTGCCGCCATCCTCGCCAGATCAGCAGTCCGTTTCCTGCCGGTGACATTGGCGGGCCCGTTAACAATCTCAGGGCCATTCTCACCCACGATGCCGAACTGGCCGCGCGGAATGGTACCGCCGCTGTCGTACATGCCAGCAAAACCCATCGGCGGGAATCCGCCAGGCGGCAGCACCACTTTACCGTCTGTGTTTACCGTGGCTGGCTGCTGCCGCGTGACCTGCTCAGGAAGCTTCGCTTTGGCCGCCTCCTTGCTGACGATGCCGAGTTTTTCAAGCAGCCAGGACACGCCCGATTTAAGCGAATCCAGCGGGTGCATGACCATGTTCAGCCCTGCCGCCAGCGCTTCCCCAAACTGCCGTCCCATCGACGCCGCGCTTTGCAGTTCTGCAGAGGTGGATTTAACCGGCGTCAGCAGATCAGTAAACCAGCCCCACAATGCCTGGACCTTGTCACCTATCCACTGGAAAACAGGCTGCAGTGGCTCAAACGCCGCACTGATAGGTGCAGCTGCAGCTTTGAATCCTTCAACCACTCCGCCTAAAAATGCGCTTATCGGCTGCCAGTATTTCCAGACAACAAGCGCCACGCCAGCCAGCGCCGCCACAACGAGCCCTATCGGACTAAGCAGGGCGCCCAGCAATCCAGAAATCCCGTACAGCGCAACGCGAAGGAGGGCAAGCGGGCCGGACGCCAGAAAACGCAGCACGCCACCGGCTGCGTATAATCCCCCGCGCAACGCGGCCAGCGGATTCATTACCATGGCGATAATGTTGCGAATACCAGACATTCCGCCGCGAAGGACAGCAAGCGGCGCACCGGCCAGCGCTTTCAGCGCATTGCCAGCCAGCCCGGCAGAACGGCGCAGGGAGTTAAGGGGAGACGCCAGCAATCCGGCGCTGCTGCCGGATGCAGCCAGGCCACGACGCAACAGGGAAAGCGGCGCATTTGCCAGCCAGGACAGCGCGCCGCCGGTGCGGGTCGCTGCAGACATAACGGAGGGGAGTGTTTTTACACCCAGCACGGACAGGCCAAAACGGATCACCGCCAGCGGCCCCAGCACGGCAGCAACGGCCACCGCCAGCGTGCCGAGCACAACGGTGATCGCAGCTGTGGCTGCAGCCACTTTCATCAGCGTGCCCGCCAGCTGCGGGTTAGCCTCAACCCATCGACGCAGTGCCCCGGTAACGTTTTTGACGTACCCCATGATATCCATCAGCGGCTGGCGCAGGGTTTCACCCAGGCTACTGAAAGCGTTCTGCGCGCCAGTTTTCACAAGCAACCACTGCGCGGAAAGTGAATCCTTATTGATATCGGATTCTTTCTGCATGGAGCCGTTAGCCTCATTGCCTGATGTGAGTTTCAGCTGTCGCTGCAGCTCCGGCAGGTTGTTTGCAAGCTTCGCCGCATCATCGCCAAACTCCTTGCCAAATATCATCGTCATGGCGGACAGGCGCTTGTCCTGCGGCAGTTTGTTGACCTTCTCCAGCACGCGCTGAATGGTCCCCATTGCGTCCTTTGTCATCTGCTTTTCAATCTCTTCTGGATTGAGTTTCAGCAGATCCGTACCTTCCATGAACCGCTTGCTCTGCATGGTTGCAATCGACAGTTCGCGCACCATCGCATTTGATGCGCTGGCGGCAATTTCAGGCGCGGCGCCCAGAGACAGGAAGGTGGAACCCAGCGCGGCCGCCTTGCGGAAATCAAGCCGTTCAGCCACGCCGCCCATGCGCTGCAGCACATTGATGATATCGCCGCCCTTAGACATGGCGTTATCGTCCAGGTAGTTCAGGGCATCGCCAAGCTGTTCAATATTGCGGGTCGGCACTTTATAGAGCTGCGCGATTTTCCCCAGCCCCTCCGCCAGCTCATCAGCGGGCAGCTCGAATGCCGTTGCGGCCTTTGCAGCAGTGGATGCAAAGGCCAGCAGGTCACGCTTCTGGTCTTCGTAAGAATCGTTCTGGTTTGTCACGCCCATGCGGGCGCCACCTTCAACCAGCGCGGCATAGTCGATGGCGCCATTCTCCATCGGCAGCTGTTCACTGGCGGCCTTGATGGCATCCTGCATGTCATAAAACTGTTTTGTGCGGTTGCCGTTGTCGTCCCGCAGCCCGTTAACCTGCTTTGCCACGCCTTTCATCGCATCTTCCATGCTGGCATAGCTTTTAACGGCAGCCATCACCGGCGCGCCCATCGCCAGCCCGGCGGCAGTAGTCGTTGCTCCGGCGCCCGCAATACGATCCCGCACCTCAAGGCGCCGCGAATACTGATCGCGGACGGCGTTCATACGGGCCTGCTGCTCGCCCAGGCGTTTAAGGGATTTCTGCTGTCGGTCCAGCGCCTGCCGGGTTTCGTCGGCATTCTGCCGCAGCTCCCGCTGCGCACTGCTCAGCTTTTTGGTGTCCAGCCCGGCCTCATTGAGCGCAAGACGCTGACGCTGCACCGACTGACGCAGGCCGTTGTATTTGCTCTGCAGCTCGTTAACGCGGTTTTTTGCCTGCTCCAGCAGACGCGCCTGCGCCGCCGTCGGCCGGTTAGTGGCCGAGAACTGCGTGGCAAGCTTCGCCGCTTCTTCGCGTGCGGCTTTAAGACTGTTGCCGGTGACGGCCAGCTGCGCGCTTGCCTTGCGGAAACCGTCAATACGGCCCGCCTGGGCGTCCAGTTCTTTTAATCTTGCGCGGCTTTGCTGAATGGCGGTAGCCAGCTCTTTAGAACTGGCCTGCGCTGATCGGAATGGGCGGGTGAGTTTATCAACCGCATTGAGAATTACCTGCAAACGCAGGTTAGTGTCACTCATCGCTGGCCCCGCTTCTCTGAATCGCTTTATGCCGCCACTCCAGCACTTCGGTCAGCGGCATAACGTCAGTGACGGACGGCGGCCAGTGAAAAATGGTGGCGATATCAGCCACCAGGTCTTCTACCGTCAGGCTGTCGGCAAACCGGCAAGCACCGATTTCTTCAACAAAAAAGTGACCACCTCAACCGACAGCGCGGTGAGATCGGCGGGGTCCATTTCAGCCATTTCCTGAGCGGTCAGCGCGGGCGTGGAGATGCGGGGAATAATCGTCATCATCGCGCCGACGTCCATATCCATGATCGCCTGCAGACGAGTGCCACGCAGTGCGCCGGACTGCGGCTTGCGCAGCACAATTTCGGCAATTTCGGTTTTACCGCGTTTGATTGGGCTGTCCAGCTGTACGGTTTTTTCAGTCTGTTGTTCGCTCATTGTCATTTCCTGTTAATAAGGTACTGGCGCGGCTGTCCGCGCCTTTAAAGTAGATCAGAGGCCCAGGGCGTTGCGGTGTTCTTCCATCAGGTCCACGCCATCAACGATTTCAATCATGTTGATCACATCAACCTCATAGAGCACCTCGCCGCTAATGGTCAGCTTCGCGTAGCTGTTGGTGCTGCTGACTTTTGTGGTGTTGCTCTCCCCGGTTTTCCATTCGCCGGAATCGACTTCTTTATGTCGCCCGCGCACAACCAGCTCAACGGCCTGCACTTCGCCGGTATCGTCACGCTGAATGGAGCCGGTGAAACGCAGCTGGATACCGTCAACGGTGGCTTTACCCATCTGTTTGAATAACAGCAGTTCGGTGCCACCGATTGAAAATTCCGTGTCCAGCGCGCCATCATCCAGCCCCAGATCAACATCAGCCGAACCGGGCATACCGCCGCCGCGATACTTTTCAAACTTGCGGCCGAATTTTGGCAGGGTCAGAGACTCAACGATCCCCTGATAGTTATTCCCGTCGTTAAACAGGTTCAGGTGTTTTAACTTGCGTGGTAAAGCCATATTGTCCCCTTACGCGCTGACCTGGCTGGAGAAATCCAGCAGATACTGATCGGTGATGCGCTGGCGCAGCATCAGGTTTTCCAGAGGTGGTACCGGCGTATAGTCGTAATCGATAGTGAGCTTCCCGGCTTTCAGGGAATCTTTATCGTTTACGGACTCATCCAGCCAGCAGTCGGCGCCGATGATGTAGCCCTGCGTTTTCAGGTTGCGCAGTTTGGCGCGAATACCTTCGATAATGTCGCGGGCCAGCGACGGGTTAAGCACGCCATCAACCGCCCACATGTGCGCTTCGGCGATGGTGTCAGCCAGTACCTGCGCGGTTCGGGTGTAGTTTTCAAAGGCAAACAGAGGATCGTCACTGAGGCAGCGGGAGCCCCAGAAGCGGAAACCGTCTTTGCGGATCAGCGTGGTGACATCGTTCTGGTTCAGCAGCCCTGCATCGGTTGCCGGGTCCTGCAAATCCCAGAACACATCCGCAGAAATGCCGGTGACGCCGTTCACGCCCACGTTAGACAGGGATTTATGCCAGCCGGTCTGCTCGTCAATTTTGGCACGCAGACCAAGCGCACGGGCTGAAGCGTAAGCCGTTGCGTCAGCATTCAGCACGGTGTCAAAACTGATGAAATCAGGCCAGATAAGCATCCCCTCGCGCTGGCTGAAATTAGCGCGATAGGCAATAGCCTCCTCTACCGTTTTGCAGCCGTAGGCGGACAGATAAGCAAACCCGCGCAGACTCTGCGCCACGCTCAACAGCTCAGTAGCTACCGCCTGCGTGTCGTGCCCTGGCACGCCCAGAATGCGCGGCTTAACGCCGAGCTGGGACTGCGCAGATAACAGCGCTTTCATGCCTGTTTTTTTACCGTCGGCTGTCACGCCGCCGATAATGTTAGAGGTTGTCTCCGCTTCGGTTTCACCCTGCGCAACGCGCACAACGACGGTCACCGGTTTAGCTTGGTCGGCAATCGCATCCAGCGAACGGGCCAGCGTGCCAGATTCGCCCGCTTTACCGCTGGCGGTCAGCACATCGGTCAGCAGGACCGGCTTATTAAGGGGAAACATGGACGCATCAGCATCATCGCCGGTGCAGACCATGCCCACGATGGCGGTGCTCACCGTGGTGATAGGTCGGGTGCCCTCGTTGATTTCAACAACGCGCACCCCGTGGTGGTAATCCTGAGCCATATGGCAGTCTCTCCGGTTTACAGGGGGTGTGTCTATGTTCTGGTTGATATGCACGCGGCGCACGCGCTGGGCTATGTATAGGGAATGACACAATGGAAGAGGTAAAAAATCCCCGCAGTTGCGGGGACGGGATTAATCTTCGGGAGGTTCAGGCCAGTTAATATCGGGGGCCTGCGATGTATCCACGCGCGTCAGCAATACGCGGTATTTTCGCCAGGCATCATAGCGGCTCTTTTCTTCATCTGTTGCCATATCCAGATCAACAGCATCCTGCAGGGGTTCGATTTTGGCAGCGGCGCTTTTAATGAGTTCTGCTTTTGTTGCTGTAGCTTCGGCAATTACTGCAGCTGCTTTCGCCGCCTCATCTGTTACCCAGCGCTCACCGTTCCACTTATCATATGGTGTCGATGGCGGGTAAATAGTCGTATCAGCAGGATAATCGCCCGGCACGGTAATTTGCTGCTCCGCCCCGGTTCTGATATTCCAGACGGTTTCACCGCGATGATCTGCCAGATATTCCCATCCGGTCAGTTGACTGTTCCGGCAGACAACATAACCTTTTTTTGCTGCCAGTGGCATGTCCGTACAGGCATTTGCAGGAATGCTGACGCCCACGGGAATAAACTCCGTTGTTTGCGACAAATAAACCCGCGTCAGACTGTCATAATTAAACACAACAACCTCACCAGCCACGACGGCAAATCCATTTTCTATAACTGCGCTTTGCATTATGCGGCCCTCACGATGTAGTTAAATGCCACATTGCATGGCGCGGTTTCGTTCTGGCCCTCATCGGATAAATACACGCCACTGCTCCCCGAATAAGCAAAATAAACGGTCGCTGAACTCTTACGGTAAGATTCATGAACAGCAGGAGTTTCGCCCCCATCACCATTACCAAACAATAACGCGTGTGTGTGCTTCCTCAACTTATCAGCAGCATACGACAGAATAGCGCGGCCACTATCCAGCCCCCGCCCATCGTCCCAGCCGCGAATAAACACGCCGCGCAAATCAGGAAGTTTTAGCCCCGGATACGCCTGTGCCAGCTTCGGATACTGCGCAGCAGTAAAGGCTGCACCATTGCACTTCAGCCAGCCAGCGGGAGCTGTAGTAAGAGGCCATGGAACAGGCACACCAACTGGCAGAGCGGAGCCTGCCCCCAGACCAAGGTTATTCAGAAACGCGGAAATATCTGCAATATCTGCGCCATTAGCTGATTTATCCATTTTCCCGGCAAGCGCATTGGTCATAGTGGTGGCAAAGTTCGGATCGTTGCCTAGTGCTTTAGCCAGTTCGTTCAGCGTATCCAGCGCGCCAGGCGATGAGTCCACCAGTGCCGCAATCGCTACCTGCACAAAGGCCGTGGTTGCAAGCTGCGTGGAAATATTGCCTGCCTCAGCCGTCGGCGCTTTTGGCGTGCCGGTGAATGTCGGACTGGCTTTCGGCGCATACTGCGTATGGGGATCGCTGGCGGCGGTATGCTTTGCCATCAAATCATCCACATACACCTTGAGCTCCAGTACCTTATCATCCACGTATTTACGGGTAGCGAGCACCACGGAAGGATCAATTTTCAGCGTAATGTTATCGGTGCTGCTGGTAATTAACACCATGCGCACTGTCTGCGTGCGGCCGCTCCCCTCTGCCAGCTGCGGCTTGTAGCTCTCCGGGCAGTTACCGACAGCAATCAGCGCGCCGGTTTCATCAAACAGACCAACCTCACGAATCCACCAACCGCCCTCAGTTTCGGGTATCACCTGCTCAGCGATCACCTGGCTGCTGTTCTGCGGATCGATATACAGCATATTCAGAGCTGCACGGCGTTTTTCACCGACCAGCTTTGTCTGTTGTGCGTTTGGCGTTGGCAGCACGCCACCGCCATCCCCCACCGCCATCTGTGTAATTTTCAGCGGAACACCGAGCGCGGCGGCATTTGCCAGTTTCGCCGCGCCGATATCCGTCAGCAGGGTATAAAATTTTGCGCTCATGGATTCACTCTCATTGTGTCAATAACATGGACGGCACCGCCCTCGTAGGCAGAACCACCGGAAATGATGGTTTCGTTGATATACGGGTAAATCGTGATTTCTTCGCCGCTGTAAGTGACAGCCCCCACAAAATATGGCCCGCTCGTCTGCAGATTTATGGACATGCCGATCAGGTGCCTGCTGCAGGGTTTGGCGTCACCGATGAGGCGCTCCAGCTCCAGATAGGTTTCCTCTGTTATGCCCTGGTCCTGCACCCCAATATCCAGGCGAAACGTACCCGGCGCCTCGCCGGTCTGCCACCATTCAATGATGCGGATCAGAAAACCGAACGGCTCCACCACACGCCGCACAGCGCTGGTTGTGCCCTTGTGCTGATGGATATAGAACGCATCCTGCACCACGCGGCGCTTCACGCTCTCCGCCCATCCTTCGTCCCAGCGATCAACCGAAAAGGCCCACGCCAGATATGGCAGAAACTTGACCGGGCATGTTGCCGGATTCCATAAATCGCGCAGCGGCACCTGCAGATCGGAAATTCCGCTGCAGGTCTGCGCCAGGTGGCGCTCAAGCGGCGATGAACCAGGAGGAAGCAGACTATTCATCCGTCCCCCCGTTGGTTACGCTCCATTCCGTACATGAAGCGGCTTGTGTCTTATCCAGCACCACATCAGCGAGCGGCGAGGCCAGCTCAACACGTTGCACACCTTCCACATGCAGCGCGGCATAAATAGCACTGCGGCGAATATCGCGCCCCAGCCTCGTCTGGCTGGCGATATATTTCTGCAGGCTGGCTTTTGCCGCCTCCATCACCGGCTCAGCTTCTGGCCCCGGGTAAAGAAAGATCGTCGCATCCACGCTGTACGGAATAATTTCAGCGCTGCGCACCGTCAAACGGTCAGCAACCGGCCGCACGTTCTCACTGTTAAGCGCCTGTTCAACCACCGCCAGCAGATCCGCCGCTGCCGTTCCGTCGCCCTCACGGCTCAGCACGGTAAGCACCACCTCCGCCGGTGCCGGGCTGGTTGCGCTAGCGTCAGCCACTCGCCCGTCAGCGCTTTTAGCGTGAAACTCATAAGCCGCCGTCGGCCCCGCAACGGACAGCCCCTCAAATGCAGCAGGAACACGCAGGCGCAGCGCCTCATCACTTTCCATTACCGCTGCGACCGGCGGCACCGCGTCGTTATCTGCAGGAGTAACCGTCAGCCGCTTCACGTTGTAGTTGGCCGCCATCTGATCGAGATCGCCGCCAATGGCATAAGCCACCATGACCGCCTGCGCCGCCTCGTTAATGCGCTGGCGCAGGAGGATTTCACGATACGCATTTTCCTGCAGGAGCTTGGTCACGGGTTCAGACTCCAGCTCAAGCGTGCGCCTTACCGCGTCCTGCTCGTCTGCTGGATAAAGGGCCATAAACGCGGCTTTCCGCTCGTTTAGCAGCGTTTCAAAATCCGGCACATCCACTATCTGCGGGGCGGGCAACTGAGAAAGGTCAATGACTGCCATTGTCTGCTCCTGTTGATACCGAAAGTGAAACCGGCGCACCGTTATCACGCTGCCCGGTAAGCTCAACCACCATCGAACCATCAAAACTGCTGTCTATGGTGATGGAATCCAGGGTAAGCCGTGGCTCCCAGCGACTCAGAGCCACATAGACCGCAGACATTACCTGCAGGCGTAGCGCCGGGTTCTGCGGCTGGTCTATCAGTTCAGACAGAAGCGAGCCGTATTCCCGCCGTGCAATGCGGCTCCCCTGCGGGGTCAGCAGAATATCCCGGACCGACTGGCGCAGGTGGTCCGTGTCGGTAATGGCCCTGCCGTTGCCCTGACTCATGCCGATATAAAGCGTCATACCGGGCCTCCCGATGTATCACCGCCGGATTTAACGCCGGTATGACCGTGTTTATCGACTACGATCCCGTTAGAACTCATGGCACCGCCGCCCTGGGTGACGCCACCATTGATCACCACCTCGCTGTTTATGCGCGTGTTGCTTGCTTCCACCACAAATTCCCCCGTTTTCAGGGTTATGTTATCTGCAGCCTCGATCACCATGGATTTGATGCCCCGCACATGCCAGCGGCCGGTCGCAGGTTCATATTCAAACCAGCCACCGTCCGGGTATTCCGTTACGCATCCGTCCACGGAGTCCGACGGCGGCGCGAATTGGTTGGAATAGATCGCAGGTAAGGCAAAAGCGGTTTCCATATTGCCGCCCATACTCAGCACCACCACCTGCTCATCCAGCGACGGACACCACCATGTACGGGCACCGCCCGCGCGCAGAGTCAGCCAGTTAATCCAGTTGGTTTCAAGCTCGCCCACTTTCACCCGGCACAGCCAGTTTTCCCGGTCCACTTCGGTTACGGTGCCGGTGCGGATCAAGTTGGTGATAAGGCGCATGATTTCGGTAAGTTGTGCGTTCATGTCGACGATATTTGCATAAACATTTAATCTGAGGCATGGAACCTGATATGTATGGCCAACCATACAATGGCTAGGAACTGAGAAAGGGCTAAAGATGACACCAATTGCTATCTATGGTTATAATTTTACGAAAGAAGTCATTTTTGATGGTGGCGTATTAACACCAATTTTCACCTCTGCTAAAGAGTTGAATGAAAACAAGTGCGATGGAACCAATTATATCTTAACCGGCTTCTTTACTCCTTCACCTAAATATTACGCAGAAATTTCCCACACCCTTTTTGATTTAACCGCAGTACTCAGTTTCATAGAACAAAAAAACGTAATAATTGGCGGTTCACTTGAGGAAAATGAAAGCCCTACCAATTTTGGCTCTACACTTCCCCGAAAGCTGAATGCTCAGCGAAAAAAAGGCCCTGGAAAAATAATCCTTGAGGATTACTTCTTCCCACAAAGTCGTGCAATCTTCATTGCTCTTGCCATGAGGAAACTAGCGGAAAATGTTAAATCGGATCAGAACCCCTTCAGAACTGCTTTCTATAAATCCATGGTTTCGTTTCGAGAAAGCATGAGCTATGTTGATGTTGATTACTTCCTAAACTTTTCAGCATTAGAATCGTTATGCCGATACATTCAAAAAGACTTCAAACCAGGAAGGTCTCCTCAAATATTATCATCAGCATTGAAAGAATATGGCTTTGATGTTTCTAAAGATGGAAACCCTGTAAAGCAAAGAAATATGATGCATTACTGTAAACTGCGTAACTCTCTATTTCACAATGGCGAATACATAGCTTTTACTCAAGACAGCAAGCCTGAAAGCATTATTTACTTAAAGGATTATTCATCGAACCTAAAATTACTTCTCCCTTTGGTTCTAATGAAATACATCAATTTTGATGATGAATCAATAAATTGGGACTCTTGGATAGATCATGAACCATTTATAAGCCTTAGGCCACATAAGATGAATCCACCGATGCAACAACAATCAGTGTGATAACCAGCGCAGCAATAAATCACGGGTCAGAACTTCCACGTCATTGTTAAAACCCAGCAGTCGGCGCTCTGCGTACCGGGCCTCCGGGCCATTGCGCCTGACTCGATCACGCAGCCCATAATGGTGAACACGGGCGATGCGCTGGACTTTCCTATCAAACTGCACACTGGCAGAGTCCGCAGTGGCGGCGGTTTTCAAGTATTTAGTGGTGCGCAATTTGGCGAACATCTGGCGCTTTATGCGCCCCTTTTTACTTCTGGCCGTTACCCGGCGCGGCTCAAAAGCGGTGCCGTCTGGATTGCGCTGCAGCCTGATGTTTTGCTGTTGCGACCGGCGCAGCTCCTGCGCCAGTTGTCGCATCATACGGTTGCGGGCTGCCGGTTCCAGATTCGCCAGCAGGGCCGCCAGCCAGTCATCCACCCTCTGCAGGTCATCCACGTTTCACCGTCCACATTTCTTCGGATACATCGGGTTCCGGCACCGCTTCAACGCTCGATACGGTGCCGTCTGTGCTGACAATCACGCGCTCCGTGAGCTGCAGATTGAGACTGAAATCACACAGATCGTTGCTCAGGATATCGACGTCAAAGGTAAAAAGTTTTTCGCGCAGTTCCGGGTTGTTGATGGCGTCCGGTTGATTGGTCATTAACCAGAGCAGCACGGGCGCCATCACTAAATTCTGATTGCCGCTAAAATCTTCAATCACCACGTTCAGGGTGTAGCGGTATTCCCATGACATTGAACGGGCGCCGGTTGCAACCAGCGAACCGTTATCAACAAAAAGGTGCAGTTTGTCCGGGTTGTCACGAACATACGCCACCGATTTATTCAGGGCGTTGCGTAAGGACTGCGGCTTGTTCACTGTCTCGCTCCTGACACGCAATAATCGTGTCCACTTTGTCGGCACATGCCGCCCAGGCGGCCTCAGTCTCATCCAGCACCTGATTCAGATCCCCATTACTGCGCGGCGCTGACCTGTCCAGACGGCACTGGGTCACTTTTGGACAACCACTCACGGTAAGCTGCACCTCCGGCGAGGGCCGGGCGGTCCCGCAGCCGGATAATGTCAGCAGGCAAAAGAGTGTCAGCCCAGCGGCGTAAATCCTCGTTTTCACGTTTTAGCTCCTCGATCCGGCGCTGGCGACTCCGCAACAGTGCGGAAGTCTCCTCCGCTGCAGCATAAAGTTGCATCTGCGCCCGGCTATTTGTTTCGGTAAGAATGGACAGGCTGATGAGCTGGCTGTTTTTCTTCGTCAGCTCCTGCTTGTTCTTTTTAAGCGCCTCAGCCTGCGTCCCGATGGTGTAACCGGCATTGTTAAGCCGCCATGACTGCCAGCCCAGCAATGCCAGCACCAGAGCCAGGATCACCGCCAGCGCGCGCGTCATGCCCCTGCCCCTTTAAGGCACCAGGCAAGCTCACGGGCGCGCCGGTTTTCCAGCCCTTTATTCCGTTGACCATTTACATAAACCCAGCGGGGGAGCTGGTTGCACGCCTGCCACCATTGCTGGCGATTGATGTAAGAAACCATTGTTGACCGGCAGATTGCTCCCGTTCCGACATTAAAGCCGATACTAATCATGGCATCGTAAACATGCTGAGGTGGCTTAACCTGCAGGCAGGCTTCAATCCTTTTTTCCGTCAGCAACACGTTATTAATCAGCCCCTGCGCGGCCTCTCGCTCCGTTATGGTTTTGCCCGGCACTACCCCGGACGTATTGCCGATCCCGTCAGTCCAGACCCCGGCGCTGCACTGGTATGGCTGCAGGCGGCACCCTTCGAAATCAGCAATCAGTTTCAGCCCCTCGACGGAGGTATGAAGCGACTGAAAGCCCGGCAGCGTGGCGGCAATCGCCAGCACCGCGCCGACCAGGCAACGCTTAACGATTGAAGGACTCATATTCCCCCCTGGATATTCTGCCGTCCCGCAGCAGCTGATAGGCTTTCCAGCGTAAATAACAGGTCACCGCTGCAGTAATAATGCCCAGCGCAAGACCGGTAATGGTCGATACATCTTTAAGAGACAAATCGCCGAGCCATGCCAGAAGCAGGGCAACGCAGTAAGTGATAAAGGCGCTGATTCGTTCAAGCGTCATAATTCAGTCCCATAGCTGGACGGTCTGCGCCGTGGTTGTCGCCGGAATATCCGGCAGCTCCACCTGCAGTCCGTGCGGTAAAAAAGGGCCATACTCAGCCAGCCCCGGATTTGTCTGCAGAACCTGCTCGGTGACACCCTGCGTGCGCCCGTAATGACGCCAGCAAAGCGCGTCCACCGTGTCATACTGGTGCGCACGCACTTTCATCAGATAAGCTCCACCGTGCAGTGCGCTGCATCCTGCACCCGGCTGATAGCCCAGCGGGCATCACGCCACAGATCGCCGCAGGCCTCCGCCAGCTCCTCCCCTCGCTTTATTCCCGACGTCGTGGCGTCATAATCCTGGTAACGCTCATTGAGCACGGCGCGCGCCCAGCAATACACGGCGTTAAGGTAGTGCTGGATGCGCTCGCTTTTGCCGTCCAGCATTTCCGCCGGCACCTCAGCCAGATCCCGGTAGCCCAGCATCTGCTGGCGGTTGCGGAAGTCGTACAGCTCAGCGTTAACTTCGGAAATGGCTGTCAGTGCAACCTGCCTGAGACGGGGCTGCGTCACCGTGCCGTCAGTTCGCATCACGCTGCGAAACTTCGACAGGTCCACATCGGGCCAGAACGGCGTATTTTTAATAACGTCCGCCTGTTCCGGTGCCTGTTCTGGCGCAATAAACTGCATGCGGCTTTCTCCTGAAAGAGTGGGCGGTGGACGAGGTTTTGATGTGGCAGTGCCTTTCGCCACCCCGTGCCGCCCGTGCGCGGGGCACGTTCGTTAGCAGCTGTCACTGCGCAATCTGCGCTCCAGCTGCTGCTTTTCTTTTTTCACGCCGCAGCGGGGATCGAGTTGCAGCGCATGGGTAAGGTGATTAAGGGCAGAAGCTGGGTTGCTTTCGGTTAGTACCGCGCCGATGGCTTTGTGCAGACGTGCCCGGGACTGGTCCGGCATATCCAGATCTGTTGTCAGGTCCAGCGTCTGCAAGAGCAGATCGGCATCAAAACCAGTGGCGGCCAGCAGGGCGCTTTGTGCGGCGTCCGCCATTTCTTCCGCCAAAACGGTCTGCACGTTGCGGTTGCCTAGTGGCATCACCCAGCCATGGTGCAGCGCATGACGCCCGATTTCCAGCGCACCGACATAATCACCGGCGTCGATACGCCACAGCATCACGTACATCAGCACGTCATCCTGCTGCGCACCTCCGGCAGCCAGCACGCCCTCCGCCCATGCGGCATACTTCGGCAGAAGCTCCACCTTGATTGCCGCCTTTTTCACGGTGGACTGGACACCCTTTAGGCGGCGGCGGTCTTCTGCCAGCTGCAGCAGCATCAGGTCATAGCCGGACGCATGGCGAACACTGCCGCCCTCCCGGGCGGCCTGTTCGGCCTGAATGCGCAGGCGGTGCTGCCGTGCGGGACTCAGGCTCATGCGTTACTCCCCACCTTCCGTCGCAGCTGACGCGCTGAAATCACCGATTTCGATATTTTCGACCAGGGCCGCGCAGCGATAATCTTCAATCACATACGCTTCGTTGACGGATTCGAAGTTTTCAATCCGGTCACGTTTCGGGTTGTCGATAACAGAACGGCGGCGGGTGTCCTCCTGCCAGTAGATGGACAGGTTATCCAGACGGGTGATCAGCAGGGCATTGGCCGGGAAGAACGGCGCACGCACCGCCTGCAGGCCGCCCATGCGTTTCTGGCTGATAATCAGATCGGCGGCAATTTTCTCGCTGTTTTCCTGCTCTTTGTTAACCAGCGGGAAATACTTGTCAGACAGCAGCTCGCGGCCGCAGATAACAACCAGCTCGTCATCATCCTGGTAAACCACGTCGATCAGCTCGTTAACCGCATCCATCACCACGGCGTCCAGGTTGACATAGTCGCCGCCCTTGCCCACCTTCACCGCGCCTGCCGTGGTGATGCCGCCCTGGGTGGTACTGCCCATAACGTGGTCCGGCGCGTCTTCGCGGATTTTCTGCAGCCAGCCCTTATTCACGTCCTGCAGCAGTGGGTTTTCACCGCGGTTAGAGGTTTTGGCACGCTTCACACCGTTAAAGCCGATCATGATGCGGTCCAGCGCCTGACGCTTGATGATGGCGTTACGGATACGCACCTGGAAGTCCTGGAATTTCGCCCATAGGTCCAGCTTTGCGTAGGTCAGCACCGTGTCAAAGTTGGTCTGTTCGCATTTATATTCCACGTCCTCCATCAGCATCGGATCGGTAGGTTCGCGCTCTTTGGTGGTGGTGTCGGTGGTTCCGGCAATGGTGGAGCCAACGCCCAGGCCAAGCAGCTGGCCGGACTGTTCCGCAACCGGCGTGATGTTAATCAGCGTCAGGAAAGCGGCGGACTGCTGGATCTGGTCTTCCAGCGTCTGCTGCACGGACGGGTCCACGGTGAACTTGCTGGAAAGCTCTTCCACTTCCACATTGTTCAGGCGCGCCAGCTGCTGCAGGTAGGCGTTAAAGGCAAAGCGGGTATTCTTTTTCATCGGGTTTTATGCTCCATCAGCAATTGGTCAGGGTGCCTGCCGGTGCGTCACCGCCCGGTGCGCGCTGGCGGTAATCTTTACGGCTGTCTTCATGGCTCAGTTGCTGCTGAAGCTCGGCAAAGGCGGCCTGCTGCTCCTGCAGCGAGGATTCAAGCTCAGAAATGCGCGCATCCTGGTCTGACAGAGATTTATCAGTGCGCTCGCTCAGGTTCTGCTGCTCGGTGGCGACCAGCTCAACGGCTTTGTACACGTCTGAAAAACGCGCATCGTCGGTCTGCTCTTTTTTGGTAAACAGCGCGGATACGCGGGCAAAGAGGGACGGCTTTTCGTCCTGGGTTTCTTCCAGTTCAATCAGCGTTTCTTCAGCGGCGGTAAATAGGTTTTCAGGGCTTAGCTTGCGGTTAGCCAGCGGGTTCTGTTTGGCGGTGGCACTGAAAGCCAGCATCTCGGTGCCCAGGCTCGCCGGATCGTCAGTGGCAGCCAGGCCGACAAGGTAGGCCTTGCCGGTGTCAGCAAATTTCGGGCTGACTTCCATAGAGGTGAATTGCTTTTGCCACTGCTTAATCAGACTAATCAGGTCAGGCGACGGGTTAATTTCGGCGTACAGCGCCATTTTCCCTTTTAATGGCCCTTCCGTGATTTCTTCGGCGGTTAAGCCGGTGACATGCCCATAACGCTTAAACGTGCCATCCGGCGAATAGCCTTTAATGTGCTCAAGGTTAATTTGCGCCGTATACACCGCAGGGTTGTAGCTGGCAGCCATTTGTACCAGCCATTCGCGCTGGATTTCGCGCCCGTCGGTGGTGGCACCTTCCACCCCGATGCGGAAACGCTTTGCTTTCACTGTCATGAGCCGTGCTCCGTTAGAAAAAACTTATTGGAGCCTTATGTTTGCGGTGATGGGGGGAGTGAAACAACGCGCGGCGCTTGTACGGTCAGCCACACAAACCGCAGCCGGGGAAAGCCGCCGGGCAAGGCCGTATGTTTGGGCCATGAACACGACAATGCCCCCCGCAGACCTCGATCCCCGTCGGCAGGCCATGCTGCTGTACTTTCAGGGATACCGCATAGCCCGCATTGCAGAAATGCTGGGCGAGAAAGTTGCAACCGTTCACAGCTGGAAGAAACGCGACAAGTGGGGCGAGTATGGGCCGCTGGATCAGATGCAGCTCACCACCGCCGCGCGCTACTGCCAGCTCATTATGAAGGAGCAGAAAGAAGGGAAAGACTTCAAGGAAATTGACCTGCTGGCGCGCCAGTCAGAGCGCCACGCCCGGATCGGTAAATTTAACGATGGCGGCAATGAGGCTGATTTAAATCCGAAGGTTGCCAACCGCAACAAAGGCCCGCGCCGCCAGCCCGAAAAGAATGTTTTCACCGACGAACAGATCGAGAAGCTGCAGGAGGTTTTCCACGGCTCGATGTTCGCCTACCAGCGCCACTGGTACGAGGCAGGCAACCGCCACCGTATCCGCAATCTGCTCAAATCGCGCCAGATCGGAGCGACCTTCTTTTTTGCCCGGGAGGCGCTGATTGACGCCATCACCACCGGCCGCAACCAGATTTTTCTCTCAGCCAGCAAGGCACAGGCGCATGTTTTCAAGCAGTACATCATCGACTTTGCAAAAGAAGTGGATGTAGAGCTGAAAGGCGATCCGATGACGCTCAGCAACGGCGCGTGCCTGTACTTCCTCGGCACCAACGCCCGCACGGCGCAGAGCTATCACGGCAATCTTTACCTGGATGAATATTTCTGGATACCGAAATTCCAGGAGCTGCGCAAGGTGGCATCCGGGATGGCCATTCACAAAAAATGGCGTCAGACCTACTTCTCCACGCCGTCCAGCCTGACGCACAGCGCGTATCCGTTCTGGTCCGGCGCGCTGTTTAACCGGGGCCGCGCCAAAGCAGACAAGGTGGATATTGACCTAACCCACGGTAGCCTGGCCCCCGGCCTGCTGTGTCCGGACGGGCAGTATCGCCAGATTGTCACCGTGGAAGATGCGGTGCGCGGCGGCTGTAACCTGTTCGACATTGACCAACTGCGCATGGAGTACAGCCCGGACGAATACCAGAACCTGCTGATGTGCGAGTTTATCGACGATCTGGCGTCCGTATTTCCGCTCAGTGAGCTGCAGGCCTGCATGGTGGACAGCTGGGAAGTCTGGAGCGATTTCCATGCCCTGGCGCTGCGTCCGTTTGGTTGGCGTGAAGTATGGATTGGCTACGACCCGGCGAAGGGTACGCAAAACGGTGACAGCGCAGGTTGCGTGGTCATGGCACCGCCAACCGTACCGGGCGGCAAGTTCCGCATTCTGGAGCGTCACCAGTGGCGCGGGATGGACTTCCGTGCCCAGGCGGACGCCATCAAAAAGCTGACGCAGCAGTACAACGTGACCTATATCGGCATCGATTCCACCGGCGTCGGCCACGGCGTGTACGAGAACGTGAAGGCGTTCTTCCCGGCCGTGCGCGAGTTTGTCTACAACCCCAACGTTAAAAACGCCCTGGTGCTCAAGGCGTACGACATTATCAGCCACCGCCGCCTGGAGTTCGACGCCGGGCACACCGACATCGCGCAGTCCTTCATGGCAATCCGCCGCGCCACTACGGCCAGCGGCAATCGCCCGACCTATGAAGCTAGTCGCAGTGAAGAAGCCAGCCATGCCGATCTGGCCTGGGCGACGATGCACGCACTGTTTAACGAACCGCTGCAGGGCGAATCCGCCAATACCAGCAATATTGTGGAGATTTTTTGATGGGCAAGAGTAAGAAAAACCGCGCCGCAGCCGCGCAAAGCGTTCAGCACAGCGGCGCGACAACGGCAGAAGCCTTCAGCTTTGGCGACCCGATCCCGGTGCTGGACCGTCGCGAGCTGCTGGATTACGTGGAATGCGTGCAGATGGACCGCTGGTATGAGCCGCCGGTGAGTTTTGACGGGCTGGCGCGCACCTACCGTGCGGCCGTGCATCACAGCTCACCAATTGCCGTGAAGCGCAATATTCTGACCAGCACCTTTATTCCGCACCCGCTGCTCAGCCAGCAGGCGTTCAGCCGGTTTGTGCAGGACTATCTGGTATTTGGTAACGCCTATCTGGAGAAGCGCACCAACCGGCTCGGCGGCATTCTGTCGCTTGAGCCGTCACTGGCGAAATACACCCGCCGCGGAGTGGATCTAGATACTTACTGGTTCGTACAGTACGGCATGACCACGCAGCCGTATCAGTTCACCAAAGGCAGCATTTTTCACCTGATGGAGCCGGACTTAAACCAGGAGATTTACGGCCTGCCGGAATACCTGTCCGCCATTCCCTCCGCACTGCTGAATGAGTCCGCTACGCTGTTCCGTCGCAAGTATTACATTAACGGAAGCCATGCGGGTTTTATCATGTACATGACCGACGCCGCGCAGAACCAGGAGGACGTGAACAATATCCGCCAGGCTATGAAAAGCGCCAAAGGGCCAGGCAACTTCCGCAACCTATTTATGTACTCGCCAAACGGCAAAAAGGACGGGATTCAGATCATCCCATTGTCAGAAGTTGCAGCAAAGGATGAGTTTCTGAATATCAAGAATGTGAGCCGGGATGACATGATGGCGGCTCACCGCGTTCCACCGCAGATGATGGGGATCATGCCGAGCAATGTTGGAGGGTTTGGGGATGTGGAGAAAGCAGCTAATGTTTTTGTTCGAAATGAACTGTTGCCATTGCAAAAAAAGGTGCAAGAATTTAATCATTGGATAGGGGAACATGTAATTACATTTAACAATTATACTTTATAGATTTTAAGCTTACAGCTAGCGCCTGCCCAAGCAGGCGCAGGCGTCTACTTATCTAAAGCGTGTTGCAATATCGGCGGCTTCTATAACAGTAGCTTTTTTTGTAT
>NZ_JAWNEB010000013.1:0-81051 GCF_034107265.1 Enterobacter sp. 168J2 | reverse complement strand
GGGTGTGCATATTACGCTTTCCCGCTTCAGAGTCAAGCGTTTATTTTGCTTTTCTCTGCTGACCCGGCGGCGTGTGTGCCGTTGTTCCGTGTCAGTGGAGGCGCATTATAGGGAGTTATTCTTAAATGACAAGCACAAAATACAAAAAACTTTTCGTTCGCTCACTTTTCAAACTTAACGCTTATTTAAGGCGCGAATCGCCCGCTAAATGCGCAATTTCCCGCGCAAAACCGGCCACCTGCGACCAGTCGGTATAAACCACTTCTTTACGCGTGTCGGTTTCGCCACCCGTCATCTTCATAATCAGGCGGATCATGAAGCGGTCATACCAGCGGTAGCGAGGATAGCGCAGCGCACCGGCAAAAACGGCGCACAGATCCGGCTGCCACGGCGAGCTGAGTAAAAACTTACGCGTGTAGCTGTTGGTCTGCGGCGTACGCTTCTCAGCTTTACGGGCAACCAGATTGACCGAGTAAAACGCGCCCGGCAATGTGTTGAGTACCGCCGTATGCTTTTTCACAAAGCGATCCAGCGCCGGATGGAAATGCCCGTAACGAATAGAGGCGCCAATCACCACGCGATCGTACTCCTGCCAGGCAATCTGCTCCGCGCGATTCAGGTTCACCACATCCGAGTAAATGCCCAGCTCTTTTAATTCCGACGCGAGGTATGCGGCAATCTCACGCGTTTGTCCGTCTCGCGTAGAGAAAAGAATCAGTGTTTTCATCAACGGCTCCTTATTCGCGCCAGAATGTTGGGGTGAACAGCACCAGCAGCGTAAAGACCTCAAGACGACCAAACAGCATATTGGCAATGAGGATCCATTTCGCGACCGGGTTCATGCTGGCAAAGTTATCCGCCACAACCCCCAGGCCAGGCCCGAGGTTATTCAGCGTTGCGACGACGGACGCAAAGGCGGAGAAATCATCCACCCCCGTCGCGATGATCGCCAGCATGCTGACGATAAAGACCAGCGCATACGCCGAGAAGAACCCCCACACCGCTTCCAGGATACGTTCCGGCAGCGCGCGGTTACCCAGCTTGATGCTGTAGACCGCATTCGGGTGAACCAGACGCTTCAGCTCACGGTTGCCCTGCTTGAACAGCAGCAGAATACGAATCACCTTCAGGCCACCGCCCGTCGACCCGGCGCAGCCGCCGATAAACGCGGAGCACAGCAGAAGCACCGGCAGGAACAGCGGCCAGCGCGCGATGCTGTCCGTGGTGAACCCGGCGGTCGTCGCCATCGACACCACCTGGAAAAACGCCTGGTTGAGCGTGGTCAGCGCCGAGTTGTAAACATCATGGAACCACAGCACCAGGGTGCAGATGACGACCAGCGTAAGCTGGACGCCAATGAACATGCGGAACTCAGGGTCGCGCCAGTACACCTTCAGGCTGCGTCCGCTCAGTAAAGAGAAGTGCAGGCCGTAGTTACAGCCGGAGATCAGCAGGAAAATCGCAATGATGGTGTTAATCGTTGGGCTGTCGAAGTAGCCCACGCTGGCATCGTGAGTGGAGAACCCGCCGATAGCAATTGTCGCAAAGCTGTGCCCGATAGCATCGAAGGCAGGCATGCCGGCAAACCACAGCGCCAGCGCGCAGGCTACCGTCAGCAGAACATAAATCAGCCACAGGGTTTTCGCCGTCTCGGCAATACGCGGGCGCATCTTGTTGTCTTTCAGCGGCCCCGGCATTTCAGCCCTGTACAGCTGCATCCCCCCGACGCCCAGAATCGGCAGGATGGCCACCGCCAGGACGATGATCCCCATCCCCCCGAACCACTGCAGCATCTGGCGATAAAAGAGAATAGCGTGGGGTAACGAATCCAGCCCCACCAGCGTCGTCGCACCGGTGGTCGTTAAGCCGGAGAACGATTCAAAAAAGGCGTCCGTGATGCTGAGGTTAGGCTGCTCAGAAAAGATAAAGGGCAGCGAACCGACGCTTCCCAGCACCGTCCAGAACAGGACCACAATCAGAAATCCTTCGCGAGATTTCAGCTCACCTTTCTGACGACGGTTCGGCCACCACAGCAGCGAGCCGATCGCCAGCGCGACAAAGAAGGTCTGGGTAAATGCCCGCCCCGCGCCGTCCCGGTAGATAAGCGCCACCAGTCCGGGAAGAATCATCGTCCCCGAAAAGAGTATGACCAGCAGTCCAACGATTCGGGTTATGGCACGAAAATGCATCTCTGCCGCTTCCTTTGGTATTCAAAAAGTGAGGTGGGGATTATTCTTCAATCGGCAGCAATTGCAACGAACCGCGACTGAAATCAGCCAGTTTTGCTGAAAAAGCAGCCAGTTCCGCCTGAGGAAGCGCCACGCGTAATTGCACCATTGCCTGGTAATCACTGTGCGCAATCACGCCGTTAAACTGTTTGAGCAGCGTTTCAATGCCCGATAGCTGAGCGTAATCGCACAATAAAGTATATTCGGTGAGCGGCGTTTTGCGGGAGGTCGTCAGGATATTCAGTGCCTGCTGAACGCCACCGCCATACGCTTTAACCAGCCCGCCCGTGCCTAACAGGATGCCGCCGTAGTAGCGCACCACCACGGCGGTAATTTCACCCACGCCGCTGCCCATCAACTGGGAGAGCATGGGTTTACCGGCCGTTCCCGCCGGTTCACCGTCGTCTGAAAAACCGAGCTGTTGCGAATCGTCCGGCGGCCCTGCCACCCACGCCACGCAGTGGTGACGTGCGTCAGGGTGCTCCGCGCGAACGGACTCGACAAACGCTTTCGCCGCCTCTATGCCGTCGGTGTGCGCCAGCAGCGTAATGAAGCGGCTTTTCTTGATTTCCTCAACAAAGGTGACCGGTTCAGCCGGTATCAGCCAGCTTTCCATCAGGCCAGCTTCAGGTCTCGCGTCATATTCTCGATACCGTTCTCGTGCACCACCACGTTATCTTCGATACGAATGCCGCCAAACGGTTTCAGCGCGTCGATTTTTTCCCAGTTGAAGTGCTTGCTGAACTGCCCTTCACGCCACGGCGCCAGCAGGGACTCAATAAAGTAGATCCCCGGCTCGATGGTCAATACCATGCGCGGCTCAAGAATACGGGTGCAGCGCAGGTAAGGATATTTAGACGGTGCAGCCAGGTGCGTGCCGGTATCATCCTGCATGAAGCCCGCAACGTCGTGAACCTGCAGGCCCAGCGGGTGGCCGATACCATGCGGCATGAATGGCCCGGTCAGATCGTTTTCGACCATCGCCTCTTCGCTCATGTCTTTCACAATCTGATGCTTACGCAGCAGTTTGGCAATGCGCTGATGGAACTGGATGTGGTAATCCACGTAGCTGGTTCCGGCCTTCATGGTGCCAATCAGCGCCAGCTGTTCGTCGTTTACGTCTTTAATAAGCTGCGCGAAATCGGTATCCGCATTCGCCGCCCATGTGCGGGTCAGGTCGGCCGCGTAGCCGTTGTACTCTGCGCCTGCGTCCAGCAGGAAGCTGCGCATCTCAGACGGAACCTGGTGATCCAGTTTGGTGTAGTGGAGAACAGACGCATGCTCGTTCAGCGCGACGATGTTGCTGTACGGTACGTCGGTGTCGCGATGACCGGTTGCGGTCAGGTAGGCCAGGTTGATGTCGAACTCGCTCATGCCTGACTGGAACGCTTCGTGCGCGGCACGGTGGCCATTCACCGCCGTTTTTTGCGCTTCACGCATGCAGTAGAGTTCATAGTCGGTTTTATACGCGCGGTAATAGTGCAGGTAATCCAGCACGCCTTTCGGATTGAGCTTGTCTGCCGGAATATCCAGACCGAGCGCACGTTCAGGTACAGGGCCAATGTAGCCAATGTTGCCGCGCGCAGCTGGCAGCTGGCTGCCAATGCCGTCCGCTTTAGGCAGGGCAATCACCTCAATTTCTTCGGTCCAGAAAGAGGTCGGCAGCGGTTCGACGTTGTGCCAGTAATCGACCGGCAGGTAGAACCACAGTTTCGGCTTGTTCACGCCGTCCACCAGCAGCCAGCAATTTGGAACCTGCGTCACCGGCACCCAGGCTTTAAACTGCGGGTTGACCTTAAACGGGTAGGCGTGGTCATCAAGAAAAGTATTCATCAGCTCGCCGGAGTGGATCAGCAGGGCATCCAGCTTGAAACGGGCCAGTACATCGCGGGTACGTTCCTGTAGGGTAACGATATGATTTTTATAAAGCGAAGCCAGTGAGTCCATCATTCTTCCTTTCGTTTTTTTGACCTCAAGTCATCGCATCTTAGCACACCTCACTCCGGCTGCGTGATTTCCACCGACCGTGATCAACGCAGCAATTTCTTAATGAGTAATTTGCATTTTATTAACATAAATTCCACACTCCGTCTCATCTGGTATGACCAGATCCACTTGCTGGATTCAGGAGACTGACATGCTTTACAAAGGCGACACCCTGTACCTCAACTGGCTGGAAGATGGCATTGCCGAACTGGTGTTCGATGCCCCCGGCTCAGTGAATAAGCTTGATACCGCGACGGTGGCCAGTCTTGGCCAGGCGCTGGAAGTGCTTGAAAAGCAATCTGAATTAAAAGGGCTGCTGCTGCGTTCGAACAAAGCGGCCTTTATTGTCGGTGCCGATATCACCGAATTCCTTTCGCTGTTCCAGGTTCCGGAAGAACAGCTGAGCCAGTGGCTGCACTTTGCCAACAGCGTCTTTAATCGTCTGGAAGATCTGCCTGTTCCAACGATATCTGCCGTGAACGGCTACGCGCTGGGTGGCGGCTGCGAGTGCGTGCTGGCGACCGACTACCGTCTGGCGACGCCGGACCTGCGTATCGGCCTGCCGGAAACCAAGCTGGGCATCATGCCGGGCTTTGGCGGCTCCGTGCGTATGCCGCGCTTGCTGGGTGCCGACAGCGCCCTGGAAATCATTGCCGCCGGTAAAGACGTGGGTGCAGAACAGGCGCAGAAAATCGGCCTGGTCGACGGCGTCGTGAAACCAGAGAAGCTGGTTGAAGGCGCACTCGCCATTCTGCGTCAGGCGATTAACGGCGACCTCGACTGGAAAGCCAAACGTCAGCCGAAGCTGGAGCCGTTAAAGCTCAGCAAGATTGAAGCCACCATGAGCTTCACCATCGCCAAAGGCATGGTGATGCAGACGGCGGGTAAACACTACCCGGCGCCAATCACGGCGGTGAAAACCATTGAAGCGGCAGCCCGCTTTGGCCGCGACGAAGCCCTGAAGCTGGAAAACCAGAGCTTTGTTCCGCTGGCGCATACCAATGAAGCCCGCGCGCTGGTTGGCATCTTCCTTAACGATCAGTTCGTTAAAGGAAAGGCGAAACAGCTGACCAAAAACGTTGAGACGCCAAAACACGCGGCGGTACTCGGCGCCGGTATTATGGGCGGCGGCATTGCTTACCAGTCGGCCTGGAAAGGCGTGCCGGTAGTGATGAAAGACATCAACGAGAAATCTCTGACGCTGGGCATGACCGAAGCCGCCAAGCTGCTGAATAAACAGCTGGAACGCGGAAAAATTGACGGGCTGAAGCTCGCAGGCGTGATCTCAACCATCCAGCCTGTGCTGGAATACAGCGGTTTCGACCGTGTGGATGTGGTCGTCGAAGCGGTCGTTGAGAACCCGAAAGTCAAAAAAGCGGTGCTGGCGGAAACGGAAGATAAGGTTCGCCCGGACGCCGTACTGGCCTCAAACACCTCCACCATCCCCATCAGCGAACTGGCGAGCGTGCTGAAGCGCCCGGAAAACTTCTGCGGGATGCACTTCTTCAACCCGGTACACCGTATGCCGCTGGTCGAGGTGATCCGTGGGGAAAAAACCTCTGACGAAACCATCGCTAAAGTGGTGGCGTGGGCCAGCAAGATGGGCAAAACGCCGATCGTGGTGAACGACTGCCCGGGCTTCTTCGTCAACCGCGTGTTGTTCCCGTACTTTGCCGGCTTCAGCCAGCTGCTGCGCGACGGTGCGGACTTCCGCAAAATCGACAAAGTGATGGAAAAACAGTTCGGCTGGCCGATGGGCCCGGCGTATCTGCTGGACGTCGTCGGCATTGATACCGCCCACCACGCCCAGGCGGTCATGGCGGCAGGCTTCCCGCAGCGCATGCAGAAAGATTATCGCGACGCCATTGACGCCCTCTTTGACGCCAACCGCTTTGGTCAGAAAAACGGCCTGGGCTTCTGGCGCTATAAAGAAGACAGCAAAGGCAAACCGAAGAAAGAAGAAGATCCGGCGGTGGATGGCCTGCTGGCCGACGTCAGTCAACCAAAACGCGACTTCACCGATGACGAGATCGTCGCCCGCATGATGATTCCAATGATCAACGAAGTGGTGCGTTGCCTGGAAGAAGGCATCATCGCCAGCCCGGCAGAAGCCGACATGGCGCTGGTGTACGGCCTGGGCTTCCCTCCGTTCCACGGCGGCGCGTTCCGCTGGCTGGACACGCTCGGCAGCGCCCGCTATCTCGATATGGCCCAGCAGTACCAGCACCTCGGCCCGCTTTATGAGGTGCCGGAAGGGCTGCGTAACAAAGCGCGCCATAACGAACCCTACTATCCAGCAGTTGAGCCAGCCCGTCCGGTTGGCGCGCTGAAAACGGCTTAAGGAGTCACAATGGAAAAGGTTGTCATTGTTGATGCGATTCGCACCCCGATGGGCCGTTCAAAAGGCGGTGCGTTTCGTAACGTGCGCGCGGAAGACCTCTCCGCGCACCTGATGCGTAGCCTGCTGGCGCGTAACCCGGCGCTGGACCCGGCAGCGCTCGACGATATCTACTGGGGCTGCGTGCAGCAAACGCTGGAGCAGGGCTTCAACATCGCCCGCAACGCGTCGCTGCTGGCGGAGATCCCGCACTCGGTTCCGGCCGTTACCGTCAACCGCCTGTGCGGTTCGTCGATGCAGGCGCTGCACGATGCGGCGCGCATGATCATGACCGGCGATGCGCAGGCCTGCATGGTGGGCGGCGTGGAGCACATGGGCCACGTGCCGATGAGCCACGGGGTCGATTTCCACCCTGGCATGAGCCGTAACGTGGCGAAAGCCGCGGGGATGATGGGTCTGACCGCCGAGATGCTCTCTCGTCTGCACGGCATCAGCCGTGAAATGCAGGATGCCTTTGCCGCGCGCTCTCACGCTCGCGCCTGGGCCGCCACGCAGTCCGGTGCCTTTAAGAATGAGATCGTCCCGACCGGCGGCCACGACGCAGACGGCGTACTGAAGCAGTTCAGCTACGACGAAGTGATCCGTCCTGAAACTACGGTCGAAGCGCTTTCTACCCTGCGTCCGGCATTTGATCCGGTCACCGGTACGGTAACGGCGGGGACGTCGTCGGCGCTGTCCGACGGTGCCGCCGCGATGCTGGTGATGAGCGAAAGCCGCGCCCGCGAATTAGGCCTGACGCCACGCGCTCGCGTGCGCTCGATGGCGGTGGTGGGCTGCGATCCTTCTATCATGGGCTACGGCCCGGTTCCGGCCTCGAAGCTGGCGCTGAAAAAAGCGGGCTTAACCGCCAGCGATATCGACCTGTTTGAGATGAACGAAGCGTTTGCCGCGCAGATCCTGCCGTGCATTAAAGATCTGGGGCTGATGGAGCAGATCGACGAGAAGATCAACCTCAACGGCGGCGCGATCGCCCTCGGTCACCCGCTGGGCTGTTCCGGGGCGCGTATCAGCACGACGCTGATTAACCTGATGGAACGCAAAGATGCCCAGTTTGGTCTGGCAACGATGTGTATCGGCCTGGGTCAGGGTATCGCGACGGTGTTTGAGAGAGTGTAAGTAAGGAAAAGTATCTCAAAGCCAGTGACGCCAGAACAAGGCGTCATTGGCGAAGAGAGACAGTTTAGTTGCCGTTCTTCCCGCCTGTCAGGGGCGGGCTTTTTATTTAGATAAATGCAAACGCATCGCCAAACAGGCGATCTTCACGCGCATCGCGTTCGTTACAGAACAGGTCGCGGGCAATTTTCGCCATCTCGAAACGGCCTGCAATGTAGATATCATGTCCCGCCAGCGTACCATGATCCTGCAGCACCGCCGTCAGCACCGTCCCGCTACGTCCGCGCCAGCCCTCTTCCGGCTGCTCAACCACTGGCTCAATGCGCAGATTTGGATGGTTAACGCTCAGCGCTTCCAGTTCAGACAGGTCGTACAGGTGCTTCTCTTCGCGGCCGCCCCAGTAGATAGTGATATCACGGTCTGGATTACGCGCCAGCGCGGTCAGCAGAATAGAGCGCACATAGGAGAAACCCGTACCGCCCGCGATCAGAATCAGCGGACGGTCTTCGTCATCACGCAACCACGCGTCGCCGTGAGGAATGTCGACCACAATCTCACGCTCTTTCAGGATGCGGTCCATCACGGCCATCGCGTACAGGTTAAGCTCAGACGCACCAATATGCAGCTCAATAAATTCCTGCTCTGCTGGCGTAGAGGCCATAGAGAAAGGACGCTTATCACGCTCGTCCATCACCACCATCAGGTACTGGCCGGCACGGAATGAGAATGCCGCTTCAGGAACCAAACGGACGCGATATACGGTGTCGGTAATAGTATCTACCGACGTCACTTTACAGCTTAAGGTTGTCATTCGCTCTCTCTGTCGGGAAGTCTATAGGGCTTAACGGTCAGCTCAGGGTTTACCGTTATTCATTATGGCCAGTTCGTCCCAGATCGCGTCAATTCGCGCGGTCACAGCAGGATCTTTTTTGATCGGGCGACCCCATTCACGGTCGGTTTCGCCAGGCCATTTATTTGTGGCATCCAGTCCCATCTTTGAGCCAAGACCGGAAACCGGCGAGGCAAAATCCAGATAATCTATCGGCGTATTTTCGACTAACACCGTATCACGCGCAGGATCCATTCGCGTGGTTATCGCCCAGATAACGTCATTCCAGTCACGGGCGTTAACGTCATCATCGCAGACAATAACAAATTTGGTATACATAAACTGGCGCAGGAAAGACCATACGCCCATCATCACGCGTTTAGCATGACCAGGATACTGCTTCTTCATCGTGACCACCGCCATGCGATACGAGCATCCTTCAGGCGGCAGATAAAAATCAACGATTTCCGGGAACTGCTTTTGCAGGATCGGCACGAACACTTCGTTCAGCGCCACGCCCAGCACCGCCGGTTCATCCGGTGGGCGGCCGGTATAGGTGGAGTGATAAATCGGATCTTCACGCTGGGTAATGTGCGTGACGGTAAACACCGGGAAGTTGTCCACTTCGTTGTAATAGCCGGTGTGATCGCCGTAAGGGCCTTCTGGCGCCATTTCACCCTGCTCGATGTAACCTTCCAGCACAATTTCGGCACTGGCCGGCACTTCGAGATCGTTAGAGATACACTTCACGACCTCGGTTTTGGTCCCGCGCAGCAGGCCAGCAAACGCATATTCAGAGAGCGTATCCGGGACGGGCGTGACCGCCCCCAGAATGGTGGCCGGATCGGCACCTAAGGCGACAGATACCGGGAAACGTTCCCCCGGATGCGCAGCACACCACTCCTGGAAATCCAGCGCGCCGCCACGATGCGACAGCCAGCGCATGATGAGCTTATTTTTGCCAATCAGCTGCTGGCGATAAATACCGAGGTTTTGCCGCTCTTTGTGCGGCCCGCGCGTCACGGTGAGGCCCCAGGTGATCAGCGGCGCAGCATCTTCAGGCCAGCACTGCATGATAGGGATCTTGGTCAGGTCAACTGCATCGCCTTCCAGCACTTTCTGCTGGCACGGCGCGCCGCGCAGGC
This sequence comes from Enterobacter sp. 168J2, assembly GCF_034107265.1. Lineage (NCBI taxonomy): Bacteria > Pseudomonadati > Pseudomonadota > Gammaproteobacteria > Enterobacterales > Enterobacteriaceae > Enterobacter > Enterobacter sp. 168J2. Next base: position 71,352 of record NZ_JAWNEB010000013.1, on the reverse strand, counting down.
GTTTGGTGGGCATGTTCAGCACCTGCTTAAACTGCGGCAGCTTGTCGAACAGATCGCGGAAGCCTTTCGGCGGCTCTGGCTCTTTCAGAAATGCCAGCAGTTTACCCACTTCACGCAGCGCGGTAACGTCTTCCTGCCCCATTCCCAGCGCGACACGACGCGGGGTGCCGAACAGGTTGCACAGCACCGGCATGGAGTAACCTTTTGGGTTTTCAAACAGTAATGCGGGGCCACCGGCACGCAGGGTGCGGTCAGCAATTTCTGTCATTTCCAGATAAGGATCAACAGGAAGTGTAATGCGTTTCAGTTCACCCTGCTTTTCCAGCAGCGTCAGGAAGTCGCGGAGATCGTGGTATTTCATGCAGTTAGTCATGGCCTCTCTGTAAGCGCTTCATTATACGGCGTAAGCCTGCTTGATGCTGTAATTTTGTTAAATTAGCGTGAACTTATCCGCTGTGTTCGAATTTCCCCCATTATAATCAACTTAGCGATCCCTCCAGGGTTTTGATATGCTTGCGCCCCGAACTAAGGGAAAGAGTGATTATGCAGGCCTGGTATTTACTGTATTGCAAACGCGGGCAACTTCAGCGCGCGCAGGAACATCTTGAACGTCAGTCGGTAAATTGTCTGACACCCGTGATCACGCTTGAAAAAATGCAGCGCGGGAAGCGCACAACCGTCAGTGAGCCTTTATTCCCGAACTATCTGTTCGTGGAGTTTGACCCTGAGGTGATCCACACCACCACCATCAGCGCAACGCGCGGCGTCAGCCACTTCGTTCGTTTTGGTGCCCACCCGGCAACCGTTCCGTCGACCGTCATTCACCAGCTGTCTGTTTATCAACAGCCTGAAGGGATCACCGACCCGGAAACCCCTTACGCGGGCGATAGCGTCGTCATTACCGAAGGCGCGTTCGAAGGCCTGCAGGCGATTTTCGCCGAGCCGGACGGTGAAGCCCGCTCCATGCTGTTGCTCAATCTGCTGAACAAGCAGGTGCTGCAGAGCGTGAAAAACACAGACTTCCGCAAAGTCTAAACGTTTATCCCGAACAGGCGACGCACGTTTTCATCCGTCTGCGCGGAAAGCCAGTGCGGATCCTCTCCGCGCCAGTGCGCTACGCGCTCAAGAATGTGCCCCAGCAAGGCGGGCTCGTTTCGCCGCGATGCCGGTTTGGGCTTTATATCTCGCGGCAGCAGGTATGGCGCATCGGTTTCAAGAAGCAGACGGTCTGCCGGGATTATCGGCAGCAGCTCGCGAAGCTCAAGCCCGCGGCGCTCATCACACACCCAACCGGTGATCCCCAGATACAAACCGCGGTTCAGGCAATCCAGCGCTTCCTGGCGCGACCCGGTGAAGCAGTGGAGCACTGCGCCGGGCAGTTTATCCAGCCACGGGTCCAGCAGTACGAGAAAACGTTCATGCGCGTCGCGACAGTGCATAAAGACGGGCATTTCAAGCTCTGCCGCCAGCGCAAGCTGGGCAGTGAACGCCTTTTCCTGTTCTTCAGGCGTGGAGAAGTTACGGTTAAAATCGAGCCCGCACTCGCCAATAGCCACCACCTCTGCCGTTTTTGCCAGCGTACGCAGGGTGTCTGCGCTCTCCGCAGTCCACTGGCTGCTGTCATGAGGGTGGACGCCTGCGGTTGACCAGCAGTATTGATAGCGTTGCGCCATCAGCAGCGCCTGCTCGCTCTCATGCAGGTTGGTCCCGGTCAGCAGGAGTCCTTTGACTCCGGCGTCAAAAGCCCGCGCAACCACCTCGTCACGATCTTTCGCAAACTGCGAGCTGGTCAGGTTGAGTCCGATATCAAACATGCGATTCCCCATAGAACAACCGCCCTGACGGGCGGCTGGTTTTACTCTTCAGTGGTCTTTTCGGACGCATCGTCTTCATCGTCCGACCGGCGTCCTTTTCCCACGTAGAAACGCGAGAAGAATACGCCAACCTCAAACAGGCAGTACATCGGTATTGCCAGCAGCGTTTGCGAGAAGACGTCCGGCGGCGTCAGCAGCATGCCGACTACGAAGGCGCCCACCAGAATATAGGGACGCTTCTTACGCAGATCATCAGGGGTGGTTACCCCAACCCAGCAGAGCAGCACAATGGCCACCGGCACTTCAAAGGCCACGCCGAACGCCATAAACAGCGCCATCACAAAGCTGAGGTAGCTGGCGATGTCCGTCGATACCTGGACCCCTTCCGGCGCGGTATGCGTCAGGAAGCCAAAGGCCAGCGGGAAGACAACGAAGTAGGCAAACGCCATGCCGATATAGAACAGCAGCGAACTGGAGACCAGCAGCGGGATCACCAGTTTACGTTCGTGCCTGTACAGTGCTGGCGCCACAAATGCCCATACCTGATAAAGGATAACGGGTGCAGACGCAATTAACGACACCCAGAAGGTGAGCTTAATCGGGGTGAAAAACGGTGATGCAACGTCTGTTGCAATCATCGTTGCCCCCAGCGGCATCTGCTTGATCAGCGGCGCAGAAACCACCTGATAGATATCGTTGGCGAAATAGACCAGGCACAGGAATATGAGGAACACCGCAATAATGCAGTTTAACAGGCGCTTACGCAGCTCAATAAGGTGCGTAATAAGCGGTTGAGTATCATCTACTGCCATGGTTACGCTTTATCACTCGACGAGGGGGATGATTCGGAAACAGGCGCGGCGGGTTTCGCTTCAGCCGCTTTTGCCGCCGGCTCTTCCGGCTGCGCCTGTTTTTTCAGTTCACTTTCCTGCGGCGTTTGTTCAGGCGCTGCGGCCTGGTGCTCCGCACTCGCTGGCGTCACGCCCTCACGCTGCGCTTCGCTGTCCTTCACCACCGGGTTATGAATAGTGTTCGCTTCATCGCTCGCTTTTTCAGGATCGTTAACGCTGTAAGAGCGCTTCATAGATTCCGCCGCTTCGCGCAGTTCATCCATTGAAGCTTTCAGTTCCGGCGTCAGGTTATCCATGCTCGCCTTCTCGACCTTTTTCAGGCTTTCCTGAAACTCCTGCAGCTTAAGTTCCTGCGCCAGCTCGTTCTGAACGGTCGAGGCCAGCGATCTTAGCGCACGAACCCAGCCCACGACGGTTTTCACCGCTACCGGCAGACGCTGCGGTCCCAGCACGATCAGACCAATCACAAAGACCAGCAGCAGCTCACTAAAACCAATGTCGAACACGACTTACACCTGCTCTTTATCGTGGCGTTTAGCGTCTTCCTTTTTGGCATCTTCTTGCTTGTCGGAGATGGATTTAGCAGTAAAGTCAGCGTCCTGGCTGGTTTTATCCTGCTTGCTCTCATCATCGCTCATTGCTTTCTTGAAGCCTTTGATAGACGCGCCCAGATCGGAACCAATGGAACCGAGCTTTTTGGTGCCAAACAGCAGCACGACGATGACGGCAATAATGACTAATTGCCAGATACTGATACCACCCATACATATTCCTCAGGGATAGATGATTAATTGGTCAGATCGCATTATACGTATGCGACCCGTCGATGGCGACGCAAACTCAGCGCGTTTTTCTCCATCCTGCAAGCCAGACAACAGCCCCGCCAGCCATCAGCCAGGCGGGCATCATCTGCCAGTCAGGACGATTGATCAGCAGCAGCGTGCCGCTCAGCAGCAGCGTTGCGCCAATCCCAAAAAGATAGCGTGACTGTCCCTGACGCACACGGCTGGACTGAAGCTCGCGGGCGATTTTATCCATGCTGTGCTGAAGATTCTTGCTCTGACGCAAACTGTCGTAAACCAGTTCAGGAATTTCAGGCATTTTTTCTATCCAGAACGGGCCTTTCTCTTTCAGCGAGCGAACCAGCGCCGGAAGGCCAACCTGATCCTTAATCCAGGATTCGAGGAAAGGTTTAGCCGTCTTCCACAAGTCTAACTGAGGATAGAGTTGTCGACCTACACCTTCAACGTAAAGTAATGTTTTCTGGAGTAAAACTAACTGCGGCTGAACTTCCATATTAAAGCGGCGAGCCGTATTGAACAGGTTTAGCAGCACGTGGCCGAAGGAGATTTCTGCCAGCGGTTTTTCAAAAATCGGTTCGCAAACGGTCCGGATCGCAAACTCGAACTCTTCGACGTTGGTGTCCGGCGGAACCCAGCCGGAATCAACGTGCAGCTCGGCCACCTTGCGGTAGTCGCGGTTGAAGAACGCGATGAAGTTCTCGGCCAGATAACGTTTATCTTCTTTATTCAGCGAGCCCACAATCCCGCAGTCGATACCGATGTACTTCGGATCCTCAGGATGTTCGTAGCTCACGAAGATATTGCCCGGGTGCATGTCCGCGTGGAAAAAGCTGTCGCGGAATACCTGGGTAAAGAAGACCTGCACGCCACGCTCGGCCAGCAGCTTCATGTTCGTTCCCTGCTTCTCCAGCGCCACCACATCCGAAACCGGAATACCGTAGATGCGCTCCATGACCATCATGTTCTGGCTGCAATAGTCAGAATAGACTTCAGGCACATAAAGCATCGGGCTGTTTTCAAAGTTGCGGCGCAGCTGAATAGCGTTTGCCGATTCACGCAGCAGGTTAAGCTCGTCAATCAGCGTTTTTTCATACTCCCGCACCACTTCCATCGGACGCAGTCGGCGGCCATCTGGTAACAAACGCGGCACCCAACGGGCCAGACGATAAATCAGCTTCATGTCGGCTTTGATGATCGGCAGGATATCCGGGCGGATCACCTTGATCACCACCTCTTTACCGTTCTCTTTCAGACGCGCAGTGTGCACCTGAGCGATAGAAGCCGACGCCAGCGGCTGTATTTCGAAGTCGTCAAACCAGGTTTCAACGGGAAGGTTACCCATCGCCTCTTCGATCTGTTTTTTCGCTCTCACCCCATCAAACGGGGCGACACGGTCCTGAAGCATCGCCAACTCATCGGCAATGTGCGGAGGAAAGAGATCGCGGCGGGTTGAGAGCATCTGCCCGAACTTAATCCATACCGGGCCGAGCTCCTGCAGCGCCAGACGAAGGCGTTCACCCAGCGGCTGACCTTTATGGCGATTTGGCATCCAGAACAGCGTCCGCCGCCAGATCCTGAGCGGCAGCGTGATACGCATTTTGGGGATGAGCTCGTCGAGCCCGTAACTCAAAAAGGTGTGGATGATAAAATAGAGGCGCCGAATTTCACCAGGCGTCATTTGCCCTCCAGTTTTTCCAGCCGTTTGCTTAAGGCATCAACCGCACGTTCAACCGCGGCCGTTTCTTCTGCGAACCACGCCACTTCAAGTGGCCCTGGCGCCATGCGCCACTCTTCGGTCAGCACTTCTGCGGCATAACGCTGTTGGCGTTGCAGATTTTTGCGCAGGAACGCCGTGCCGCCATGAATAACTTTCCCGATCCCTTCAGCGGCGATGTCGCCAATAAAGGGCGCCAGCAGCTCTGCCGGGTCGAACTCAGCCAGATCGCTGAGCGCAACGAAGTTCTGCACGACCTGGATGTCGCCTTCCACTTCCAGCTCGCCGCTGCGGATAAGCGCCGTTAATTGCTGGCGATCGCGCAGTTTGGGCAGCACGCTCATATGGGTAATGACCGAGCAATCAGCTTCACCTTCCCACTCACCCAGAACGTCAAGCTGGCGTTCGCTGAAGACCAGCACGAGCGGCGTCGAGAACTCTTTTAACACAATGCGCAGTACCTTCCCGTTTAGCCGCTGACGTGCGGCTTTTAGCGCCGGAGCGCGATACAGGAAGGCATTCAGCACATTCTCGATGCCAGCGGTGACTAAGGGTTTAAAGGGCACGGGACACCTCCACTCAGAATTTGTAACCGCGATGCAGCGCGACGACACCCGCCGTCATGTTGAAGTATTCAACGTTCTCAAATTCCGCATCCTGCATCATGGCTTTTAAGGTGTCCTGATCCGGGTGCATGCGAATTGATTCCGCCAGATAGCGATAGCTTTCCGCGTCGTTTGCCACCAGTTCGCCAATACGCGGCAGCACGTGGAAGGAATAGGCGTCGTAGGCTTTGCTCAGCGGGTCGATAATCGGTTTAGAGAACTCGAGCACCAGCAGGCGTCCACCCGGCTTCAGCACGCGGTACATGGAGCGCAGCGCTTTTTCTTTATCGGTGACGTTACGCAGCCCGAAGGAAATAGTGATGCAGTCAAAGGTATTGTCCGGGAACGGCAGCGCTTCGGCGTTGGCCTGCACGTATTCCACGTTACCCACCACGCCGATGTTACGCAGCTTTTCGCGTCCCATTTTAAGCATGGAGTCATTAATATCAGCCAGTACAACGCGACCGGTTTCGCCCACCAGACGGGAGAATTTCGCCGTCAGATCGCCCGTACCGCCAGCCAGATCGAGAACCGTTTGTCCACGACGCACACCGCTGCAGTCGATGGTGAAGCGCTTCCACAAGCGATGAATGCCGAACGACATCAAGTCATTCATCACATCGTACTTCGCCGCCACGGAATGAAATACGTGGGCCACCATGTCAGCTTTCTGCGCTTTGGCTACAGTCTGAAAGCCAAAGTGCGTCGTGTCTTGTGAATCGTCAACCATCTCAGAGCCTGCTAATCAGTCAAATGTTCGTGAAGTGTAACAGATTGGGCGCAATTGCCCTACGATTCAACCACCGCGAAAGAAACGCGCTGGCTGTTCATCTGGCGATAAATCCGCCGCTAAATCGTTGTCCTGGCTGGGGGAATTTTGTTCATCCCTGCCCTCACGCAGCCGGAACTCTTCGTCCTGCGCTGTGGCCTGTTCGACCAATTCCGGATTAATCTCGCGTTTAACCTCCACCCCCAGGCTGCGGAATGCTTCAGCCTGCGCAAGCAGGTTGCCACGCCCCGAGGAGAGCTTTTTCATCGCCTGGCGGTAGTTATCCTGCGCACGATCCAGGCTTTGCCCAACGGAGGACATATCGTCCACGAACAGGCGCATTTTGTCGTACAGCTTGCTGGCGCGATCGGCAATTTGCTGGGCATTGCGGCTCTGGTGCTCATAGCGCCACAGGTTGGCAATGGTCCGCAAGGCCACTAACAACGTGGTGGGGCTGACTAGCATGATATTATTTTTCAGCGCTTCGGTGATCAGTTCGGGCTGTCTGTCGAGTGCCAGCAAAAACGCGGGTTCGACCGGGATAAACATCAGCACGTAGTCCAGCGAGCGCAGCCCCGGCAGCTGCTGATAATCCTTTCTGCCCAGCAGGCGAATATGGTTACGCACGGAAGCAATGTGCTCCTGCAGCGCCGATTCGCGCGTGTAGTCATCTTCGGCGTTGAAGTAGCGCTCATAGGCCACCAGCGTCATTTTGGCGTCAATGACCACATCTTTGCCCTGCGGTAGACGCACGATCACATCCGGCTGCATTCGCGAGCGGGCATCGTTTTCAATACTCACCTGCGTTTCGTATTCATACCCTTCCCGCAGGCCGGAGGCCTCCAGCACGCGGGTAAGTACCACTTCCCCCCAGTTACCCTGGGTTTTGTTATCGCCTTTCAGCGCCCGCGTCAGGTTGACCGCCTCCTGCGCCATCTGGGCATTCAGCTGCTGAAGATTGCGGATCTCATGCGCCAGCGTGTGGCGTTCGCGGGCTTCCTGTCCAAAGCTGTCCTGCACCTGACGGCGAAAGCCGTCCAGCTGTTCGCGCAGCGGCGTCAGCAGGCTGTTCAGGCTCTGGCGATTTTGCTCATCAACGCGGCGGTTGCTGTGCTCAAAAATTCGGTTGGCGAGGTTCTCAAACTGCTCGCTGAGGCGCTGCTCGCTGTTGATCATCTGGCGGATTTTGTCTTCGGCGTGCAGCTGGGTGGATTCAAGGCGGGTAGTCACTTCGCGAAGATCGGCCTCCAGCGAGGTGTTAATATCACGCAGGTTACGCAGTTCGTTATTGAGCAGTTCGCACTCGTCGCGCCAGTGATCGCTCAGCGCAAGCTGTTGTTTTGCCGCGCTAAGCTCGGCGACGATCTCTTCACGCTCCGCCAGCTGCTCGGCTTTCTGCTGAGCGTGCTGGTAGCTGGAAATCAGCCAGCCTATCCCCACGCCCGCCAGCGCAATCACCGCATAAATCAGGATTGAGATATCCACAATGCCCCCTGCATCAACGTATTGCCCGCACAAAATAAGATTGTGCTGTATAAACGTCCAGTTTGAAAGGGTTTTCCTGCGAGGCGCCACGCAAAAAATAAAGGCCGAACGCGTCGGCCTTTTATCTCAGCGAGGAGGACTAGATCAGGCGGCGGGCCGCTTCAACCACGATTTTCACCGCATGACTTTCGGTCTGCTTCATGGTTTCGGCGTTCGGGATCTCCTGCTGGGTACGGTTGACGATAACGCCCGCCACCATACCGGCACGCAGACCCTGGCTTGCGCACATGGTCAGCAGCGTTGCGGATTCCATCTCGTAGTTCATCACGCCCATGGATTGCCACTCTTCCATTGAGCCTTTGAAGCGGCTCACTACGCGGCCTGAGAAGGTGTCGTAGCGTTCCTGGCCTGGATAGAAGGTATCAGAGGAGGCCGTCACGCCCACGTGAGTGGTTGCGCCCACGGATTTCGCTGCTTCGACCAGCGCGGTGGTACATTCGAAATCAGCCACTGCCGGGAATTCCATTGGCGCAAAGTGCAGACTTGCGCCGTCCAGACGCACGGATGCGGTTGTCACCAGCACGTCGCCGACGTTGATGTGCGGCTGAATCGCGCCGGTGGTACCGATACGCAGGAAAGTACGAATGCCCAGCTGCGCCAGCTCTTCCACGGCGATAGAGGTAGACGGGCCACCGATACCGGTAGAGCACACAATCACCGCTTTGCCATCCAGCTCTGCGCGCCAGGTGGTGAATTCACGATGGGCAGCCAGCTTGACCGGCTTATCCATCAGCGCGGCGATCTTTTCCACACGCTCTGGATCGCCAGGGACGATAGCGAGCGTAGCCCCTTGTAAATCGTTTTTAGTGAGGCCGAGATGAAAAACATCAGACTTAGACATAGGTGACTCCTCTGTGGGTCGGTTAGTCAGAAGAAGTAAAACGGTACTTTACAGAAGCGGTAAGCATAATTTCGTGACACACCTCACCATGAATGAAAATGATTGCATTGAATTTCCATCAAAAAGTGATTCACATCACATTAACAAGTTATATCGTCGGGTGCTGCACAAAAGATAGACCGTTTAAGGCACTGTGAGTTGTTAACCTGGTGTCTATATTTACCTTTGCGCTAACTCATTGGTACGGAGAATGCCATGACTGAAAAAACCGGATTTGCACCTGCTGCGGCTCCGCATGCTTCAACCATCGTCTCAACCCCTGAAGAAGCCATTACGGCGGGCGAGACCTCCATCCCCTCTCAGGGGGAAAATATGCCTGCCTGGCACGCGCGACCAAAGTCAGCAGACGGCCCGCTGCCCATCGTGATTGTGGTTCAGGAGATTTTCGGCGTTCACGAACATATTCGCGATCTCTGCCGCCGCCTGGCCCTTGAAGGATATCTGGCCGTTGCGCCAGAGCTCTACTTCCGTCAGGGCGATCCGAACGATTACAGCGATATCCCGACGCTGTTCAGCAACCTGGTCAGCAAAGTGCCGGACGCGCAGGTGCTGGCAGACCTCGACCACGTCGCCAGCTGGGCGGCGCGCAACGGCGGCGACCCGCACCGCTTAATGGTCACCGGTTTCTGCTGGGGTGGACGCATTATCTGGCTGTATGCCGCGCATAACCCGCAGCTGAAAGCCGCCGTTGCCTGGTACGGCAAACTGGTGGGTGAAAAGACGCTGAACTCACCGAAACATCCGGTTGATATCGCTACCGATCTCAATGCCCCGGTGTTAGGGCTATATGGCGGTCAGGATACCGGCATCCCGCTTGATACCGTCGAGACCATGCGTCATGCGCTACGCGCGGCGAATGCAAAGGCGGAGATTGTAGTGTATCCGGATGCCGGGCACGCGTTTAACGCCGATTATCGTCCGAGCTATCACGCGGAATCCGCGAAAGATGGCTGGCAGAGAATGCTGGCGTGGTTTAGCCAGTACGGCGGGAAAAAAGCGTAAAAAAAGCCCGGTGGCGGCTACGCCTTACCGGGCCTGCGCGTTATCAAGCCTGACGCAAATTCTGCGCCGCCTTCACCATGTTGGCGAGCGCCGCACGCGTCTCCGGCCAGCCGCGGGTTTTCAGCCCGCAGTCCGGGTTCACCCACAGGCGTTGCGCCGGAATGCGCTGAGCGGCTTTTTTCAGCAGCGCCTCAATCCACTCCACGCTCGGGACGTTCGGCGAGTGAATGTCGTACACGCCCGGTCCGATTTCGTTCGGATAGTCGAACTCTTCAAACGACTCCAGCAGCTCCATGTCTGAACGCGAGGTCTCGATGGTGATGACGTCAGCATCCAGCGCGGCAATCGAATCCATGATGTCGTTAAATTCGCAGTAGCACATGTGGGTGTGGATCTGGGTGTCGTCCTTCGCCACCGCGGCGTTGATGCGGAACGCTTCCACGCCCCACTGCAGGTAGGCATCCCAGCCGCTGCGGCGCAGCGGCAAACCTTCGCGCAGCGCCGGTTCGTCAATCTGGATGATGCCAATCCCCGCCGCTTCCAGATCCGCCACTTCATCACGCAGCGCCAGCGCAATCTGTTTGGCAATGGTTTCGCGGGTCACGTCTTCGCGCGGGAACGACCAGCAAAGAATGGTCACCGGGCCGGTCAGCATGCCTTTTACCGGCTTGTCGGTCAGGGACTGGGCGTACTTCGCCCACTCAACCGTGATCGGTTCCGGACGGCTGACGTCACCGATGACCACCGGCGGCTTCACGCAGCGGGAGCCGTAGCTTTGCACCCAGCCGTTCTGGGTAAAGACGAAGCCGTCCAGGTGTTCACCGAAGTATTCCACCATGTCGTTACGCTCGGCTTCGCCGTGCACCAGCACGTCCAGCCCCAGGCGCTCCTGCTCGATAATCGCCTGCTTGATGTGTTCCGCGATGCCGGTGCGGTAGTGGTTCGCATCCAGGTTGCCCTTTTTGAAGTCCAGACGCAGGCCGCGGATCTCCGTCGTCTGCGGGAAGGAGCCGATCGTCGTGGTCGGCCATGCGGGAAGGTTGAAGCGGGCGCGCTGGGCTTCGGCACGTACCTCGTACGGGCTCTGGCGCTGGCTGTCCTGGGCGGTGATGGCCGCCAGACGTTTTTCTACCGCCGGGTTGTGCACGCGTGCCGAGTGACGGCGCGCCTGAATCGGTGCGCTCCAGTCGGTAATCGCCGCCGTATCGCCGCTGTTCAGCGCGTCGCGCAGCAGCGCCAGCTCTTCACATTTTTGCAGGGCGAAAGCAAACCAGCTTTTCACTTCAGGGTCGAGACGGGTCTCCACGCTCAGATCGATCGGACTGTGCAGCAGCGAGCAGGATGATGCCACCCATAGCTCGCGTTTACCGACGATGTCTTTAACTTGCGCGTATTTCTCGGTCAGATCGGCGCGCCAGACGTTACGGCCGTTAACCAGACCGGCGGAGAGCAGCCACTCTGCGGGCAGCCGCTTGTGCAGTTCCGCCACATCGTCTTTACCGTGAACCAGGTCAACGTGCAGGCCTTGAACCGGCAGCGCGGTAATGGTCTTCAGGTTGGGCGTCACGCCTTCAAAATAGGTGGTCAGCAGCAGCTTTACCTGTCCGGCGAGCGCGTCATACGCCGGTTTGAAGGCATCGAGCCACGCCTGCGGCAGCTCCAGCACCAGCGCCGGTTCGTCGATTTGCACCCACTGAATGCCGCGCTTGCCCAGCTCAATCAACACCTGCTTATAGACCGGCAGAATCTCGTTCAGCAGGCTGAGGCGGTCAAACTGTTCGCCCTTCACTTTACCCAGCCACAGGTAGGTTACCGGCCCCAGCAATACGGGCTTCACCTGGTGGCCCAGCGCCAGCGCTTCATCCACTTCGTCCAGAAGCTGCGTCCAGGTCAGCTTAAACTGCTGACCTTTGACGAACTCCGGCACCATATAGTGATAGTTGGTGTTAAACCACTTGGTCATTTCCGCCGCTGCCGCTGGCTCACCCGTTGGTGCGCGGCCGCGGCCGATGCGAAACAGGGTATCAATATCCACCGATCCATCTTTGTTCTGATGACGAGCCGGCACGTTGCCCAGCAGCAGGCTGGTCGTCAGAACATGGTCGTACCAGGCGAAATCGCCCACCGGCAGCAGGTCAATACCCGCCTGTTTTTGCTGATCCCAGTGACGGGCGCGCAGCTCCCGCCCCACCGCCAGCAGTTCTTCACGGGAGGCGTTGCCCGCCCAGTAGCTTTCTTGCGCTTTTTTCAGCTCGCGGCGCAGGCCAACGCGAGGAAAACCGAGAGTGTGATTGCGGATTGTCATGGTATGCCCCTTGTGAAATTCGTTATTTAGACGTCCAGATGTTTACACATCTATAATTGGCAGGTACTGTATATTCCTCAAGCGCAAAATGTTCATGGCGGAGTGAAGGACTTTCATGATCGAGATTAAACACCTGAAAACGCTACAAGCGTTGCGGAACTGCGGTTCGCTCGCGGCGGCTGCGGCCACGCTGCACCAGACCCAGTCCGCCCTTTCTCACCAGTTCAGCGATCTGGAACAACGCCTCGGATTTCGTCTTTTTGTGCGTAAGAGCCAGCCTCTGCGCTTTACGCCGCAGGGTGAAATTCTTCTTCAACTGGCGAATCAGGTACTGCCGCAGATCGCCAGCGCGCTGCAGGCGTGTAACGAACCGCAGCAGACCAAACTGCGGATCGCCATTGAGTGCCACAGCTGTATCCAGTGGCTGACCCCCGCGCTTGAGAACTTTCGCCAGAAGTGGCCGCAGGTGGAGATGGACTTTAAATCCGGCGTGACGTTCGACCCGCAGCCCTCGCTCCAGCAGGGCGAGCTGGATCTGGTGATGACGTCCGACATCCTGCCGCGCAGCGGCCTGCACTATTCGCCGATGTTCGATTATGAAGTGCGCCTGGTGCTGGCGCCGGACCATCCGCTGGCGGCCAAAACGCGCATCACGCCAGAGGATCTGGCAACGGAAACATTGCTGATTTACCCGGTTCAGCGCAGTCGTCTGGATATCTGGCGCCACTTCCTGCAGCCTGCAGGCATTAGCCCACAGCTGAAAAGCGTGGACAACACCCTGCTGTTGATTCAGATGGTGGCAGCCAGCATGGGTATCGCGGCGCTGCCGCACTGGGTGGTGGAGAGTTTTGAACGCCAGGGTCTGGTGGTCACCAAAACCCTGGGGGAAGGACTGTGGAGCCGGCTGTACGCCGCCGTGCGCGACGGCGAGCAGCGTCAGCCGGTTACGGAGGCGTTTATTCGCTCAGCGCGGAACCACGCGTGCGACCATCTTCCGTTTGTGCGGAGCGCGGAGCGACCCAGCGGCGATGGACCCACAGTGAAGCCAGGATCACCGCTCCCCCAATAAGGAAGCTCGGCCAGTGCGGCTGTTCCTGCCAGATGGCGAGGTTCACCAGCAGCCCCGCCGGCACGTGCACGTTGTTCATGATCCCCAGCGTACCGGCGTCTACCTGCGTAGCGCCGTAGTTCCACATAAAGTACCCCAGCCCCGATGCCACCACGCCCAGCCAGACCAGAACGCTCCACTGCACGGTGGTGGTCGGCAGCTTTTGCGGGTTGCCGAGCATAAACCACGCGGCCACCGCGACTATCGCCGCGCCCATATAGAACCACGCAAACGCGTTGTGCTGCGGCATCGGGCGGGTTTCCATCAGGCGCTTGTAGCCCACCATACCGATGGCAAAGCTGATGTTGGCGAGCTGGACGAACATCAGCCCGGTCCAGAAGTGATCGCTTACTTTGTCATAGCGAATAATCGCCGCACCAATCACCGCCAGCGCGGCGCTCAGCAGGTATCCCCAGCGCAGACGGCGCCTGCTGAGCAGGTCGTAAATCAGCGTGATATAGAGCGGCGTCAGCACGGTAAAGAGCAGGAATTCGGAGACGGACAGGTAGACGTAAGCCCGGAAGCTGAACAGATACATGATGCCAAGCTGCATCGCGCCCACCAGCATGTAAAGCAGAATGGTTTTCAGCGATTGTCCGCGCGTGCGCAGGAACGGCAGGAACACCAGCGCCGCCAGCCCCACGCGCATCAGCACCGAGAAGTAGCTGTCGACCGAACCGGCAAGGTATTCGCCAATCAGGCTAAAGGAGAAGGCCCACAGGATAGTGGTGATAATGAGTAGCGCCACAATGCTTGTCTCTCAGAATGAAGGACAGGCATTGTAGCGAACTCTTTAGTTGACAACTGAGCAATAAATAACCGAATGAAGATTATTCAAGAAACAGCTTGCGCAGGTATTTCGGTACCGCGTTGTCTGCGTTGGTGCCGATGACTTCCAGCTCCGGGTGCAGATCCTTCAGGCGCTGGTGCGCGTTCTGCATAATGCAGCCCTTACCCGCCATAGAAAGCATTTCCGCATCGTTCATGCCGTCACCGAAGGCGATGCAGTCTTTCAGCTCGAAGCCCAAACGTTTCGCAACCGCTTCCAGCGCGTGACCTTTAGAAACGCCGCCCGCCATCACTTCCAGACAGGTCAGGGTGGAGAAGCTCACGTTGACGCGATCGCCCCAGCGGGCGTTGATCGCCTGCTCCAGCGGCAGCAGCTCTTCGTGGCTGTCGCAGGTGAAGAACACCTTGCTGATCCCCTCTGGATCCAGCAGGCCCGGCTCATACAGGGAGTAGTTGAATACCGCTTCCCTGAAGAAACGCATTTCATCCGGGCGGTGGCGGTTCATGAACCATTCGTCGTCGCGGTATACGTTAGTGACGATAGCCGGGTTGTTATGCACCACGCCGAAGAGATCGGCGGCAATATCGCGATCCAGGTTATGGGTGAAGATCAGGTTGCCGTCGGTATCATGCACGCGCGCACCGTTGGAGGTGATCATGTACGACTTGATCTCCAGATTATCGCGGATCTGCCCCACGTCCACGTGGTGGCGGCCGGTGGCGAACACAAAGTTCACGCCACGGGCGGTCAGAAGCTTTAAGGTCTCTTTCGCGTAAGGCGACAGGGTGTGGTCGGGGGAAAGCAGCGTGCCATCTAAATCAGATGCAACAACCTGGTACATAGGAAAATTTAACCTCAATAGAAAATCAGTTATGCCGGTCGAAAAACTCGACGATGGCGTTGAGCGCGACTGAGCGCATAGCGTCCTTTTCAAAAAGGATCTCATGGTACGCGCCGTTGATGACCAGCGGTTTACCCCCTTCACAAGGGTGACCGGCGGCAGCGCGCAGTTCACAATAGCGGTCATGCATGCGGTTATCCACCACACGCTCTTCTTCCGCCTGAATCAAAAGCGTCGGCGTGTCATCATCGCCTACGCCCGCCAGCACCTGCTCACCGGCCAGAATACCCTCACGCACCCAGTGCCAGGTCGGGCCGCCGACGCGCAGGCGCGGTTCATCGGCATAAAAGCGCAGGTTGCGGCGATAGCGCTGCCGACTGTGGGTTAAGACGTTGATGGCGAACGGCAATGCGCGCCAGCGTCCGGTTCCGATGGCATAGCCTTCACGAATGCGCTGATGGCCCTCAGCCCAGTCGAGAAGATGGCGCACCATCCAGTCGGGAAAACGAATGACAATCCCATACATCGGCGCGGTGAGCGCAATGGCGTCGCACTGGTGCTCGTACCGCTGCAAAAACAGCGTCGAAATGGCGCCGCCCATGGAGTGCGCAAGGATATACCGCTTGCGCCAGGGGCCGGGCTGAACTTCCTGCTGCCAGAACGCGGCAAAATCGTCGACGTAATCGCTGAAGTTATCCACGTGCCCACGGTGCGTATCCGGCAGCATGCGCCCGGACAGCCCCTGCCCACGGTGGTCGATGATCAGCACGTCAAAACCCATGTTGACCAGATCGTAGGCCAGTTCGGCATATTTAACGTAGCTTTCGATACGGCCGGGGCAGACCACGATCGCCCGGTCATTTTTTTCATTGCGGAAGCGAACGAAGCGCACCGGGATGCCCCCGACGCCCGTAAACTCGTCTTCCTCACGCTGCCGCCAGAAATCGGTCAGCGGCCCCATAGAGAAAGCAGCAAATGCGTTTTCTCGTGTTTCCCAGTCCTTTTTCTGCTGAAACATTGGGTTTCCACTCACGTAATCCAGGGAATATCGTTTTTTTTCGTCACTGGTCACAAAATGACTCAACAATAGCGTATTGTGGCATAAAAATAGACGGTTCGGGAGTTTCAAATGACCTTCGAGTGGTGGTTCGCCTACCTGCTGACATCCATCATCCTCAGCCTTTCGCCCGGCTCTGGCGCCATTAACACGATGACCACCTCCATCAACCACGGCTATCGCGGTGCGGCGGCGTCGATTGCCGGTTTGCAAACCGGGCTCGGCATTCACATTGTGCTGGTGGGGATTGGTCTGGGAACGCTGTTCTCCCGCTCCGTGCTGGCCTTTGAGGTGCTGAAATGGGCCGGGGCAGCGTATCTGATTTGGCTCGGTATCCAGCAGTGGCGCGCGGCAGGCTCGATTGACCTGAATACCCTCTCCCGGACGCAAACGCGCGGCCACCTGTTTAAGCGCGCGGTGTTCGTGAACCTGACCAACCCGAAAAGCATTGTGTTCCTCGCCGCGCTGTTCCCGCAGTTTATCGTGCCGCATCAGCCCCAGGTGATGCAGTACGTGGTGCTGGGCGCAACCACGATCGTTGTCGATATCATCGTGATGATTGGTTATGCGACGCTGGCGCAGCGGATAGCGGCGTGGATTAAAGGGCCTAAGCAGATGAAGGCCCTGAACAAAGTCTTTGGCTCGCTGTTTATGCTGGTTGGCGCGCTGCTTGCGTCAGCGCGTCATGCTTAGCGAGAAATGATGAGATGAATGCCGAACCCAGCGAACAGCGCGCCGGCGAAGCCGTCGATCCACTTCGCGATGCGCTGATAGCCGCGGCGCATCGCCGGTAAGGCAAACAGGCTGGCCACGATGGTAAACCAGGCAAAGGTTTCAACGACGATCAGCAGGAAGATGCCCCAGCGCGCGCCCGCGCCGACGCTGTCACCCACAAACAGCGAGAACACGGAGCCGAAATAGATAATCGCTTTCGGGTTCGCCAGGTTGGTCAGCAGCCCTTTTACAAAGCTGCGGCCGCCCGTTGCCAGCTCGACTTTTGGCTCTTCCGGTTTTTTCTCTTCTTTCTTCAGCGCCCCGCGCAGCATCTGGTAGCCCATCCAGCACAGGTACAGCCCGCCGCCGACCATAATGATGTTATGCAGCCAGGCCATCTTCGCCAGGATCAGGTTCAGACCGAGCAGCGCGACCGCCGCCCAGACCATAACGCCCATGGTAATACCGAGCACGCCCATCATCGCCTCTTTTCGGGAGCGGCTGACGGCGGTTTGCGACACGAAAAAAAAGTCAGGTCCCGGGCTCATCAGCGCAACGATGTGCACTAACGCCACGGTGAGAAATAGCATTAACATAATTAGCTCGCGGGGAAATAATTCAGTGAGTCATCATCCTGGCACTTTTTCGCCCGGCTGACTACTCCTCATCATCACCATCAACGTGGGAACGGATGAGCGCCATAAACTCTTTCCCGAAGCGCTCCAGCTTGCGGGTGCCGACGCCGTTGACGCTGAGCATTTCGCTGGCGCTGAGCGGCATCTGTTCCGCCATCTCAATCAGCGTCGCGTCGTTGAACACCACGTACGGCGGAATGTTTTCTTCGTCGGCAATGGCCTTACGCAGCTTGCGCAGTTTGGCGAACAGCTTGCGGTCGTAGTTGCAGCCGTAGGATTTCTGCATCACGCGCGGCTTGAGGGCGACCACGCGCGGCACGGCGAGCCTGAGCTCAACGTCACCGCGCAGCACCGGACGCGCCGCTTCGGTCAGCTGTAGCGCAGAGTGCTGGGCAATGTTCTGCGTAGCAAAGCCGAGGTGGATCAGTTGGCGAATAATGCTGACCCAGTGCTCGTGGCTCTGGTCTTTACCGATGCCGTAAACCGGCAGCTTGTCGTGGCCCATGTCGCGGATACGCTGGTTATTGGCACCGCGCAGCACTTCCACCACGTAGCCCATCCCGAAGCGTTGGTTCACGCGGTAAATGGTCGAGAGCGCTTTGCGCGCGTCCATCAGGCCATCGTACTGCTTTGGCGGATCGAGGCAGATATCGCAGTTGCCGCACGGCTCCTGTCGCCCTTCACCAAAGTAGTTGAGCAGCACCAGACGGCGGCAGGTTTGCGCTTCCGCGAAGGCGCCCATCGCGTTGAGCTTGTGACGTTCGATGTCCTGGAGCTGTCCCTGCGGTTTCTCTTCCAGACAGCGGCGCAGCCACGCCATATCCGCCGGATCGTAAAACAGCATCGCCTCCGCCGGCAGGCCGTCACGCCCGGCGCGGCCGGTTTCCTGATAGTAGGATTCGATATTGCGCGGAATGTCGAAGTGCACCACAAAGCGCACGTTCGGCTTGTTGATGCCCATCCCGAACGCCACCGTCGCGACGACGATTTGCAGGTCATCGCGCTGGAATTTCTCCTGCACGTCGGCGCGGATGTGGTTCTCTAACCCGGCGTGATACGCGGCGGCGCTAAAGCCGCGGTTTTGCAGACGCGCGGCGGTGTCTTCCACCTTCGCACGGCTGTTGCAGTAGATAATGCCGGACTTGCCGCGCTGCTCCTGGACGTAGCGCAGGAGCTGATCCAGCGGCTTGAATTTTTCCATCAGCATGTAGCGGATGTTGGGGCGGTCGAAGCTGCTGACCTGAATATACGGGTCGTTCAGCCCCAGCAGGCGGACAATGTCCAGACGCGTGGTGTCGTCCGCCGTGGCAGTAAGCGCCATAAACGGCAGTTCGGGGAAGCGCTGACGCAGCTGGCCGAGGGCGGCGTATTCCGGGCGGAAATCGTGTCCCCACTGGGAGATACAGTGCGCTTCATCCACCGCCAGCAGGACCGGGTTCCAGTGCGCCAGGTGATCGAGGAAATTATCCAGCATCAGGCGCTCTGGCGCGATATACAGCAGGCGTATCTGCCCGGTGCGGCACCCGGCCATCACCTCTTGCTGCTGCTCGCGGGTTTGCGTCGAGTTCAGGCACGCCGCCGCCACGCCGTTGGCGAGCAACTGGTCCACCTGGTCTTTCATCAGAGAAATGAGAGGCGATACCACGACCGTCAGGCCGTTCAGCACCAGCGCGGGCACCTGATAGCAGAGGGATTTCCCGCCGCCGGTCGGCATCACCACCAGACAGTCGCGGCCTTCCAGCACGGTTTCAATGATGGTTTCCTGGCCGGGGCGGAACTGCTGGTAGCCAAAGGTTTCATGCAAAACCTGCTTAGCCAGCGACTCCTGATTCAATACTTCCGCCTGCGCCACGTTAACCCCATTTGCGAAAAATAAAACAGGCGCTATTTTCAGCGCCTGAGAGAGAAACTTCAACGTTTAACGCAAAAACATTCGAGCGGCTTAGAGAATATCGTTCAGCATTACACCTACGCCAACGCGAGTCTGGTTGAAGTTGTAGTCGATCAGCGACTCGCCGTAGCCGCTATACACCTGGGTATAGAGACGCACGTGCTTCGTCACCGGGTAGCTTAAGCCCACCTCAGCACCTCCGTAGCCCGTGTTCCAGTTGTACTGGCCTTTCGCGCTCAGCACGGCTTCGCCTAACTGGTAGCCGACCTTGAGCTGGTAGTAGCCCATATATTTGGTGATGTCCGGGTTATCATCCGTGCTGCCGACTACGTACCACGGCTTCACTTCCACCATCCAGTTGCCGTTCTGCGCCATCAGGCGCGTATAGGCACGGTTCCAGCTGCGTGAAGTGGGGTCGGACCGGCCGTTAGAGTCATGATTAAAACCGACCTCAACGTCACGCAGCGTCCAGCCAGCGAATTCATAATCCGTTGCGAAGCCGAGGAAAAGCTGCGGCTCATAGTTGGTTTCACGGAACGGTGAAGATTCGCCGCTGTTAGAGAGCTGCCACCAGGATTTCTGCGTGTAAGAGGCACCGAGCACCGAGTTCGGCCCCAGAATACCGCGCCAGAACGGGAACGCGAGGCTAAGCTGGAACTTCACTTCATCCTTACGCGCATTGTCAGACCAGTTATAGGAGCTTATCGCCTCTTTGTTGAGATCGCTGGTTTGGGTATAAATCACGTAGTTCGTGTCATACGGGTAGAGCGTGAACGGGTTGTCGTGCTCCTGCAGCATGTTGGCGATAATGCTGCCCTTAACGGCAGGCTTATCATGGACTTCTTTAATCGTCGCTTCCTGCGCATATGCTGTGAGGGGCAGCGCAACCGCCGCCAGTAACCAGGCCAGATACGTCCGCATCGGTGGTGTTCTCCTGCAAAGAGTAAAATTACCTGAATAGTTATGAGGCGAACATTCTACAGACTTCTGCGATAACTGCTGCATCCTCGTTTCTGAAAGTGGAATTCCTTATTGCTGAGGCATAAAATCAACATTTCATTAACAATAAGGATGTGATGCCTCATGTCAGCCATGCTTTCCGCCGAAGAAGTGTTAAAACTCGTGGGCGAGATTTTTGTTTACCATATGCCGTTTAACCGTGCGCTGGGACTGGAGCTGGAGCGTTACGAGAAAGAGTTTGCCCAGCTGAGCTTCAACAACCAGCCGATGATGGTGGGTAACTGGGCGCAAAGTATTTTGCACGGCGGGGTGATTGCCTCCGCGCTGGACGTGGCGGCAGGCCTGGTCTGCGTGGGCAGTACGCTGACTCGCCATGACACCATAAATGAAGACGAACTCCGCCAGCGCCTGGCGCGCATGGGCACCATTGATTTACGCGTCGACTATCTTCGCCCGGGGCGCGGAAACCGCTTTACCTGCACCAGCAGCCTGCTGCGCGCCGGGAATAAAGTTGCCGTTGCCCGCGTTGAGCTGCATAACGAAGAACAGGTTTATATCGCCAGCGCAACCGCCACTTATATGGTGGGTTGAAGCGGCAAAATCGGGTAAAATTGATTCACTTTTTTGTAACGGATTTTCCCGATGGATGCTAAACAGACGCGGCAGGGCGTTTTACTCGCCCTTGCCGCTTATTTTATTTGGGGTATCGCGCCGGCGTACTTCAAATTTATCGCCTATGTACCGGCCGACGAGATCCTCACTCACCGCGTCATCTGGTCGTTCTTCTTCATGATCGCGCTGATGAGCCTCAGCCGTCAGTGGTCCGGCGTTAAAACGCTGCTGCAAACCCCGAAAAAGGTCTTCCTGCTGGCGCTTTCTGCGGTGCTGATCGGCGGCAACTGGCTGCTGTTTATCTGGGCGGTGAATAACCACCACATGCTCGAAGCGAGCCTGGGGTACTTCATTAACCCGCTGGTGAATATCGTGCTGGGGATGATTTTCCTCGGCGAACGCTTCCGCCGGATGCAGTGGGTGGCGGTGATTCTGGCCTTCTGCGGCGTGCTGGTGCAGCTGTGGACGTTTGGCTCGCTGCCGGTTATCGCCCTCGGTCTGGCGTTCAGCTTTGCTTTTTACGGCCTGGTACGTAAGAAAATTGCGGTGGAAGCCCAAACCGGGATGCTGTTTGAAACCCTGTGGCTGCTGCCGGTGGCGGCGGTCTATCTGTTCGGTATCGCCGACAGCGCCACCAGCCATATGGGCAGCAACCCGTGGTCGCTGAACCTGATGCTGATGGCGGCGGGCGTAGTGACCACCATTCCGCTGCTGTGCTTCACCGGTGCGGCAACGCGCCTGCGCCTCTCCACGCTGGGCTTTTTCCAGTACATTGGCCCAACGCTGATGTTCCTGCTGGCAGTGGTGTTTTACGGCGAAGTGCCGGGTGCGGATAAGATGGTAACCTTCGCCTTTATCTGGGTGGCGCTGGCGATTTTCGTCGCCGATGCGATTTATACCCAGCGCAGAACCCGCAGAGGAATGTAGGTGTTTTGTAGGGCGGGTAAGCGCAGCGCCACCCGCCAGATTTTACAGCCAGTTCCGACGCTTAAAGTACAGATACGGCGCCAGCCCGGCGAGGATCATAAAGATAATCGCCCCAGGGTAGCCAAAGCTCCACTTCAGCTCCGGCATAAACTCAAAGTTCATCCCGTAGCTCGATGCCACCAGCGTCGGCGGCAGGAACACCACGGACACCACCGAGAAGATCTTGATGATGCGGTTCTGCTCGATGTTAATAAAGCCCATCGCCGCCTGCATCAGGAAGTTCACCTTCTGGAACAGGGATTCGTTGTGCGGCAGCAGGGATTCGATATCGCGTAAGATCTCACGCGCCTGCTCCAACTGACCGCCCGGCAGACGCGCCTTGCGCACCAGGAAGTTCAGCGCGCGCTGGGTATCCATCAGACACAGACGCACCTTCCAGCCGATATCTTCCAGCTCTGCCAGCGTCGAGAGCGCCTCGTCGTACTCATCGCCCTGATGGCCTTCCATGATCACGCGGCTCAGCTTTTCCAGGTCGCTGTAGATGTTTTCAATTTCGTCCGCCAGCTGTTCAATTTTGGTTTCGAACAGATCGAGCAGCAGCTCGTATGCGTTTCCGTCCACCATCGCCTGGCTGCGGGCGCGCATGCGGTAGAGGCGAAATGCCGGCAGTTCGCGCTCGCGCAGGGTGAACAGACGACCGTCGCGAATGGTAAACGCCACGGTGGAGTTACCCGCGTGATCTTCCGCATCTTCAAAGAAGAAGAAGGAGTGAATGTGCAGGCCGTCTTCATCTTCAAAGAAACGGGCGGAGGCTTCAATGTCTTCCAGTTCCGGGCGGGTTGCCAGGCTTTGCCCCAGCTCAGATTGTACGCGAAGGCGCTCATCGTCGTCCGGCTCGACCAGATCCACCCATACGGCATCAATGAGGGGCTGTGACTCTTCGGCTTCAAGCCGAGTCAGTCGGTTATTTTCGAGTTGAAATGCGCTCAACATGACCGGGACTCCCAATGCAAAAAATATCGGACAGTTCGGTGGGCACACAGAAACAAATTGGGTTTCAGACCATTAAACAGCCTGACTCAGCGCGACGGGAATAATGCAGTCGCTGACAACCACTAAGGCCATCAGCAAGAGGAGATAGCCTTAGGAGTTGTTCCTGAATGACAGGGAATTGAGCCAGTATCTACTGGGTGTGTCCAAGGCGAATGTCCTCTTAGCGTAATCGTGCGCGCATGTTACGCCAGCAGTAACTGCGACGTCAACACGCAACGGAACGCTGAAGGGCATTAATTGACCTTCAACGTATAAGGCTAGCAGATTATTACAAAATAATGATATTTTTCTGAAAGTTACACTGTTTCCAGCTTGGCATAGGCGGCCACCAGCCATTTAATCCCCTGCCCCTGGAACGCGACCTGCAGGCGGCTGTGCTCGCCGCTGCCTTCCAGATTCACAATGGTGCCTTCGCCAAACTTCGAATGGCGCACGCGCTGGCCCAGCTTGTAGCCGGTGTCGGTTTCAGAGATCGGCGAGCCCATTCGTGGATGGCTAACCGGACGGCTGATGCTGGCGCGCAGACGTACCTCTTCCACGCACTCTTCCGGCAGTTCGCCGATGAAGCGCGACGGACGGTGATAGACCTCTTTGCCGTACAAACGGCGGGTTTCCGCGTAGGTTAGCGTCAGCTTCTGCATCGCTCGCGTCACGCCCACGTAGGCCAGACGACGCTCTTCTTCCAGGCGTCCGCCTTCATCCAGCGACATCTGGCTTGGGAACATGCCCTCTTCCATGCCAACGATAAACACCTGCGGGAACTCCAGACCTTTGGCGGAGTGCAGGGTCATCAGCTGAACAGCGTCCTGCCAGGTGTCCGCCTGCCCTTCACCCGCCTCCAGCGCGGCGTGGGAGAGGAACGCCTGCAGCGGCATCAGGTCTTCGTCTTCTTCGTTGTAGCTGAACTGGCGCGTTGCCGTGACCAGTTCCTCTAAGTTCTCAATACGGGTCTGGCCCTTCTCGCCTTTCTCCTGCTCGTACATGGTGCGCAGGCCGGAGTCTTTAATCACCCGGTCAGTCTGCACGTGCAGCGGCATGTCGGCGGTTTCCTGCGCCAGGGCGTCAATTAATTCCAGGAAGCGCTGGAGCGCGCTGGCGGCGCGTCCGGCGAGGGCTTTTTCCTGCAGCAGCTCGCGGCACGCCTGCCACAGCGTCAGCTGGCGATCGCGCGAGGCCTGACGCACCACGTCCAGCGTACGGTCGCCAATGCCGCGGGTCGGCGTGTTCACCACGCGCTCAAACGCCGCGTCGTCGTTGCGGTTGGCGATCAGGCGCAGGTAAGAGAGCGCATCTTTGATTTCCTGACGTTCGAAGAATCGCATGCCGCCGTAAATGCGGTACGGCATGCTCACCTGCAGCAGCGCCTCTTCCAGCACGCGCGACTGGGCGTTGCTGCGGTAGAGAATGGCGCACTGCTCCAGCGCGCCGCCGTTGTCCTGCCAGGTTTTGATGCGGTTCACCACGAAGCGGGCTTCGTCGAGCTCGTTGAAGGCGCAGTAAATCGAGATCGGTTCGCCGTCGACGCCGTCGGTCCACAGCTTTTTGCCCAGACGCCCGTTGTTGTTCTCGATCAGGGCGTTGGCCGCGCTCAGGATGTTGCTGGTTGAGCGGTAGTTCTGCTCCAGACGGATGGTTTCCGCGCCGGGAAAATCGTTGAGGAAGCGCTGGATGTTCTCCACCTGCGCTCCGCGCCAGCCGTAGATCGACTGGTCGTCATCGCCCACGATCATCACCTTGCCGGTATCACCGGCCAGCAGGCGGATCCACGCGTACTGAATGTTGTTGGTATCCTGGAATTCGTCCACCAGGATGTTGGTGAAGCGTTCGCGGTAGTGCTGCAGGATGTGCGGCTTGTTGAGCCACAGCTCGTGGGCGCGCAGCAGCAGCTCGGCGAAATCCACCAGGCCTGCGCGATCGCACGCTTCCTGATAGGCCTTGTAGACGTTCTGCCAGGTCTGCTCGACCGGGTTGCCGAAGCTCTGAATGTGGTGCGGGCGAAGGCCTTCGTCTTTCTGACCGTTGATGTACCACATCGCCTGACGCGGCGGCCACTGCTTCTCGTCAAGGTTCATCGCCTTGATCAGGCGCTTCAGCAGGCGGAGCTGGTCTTCGCTGTCGAGGATCTGGAAATCCTGCGGCAGGTTGGCGTCCATATGGTGCGCGCGCAGCAGGCGGTGCGCCAGGCCGTGGAAGGTGCCAACCCACATGCCGCCCTGGCTGGTGCCCATCAGCTGGGCGATACGGTGGCGCATCTCCGCCGCCGCCTTGTTGGTAAACGTGACCGCCATGATGGAGTACGGCGAGCAGTTTTCCACGCTCTGCAGCCAGGCGATACGGTGAACCAGCACGCGCGTCTTACCACTGCCCGCCCCAGCCAGAACCAGCAGGTTGGTGCGCGAGGCGGCAACCGCGTCACGCTGTTTGTCATTGAGGCTGTCGAGCAGGTATGAAACGTCCATTGGCACCGTCACGTCATGTCGGGCAGGCAAATGTTTCCACTCGCCAAAACCCTGTTAATTTATACAGAACAATTGATGATTATATCAGCGTCGTGAGGGATGCCAACCGCGAAATTTCCACGTGCGGCAGAAGACGGCTGTCTGTAGCGGTCATCAGCTCCGCATTTTCTGGCTTGATCCAGCAGGCCTGCATGCCGCAGCGGATGGCACCCGCCACGTCGGTGGTCAGGTCGTCGCCCACGTGAAGAATGTTACCGAGCGGCAAATTCAGCTTTTCCGCTGCCAGGTGATACATGTCGCTGAACGGCTTCGAGCGCCCGTGCGGACCCGCGCGCAGCACGAACTCGAAGTAATCGCCCAGGCCAAACAGCTCCGGCTGGGCGTTACCGTTGGTGATGGCCACCAGCGGCCACTTTTCGGCAAGCTTCGCCAGCGTGTCGTGGGTCTCCTGCGGAACGTCGATCCGGCTGCGCCATTTGGCGAAGTTTTCCATGGACGCTTCGGCACCGATGGCCGCATCCTGCGCGCTCAGGCCAGCGTTAAGCATCGCCTGCTCAACCGCCCGGCGACGCCATTCGGTCACGTCGTGGTAAATGTCCGGTTCGGTCTCCCGCAGGGACTGGCGCAGCTTCTGGAAATCCTTGTTCTGCATCGCTTTCAGCGCCGGATGGTAGTTCTGCACAAACGCCAGCGACTCCTGCTCGGTACGCAGGATCACCTCGCGGTTGTCATAAAGGGTGTCATCAAGGTCAAACGTCAGGGCTGAGATCTGACCGAGTGGGCGGTAAAAACGCATTATTTCCCCCGTTTGGCGCGTGGATGCGCCGCGTCATACACCGAGGCAAGGTGTTGGAAGTCTAAGTGGGTGTAGATTTGAGTGGTCGACAGATTCGCGTGGCCGAGCAGTTCCTGTACGCCGCGCAGATCGCCGCTCGATTCCAGCATGTGTGTCGCAAAGGAGTGGCGCAGCTTGTGCGGATGCACGTGGCTGTTCAGTCCCTGCTTGATGCCCCACTCCGCAAAGCGCTTCTGCACGTTACGCGCGGAGATCCGCTTGCCGAGCTTAGATAAAAACAGCGCATCCTCTTCCGCGCCAAACAGGCCGCGCAGATCCAGCCAGTGCTCAATCCAGGAGACGGCATTGCGGCCAATCGGCAGGCGGCGCTCTTTGCTGCCCTTGCCCATCACCCACACTTCGCCGGATTCCAGATCGAGATGCTTTAAGTCGAGGTTCACCAGTTCGGAGAGACGCAGGCCCGCGCCGTACATCACCTCCAGCATCGCGCGGTCGCGCACGGCCAGCGGATCGTTAAGGTCGATATCCAGCAGGCGGTTTACGTCGTCAACATCGATATTTTTCGGCAGATGGCGCGGGGCTTTCGGCGTGGCGATCCCTTTCGCCGGGTTGGCTTTCAGGCCGCCCTGGCTGACCAGCCAGTCGAAGAAGCTGCGCAGCGCAGAGAGCCGAAGCGCAAGGCTCGCCGGGCTGAAATTTTTTTTACGGCTACGCACGACGAACCCGCGTACCGTGGCGGCGTCACATTGTTGCCAGCTTTTCAGGCCGATTTCTTCGGCAATCTGGATGATGGCATCAAGCTGACGCTGATAGTTGAGCAGCGTGATGGGGCTGAGCTGACGCTCAACGCCCAGATAGCGCAGAAAGCGCGAGACGTCAGTGCTGAGCAGTCCGTCCGTCATACGCGTTCAATCCAGCGCTCCAGCAGCTCGGGCAGCATCAGGGCGATCTCCTGCAGGAGGTGCGTGGCTTGCCCCTGCTCATAGTGGTGCACGTCGCGGCTGGTAAATAATATGACTCCCAGGTCGCCATCGCGCCCCATCAGCGACATCGCCACCGAGCCAATCGCTTTGGCTTCCGGTAACACCACCAGCAGCTCAGGTCCGTTCAGCGGCCCCAGATAGTGGTGCTCATGGCCCAGGCGCTGAATGCGCAGCGGCTCAAACGCCTGACGGCTGAGCGCCAGATGGGTAAACCCCGACGGTGCGCCAATGCGCCAGCGGTCAGGGAACAGACGAATCGTTGCGCCCGCCAGCCCCAGCTCGCGCGCCCAGCGGTGGAAGCGGCTGAGAAACTCTTCGAGGCTGTGCGCCGAGGCCAGACGCGCCTGCAGGTGCAGAAGGCGATAGAACAGGCTTTCGTTGGTGCTGGCCTGCTCCATCAGCAGCGTCATGTTCTCTTCAAGCTGGTTGATTTGGTTACGCGAGCGCGCCATGTGCCATTCGACCAGCGACACGGTCCCGCGAACCGGATGCGGCACGCGCATCTGTTCGACGACGCGTGCATTGCGAATAAAAAACTCAGGATTGTTCAGCAGATAATCAACAACAGCGCTGTCGTCCAGTTCCGTCACTGTTTCCTGCAGTTCTTCCCCTGGTTGTTTCATAGATGGATAAACCCGTCATAAACATGTGTCGCCGGGCCCGTCATATACAGTGGATGACCCGGTCCTTTCCAGGCGATATCAAGCCGACCGCCCGGTAATTCCACGCGAACCTCTTCTGCCAGTAACCCCTGAGAGATACCGACGGCGACAGCTGCACAGGCGCCGCTTCCGCAGGCCTGAGTTTCGCCCGCGCCGCGCTCGTAAACCCGCAGGCGGATGTGTTCACGCTTCACCACCTGCATAAAGCCGATGTTCGCGCGCTCCGGGAACCGCTCGTGGCTCTCCAGAACCGGACCGAGCGTTTCAACCGCCGCGGTTTCCACGTCATCCACCTGAATCACGCAGTGCGGGTTACCCATCGAGACGACGCCGCACAATACTGTCTGCTCGGCCGCACGCATAATATAGGTCTTTTCCGCTTTGTTTGCGCGAAACGGCACGGCGGAAGGCTCGAAGTTCGGCTCGCCCATATTTACGCGCACCAGCTCGTCGTCAGTGACGCTGAGCACCATACGACCATTAGCGGTACTGACGCGGATATCGCGCTTGTTGGTCAGCCCCTTCAGGCGGACAAAGCGGGCAAAACAGCGCGCGCCGTTGCCGCACTGATTCACCTCACTGCCGTCCGCGTTAAAAATACGGTAGTGGAAATCGAGGTCAGGATCGTAAGGCGGCTCAACCACCAGCAGCTGATCGAACCCCACGCCCACGTGCCGATCCGCCAGGCGACGGATCAGTTCCGGGGAGAAAAACACATTCTGCGTTACCGCGTCGACGACCATAAAATCGTTGCCAAGGCCATGCATTTTAGAGAACTGCATCATTTGCTCCATTGCGCGGGTACAGAACGTTGTCGTCAGAGGTTAACCTGAGTCGGACCGCCGTTGTCGCCACGATCGTTAGTCTTTGGCGTGGAAGACTCAATGCCGCTGTTAACCGGTTTTGTCGGCGGCGGCGCGGTTTTATCCGCAGGCGGGAAGTAGAGTGGTCCCTTCAGTCCGCAGCCGGTCAGGCTAAACAGCGTGATGAGAACGGCAAGCGTTCGGAAAGCGTTTTTCATTATAAAGTTGCCCGTAAGTTCAAATCTGTTTCTATCATCGCAGGAGAAGACACAAAAGCAAGAGTTTGCCGCTTTCCTGCAACGGGAATTATTTAGCGTTATACTGCCGCCATCACGAAAAACAGGAACAAAACCATGAACGACAGTGAATTCCATCGCCTTGCCGACACCCTGTGGATGACCATCGAAGAACGTATCGACGACTGGGACAGCGATAGCGATATCGATTGTGAAATCAACGGCGGCATTCTGACCCTGAGCTTCGAAAACGGCAGCAAAATTATTATTAACCGCCAGGAGCCGCTTCACCAGGTGTGGCTGGCGGCCAAACAGGGCGGCTATCACTTTGATTTGAAGGGTGACGAGTGGGTTTGCGACCGCAGCGGCGAAACGTTCTGGGATCTGCTGGAACAGGCGGCGACCGCGCAGGCGGGTGAGGATGTGAGTTTCAGGTAGTTTCTGTGCCCGGTGGCGGCTACGCCTTACCGGGCCTACAAAGGCTCAGGAGAAATACTGCTGCAACAGCGGTGCGGTATCCTGATTCGCAGGCACCGCAGGGGTAATCGCCTGCGTACGGAACGGGATCACCTGCGCTCGCCCATCCACGTTCACAATCTGGTAGAACTGCGGCAGGTTGAAGTTGATAAAGCTGGAGCCGTAGGTGAAGCGGTCATGCGAGGAAGAGTAGAAGCGGCTGACGTCGCGCACCAGCTCCTCTTTGCTGCCTTCACAGTGGTGATACACCTCGGCGCGGTTGGTCTCATCCAGAATGTAGATGTTGAACCCGGCATCGTCGCCCGACTCTTCAAAGAAGAACTGAATAATCCCTTCACTGGCAAAGCCGTCCACCACCTGCGGCAGCTTGACGTGGTTGGTTTCCACCTGAACTGACAGGCCATGCAGCTTGTTGTGCGAAATCGCGCCGTAGAACTCAATGGCGTTTTCCAGCTTCTGTACCGACACGTTCAAACGCTCGAAGAACAGGCCCCAGGTCTGCCCGGAGACACGCAGCGCTTTAAAGCGCCCGGTTTCCTGACGGGTGCTGGAGAGACGCAGTTCGATGCACTCGGAGACCAGCTGCTGTACGCGGGTACGAATTAAACCGCGCAGGTGCTGGCTGTAGCAGAACACTTCGACGCTGTCCGGCGGCGCGGCGTCCTGGTGCATCTTGCCGAGAATGGTTTTCAGCGCTTCGATCATCGCCTGCTCGCCGTTGAAGTGCAGGGTACGCACTTCGTTCCACGAGTTGCGGTACAGCAGGTCTACGCTGCCCACCAGGCAGTTTTGCTGCTCGCCAAAGCTGAAGACGTCCAGCTTGCGGAAGTCAAAATGGACCACCTGATTGCGGAAGGCCGCCGTCGGGTCGTACTCCAGGTTGACGATAATCGCCAGGTGGCGGATCTCGCACGGGCTGTAGAGCGCTTTCGGCGTCGGCGCAGGCAGACGCAGCGGGAAGTGGTGCGAGACATCCGCCACCATCTCCTGCAGCTTGGCTAAATCGACGACCTCGTTGCCCTTGATAAACAGCCGCGTGCGCGAGGTCAGCAGGCCGTTAAACCAGGCCCACGCCACCAGCTTGTTCAGGTAGCGGTTATACTCCAGCGGCTGATGGCTGATAATCGAATCCATGCTTGGCGCACGGTTGTACAGATACCACCCTGTGCGGTTTGCGCGGCCCGGCGGCACGTAGATAAAGGTCAGGTTTGGTTCAGACAGGTCAGGCGAAATCTGCGGGTTAACCAGGGTCACTTTGCCCGGCAGCGCTTCAAACGCGGCGTACAGCTTACGGGTTAACACCCCGATATCCTGCGGGCTGGCGGACACGCTGAGGTTGTTCCGGCGCGCAAAGCGGATCAGGTTACGGTAGCTTTGCATCATCGCGTCGAGCAGTTCGTTGTGCGCTTCACGCACCTGATCGATCTTCCAGTTGGCGCGGTTATCGAGCATAGACAGACGCGCTTCGTCCCATCCCCACTCTTTCACTAGCTGACTGACCACTTCACGACGCCAGCCCACGCAGGCGCGCTCGCGGCTCAGCTTTTCACAGACTTTGAGATAGAAACACCGACGCACCAGGTCAAGACGCGTGACGTCATCAATGGCTTTCAGGTATTCGGTAACGCGCTCCAGCATCATGCAGTAGGCGTCGAGCCCGTAGGAGACAATCTCGCCATCGTGCAGGCGCTGCTTGATATCTTTCGCCAGCAGGCGCGGCGTAGGGTATTCCCACGAGTAAGCTTCGAGCAGCAGCGTTTTCAGCACCGCTTTATACGGTGAATCAATGCTCTTATAGAGCTGCCAGAGGCTTGCGCCAAAGTACTCTTCGGCGGACAGGGAGCTGAGGCCGCCCAGGTCCAGCCATTCGTTTGGCGTCAGTACGCCCTGCGCGTAAAGCGACATGACGTAGTCGTCGTAATGCTCTTCTTCTTCGCACGGGACCATATTCCACAGAATACGCTTCCCGGCCAGACGAACGGCAGTACGGTAAAATTCATCCAGCAACAGGATGTGCTGAGTCGAGCCGCAGTCTTCACCACCCAGACTGCCGCTTTCATTATGGCGGAAACGGTTTTCATCAATCAGGAAGAAGCTCACTTCCACGCCGAGCGAGGCCGCCCAGCTCTCCAGCAGGCTACATTTACGCTGCAGCAGCTGTCGCTCTTCGTTATCGAGCCAGGATTGATGGCAGACCCAGATATCCAGGTCCGAAGAACAGCTTTGCCCTACCGATGAGGTGCTCCCCATAGAGTAAACGCCGGTAATCGGCAGCTCACCTTTCGGAGAAACCTGAGGCGGCATGCCGCGGTAGAGTTCCAGCTCGTTCAGATAATGCTGTTGGGTTTCATCAGGCGTGAAGAGGCAAATGCCCTGGGGAACGTTACCATCAAGGTAGCCAGGCATTAGCGGATGGTGATAGTGCAATAATGTCGGCAGCAGACTGTATACCTGCTGGAAAGCAGGGCCCATGGCAGCAAGCGCGCGATCCACACGCAGTTGATTTATGGCATCCAGTCTCTGTTTCAGAGTCTCAATATAGAGGTACAAGACGTATCGCCTGATGTTTCCGGGTGTCGTAAGCTATTCAAAACACGAATAACAGCGAGCCCGCAGTATTTCAAAAAGATAACCGTTACCCTTTTTTCGCCCTTATCATTATGGTGGTACCGACGAAAAAATGGTCTAAAACGTGATCAATTTAACACCTTGCCGGTTGACCGTAAAGAAAGATGCGCTACATACAAGTGTAGCACCGTTCTGTACGTGTAAATTCCTGAATACGGCTACGGCTGACGAATACGCCGCCTTGTCCCTCTCACGCTTCATCAACCGTAAAACTGCCATCCCAGAGTCAACAATGTTAGGATGGTTAGCGATTGATAATGACGGTAACAAGCATGTTAGACAATGTTTTGAGAATTGCCACACGCCAAAGCCCTCTCGCGCTCTGGCAGGCACATTATGTTAAGCAGCGCCTTGAAGCCTGCCACAGTGGATTGCGCGTCGAGCTGGTGCCGATGGTCACGCGCGGTGACGTGATTCTGGATACGCCACTGGCGAAAGTGGGCGGCAAGGGCCTGTTTGTCAAAGAGCTGGAACTGGCATTGCTTGAGAACCGCGCCGATATCGCCGTACATTCGATGAAAGACGTGCCCGTCGAGTTCCCTGAAGGGCTGGGGCTGGTGACCATCTGCGAGCGCGAAGATCCGCGTGACGCGTTTGTCTCGAACCACTATGACTCGCTCGACGCGCTGCCGGAGGGTAGCATAGTTGGCACGTCCAGTTTACGCCGCCAGTGTCAGCTGGCGGAACGTCGTCCTGACCTTATCATCCGCTCGCTGCGCGGTAACGTCGGCACGCGTCTGGGCAAGCTGGATAACGGCGATTACGATGCCATTATTCTTGCCGTTGCTGGCCTGAAGCGTCTGGGGCTGGAGGAACGCATTCGCGTGGCGCTGCCGCCGGAGCTGTCGCTGCCGGCCGTGGGCCAGGGTGCCGTTGGCATCGAGTGCCGTCTGGACGATGCGCGCACCCGCGAACTGCTCGCCCCGCTGAACCATGACGAGACCGCGACCCGCGTAAAAGCCGAGCGGGCGATGAATACTCGCCTCGAAGGAGGGTGTCAGGTGCCGATTGGCAGCTATGCTGAATTAACCGAAGGTGAACTGTGGCTGCGCGCGCTGGTGGGCGCCCCGGACGGTTCACAGATGGTGCGCGGCGAACGTCGCGGCAAGCCGCAGGATGCCGAGCAGCTTGGCGTGTCGCTGGCGGAAGAGCTGCTGAATAACGGCGCGCGTGAAATTCTGGCCGAGGTCTATAACGGAGAACCCCCTGCATGAGTATTCTTGTCACCCGCCCTTCTCCCGCAGGAGAGCAATTAGTGAGCCGTCTGCGCGCACTGGGGCAGGTGGCCTGGAGTTTTCCGCTGATTGAGTTCTCCCCCGGCCGGGAGCTCTCTGCGCTCGCCGACCAGATGAATACCCTGCAGGAAGGCGACCTGCTGTTTGCGCTATCGCAGCATGCCGTGGAATTTGCCCACGCGCAGCTGCAACAGCAGGGCCTGGCCTGGCCTGGCGCCCCGCGCTATTTCGCGATTGGCCGCACAACGGCACTGGCGCTGCATACCGTAAGCGGTGCGGATGTTCGTTATCCGTTAGATCGGGAAATCAGTGAAGTCTTGCTACAATTACCTGAATTACAAACTATTGCCGGAAAGCGCGCGCTCATTTTGCGCGGCAACGGCGGCCGCGAACTGCTGGGCGAAACGCTGCGCGAACGCGGGGCTGACGTCACGTTTGTTGAGTGCTACCAGCGCTGTGCGAAACACTACGATGGCGCACAAGAGGCGATGCGCTGGCACGCGCGCGGTATTAATACGCTGGTGGTCACCAGCGGTGAAATGTTACAACAGCTTTGGTCGCTGATACCGCTTTGGTATCGCGAAAACTGGTTACTCCGCTGTCGGCTTCTGGTCGTCAGTGAGCGTCTGGCGAACCTCGCCCGGGAACTGGGCTGGCAGGATATTCGGATCGCTGATAACGCCGACAACGATGCGCTGCTGCGCGCATTACAATAACTCTCAAATGGGAAGCCATAATGACGGAACACGAAAAATCCTCCGCCGTGGTTGAAGAGACCAGGGAGACTGTGGAGACAACGCCACAGCCAGAGACGACCGAGAAAACCGCTGAGAAGAAAAACGGCAGCAATAAAACCAGCCTCGCGCTGAGCGCGATTGCCATCGCCATTGCGCTGGCCGCAGGCGTCGGCCTGTATGGTCTGGTGAAGCAACAGAGTGCTAACCAGACGGCCACCAGCGATACGCTGGTCAATCAGCTTACCTCCCTGCAAAAGGCCCAGGAAACGCAAAAAACCGAGCTGGAAGCGGTGATCAAGCAGCAGGCCGCCGCGCTTGCCGAGGCGAACAGCAAACAGGAAGAGCTGACCAAACAGCTGGGCGAAGTACAGCAGAAAGTCGCCACGATCTCCGGAACCGATGCCAAAACCTGGCTGCTCTCGCAGGCCGATTTCCTCGTCAAACTCGCCGGGCGTAAGCTGTGGAGCGATCAGGACGTGACAACCGCCGCCGCGCTGCTGAAAAGCGCCGATGCGAGCCTGGCCGACATGAACGACCCGAGCCTCATTACCGCGCGCCGCGCGATTACCGAAGATATTGCCAGCCTCTCCGCCGTTTCACAGGTGGATTACGACGGCATTATCCTCAAGGTAAACCAGCTTTCGAATCAAATTGATAACCTGCAGCTGGCGGATAACAACGACGACGACTCCCCGATGGACTCCGACGGTACCGAGCTGTCCAGCTCCCTGAGCGAATGGCGCATAAACCTGCAGAAAAGCTGGCAGAACTTTATGGACAGCTTCATTACCATCCGCCGTCGCGATGAAACCGCCGTACCGCTGCTGGCGCCGAATCAGGATATCTATCTGCGCGAAAACATCCGTTCCCGCCTGCTGGTCGCGGCGCAGGCCGTGCCGCGCCATCAGGAAGAGACCTACAAACAGGCGCTGGATAACGTTTCGACGTGGGTACGCGCTTACTACAACACCGATGATGCAACGACCACCGCGTTCCTCGAAGATATCGACAAGCTGAGCCAGCAGAACATCACCATGAACGTGCCGGATAAGCTGGCCAGCCAGCCGATTCTGGAGAAGCTGATGCAAACGCGCGTGCGTAACCTGCTGGCGCAGCCGGGCGTACCGGCCGAGCAGACCGGCACAGCGGCGGCACCAGCGCCTGAAAGCGCGCCACAGGGAGAGTAATGATGCTAAAAGTCCTTTTACTCTTCATCCTGCTGATCGCCGGGATCGTCCTGGGGCCGATGCTTGCGGGCCATCAGGGATACGTCCTGATCCAGACCGATAACTACAACATTGAAACCAGCGTAACGGGTCTGGCGATCGTTCTGATCCTCGGCGTCGTGGTCCTGCTTGCCGTTGAATGGATCCTGCGCCGTATTTTCCGCACCGGTGCCCATACCCGCGGCTGGTTCGTTGGCCGTAAGCGCCGCCGCGCCCGTAAGCAAACGGAACAGGCGCTGCTGAAGCTGGCCGAAGGCGATTATCAGCAGGTTGAGAAGCTGATGTCGAAAAACGCCGACCACGCGGAACAGCCGGTGGTGAACTATCTTCTGGCAGCCGAGGCGGCGCAGCAGCGCGGTGATGAAGCGCGCGCTAACCAGCATCTGGAACGCGCGTCAGAACTGGCGTCTGGCGACCCGATCCCAGTGGAAATTACCCGCGTCCGCCTGCAGCTGGCGCGCAATGAAAACCACGCGGCGCGCCACGGCATTGACCGTCTGCTGGAAATTGCGCCACGTCATCCGGAAGTCCTGCGCCTTGCGGAGCAAGCCTATATTCGTACCGGCGCGTGGGGCTCGCTGCTGGACATCATTCCGTCGATGGCGAAGGCCGAGGTGGGCGATGATGAGCATCGTGATGAGCTTCAGCGTCTGGCATGGATTGGCCTGATGGATCAGGCGCGCGCCGACCTGGGCAGCGACGGCCTGAAAACCTGGTGGAAGAATCAAAGCCGGAAAACGCGCCAGCAGGTCCCCCTGCAGGTGGCCATGGCGGAACATCTTATTGAATGTGACGATCATGACACCGCGCAGGAGATCCTCCTCGACGGCCTGAAGCGCCAGTACGACGATCGTCTGGTCATGGTGATCCCGCGCCTGAAAACCAATAACCCTGAGCAGGTCGAAAAAGTGCTGCGCCAGCAGATCAAAACCGTCGGTGACCGTCCGCTGCTGTGGAGCACGCTGGGCCAGTCGCTGATGAAGCACGGCGAATGGCAGGAGGCGAGCCTGGCCTTCCGTGCGGCGCTAAAACAGCGTCCGGACGCGTTTGACTACGCGTGGCTTGCCGATACGCTGGACAAACAGCATAAGCCGGAAGAGGCGGCCGCCATGCGGCGTGATGGGCTGTTATTGACGTTGCAAAATAACGGTACCCAGCCGTAATTCAACAGGAGGCCAGACGGCCTCCTTTTTTTATCACGGTTCTCCTGCTACATTCTTTACACCGACAGCTGCAAACGAACCCGCCAATGTAACGATATCTTTTCATTAACCTTTTTTCGCACATGCGCGATTTGCGCATGGACTAAATCGTTTCTGAAAGGAAATCGTCATGAACTCGCTTTTGTATGCGCTTATTGAAGCGCTGCGCTGCCACCGCTGGCTGCGCCTGCTTGCCTGTGCTTTTATCTTCTCTTCTCTGGGAAATGGGTTAACCCAGGTCGTCGTCTTCGGCCTGCTGTTAGCGTGGTCGGCCCCGCCAGCGCTGCTGACCCTCGCTTTTCTGTTCGCCACGGTGCCGGGGTTTATCGGCAGTATGCTCGGTGAAAGGCTGTGTTCGCGCTATTCTCCGGTATCCCTGCTGATATTGACCGAAGGACTGGGCTTGCTTGCCCTGCTCTTTCCCCTGCTTGGCGTGGGTTATCATAGCGTTGCAGCGTTACTCGCCGTGCAATCCACCGAAGCGCTGCTCAGCGGGATGAGCTGGCCCGCCCTGACGTTGCTCTTCAAGCGCGGCCTCAGCGAAACGGAACTGCCTGCCGCCACCTGCCTGGAAAATGTGATTTTTGCGTCTCAGGTGTTGTTAGGTACCGGTCTGGGCGTGGTGCTTTTTCAGAAGATACCCGTGCTCGCCTTGCTGACCATTGATGCCATCAGCTTTCTCGGGTCGCTGGTCATGTTATGGCTGGCGGGACGCCTGTTTTCTTCGGCGTCGCGCACTGGCCATATGGAAAAGAGGGCTTCAGCTATATTGCGCTGGCAGACATTGACCGTTCGGCAGAAACGCAGCTTGCTCATTTTGCCAGCGCTGGCCGCCGTCGGATCACCCGCGATGGCGCTTCTTCCGGCGCTGGCCCAGCAGCTCCGTCCTCAGGATGCGGCGGGCCTTGCGCTGCCTCTGCTTTTCGCAAGGAGTATGGGGCAGCTTTGCGGCCCCTTACTGCTGAAAAGAGACAGCCTGGCGCGTTTTGCGGCTCATACGCCGCGACTGTTGCTTTGCCTCGGTATCTTTGTGGCCGCTTATGGAATGCTGCCGTTTATGGCCGGCTGGACAGGGTACGCGCTGGGAATGATCTTTGTCGCGCACCTGGCCTCAAACGTGCTCTTTGCGGCGGGTACGTTTGGCGTGCTCAGTAGTTTTCAGGCCACGCAAACCGCTGTAGCCAGCGGTAAAGCCTGGCGCTGGCAAACGCTCAGTGCCTCTCTTTTTACCGGATTAGCAGCGATAGCCGCATCAGGGTTTGGCTCAGTACAGGCGCTTTATATGGTTTCGTCAGCGGCTCTGCTGATGGTTGCCCTCATCATGCGCTTTTATCGGGAATAAGGCATAAAAAAACGCCTGCTATAAAAGCAGGCGTTAAAACAGGTCGGTAAGACAACATATTTGGTGCTTCACTCAACGTTATGTCCATGGTGTCTGATGAGGCCGAAGCGACATCTGTCAGTGGACGATAAGCACCGTAAATGGCTCTGCGTCATTCCTGAGTTTATGAGGCACTAAGGCGAACATAAGAGATGGAATGAGCATCTACACGTATATTATTGCACGTAACGTGCCAGATTTACACGCAGAACTTTTACATGGCGCAACATTTTAAGATAAAAGGAAATTATGCTGTTAAGTAGCATCTGATGCTTCACAGCGTATCGGCAAAAGCAGAAATATGTCGCCAGGAAGAGACAGCAAATCCCATAAATAATTATTTCTTCTTTTTTCAATGAGTTGAATGTCGCTTAATCGCGACAGTGATACAAGGCGCTGTCGGGGGATAACTACAGGGGAGAAAAGTTGCAGGAAACAAAAAACCCCGCCGAAGCGGGGTTCAAAATTGGTCGGCGAGAGAGGATTCGAACCTCCGACCCACTGGTCCCAAACCAGTTGCGCTACCAAGCTGCGCTACTCGCCGATGTACTGCTTTTTTGAATTTTTAGTTCAATTCATTTAAAAAGTCGTGGTGCGAGGGGGGGGACTCGAACCCCCACATCCTAAGGACACTAACACCTGAAGCTAGCGCGTCTACCAATTCCGCCACCTTCGCAATTCACAACTCTTTCAATAATGGGGTGGCTAATGGGATTCGAACCCACGACAACTGGAATCACAATCCAGGGCTCTACCAACTGAGCTATAGCCACCACTGTATTCTTTCACGCGGTACTGACTACTTCTCAGACCACCGCAGCTCTAGCGCCGGGAACTAAAATGGCGCGCCCGACAGGATTCGAACCTGAGACCTCTGCCTCCGGAGGGCAGCGCTCTATCCAGCTGAGCTACGGGCGCTTAGCGCCGTTGCGGGGCTGGATATTACGTACCTCCGCCCCCGCTGTCTAGTGCTTTTTTGAAAAAAATGCGCGTTTGGTTATGGTTTGCACATTTTGCCGCTTATTCCTCCACTTTCTGCGTGGTGGCACGGCGACCCAGGCCAAAAAGCTTATACGCGGCCGTCACTGCCGCCAGGAAGATTAGCCCGACAAACAGCGACATGCGGGTATCTTCATTAAAGTACATTCCAATTAATACGCAAATCAGGAACGCCATCGTCAAATAGTTCGCATACGGGAAAAGAATCGAGCGGAACGGATGGCTGGCGATCGCTTTTTTATGCGCATGGCGGAAACGCAGTTGGCTGATGAGGATAACAAACCACGGCACCATGCCCGGCAGCACGCTGGCGCTGTAGACGTAAACAAACACGCGCTGCGGATTAGGGATGATGTAGTTCAGGCAGGAGCCAATCAGCAGAATGACAATGGAGACCGCCACGCCCGCTACCGGCACGCCAGCACGTGAGACTTTACTCATCGCCGCAGGCAGCTGGTTATTTTTCGAGAGCGCGTAGAGCATACGGCCACAGCTGTACATCCCGCTGTTACAGCCTGACAGCGCTGCCGTCAGGACCACAAAGTTGATGATACCCGCTGCTGCTGTAATTCCAATCTTCGCGAAGGTTAATACGAACGGGCTACCCGTCGTCCCGATTTCGTTCCACGGGAAGATGGTGACGATGACGAAGATCGCGCCCACGTAAAAAATCAGGATACGCCACAGCACTTTCCCCACCGCGCTACGCAGCGTGACCTGCGGATTTTTAGCTTCACCGGCGGTAATCCCGATCAGCTCCACGCCCTGATACGAGGCCACAACGATACACAGCGCCGTCAGGAAGCCCTTCCAGCCGCCGGCGAAGAAGCCGCCGTGTTCAGTCAGGTTACCAAAGCCGATGGCGCGTCCGCCGTTGCCAAAGCCATAAAAAATCACGCCCAGGCCAATAACAATCATCACGATGATGGTGGTCACTTTGATCATCGCAAACCAGAACTCGATTTCACCGTAAAGGCGCACGGCTGCAAGGTTTGCCAGGGCCACCAGCCCCACGGCAATGAGTGCCGGTATCCACTGGACCATGTCCGGGAACCAGAACTGGACGTAAACCCCTATCGCGGTGATTTCAGAGATGCCTACCGCCATCCACATAAACCAGTATGACCAGGCCGTCAGGTAGCCGAAGAACGGGCTCATATAACGGTGCGCGTAAACGGCGAAGGAACCGGTCACCGGCTCCAGAAAGAGCATTTCGCCCATTGAGCGCATGATGAAGAAAACAAACAGTCCGGCGATGATATACGCCAGTAATACGGAAGGGCCTGCCCATTTGAGGGTGCTTGCGGAGCCCATAAACAGGCCAACGCCAATAGTGCCGCCCAGCGCTATCAGTTCGATATGACGAGCTTCCAGCCCACGCTGTAGCTCCGGTTGTTTCTCTGCCATAGATCCTCGATTGTGTTTGCTGTTTCCCGGCTTAATACCGGTTATTGTTTTTTAGGGGTACTAAAATACGGTGCGAATGGTTTCTTAAAATCGGCCAAATGGCAAACGATGCATTAAAAAAATGAATGCATTGCGCAAATTATCAGCAGTTTTGCAGGTGAGTTGCAGCGCGAACAGCATATCGCGCTACATTTTGATTACATCTTACCGGTATAGTGCCAGGCGAGGTAGCGAAGCAGGCGAATCTGTCGTTTAATGCGGGTGGGTTGGGAGAGCAGGCGGTACAGCCACTCCAGCCCCATATTTTGCCAAATCTTCGGCGCGCGCTTCACGTGGCCGGTAAAGACGTCGTAGGTGCCGCCGACGCCCATATAAAGCGCATCCGGGCTGACCAGGCGGCAGTCGCGCATCAGGATCTCCTGGCGCGGGGACCCCATCGCCACGGTGACGATTTTCGCCCCGCTGTCGCGCACGCGTGCAAACAAAGCCTGCTGGTCTTCAGGCTTGAAGTAACCATTCTGGCTGCCAACGATATTAACATTCCATTGACGACGCAGTTTCTCTTCGGTCTCGGCCAGCACCTCAGGCTTACCGCCAATCAGGAACACCGGCGTGCCCTCCGCGCCAGCGCGGGCCATAAGCTGCTCCCAGAGATCGGCACCCGCCACGCGGGAAACATTAGCGTCAGGATACTTTTTACGGATAGAGCGGACCACGCTGATACCGTCCGCGTATTTAAATTCAGCCGCTTCAATCAGGCTTTTGACTTCAGCGTTATCTTCCACCGCCAGCATCTTTTCCGCATTGATAGCGACCAGCGTACCGGATTTCATCTGCCCGTCGGCGAACAGAAAATCCAGCGCGTGCTGCATGTCGCGCCAGCCAATCAGCTGCAAGCCACGAAGCGCATAGCGCGGTGCAGAAATTTTATCAGTCATTACTTTCCCTACTCAGACTTGCGACAGCGTTGTGCTGCCCTGTGGCTCGCGCTTGTGCACAAGCCCTGCGCTGTCGAACAGCCAGTACAGCAGTTTGGCCAGTAACAGGCAGATGCCAAAAACGACCATGAAGAACACTACGCGCGAAACGAATGAATCCAGCCCCTCGCGCGCCAGAACGATCATATTGAAAATGGCACCAAAGCAGAAACTGTGCAAAATGGCCGCTTTATAGCGGTTGGACTCTTCGTTACCGCGCACGTAAAGCCAGTCAAACCACTTAATAATCAACCCTACGACAAACGCGCCCGGCAGGATAAACCAGCCTCCTCCCATCACCACCAGAGAACCAATCAAGGTTGGCGAGATCGCCAGGCCCGAATGGTTGTTCAGCACTTCCCAGGTAAAATAGTTCGCGGTATTGAGCACCACGCCAGGGCGGTCCGGCCAGAGCCAGCTCGGGATAAAGACGTAGAAATCGCGGACAATCGGCGCCAGCCCCTGGAAATCAATCTTGTCGTAGTTTTGCAGCAGCAATGCCAGATTTTCCCACGGCGAGAAGGTATCGCGCGTCAGGTAGAGGAACGTGTAAAACGCCTCATCGCCCGCCACGTTCATCCCGTAGCGCTTCAGCGCCAGCCAGAACATCCCCACTATGCCAAACACCCCTGCCGCAACCAGCATCCACAGCGAGATCCAGCCGCGGATAATGCCGATAAACAGGAAGATAGCGAAAGCGATAATGATGTTGGCGCGCGTACCGCCCACAATCATGTAGGTCAGGATACCGAACGCAACGGTACTGACCAGGAAGAACAGCCACGCCTTGCTGTCCTGGCGAAGGAAGAAGATCACCAGCATCGCCGGGATGAAGAAATAGAAGAATCGCTTAAGCGCCACGCCTGAGACTTCCGCCGAAAAAATCTGGCTGTAGGAGTGGAGCTTAAACAGCAGGAAGCCGTTATGCATGAAGAAGATGCCGACGCTAACCAGGGCGATGGTCATGAGCATCACCCACGTCAGATGGGTCTCCACCCGGTTCATGGTAAAGAGCGCCCGACGCGGGGCAGCAGCCTGCACGGGCCGCAGACGCGTTTTATAGGTGACGTAGTAAACCGCATAGAAGCAGGTCGCCGCCAGCAGGGCCTGGAGAAGAATTTCCGGCGGCGCGACGCTCACGTCAAAACGGAAGACCAGAATGCTGGTCAGCGGGAAGCCGAAAAAGAAGGTCAGCAGAAACAGCAACGAGAAGAACACGTTAAAGTTGAAGCGCACGCGGCGGAACTCAAACCAGGTGAGCGTAGCGATAAACAGCGTGCTCAGAAGCCAGACAACCAGCAAGCCGCTAAACTGCAACTGACTCATGCGTTGTCTCCTGAAGCGATACGCAGCGCGCGGTGCCACGGCGTGAGGTAATTCGGGCTGAAAAAGTCGATGCTATTTTTATCCACCAGCGTGAGCTGGCGCTGTGCTTCACGTACCACTTCGACATTCAGCGTGTCTGAGGTGAACAGCACCGGAATATGCTGCTCGGCCATGTCCTGCCAGAACGGGTTTTCACGGTTAAGCACGCACGGCACACCCGCCTGAATCAGCAGGCACAGCGTACCAATCCCCTGCTGGCGGGCAAAGATGAAATAGCCCAGATCGCATTTTCGCAGCAGCGCAAGATAGTCATCAAACTCCAGCTTTTCGCTGAGAATGTGCAGATTTCCTTCGCTGAATAACGCAAGCCCCTGCTGGCGAACCTCATCAATGTAGGCGTCGTTGTTGGACGGATACCCCATCGGCACCACCACGTTCACCGTGTCGCCAAACTGCTGGTGTACCGCCCGGAGCGCGGCGACATGTTCGTTGCTGCGATCGCCGGAATTCCCCACCAGGATCGTCAGCTTGCCTTCGCGAACCGCGTCATTCGCCATGGTGTTCAGCGCCGGATCCATACGGGTTGGGAAATAGAGCAGCTCACCGCGCACGTTAGGGTACTGCTTCGCAAAATAATTCAGATCGCCACGGGTGGCAAAAACGCAGCCCACCCTTCCCTGCGCCATGCGACGCAGCGGATAGAAAAGCCGGAATTTCCAGCCGCGGGAAACTTCGTAGAGATCGGCTCCCCAGATATGCCAGCTGCACTGGGAGGGTTTAATTCCCCCGCTGAGCAGAGCAAGCCACAGGCCGGTATTGAACTGTCCGTGGAAAAAGAAACGTTGCTCACGATCCGCTTTGGCTTTGGCAATAACCGCCTTCGCCAGGGTAGCTTTATCCGGCCAGAAGGCGATTTTCAGCGCCGGAAACGCCGCGCTCAGGCCATTATCCTGACCTGCAACCATAAACTCGCGCGCATCAGGATTACCCGATGCCAGCTCGTCGTTGAAGAACCGCAAAACGGTCTGGTTATGGTGTGGGATATCCGATCCCAGGATGTGAATCAGTGCAGTCATGCGCGTTTACGCCACAATAAAAATACGCCGCAGCAGGCAGCGAAATAAACGATATAGGTTGCCATGTAGGCCTGAGCCGCCCCCAGCGCACCGTGCGCGGGTATCAGCCAGTGTGAAAATGCCGTCAGTAACACAAACTGGCTTATCTCCGCCAGGATATACAGCCGCAGCGAGGCTTTCGCAATCACCAGATAGCCGAAAACGTAAGCCCCCACTTTCAGCACATCGCCCACCAGTTGCCAGGCAAAGAGATCGCGCATGGCGGTAAACTTTGCGGAAAAAAGCAGCCAGATGGCAACATCTCGCAATAGCCAGACGGTCAAGCTGGCCGCCGCCACTGCGGGTAATACGAAACGCAGGGAGCGGGAAATTTCGCGGGTAATA
Source organism: Enterobacter sp. 168J2 (assembly GCF_034107265.1). NCBI lineage: Bacteria > Pseudomonadati > Pseudomonadota > Gammaproteobacteria > Enterobacterales > Enterobacteriaceae > Enterobacter > Enterobacter sp. 168J2. The sequence continues at coordinate 27,461 of NZ_JAWNEB010000013.1, read as the reverse complement.
TCCTGCCGGGACGTCAGACGCGATAAGGTTGGCAGTAAATAAACGCTAAAGGAAGCCGTTATAAACTGGAGGTAAGCGTCGGAAATACTGCTTACGCCCTGCCAGATCCCCACCTCATCCCAGCTGTAATGCGCCGCCAGCAGGTTTCGCATCATCACGTAGGCCACCGGCAGCGTGACGGAAGTAATGAGCGCCATCAGGGTAAACTTACCCAGCTGGCTGGCAAGCACCTTGTCCCATTGCGGTTTCAGGTAGCTCAGAGGGATAACGCCCTGGCGCATCAGCATGAACGCCGCAGGCACAACAACCAGTGCCGGGACCAGCGCCAGCCCCAGCAGTGCGCCTTCATAGGCGCCCAGGCGGTAGCAGAAGTAATAGGCAATTACGCCGATGACGCTCCCCAGGATAAGCGCAAGCGCGTTGCCGGCAGCATCGCGAAAACCTTTCATCAGTGCCAGCAGCAGGTTGGCCCAGGCAATGCCCATCTGCACCAGCGCGACCAGACGCACCAGCCCCTGATAATGGGTGTGCCCGAACAATCCCTGGCTGATGGGGGCCGCCGCCAGCAGAAACACAATCGCCAGCAGGGTCGAAAAGCCCGTCACCATCGCCGACGCGGTGCCCACCACCCGGCGAAGCTGGGCCGCATCATCATGATACTGAGCAACGTATTTGGTCACGCCGTTGAAGATTCCGGCACCGGCCAGCACCCCAAGGACGGTAACAAGCTGACGGAAGTTGCCCGCCAGCCCAACGCCTGAAGGACCGAATGAGACGGCCAGCAGCTTGACGACCAGCAGTCCGGCACCAATTTTTACAAGCGTGGACGCGGCGGTCCACACCGATGCTTTTGCCAGAGACATATCAGCCGAAATAGCTCAGGAGGGTATTAATCACCGTACGCTGGTTAACTGGCGCGAGGTTGTAGAACAGTGGCAGGCGAAGCAAACGCTCACTTTCTTTCGTGGTGTAACGGTCTTCACCTGCGAACATCCCAAACGCTTCCCCCGCCGGGCTGGAGTGCAGCGGAATATAGTGGAAGACCGCCATAATTTCGGCTTCTTTTAGCCAGGCGATAAGCTGGCTGCGATCGTCGTTATCGCGCAGCTTAATGTAGAACATGTGGGCATTGTGGACGCAATCGGCCGGAATGGTTGGCAGCTCAATACGCCCGGCTTTTGCCAGCGGCTCAAGCGCATCGTAATAGGTTTGCCACAGGGACAGGCGCTGGAGATTAATTCGCTCTGCCGCTTCCAGCTGTGCCCACAGGTATGCCGCCTGCAGATCCGCCATCAGATAGCTTGAGCCGATATCGCGCCAGGTGTACTTATCAACCTGACCGCGGAAGAACTGACTGCGGTTAGTGCCTTTTTCACGGATCACCTCCGCACGCTCAACCAGGGCACGATCGTTAATCAGCGTCGCACCGCCCTCACCGCCAGCGGTGTAGTTTTTCGTTTCGTGGAAGCTGAAGCAGCCGATGTGGCCGATGGTGCCCAGCGCGCGCCCCTTGTAGGTGGACATCACGCCCTGCGCGGCATCTTCCACCACAAACAGGCTGTGCTTTTTGGCGATCGCCATGATGGTGTCCATTTCACAGGCCACGCCCGCGTAGTGAACCGGCACAATCGCGCGAGTTTTGTCGGTGATCGCCGCTTCAATCAGCGTCTCATTAATGTTCATGGTGTCCGGGCGGATATCCACAAAAACGATTTTCGCCCCGCGCAGGACAAATGCGTTCGCGGTAGAGACGAAGGTATAGCTCGGCATAATCACTTCATCACCGGGCTGGATATCCAGCAACAGGGCCGCCATTTCCAGCGATGCCGTGCAGGACGGGGTCAGCAGCACTTTAGCGCTGCGAAAACGCTGCTCCATCCACTGCTGACAGCGACGGGTAAAACCGCCGTCACCGCAGAGTTTGCCGCTGCCCATGGCAGACTGCATATAGTCGAGTTCGGTTCCCACGACGGGTGGTGCGTTAAATGGAATCATCTTGTCACCTGTATAACCAGTAGGCGGTGGCGTCGATGTTGGCACCACTCGCAATATAACGTTTAAGCGCGGCGGTGTTGCCCACCTGGGTCGCCACCCGCAGCGTCTCAACCTGCTGCTGCTGCGCCCAGTGCAGCGCCGCCTGCATGAGTTTCTCACCCATGCCGCGCCCGGCTAATAAGCCAATACGCGCCTCGCGCTCGTTAAGCTTGCGCAGCGAGACAAATCCCTGAATCTGACCGTTCGCTGCACGAAAAATCAGGCAGACGTGGTCAAAGGTACCTTTGACCGCATTCTCTATCCACTGGGCATAGAAACGTCCGCTGTCGTCAGGTGCATACCAGGGCGTGCGAAAGCGGCTCTGCGCAAACGCCCGGGCCGCCATCTGGCGCAGCACAGGAATGTCCTGTTCCGTTGCAATTTCCGCGCCGGACGCATCGTGCCGGGTAAGGGCAATGGAAAGGTCCACCTCACCCTCAACCAGCTGAAAACCGTGCTGCTGGAGCGCGTCAAGCAGGTCGGCACGGTCCGCCGGGATCTTAGCCTGCACGCGCTGCCAGGCGCTGAAGTCCGCTTCCTGCAGGGCGGGCGCATTCTCGCGCCAGCGGACTATCGCCGAGGGGCGGGCAAAAAATGCGCTTTCCCACTCAAGGGATTCAAGCATGCCGTGGAGTGCACTCAACGCCAGACGCCTTTCGTATCAACCACATACTGCTGACGCACTGCAACGCCGGACGTCGCTTTAAACTCTTTGTGGTCCACCAGCAGCACCAGCACGTCCGCCGACGCCAGCGCGTCATCGAGCGCCGTCAGCGTGCAATGCCCCGCAAGTTTTGCCGGCAGTTCATGAATATTTGGCTCGACCACCAGCGTTTCGCCCTTGTGCCATTCGGCAATCATCTCAGCAATTTCCATCGCCGGGCTTTCGCGCAGATCGTCAATGTTGGGTTTAAATGCCAGACCGAAGCAGGCAATTTTCAGCTCGCTGGCGCGCTTGCCGCTCTCTGCCAGACAATCCGCTACCGTCGCTTTAACCTGGTTGAGCACCCAGTGAGGTTTGCTGTCGTTCACTTCACGCGCGGTGCGAATCAGACGCGCCTGCGCGGGGTTCTGCGCGACGATAAACCACGGGTCGACGGCGATACAGTGGCCGCCCACGCCCGGGCCAGGCTGGAGAATGTTGACGCGCGGATGGCGATTCGCCAGGCGGATTAACTCCCAAACGTTAATCCCCTGATCGGCGCAAATAAGCGACAGTTCGTTTGCAAAGGCGATGTTAACGTCACGGAAGCTGTTTTCCGTCAGCTTGCACATCTCTGCGGTGCGGGAGTTGGTCACCACGCATTCGCCTTCCAGGAAAATCTTGTACAGCGCGCTGGCGCGTTCAGAGCAGACCGGCGTCATGCCGCCAATGACGCGGTCGTTTTTAATCAGTTCGACCATCACCTGCCCCGGCAACACGCGCTCCGGGCAGTAGGCGATGTTGATATCCGCCTGCTCGCCGGCCTGCTGTGGAAAGCGTAAATCAGGACGCGCTTCTGCAAGCCACTGCGCCATCTGCTCGGTGGCCCCCACCGGAGAGGTTGACTCCAGGATCACCAGCGCGCCTTTCTTCAACACGGGGGCAATGGATTTTGCCGCGGCCTCGACGTAGGCCATATCCGGCTCGTGGTCGCCTTTAAAAGGGGTTGGGACGGCGATAAGGTAAGCATCCGCTTCCACTGGCGTCGTGCTGGCGCGCAGGAAGCCGCCATCAACCGCCTCTTTCACCACGCGGTCAAGATCGGGCTCCACAATATGAATTTCGCCACGATTAATGGTTTCTACCGCCCGTGCGTTGATGTCCACACCGACAACCTGTTTTTGACGAGAGGCGAATGCCGCCGCCGTGGGCAGGCCAATATAGCCAAGACCAATGACAGAGATGGTAGTAAAACTCATAGCGATACCCGATTGTGTTTAAGTGCATGCAAAATACGGCCACAAGCCTGCCCGTCTCCATAGGGATTATGGGCCCGGCTCATCGCCTGATACGCTTCATCGTCGTGCAGAAGGCGCGTGACCTCTTCAACGATGAGCTGTGCGTTGGTGCCGACCAGACGCACCGTTCCGGCTTTAACCGCTTCCGGACGTTCAGTGGTTTCACGCATCACCAGCACCGGCTTGCCAAGAGAGGGCGCTTCTTCCTGAATACCGCCGGAATCGGTGAGGATCAGCCAGGCGTGGTTCATCAGCCAGACAAACGGCATGTAGTCCTGCGGTTCAATCAGCAGGACGTTTTCGACGTGGCCCAGGATGCGGTTGACCGGCTCGCTGACGTTAGGGTTAAGGTGTACCGGATAGACAATCTGCACATCGTCGTTCTGCGCGGCGATCTCAGCCAGCGCGTGACAGATTTGCTCAAAGCCCCGTCCAAAGCTTTCGCGACGGTGGCCAGTGACCAGAATGGTTTTTTTACCGTTATTCAGGAACGGATAGCGGGCAGCGAGCTCTTTCTGCAAATCGCTATTTGCCAGCACGCGATCGCGTACCCAAATCAACGCATCAATGACCGTATTGCCGGTCACAAAGATGTTGTTATCGGCGACATTTTCACGCAGCAGGTTCTGGCGAGAGTTCTCGGTTGGCGCAAAGTGGTACATCGCCAGATGCCCGGTAAGCGTACGGTTGGCCTCTTCTGGCCACGGAGAATAAAGATTGCCGGTGCGCAGGCCCGCTTCAACATGGCCGACGGGAATACGCTGGTAAAACGCGGCCAGGCTTGTTGCCATCGTCGTCGTGGTATCGCCGTGCACCAGCACGACGTCGGGCTTGAATGACTCCAGGATCGGCTTGAGATCCTGCAGAATGCGGCAGGTTATTTCCGTCAATCCCTGCCCCGGCTTCATAATATTGAGGTCGTAATCCGGGACGATAGAAAAGAGGGTTAGGACCTGATCGAGCATCTCACGGTGCTGGGCCGTGACGCAGACCTTCGCTTCAATATCAGGATCGCTGGCCAGCGCATGAACCAGAGGCGCCATCTTAATGGCCTCCGGCCTGGTGCCAAATACGGTAAGTACTTTCACATCGATTCTCTTCGATTAGACGATGAAGGCCTCAGCCTTCATCGTAAACGGCGTTCTTAGTTTGTACGACGACGCGTTAACGCCACACCAGCCCCAACGAGTGTGCCCACAATCCCCCACATGATCATCAGGAATGCGCGGCGTGGACTGTCGCGTTTTACAGGTTCTTCAGGCGTTCTCAAATAACGATAGGTCTGAAAACGCGGGTCCAGGGATGGGCCGACATTTAGCGTATTAAGCATCGCGCGGTTTTGATCGTAGTCGAGGTCAAAATCAGGCCCAACGGCCTGCAGGTTTTCCAGACGCGCCTGCAGCATTGGGCGACCAAGAAGGAACATTTCAGAATCAGGCAATTCATCAGCCGGGACATCCGTCTCAGTGCGGGAAATGTTGTGCTGTTCCGCAATTTTCAGCGCCTGCTGAATGTTATGCACGCGGCGCGCAAAAATGGCGTTTGCCACCTCTTCCTGACGTTTGACCTGCGCCTTCATCTGGATAGTGCGGGCTGCCCAGGCGCCTTTAAGCTCTTCATTCAGATGGCTTGCGGCACGCTGGCTGGCAAACGCAACGTACTGCCGCAACAGGTTGTTGGCATCCGGCGCGGTTTCGGCAATCAGCTTGACGCTGTCGTTGACGTTACGCAGCGCATCGCCCGGCATGAACTGAATATTGTTAATCAGATCGTCCAGCATCGCGGCGTCGGCTTTGGTGTTATCAACCCGGCGCTGTTTGTAGTAATCCGTCTGGGACCAGAAGTCGCGACGCGTATCCCACGAGGCCAGCTGCATTACAAACTCTTTATAGGCTTCATCCATAACGGAGGCCTGATCAGGTGTGGCAAGATTGGCTTTGATATCCAGGTTTCGCAGGAACTGCTGCTGGGAATAGTACCCCCCGAGCATGTTAACCGTTGGCCTGTCCGTGATTGCCGTGGCGCTCCACTCTTGTTTTGCAAAGAACGTATAGGCCAGCGCTAACAGTGCAAACCCCAGCGCGATCCCCGCAATCCAAAGTTTGCCTGCCCATAACACGCGAAATAAACCCCGAATGTCCAGTTCATTCTCTGTTACCACTGATTTCGCTCCCGCCAACGGTTGAGTCATCATAGTCCCGGTTTTACTTAGTTAATGTTGTGTTTTTGCCACTGTTACGTCGCATCCTGCGCTTAATACGTTTAATGAATCGCGCCACTTTCCATGCGCGCTTAATGCAGTAGCCGTAGAGAGAAAATGCTAGCAAGAACAATACCAACATGGCCCACTCAGGCACAAAGTGCGTATATTCTGCCGTCACGCCAATCCCCGCTAGAATAGCAGCCGCAAGCGTAATAAGCACAAATGCCTGCCGGGAAGTGAATCCGGCTCGCATGATCAAATGATGAATGTGCTGACGGTCAGCAGAGAATGGGCTCATTCCTTTACGCAGGCGGCGATACATAATCGCAACCATATCCATTAAGGGGATGGCGATAATCCATAAAGCTGTTACCGGACTGATGGGATGTACATCGCCCTGAGTAGTTTCCAGCAAGATCCAAATGATAGTAAAGCCAATAAGCGTGCTACCCGCATCGCCCATGAAGACTTTATAGCGTCGGCCCAATGCGCCGAGATTTAACAGGATATAAGGCAGGATGGCCGCAATCATGGCGAAACACCACATAGCAAGGCTATATTGCCCATCAAACCATAAAATGAAACCAATGGCGGCAAATGAGACGCAGGACAGGCCCCCCAGCAAACCATCAATGCCGTCAACCATGTTGAACGCGTTAATCGCCACCCACACGGCAAAAAGTGTCAGGAAATAACCGAATGGGCCGAGTTCCATCTCCCAGGCCCCGAAAATATAGCCCAGGCTACTCAAGTGCAACTTAGCAAACACCATCATCGCAATAGCGACAGCTGCCTGAACGAAAGCGCGGATTTTGACGCTAATGTCGTATCTATCGTCAAGCGCACCAATCACGACAAGAACTGCTGCGCAAGAGAGATACAACTTGGCATGCGGAATATAGTAATCTGCAATAGCAAAAGTGAAGCAGATCCCCGCAAAAACAGAGATACCACCGACCAGAGGGATCATACCTTGATGACGTTTACGGAAGTTGGGTTTATCCACTAAACCCAGATATTTCGCCACCTTACGTGCCAGAAACAAAAAGCAGGTGGTAAATAAGAAAATACTGGTTAGTTCAGTAAACGTATCAAGTAGGTTCACAATGGATGTTCTCAACAAATGTTAGTCAAGGAAGTATAACCATCAAGGCGCCGCGCCTGAAGTTATAAAGCAAACCTCTTACAATTCCATTTGTTTATTATTCAAGCTATTAATGTTTTTACTGTGCGAATTATCTTATTGTCGCACTGACCGGTCAAAATTGGGAGTAGGCGCTACTAGCGTATAGTCCATAAAAGAAAAACGCCACGTAAAAACGTGGCGTTCGCTGGCTTTATTTGCGTTACGAGCGCTTCATCATGTCGAAGAAGTCGTCGTTAGTTTTGGTCATCGCCAGTTTGTTAATGAGGAACTCCATCGCGTCAATTTCACCCATTGGATGGATGATTTTGCGCAGGATCCACATTTTCTGCAGCTCTTCCTGCGTGGTGAGCAGTTCTTCCTTACGGGTACCGGACCGGTTGTAGTCGATAGCCGGGAAGACGCGTTTTTCTGCGATCTTACGAGAAAGGTGCAGTTCCATGTTACCTGTACCTTTAAATTCTTCGTAAATCACTTCGTCCATTTTAGAACCGGTATCGATCAGCGCCGTTGCGATAATGGTCAGGCTACCGCCCTCTTCCACGTTACGCGCGGCACCGAAGAAACGCTTCGGACGATGCAGGGCGTTAGCGTCTACACCACCGGTCAGTACTTTACCGGAAGCCGGGACCACGGTGTTGTAAGCGCGCGCCAGACGGGTGATGGAGTCAAGCAGGATGATCACGTCTTTCTTGTGCTCAACCAGGCGTTTCGCCTTCTCGATAACCATTTCCGCAACCTGAACGTGGCGAGATGCTGGCTCGTCGAAGGTAGAAGCAACCACTTCACCTTTAACCAGACGCTGCATCTCGGTTACTTCTTCCGGACGTTCGTCAATCAGCAGCACCATCAGCACGCAGTCTGGGTGGTTGTAGGCAATGCTCTGCGCGATGTTCTGCAGCAGCATGGTTTTACCCGCTTTCGGCGGTGCCACAATCAGACCACGCTGGCCACGACCGATTGGCGATGCCAGATCCAGAACACGCGCGGTTAAGTCTTCGGTAGAACCATTACCACGCTCCATGCGCAGGCGAGAGTTCGCGTGCAGCGGCGTTAAGTTCTCAAAGAGAATCTTGTTACGCGAGTTTTCTGGTTTATCGAAGTTAACTTCATTGACTTTCAACAGCGCAAAGTAGCGTTCACCCTCTTTCGGAGGACGAATCTTACCTGAAATGGTGTCACCAGTGCGGAGGTTGAAACGGCGGATTTGGCTGGGGGATACGTAGATGTCGTCAGGGCCGGCGAGGTAGGAGCTGTCTGCAGAGCGGAGGAAACCAAATCCGTCTTGCAATATCTCCAGCACACCGTCGCCAAAGATATCTTCGCCACTCTTAGCGTGCTGCTTCAGGATGGCGAAAATGATGTCCTGCTTGCGCATACGAGCCTGGTTTTCCAGCCCCATATTTTCGCCGAGAGTGATCAGCTCAGAAACCGGCGTATTCTTTAATTCGGTAAGATTCATAATGGTGTGGGTTCTTAAACTCGGGGTGATTCTCGAACTTAATGTTGTGAATGGTATGGCAGGGTCATCCATGCCTGTTTAGCGGCCATCACCTCATGTCTGTTCGCTGTCTGGTCACAGGGAAAGAACGCAGAACTGAAACGACAAGACGGATTGAGTGACAAGCCCGGAATTTAGCCACTTCACGCATTGTTCATGTCAACAACGGGAAGTATCGGGTAAAACAAGATTCAAACAACAGATATGTTTAAAACGAAGTCATAGCTAACTTAGCACGACTTCAGCCGGGCGTCCAGAGTTCCACATCATTTAGCCGGGGGCTCTGGACGCACAGCGGAGAAACCTTACGCCAGGTTAGCGTCCAGGAACTCTTTCAGCTGACCTTTGGACAGCGCGCCCACTTTGGTCGCCGCCACTTCACCGTTTTTGAACAGCAGAAGGGTCGGGATGCCACGGATACCGTATTTTGGTGCGGTGCCCGGGTTCTGGTCGATGTTCAGCTTGGCAACCGTCAGTTTGCCCTGATATTCGTCAGCGATCTCATCCAGAATCGGGGCGATCATTTTGCAAGGACCACACCATTCAGCCCAGAAATCGACGAGGGTCAGCCCGTCAGCCTTAAGTACGTCCGTGTCAAAACTGTCGTCAGTCAGGTGAATAATTTTATCGCTCATATATAACTCCACAGGAATAAGCCTGGTACGTTGGTTTTGTCTCCACCAACGACGTGTTGATGTCGCATTAACCAACTAAAGGTTGACTTTATTTCACCGGATACGCTTTCGTAAAGCAATAGTAAGCTGATATTCTACCACACTATGAGCAAAACACATTTAACAGAACAGAAGTTTTCCGACTTCGCCCTGCACCCAAAAGTGATCGAAGCCCTTGAAAAAAAAGGGTTTCATAACTGCACGCCCATTCAGGCTCTCGCCCTGCCGCTGACGCTGGCCGGTCGCGATGTTGCAGGGCAGGCGCAAACCGGTACCGGCAAAACGATGGCGTTTTTAACGTCAACGTTTCATTATTTACTTTCTCACCCAGCGATTGCAGACCGCAAAGTTAACCAGCCGCGCGCGCTAATTATGGCCCCGACGCGAGAACTGGCGGTACAGATCCACGCAGACGCTGAGCCTCTGGCGCAAGCCACCGGCCTGAAACTCGGCCTGGCCTATGGCGGCGACGGCTACGATAAGCAGCTGAAAGTGCTGGAAAGCGGCGTGGATATCCTCATCGGTACCACTGGCCGTCTTATCGACTACGCCAAACAGAATCACATTAACCTCGGCGCCATCCAGGTTGTGGTGCTCGATGAAGCTGATCGTATGTACGATCTGGGCTTCATTAAAGATATCCGCTGGCTGTTCCGCCGCATGCCGCCGGCCAATCAGCGCCTGAACATGCTGTTCTCTGCCACCCTTTCCTATCGCGTACGCGAGCTGGCGTTCGAGCAGATGAACAATGCGGAATATGTGGAAGTGGAGCCTGAGCAGAAAACGGGCCACCGCATTAAAGAAGAGCTCTTCTATCCTTCCAATGAAGAGAAAATGCGTCTGCTGCAAACGCTGATTGAAGAAGAGTGGCCCGATCGCGCCATTATCTTCGCGAACACCAAACACCGCTGTGAAGACATCTGGGGCCATCTGGCTGCAGACGGTCACCGCGTTGGCCTGTTGACCGGCGACGTGGCGCAGAAAAAACGCCTGCGTATCCTCGACGAGTTCACCCGTGGCGATCTTGATATTCTGGTCGCAACCGACGTGGCGGCACGTGGTTTACACATTCCGGCCGTGACGCACGTCTTTAACTACGATCTGCCAGACGACTGCGAAGACTACGTGCACCGTATCGGTCGTACCGGTCGTGCGGGCGCAAGCGGTCACTCAATTAGCCTTGCGTGTGAAGAGTATGCGCTGAATCTTCCAGCCATTGAGACCTACATCGGTCACTCTATTCCGCAGAGTAAATACAATCCGGAAGCGCTGTTAAGCGAACTGCCGCCGCCTAAGCGTCTTACCCGCCCGCGCTCCGGCAATGGTCCGCGTCGTTCAGGCGGCGCACCGCGTAATCGTCGTCGTTCAGGTTAAAACATGATGCTCAGCTCCACCTCGCTCTATGCGGCAATTGATCTCGGTTCGAATAGTTTTCATATGCTGGTTGTGCGTGAGGTGGCGGGAAGCATACAAACGCTGACGCGCATTAAGCGCAAGGTCCGCCTCGCGGCGGGCCTGAGCAGCGATAATTACCTCTCACCTGAAGCCATGGAACGTGGCTGGCAGTGCCTGCGGCTCTTTGCTGAGCGTCTGCAGGATATCCCGCATGCCCAAATCACCGTCGTCGCCACAGCGACGCTCCGACTGGCGGTTAACGCCGTAGATTTTATTGCCAAAGCGCAGGAAATTCTGGGGTGTCCGGTTCAGGTTATCAGCGGCGAAGAAGAAGCACGCCTGATCTACCAGGGCGTTGCCCACACCACCGGGGGTGACGATCGCCGTCTGGTGGTGGATATCGGCGGTGCCAGTACCGAACTGGTCACCGGCACCGGCGCGCAGGCCACGTCCCTGTTCAGCCTGTCGATGGGCTGCGTAACCTGGCTTGAGCGTTACTTTACTGACCGGAATCTGGGTAAAGAGAACTTCGACGAGGCGGAAAACGCCGCGCGCGAAGTGTTACGCCCGGTGATGGACGAACTGCGCTATCACGGCTGGAAAGTCTGCGTGGGGGCTTCGGGTACCGTGCAGGCCCTGCAGGAAATCATGATGGCGCAGGGCATGGACGAGCGGATCACGCTTGCCAAACTTCAGCAGCTTAAACAGCGTGCCATTCAGTGCGGACGTCTGGAAGAGCTTGAAATTGAAGGTCTTACGCTGGAACGTGCCCTGGTTTTCCCGAGCGGGCTGGCCATTCTGATCGCCATATTCACCGAACTAAATATCCAGTGTATGACCCTGGCCGGCGGCGCGCTGCGCGAAGGTCTGGTCTACGGGATGCTGCATCTGTCGGTGGATCAGGACATCCGCAACCGCACTCTGCGCAACGTCCAGCGTCGTTTTCTGGTTGATATCGATCAGGCTGGCCGCGTATCGCAGCTGGCATCACGCTTTGCCGACCAGGTCGCTAACGCCTGGGATCTTGATCATCTGAGCCGCGATTTATTGCTGAGCGCCTGTGCGCTGCACGAGGTGGGGCTAAGCATTGATTTTAAGCAGGCACCTGCTCACGCAGCGTATCTGGTGCGCAACCTGGATTTGCCGGGCTACACGCCCGCACAGAAAAAGCTGCTGGCAACGCTGCTGCTGAACCAGACCAACGCCGTCGATCTCTCCTCTTTGCATCAGCAAAATGCCGTACCGCCGCGCGTGGCCGAGCATCTGTGCCGCCTGCTGCGTCTGGCAATTCTGTTTGCCAGCCGCCGCCGCGATGATTTGTTACCCGCCATTAATCTGCAAGCCGAAGACGAGAAGCTGACGCTGACGCTGCCGGAAAACTGGATTGAGAATCACCCGCTTGGGGCAGAGATGATCGAGCAGGAGTGCCAGTGGCAGAGCTATGTGCACTGGATACTTGAGGTGAAGTAATACGCTGAACACTGCCGGGTGGCGGCTTCGTCTTACCCGGCCTGCTCATCGCTATCCTTTCTCTTTGGCTTTTGCCAGCATGGCGCGAATGTTCGCCACGTTAGCCTGCCCTTTGTGCATCCGCTCTTCCGCGGTAATCACTTTGCGCTCCTGTTCCCAGATAAGATCGTCCTGCGGCAGTTCCAGCAGGAAACGACTCGGCTCAGGGCGAACCAGTTCACCGTACTGACGGCGCTCTTTACACAGCGTGAACGTGAGCTCTTTCTGCGCGCGGGTGATCCCCACGTAGGCCAGACGGCGCTCCTCGTCGACGTTATCTTCATCAATGCTGCTCTGGTGCGGCAATAACCCTTCTTCCATACCGACAAGATACACATACGGGAACTCCAGCCCTTTTGACGCGTGCAGCGTCATCAGCTGAACCTGGTCGGCCTCTTCTTCACTCTCGCCGCGCTCCATCATGTCACGCAGGGTAAAGCGGGTGACCACCTGCGTTAGCGTCATCGGCTCATCTATCTCAGAGCCTTCCAGCATTTCGGTCATCCAGCTAAAAAGCTGGTTAACGTTCTTCATACGCATTTCTGCCGCTTTCGGGCTGGCAGAGGTTTCGTACAGCCAGGATTCGTAGTCAATGCCGTGGATCAGATCGCGTACTGCAGCCACGGGCTCGCGCTCAGCCAGGCGCTGCACCTCACCCAGCCAGTGGGTGAAGCGGGTTAAATTATCGTACCCGCGCCCCGTCAGCGTCTGGCTCAGCCCCATATCAAAGCTGGCGGTAAACAGGCTCTTATTGCGGGTCATCGCCCATTCACCCAGCTTTTGCAGCGTCGCCGGACCAATCTCGCGCTTCGGCGTATTCACGATACGCAGAAACGCGCTGTCGTCATCCGGGTTCGTGAGCACGCGCAGATAGGCCAGCAAATCTTTGATCTCTGGCCGTGAGAAGAACGAGGTGCCGCCGGAAATTTTGTACGGAATGCGGTTCTGCATCAGCATCTTTTCAAAGACGCGCGACTGGTGATTGCCGCGATAGAGGATCGCGTAATCCTTATATTCGGTTTTATTGACGAAGTGGTGGGCGATCAGTTCGCCCGTCACGCGCTCCGCCTCATGCTCTTCATTATTGGCGCTGAGCACCTTCAGCTCCGTACCGTAGCCCAGCTCGGAGAAGAGACGCTTTTCAAACACGTGCGGGTTATTGGCAATCAGGATGTTTGCCGCCTTCAGGATGCGCCCGGAGGAGCGGTAGTTCTGCTCCAGCTTAATCACCTGCAGCGCGGGAAAATCTTTGCTCAGAAGCACCAGGTTTTGCGGGCGTGCGCCACGCCAGGAGTAAATTGACTGGTCGTCGTCGCCTACCACGGTGAAGCGCGCGCGCTGCCCCACCAGCAGCTTCACCAGCTCGTACTGGCTGGTGTTGGTATCCTGATATTCGTCCACCAGCAGGTAGCGGATTTTATTCTGCCAGCGCTCGCGCACCTCTTCATTTCGCTGTAAAAGCAGCGTCGGCAGGAGGATCAGATCGTCGAAGTCCAGCACGTTGCACGCTTTCATGTGCGCGTCGTACAGACCATAGCAGTGGGCGAAGATACGATCCCGTTCGCCTTTGGCGATCGCCGCGGCCTGGGCCGGGGTCATCAGATCGTTTTTCCAGTTTGAGATCGTGGAGATCAGCTGCTGCAACAGCACCTTATCATCTTCGATCAGCCCCTCGGTGAGCTCTTTAAGCAACGCCACCTGGTCAGTGTCATCGAACAGCGAAAAGTTGGATTTCATCCCCAGCGCGGCATATTCACGCTTAATGATATCCAGCCCCAGCGTGTGGAAGGTGGAGATCATCAGCCCGCGCGCCTCTTTGCGCCCCAGCGTCTGGCCGACGCGCTCTTTCATCTCGCGCGCCGCTTTGTTGGTAAAGGTAACCGCCGCAATGTGGCGGGCCTGATAGCCGCAGCCGCGGATCAGGTGCGCAATCTTATTGGTGATGACGCGCGTTTTACCGGATCCTGCGCCCGCCAGTACCAGACACGGTCCGGTGACAAATTCGACGGCTTGTTGTTGTCCGGGGTTTAAACGCATAAATGATCGCTCAATGAAAGTCAGGAGGGGAGAATAACAGCGTGGTAGTATAGCGAGCCTAATCCATACCACTCAAGGCACGATCATGGCAAAAACAGCAGCAGCACTGCATATCCTTGTTAAAGAAGAGAAACTGGCTCTGGATCTTCTGGAGCAGATCAAAAACGGCGCCGACTTCGGCAAGCTGGCGAAGAAGCACTCTATTTGTCCGTCAGGCAAGCGCGGCGGCGATTTAGGTGAATTCCGTCAGGGTCAGATGGTTCCGGCGTTCGATAAAGTGGTCTTCTCCTGCCCGGTGCTGGAGCCGACTGGCCCACTGCATACGCAGTTCGGTTATCACGTGATCAAGGTCTTGTATCGGAAATAAACAGCAAGGCCTTCTCTAAGAGAAGGCCTTTAATGTTTGCACCCTCTCCCGGTGGGAGAGGGGCGGGGTGAGGGCATCAGCCCGCACCTGATGTTAACCTGCTACCGCGATACGTTTCATATCGGTCATGTAGCCACGCAGTTTGTGGCCCACTTTCTCGATCTGGTGGCTGCGAATCGCTTCGTTTACGTCGCGCAGCTGCGCGTTGTCTACCGCACCTTCCGCAATCGCTTTGCCCAGATCGCCCGTCTGCAGGGTGGTCATGAACTCTTTCAGCAGCGGTACGCAGGCGTAAGAGAACAGATAGTTACCGTATTCTGCGGTATCAGAGATAACCACGTTCATTTCGTACAGACGCTTACGGGCGATGGTGTTCGCGATCAGCGGCAGCTCGTGCAGAGATTCGTAGTACGCAGACTCTTCGATGATGCCGGAATCCACCATGGTTTCGAACGCCAGCTCAACGCCTGCTTTCACCATCGCAATCATCAGTACGCCTTTATCGAAGTACTCCTGCTCGCCGATTTTACCTTCATACTGCGGCGCGGTTTCGAACGCGGTTTTACCGGTCTCTTCACGCCAGGTCAGCAGTTTTTTGTCGTCGTTGGCCCAGTCCGCCATCATGCCGGAAGAGAATTCGCCGGAGATGATGTCGTCCATGTGTTTCTGGAACAGCGGTGCCATAATGGTTTTCAGCTGTTCAGACAGCGCGTAAGCACGCAGTTTTGCCGGGTTGGACAGGCGATCCATCATCAGCGTAATCCCACCCTGCTTCAGCGCTTCGGTGATGGTTTCCCAGCCGAACTGAATCAGTTTTTCTGCGTATGCCGGGTCAGTACCTTCTTCCACCAGCTTGTCGAAGCAGAGCAGAGAACCCGCCTGCAGCATACCGCACAGAATGGTCTGCTCGCCCATCAGGTCAGATTTCACTTCGGCAACGAAGGAGGATTCCAGAACGCCCGCGCGGTGGCCGCCGGTGGCCGCAGCCCACGCTTTAGCAATCGCCATGCCTTCGCCTTTCGGATCGTTTTCCGGGTGAACTGCGATAAGCGTCGGCACGCCGAAACCACGCTTGTACTCTTCGCGTACTTCCGTACCCGGGCACTTCGGTGCCACCATTACTACGGTGATGTCTTTACGGATCTGCTCGCCCACTTCAACGATGTTGAAGCCGTGGGAGTAACCCAGCGCGGCGCCGTCTTTCATCAGCGGCTGTACGGAGCGCACTACGTCGGAGTGCTGCTTGTCTGGCGTCAGGTTAACGACCAGATCCGCCTGCGGGATCAGCTCTTCGTAAGTACCCACTTTGAAGCCGTTTTCGGTCGCTTTACGCCAGGAAGCGCGCTTCTCGGCAATCGCTTCTTTACGCAGGGCGTAGGAGATATCCAGACCGGAGTCACGCATGTTCAGGCCCTGGTTCAGACCCTGTGCGCCACAGCCGACGATGACCACTTTTTTACCCTGAAGGTAGCTCGCGCCATCGGCAAATTCATCGCGCGCCATGAAGCGGCATTTGCCCAGCTGCGCCAGCTGCTGGCGCAAGTTCAGTGTATTAAAGTAGTTAGCCATGGGTGATACCTCGTGATGTTGTGTGTCTTATTGTTCGGTTCGCGTTTCAGCGAGAATGTACCCACATTACAACAGGAAATTTATTGCGGAAATTGATATATTCACAACGTCACATTGCAATTTTTGCAATGTAAAAAGAGGGAGTGGAATCGGTGGATTTACGCGATCTAAAAATGTTCCTGCACCTGACGGAAAGCCGTCACTTTGGCCGCAGCGCCCGGGCGATGCACGTTAGCCCCTCCACGCTTTCGCGCCAGATCCAGCGCCTTGAGGAAGACCTCGGCCAGCCGCTCTTCGTGCGCGATAACCGTACCGTCACCCTCACGGAAGCGGGAGAAGAGCTGCGCATCTTTGCCCAGCAGACGCTGTTGCAGTACCAGCAGCTGCGGCACGCCATTGACCAGCAGGGACCGTCGCTTTCCGGCGAGCTGCATATTTTCTGCTCCGTGACCGCCGCCTACAGCCATCTGCCGCCGATCCTTGACCGCTTCCGCGCGGCGCATCCGTCGGTTGAAATTAAGCTCACCACCGGCGATGCCGCCGACGCAATGGAAAAAGTGGTGACCGGCGAAGCGGATCTCGCCATCGCCGGGAAACCCGAAACCCTGCCGGGCGCGGTGGCGTTCTCGATGCTGGAGAATCTGGCGGTGGTGCTGATTGCCCCGGCGCTGCCCTGCCCGGTGCGTAATCAGGTCTCGGTGGAAAAACCGGACTGGTCAACGGTGCCGTTTATCATGGCCGATCAGGGGCCGGTGCGTCGCCGCATCGAGCTGTGGTTCCGCCGTCAGAAAATCAGCAACCCGTCCATTTACGCTACCGTTAGCGGCCATGAGGCGATGGTGTCGATGGTGGCGCTCGGCTGCGGCGTGGCGCTGCTCCCGGAAGTGGTGCTGGAAAACAGCCCGGAACCGGTGCGCAATCGCGTGATGATTCTGGAGCGCAGCGACGAGAAGACGCCGTTTGAGCTTGGCGTGTGCGCACAAAAAAAGCGGCTGCATGAGCCGCTTATTGATGCGTTCTGGCAGATATTGCCGAACCACTAGCCCGCCAGAAAGAACCTGAACGCCGGGTTATGGGTTTCGTCATGGCACTCATAGCCCAGCTCGTTCAGCCGCGTTTCGAAATCCGGCTCGTGCTCGCCCAGTTCGAACGCCGCCAGCACGCGGCCGTAGTCGGTGCCGTGGCTGCGGTAGTGGAACAGAGAGATGTTCCAGTGCGTGCCCAGCGTGTGCAGGAACTTGAGCAGCGCGCCCGGTGATTCCGGGAACTCGAAGCTGAACAGACGTTCCTGGAGCGGCTTTGAGGGACGACCGCCAACCATGTAACGCACGTGCAGCTTTGCCATCTCATCGTCAGAAAGATCGACCACGCTGTAGCCGCCGTTATGCAGCAGGCTGAGGATCTCTTTGCGCTCCTCCACGCCCCGGCTCAGACGCACGCCGACAAAGATGCAGGCATCTTTGGCATCGGCAAAACGGTAGTTGAACTCCGTTACCGAACGACCGCCCAGCAGCTGGCAGAACTTGAGGAAGCTGCCCTTCTCTTCCGGGATGGTCACCGCCAGCAGCGCTTCACGCTGTTCGCCCAGCTCGCAGCGCTCGGAAACGTAGCGCAGGCCGTGGAAGTTCACGTTGGCGCCGGAAAGCACGTGCGCCAGACGCTCGCCGCGAATGTTGTGCTGCGCGATGTATTTTTTCATCCCCGCCAGCGCCAGCGCGCCGGACGGTTCCGCCACCGCACGCACGTCCTCGAACAGATCCTTCATCGCCGCGCAGATAGCATCGCTGTCTACGGTGACGATATCGTCGAGATATTCCCGGCACAGGCGGAAGGTTTCGTCGCCAATGCGCTTCACCGCCACGCCCTCGGCAAACAGCCCAACGCGCGGCAGGTCTACCGGATGACCGGCATCCAGCGCCGCCTTCAGGCAGGCAGAGTCTTCTGCTTCAACGGCGATGACTTTGATCTGCGGCATCAGCTGTTTGATAAGCACCGCCACGCCCGCCGCTAGCCCGCCACCTCCCACCGGAACGAAGACGCGGTCAAGGTGGGCATCCTGCTGCAGCAGCTCAAGCGCCAGCGTGCCCTGCCCGGCAATCACCATCGGGTGGTCAAACGGCGGCACCCAGGTGAAGCCCTGCTGCTGCGCCAGCTCGATCGCTTTGGCTTTCGCTTCGTCAAAATTGGCACCGTGAAGCAGCACTTCCCCGCCGAAACCGCGGACCGCGTCGACTTTGATGTCTGCGGTAGCGACCGGCATCACGATCAGCGCTTTCAGCCCCAGACGAGCGGACGAGAACGCCACGCCCTGGGCGTGGTTGCCCGCCGACGCGGTAATCACGCCGCGCGCTTTCTGCTCGTCGGTCAGCCCGGCCATCATCGCGTAGGCGCCGCGCAGCTTGAAGCTGTGCACCGGCTGGCGATCTTCGCGCTTCACCAGAATAACGTTGTCGAGGCGCGAAGAGAGTTTTTCCATTTTCTGCAGGGGCGTAACCTGCACGGCTTCATAGACCGGCGCGCGCAGCACCGCTCTCAGGTATTCCGCCCCCTCGGGGGCGGCGGATAAGGGTTGAGACTCGGCCATCATTAGCCCCCAAGTTTAGATTTATCGCGCACAGCGCCTTTATCTGCACTGGTGGCAAGGCTGGCGTAAGCGCGCAGGGCGAAGGAGACTTCACGCTGGCGATCTTTCGGGGTCCAGGCTTTGTCGCCGCGGGCTTCCTGCGCTTCACGACGGGCCGCAATCTCCTGGTCGCTCAGCTTCAGCTGGATGCCGCGATTCGGAATATCGATTTCAATCAGGTCGCCGTCTTCGATGATGGCGATGTTGCCGCCGCTTGCCGCTTCCGGGGAGACGTGGCCGATGGAGAGGCCGGAGGTGCCGCCGGAGAAACGCCCGTCGGTGATCAGCGCACAGGCTTTACCGAGCCCCATGGATTTCAGGAAGGTGGTTGGATAGAGCATCTCCTGCATGCCCGGACCGCCTTTCGGCCCTTCGTAGCGAATGACAACCACGTCGCCTTCCACTACTTTGCCGCCGAGAATGGCGTCTACCGCTTCATCCTGGCTTTCGTACACTTTCGCCGGACCGGTGAATTTCAGGATGCTGTCGTCCACGCCTGCGGTTTTCACGATGCAGCCGTTTTCCGCAAAGTTACCGTACAGCACGGCCAGACCGCCGTCTTTGCTGTAGGCGTGTTCCAGCGAGCGGATGCAGCCTTCGGCGCGGTCATCGTCCAGGGTGTCCCAGCGGCAGTCCTGCGAGAACGCCTGGGTGGTACGAATACCGGCAGGGCCGGCGCGGAACATCTTTTTCACCGCGTCGTCTTTGGTCAGCATCACGTCGTACTGGTCCAGCGACTCCGGCAGCGTCAGGCCGAGCACGTTTTTCACGTCACGGTTCAGCAGCCCGGCACGATCCAGCTCGCCGAGAATACCAATGACGCCACCCGCGCGGTGTACGTCCTCCATATGGTACTTCTGGGTACTCGGGGCAACCTTACACAGCTGCGGCACTTTGCGGGAGAGCTTGTCGATATCGCTCATGGTGAAGTCGATTTCGGCTTCCTGCGCGGCGGCCAGCAGGTGCAGAACGGTGTTAGTGGAACCGCCCATGGCAATATCCAGCGTCATGGCGTTCTCGAACGCGGCTTTGCTGGCGATGCTGCGCGGCAGCGCGCTGGCGTCGTCCTGCTCGTAGTAGCGTTTGGTCAGCTCAACGATGCGTTTACCCGCGTTGAGGAACAGCTGCTTGCGGTCGGCATGGGTCGCCAGCAGCGAGCCGTTGCCCGGCTGCGAGAGGCCCAGCGCTTCGGTCAGGCAGTTCATGGAGTTGGCGGTGAACATCCCGGAACAGGAGCCGCAGGTCGGACACGCGGAGCGTTCCACCTGATCGCTCTGCTCGTCCGAGACTTTCGGATCCGCGCCCTGGATCATGGCATCGACCAGGTCGAGCTTGATGATTTTATCGGAGAGCTTGGTTTTTCCCGCTTCCATCGGCCCGCCGGAGACGAAGATCACCGGAATGTTCAGGCGCAGGGAGGCCATCAGCATCCCCGGGGTGATTTTGTCGCAGTTGGAAATACAGACCATCGCATCGGCGCAGTGGGCGTTAACCATATACTCTACGGAGTCGGCGATCAGCTCGCGCGACGGCAGCGAATAGAGCATGCCCCCGTGACCCATCGCGATACCATCATCCACCGCAATGGTGTTGAACTCTTTCGCCACGCCGCCGGAGGCTTCGATTTGCTCGGCAACCAGCTTACCGAGATCGCGCAGGTGCACGTGGCCCGGTACAAACTGGGTGAAGGAGTTCACCACGGCGATAATTGGCTTGCCGAAATCGGCGTCGGTCATTCCGGTGGCGCGCCACAGCGCACGGGCTCCCGCCATGTTACGGCCGTGGGTGGTGGTGGCTGAACGATACTTAGGCATGCTTTATTTACTCCCGTCTGACTATTTAATAGGACGGTGCGTGCCGTCCCAAATTTATACTTAGTGATTAACCTGATCCAACCAGCCGTATTTATCTTCTGTTTCGCCGGTGAAGAGGCCAAAGAACGCCTGCTGAATGCGTTTGGTGACCGGACCACAGCGGCCTTCGCCCACCTGGATCCCGTCTACGCTGCGCACCGGCGTGATCTCAGCCGCCGTGCCGGACATAAAGACTTCATCGGCCAGATACAGGGATTCGCGGGAGAGCACCTGCTCGCGCACTTCGATACCGAGATCTTTCGCCAGCTTGATGATCGCGTCGCGGGTAATGCCCGGCAGCGCCGACGAGGTGAACGGCGGGGTGAAAAGAATGCCGTCTTTAACTTCAAACAGGTTTTCGCCCGCACCTTCAGAGATGTAGCCATTCACGTCGAGCGCGATACCTTCCTGATAGCCGTGGCGGCGCGCTTCGCTGCCGACCAGCAGTGAGGAGAGGTAGTTACCGCCCGCTTTTGCAGCGGTCGGGATGGTGTTTGGCGCCACGCGGTTCCAGGAAGAGACCATTGCGTCGATCCCCTGCTCCAGGGCTTCTGCACCCAGGTAGGCACCCCATGGGAACGCGGCAATGATCACATCGGTGTTATAGCCCGCTGGCGGGTTTACGCCCATGCCGACATCGCCCACGAAGACCAGCGGACGAATATAGGCGCTGGTCAGGTTGTTCTTACGAATCACGTCGCGGCAGGCTTCCATCAGCTCATCAACGCTTTGAGAAACCGGGAAACGATAAATTTTGGCTGAGTCATGCAAACGCTGCATGTGTTCGCGATGGCGGAACACCACTGGCCCTTTGTGAGAATCGTAGCAACGGATGCCTTCAAACACGGAGGTACCGTAGTGCAGCGCGTGGGACATCACGTGGACTTTCGCGTCCTCCCAGCGAACCATCTCACCATTGAACCAAATGTAATCAGCTTTTTTTGTCGTCATTTTTTCGTCCTGTTACGCTCAAGCGCGGATTTGTTGTGATGTGGTTGTGCTCTGGCAGATGGCAACATGGGCAACGTCTACCAGCTTTGATAACTGACTAAACAGTAAGTCGACCGGCCGCGGGCTGGCAACGGTTAATTCGATACTGATGTTTTGCGCGTCGGTGGCCGTTTCCATATTCATAGAGCAAATCTGAAAGCCACGGTGACGGACCACGCGCAAAACGCGCTCTAAGGTTTCCGGGTTGAAGCGAGCCTGCACGGCGACCTGATGTTGCATCATGATAATTTCTCCAGCATTTGTGAGTTACTGGCACCGGGCGGTACCAACGGCCAGACGTTCTCAAGCTCGTCGATTGAGACATGAAGCAGGTATGGCCCTTCGCTTGACAGCATGGTGTCGAGTGCCGCTTCAACCTGGTCTTTACGGGTGATGTGCTGGCCAGGAATGCCGAAGGCGCTGGCCAGGGTGAGGAAATCGGGGTTATCGGTCAGGGTTGTTTCGCTGTAACGCTCCTGGAAGAACAGCTGCTGCCACTGGCGAACCATCCCTAAACGCTGGTTATCGAGCAGCACGATCTTCAGCGGTAACTGCTTGCGCTTCACGGTGCCGAGCTCCTGAACGTTCATCATGAAGGAGCCGTCACCGGAGATACAGATTACGGTATCGTTCGGGCGGGCTACCTGTGCGCCGACGGCGGCCGGCAGGCCGAAGCCCATGGTGCCTAAGCCGCTGGAGGTGATGAAGTTTTCCGGGCGGGTGTAGGTCATGTGCTGGGCGGACCACATCTGGTGCTGGCCCACATCCGTCGTCACCACGCTGTCTGCGGGTTTACGGTCGGACAGCTGTTTCAACAGCAGCGGCGCGTAGATGGCCTCGCCGGGGTGGTCGTAACGGCAGGCGTGCTCCGCGCGCATGTCCGCGGTGTGCTGACGCCATGCATTGATATCCAGCGGCTGCTGCAGTGCCGGTAACAGCGCGTTGAGATCGCCCTGCAGCGCGACGTGCGCCTGACGCAGCTTGTTCATCTCCGCCGGGTCGATATCCATATGGATCACTTTGGCATTCGGCGCGAAGGTATTCAGCTTGCCAGTGACGCGGTCGTCAAAACGAGCCCCCACAGCGATGAGCAGATCGCACTCCTGCACCGCCAGGTTTGCCGCCTTAGTGCCATGCATTCCCAGCATGCCGAGGTAGTACGGGTAGTCCGCGTCGACTGCGCCCAGACCTTTCAGCGTGCAGGTAGCGGGCATCTGCGTCACCGCGATAAATTCGCGCAGGGCAGGAACGGCCTGCGCCATGCCCACGCCACCGCCGACGTACAGCATCGGCTGCTTCGCCTGCGCCATCATCTGACGCGCTTCTTCGACGTCTGCATGCGGGAACGCATCGTTGCTTTCAACGGTAGAGAAGTGCGGCTCCAGATCGCCAAGTGCAACCTGGATATCTTTCGGGATATCCACCAGAACCGGGCCAGGACGGCCAGAACTGGCAACCTCGAACGCTTCGGCCATGACGCGCGGCAGCTCTTCGAGAGATTGAACGAGGAAGCTGTGCTTGGTGCAGGCCAGCGATAAGCCGAGGACGTCCACTTCCTGGAAGGCATCAGTACCGATGAACGGAGAGGCCACCTGACCGGTGATCGCCACGATGGGGACGGAATCGAGCAGCGCGTCAGCCAGGCCGGTGATCAGGTTCGTTGCGCCCGGACCTGAAGTCGCCATGCATACACCGGTTTTACCTGTCGCGCGGGCATAGCCAATGGCTGCCATCGCTGCGCCCTGCTCGTGTCGGCACAAGAGGTGTTCCACGCCGCCGTCATACAGTGCATCGTAAATCGGCATAATTGCGCCACCCGGATAACCGAATACGGTTTCGACTCCCTGCGCGCGCAACGCATGTACTACCCATTGTGCCCCATTCATAGTTAGTTCCCCGTCATAAATCTAAAGAAACAGAATTTTGTGCTAGTCGTCATGCTCTGCTCCTCGTTTAAGTTTTTTAGTCATAAAAAAACCCCCGGACCTTTCGGTGCGGGGGTCTTAGTTCGTTAAGGCTTGATTTCTAAGCCTTTCCTCGTCCAAGTGCAGCCCCGCACGGTGGGATAATAATCACCACCACGCTAATCACGACCAGGCTAATCACTCGTAGAAGGGCTGTCATTTTCAGTTCTTTTTGCATCTTGTTCGAAGGAATACCTAAAGAGTTATCACAGTTTTTAAATCAAACACAAGATTTATTTATGACGAGCTTGGTTAGCAAGCGAATCATATTTTCTGAAAGCATTGTTTTATATGAGGAAATTAGGGGATGAATATTTTTCATTTTTTTATTGCGGACCTGGCCATGAAAGCGCGCCTTTTTACATTTTGCGAGTATTCTTCCACGGTTATGCAATGGTTTCACTGCGCCCTGAAAATCTCTGAACAGGCGGCGTAAATACGTAAAAAGACGCTAAACAGAAAAAACAGGCACTGGCATAGTCACACCAGGAGGTAGTACAAATGTCACTGTCAGTTGTTTATACGCGAGCGGCTCTCGGGGTAAAGGCTCCGCTTATTTCCGTTGAGGTTCATTTGAGTAATGGGCTGCCCGGACTCACGCTTGTCGGGTTACCTGAAACCACGGTCAAAGAGGCCAGGGACCGCGTTCGTAGCGCAATAATAAACAGCGGTTATACCTTCCCCGCAAAGAAGATCACCATCAACCTTGCTCCCGCCGACCTGCCCAAAGAGGGTGGTCGATACGATTTACCTATCGCAATTGCGCTTCTCGCGGCTTCTGAGCAGCTTAATACGACCAGGCTAGGCTCGTATGAGTTCGTGGGTGAACTCGCGCTCACAGGCGCGCTGAGAGGCGTTCCCGGTGCGATATCGGGAGCGCTGGAAGCCATACGTGCAGGGCGGAAAATCGTTGTGGCCAATGAAAACGCATCAGAAGTGAGTCTTATTGCAGAAAAAGGATGCCTCATCGCCGGGCATCTTCAGGAAGTGTGCGCCTGGCTGGAAGGCCGCCATGAACTGTCCGAGCCGGAAGAAAGTGACGAGGCTATAGCGGATGCGCCAGAAGACCTCAGCGAGATCATGGGACAAGAGCAAGGGAAACGGGCGCTGGAGATTACGGCAGCGGGTGGTCACAATCTTCTGCTGATTGGCCCGCCGGGTACGGGCAAAACCATGCTGGCAAGCAGGCTGAGCGGGTTGCTCCCGCCGCTTAATAACCATGAAGCGCTGGAAAGCGCCGCCATCTACAGCCTGATCGGTTCGACGTCATTGCACAAACAGTGGCGTCGACGTCCCTTTCGTTCCCCGCATCATAGCGCTTCGCTGACGGCAATGGTCGGCGGTGGGTCTATTCCGGGGCCGGGTGAGATCTCGCTGGCACACAATGGCATTCTGTTTCTCGATGAGCTGCCTGAATTTGAGCGCCGCGTGCTGGATGCACTGAGGGAGCCCATTGAATCCGGTGAGATACATATCTCACGCACGCGAGCCAAAATAAGCTATCCCGCCCGTTTTCAGCTCGTGGCGGCGATGAATCCCAGCCCGACGGGGCATTATCAGGGCAACCATAACCGCTGTACGCCAGAGCAGACGCTGCGCTATCTGGGAAAGCTGTCTGGCCCGTTTCTCGACCGTTTCGATTTATCACTGGAAATCCCCCTTCCGCCGCCGGGCCTGCTCAGGCAGACCGATAGACTGGGTGAAAGCTCCGCGCACGTTCGCGAGCGGGTTATCGCGGCGCAGGCGCGACAGTATGCCCGTCAAAACAGGCTGAATGCACGGCTGGATAATGCCGGGATCCGACAGTTTTGTTCTCTTGACGTTGACGATGCGGCGTGGCTGGAGGAGACGTTGACGCGCTTTGGGCTTTCCATACGTGCGTGGCAGCGTTTATTGAAAGTGGCCAGAACCATTGCGGACGTGGAGGGCTGTGCTGACATTGAGAGGAAACACTTGCAGGAGGCGCTGAGCTATCGGGCGATCGATCGTTTGCTTTTGCATCTGCAAAAGTTATTGGCATAAAAAAGGGGCCGCAGCCCCTTTTTTATTAGTCGTCAGACTCGGTGTAGTCTTCTGCACCTTCCATCTGCGGTTTACCGCCAGACAGCGTATGGAAACGTTTTGGACGCTTAATGCGAGCCATGTACTTGATCCATACACGTTCTGCTTCAGACTGCGGCTCACGCTCACCACGGCACACTGAAACAAACTGCTTTTCATCTTCAGTTGCAGGCTCACGTTTACCCAGATCCAGCTCGTTAAAGGCATAACCATGACGCTCAAGCAGCTGCGCCTCTTTGATGGTGAAATCGCCGTGACGAGAGAACCCGCGCGGATAATGTTTATTGTCGAAAAAACGATTAGTCGTCGTAAAGCTTTCCGCCATCCTACACGCTCCTAATTCTTTGGCCGAGCTATTTATGGCGCGGAGTATTAGTTACGCTTGACAGAGTGTAAAACAAAACATTTAAATCATAACGACAAATTATTTTGCGGAGAAAGATGTGGATACGGAATTGCTAAAAACTTTCCTTGAAGTGAGCAGAACGCGTCACTTCGGGCGAGCCGCTGAAGCCCTTTACCTGACGCAGTCAGCAGTCAGTTTTCGTATTCGACAGCTGGAAAATCAACTGGGTGTGAATCTTTTTACCCGCCATCGCAACAACATCCGTCTCACGCCTGCCGGTGAAAAACTGCTTCCGTATGCGGAGACATTGATGAATACCTGGCAGGCAGCGCGCAAAGAGGTTGCGCATACGTCGAGGCACAACGAGTTCTCGATAGGGGCCAGCGCATCTCTGTGGGAATGCATGCTCAGTCAGTGGCTTACCCGGCTATATCACTCTCATGGCCATTTACAATTTGAAGCCAGAATTGCGCAACGTCAGTCGCTGGTTAAGCAACTCCATGAGCGTCAGCTGGATCTGCTTATTACAACAGAAGCCCCCAAGATGGACGAATTTAGCAGCCAGATTGTAGGGCAGTTCGGTCTGGCTCTTTATGCTTCTGAACCCTCAATGATGAAGGCAGACCTGAACTATTTGCGGCTGGAATGGGGACCTGATTTTCAGCAGCATGAGACGGGATTGATTGCACCTGATGATGTTCCACAGTTAACAACCAGTTCTGCCGAGATTGCCTGTCAGCAACTTCCCCTGTTGAAGGGTTGCACCTGGTTACCAGTCCGTTGGGCAGACACCAGGCCTGGACTGCATACCGTGGTGGATTCAACCACCCTTTCGCGGCCGCTGTATGCAATTTGGCTGCAAAATAGCGACAAGCAATCGCAGATAAAAGATCTATTAAAAATCAATATAATGGATTGATGCTGAGGCCAGCAGGGATGCTGGCTGCATTTAAGAATGGTGAAGTTTCACCAGGTTTCAGGCAAAAAAAATCCTTTGCCGAAGCAAAGGATTCTATATGGCAGGGGCGGAGAGACTCGAACTCGCGACACCCGGTTTTGGAGACCGGTGCTCTACCAACTGAGCTACGCCCCTAAAGTTTTTTGCCATTAAGCCTGCCATTACTGGCAGGCTTAACGTCTTAATAAGTGGCGGAACGGACGGGACTCGAACCCGCGACCCCCTGCGTGACAGGCAGGTATTCTAACCGACTGAACTACCGCTCCACCGAAGACTGCTTGTAACCACCGGA
>NZ_JAWNEB010000012.1:0-126941 GCF_034107265.1 Enterobacter sp. 168J2 | reverse complement strand
ACGCATGTTCACTCAGAGACTTGGTATTCATTTATTGTCCGAAGACATTAAGAATCCATGTCACTTTGAGTGCCCACACAGATTGTCTGATAAATTGTTAAAGAGCAGTGCCGCTTCGTTTTCGCTGCGGCGCGGGGTGTGCATATTACGCTTTCCCGCTTCAGAGTCAAGCGTTTATTTTGCTTTTCTCTGCTGACCCGGCGGCGTGTGTGCCGTTGTTCCGTGTCAGTGGAGGCGCATTATAGAGAGTTATTCTTAAGTGACAAGAGGAAATTTAAAAAAAGTTTCTATCCGTGTCTTTTTTCACCAACAGCGGTGATATCAAGCTACAAATTGTTCTATTTGATGTATCTGCAACCACAATCACATTCGAGGTGGCATAATTAACAGCATGAAACATTAAGGAATAAAAGCGATGCCATTAAGCGCACAACAGCTGGCCGCCCAAAAAAATCTGTCCTATGTGCTGGCAGAAAAGCTGGCGCAGCGGATTTTAGCGGGTAAATATGCCCCGGGGAGCATCCTGCCGGGTGAAATGGAGCTGGGTGAGCAGTTTGGAGTAAGCCGTACCGCGGTTCGCGAGGCGGTGAAAACCCTGACGGCAAAAGGTATGGTGCTTCCACGCCCTCGTATTGGCACGCGCGTGATGCCACAGAATAACTGGAATTTTCTCGATCAGGAGCTGCTCTCCTGGTGGATGACCGAAGACAACTTTCATCAGGTCGTCGACCACTTTCTGGTAATGCGCAGCAGCCTTGAGCCTCAGGCATGCCTGCTTGCCGCCACGCTCGGGACGGCAGAGCAGAAAGCGCAGCTTAACGCACTAATGGAAGAGATGGTGTTCCTGAAAAAACACTTCAACCGGGAACGTTGGGTTGAGGTCGATATGGCCTGGCATGAACATATCTATATGATGAGCGCCAATCCGTTCCTCACTTCCTTTGCTTCGTTATTCCATTCGGTGTACCACACCTACTTTACCTCTATTACACAAGACGAAGTGGTAAAGCTGGATTTGCATCAGGCGATAGTGGATGCCATTCAGGAGAGCGACGGGCAGCGAGCCCTGACTGCATGCCAGGCATTGCTGACCGCACCAACTCACCAGCAGGTAAATAAATGACAGAGAAAAAAGCGCGCAGCATGGCCGGATTGCCGTGGATTGCAGCCATGGCGTTCTTTATGCAGGCACTGGATGCCACCATCCTCAATACGGCGCTTCCCGCTATTGCGCAAAGCCTCAACCGATCCCCGCTGGCAATGCAGTCCGCCATCATCAGCTACACCCTCACGGTAGCGATGTTGATCCCGGTAAGCGGCTGGCTGGCCGATCGCTTCGGAACCCGCAGAGTTTTCATGCTGGCCGTAACGCTCTTTACGCTCGGTTCACTGGCCTGCGCGCTCTCCACTTCATTAGCGGAGCTGGTTATCTTTCGCGTACTGCAGGGAATTGGCGGCGCGATGATGATGCCGGTGGCGCGCCTCGCCTTGCTGCGTGCCTACCCGCGCAGCGAACTGCTCCCCGTGCTCAACTTTGTCACCATGCCGGGGCTGGTTGGCCCAATTCTTGGCCCGGTCCTCGGGGGTGTGCTGGTTACCTGGGCAAGCTGGCACTGGATTTTCCTGATTAATATTCCGATTGGCGTGGCAGGGCTGATCTATGCCCGCAAATATATGCCGAACTTCACCACGCCCAGGCGCAGCTTCGATATGGGCGGCTTTTTCCTGTTTGGCCTGAGCCTGGTGCTGTTCTCCAGTGGGATGGAGCTCATTGGCGAGAAGCTCGTTGAAACGTGGCTGGCACTCGCCGTCATCTTCAGCGGTATTCTGCTGTTCCTTCTTTATATACGTCATGCGCGTCGTCACCCGACACCACTTATCTCTTTATCTCTCTTTAATACCCGAACTTTTTCCGTCGGGATCGCGGGCAATATTGCCTCACGTCTGGGCACGGGCTGCGTACCGTTCCTGATGCCATTGATGCTGCAGGTGGGTTTCGGCTACCCGGCGCTGATTGCCGGCTGCATGATGGCGCCCACGGCAATGGGCTCCATTCTGGCGAAATCAACGGTCACGCAGGTACTGCGCTGGTTTGGCTATCGTAAAACGCTGGTTGGCGTGACGGTCTTTATCGGTCTGATGATTGCGCAGTTCTCGCTGCAATCCGCGGCGTTACCGGTCTGGATGCTGATCCTGCCGCTGTTTGTGCTGGGGATGGCGATGTCAACGCAGTTCACGTCGATGAACACCATCACCCTTGCGGACCTGACCGACGAGAACGCAAGTAGCGGCAACAGCGTACTGGCGGTCACGCAACAGTTATCGATTAGTCTTGGCGTAGCCGTCAGTGCGGCCGTACTGCGGTTTTATGAAGGGTTCGATAGCACAAATACCGTTGAACAGTTCCACTATACCTTTATCACCATGGGCGCGCTTACCGTGGTGTCTGCGCTGGTCTTTATGCTGTTAAAACCGAAAGACGGCCGCAACCTGATCAAAGAGCGCCACAAGGCAAAGGCTAAACCGAACCCCGCTCCATCAGAACAGGAGTAAGCTGCAGACGTTGCTGCTGCAGCGTGGGCTGCGCCATTCGGTGGATCAACACATCAATGGCCAGCTCACCCAGTTCATCCTTTGGCTGATGAATGGTCGTCAGCGGCGGCGTCATGTAGCGCGCCAGTTCGATATCATCGTATCCCACGATAGCCATATCGTCCGGAACGCGCAGTCCCGCCTGATAAAGCGCCTGATAGGCACCAAACGCCATCGCATCGTTACCGATAAACACCGCCTGCGGGCGAGGCTCTTGCGCCAGCAGCGTCTGCATTGCCTCGAAACCGCCGTTAAACTCGAAATCACCGGTGATTCGGTAGCCATCAGGAATGGCAAGCCCCGCCCGCGCCATTGCGGAGAGATATCCTTCCAGACGCAGGCGCGCCGGGGTTTTATCCAGCGGGCCGGTAATGCAGGCGATGCGGGTATGGCCCTTATCGATCAGATGCTGAGTCGCCATATCGCCGCCCAGCAGGGAGTTATCCTGAATCAGATCGCTGGTACCGTCGAAGGGCGCCCAGTCCATCATCACCGTGGGAATAGAGGGATAGCGCTGAATGATCTCTTTCGAGGGTTGGTGCGTTTCGGTACAGAGCAGCAGCAGCCCGTCGACGCGTTTTTGCATCAGCGTTTCCAGATTGCGGTTCATGCGCTGCTCGTCGCCTTCGGTATTGCACAGCACCAGGCTGTAGCCACGCTCAAAACAGCTGCGCTCTACGCCACGAACAAGTTCAGAATAAAAAGGATTGGTACTGGCGGTGATCAGCATACCGATGGTGCGCGTCTGGTTGAGCTTGAGACTGCGCGCCAGCGCCGACGGCGCATAGTTGAGATCTTTTACTGCGGCTTCGACTTTCTCCCGAATCGCCTCGCTGACGAAGCGGTCGTTATTAATAACGTGAGAGACAGTCGAAGTAGAAACGCCCGCCATGCGGGCGACATCTTTCATCGTAGCCAAACGTTACCCCTGCTGACTTAAGAATTCATCGATCTCTTTGCGCCACGGAACGGAAGGCTGTGCGCCTTTGCGCGTCACCGCAATCGCGGCGGCGGCATGCGCAAAGCGGATGGCATCATCCATCGCTTTTCCTTCCAGCAGCGCCGTCACCAGCGCACCGTTAAAGGTGTCTCCAGCCGCGATAGTATCAATGGCTTTGACCTTAAAGCCCGGCACGAGACGCCCTTCGCCATTGACGCTTGCCCACACCCCACGGCTGCCGAGGGTAATGATAACGGTCCCGATGCCTTTTGCATGCAGCACTTTCGCCGCACGCGCGGCATCATCGTCATTTTCAACGCGAATGCCCGTCAGCTTTTCGGCTTCGGTTTCGTTCGGCGTAATGATGTCCACCAGCGCCAGCAGCTCGTCTGATAATACACGGGCTGGGGCCGGGTTAAGTACGACAGTGGTATGATTTTCATGCGCAATTTTCGCGGCGGCCAGCACGCTTTCAACAGGCGACTCCAGCTGCATCAGCAGGGCTTCCGCGCCAGCGATAATTTCGCGCTGCGCGTCGACGCGTTCTGTCGTTAACGCAGCATTAGCACCCGCATGAATACCGATGACATTCTCACCTTCCGCATTGACGAAAATCAGCGCCACGCCGGTAGATTCCCCTGCAACCACGCTGACCGGAGCAATGTCGATGTTGTCGCTTGCCAGCTGTTTACGTACGCGCTCACCGGTGTCGTCATCACCCGTGCAGGCGATAAAGGCGATATTCGCCCCGCTGCGTCCGGCGGCGACGGCCTGGTTTGCGCCCTTACCGCCAAACGCGACCTGGTACTGATTGCCAGTGACGGTTTCGCCCGGTGTCGGGAAAGTTTCAAGGTTAAGAATGTGATCGGCATTGATACTGCCAAGGACGACGAGGTTGCCTGCGGTTTTCATGGTTGAGCTGTCCATCTGAGAGCGCCACCGGTGTTACCCGGTGGCGTATGCCACACTTTTCTTTTATTTGGTGTCCCTCAGGCAGCCAGCGACTGCCTGAATCGCCTTTTACTGCTTAATGACCAGCTTCAGGTCAACCGGATATTTGGCCTGAACTTTTTCGCCCTTCAGCACTTTATCGGCAGTTTGCACGCCAGTTGCGCCAATCTGCTCAGGCAGCTGAGCGATGGTCGCAGCCAGTTTGCCATCATTTACCGCTTTTTCACCATCCGGCGTGCCGTCAAATCCGACAACCATCACATCAGATTTACCTGCGGTCTGCAGGGCACGCAGCGCGCCCAGCGCCATTTCGTCGTTCTGGGCGAACACTGCCTGCACGTCAGGATGCGCGGTCAGCAGGTTCTGCATAACGTTCAGACCTTTAGTACGGTCGAAGTCAGCAGGCTGGCTCGCCAGCACGTTGAATTTATGCGCCGCTACAGCCTGCTGGAAGCCTTCACCGCGCTCGCGGGCTGCGGACGTACCGGCAATCCCCTGCAGTTCGATAACTTTCGCGCCTTCACCGGCTTTCTTCGCAATGTAGTCACCCGCGATTTTACCGCCCAGCACGTTATCAGAAGCAATGTGGCTGACCACGTCGCCTTTCGTCGCCTGACGGTCCAGGGTAATCACCGGAATCTTCGCCTGGTTTGCCATCTTCACAGCGTTACCTACGGCGTCAGAATCGGTTGGGTTGATCAGCAGAATTTTGGTACCACGAACGGTTAAGTCCTGAACGTTCGCCAGCTCTTTCGCCGGGTTGTTTTGAGAATCCAGCACCACCAGGTTGTAGCCCAGCTTGTCCGCTTCTTTCTGCGCGCCATCCTTCAGGGAGACGAAGAACGGGTTGTTCAGCGTGGAGATAACCAGCGCGATGGTGTCTTTCGCCATGGCGTTAGCACTTACGGTTGCGCTCAGCGCGACAGCGGAAACCAGGGTAGCCAGTTTTTTCATGTTCATATCTAAGATGTCCTGTAGTGTCGTCAGTTACTGTTTTTTGTTGTCTACCAGTACCGCCAGCAAAATCACCACTGCCTTAACGATCATCTGGTAATAGGAGGAAACACCTAACAAATTCAAACCATTATTCAGGAAACCGAGAATCAGTGCGCCGATCAATGTCCCAACAATGCGACCTTTACCGCCCGCAAGACTCGTACCGCCCAGAACCACTGCCGCGATGGCATCCAGCTCATAACCCGTACCCGCCGTCGGCTGCGCGGAGGAGAGGCGCGCCACTTCGATGATGCCCGCCAGAGAGGCCAGCAGGCCGCACAGGGAGTACACGATAATTTTGACTTTATTAACACTGATACCGGACAGGCGAGTTGCCGCTTCGTTACCGCCCAGCGCATAGATATAACGGCCAAGACGGGTATGGTGCAGCATGTACCACGCTGCCAGGAAGACGATAGCCATGATCCAGACCGGCGTTGGAATGCCCAGCGGGCGGCCGATACCGAACCAGCCAAACAGATCCGCGTTATCGGTAAAGCCGGTATTGACCGGGCTGCCGTTGGTGTAAACCATGGTCACACCGCGCAGCAGCAGCATCATCACCAGCGTAGCGATAAACGCCTGAACGCGGCCTTTTGCCACAATCACGCCGGTTACGGCGCCAATCGCTGCGCCAGCTGCCAGGGCCGCAGCAACGGCCACCAGCGCGTTGACTTCAATGCCAACAATCGAAGCGGCGATCGCACCGGTGAGCGCCAGCAGGGAACCGACGGACAGATCGATACCCGAGGTCAAAATCACCAGCGTCATGCCGACCGCCATAATGGCGTTCACCGACGTCTGCTGCAGAATGTTGAACAGGTTATTCACGGTGAAGAAATTTGGGCTCATGGTCGACACAATCGCGATCAGCACCAGCAGGGCAATCAGCGATTTTTGTTCCATCAGCCATGCCTTTGTGAAATAGCGGCGACCAGAAACAGCCTGGGTAGTCATCTTCTTACTCCTGATTCACGCGATTAAGCTTGCCCACAGCGGCAGCCATCAGAACTTCCTGGGTGGCCTGCTCGCGAGTGAATTCACCGCCGAGATGCCCTTCATGCATGACGATAATGCGATCGCTCATGCCTAATACCTCTGGCATCTCGGAAGAGACCAGAATGATGCTCAGACCGTCGGCCTTGAACTGGTTAATCAGCTGATAGATTTCTTTCTTCGCGCCCACGTCCACGCCGCGGGTTGGCTCGTCGAGGATCAACACTTTCGGGCGCGTCATCAGCCCGCGGGCAATCGCCACTTTCTGCTGATTACCGCCGGACAACAGGCCAATCGCCTGCTCCATCGACGGGGTTTTAACGTTGAAGAGACGGATAAAATCGCTGACCGCCTGCTGCTCGTCTTTATGCTTCAGGCTGCCCCCGCTGCGGCTGAAATAGCGCAGCGCGGTCAGGGACATGTTCTCTTTAACCGACATGCCCAGCACTAAGCCGTCGCGCTTACGGTCTTCAGAGATATAGACGATGCCGTTCGCCAGGCCGTCCTGCGGCGAGCGGGTCACCACTTCATGACCGTCGAGGGTGACGTAACCGCTGGTGCGCGGCAGTGCACCGTAGAGCACTTTCATTAGCTCGGTACGGCCCGCGCCCATCAGGCCCGCCACGCCCAGGATCTCGCCCTGACGCAGGGTAAAGGTCACATCATTTACGCCCGGACCGCAGAGGTTGTCCACCTTGAGGCGGATCTCACCCGGCGCTTTGTCCAGACGCGGATACTGATCTTCGAGCTTACGTCCCACCATCATTTCGATGAGCGTCTCTTCGGTCAGCGTCGCCACTTCGCGCTCGGCAATAAACTGCCCGTCGCGGAAGACGGTAACGTCGTCGCAGATCTCAAAGATCTCTTTCATGCGGTGTGAGATATAGACAATCCCGCGGCCCTGCGATTTCAGTTCGCGGATCACGCGGAAAAGGGATTCGGTTTCGGTATCGGTAAGGGCATCGGTCGGTTCATCCATAATGATGACCTTCGACTCAAAGCTCAGCACCTTCGCGATTTCCACCATCTGCTGATCGCCGATGGAGAGATCGCCCACCAGGCGGTCGCTCTTAAAGCGCAGGTTCAGCTTCGCCAGCAGCTTGTCCGCTTCCGCGTACATGGTTTTCCAGTCGATTTTGCCGAACCGGTTCACGAACTCGCGGCCAAGGAAGATATTCTCGGCAATGGTGAGCTGCGGGATGAGGTTCAGCTCCTGGTGAATAATGCCGATGCCCGCTTCCTGAGAGGATTTCGGGCCGTTAAAGGTGGTCTCTTTACCCAGCCATAAGAGTGAACCGGCATCGCGCTGGTAGATCCCGGTCAGCACTTTCATCATGGTGGATTTGCCGGCGCCGTTTTCGCCCACCAGCGCCATCACGCGCCCGGGGTAGACGTTCAGCGCCGCGCCGGAGAGGGCTTTTACGCCCGGGAACGATTTATCGATCCCTTTGAGTTGCAGTAATGCGTCCATGATGGCCTCAGAAGGTGACGCCAGCACAGAGAATGATATTCGCATACGGGGAACACTCCCCGCTGCGAATCACCGCCTGACTGTCTGCGGTTTGTTGTTTGAACTGCTCGTGCGTTGTGTAACGAATTTCTATGGTGTTTCCCTGGTGTTGTTGCAGTTGCTCAATGTGGCTGAGCAACGTTTCGTGGAGTTGCGGATTATGTTGTTTGATTTCCGCCGCGAGAATGGCCGCCTCAACCTGCATCTCCGCCGTCACGACTTCCAGTACCTGCATAAACGAAGGAACACCCTGCGTTAACGCCATATCAATACGGGTTGTGCTGCGCGGAACCGGTAAGCCTGCATCGCAAACCACCAGCGTATCGGTATGCCCAAGGCGGGAAATAACCGATGAGATTTCTGAGTTGAGAACCGTGCCTTTCTTCATTTTCTTGCTCCACTAGCGAAACGTTTCGCTAACAAGAGTGTAGACGCAAGAGTGTTCAGAAAACCACCATGACGTAACGGAATTGTGATCGACGTCGAAACGTTTCGCTAAGTGAAATGGAGTGGAGGTAAATGCAAAACGGTAACCCCAAGGTTACCGTTTTTTATGTTTGCGCCCTCTCCCTGTGGGAGAGGGTCGGGGTGAGAGCATCAGGCCGCACAAAGACTTAAATCTCTACCTGCGTCCCCAGCTCAATCACGCGGTTAGGCGGGATCTCAAACTGGTCAGGCGCGCGCAGGGCGTTACGCTGCAGGATAAGGTACAGCTTGCCGCGCAGGCGCAGGTACCACGGGCGCTTGCCGATGATCAGCGACTCGTGCGACATAAAGAACGACGTCTCCATCATCCGGCAGCTTAACCCTTCCAGACCGCAGCGGTGGAACACCTCTTCCACGTTCGGCGTTTCGCGCCAGCCGTAGCTTGCCACCACGCGCCAGAAGGTCGGGGACAGCTGCTCGATTTGCACGCGACGCACGTTGTGAACGTATGGCGCATCTTCGGTGCGCAGCGTCAGCAGGATCACGCGCTCGTGCAGCACCTTGTTGTGCTTAAGGTTATGCATCAGCGCAAACGGGATGACGTTCAGGGCACGAGACATATAAACCGCGGTACCCGGCACGCGCACCGGCGGGGATTTCTCCAGCGACGCGATCATCGCCTCCAGAGAATTACCGTGCTCATGCATGCGGCGCAGCAGGCGGAAGCGCTCGCTCTTCCACGTGGTCATCACAATGAACATCAGCAGGCCCAGCGTCAGCGGCAGCCAGCCGCCGGAGACAATCTTGTCGAGGTTCGCGGAGAACAGCGGCACGTCAATGCACAGGAAGCCCACCAGAATCATCGCCACGAGGAATTTATTCCAGTGCCAGTTGCGGTACGCCACCGTTGTGGAGAGAAGCGACGTCAGCACCATCGTACCGGTCACGGCAATACCGTAGGCCGCTGCCAGATTACTGGAGTGCTCGAAGCTAACGATCACGATCACAACGGCAAAGTAGAGCAGCCAGTTAACGAACGGGATGTAAATCTGGCCCGACTCCATTTCTGAAGTATGGATGATGCGCATTGGCGAGAGATACCCCAGACGGACGGCCTGGCGCGTCAGAGAGAAGACGCCGGAAATCACCGCCTGAGACGCAATAACCGTCGCCAGCGTTGCGAGGATCAGCATCGGCACCAGCGCCCAGTCAGGCGCCAGCAGGAAGAATGGGTTCTTAATCGCTTCCGGATTCGTGAGCAACAGCGCGCCCTGGCCAAAGTAGTTCAGCACCAGCGACGGGAGCACCACAATAAACCATGCCACGCGGATAGGCAGCTTACCGAAGTGCCCCATATCGGCATATAACGCCTCAACGCCGGTGATGGAGAGCACGACCGCACCCAGCGCCACGAAGGAAACCACTTTGTATTCCAGGAAGAAATGCACCGCCCAGTAAGGATTCAGCGCCTGAAGGACTTCCGGGTTAGCGATGATGCTACGCAAACCGAGCGCCGCCAGGATCAGGAACCAGGCCAGCATAATCGGCGCAAATAGTTTGCCCACCAGCCCGGTACCGTGTTTCTGGATCATGAACAGCAGCGTCAACACGATGATTGCCAGCGGGACAACCCAGGTATCAAGCTGCGGGGCAATAATCTCCAGCCCTTCAATCGCCGAGAGCACTGAGATAGCCGGCGTTATCACCACTTCCCCATAGAAGAAGCTGCCGCCTATCAGGCCGATAATCACCAGCACGGACGTCATTCTGGCGGAGGTATTGCGACCGGCAAGGGACATCAGGGTCAGGATACCGCCTTCGCCCGCGTTATCAGCGCGCATAACGAAGGAGAGATATTTAACGGAAACGACCAGGATCAGCAGCCAGAAGATGAGGGACAGGAAGCCAAACACGGCATCGCGCTCAACACCAAAGCCAAACTGGCCGGACAGACATTCACGAAGCGTATAAAGCGGGCTGGTGCCGATATCACCGTAGACAACCCCGATCGCCGCAAGCGTTATTGCGGGTAATGATTGCTTATTATCAGTGCTCATAGACTAGTCTTTTCGTTTAAATAACAAATGTGTTCCTGTCCCTTGGTCCACAAAAAGCGCACAGTATGCACGATTCATTGCAAAATCGTACCCCTAAATGCAACCGCATTAATGTAGCGCAAAGAAAATTGCGCCGCACTTCAGCCTATTACCAGCCCAGACTGAAACGTCTATACTCGCTTCAATTGGCCGCCACAACGGCGAAAGGATGCAAAACTATTATGGCTCACTCACATTTATTAGCAGAAAGAATTTCCCGCCTCAGCAGCGCGCTGGAGAAAGGCCTTTACGAGCGTAGCCACGCCATTCGCCTTTGCCTGCTGGCGGCGTTGAGCGGTGAAAGCGTGTTTCTGCTGGGACCGCCGGGCATTGCCAAGAGTCTGATCGCACGCCGCCTGAAGTTCGCTTTTCAGAACGCCCGCGCATTTGAATATTTGATGACGCGCTTCTCCACCCCTGAAGAAGTTTTCGGCCCGCTTTCTATTCAGGCTCTGAAGGACGAGGGGCGCTATGAGCGTCTGACGGCGGGCTATCTTCCGGAAGCGGAAATCGTCTTTCTCGATGAGATCTGGAAAGCCGGCCCGGCCATTCTGAACACCCTGCTGACGGCGATTAACGAACGTCGGTTCCGCAACGGGGCCAGTGAAGAGAAAATTCCCATGCGCCTGCTGGTGGCCGCGTCAAACGAACTGCCCGAAGCCGACAGCAGCCTGGAAGCGCTGTATGACCGTATGCTGATCCGCCTGTGGCTGGATAAAGTACAGGACAAATCCAACTTCCGCTCCATGCTGGTGAGCCAGCAGGATGAGAACGAAAACCCGGTGGCGCCGTCACTGCAGGTGACGGACGAGGAGTACAATCAGTGGCAGGATGAGATCGGCAAAATTAAACTGCCTGATGCCGTCTTTGAACTGATTTTCATGCTGCGCCAGCAGCTTGATTCCCTGCCTTCCGCTCCGTATGTCTCGGACCGTCGCTGGAAAAAAGCGATCCGTCTGCTCCAGGCCAGCGCGCTGTTTAGCGGTCGCGACGCGGTCGCCCCTATCGATCTGATCCTGCTAAAAGACTGCCTCTGGCACGACGCGGAAGGCATGAACCTGATGCTGCAGCAGCTGGACGTTTTGATGACCGGGCACGCCTGGGGGCAGCAGGCGATGCTCAACCATCTGGGGGCGATTGCCCAACGGCGCATACAGCTCCAGCAGCAGCAAAGCGATAAAACCGCGCTAAAAGTGAATCGACTGGGCGGCATGTTCGCCCGCAAACCGCATTACGAGCTACCCGCCGATCTGACCGGCACGACGCTGACGCTGCTGCTCCAGCAGCCGCTCAAGCTGCATGATATGCAGGTGGTGCACATTACGATTGAGCGCGAGCCGCTGGCGCAGTGGCTGGATAAGGGCGGGGAGATCCGCGGCAAGCTCAACGGCATCGGTTTCGCGCAGCCGCTGAATATGGAAGTGGACAGCAGTCAGCATCTGGTGATCCGCGACGTCAGCCTTCAGGGATCGCGTCTTGCGCTACCCGGCACCGCCTCGGACAGCGTGCCGGAAGAGATTAAACAGCAGCTGGAAGCGCTGGATACCGAATGGCATCAGCAGCATACCCGCTTCAGCGAGCAGCAAAAATGCCTCTTTATTCATAGCGACTGGCTAGGCCGTATTGAAGCCAGCCTGCAGGACGTCAGCGCGCAGATCAAACAGGCGCGTCAATGCTAACGCTGGACACGCTCAATGTCATGCTGGCGGTTAGCGAGGAAGGGCTGATCGAAGAGGTCGTTATTACCCTGCTTGCCACGCCGCAGCTGGCGGCTTTTTTTGAAAAATTCCCAAAGCTCAAAAAGGCGATGACGGACGATCTCCCGCGCTGGCGCGACAACCTGCGGCAGCGGTTTAAGGAGACGGAAGTCCCGCCCGAACTGACGGAGGAAGTCGCAGCCTATCAGCAGTGTCAGCGGCTATCGACGCCGCAGTTTATCGTCCAGATCCCGCAAACCCTGACGCTGCTCGATAAAGTCCATTCTCCGTTTGCCAGCCAGGCCAGAACGCTGGTCACGGAAAATGCCACCTTTACCCCGGCGCTGCATACCCTCTTCCTGCAGCGCTGGCGCCTGAGTCTGGTCGTCCAGGCCACCACGCTGAACCAGCAGCTGCTGGATGAAGAGCGCGAGCAGCTGCTCAGCGAAGTCCAGGAACGCATGACGCTGAGCGGCCAGCTCGAAGAGGTGCTGGTAGAAAATGAAAACGCCGCCGGCCGCCTCTGGGACATGAGCGCCGGGCAGCTGCGGCGCGGGGATTATCAGCTGATCGTGAAGTACGGCGACTTTCTGACCCAGCAGCCGGAGCTGATGAAGCTTGCGGAACAGCTGGGTCGGTCCAGGGAGGCCAAATCGGTCCCAAAGAAGGATGCACCGATGGAAACCTTCCGCACCCTGGTACGCGAACCGGCCACCGTGCCGGAACAGGTCGACGGACTCCAGCAAAGCGACGACATCCTGCGCCTGCTGCCCACGGAGCTAAGCACGCTGGGAATGACCGAACTGGAGTATGAGTTTTACCGTCGGCTGGTGGAAAAGCAGTTACTCACCTACCGGCTGCACGGCGAAGCCTGGCGCGAGAAGCTCAGCCAGCGCCCGGTCGTTCATCAGGATTTTGATGAACAGCCGCGCGGGCCGTTTATTGTTTGCGTGGATACGTCCGGCTCAATGGGCGGCTTTAACGAGCAGTGTGCAAAGGCGTTCTGTCTGGCGCTGATGCGCGTGGCGCTCGCCGATCGCCGTCGCTGCTTTATCATGCTCTTCTCCAGCGAAGTCGTGGGCTATGAGCTGACGAACCAGCAGGGCATCGAGCAGGCCATCCGCTTTTTAAGCCAGCGTTTTCGCGGCGGCACCGATCTGGCCAGCTGTTTTCGCAGCATTGTAGAGCGTATGCAGGGCGGCGACTGGTACGACGCTGACGCGGTGGTGATTTCAGATTTCATTGCCCAGCGGCTGCCGGATGATGTGGTAAATAAAGTGAAAGAGCTGCAGCGGGTGCATCAGCACCGTTTCCATGCCGTTGCGATGTCCGCACATGGAAAACCCGGCATCATGCGCATCTTCGATCATATCTGGCGCTTTGATACCGGGTTGCGTAGCCGCCTGCTCAGACGCTGGCGGCGTTAATTAAAGAAGAGAATCGACGCTTTCACGAACCTGCTGCGGCCAGACCCCACACTGCACCTGACCGATATGGGACAGCTGCAGCAGCAGCATGGTCAGACGGGACTGCCCGATACCGCCGCCGATGGTCTGCGGCATTTCACCGCGCAGCAGCGCCTGATGCCACTCCAGCTTCAGACGATCTTCATCACCGGTCAACGCCAGCTGGCGCTTCAGCGCGTCTGCATCCACGCGGATCCCCATAGAAGAGAGTTCAAACGCATCTTCCAGAACCGGGTTCCAGACCAGAATATCGCCGTTCAGACCGGCATATTCGCTTTCGCCCGCGGTGCTCCAGTCATCATAATCCGGCGCACGAACGTCGTGACGTTTGCCATCAGACAGTTTGCCGCCGATGCCGATCAGGAAAACGGCACCTAACTCTTTGGCAATTGCTCGCTCACGGCCTTTGGCATCAAGATCCGGGAAGCGGCTCAGCAGTTCCTGGCTGTGGACAAAGTGGATCGTATCCGGCAGGAACGGTACCAGACCAAACTCTTTGCTCACGGCCGCTTCGGTCGCTTTGATCCCGGCGTAGATCGCCTCAACGGTGGATTTCAGCGTGCCGACGTGGCGCTCGCCATCTCCCATTACGCGCTCCCAGTCCCACTGGTCAACGTAGACAGAGTGAATTGGAGTGAGACGGTCTTCATCGGGGCGAAGGGCTTTCATGTGCGTGTAGAGCCCTTCGCCCGCGCTGAAGTCGTGTTGTCCCAGGGTTTGACGCTTCCACTTCGCCAGGGAATGAACCACTTCGAACTGTGCGTCTGGCAGTGTTTTCACTTTCACCTGTACCGCTTTTTCGCATCCAGACAGGTTATCCTGCGTCCCGTCACCCACGCGGCTAAGGATCGGCGCCTGAACTTCAATAAGACCAAGCTTCTCTTCCAGCTGGCGGGAAAAATGGGATTTTACGAAACTGATCTGGCGTTGTTTTGCGATGTAAGCGGTTTTCATTATTTATACTCCTGCGTCCTGTTGGTAATGATTAAGCAACATAACCGGCACTTAATTCAATAACCCATCAACAAAAAGCCGACTTCACTTTTGATTCGTTAAAATAAGACGCTAGAATAGACATATTCATTAATCTTCATAAGAAAAAGCTATGGAAAATTATCAGATCGACAATCTGGACCGCGGCATTCTGGAGGCCTTAATGGCCAATGCCCGTACAGCCTACGCCGAACTGGCGAAACAGTTTGGCGTCAGCCCGGGAACCATTCACGTTCGCGTAGAGAAGATGAAGCAGGCAGGGATCATTACCGGCGCGCGCATTGACGTCAGCCCGAAGCAACTGGGTTACGACGTCTGCTGCTTCATCGGCATTATTCTTAAAAGCGCAAAAGACTACCCCTCCGCCCTGGCAAAGCTGAACGCGCTCGATGAAGTCACCGA
Organism: Enterobacter sp. 168J2; assembly: GCF_034107265.1. Classification (NCBI taxonomy): domain Bacteria; kingdom Pseudomonadati; phylum Pseudomonadota; class Gammaproteobacteria; order Enterobacterales; family Enterobacteriaceae; genus Enterobacter; species Enterobacter sp. 168J2. The sequence continues at coordinate 111,876 of NZ_JAWNEB010000012.1, read as the reverse complement.
GGCGTACTACACCACCGGGCACTACAGCATCTTTATAAAGGTGATGTGCCGATCCATTGATGCCCTCCAGCAGGTACTTATCAACAAGATCCAAACAATCGATGAAATTCAGTCCACCGAGACGCTGATCTCCCTGCAAAACCCGATCATGCGTACCATCCGCCCGTGATCGGGCAATTTCATTCCCACATTTTCCACAGGTAGATCCCAGCTCGTTCACAGCGTACAATGATCCCCTCTTTATCTGAGCGAGCGATCAATGGCGGACATTACCCTTATCAGCGGCAGCACCCTTGGCGGTGCGGAATACGTAGCGGAACATCTGGCTGAGAAGCTGGAAGATGCAGGCTTTTCGACAGAAACCTTGCACGGGCCGCTGCTTGAAGATCTCCCGGCTGACGGGGTCTGGCTGCTGATCACCTCCACGCACGGCGCGGGCGATCTGCCGGATAACCTGCAACCTTTATATGACGAACTGCTGGAACAACAGCCCGACCTGTCAAACGTCCGTTTTGGCGCGGTGGGGATCGGCAGTCGTGAATATGACACCTTTTGCGGGGCGATAGAGAAAGTCGAAGCCGCTGTTACCGCTTGCGGAGCAAAACAGCTGGGTGAAACGCTCAAGATCAACATCCTCGATCATGACATTCCGGAAGATCCGGCCGAGATCTGGTTGGGTGAATGGAAAAATTTACTCAAAAACGATTAAAGATCGCGCGAACAGATGTGGATAACTCTGGTTAAAAGCTCGTATTAACCCGTAGTTATCCAAAGAACAACCGTAGCGTCGTTTTTGCCCTGTGTATAAAGTCGCGATCTGATCCCAGCTTATACGGTCCAGGATCACCGATCATTCACAGCAAACGATCCTTCCTAACTGCATGATCTTATTCGCGGGTTCGGACTTATCCACACGGGTTTGCGATCCTAATAAGAGATCACAATAGAACAGATCTCTAAATAAAAAGATCTTCTTTTTAATAGCCCAGGATCCCAATGCTTTCTCGAAAGACTAAAGTTGAGTAGAATCCACGGCCCGGGCTTCAATCCATTTTCATACCGCTTTACGCGAGGCAGACCACCATGTTTTATCAGGATCCTTTTGACGTCATCATCATTGGCGGGGGTCACGCAGGCACTGAGGCCGCAATGGCCGCAGCGCGAATGGGTCAGCAGACCCTGCTTTTGACACACAATATCGACACGCTGGGACAAATGTCCTGTAATCCGGCGATTGGCGGCATTGGGAAAGGACACCTGGTAAAAGAAGTGGATGCACTTGGCGGCCTGATGGCGAAAGCGATCGATCGGGCTGGCATCCAGTTTAGGATACTAAACGCAAGTAAAGGCCCCGCTGTTCGTGCCACCCGTGCACAGGCAGACCGCGTGCTTTACCGTCAGGCCGTGCGCACCGCGCTGGAGAACCAGCCGAACCTGATGATCTTCCAGCAGGCGGTAGAAGATCTTATCGTTGAAAACGATCGCGTCGTGGGCGCCGTGACCCAGATGGGCCTCAAGTTCCGCGCCAAAGCCGTGGTGCTGACCGTTGGGACATTCCTGGACGGCAAAATTCATATTGGTCTGGACAACTACAGCGGTGGCCGCGCTGGCGATCCGCCATCCATTCCGCTGTCTCGTCGTCTGCGTGAACTGCCGCTGCGCGTCAGCCGTCTGAAAACCGGCACGCCGCCGCGTATCGATGCGCGCACCATTGATTTCAGCGTACTGGCTCAACAGCACGGTGATAACCCAATGCCGGTCTTCTCGTTTATGGGCAACGCGGCGCAGCATCCGCAGCAGGTGCCGTGCTACATCACGCATACCAACGAAAAAACCCATGACGTGATCCGCAATAACCTCGATCGCAGCCCCATGTACGCTGGCGTGATCGAAGGGATCGGCCCACGTTACTGCCCGTCGATCGAAGACAAAGTGATGCGCTTTGCCGATCGTAACCAGCACCAGATCTTCCTGGAGCCGGAAGGGCTGACCTCGAACGAAATTTACCCGAACGGCATTTCCACCAGCCTGCCGTTCGACGTGCAGATGCAGATTGTTCGCTCAATGCAGGGGATGGAGAATGCGAAAATCGTTCGCCCTGGCTACGCTATTGAGTACGATTTCTTCGACCCGCGTGACCTGAAGCCGACCCTGGAGAGCAAATTCATCCACGGTCTGTTCTTCGCGGGCCAGATTAACGGCACCACCGGCTACGAAGAAGCCGCAGCGCAGGGTCTGCTGGCCGGCCTGAACGCTGCCCGCTTCTCTGCCGAGAAAGAGGGCTGGGCGCCGGCACGTTCTCAGGCCTATCTGGGCGTGCTGGTCGACGATCTCTGCACCCTGGGCACCAAAGAACCGTACCGTATGTTTACCTCTCGCGCGGAATATCGCCTGATGCTGCGCGAGGACAACGCCGACCTGCGTCTGACCGAGATGGGCCGCGAGCTGGGTCTGGTGGATGACGAACGCTGGGCGCGCTTCAACGAGAAGCTGGAGCGCATTGAACAGGAACGTCAGCGCCTGAAAACCACGTGGGTAAACCCACAGGCGGAAACCGCTGCCGAAGTGAACGCTCACTTAACAGCGCCGCTGTCGCGTGAAGCCAGCGGCGAAGATCTGCTTCGTCGCCCTGAGGTGACCTATGAGAATCTGGTGAAACTCACCGCGTTCGCGCCGGGTCTTGAAGACGCGGAAGCCGCTGAACAGGTCGAAATTCAGGTGAAGTACGAAGGCTACATTGCGCGTCAGCAGGATGAGATCGAAAAACAGCAGCGCAACGAAAACACGCTGCTGCCGGAAATGCTGGACTACCGTCAGGTGACGGGCCTGTCCAACGAAGTGATCGCCAAGCTGAACGATCACAAACCGGTGTCGATTGGCCAGGCCTCCCGTATCTCCGGCGTCACGCCTGCCGCGATTTCGATTCTGCTGGTGTGGCTGAAAAAGCAAGGTATGCTGCGCCGCAGCGCCTAATTGCAGTCGTCTTGGCGGGTGGCGCTTTGCTTACCCGCCCTACATCGTTCGTAGGCCCGGTAAGCGTTAGCGCCACCGGGCAAATTGTTTCTAAACAGGTATTCACCGTGCTTAATAAACTCTCTCGTCTGCTGGATCAGGCAGGTATTTCGCTCACCGATCACCAGAAAAACCAGCTGGTGGGGTATGTCGATATGCTGAACAAATGGAATAAAGCGTACAACCTGACGTCTGTGCGCGACCCCAACGAGATGCTGGTACGCCATATTCTCGACAGCATCGTGGTCGCGCCATATCTGAACGGTGAGCGTTTTATCGACGTGGGGACGGGTCCTGGTTTGCCTGGCGTTCCGCTGTCGATTGTCCGACCTGAGAGCCATTTCACGCTGCTGGACAGCCTGGGCAAGCGCGTGCGCTTTTTACGTCAGGTTCAGCATGAACTGAAGCTGGATAACATCACGCCCGTACAGAGCAGGGTAGAGGAGTTTCCGGCAGAGCCGCCGTTTGACGGCGTTATCAGCCGCGCGTTTGCTTCGCTCAATGACATGGTGAGCTGGTGTAAGCATCTGCCGGCAGAGGATGGCCGTTTTTATGCGCTGAAAGGACAGCTGCCCGGTGATGAAATTGAACAGCTTCCGGACGGTTTTAGCGTTGAAACCATCGAGAAATTAAACGTTCCTCAGCTCGACGGTGAACGTCATCTGGTGATAATTAAGCCAAACAATTTTTAAAAAATTAATAAAAAATGTGGAATTTGTGCTGTTCTGAGCATGTTAAAAAACAGCACAACTCACAGGGATTTACCAGAGAGCGTTTAACCGCTTTTTTACCAGGGATTTTCTTGCGGTTAACCTCAAGCCGATTATTCACCGCGAAGATAGTCAACTATGAAAATATCAGCCTGCTAAAAGTGGAAGTCTGTAACCAGAACGCAATGTTAATTATTTATTAAGAATGTCAATAAAAGGTTTTTATTGTGTACGGGGCTGTTTTGAAAATAGTTGCGATATTTTGTGTTTAATTTCAGAAAGATAATCCTGGGTGATTTACGGCTTTGATAAATACAACCTTATCGCAAATGTGTGTTTTGTGATCTCGTGCACGCTTTGTAGTCAACGTTTTCGCGCTGTTTGCAGTTTTGCTCGAAGGTCGATGCTTTCTACGAAAGTTAAAAAATAGCGGTGGGGAAAAATATTTAAACATTTATTCACCTTTTCGCTACTTAATGTTTGAAATCACGGGTACGCACCGTATAATTTGTCCGCTTTTTGATGCTTGACTCTGAGCCTTAAAGGACGTTTTATACGACACGCGGCATACCTCGAAGGGAGCAGGAGTAAAAACGTGATGTCTGTGTCGCTCTTGAGTAGAAACGTTGCTCGTAAGCTTCTGTTCATTCAGTTTCTGGCTGTGATAGCAAGTGGACTGCTGTTTAGCCTCAAAGACCCCTTCTGGGGCATCTCCGCCGTGTGCGGGGGTTTGGCGGTCGTGCTGCCAAACGTGTTGTTTATGATTTTTGCCTGGCGTCATCAGGCGCATACACCCGCCAAAGGCCGCGTGGCCTGGTCCTTCGCCCTTGGCGAAGTGTGTAAGGTGTTGCTGACCTTTGCTCTACTGGTGATGGCGCTGGCGGTTTTGAAAGTGGTATTCATACCGCTGATAGCAACGTGGGTTTTGGTGCTGGTGGTACAAGTTCTGGCTCCAGCTGTAATCAATAACAAAGGGTAAAAGGCATCATGGCTTCAGAAAATATGACGCCGCAGGATTACATAGGTCACCATCTGAATAACCTTCAGCTGGACCTGCGTACATTCTCGCTGGTGGATCCACATAACCCCCCGGCCACCTTCTGGACGATCAACATCGACTCCATGTTCTTCTCGGTGGTTTTGGGTCTTCTGTTCCTGGCCATGTTCCGCAGCGTTGCTAAAAAAGCGACCAGCGGTGTTCCAGGGAAATTCCAGACGTTCGTTGAGATGATCATCGGCTTCGTCCATGGCAGCGTGAAAGACATGTACCATGGTAAGAGCAAGCTGATTGCTCCGCTGGCCCTGACCGTGTTCGTTTGGGTCTTCCTGATGAACCTGATGGACCTGCTGCCAATTGACCTGCTGCCGTTCATCGGCGAGCACATCTTCGGCCTGCCTGCGCTGCGTGTTGTACCGTCTGCGGATGTGAACATCACCCTGTCGATGGCGCTGGGCGTGTTTATCCTGATTCTTTTCTACAGCATCAAAATGAAAGGCGTAAGCGGCTTTGTGAAAGAGCTTACCTTGCAGCCGTTCAACCACTGGGCGTTTATTCCGGTCAACCTGATCCTGGAAGGCGTTAGCCTGCTGTCCAAACCTGTTTCACTGGGTCTGCGACTGTTCGGCAACATGTATGCGGGTGAGCTGATTTTCATTCTGATCGCGGGTCTTCTGCCGTGGTGGTCACAGTGGGTTCTGAATGTGCCGTGGGCCATTTTCCACATCCTGATCATTACGCTGCAAGCCTTTATCTTCATGGTTCTGACGATCGTCTATCTGTCGATGGCGTCTGAAGAGCACTGATTTTTTACCAACACTACTACGTTTTAATTGAAACAAACTGGAGACTGTCATGGAAAACCTGAATATGGATCTGCTGTACATGGCTGCCGCTGTGATGATGGGTCTGGCGGCTATCGGTGCTGCGATCGGTATCGGCATCCTCGGAGGTAAATTCCTGGAAGGCGCAGCGCGTCAACCTGATCTGATTCCTCTGCTGCGTACTCAGTTCTTTATCGTTATGGGTCTGGTGGATGCAATCCCAATGATCGCTGTAGGTCTGGGTCTGTACGTGATGTTTGCTGTCGCGTAGTAGTTGTTTTAAAACCCCAAGCCACAGAAATTTAAGAGGTATTGTGCTGTGAACATGAACGCAACAATCCTCGGCCAGGCCATCGCGTTTATTCTCTTTGTCTGGTTCTGCATGAAGTATGTATGGCCGCCTTTAATGGCTGCCATCGAAAAACGTCAGAAAGAAATTGCTGACGGTCTGGCTTCCGCAGAACGCGCTAAGAAAGATTTGGACCTTGCACAGGCCAACGCGACAGACCAGCTGAAAAAAGCGAAAGCTGAAGCTCAGGTAATCATTGAACAGGCTAACAAGCGCCGTTCTCAGATCCTGGACGAAGCTAAAGCTGAAGCAGAACAGGAACGTACTAAGATCGTGACACAGGCTCAGGCTGAAATTGAAGCTGAGCGTAAACGTGCTCGTGAAGAACTGCGTAAGCAGGTTGCGATTCTGGCTGTTGCTGGCGCCGAGAAGATCATCGAACGTTCCGTGGATGAAGCTGCTAACAGCGACATCGTGGACAAACTTGTCGCTGAACTGTAAGGAGGGAGGGGCTGATGTCTGAATTTGTTACGGTAGCTCGCCCCTACGCCAAAGCAGCTTTTGACTTTGCTGTCGAACACCAAAATGTCGATCGCTGGCAGAACATGCTGGCGTTTGCCGCTGAGGTGACGAAAAACGAACAAATGGCCGAGTTGCTTTCCGGTGCGTTAGCACCTGAAACCCTCGCCGCGTCGTTTATCGCCGTGTGCGGAGAGCAACTGGATGCCAACGGCCAGAACCTGATTAAGGTGATGGCGGAAAATGGTCGTCTCCGTGTGCTCCCGGATGTTCTCGAGCAGTTTGAGCACTTACGTGCCCTTAGTGAAGCAACTGCAGAAGTCGAAGTGACTTCCGCGACTGAACTGAGTGACGAACAGCTTGCGAAAATCACCGCCGCGATGGAAAAACGTCTGTCACGCAAAGTTAAGCTGAATTGCAAAATCGATAAGTCTGTAATGGCAGGCGTAATCATCCGCTCGGGTGATATGGTCATTGATGGCAGCGTACGCGGCCGTCTTGAGCGCCTTGCAGACGTCTTGCAGTCTTAAGGGGACTGGAGCATGCAACTGAATTCCACCGAAATCAGCGAACTGATCAAGCAGCGCATTGCTCAGTTCAGTGTTGTGAGTGAAGCTCACAACGAAGGTACTATTGTTTCTGTAAGTGACGGTGTTATCCGCATCCACGGCCTGGCCGATTGTATGCAGGGTGAGATGATTTCTCTGCCGGGTAACCGTTACGCTATCGCACTGAACCTGGAGCGCGACTCCGTAGGTGCAGTTGTGATGGGTCCATACGCTGACCTCGCCGAAGGCATGAAGGTTAAGTGTACTGGCCGTATTCTGGAAGTGCCGGTTGGCCGTGGCCTGCTGGGTCGCGTTGTTAACACCCTGGGTGCGCCAATCGACGGTAAAGGTCCGGTTGAGCACGATGGCTTCTCCCCAATCGAAGTTATCGCACCAGGCGTTATCGACCGTCAGTCCGTTGATCAGCCAGTGCAGACTGGTTATAAGTCCGTTGATGCCATGATCCCAATCGGTCGTGGTCAGCGTGAACTGATCATCGGTGACCGTCAGACCGGTAAAACCGCGATGGCAATCGACGCCATCATCAACCAGCGTGACTCCGGCATCAAATGTGTGTACGTGGCTATCGGCCAGAAAGCGTCCACCATTTCTAACGTGGTTCGTAAACTGGAAGAGCACGGCGCGCTGTCTAACACCATCGTTGTTGTGGCTACCGCTTCTGAATCTGCTGCACTGCAATACCTGGCGCCATACGCCGGTTGCGCAATGGGCGAATACTTCCGTGACCGCGGTGAAGATGCGCTGATCGTATACGATGACCTGTCTAAACAGGCTGTTGCTTATCGTCAGGTTTCCCTGCTGCTCCGTCGTCCACCTGGACGTGAAGCATTCCCTGGCGACGTATTCTACCTCCACTCTCGTCTGCTGGAGCGTGCTTCCCGCGTTAACGCGGAATACGTCGAGAACTTCACCAAAGGTGAAGTGAAGGGTAAAACAGGTTCTCTGACCGCTCTGCCGATCATTGAAACCCAGGCGGGTGACGTTTCTGCGTTCGTTCCGACCAACGTAATCTCCATTACCGATGGTCAGATCTTCCTGGAAACCAACCTGTTTAACTCCGGTATTCGTCCGGCGGTTAACCCGGGTATCTCCGTATCCCGTGTGGGTGGTGCTGCTCAGACCAAGATCATCAAGAAACTGTCCGGTGGTATCCGTACCGCGCTGGCACAGTATCGTGAACTGGCTGCGTTCTCTCAGTTCGCATCAGATCTGGACGAAGCAACCCGTAAACAGCTGAGCCACGGTCAGAAAGTGACCGAGCTGCTGAAGCAGAAACAGTACGCTCCAATGTCTGTTGCTCAGCAGGGCCTGGTGCTGTTCGCGGCTGAACGCGGTTACCTCGAAGATGTGGAACTGGCGAAAATCGGTAGCTTCGAAGCCGCTCTGCTGGCTTACGTCGACCGTGATCACGCTCCGCTGATGCAAGAGATCAACCAGACCGGTGGCTATAACGACGAAATCGAAGGCAAGCTGAAAGCTATCCTCGATTCCTTCAAAGCAACCCAATCCTGGTAATCGTCCGGCGGCTTGTCTCAGGGCAAGCCGCCTGGCATTGAGGAGAAGCTCATGGCCGGCGCAAAAGAGATACGTAGTAAGATCGCAAGCGTCCAGAACACGCAAAAGATCACTAAAGCGATGGAGATGGTCGCCGCTTCCAAAATGCGTAAATCGCAGGATCGCATGGCGGCCAGCCGTCCTTATGCAGAGACCATGCGCAAAGTGATTGGTCACCTTGCAAACGGTAATCTGGAATATAAGCACCCTTACCTGGAAGAACGCGACGTTAAGCGCGTGGGCTACCTGGTGGTGTCGACTGACCGTGGTCTGTGTGGCGGCTTGAACATTAACCTGTTCAAAAAACTGCTGGCGGATATGAAAGGCTGGTCTGATAAAGGCGTTCAGTGCGATCTGGCACTGATTGGCTCTAAAGGCGTCTCTTTCTTTAACTCCGTTGGTGGCAACATTGTCGCTCAGGTGACTGGTATGGGTGATAACCCGTCCCTGTCCGAACTGATCGGCCCGGTTAAAGTGATGTTGCAGGCCTACGATGAAGGCCGCCTGGACAGACTGTACGTTGTCAGCAACAAATTCATTAACACCATGTCTCAGGTTCCAACGCTCACTCAGATGCTGCCGTTACCGGCATCAGAAGATGACGAGCTGAAGCAGAAAGCCTGGGATTACCTGTATGAACCCGATCCGAAACCGCTGCTGGATACCCTGCTGCGTCGTTACCTTGAATCTCAGGTTTATCAGGGCGTTGTAGAAAACCTGGCCAGCGAGCAGGCCGCACGAATGGTGGCGATGAAAGCCGCGACCGATAATGGCGGCAGCCTGATTAAAGAGCTGCAGTTGGTTTACAACAAAGCTCGTCAGGCCAGCATTACTCAGGAACTCACCGAGATCGTCTCGGGGGCCGCCGCGGTTTAACCAGGTTTACGAATTACGTAGAGGATTCAAGATGGCTACTGGAAAGATTGTCCAGGTAATCGGCGCCGTGGTGGACGTCGAGTTCCCTCAGGACGCCGTACCACGCGTGTACGACGCGCTTGAGGTACAGAATGGTAACGAGAGCCTGGTGCTGGAAGTTCAGCAGCAGCTCGGCGGCGGTATCGTGCGTACCATCGCGATGGGTTCTTCCGACGGTCTGCGTCGTGGTCTGGAAGTTAAAGACCTTGAGCACCCGATCGAAGTCCCGGTAGGTAAAGCAACACTGGGTCGTATCATGAACGTATTGGGTCAGCCAATCGACATGAAAGGCGACATCGGTGAAGAAGAGCGTTGGGCTATCCACCGCGCGGCACCTTCCTACGAAGAGCTGTCCAGCTCTCAGGAACTGCTGGAAACCGGTATCAAAGTTATCGACCTGATGTGTCCGTTTGCGAAGGGCGGTAAAGTTGGTCTGTTCGGTGGTGCGGGTGTAGGTAAAACCGTAAACATGATGGAGCTGATCCGTAACATCGCGATCGAACACTCCGGTTACTCCGTGTTTGCGGGCGTAGGTGAACGTACTCGTGAGGGTAACGACTTCTACCACGAAATGACCGACTCCAACGTTCTGGACAAAGTATCCCTGGTTTACGGCCAGATGAACGAGCCACCAGGAAACCGTCTGCGCGTTGCGCTGACTGGCCTGACTATGGCTGAGAAATTCCGTGACGAAGGCCGTGACGTTCTGCTGTTCGTTGATAACATCTATCGTTACACCCTGGCCGGTACGGAAGTATCTGCACTGCTGGGTCGTATGCCTTCAGCGGTAGGCTACCAGCCGACCCTGGCGGAAGAGATGGGTGTTCTTCAGGAACGTATCACCTCTACCAAAACCGGTTCTATCACCTCCGTTCAGGCGGTATACGTACCTGCGGATGACTTGACTGACCCATCTCCAGCAACCACCTTTGCGCACTTAGACGCAACCGTGGTACTGAGCCGTCAGATCGCGTCTCTGGGTATCTACCCGGCCGTTGACCCGCTGGACTCCACCAGCCGTCAGCTGGATCCACTGGTTGTTGGTCAGGAACACTACGACACCGCGCGTGGCGTACAGTCCCTGCTGCAGCGTTACCAGGAACTGAAAGACATCATCGCCATCCTGGGTATGGATGAACTGTCTGAAGAAGACAAACTGGTGGTAGCACGTGCGCGTAAGATCCAGCGCTTCCTGTCCCAGCCGTTCTTCGTTGCGGAAGTATTCACCGGTTCTCCGGGTAAATACGTTTCCCTGAAAGACACCATCCGTGGCTTTAAAGGCATCATGGAAGGCGAATACGATCACCTGCCAGAGCAGGCGTTCTACATGGTTGGTTCCATCGAAGAAGCCGTGGAAAAAGCCAAAAAACTTTAACGCCTTAATCGGAGGGTGATATGGCAATGACTTACCACCTGGACGTCGTCAGCGCAGAGCAACAAATGTTCTCTGGTCTGGTCGAGAAAATCCAGGTAACGGGCAGTGAAGGTGAACTGGGTATTTTCCCGGGTCACGCACCGCTGCTCACCGCCATTAAGCCTGGTATGATCCGCATCGTTAAACAGTTCGGTCACGAAGAGTTTATCTATCTGTCCGGCGGCATTCTTGAAGTGCAGCCTGGCAGTGTGACCGTTCTGGCCGATACCGCTATTCGTGGCCAGGATCTCGACGAAGCGCGAGCCCTGGAATCGAAGCGTAAGGCTGAAGAGCACATTAGCAGCTCTCATGGTGACGTGGATTACGCTCAGGCGTCTGCGGAGCTGGCCAAAGCGATCGCGAAACTGCGCGTTATCGAGTTGACCAAAAAAGCGATGTAACACCGGCTTGAAAAGCACAAAAGCCAGTCTGGACACCAGGCTGGCTTTTTTTTTCATCCTTAATTCATGATGAAAAAGATGTAGAATTTTAGGCATCAAACGTTTTTACTTCTCACTCAAACTACCGTCAGGATGCGTATGTCAAACAGTGCGATGAGCGTGGTGATCCTTGCCGCAGGCAAAGGTACCCGCATGTATTCCGATCTGCCTAAAGTGCTTCACACGCTGGCAGGAAAGCCAATGGTGCAGCATGTCATTGATGCAGCGAATGAACTGGGTGCCCGTCAGGTTCACCTGGTCTACGGCCACGGTGGCGATCTGCTTAAAAAGACGCTGAGCGATGACGCGCTCAACTGGGTGCTTCAGGCTGAACAGTTGGGTACCGGTCATGCGATGCAGCAGGCGGCGCCGTTCTTTGCCGATGACGAAGACATTCTGATGCTTTACGGCGACGTTCCGCTGATTTCCGTTGAAACGCTGACTCGCCTGCGTGCAGCCAAGCCGCAGGGCGGCATCGGTTTATTAACCGTTGTGCTGGACGATCCAACGGGCTATGGCCGTATCACGCGTGAAAACGGCAACGTAACGGGTATTGTTGAACATAAAGATGCCAGCGATGAGCAGCGCAAGATTCAGGAGATCAACACCGGCATCCTGATTGCCAATGGCGCGGACATGAAGCGCTGGCTCTCTCAGCTCAACAATAACAACGCGCAGGGTGAGTACTACATCACCGACATCATTGCGATGGCGTACCACGAAGGCCGTGAGATCGCCGCCGTTCATCCGGCGCGCATCAGCGAAACGGACGGCGTGAACAACCGCCTGCAGCTTTCCCGTCTTGAGCGTATTTATCAGTCCGAGCAGGCCGAAAAGCTGCTGCTGGCAGGCGTGATGCTGCGCGATCCGGCGCGTTTCGATTTGCGCGGCACCGTGTCTCACGGGCGCGACGTTGAGATCGATACTAACGTTATTCTTGAAGGCAACGTTACGCTGGGCAACCGCGTCAAAATTGGCGCCGGCTGCGTGATTAAAAACAGCGTCATCGGTGACGGCTGCGAAATCAGCCCTTACAGCGTGGTGGAAGATGCTCACCTTGAAGCTGCGTGTACCATCGGCCCGTTTGCGCGTCTGCGCCCGGGCGCTGAGCTGCTGGAAGGCGCGCACGTGGGCAACTTCGTGGAAATGAAAAAAGCGCGTCTGGGTAAAGGCTCGAAAGCCGGTCATTTGACCTATCTGGGCGACGCGGAAATTGGCGACAACGTGAACATTGGTGCAGGGACCATTACCTGTAACTATGACGGCGCCAATAAGTTTAAAACCATCATCGGTGATGACGTGTTTGTTGGTTCGGACACGCAGCTGGTGGCGCCTGTTACCGTGGGTAACGGTGTGACCATCGCCGCCGGCACGACCGTCACGCGCGACGTAGCGGATAACGAGCTGGTGTTAAGCCGCGTTCCGCAGGTACACAAGCAGGGCTGGAAACGCCCGGTGAAGAAGAAGTAACAACAATATACACCCCTCACCCTGACCCTCTCCCCATAGGGGAGAGGGGGACTGAACGGTGCGGTTTTCACCCTCGCCCCTTTGGGAAGAGGGTCGGGATGAGAGGATAATATAATCCTCCCCCCACAGGCAGTACCCATAAAAATAACCCCACTCTCTACAAGGCTCGGGGTGCCCGTAAAGGGCAAATACAGGTCAGCGACAACGCATGGCATAACGCCATAATCAGGAAATCTTACTATGTGTGGAATTGTTGGCGCAGTTGCGCAGCGTGATATTGCTGAAATCCTTCTCGAAGGTTTACGTCGTCTGGAATACCGTGGTTACGACTCTGCCGGTCTGGCTGTCGTGGATGCAGAAGGGCATATGACCCGCCTGCGTCGCCTCGGTAAAGTGCAGATGCTGGCTCAGGCCGCGGAAGAACATCCGCTGCACGGTGGTACCGGTATCGCGCACACCCGCTGGGCGACGCACGGTGAACCGTCTGAAGGTAACGCGCACCCGCATGTGTCTGAACACATCGTGGTGGTGCATAACGGCATTATCGAAAACCACGAACCGCTGCGCGAAGAGCTGAAAGCGCGCGGCTATACCTTCGTCTCTGAAACTGACACCGAAGTGATTGCTCACCTGGTGCACTGGGAGCTGGCACAGGGCGGTACGCTGCGTGATGCGGTGCTGCGCGCTATCCCTCAGCTGCGCGGTGCGTACGGCACGGTGATCATGGACTCCCGCGATCCGTCGACCCTGCTGGCCGCGCGTTCCGGTAGCCCGATGGTTATCGGTCTGGGCATGGGTGAAAACTTTATCGCCTCCGATCAGCTGGCACTCCTGCCGGTCACCCGTCGCTTTATCTTCCTGGAAGAAGGGGATATAGCGGAAGTGACGCGCCGCAGCGTGACCGTCTTCGATACCAAAGGCGAGCAGGTGAAGCGTCAGGAGATCGAATCTAACCTGCAGTACGACGCGGGCGATAAAGGCGCTTACCGTCACTACATGCAGAAAGAGATCTACGAGCAGCCTAACGCCATCAAAAACACCCTGACCGGGCGCATCAGCCACGGCGAGGTGGACCTGAGCGAGCTGGGGGCAAACGCCAACGAGCTGCTCGGCAAGGTTGAGCATATTCAGATCGTGGCCTGCGGCACCTCTTATAACTCCGGTATGGTCTCTCGTTACTGGTTTGAATCCCTGGCGGGCGTGCCATGCGACGTGGAAATCGCGTCTGAATTCCGCTATCGCAAATCTGCGGTGCGTCGTAACAGCCTGATGATTACCCTTTCCCAGTCCGGCGAAACGGCGGATACGCTGGCAGCGCTGCGTCTGTCTAAAGAACTGGGTTACCTGGGCTCGCTGGCCATCTGTAACGTCCCGGGCTCATCCCTGGTGCGTGAATCCGATCTGGCGCTGATGACCAAAGCGGGTACCGAAATCGGCGTGGCCTCCACCAAAGCGTTTACCACTCAGCTGACCGTTCTGCTGATGCTGGTGGCGAAGCTGGCGCGTCTGAAAGGCGAAGATGCTTCCGTTGAGCACGACATCGTTCATGGCCTGCAGGCCCTGCCAAGCCGTATTGAGCAGATGCTCTCCCAGGACAAACGCATTGAAGCGCTGGCGGAAGATTTCTCTGACAAACATCACGCCCTGTTCCTGGGTCGTGGCGATCAGTATCCAATTGCGCTGGAAGGCGCGCTGAAGCTGAAAGAGATCTCCTACATCCACGCGGAAGCCTACGCGGCGGGCGAGCTGAAACATGGCCCGCTGGCGCTGATTGATGCAGATATGCCGGTTATCGTTGTGGCACCTAACAACGAACTGCTGGAAAAACTGAAATCCAACATCGAAGAAGTGCGCGCCCGCGGCGGCGTACTGTACGTCTTCGCCGACAAAGATGCCGGTTTCGCCAGCAGCGACAATATGCACATCATCGAGATGCCGCACGTTGAAGAGGTGATTGCACCGATCTTCTACACCGTTCCGCTGCAGCTTCTGGCGTATCACGTGGCGCTGATCAAAGGCACAGACGTTGACCAGCCGCGTAACCTGGCGAAATCCGTTACCGTAGAATAATCCTTCCAGGCTCCACCATCAGGTGGAGCCTTTTTAATGACAATCTGTCATTTTCAGCTATTTTTTCAGTGTCACATAAAGAAAATATTTCTGAAATCCTGCCGTCATGTTCTGGATTAACTTATTGATAAATATATACAGTTTTGTTTTTCTTTAAGTGAAATTTTCATTGTCATAAAACTGTCATAATTCGTACATTTATCTGTCACCTGTTTGTCCTATTTTGCTCATCGTAGCCACTTAAACAATGATTTACGAAATCCTTGCAGGAGACATTATGAAAGTTATGCGTACCACTGTCGCAACTGTTGTCGCCGCGACCTTATCTCTGAGCGCTTTCTCTGCTTTTGCAGCAGCAAGCCTGACTGGCGCTGGTGCAACCTTCCCTGCGCCGGTGTATGCCAAATGGGCGGATACCTACCAGAAAGAAACCGGCAACAAGGTTAACTATCAGGGTATCGGCTCCTCCGGTGGCGTAAAACAAATTACCGCGAATACCGTTGATTTCGGCGCATCAGACGCTCCGCTGTCTGACGAGAAACTGAATCAGGAAGGCCTGTTCCAGTTCCCGACCGTGATCGGCGGTGTGGTTCTGGCCATCAACCTGCCGGGCGTGAAGTCTGGTGAGCTGGTGCTGGACGGCAAAACCCTGGGCGATATCTACCTGGGTAAAATCAAAAAATGGGATGATGAAGCGATCGCTAAACTCAACCCAGGCCTGAAGCTGCCTTCGCAGAACATCGCCGTGGTTCGCCGCGCGGATGGTTCCGGCACCTCCTTCGTCTTCACCAGCTATCTGGCGAAAGTGAACGAAGAGTGGAAATCTAAAGTCGGCTCCGGCTCTACCGTTAACTGGCCAACCGGTCTGGGCGGTAAAGGTAACGACGGTATCGCCGCGTTCGTACAGCGTCTGCCTGGCTCCATCGGTTACGTAGAATACGCTTACGCTAAGCAGAACAACCTGGCTTACACCAAGCTGGTTTCTGCTGACGGCAAACCGGTTAGCCCAACCGAAGAGAACTTCGCTAATGCCGCGAAAGGCGCTGACTGGAGCAAATCCTTCGCACAGGATCTGACTAACCAGAAAGGCGACAACGCGTGGCCAATCACTTCTACAACGTTCATTCTGATTCACAAAGATCAGAAGAAACCAGAACAAGGTACTGAAGTGCTGAAGTTCTTTGACTGGGCATACAAAAACGGCGGCAAACAGGCTAATGACCTGGATTACGCCAGCCTGCCGGACAGCGTGGTTGAGCAGATTCGTGCTGCATGGAAAACCAACGTGAAAGACAGCAGCGGTAAAGCATTGTATTAATTTAGCATTCTGACGAAAATGGCGGGTGGCGCTTGCGCTTACCCGCCGATTTCGTAAACGCGTTTAACAGAAGAGTGATTTATGGCTGCAACCAAGCCTGCATTTAACCCTCCGGGTAAAAAAGGTGACATGATTTTCGGCGCGCTGGTCAAACTGGCTGCGCTGATTGTGCTATTGCTGCTGGGCGGCATTATCGTGTCTCTGATTTTCTCCTCCTGGCCGAGCATTCAGAAATTCGGTTTCTCCTTCCTGTGGACCAAAGAGTGGGACGCGCCGAACGACATCTACGGTGCGCTGGTGCCAATTTACGGTACGCTGGTGACCTCGTTCATCGCCCTGCTGATTGCGGTTCCGGTAAGCTTCGGTATTGCGCTGTTCCTGACTGAACTGGCACCGGGCTGGCTGCGTCGCCCGCTGGGTATTGCCATCGAACTGCTGGCGGCCATCCCAAGTATCGTATACGGCATGTGGGGCCTGTTTATCTTTGCGCCGCTATTTGCTACGTACTTCCAGGAGCCGGTGGGTAATGTTCTCTCTGCCGTTCCGTTTGTGGGGGCCCTGTTCTCTGGCCCGGCATTCGGTATCGGTATTCTGGCGGCAGGTGTGATCCTCGCCATCATGATTATTCCGTACATTGCGGCGGTGATGCGCGATGTCTTCGAACAAACTCCGGTGATGATGAAAGAGTCGGCCTACGGCATCGGCTGCACCACCTGGGAAGTTATCTGGCGCATTGTCCTTCCGTTCACCAAAAATGGGGTGATCGGCGGCGTGATGCTGGGCTTAGGTCGCGCTCTGGGTGAAACCATGGCGGTTACCTTTATCATCGGTAACACCTACCAGCTCGACAGCGCCTCACTCTATATGCCGGGTAACAGTATTACCTCCGCGCTGGCAAACGAATTTGCCGAAGCGGAATCCGGGCTTCACGTCGCAGCGCTGATGGAACTGGGTCTGATTCTGTTCGTTATCACCTTCATTGTTCTGGCGATTTCCAAGCTGATGATCCTGCGTCTCGCGAAAAATGAGGGGGCACGCTGATGGCAACGCTCGAAATGCAAAGCACCGCTCGGCTTGCGGAATCCCGCCGTAAAATGCAGGCGAAGCGTCGTTTCAAAAACCGCATTGCACTGACGCTTTCCATGGCAACGATGGCGTTCGGCCTGTTCTGGCTGATCTGGATCCTGATGTCCACCATCACCCGCGGTATTGATGGAATGTCTCTGGCACTGTTCACCGAGATGACGCCGCCGCCAAATACGGCGGGTGGTGGTCTGGCGAACGCCCTGGCGGGCAGCGGCCTGCTGATCCTGTGGGCGACCGTTTTCGGTACGCCGCTGGGCATCATGGCGGGCATCTACCTGGCGGAGTACGGGCGTAAGTCCTGGCTGGCAGAGGTGATTCGCTTCATTAACGACATCCTGCTTTCTGCTCCGTCTATTGTCGTGGGCCTGTTTGTTTACACCATCGTGGTCGCGCAAATGGAACACTTCTCCGGCTGGGCGGGCGTGATTGCGCTGGCGCTGCTGCAGGTGCCTATCGTCATTCGTACCACCGAAAACATGCTGAAACTGGTGCCGGACAGCCTGCGTGAAGCGGCTTACGCGCTGGGTACGCCGAAATGGAAAATGATTTCTGCAATCACCCTGAAAGCGTCGGTCTCCGGGATCATGACCGGTATTCTGCTGGCTATCGCCCGTATCGCCGGTGAAACGGCACCGCTGCTGTTTACTGCCCTCTCCAACCAGTTCTGGAGCACGGACATGATGCAGCCGATCGCCAACCTGCCGGTGACGATCTTTAAATTTGCGATGAGCCCATTCGCGGAATGGCAGCAGCTGGCCTGGGCCGGGGTGCTGATCATCACCCTTTGCGTACTGTTGCTGAACATTCTGGCGCGCGTCATTTTCGCGAAGAAGAAACACGGTTAATTTTTTACGGCGCGGCAGCTCGCGGCGCCGAATGAGGAAATGAGTCAATGAGTATGGTTGATACTGCCCCGGGTAAGATTCAGGTTCGTGATTTGAACTTCTACTACGGCAAATTCCATGCCCTGAAGAATATCAACCTGGATATCGCCAAGAACCAGGTCACGGCATTCATCGGTCCGTCCGGCTGTGGTAAATCCACGCTGCTGCGTACCTTTAACAAAATGTATTCGCTCTATCCGGAGCAGCGCGCTGAAGGTGAAATTATCCTGGATGGCGAAAACATTCTGACCCAGGCCCAGGATATCGCCCTGCTGCGTGCCAAAGTGGGCATGGTGTTCCAGAAACCGACGCCGTTCCCGATGTCCATCTATGACAACATTGCGTTTGGCGTTCGCCTGTTTGAGAAGCTCTCCCGTGCCGATATGGACGAGCGCGTGCAGTGGGCATTGACCAAGGCCGCATTATGGAACGAAACCAAAGATAAGTTGCACCAGAGCGGGTACTCTCTCTCCGGTGGTCAGCAGCAGCGTCTGTGCATTGCGCGTGGTATCGCCATTCGTCCGGAAGTATTGCTGCTGGATGAGCCGTGCTCGGCGCTGGACCCGATCTCAACCGGTCGTATTGAAGAGCTGATCACCGAGCTGAAGCAGGATTACACCGTGGTTATCGTGACCCACAACATGCAGCAGGCTGCGCGTTGTTCCGATCATACGGCGTTTATGTACCTGGGCGAGTTGATTGAGTTCAGCGATACGGATGCGCTGTTCACCCGGCCCGCGAAGAAACAAACCGAAGATTATATTACTGGCCGCTACGGTTGATTTGCCTTAGTGCATGTGGAGAAACCATGGACAACCTCAATCTTAATAAACACATTTCAGGCCAGTTCAACGCAGAGCTGGAAAGCATCCGCACCCAGGTGATGACCATGGGCGGCATGGTTGAGCAGCAGCTTTCTGATGCGATTACGGCGATGCACAACCAGGACAGCGAGCTGGCGAAGCGCGTCATTGAAGGCGACCACAACGTCAACATGATGGAAGTCGCCATCGACGAAGCCTGCGTGCGTATCATCGCCAAGCGTCAGCCGACGGCGAGCGACCTGCGTCTGGTCATGGCGATCATTAAAACCATCGCCGAGCTGGAACGTATTGGTGACGTTGCGGATAAAATCTGCCGCACCGCGCTGGAGAAGTTTTCTCAGCAGCACCAGCCGCTGCTGGTGAGCCTGGAGTCGCTGGGCCGCCACACCGTGCAGATGCTGCACGACGTGCTGGACGCCTTCGCGCGCATGGATCTGGACGAAGCGGTCCGTATCTACCGTGAAGACAAGAAAGTGGACCAGGAGTATGAAGGTATCGTGCGCCAGCTGATGACCTACATGATGGAAGATTCCCGTACCATCCCAAGCGTGCTGACGGCCCTGTTCTGCGCGCGCTCTATCGAGCGTATCGGCGACCGCTGCCAGAACATTTGCGAATATATTTTCTACTTCGTGAAGGGTCAGGACTTCCGTCACGTGGGCGGCGACGAGCTGGACAAGCTGCTGGCGGGTAAAGATCCGAAAGAGTAATTTTTACCCTCACCCTAACCCTCTCCCACAGGGAGAGGGGACAATTCGGTTTTCTCCCTCAGCGAGTAATGTCCCACCCGCGCGTCTTCCACAACTCTGGCAACTGCGCCAGATCGGTAAAGGTCGTCACTTTTGGATGATCGATCGGCTTGTTGTGCGGATCGGCGCAGAAGTAAAACACCTCCATCCCCGCATCAATCCCCGACTGCGCGCCCGCAGACGAGTCATCCACCAGAATGCAGTTCTCCACGTTGACGTTCATCGCTTTCGCCGCATGGAACATCAGTGCCGGGTCTGGCTTCCAGCGCTGGATATCGTAGCCGCTGAACAGTTTTTCCGGGAAGTGGTGCAGCATCTCAAGCTTGCCCAGTGAATGCTGCATTTTGCTGACCGGACCGTTGGAGACCACGCAGATTGGCACCGTCATCGCATCCAGCAGCGCGTTAGCCCCGGAGATCACCTCTAGTTCGGAGTCGAACAGGCGTGCGACCTCGGCGCGGTACACCGGTTCCAGATCCGCTTTTGCCAGAGCCACCCCGTGTTCCTGGTTAATGATGTCGATGATCTCGTAGAGCTTCACGCCTTTAAAGCGTTTGAACACCTCTTCGAGCTCCAGCGTAATGCCAAATTCCTGGAACATGGTGACATACGCGCGGGAACAAATGACCTCACTGTCGACCAGCGTACCGTCGCAGTCGAAAAATACCGCTTCAATTCCGGACATGCCTTTCCCTTTTAACAAGTTTAACGTTTTCGTACGGCAGTTCGCCGGGACGCAATCGTTGCCGTATAAGCAAAATCAATGAAAAAAGTATCACGTAACCGCCACTATTGTCGCATTTTGGTATAGGATAGCGACGAATTTTCCCTCCTTGTTCGGAAATTGATGATGAGTCAACAACACACTACCCAGACATCTGGTCAGGGTCTGCTTGAGCGCGTGTTTAAACTGCGCGAGCACGGCACAACGGCACGCACCGAAGTGATCGCCGGTTTCACCACCTTCCTGACGATGGTCTATATCGTTTTTGTGAACCCGCAAATTCTGGGCGTCGCTGGCATGGACACCAGCGCCGTCTTTGTAACCACCTGTCTGATTGCGGCGCTTGGCAGCATCCTGATGGGTGTGTTCGCTAACCTGCCTGTGGCGCTGGCACCCGCTATGGGCCTGAATGCGTTCTTCGCGTTCGTGGTGGTTCAGGCGATGGGTCTGCCGTGGCAGGTCGGTATGGGCGCTATTTTCTGGGGTGCGGTTGGCCTGCTGCTGCTGACCATCTTCCGCGTGCGTTACTGGATGATTGCGAACATTCCGGTGAGCCTGCGAGTGGGCATCACCAGCGGTATCGGTCTGTTTATCGGCATGATGGGGCTGAAAAACGCCGGTGTGATCGTGGCGAACCCGGAAACGCTGGTGAGCATCGGCAATCTGACCTCTCATAACGTGCTGCTAGGCGTGCTGGGCTTCTTTATTATCGCGATCCTGGCCTCCCGCAACATTCATGCCGCGGTGCTGGTGTCCATCGTGGTGACCACCCTGCTGGGCTGGATGCTGGGCGACGTGCACTATAACGGTATCGTCTCCGCGCCTCCGAGCGTCTCTACTGTGATTGGTCACGTTGACCTGGCGGGTTCCCTGAACCTGGGCCTCGCGGGCGTGATCTTCTCCTTCATGCTGGTCAACCTGTTTGACTCCTCCGGTACGCTGATTGGCGTGACCGACAAAGCGGGTCTGGCGGACGAGAAAGGCAAATTCCCGCGCATGAAGCAGGCGCTGTATGTGGATAGCATCTCTTCCGTGGCGGGTTCTTTCATTGGCACCTCGTCTGTTACCGCTTACATTGAATCCTCTTCCGGCGTGTCCGTGGGCGGCCGTACCGGCCTGACGGCGGTGGTGGTGGGTATCCTGTTCCTGCTGGTGATCTTCCTCTCTCCGCTGGCGGGTATGGTTCCACCATATGCGGCTGCCGGCGCGCTGATTTACGTGGGCGTGCTGATGACGTCGAGCCTGGCGCGCGTGAAGTGGGATGATTTAACCGAAGCGGTACCGGCGTTTATTACCGCCGTGATGATGCCGTTCAGCTTCTCGATCACCGAAGGTATCGCGCTGGGCTTTATCTCTTACTGCGTAATGAAGATCGGTACCGGCCGCTTCCGCGAACTCAGCCCGTGCGTGATTATTGTGGCGCTGCTGTTTGTGCTGAAGATTGTGTTTATTGACGCCAAATAAACAGCAAGCCCTTTTCTTCGAAAAGGGCTTTAGTGTTTGTTCCCTCTCCCCGTGGGAGAGGGCCAGGGTGAGGGCATCAGGCCGCAGCGATCTTACGCCTTCACCCGCTTAATATAATCCCCAAACGCCGTCAGCTGGCCAGAGAGATGGTCACGCGTGCTCTGATCCACCACCTCACCCGTCTGCGGGTCGACCTTGTTCTGAATCACACCGCCCATAAATTCCGGCTTGTTCATCACCATCGCATCCAGGAACACCAGGATCTGGCGCAGGTGATACTGGCAGCGCGCGCCGCCAATCGCGCCCATAGAGCTGGTCTGGATCAGCACCGGTTTGCCGGACAGGGGCTGCTCAGGTAAACGGGACAGCCAGTCGATGGCGTTCTTCAGGCCACCCGGAACCGAGTAGTTATACTCCGGCGTGACAATGACCACACCGTCGGCCTGGCGGATCTGCTCGGCTATCGCCTCCACGCTCTGCGGGAACCCCTCTTCCTGCTGGACATCTGCGTCATACAGCGGGATATCGCCAATTGATGGCAGGGCGCTAATTTCCATACCTGCCGGGGCCAGCTGCGGCAGCGTGCGGGCAACCATTCCGTTAAATGAACCTTTGTGCAGGCTTCCCAGTAACGTAACTACTTTCAACGTATCAGACATGATTACTCCTGTTTCATCATGATGACCCTGATTGGATCAGCTATGGGTAAATGCTTTTTCTGCCGGTAAACTGGTTAAACGCATCAGGCGTGCGGCGGGCGCGTTGGCGCGCTCGGGCACATCCGGAAGGCTACTCCATCCCTCTTTACTGTCAAATTCCCAAATCTTTAGCCGTTCGATGGCAGGGCTGACTGCAACAGACCATATCAACACATCTTCTGCATCGCTGAGCGCCTCTACAAGCGTGGCTTTAGCGGCACGCAGGCGTCCGGAGCCTGGCAGCAATTGCAACTGGCTGGCGTCGTCTGAAGCGCATCCGCAGAGCTTGCGAATGCTCTGGCGCAGGGTGATGAGCTGGGCTCTGGCCTCGACGGCGTCGTTCTGGTTGCGTACCCACAGCTTTTCATTGCTGGAGAGCGGGTAGTCATCGTGCGGGCTTGCGCCGTGGAAGCCCCGCGTCGCACGCTGAAGCTCCATATCCAGCCCGCAATCCCCTTCGGTGGTCAGCGCCACGCCAATGATATTGCCCGTATAGGCAATGGAAAAACGGGGGAGTTCCGGGTCAGCAAAGACCGGGCGGCCTTCTGGTTGCGTGACGATCTCCGGCAGTTCGCTGGTGCCGTACAGCATAAACAGCAGTTCTGCGAGAAGTGCTCTGGAGGCTAAAAACCGCGTCCTGCGATGTTCGGGGAGTTTGAGCGCCTCACTGTGACAGGCTGAAGAGAGTCTGGCCGATACGAGACGTCCTTCTGTAAGTATCCCTCTTGCAAAGTGCGTTGCCATTTTTCGCTCCTTGATAATGGTCGTAATCGGTTAAACGGTTACATGATTATCGCTTAACTTGACTCCTGTTTTAATCAGTAAATGAGAGTAAGAGAAGCCTGAGCGCCGAACTTTACATTTTCTTAGGCAAAAATTGGATCGCTGCCACCGTACAACGCCTTGATGGTCTCCCGCAGCCAGAGAATTTTCGGATTATGGCTGTTCCGCTTATGCCAGATCAGCGTGAAGGGAACGGTCAGCTTTTCAGCCTGCGCTTCGTCAATGGGTATAGGAAGCGCGATCAGCTTCCGCTGGTGGAGTTCATTGTAGTGGCGACAGTAGTGGGGAGCCGTGGCGATATAGTTATGGCCGGGCTGCGCCGCCATAAACATCGACTGCTCAAAGCCCGGCAAACACATGGCAATGTTTCTCTCCCGCCCCATCTCTTTTAGCACCTCATCCAGCGCCCAGGTGTCGCTCCGTTCCCAGAAGATACTGATATGGGGATAGCGCAGGAAGGTCTCCAGATTCCACTCCTCCTGCAGAGCGGGGTGATCCTCACGTAAATAGACGTATGGACGGTCGCTAAACAAGATTTCGTAGTCGATAAACCACGGCATCAGCTTCAGCAGTTCACGCGAGCGCGGATGGGTTTCGCGACCGGTGAAACCAACGTCCACTTCCCCGCGCGTAATGGCGTCCAGCGAGTCGTAATCCCAGTGACGCACCTTCACCGTCGCCTGCGGATAGCGCTGATTCACCTGCTCCAGCAGGGCGTTAAAGCGGATGAGCATCAGCGGCGTTTCGGCGGCCAGCACGAACGTTAGCCCGCCAGGCGAATCATGGTGAGATTTATCGAGGATCTGATTACCAATCTGCATCCAGTCGGCCAAATCCTGCTCCAGGCTGACCGTCAGCGGCGTGGGCAGCAGCCCTAACGGCGTTTTGACAAACAGCGGGTCGTCAAACCAGTCGCGCAGCCTGGCCAGCGATTTACTCACCGCCGACGGCGTCACGTTCATCCGCTTCGCGGCTTTGGTGACGCTGCGCTCCTGCAGCAAAAGCTGCAGGCAAAGCAACAGGTTAAGATCGAGACTGCTGATGGGCTTCTTCATACTGTGCCGCGGGCTGGATGACCATAAGTAAGGTGATGCAGACTATGCTACAGCCAATCAGAATCCCGATCAGCATATTGAGCGCGTTAAGTCCGATGACCGCCGCCAGCCATATCCACAGAGACGAGCCGCAGACCTGCGCGATCCCCAGCACCGAGCTTGCCACGCCTGCCCGCAGCGAGAACGGGCCGAGCGCCTGGCTCATCGCCACGCCAAAGCCAACCGAGAACCCGGCACAGATGAGGGTAATACCTGCCAGCATCAGCGCATGCGAGCTGGTGGTTGCCAGAACCACGCCTGCGGCGAGAAACAGCACCTGAGAGGTCAGCATCAGCGTGCGCTGGCGGAAAAGATTCAGCGCAAAGGGAGTGGAAAATGAGACGGCCATACTGACCATGGCGGTTAATGCCATCACCGTTGAATACTCACCGCGATCGAAACCCATGGTCTCCATCAGCAAAACCGGGGAAACGTTTACATACGTCAGGATCACCACCACGCTTAGGGTCGTCACGGCCAGACGGCTGAGGAAAAAGCGGTTGAGAAGCTTCTCGGCCGGGTGAATGGTCGCGGTATGGCTGGGATTCTGCGAGCCCGGGTGAGTCTCTTTCAGCACGGCGATTGACAGGATAAACACCAGCGCGCCCATGGCGGCCATGGTCCAGAACAGGCTCTGCCACGGGAATTTCAGCATAATCAGATAGCCCACGACCGGGGCCAGCACCGGGATGATGCAGGTTATCCCGTTCAGCATGGAGAGCACTTTGGCACGGCGCTGGGCGCTTAAGGTGTCGCGCAAAATGGCAAACGCCACCACGTAACAGCCGCCGGCTCCAATGCCCTGGATGAACCGTCCCGCCAGGAATACGGTGCTGTTCTGCGCCTGTGAGCAGAGAAGAGAGGCCAGGGCAAAGATGATGGCGCCGGTTATTGCGACGGGCTGACGGCCAGCCTTATCCGCGATCTTCCCGGCAAAGACCATCGATGACGCCATCCCCGCGAGGTAGGCCGAAAACGCGATGTGCAGCTGCGCTTCGCTGGCACACAGATCGCGTGCGATGTGCGGTAATCCCACCAGATACATATCAATACCCGACGGATAAAGCAGAACTAATGCGAAACTACAAAACAGAAAACGCGCCATAAACCCCCCATAAATGCAGGCATGCAGAATAGGGGGTGAAAAGGGTTTAGGCGAGTTGCCATTTGGACAATGGTGATTTCCTGAGGGGAAATCACCATGAATTAGCGGAAACTATTTACCAATACAGAAGCTCGAAAAGATCCTTCCCAGCAGATCGTCCGACGTAAACTCTCCGGTGATCTCGCTCAGATTCTGCTGCGCCAGACGCAGCTCTTCCGCCAGCAGTTCACCCGCCCACGCGCCAATCAGCTGTGCTTTGCCCTGGTCAAGATGGCGTGCCGCCTCTTCCAGCGCCTGCAGGTGACGACGACGCGCCAGGAAGCCGCCTTCCATGCTGGTATCAAAGCCCATGCTCTGCTTGAGATGGTTGCGCAGGTCGTCCACGCCTTCACCGGTACGCGCCGACAGGCGAATCAGTGAGTGACCATTCACATCGCTGATACCCAGCGTTTCGCCGGTAACATCTGCTTTGTTACGCACCACGGTGATCGGCAGCTTAGCCGGCAGACGGGCGATAAAGTCCGGCCAGATCTCCGCCGGGTCAACGGCGTCGGTCGTAGTGCCGTCCACCATAAACAGCACGCGGTCGGCTTGTTCGATCTCCTGCCAGGCGCGCTCAATACCGATGCGTTCCACTTCGTCGCTGGCATCGCGCAGACCGGCGGTGTCTATGATGTGCAGCGGCATCCCGTCGATGTGGATATGCTCGCGCAGCACGTCGCGGGTGGTACCGGCAATGTCGGTCACGATCGCCGCTTCACGGCCCGCCAGGGCGTTCAGCAGGCTCGATTTCCCGGCGTTAGGGCGACCAGCAATGACGACCTTCATCCCTTCACGCAGCAGGCTACCCTGGCGCGCTTCGGCGCGTACCGCGTCGAGATCGTTCATCACCTGGTTGAGCTGGGCTTCGATTTTACCGTCTGAGAGGAAGTCTATCTCCTCGTCCGGGAAGTCGATAGCCGCCTCCACGTAGATCCTCAGGTGAGTAAGTGCTTCCACAAGATGATTGACGCGCGCGGAGAATGCCCCCTGCAGCGAGTTAAGCGCGGAGCGGGCCGCCTGTTCGGAGCTGGCGTCGATCAGGTCTGCAATCGCCTCGGCCTGCGCCAGGTCGAGCTTGTCGTTCAGGAAGGCACGCTCGGAGAACTCGCCCGGCTTCGCAATGCGCAGGCCTGGCAGGGTGAGAATACGTTTTAACAGCAGGTCGAGGATAACCGGGCCGCCGTGGCCCTGCAGTTCCAGCACGTCTTCGCCGGTAAAGGAGTTCGGGCCGGGGAACCACAGCGCAATGCCCTGGTCCAGCGGCGTGCCGTCGGCATCTTTAAACGGCAGGTAATCAGCGTAGCGCGGCTTTGGCAATTTACCCAGTACCGCTTCAGCCACCTCGCGCGCCTTCAGGCCGGAGATACGCAGAATGCCTACACCACCGCGTCCCGGTGGGGTTGCCTGGGCGACGATAGTGTCGTTATGGCTCATGGTTGGTCTCGTTCAATACAAATAAAAAAGGCGGTCAATCGACCGCCCTTATTTTAGCGTTAACTTACCGAATCAGGACTTTTTCTTTTCGCGGCTATGCAGGCCACGTTTTTCCAGACCACGGTAAATCAGCTGCTGCTGGATGATGGTCACCAGGTTGCTGACGATATAGTACAGCACCAGACCTGACGGGAACCACAGGAAGAACACGGTGAAGATGACCGGCATAAAGGTCATGATCTTCTGCTGCATCGGGTCGGTCACGGTGGTTGGCGACATCTTCTGGATGAAGAACATCGTCACGCCCATCAGGATCGGCAGGATGTAGTACGGGTCCTGTGCGGAAAGGTCATGGATCCACAGGGCGAACGGCGCGTGGCGCAGCTCAACGGAACCCATCAGCATGTAGTACAGCGCAAGGAAGATTGGCATCTGAATCAGCAGCGGGAAGCAACCACCCAGCGGGTTCACTTTCTCTGCTTTATATAGGGCCATCATCTCCTGGCTCTGACGCTGCTTGTCATCGCCCAGACGCTCACGCATCGCCTGAATCTTCGGCTGCAGCATGCGCATCTTCGCCATGGAGGTGTACTGCGCTTTGGTCAGCGGGTACATGATGCCACGCACGATGAAGGTGATAACGATGATGGAGAAGCCCCAGTTACCCAGGAAGCTGTGGATGAACTTCAGCAGCTTAAACAGCGGCTGAGAGATGAACCACAACCAGCCGTAATCAACAGTCAGATCCAGGTGCGGCGCGACGGCAGCCATTTTGTCCTGGATTTCCGGGCCGACCCACAGGGTGCTTGCCAGCTTACCGGTTTGACCCGGCTGAACCAGAACCGGCTGTGATTTGTAGCCGATGGCTGCAATACCGTTGCCCAGGTTCGCGGTGTAGAAGTTATTCGTACCGTCGTTATTCGGGATCCACGCGGTCGCGAAATACTGCTGCAGCATTGCTACCCAACCGCCTTTGGAGCTGACGTTCAGGTTTTCGTTATCGGCAATGGTGTCGAATTTGTATTTCTCGTACTTCGCGTCAGGCGTGGAGTACGCCGCGCCACGGAAGGTATGCAGCGCAAAGTTGCTGCTTCCGGTGTCACGGTGTGACGGCAGATTGATGGACTGCTTCAGCTGACCGAAGGTAGACAGTTCCAGCGGTTTCGCACCGGCGTTCTGTACGCTGTAGCCCACGTTCACCGCATACTCACCGCGTTTCAGAGTGAAGGTTTTGGTGAAGGTGTTGCCTGCCGCGTCGGTGTAGGTCATCGGGATAACGAGTTCGTTCTGGCCGTCAGCCAGCACAAAGGTGTCGTTCTCGACGTTATACAGTGGACGCGCACCGTTAGCCGGGTTATCCGGGCCATCACGACCGGTCAGGCCGCTCTGCGCCTGATACAGGAACTCCGGTGTGGTTTCCAGTAACTGGAACGGTTCGGTAGACTTCAGCTCTTTCGGGTAGGTCAACAGCAGCGCCTGCTCAACATCACCACCACGGGTGTTGATAGTCAGCTCAAGCACATCGGTCTTAACCGTAATCTGTTTCCCCTGGCCACTGGCCGGTACGCCCTGGTCGGCGGCGCTACCCGCTGCGGTGGTCGTGGTCTGCGTGGTCTGCTGCTGGGGTTGAGGATTTTTATCCTGCTCCCATGCCTGCCAGATCATGAAAGACACGAACAACAAAGCGATGATAAGAAGATTGCGTTGCGAATCCATCGTTAGTGTTCTCTGGTATCAAAAGGTCCTGGGGGGACGGGGTCGTCTCCACCTGGGTGTAAAGGGTGGCATTTTAATACGCGTTTCACCGTCAACCAACTGCCTTTTATCACTCCAAACCTGCGCAATGCCTCAATTCCGTAGCTTGAGCATGTTGGTGTGAAACGGCAGTGTGGCCCGAGTAGCGGACTAATCAGGCGTTGATAGACCCGAATGAGGGCTATCAGGACCCGTGAGCCAGGCGACAGTGGCGGCGCCATAATTTTTCCAACGCTTCCGAGAGAGCACGGTTATCGAGGTCGGCAACCCCCTTTTTAGCCACCACCACGAAGTCCATAGAAGGCAGTTCGTGCTGACGTAAACGGAAGCTTTCACGCGTCAGACGTTTAATCCGGTTGCGTTCATGCGCACGCTTAACGTTTTTCTTAGCGACTGTGAGACCGATGCGGGGATGCCCCAGCGAATTTTGGCGGCCGAGGATGGTGATTTGCGGCGTGCCAGCCCGTTGTGGCTGCTGGAAGACGAAAGTGAAATGAGTGGGAGTTAACAAACGTAACTCCCTGGGAAATGCTAGCTTAACCACTCAGGGGTTAGCTTTATTACTTGGAAACGGTCAGACGAGCGCGGCCTTTAGCACGACGACGTGCCAGAACCTGACGACCATTTTTAGTAGCCATACGAGCACGGAAGCCGTGAGAACGGTTGCGCTTCAGTACAGACGGTTGAAAAGTGCGTTTCATGGCGATTTCTACCTAAACTTGAAAAAATTCATGACTTTTGCGGATGCCCGACCGAGTTTCGAATGACGGACGCCGAAGCCGTGGGTGATTAAAGAGGCCGGATTGTAATAATTGTACACTCCGGAG
Organism: Enterobacter sp. 168J2; assembly: GCF_034107265.1. Lineage (NCBI taxonomy): Bacteria > Pseudomonadati > Pseudomonadota > Gammaproteobacteria > Enterobacterales > Enterobacteriaceae > Enterobacter > Enterobacter sp. 168J2. The sequence goes on along the minus strand of NZ_JAWNEB010000012.1, from coordinate 82,306 downwards.
TCAATTCTCTTTCCTTATTTCCCGCGTATTTCCGCACGATTTCGCGTGGAAAATGAGCAACGGACGACGCAGGAAGATGAGCATCACGCGCCGGGTCGAGGATTATACGGCCTCGCCAACAAAGCGCAAGGATCGTCCCGGATCTTCGTTAGATCATTTAAGCAATAAATTGTCGCTGCTCATTAAATTTTCCAATATGCGGGCTAAATCGCGGGGCACTCGCGCCAGGATCGTTTACACTTACCCGGTTTCGGATCTTCCTGTGGATAAATCGGGAAGAATCTGTGAGAAACAGAAGATCTCTGGCTCAGTTTACGCTATGATCCGCGGTCCCGATCGGGATCCCAGGATCCTGGTCAGGATAAATTGCAGATAGCAATTCGCACGTCCCCCTTTACACAGGGTCATGTCGATGTGCGCCAACAATCATGAATATTCAATAGTTTTCTTTTATTGTTCGAGTGGAGTCCGCCGTGTCACTTTCGCTTTGGCAGCAGTGTCTTGCCCGATTGCAGGATGAGTTACCAGCCACAGAATTCAGTATGTGGATCCGCCCGTTGCAGGCGGAGCTGAGCGATAACACGCTGGCTTTGTATGCGCCAAACCGTTTTGTGCTCGATTGGGTAAGAGACAAGTACCTTAATAACATCAATGGCCTGCTGAACGATTTCTGCGGGTCAGATGTTCCACAGCTGCGTTTTGAAGTGGGCACAAAGCCGGTCACCCAAACCGTTCGTGAAACCGTCAATGTAGCCGCGCCCGCTCAGGCTGTTCCGGCTCCGGCGCCTCGCGTTGCACCCGCTCGTCAGGGCTGGGATAACGTTCCTGCACCCGCAGAGCCAACCTACCGCTCTAACGTTAACGTGAAACACACGTTCGATAACTTCGTTGAAGGTAAGTCGAACCAGCTGGCGCGCGCGGCGGCCCGTCAGGTTGCCGATAACCCCGGTGGTGCTTACAACCCGCTGTTCCTCTATGGCGGCACGGGTCTCGGTAAAACCCACCTGCTGCATGCGGTAGGTAACGGCATCATGGCGCGCAAGCCCAACGCGAAGGTGGTGTATATGCACTCCGAGCGCTTCGTTCAGGACATGGTAAAAGCCCTGCAAAACAATGCGATCGAAGAGTTTAAACGCTACTACCGTTCCGTTGACGCGCTGCTGATCGATGACATCCAGTTCTTTGCCAATAAAGAACGATCGCAGGAAGAATTTTTCCACACCTTCAACGCCCTGCTGGAAGGTAATCAGCAGATCATTTTGACCTCGGATCGTTATCCAAAAGAGATCAACGGCGTTGAAGATCGTCTGAAATCCCGCTTCGGCTGGGGCCTGACCGTGGCGATCGAGCCACCGGAGTTGGAAACCCGCGTCGCGATCCTGATGAAGAAAGCCGATGAGAACGACATTCGCCTGCCGGGTGAAGTGGCGTTCTTCATCGCCAAGCGTCTGCGCTCCAACGTGCGTGAGCTGGAAGGGGCGCTGAACCGCGTTATCGCCAATGCCAACTTTACCGGTCGTGCGATCACCATCGATTTTGTGCGTGAAGCGCTGCGTGATTTGCTGGCATTGCAGGAAAAACTGGTCACTATCGACAATATTCAAAAGACGGTGGCCGAGTACTACAAGATCAAAGTGGCAGATTTACTGTCTAAACGTCGTTCCCGCTCGGTGGCGCGTCCGCGTCAGATGGCGATGGCGCTGGCAAAGGAGTTAACCAACCACAGCCTGCCGGAAATCGGCGATGCGTTTGGTGGCCGTGACCATACGACCGTGCTGCACGCTTGTCGCAAGATTGAGCAGTTACGCGAAGAAAGCCACGACATAAAAGAAGATTTTTCCAATCTAATCAGAACATTATCATCGTGACGCTATGAAATTTACCGTTGAACGTGAACATTTATTAAAACCGCTGCAACAGGTGAGTGGCCCATTAGGCGGCCGCCCAACGCTGCCTATTCTCGGAAACCTGCTGCTTCAGGTCGCGGACGGTACGCTGTCGCTGACCGGTACAGATCTGGAAATGGAAATGATCGCGCGCGTTACGCTGACGCAGCCGCACGACGCGGGCGCGACCACGGTTCCGGCACGTAAATTCTTTGATATCTGCCGCGGGCTGCCGGAAGGCGCTGAAATCGCCGTGCAGCTGGAGGGCGACCGTATGCTGGTGCGCTCTGGCCGCAGCCGTTTCTCGCTCTCCACGCTGCCAGCTGCGGACTTCCCGAACCTGGACGACTGGCAGAGTGAAGTTGAATTTACCCTGCCGCAGGCGACGATGAAGCGTCTGATTGAAGCCACGCAGTTCTCTATGGCGCATCAGGACGTGCGTTATTACTTAAACGGCATGCTGTTCGAAACCGAAGGGGAAGAGCTGCGTACCGTGGCGACCGACGGCCACCGTCTGGCGGTCTGTTCTATGCCGATTGGCGACTCGCTGCCAAACCATTCGGTGATCGTGCCGCGTAAAGGGGTGATTGAGTTGATGCGTATGCTCGACGGCGGCGACACGCCGCTGCGCGTGCAGATCGGCAGCAACAACATCCGCGCGCATGTGGGCGATTTTGTCTTCACATCGAAGCTGGTTGACGGTCGTTTCCCGGATTATCGCCGCGTGTTGCCGAAGAACCCGGACAAAACGCTGGAAGCGGGCTGCGATAGCCTCAAGCAGGCCTTTGCCCGTGCCGCGATCCTCTCCAACGAGAAATTCCGCGGCGTGCGCCTGTACGTGAGTGAAAACCAGATCAAAATTACCGCTAACAACCCGGAACAGGAAGAGGCAGAAGAGATTCTGGACGTCACCTACGCCGGGGCTGAGATGGAAATCGGCTTCAACGTCAGCTACGTGCTGGACGTGCTCAATGCACTGAAATGCGAGAATGTGCGCATTCTGCTGACCGACTCCGTTTCGAGCGTACAGATTGAAGATGCCGCATCACAGTCGGCTGCATATGTTGTCATGCCAATGAGACTGTAATGTCGCTCACCCGTCTGTTGATCCGCGACTTTCGCAATATCGAAAGCGCGGATCTCGCTTTATCCCCCGGCTTTAACTTCCTGGTTGGCGCGAACGGCAGCGGCAAAACCAGCGTGCTGGAAGCCATCTATACGCTCGGCCACGGTCGGGCGTTTCGCAGTTTGCAGATTGGTCGCGTCATTCGCCACGAGCAGGAATCCTTTGTTCTGCACGGGCGTTTGCAGGGGGCGGAGCGGGAAACCGCCATCGGCCTGACCAAAGACAAGCAGGGCGACAGCAAGGTACGCATCGACGGCACCGACGGCCACAAGGTGGCGGAGCTGGCGCTGCTGATGCCGATGCAGCTGATTACGCCGGAGGGGTTTACTTTACTCAACGGCGGCCCCAAATACAGAAGAGCGTTCCTCGACTGGGGATGCTTTCACAACGAAGCCGGATTCTTTAACGCCTGGAGCAACCTGAAGCGCCTGCTCAAGCAGCGTAACGCCGCGTTGCGCCAGGTCACGCGCTACGCCCAGCTGCGTCCGTGGGACATGGAGTTAATCCCCCTCGCGGAACAAATCAGCCGCTGGCGTGCCGAATACAGCGCAGGTATTGCCGAAGATATGGCCGACACCTGCAAACAGTTTTTACCCGAGTTCTCTCTCACCTTCTCCTTCCAGCGCGGCTGGGAGAAAGAGACGGATTATGCCGAGGTGTTAGAGAGAAGCTTCGAGCGCGATCGCATGTTGACCTACACCGCGCACGGCCCGCACAAGGCGGATTTCCGCATTCGTGCCGACGGTGCGCCGGTGGAGGACACGCTGTCGCGCGGGCAGCTCAAGCTCCTGATGTGCGCGCTGCGCCTGGCGCAGGGGGAGTTCCTCACCCGCGAGAGCGGACGGCGCTGCCTGTACCTGATAGATGATTTTGCCTCGGAACTTGACGACGCGCGGCGCGGGCTGCTTGCCAGCCGCTTAAAAGCCACTCAGTCGCAGGTTTTCGTCAGCGCCATTAGCGCTGAACACGTTATGGACATGTCGGACGAAAATTCGAAGATGTTTACCGTGGAAAAGGGTAAAATAACGGATTAACCCAAGTTGAAATGAGCGAGAAACGTTGATGTCGAATTCTTATGACTCCTCCAGTATCAAAGTCCTGAAAGGGCTGGATGCGGTGCGTAAGCGCCCGGGTATGTATATCGGCGACACGGATGACGGCACCGGTCTGCACCACATGGTATTCGAGGTGGTAGATAACGCTATCGACGAAGCGCTCGCGGGTCACTGTAAAGACATCGTGGTTACCATCCATGCGGACAACTCCGTCTCCGTCACCGATGATGGCCGTGGCATTCCGACCGGTATTCACCCGGAAGAGGGCGTTTCCGCTGCGGAAGTGATCATGACCGTTCTGCACGCAGGCGGTAAGTTCGACGATAACTCCTATAAAGTTTCCGGCGGCCTGCACGGCGTAGGCGTTTCCGTAGTAAACGCCCTGTCGCAGAAGCTGGAGCTGGTTATCCAGCGCGAAGGCAAAATTCACCGTCAGATCTACCAGCACGGCGTGCCTGAAGCCCCGCTGGCCGTTACCGGCGATACCGAGAAAACCGGTACCATGGTGCGTTTCTGGCCGAGCCTCGAAACCTTCACTAACGTCACTGAATTCGAGTACGACATCCTGGCGAAGCGCCTGCGTGAACTGTCGTTCCTGAACTCCGGTGTCTCTATTCGCCTGCGCGACAAACGCGACAACAAAGAAGACCACTTCCACTACGAAGGCGGTATCAAGGCGTTCGTTGAGTATCTGAACAAGAACAAAACGCCAATTCACCCGAATATCTTCTACTTCTCCACCGAAAAAGACGGTATCGGCGTGGAAGTGGCGCTGCAGTGGAACGACGGTTTCCAGGAAAACATCTACTGCTTCACCAACAACATTCCACAGCGCGACGGCGGTACTCACCTTGCGGGCTTCCGCGCGGCGATGACCCGTACCCTGAACGCCTACATGGACAAAGAAGGCTACAGCAAAAAAGCGAAAGTCAGCGCCACCGGTGACGATGCCCGTGAAGGCCTGATTGCCGTGGTTTCCGTGAAGGTGCCGGATCCGAAGTTCTCCTCACAGACTAAAGACAAGCTGGTCTCTTCTGAGGTGAAATCGGCGGTTGAGCAGCAGATGAACGAACTGCTGAGCGAGTACCTGCTGGAAAACCCGAACGACGCGAAAATCGTTGTGGGCAAAATTATCGATGCGGCGCGTGCCCGTGAAGCGGCGCGTAAAGCCCGTGAAATGACCCGTCGTAAAGGCGCGTTGGACCTGGCTGGCCTGCCAGGCAAGCTGGCTGACTGTCAGGAACGCGACCCGGCGCTGTCCGAACTCTACCTTGTGGAAGGGGACTCCGCGGGCGGTTCTGCGAAGCAGGGCCGTAACCGTAAGAACCAGGCGATTCTGCCGCTGAAGGGTAAAATCCTCAACGTTGAGAAAGCGCGCTTCGACAAGATGCTCTCCTCTCAGGAAGTGGCGACGCTCATTACCGCGCTGGGCTGCGGCATTGGCCGCGATGAGTACAACCCGGACAAGCTGCGCTATCACAGCATCATCATCATGACCGATGCGGACGTCGACGGCTCGCACATTCGTACGCTGCTGTTGACCTTCTTCTATCGTCAGATGCCTGAAATCGTTGAGCGTGGCCACGTCTACATTGCACAGCCGCCGCTGTACAAGGTGAAGAAAGGCAAGCAGGAACAGTACATCAAAGATGACGACGCGATGGATCAGTATCAAATCGCGATCGCGCTTGACGGTGCAACCCTGCATGCGAACTCCAGCGCTCCGGCACTGGCAGGCGAGCCGCTGGAGCGTCTGGTTTCCGAGTTCAACGCCGCGCAGAAAATGATTGGCCGTATGGAGCGTCGCTATCCAAAAGCGCTGCTGAAGGAGCTGGTCTATCAGCCAACCCTGACCGAAGCCGATCTGAGCAACGAGCAGACCGTGACCCGCTGGGTAAACGCTCTGGTGAGCGAGCTGAACGAGAAAGAGCAGCACGGCAGCCAGTGGAAGTTCGACGTTCAGCAGAATGCGGCACAGCAGTTTGAGCCGATTGTTCGCGTGCGTACTCACGGCGTCGACACCGACTACCCGCTGGAGCACGAATTCGTAACCGGCCCGGAATACCGCCGTATCTGCACCCTCGGCGAGAAGCTGCGCGGCCTGATCGAAGACGATGCTTTCATCGAACGTGGCGAGCGTCGTCAGCCGGTAGCCAGCTTCGAGCAGGCGCTGGACTGGCTGGTGAAAGAGTCCCGTCGCGGTCTCTCTATCCAGCGTTATAAAGGTCTGGGCGAAATGAACCCGGATCAGCTGTGGGAAACCACCATGGATCCGGAAAGCCGTCGCATGCTGCGCGTCACCGTGAAAGACGCGATTGCTGCCGACCAGCTGTTCACGACCCTGATGGGCGATGCGGTAGAACCACGTCGTGCCTTCATTGAAGAGAACGCGCTGAAAGCGGCGAATATCGATATTTAATGCCGTTACACTGCGATAAAAGCCGCGCTTCAGCGCGGCTTTTTTATGGGCGCAGGAAGGTCCAGCGACATCACCTCCGGTAAACGGCTCGCCAGCGTGTCTATAGCCATTCGCACCCTCAACGGCAGATGAGGCGTTTGCTGCCAGACGGCATGAACGTTGAAGTGTACATCCGGCGCCTGCTTCATGAGCGGGACGAGTTTTCCCTGATGAATTTCTTTGATGACCATCCAGCAGGGCAGCCAGGCAATGCCGTGTCCGGCCAGCGCAGCGTCGCAAATAGCCTGTAAGTCATCCATATTGAGTGAGGAACGGGGAGTAAAGGTATGCGACGTCCTTTCGTCATCCATCAGCTGCCAGGGCAACACTCGGCCCGCGCGCAGATAGTTAATCGCCGTATGCTGGGGTAAATCATCAACGCGATGTGGCTGGCCTTTCTTCTGCAGGTAAGCCGGCGCGGCGCACAGCACCATGCGGTGCTCTCCCAGCTTTCTTGCCACCAGCACGCTGCTGTCCTGCAGCGTGCCGTTACGTACCGCCATATCGAAGCCTTCCTCCACCAGATCCACCACGCGGTCGCTGAATGACATTTCCAGTTCAAGTCCGGGGTGTTCCTGCGCCAGCGCGATCAGCAGCGGGGCGACGCACTGGCGGCCAAACAGCACCGGCATGGCAACGCGCAGGCGGCCACTGACCTGCTGTTTCCCGGTTTCAAGCTGCGATTCCGCGCCACGAATCTCCTCCAGAGCGCGCAGGCAACGTTCATAAAAAAGGGCGCCGTTATCGGTCAGCCTCTGGCTGCGGGTGGTGCGTTGAAAAAGACGAACTCCCAACCGCTGTTCGAGGCGAGCGATGCTTTTTCCTACCGCCGAGCGTGACAAATGCAGGCGAATGGCGGCCTGCGCAAAACTTCCCGCCTCCACGGCGGCCACAAAAACAGGAATATCCTTCAGCGTATCGGACATAGATTGTCTCTGTTATGGCGTCAATAAGGGGAAAACTTATCGCCACTGGAGAATGTGAGTCAACGGTAGACTGTCATTACTGAAGCTTATCTGATGGCAGGAGAAAAAAAATGACAGAGACAATGCAGCGCTGGTCAATGAACGCCCTCGGGCGCGAGAATCTTAAGCTCGTTGAGGAACCGGTTCGCCAGCCCGGCCCGGGTGAAGTGCGCGTTCGGGTGAATGCCGTTGCGCTCAACTACCGCGATAAAATGGTCATCGAAGGCACGATGCCGATTCCGCTTTCCTTCCCCTTCACCCCGGCGTCTGACATGGCGGGCGTGGTGGACAGCGTGGGTGAAGGTGTTACGCGCTTCAAGCCCGGCGCTCGCGTTATTTCAACCTTCTTCCCGGGGTGGATAGAAGGTAAACCGCAGGCGGACGCGCGCAATTTGCCCTATAAGACGTCCGGCGGCTATTTCCAGGGAATGCTCGCCGAGTATGTGATTGTGAATGAAAACGCGCTGGTGGCCTCCCCGGAAACCCTGAACGACGAAGAGGCCAGCACGCTACCCTGCGCGGGGCTTACCGCCTGGTTCGCGCTGGTGGAGCGCGGTCAGCTACGCGCCGGGCAATCGGTGCTGGTGCAGGGGACGGGCGGCGTGGCGATATTCGCCCTGCAAATTGCAAAAGCGCACGGAGCGGAGGTGTTTGTCACTTCGGGGAGCGAAGAGAAACTGGCGCTCGCCAAAACGCTGGGGGCCAGCCACGGCATCAACCGGCTGAAAGGCGACTGGGCTGAAGATGCGCTGATGCTCACGCAGGATCGCGGCATCGACCATATTATCGAAACCGTGGGTGGCGAGAACCTGAAGCACTCCCTGCGCGCCGTTGCCGTTCACGGGCGTATCTCAGTGATTGGCGTGCTGGCCGGGACTGACATTTCGCTGCCTGCTGGCGAGCTGCTGCTGAAATCCCCCGTCATTCAGGGGATTGGCGTGGGGCACCGTCGGGCGCTGGAGGATTTCGTCCGCGCCGTGGATGTGACGGGGCTGAAACCCGTGATTGAGCATCGCTACCGCTTTGACGAGCTGGAACAGGCGCTTGAACACCTCGATCGCGGTGCGTTTGGTAAAATCGTCCTCACCCGCGAGTAGGTCTTTTTTCCCCGGGATAAGCGTAAAAGGGGTGTTTCTGTTGCGCAATGTAGCTCTATTTTTGTGTGCTTAATCGCGTTAGCATGAGGCAGCACTCATTTATCCTGGGGAACTCATGGCTATCAAACTCATTGCAATCGATATGGACGGCACGCTGCTGCTGCCAGACCACACTATCTCTCCTGCCGTTAAAAACGCGATCGCCGCCGCACGCGCGAAGGGCGTGAATGTGGTTCTGACCACGGGGCGTCCGTATGCGGGCGTTCACAGCTACCTGAAAGAGCTGCATATGAATCAGCCGGGCGATTACTGCATCACCTATAACGGCGCGCTGGTGCAGAAAGCCGCAGACGGCAGCACGGTTGCGCAAACTGCGCTGAGCTATGATGACTACCTGTTCCTGGAAAAACTCTCCCGTGAAGTGGGCTCCCACTTCCACGCGCTCGATCGCAATACGCTCTACACCGCCAACCGCGATATCAGCTACTACACGGTGCATGAATCCTACGTTGCGACCATTCCGCTGGTGTTCTGTGAAGCCGAGAAAATGGATCCGGCGACGCAGTTCCTGAAGGTGATGATGATTGACGAGCCGGAGATCCTGGATAAAGCCATCGCGCGCATTCCGGCAGAGGTTAAAGAGAAGTATACCGTGCTGAAAAGTGCGCCGTACTTCCTCGAAATTCTCGATAAACGCGTCAATAAGGGCACCGGCGTGAAATCGCTCGCTGATGCGCTGGGGATTAAGCAGGAGGAAATCATGGCGCTGGGCGACCAGGAAAACGACATCGCGATGATTGAATTCGCGGGCGTGGGCGTGGCAATGGATAACGCCATTCCGTCGGTGAAAGAGGTGGCTAACTTCGTGACCAAATCCAACCTGGAAGACGGCGTTGCCTACGCGATCGAGAAATTTGTGCTGCAGTAACGATTATTTTCAATCATCAGCCTCGGTTATCGACCGGGGCTTTTTTTTTGCGCTGAATTTATTGAATTGTTCTTTTTGTGATCTGTATTGTAGTACAACATTAATTGATTGTACTACATTATCGCCAGAGCAAAGACGAACCATCTCACGTTTGTACTGCAAAAGTGAGGTGAAATTCAGCGGTCGCGGTAAAGTAGTGATGGACATACAGAGCACAAGGACTCTCCATGACTCTCAATAAAACCGATCGCATCGTCATCACGCTGGGCACCCAGATTGTGGGTGGGAAATACGTTCCCGGTTCGCCGCTCCCGGCAGAGGCAGAACTGTGTGAGGAGTTTGAAACCTCGCGCAACATCATCCGGGAAGTGTTCCGCTCGCTGATGGCGAAGCGGCTGATTGAAATGAAACGCTATCGCGGCGCGTTTGTTGCTCCGCGCAACCAGTGGAACTACCTCGATACCGACGTGCTGCAGTGGGTGCTGGAAAACGACTACGACCCGCGGCTTATCGGCGCGATGAGTGAAGTTCGAAACCTGGTGGAACCGGCAATTGCGCGCTGGGCGGCGGAACGCGCAACCTCCGGCGATTTGGCGCAGATTGAGTCGGCTTTAAACGACATGATCGCCAATAACCAGAACCGGGAGGCGTTCAACGAGGCGGACATTCGCTACCACGAAGCGGTGCTGCAGTCGGTGCATAACCCGGTTTTACAGCAGCTTAGCGTAGCGATCAGCTCGCTACAGCGCGCGGTATTTGAACGTACCTGGATGGGCGATGAGGCCAACATGCCGAAGACGCTCCAGGAACATAAAGCGCTGTTCGATGCGATACGGCATCAGGACGGCGATGCGGCAGAGCAGGCGGCACTAACCATGATTGCCAGCTCGACACGAAGGCTGAAGGAAATCACATGACATCTCGCTACATCGCAATTGACTGGGGATCGACCAACCTGCGCGCCTGGCTGTACCAGGGCGAGCAGTGCCTGGAGAGCAGGCAATCAGAAGCAGGCGTCACGCGCCTGAACGGTAAATCCCCCGAGGCGGTGTTAGCAGAGGTCACACAAAACTGGCGCGACAGCGCAACGCCGGTGGTTATGGCGGGTATGGTGGGCAGTAACGTAGGCTGGAAAGTCGCGCCTTATTTGCCGGTTCCCGCTCGTTTCTCCGCTATTGGCGAGCAGTTAACGTCCGTTGGCGACAATATCTGGATTGTTCCCGGTTTGAGCGTCTCTCGCGACGATAACCACAACGTGATGCGCGGCGAAGAGACGCAGCTGCTTGGCGCGCGCGCGCTTTCTCCTTCTTCTGTCTACGTCATGCCCGGCACGCACTGCAAGTGGGTCCAGGCTGACGCTGAGCAAATCCACGAATTTCGCACCGTGATGACCGGCGAACTGCACCATTTGCTGCTCAACCATTCGCTGGTGGGAGCCGGTTTACCTGAGCAGGAATCCTCGCCAGAGGCGTTTGCCGCCGGGCTTGAACGTGGGATCGCTTCTCCTGATGTTTTGCCGCAGCTTTTTGAGGTTCGCGCCTCGCACGTGCTGGGAAGTCTCCCGCGCGAGCAGGTCAGCGAGTTTCTCTCCGGCCTGCTGATTGGCGCAGAGGTCGCCAGCATGCGTGAGTTCATCGCGCACGAGCAGGCCATCACGATTGTCGCAGGCGCATCGCTGACGTCGCGCTACGAGCAGGCGTTCCGCGCCGTTGGGCGTGAAGTTGCAACGGTATCCGGCGACACGGCATTTCAGGCAGGAATAAGGAGCATCGCTCATGCAGTGGCAAACTGATCTTCCCCTTATCGCAATTTTGCGCGGCATCACGCCCGATGAGGCGTTAGCCCACGTCGGCGCGGTTATCGACGCCGGATTCGACGCGGTGGAAATCCCGCTCAACTCGCCCGAGTGGGAAAAAAGCATTCCGGCCGTGGTGGAGGCCTTCGGCGATAGGGCGCTGATTGGCGCAGGCACCGTGTTACAGCCTGAGCAGGTCGATCGGCTGGCAAAGATGGGCTGCAGGCTTATCGTCACGCCCAATATTCAGCCTGAGGTGATCCGCCGCGCGGTGGGTTACGGCATGACCGTCTGCCCGGGCTGCGCCACCGCCACGGAAGCCTTTGCTGCCCTCGATGCGGGCGCGCAGTCGCTCAAAATTTTCCCGTCATCGGCTTTTGGACCGGACTACATCAAAGCGTTGAAAGCGGTATTGCCCGCCAGCGTGCCGGTCTTTGCCGTGGGCGGCGTAACGCCAGAAAACCTGGGCCAGTGGATGAGCGCTGGCTGTACGGGCGCGGGGCTTGGCAGCGATCTTTATCGCGCCGGACAGTCCGTGGAACGTACCGCACAGCAGGCGGCAGCATTTGTGAAAGCGTATCGAGAGGCAGTGAAATGAAAATAACCAAACTCACCACGTACCGTTTACCCCCGCGCTGGATGTTCCTGAAAATCGAAACCGATGAAGGGGTTGTAGGCTGGGGCGAACCGGTGATTGAAGGGCGCGCGCGCACCGTTGAAGCGGCGGTGCACGAGCTGGGTGAATACCTGATTGGTCAGGATCCGGCGCGCATCAACGACCTGTGGCAGGTGATGTACCGCGCGGGCTTCTACCGCGGTGGTCCGATCCTGATGAGCGCCATCGCCGGCATCGACCAGGCGCTGTGGGATATCAAAGGTAAAGTGCTGAACGCGCCGGTCTGGCAGCTTATGGGCGGCCTGGTGCGCGATAAAATCAAAGCCTACAGCTGGGTGGGCGGCGACCGTCCTGCGGAAGTGATCGACGGCATCACGCAGCTGCGCAACATCGGCTTTGATACCTTCAAGCTCAATGGCTGCGAAGAGATGGGCGTTATCGACAACTCGCGTGCGGTAGACCGGGCGGTCAACACCGTGGCGCAAATCCGTGAAGCCTTCGGCAACGAGATTGAGTTTGGCCTGGATTTCCACGGCCGCGTCAGCGCGCCGATGGCCAAAGTGCTGATTAAAGAGTTGGAGCCGTATCGCCCGCTGTTTATCGAGGAGCCGGTGCTGGCCGAGCAGGCGGAGTACTATCCAAAACTGTCTGAACAGACCCACATTCCCATCGCGGCGGGTGAACGTATGTTCTCGCGATTCGAGTTTAAACGCGTGCTTGAAGCGGGCGGGATTGCGATCCTGCAGCCTGACCTCTCTCATGCGGGCGGCATCACCGAGTGCTACAAAATTGCCGGGATGGCAGAAGCTTACGATGTGGCGCTGGCGCCGCACTGCCCGCTCGGGCCGATTGCGCTGGCGGCCTGTCTGCACGTCGACTTCGTCTCCCGCAACGCGGTGTTCCAGGAACAAAGCATGGGAATTCACTATAACAAGGGCGCGGAACTGCTCGATTTTGTGAAAAACAAAGAAGACTTCTGCATGGAAGGCGGTTTCTTTAAACCATTAACGAAGCCGGGCCTTGGCGTGGAAATTGACGAAGCCAAAGTCATTGAGCTGAGTAAAAATGCGCCGGACTGGCGTAATCCACTGTGGCGTCATGAAGATGGCAGCGTAGCGGAATGGTAATCGCCATCCCGTAGACCCGGTAAGCTCCCGGGCAAAAATCATACATACAAAAATATAACCCTCTGTAAATTACAGGGCATGGTGAGCGGCTTCGCTATGCCCAAAATCTGGAGACAGATTGCGATGGATATTCCAGTTACCGCTACAAAAACCGGGCGTCGCCGCTACCTGACGCTGATTATGATCTTTATTACCGTGGTCATTTGCTATGTTGACCGCGCCAACCTTGCCGTGGCATCGGCCCATATTCAGGAAGAGTTTGGCATTACCAAAGCGGAAATGGGCTACGTCTTTTCGGCGTTTGCCTGGCTTTATACGCTCTGCCAAATCCCCGGCGGCTGGTTCCTTGACCGCGTAGGTTCACGTTTGACCTATTTTATCGCCATTTTAGGCTGGTCCGTGGCGACCCTGTTCCAGGGGTTCGCGACCGGGCTGATGTCGCTGATTGGCCTGCGCGCTATCACCGGGGTTTTCGAAGCGCCCGCGTTTCCCACCAACAACCGCATGGTGACCAGCTGGTTCCCTGAACACGAACGCGCGTCCGCCGTTGGCTTTTATACCTCCGGGCAGTTTGTCGGTCTGGCGTTCCTGACGCCGCTGCTGATCTGGATCCAGGAGCTGCTGAGCTGGCACTGGGTGTTCATCGTGACCGGCGGGATTGGTATTATCTGGTCGCTGATCTGGTTTAAGGTTTATCAGCCGCCGCGTCTGACCAAAAGCATCACCAAAGCTGAACTGGACTACATCCGCGACGGCGGTGGCCTGGTGGACGGCGATGCGCCGGTGAAAAAAGAGGCGCGCCAGCCGCTGACCAAAGCGGACTGGAAGCTGGTCTTCCACCGTAAGCTTGTGGGCGTTTATCTGGGCCAGTTCGCGGTGACTTCTACGCTGTGGTTCTTCCTCACCTGGTTCCCGAACTACCTGACCCAGGAAAAGGGGATCACGGCGCTGAAGGCGGGCTTTATGACCACCGTGCCGTTTCTCGCGGCGTTCTTCGGCGTGCTGCTCTCCGGCTGGCTGGCGGATAAGCTGGTCAAAAGAGGATGCTCGCTGGGCGTGGCGCGTAAAACGCCGATTATCTGCGGGCTGCTGATCTCAACCTGCATCATGGGCGCCAACTACACTAACGATCCGGTGTGGATTATGACCCTGATGGCGGTGGCGTTCTTTGGTAACGGCTTCGCCTCAATCACCTGGTCGCTGGTGTCGTCCCTTGCGCCGATGCGGCTAATTGGCCTGACCGGCGGAGTGTTCAACTTCGTTGGCGGACTGGGTGGCATCACCGTACCGCTGGTCATCGGCTACCTGGCGCAGGACTACGGCTTCGGCCCGGCGCTGGTCTACATCTCTGCCGTGGCGCTAATCGGGGCACTCTCCTACATCCTGCTGGTGGGCGATGTGAAACGAGTAGGCTAATCCCTGCGGATGTTTTACCCTGATGCACTCACCGTGCATCAGGGTATCCTCATGAAACAAATCACCTTCGCTTCCCGCAACCATCAGCTGACCAATATCAATACCTGGACGCCGGACAGCCAGTGGCTGGTCTACGACGTGCGCCCGTCCGGGGCGTCGTTCACCGGTGAAACCATTGAGCGGGTCAACGTCGCTACGGGTGAGGTGGAGATGATTTATCGCGCCGCTGACGGTGCGCATGTCGGCGTGGTGACCGTTCATCCGGCACAGGACAAATACGTTTTTATCCACGGCCCGAAAAACCCGGACGCTGACTGGCACTACGATTTTCATCATCGTCAGGGTGTGATTGCGCATCTCGATCTGGTGAGCAACCTGGACGCGATGGATATCACCGCGCCTTATACCGCGGGCGCGCTGCGCGGCGGAAGCCACGTGCACGTCTTCAGCCCGAACGGGCAGCTCGTTAGCTTTACCTATAACGACCATGTTTTACATGAGCGCGATCCGAAGCTCGATTTACGCAACGTCGGCGTGGCGGCGCCTTACGGCCCGGTGAACCCGCAGGGGAACCATCCGCGTGAATATTCAGGCTCGTTCTGGAGCGTGCTGGTCAGCCGCACGACGCCCAACCCGCAGCCGGGCAGCGATGAAATCAACCGCGCCTACGAAGAGGGCTGGGTGGGCAACAACAGGCTGGCGTTTATCGGCGATACCCTCTCCGCCCAGGGCGAAAAAGTGCCTGAACTGTTTATTGTTAACCTTCCGGAAGACGAGCAGGGCTGGAAACGGGCGGGCGATGCGCCGCTGCAGGGCACCCCTGACACCCTGCCAGCGCCACCTGCCGGGGTGAAGCAGCGACGTCTGACATTTACCCACCAGAGGGCGTACCCGGGTCTGGTGAACGTGCCGCGCCACTGGGTGCGCAGTAATCCCCAGGGGACGCAAATCGCGTTTCTGATGCGGGATGATAACGGCATTGTGCAGCTGTGGTTGATCTCGCCCGAGGGCGGCGAACCGCGCCAGCTGACGCGGACCGGGAGCGGTATTCAGTCTGCGTTTAACTGGCATCCTGCGGGAGACCGACTGGGTTTCGTGCTCGAAAATCGGATCGCCTGCTGTGACGCACAGACTGGAGAAGTGACGTTTTTGACGTCCGATCATGGCAACCCACCGTCTGCTGATGCGGTCGTGTTTTCCCCTGACGGGCGCTTTATTGCGTGGATGGAAGAGACGGGCGGTTTCCGTCAGCTTTGGGTAACGGAAACCGCGCAGAACTAGCGCGGCGGCATCTCTGCGGGCGGGATGACGGCGTTTGTCGCCAGATTTTCCTGCTCGCTTTTCTCTACCCGTGAGCGCACGGAGTCGTCCTTACGGAATACATCCCACGGCAGCAGAAGCGTATCCGCCACTGCTGTAAAGGGCATATCCAGGATAACCAGGGATTTTGTGCCCCAGTTCGTATCGTCATCGGAGATCATCGCCGCGCTGGCGCGCGTCCCCGGATATGTTCCTTCTTTACCGCCGGTGTGAGACATCACGCTCGAACACCCGCAAAGTAAAACCACCCCGCTGAACGTCGTCAGCTTTATCAGAACATTTTTCATCATCACTCAGTCATCGTTAATGGCACTGCATAGACCTGCAACTCCGGTTATAGCGAGCCTTATCCGAAATGAATAGCCCAATAACCCCGCACTGTGGCAGCCATCGCAATTTAACCCTTTGTGCTGTTGTCCCAGAGTCTATGCGACAACCAGCAAAGTGCAAAAAAATCTCGACTAAATAGTCTTGAAAAGCCCGGTTCCAGACCCATTTTAAGAATGTGACCCGATAACGAACACGCCTGATGGGTGTTCGGGGGCGTAAAGGCCTGTCCATGGTGGAAGGCTATAATTTCTCGCTGATTTCAGGAGTTTTATTTATGCGTAACTTCGATCTTTCTCCGCTATACCGTTCTGCAATTGGTTTTGACCGCCTGTTTAACCATTTAGAAAATAACCAAAGCCAGAGCAACGGCTACCCTCCATACAATGTTGAGCTGGTTGACGAAAACCACTACCGCATCGCCATTGCCGTCGCCGGTTTTGCAGAAAACGAGCTGGAAATCACCGCGCAGGACAACCTGCTGGTGGTGAAAGGTTCCCATACGGCCGAGCAGAAAGAACGTACCTACCTTTACCAGGGCATCGCCGAGCGCAACTTTGAACGCAAGTTCCAGTTAGCCGAGAACATTCACGTTAAAGGCGCGAACCTGGTTAACGGCCTGCTGTTTATCGAACTGGAACGCGTGATTCCGGAAGAGAAAAAACCGCGCCGTATCGAAATTAACTAATTATGCGGGTCGCGCGAGCGGCCCACCCAGACTTGCTTGCCGTAACGGGAGCATATGCGAATCCATAAGGATTTGCAGGAACAACTGCGCACAAAATTAAACTGTGCCGAACTCGCTTCTCAGAAGGAGATTTAGTATGCGTAACTATGATTTATCCCCCCTGCTGCGTCAGTGGATTGGTTTTGACAAGCTGGCTAACGCCCTGCAAAGCACCACCGAGCAACAGACGTTTCCGCCGTACAACATCGAAAAAAGCGACGATAACCACTATCGCATCACCCTCGCGCTGGCCGGGTTCCGCCAGGAAGATCTGGACATCCAGCTTGAAGGCACGCGCCTGACCGTGAAGGGTACGCCGGAAAAACAAGAGACCGAAACCCGGTGGCTGCATCAGGGGCTGGTGAATCAGCCGTTTAGCCTGAGCTTTACCCTGGCAGACCATATGGAAGTGTCCGGTGCGACGTTTACCAACGGGTTGTTGAATATCGACCTGATCCGTAACGTGCCGGAAGCCATCGCGCCGCAGCGTATCGCTATTAGCGAGCGGCCGGCGTTGAATAGCTGATAGTGTTCGGGCTGGTGCCCTCACCATGGCCCTCTCCCACAGGGAGAAGATGAAAAGATAAAGCCCTGCTCCGGCAGGGCTTTTTTGTGCGCCATCGCCCATACATCCGCATCCGGCTCTGAGAAAATCCTTGTTATAACTAAGGTTATGCCAAGGATGTGGATCATGAGTGATATCGCGTTAACCGTAAGCGTGTTGGCCCTGGCCGCGGTTGTGGGGCTATGGATAGGCAACATCAAAATCCGCGGCGTCGGGTTTGGTATTGGCGGGGTGCTGTTTGGCGGCATCTTTGTCGGGCATTTTGCTGACAAGCTCGGGCTGGTTCTCAGCGCCGATATGCTCCACTTCATTCAGGAGTTCGGCCTGATCCTCTTCGTCTATACCATCGGGATTCAGGTAGGGCCGGGCTTTTTCGCTTCCCTGCGCGTCTCCGGGCTACGGCTCAATCTGTTTGCCCTCGGCATTGTGGTGATGGGCGGGCTGGTTACCGCGGTTCTGCACAAAATCTTTTCTATCCCGCTGCCCGTGGTGCTGGGCATTTTCTCCGGAGCGGTTACCAACACGCCGGCGCTCGGTGCCGGGCAGCAAATCCTTCGCGATTTGGGCATTGAACCCGGCATCGTCGACCAGATGGGGATGAGCTACGCCATGGCCTATCCGTTTGGGATCTGCGGCATTCTGCTCTCCATGTGGCTGGTACGCGTGCTGTTTCGCGTTAACGTCGAGACAGAGGCAAAAGATCACGAAACCACGCTCACCAACGGCCACATGCCGATCAAAACCATCAACATTCGCGTCGATAACCCCAACCTGAACAATATGGCGATTCAGGACGTGCCGATCCTGAACAGCGCCAATATTATCTGCTCCCGCCTTAAGCGCGACGACGTGCTGATGGTGCCCGCGCCCGGCACGATGATCCAGCAGGGTGACCTGCTGCACCTGGTCGGCCAGCCGGGAGATTTAAACAACGCGCGGCTGGTGATTGGTCAGGAAGTGGATACCTCGCTCTCAACCCGCGGCACCGACATGCGCGTGGAGCGCGTTGTGGTGACTAACGAGCACGTTCTGGGTAAGAAAATACGCGATCTGCAGGTAAAAGAGCGCTACGACGTGGTAATTTCCCGCCTCAACCGTGCGGGCGTCGAACTGGTCGCCAGCCCGGAAGCCAGCCTGCAGTTCGGGGATATCCTCAACCTGGTCGGACGCCCGTCGTCCATCGACGCCGTGGCGGATATGGTGGGTAACGCCCAGCAAAAACTGCAGCAGGTGCAGATGCTGCCGGTGTTTATCGGCATCGGGCTTGGCGTGCTGCTCGGCTCAATTCCACTCTACATACCGGGCTTCCCGGTGGCGCTCAAGCTCGGCCTGGCGGGCGGGCCGCTGATTATGGCGCTGATCCTCGGGCGTATCGGCTGTATCGGGAAGCTCTACTGGTTTATGCCGCCGAGCGCTAACCTGGCGCTGCGCGAGCTGGGCATCGTGCTGTTCCTGGCGGTTGTCGGGCTAAAATCCGGTGGGGATTTTGTCGATACCCTGGTCAAGGGTGAAGGGATGAGCTGGGTCGGCTACGGCATCTTTATCACGGCGATCCCGCTGCTGACGGTGGCCATCCTGGCGCGGATGTTCGCCAAAATGAACTACCTGACGCTGTGCGGCATGCTGGCGGGCTCCATGACCGACCCGCCAGCGCTCGCTTTTGCCAACAACCTGCACGCCACCAGCGGCGCGGCCGCGCTCTCCTATGCCACCGTCTACCCGCTGGTGATGTTCCTGCGCATCATCACCCCGCAGCTACTGGCGGTGCTGTTCTGGGGGATAGGCTAGCAGGTCTTCCGGGTGGATGCGCCGCAGATGGTAGTCCACCTGGTAATCGCTGGTATTTCGGAACATCACGGAATAATTGAGGAACTCGCCGCTGTCGCTGTAGGAGAGAGAGGTAATGCGCAGCAGCGGCGTCTGTTCCGACAGGTTCATATAACCGGCCAGCTGTTTATCTGCCAGCACTGGCGTCAGGCTCTCGTAGTTGCCGCTGATGGTGATCCCGCACTCCTTCTCGATGTAATCAAACTTAGACCCTTCAAGATGCGCCAGCGACAGGTTGCGGAACAGCTTCACCGGCATAAAGCTGTCCTCCAGCATCAGCGGCTTTCCGTCCACGTAGCGCACCCGCCGTGAAAAGTAGATCCGCTCATCCACCTGGATCCGCAGCTGGCTGGCGATGGCGGGCGGGGCGGGCATCACTTCGAACTGCAGCACCTTACTCTGCACCTCTTTTCCCTGCTGACGCAGCACCTCCACCAGCCCGGTCAGGTTAGTGGTCTCGTGGTGAACGTCTTTGCGCGAGACAAACGTTCCGCTGCCGTGTCGGCGCTCAACCAGCCCCCAGCTCACCAGCAGATCCAGCGCCTTGCGGATGGTCATGCGCGCCACGCCAAACTCCTGCGCCAGCGCTTTTTCGCCGGGTAGCGGGCTGCCGATGTTGTAGTCCGACGAATTCAGCCGCAGCCGCAACCTGTCGGCAATCGATTTGTAGATCACCAGTAGACCTCTCTGCCCTTATCAGGGCGTGGATTGTGTCCTGACATGTCCATATTTACCGCAAGAAGTAGACCTGACTGGTCAAAATAAAACCATGAATGCGATCACGAATCGCAGCGGCACGCCATGTTCGCGCATCAGTAAGTTCTTATGCTCACCTCAGGCCAGCACAAAACCATAAAGGCCTCTACCCCTACATGTTGTTACGTGAGGATTTAAAAATGCTCAGTCAAATACAACGTTTTGGCGGCGCCATGTTTACCCCGGTATTGCTGTTTCCGTTTGCCGGGATCGTGGTGGGAATCGCCATCATGCTTCGCAACCCGCTGTTTGTCGGCGAAGCCTTAACCGCCCCCGATCATCTTTTCGCGCAAATCGTTCACATCATTGAGGAGGGCGGTTGGGCGGTGTTTCGTAATATGCCGCTGATTTTTGCCGTCGGCTTACCGATTGGCCTGGCGAAGCAGGCGCAGGGCCGCGCCTGTCTGGCCGTGCTGATTAGCTTCCTGACCTGGAACTACTTCATTAACGCGATGGGGATGACCTGGGGCCACTTCTTTGGCGTCGACTTCTCCGCCGAACCGACAGCGGGAAGCGGGCTGGCGATGATTGCCGGGATCAAAACGCTCGATACCAGCATCATCGGGGCCATTGTGATTTCAGGTATCGTCACCGCCATCCACAACCGCTATTTCGACAAGCCGCTGCCGGTCTTTCTGGGGATTTTCCAGGGCAGCTCGTTTGTCGTTATCCTCGCGTTCTTCGTCATGATCCCCTGCGCCTGGCTGACGCTGCTGGGCTGGCCGAAAGTGCAGATGGGCATTGAGTCCCTGCAGGCTTTCCTGCGCTCTGCCGGCGCGCTGGGCGTGTGGGTGTATACCTTCCTGGAACGCATTCTGATCCCAACCGGATTGCACCACTTTGTCTACGGTCCGTTCATCTTCGGCCCGGCGGCGGTGGAGGGCGGTATTCAGGTGTACTGGGCGCAGCATCTGCAGGAATTCAGCCAGAGCACCCTGCCGCTGAAAACCCTCTTCCCGGAAGGCGGGTTCGCGCTGCACGGCAACTCAAAAGTGTTTGGCTCGGTCGGGATTGCCTTGGCTATCTGGTACACCGCGTCGCCAGAAAACCGCGTCAAGGTGGCGGGCCTGCTAGTTCCGGCCACGCTCACCGCCGTGCTGGTGGGTATTACCGAACCGCTTGAGTTCACCTTCCTGTTTATCTCGCCGCTGCTGTTTGCCGTGCACGCCGTGCTGGCGGCCACCATGGCGACGGTGATGTACACCTTCGGCGTGGTCGGGAATATGGGCGGCGGCCTGCTGGACCAGTTCCTGCCGCAAAACTGGATCCCGATGTTCCATAACCACGCCTCGACGGTACTCACCCAGATCGGCATTGGCGTCTGCTTCACCGGCATCTACTTCGTGGTCTTCAGGACGCTGATTGAGCGGCTGAACCTGAAAACGCCGGGCCGGGAAGAGAGCGAAATCAAACTCTACAGCAAGGCCGACTATAAGGCGGCGCGCGGGCAAACCACCGCCCCGGCGGCGGCCAGCCAGCAGGTTGGGCAAGCCGCCGGATTCCTGCAGGCGCTCGGCGGTGCAGCAAATATCGAAAGCATCAACAACTGCGCCACCCGCCTGCGTATCGCGCTGGTGGATATGGCGAAAACCCAAAGCGACGACGTCTTCAAAGCCCTGGGCGCACACGGCGTGGTGCGACGCGGCAACGGCATTCAGGTAATTGTCGGCCTGCACGTTCCTCAGGTGCGCGACCAGCTGGAATCGCTGATGAAAACTCCTTTAACGAATGAACAAACCACCCTGACAGAGGCTATATCATGAAAAAATTCTCAGTTGTCATTGCAGGCGGCGGCAGCACCTTTACGCCTGGTATCGTCCTGATGCTGTTAGCCAACCGTGACCGCTTCCCGCTGCGCGCGCTGAAGTTCTATGACAACGACGGCGCACGTCAGGAGACCATCGCCGAAGCGTGCAGAATCATCCTTAAGGAGCAGGCCCCGGAGATTGAGTTCAGCTACACCACCGATCCTAAAGCGGCATTTACCGATGTGGATTTCGTAATGGCGCATATCCGCGTGGGCAAATACCCGATGCGCGAGAAAGATGAAAAAATCCCGCTGCGCCACGGCGTGCTGGGCCAGGAAACCTGCGGACCGGGCGGCATCTCTTACGGCATGCGCTCTATCGGCGGCGTGCTGGAGCTGGTGGATTATATGGAGCAGTACTCCCCGAACGCGTGGATGCTGAACTACTCCAACCCGGCGGCGATTGTTGCGGAAGCTACGCGCCGCCTGCGTCCGAACGCTAAAATCCTCAACATCTGCGATATGCCGATCGGCATTGAAGGGCGCATGGCGCAGATTGTCGGCCTGAAGGACCGCAAAGAGATGCGCGTGCGATACTACGGCCTGAACCACTTCGGCTGGTGGACGTCGATTGAAGATCTGAACGGCAACGATCTGATGCCAAAACTGCGTGAATACGTGGCGAAAAACGGCTATGTCCCGCCTTCCGAAGACGCGCACACTGAAGCGAGCTGGAACGATACCTTTGCCAAAGCAAAAGACGTGCAGGCGCTGGATCCGGACACCATGCCGAACACCTACCTGAAGTATTACCTGTTCCCGGACTACGTTGTCGCGCATTCCAACCCGGAACGCACCCGCGCCAATGAAGTGATGGATCACCGTGAGAAGCATGTGTTCAGTTCCTGCCGGGCGATTATCGAAGCCGGCAACTCTGCCGCCGGTGAGCTGGAAATCGACGAACATGCGTCGTACATCGTCGATCTGGCGACCGCGATTGCCTTCAACACCCAGGAACGGATGCTGCTGATTGTGCCAAACAACGGTGCCATCCATAACTTTGATGCCGATGCGATGGTGGAGATCCCGTGCCTGGTGGGCCATAACGGGCCGGAGCCGCTTACGGTAGGCGATATTCCGCACTTCCAGAAAGGGCTGATGAGCCAGCAGGTGGCGGTGGAAAAACTGGTGGTGGACGCCTGGGAGCAGCGCTCGTACCAGAAGCTCTGGCAGGCCATTACCCTGTCGAAAACCGTGCCGAGCGCGTCCGTCGCGAAGGCGATTCTGGATGACCTGATCGAGGCCAACAAGGAGTACTGGCCGGAACTGCACTAATCGTCCTGACCGGCATCGCCCGATGCCGGTCTCCTTGTCCCTGTCGTTTTACGCTATGCTGAAGCCTGCCCGTAGCACGACAAGGAACCTTCATGAAAATTTCCCGCCTCGGCGAAGCGCCGGACTACCGCTTCTCTCTGGCTAATGAACGCACTTTTTTAGCGTGGATCCGCACCGCGCTGGGCTTTCTTGCCGCAGGGGTCGGTCTCGATCAGCTCGCGCCTGATTTCGCCACGCCGCTGATCCGCGAAGTGCTGGCGCTGCTGCTGTGCCTGTTCGCGGGCGTGCTGGCGATTTACGGTTACCTGCGCTGGCTGCGCAATGAAAAGGCGATGCGCCTGAAGCAGGATCTCCCCTATACGCGCGGGTTACTTATCATCAGCGCGATTCTGCTGACAGTAGCGGGCGTAGTGATGGTGCTTGTGTTCTATGGCGGATAGCCGCAAAGCGCGACGCGAAGCGGACCCCGGCCTGCAGCCGGAGCGGACGTCGCTGGCCTGGCTGCGTACGCTGCTGGGGTATGGCGCGCTGATTGCCCTGGCGATTAAGCACAACTGGCACCGAACCGGGGTGCCATTCTGGATCTCTATTATTGTGCTGGCGCTGGTGGCCATCATTTTATGGCGGTATACCCGCAGCCGTAACCTGATGGACGTGGCGCAGGACGACTTTGTGCAGCCGAAAGCGGTGCGGGATAAGTTCCTGATCGCACTCGCTGTTCTCTCGCTGTCGCTGCTGTTTGCGGTAACCCATATTCAGCAAATTTTGAGCCTGTAAGCCGGGTGGCGGCTTAATTACTTCCCTTTAGCCAGATACTTCGCCATCTCGTCTTCCGGCACCATGCCGCCGCCGGTTGCCCACACCAGGTGGGTAACGTTCGCACCGGCACTGATGCGCACCGGCCCGGCCATCCCCGCCAGCGCCGACGGCTCCAGGCGGATCCCTTCCTCCTGCGCCAGCCAGCCGAGCATGTCATACATGCTCCGATCGGAAAGCGTATAGAACCCGTCGAGCAGGCGCTCCATCGCGCGGCCCACGAAGCCGGACGCGCGTCCTACCGCCAGACCGTCCGCCGCCGTCACGTTATCAATGCCCAGATCCTGCACCGCAATCTCATCGTGCAGGCCGGTGTAAACGCCCAGCAGCATGCACGGCGAGTGCGTTGGCTCCGCGAAGAAGCAGTGAACGTTGTCGCCAAAGGCCAGCTTCAGGCCAAACGCCACCCCGCCGGGTCCGCCGCCGACGCCGCACGGCAGGTAGACGTACAGCGGATGATCGGCATCCACCACGCGGCCCTGTTCCGCGAACTGCGCCTTCAGCCGCTCGCCCGCCACCGCATAGCCCAGGAACAGGGTGCGGGAGTTCTCATCGTCAATGAAGAAGCAGTTCGGATCGCTTTCCGCCGCTTTGCGCCCCTGCTCCACCGCCACGCCGTAATCCTGCTCGTATTCCACAATGATGACGCCGTGGCTGCGCAGTTTGGCCTTCTTCCACTCGCGGGCGTCGGCGGACATATGGACCGTCACCTTAAAGCCGATGCGTGCGCTCATAATGCCGATGGACAACCCCAGGTTGCCGGTAGAGCCCACCGCAATGCTGTACTGGCTGAAGAAGGCCTTAAAGCGCGGCTCCAGCAGAATGCTGTAGTCGTCTTCGGTGGTCAGCAACCCGGCTTCCAGCGCCAGCTTCTCCGCGTGGGTCAGCACTTCATAGATGCCGCCGCGCGCTTTAATCGAGCCGGAAATCGGCAGATGGCTGTCTTTTTTCAGTAAAAGCGTGCCGGGAATGGATTTGCCAGATTCTTTCTCCAGCCGCGCCTGCATTGCCGGAATGGCGACCAGTTCAGATTCAATAATCCCGCCCGTTGCCGCCGTTTCCGGGAAGGCTTTCGCCAGATACGGCGCGAAGCGGTTGAGTCGCGCGTGGGCGTCGTCAACGTCGGCTTTGGTCAGCCCGACATAGGGCAACCCCTCTGCCAGCGTGGTGGTACGCGGGTTAAGCCAGGTGGTTTCTTTCAGGGCAATCAGATCCTCAACCAGAGGAAACTGTGCGGTTAAAGTGGTGATAGTTGCGTTTTCCATAATACGTCTCTTCGCGCTCAGATAATGAAGGAAAGCAGGAATGTGCCGCCAAGTGCAAGCACCGAGGCGATAAACGTCGCCGTCGTATAGTATTTGAAGGTCTCATTCAGGGTCGCGCCGCAGTATTGCTTCACCAGCCAGAACAGGGAATCGGTCACGATCGTGCAGCCAATAGCGCTGGAACCGACGGCAATGGTAATGATCTCCGGGCTCACGTTCGGATAGAGCGGCAGCATCGGCGCGACTATCGCCGTGGCGCCCATCATCGCCACCGTTGCGGAGCCGACGGCGGCATGCAGCACCAGCGCCACCAGCCAGGCGAGCAGGATAGGGTGCATGTGCAGGTTCGAGAGAATATGCGCCAGCGAGTCCGCCAGCCCGCTTGTTTTCAGGATGGCGTTAAACGCGCCGCCCGCGCCGATAATCAGCAAAATGTTGGCGATAGAGCCGAAGCCGTGCTCGGTGTGCGTCAGCATCGTGCCCATGCCCATATGCTGGCGGATCCCCAGCAGGTAGTAGGCGACAAACACGGCGATAAACATGGCGGTGATCGGGTTGCCGATAAACTCCAGCAGCGTATACAGCATGCCTTCTTTCGACATATTCAGCTCGGCGATGGTTTTCACCAGCATCAGGGCAATCGGCAGGAGCACCGTGAACAGCGTGGCGCCCAGCGACGGCAGGGTGTGTTCTTCTCGCACCTTTAGGTCTGAAAATTCCGCCGGAACCGGTTTAAACGGCAGGCGATTGCCGAGCAGCTTCAGGAACAGCGGGCCACCGACCAGAGACGCCATCAGGCCCACCATCAAACCATAGACAATGACCGTACCGACGTCCGCGCCTAATTTATTGGTCACAAACAGCGCGGCCGGATGCGGCGGCACCACACAGTGCACCGCCATCAGCGCGGTACAGAGCGGAATGGCCAGCTTGAGCAGCGACGTGTTGGTCTTTTTGGCGATGGAAAACGCCAGCGGGATCAGCAGTACCACGCCCACTTCCACGAACAGCGTAATGCCGCAGATAAGGCCTACCAGAACCATAATCACGTCCGCCGACAGCCAGCGGCAGCGCTGCAACGTAATCCCGATGCGCTCGGCCGCGCCGGAGACTTCCATCATTTTGCCGAGAATGGTGCCAAGACCAATCACCGCCGCCAGGAAGCCCAGCGTGCCGCCAATTCCGCTCTCGATGGCGTTCACCATATCCAGCGGGCTCATACCCATCATTGCACCAACGAAAAAGCTCGCCAGCAGCAGCGCGAGGAACGGGTGAAACTTCAGCTTAACGATGGTTAAAACAATCAACACAATGCTGACCAGCAGCGTTATCACAACCCAAACCGGCGATCCCATATTTCACCTCACCCTTATGTCATCTGGGGGTATTGGACGAAAAAACGGCGTGAGCTGACAAACGATAAAAATTGGCGTTCAGATGAGCCAGATTGGATCAACGAAGTGACTGCGCTCTAAAAAGTGCACTTAATCCGTATTAGGTTCACATAAATTCACTCTTGAGCGGTATGCTGAGCGCAGAAACCACGCGTGAGAATTGTGATGACCGATGCGAATGAAGCCAGAAACCGGCTTTTAAATGGCTGGCAGCTGTCGAAAATGTACACCTTTGAAGTGGCCGCCCGGCATGAGTCCTTCGCACTGGCGGCGGAGGAGCTGTCGCTCAGCCCCAGCGCGGTGAGCCACCGCATCAACCTGCTCGAAGAGGAACTAGGTATTCAGCTGTTTGTTCGCTCGCACCGTAAAGTCGAGCTGACGCAGGAAGGAAAGCGCGTTTACTGGACGCTAAAATCGTCCCTCGATACCCTGAATCAGGAGATCCTGGACATCAAAAACCAGGCGCTCTCCGGCACGCTGACGGTTTACTCCCGCCCGTCGATCGCCCAGTGCTGGCTGGTGCCTATGCTGGGGGACTTTACCCGCCGCTATCCGTCGATTTCACTTACCATTCTGACCGGTAATGATTACGTCAATATGCAGCGAACGGGGGTCGATCTGGCGCTCTATTTCGACGATACGCCGCCAAAGCACCTCTCTCATCACTTCCTGATGGACGAGGAAATTTTGCCCGTCTGCTCATCGCAATATGCCCGCGAGCATGAACTGCTGAAAAACTCCCATAACCTCAGCCACTGCACGTTACTGCACGACCGTCAGGCCTGGAGCAACGATTCCGGTACGGATGAGTGGCTGAGCTGGGCGCAGCATTTTGCGGTGAATATGACGCCATCGTCGGGTATCGGTTTCGATCGTTCCGATTTAGCGATTATTGCAGCCATCAACCACGTGGGCGTTGCGATGGGCAGAAAGCGGCTGGTGCAGAAACGGCTCGAACGGGGCGAGCTGATCGCCCCGTTTGGGGAAAAGACCCTGAGGTGCCATCAGCACTATTACATTTCAACGCTTCCTGGCCGCCAGTGGCCGAAAATAGACGCCTTTATCGGCTGGCTGAGAGAGCTAGCGGGTTGAAGAATTATTACGCTTTGACGCTACACCAAATGCGAAAAAGCGTGCTAAATACAGGTAATGCTTTTGATTTATCCAGGGTAAACCGTGTTAAAGCCTCTTATTGCTACCGCGTTACTGATCTCTTCCGGCTGGGCGATTGCCGCCGAGCCGCCGCTGACGGCTGCCCATTATGCGCAGCAGCTGGGCGTCGGGATGGATGTGGACTGGGCGCGCACCGAGCGCGGCATTCGCGAGTTCGACCCGCTGGTGGTACGCGATTTTCGCGCAAAAGGCATTACCCACGTGCGCATCCGCGTGGCCGATGAGCCGACGGAAGCGCGGCTGATCCACCTGCGCAAGCTGGTGGAGGCCTGCGAGCAGTATGGCGTCATCCCCATTATTTCTTATCAGGCTGATGAATATAAAAACGACCCGAAGGCCGATAACGAGAAAGAGACAATCAACTGGTGGATTGCCGTGGCGCACTATTTCGGCCAGAGCTACCCGCTGCTGGGTTTTGATCTCATTTATGAGCCCGCCGACAAGCTTAACCACAACCTCGCGTCGCTAAACCGCGTATATGAAAAAACCACTAAAGCGATCCACGATATCGATCCGCAGCGCATGATTTTCATCGCGCCGCGCCTGCGCGCCGCGCCGGAGGATTTATCCAGCCTGAAGCTGCCCGCGCACAGTCAAAACTACCTGCTGGCGGAGTGGCATATTTTCCCGTGGGGGCCGCTGAAAAATAGCGGTAAATACCCTTGGACGTCCGGCACGGCGGCGGAGAAGGCGGCTATCCGTAACCGAATCAATACCGCGCTGCGCTGGCAGCAAAAAACCGGGCACGTCAGCTGGGTCGGGGGCTGGGGCGTAGGGGAATCAAGCCGTCTTACGCCCACCGCCTCGCAAATGGCCTTCGCCACCTTTATGGCCTGCGAGCTGCAAAAGGCGAAAATTCCGTACGCGCTGAACGCGGATTTCCAGTTTTACGACGGGGAAGAGGGAGCCTGGCGGCCAGCGCCGGAGCCGCTATTGCAGGCGATGATTGCGCCCGTCTGTGAAAAGCCCGGCCAGAAGCCGGGCCATCATGCTGTTAAACAGGCTGCTCGTGATGCGGAACGCGCGACGCCAGCGGCAGCCAGCACAGTAAAATCAGCAGCCCCATCAGCGTCATCAGCAGGCCCAAACTAGCCTGCCCGGTCTGCGGCATCATGGCCGAGAGCCAGGCCAGCGCGCCGGAACCGATGTTCTGCAAACCGCCCACCAGCGCGCCCGCCGTGCCTGCGAGGAACGGGAACGGCTCCATCGCGCCGCTGGTGGCGAGCGGGAACAGCATTCCCGCGCCGAAGAAGAACAGCGCCGCCGGGATGAGCAACGTCCAGACGGTCATCACGCCAAACAGCCCCGGGATCCACATCATCAGACCCGCCAGCAGACAGCTAATCACGGCCTGCCACATCAGGGTTGAAAAGCGCTTGTTCTGACGCCCGGCAAACCACGCGCCGAAAAACGCCGCCGGGATCGGCAGAATAAACAGAATGCTCACCACCATGCTGCTCAGGCCAAGACCCGCGCCCAGCAGCACGCCGGAACAGGCTTCGAACACCGCAATGCCCGCCAGGCCGCCGATCAGCATCAGCAGGTAGCAGGTAAACGCCCCGTTGCCGAACAGCGTTTTGTAGCTGGCGATAAGCTTCGTACGCGGCGCGTCTTTTGGGCGGGTTTCCGGCATCCAGCGCGCCATGCTGAAGGTGACAATCACGCAGAGCACCAGCAGGAAGGCGTAGCAGGCGCGCCAGGACCACATCGTATCCAGCAGGCCGCCAATCAGCGGAGCGAGAAGCGGGCTGACCAGAATGCCCATATTTAACAGGCTGTTGGCGTGGCGGAGCTGGGTGCCCTGATACATATCGCGCGGTAAAGTTCGCGCCATTACCCCGCCGACACCCGTCCCAACGCCCTGCAGGGCGCTGGCGGCAATCAGTACGGTCAGGCTGTGGGTGGTAATGGCAATCACCGTCGCCACCATGAAAATGCTCATGCCCACCAGGATCACCGGACGACGCCCGACGCGGTCGGACAGCGGGCCGTAAAAGAGCTGCGAAACGCCGTAGGTCAGCAGGTAGGCTGCCATCACGCTTTGCACCGCGCCCTCGCGGACGTTCAGTTCCTTTGCCATGTCGGCGATCGCCGGAATGTAGATGGTCTGCGCCATCTGACCGACGGCCACCAGTAACACCAGCATCAACAATAAGTTAACGTTCCTTTGTTTTTTCATGTCGCTGAATACTTTTGCCAAAAGAGAAAAATGAAGAATAAGTGACTACGCATTCCCATAAATGCGCGAGGAATCTACCACAGACAGATGACAATTTAAGCATTGCCGTGGTGAATGAAAAAATCGGGAAAGGCAGGATTTGTAAACAAGAACGGCAACTAATGTTGCCAGTAATTTACGCCAGGCGCAGCAGAATAGCGCCGGCAGCAATACCCAGCGCCGCCGCGATGCGCAGGCCCGCAACCTTCTCTTTTAAAAGGACAAACGCGATCAGCGCGCCAAAGAGAATCGAGGTTTCACGCAGCGCCGCGACCACCGCCAGCGGTGCCTGCGTCATTGCCCACAGCGCCAGACCGTAAGATCCCATGGTCCCCACGCCGCCGAGCAGCCCCTTTTTCCAGTGCAGACGCAGGTAGCTGGACGCCTCGCGCCGACGCGCCACCATCGCCCAGCTTAGCAGGCAGAAGCCGTTCATAAAGAAGGTCCAGAGCGTGTAGCCCAGCGCGGTGTCCGACAGCCGCACGCCGGTGCCGTCCACCAGCGTATATCCGGCGATAAAACAGGCGTTCAGCAGCGCCAGCCAAATCCCCCTGCGTGACTGCATGCGGCCGTTCACCGCCATCGCCAGAATCGACAGGCAAATTACCCCGATGCCGGACCAGGCGAGCCAGGAGAGATGGTCGCCGAGCGCCAGCACGCTGATCGTCGCCACCAGCAGCGGAGCGGTGCCGCGCATCAGCGGATAGGTCTGGCTCATGTCCGAGACCTGATAGGTCTTTGCCACCAGCACGGTGTAGACCACCTGTAAGGCGCAGGAGACGATCAAAAACGGCCAGCTTGCCGCAGAAGGCTGTGGTGAGAAGGGCAATAAAATCAGGGCCATAATCGCGGCTGAGCCGCTAACGCCGATCGCAGAGTAGAGCTTATCCGTTCCGGCTTTAACGATGGCGTTCCAGCTGGCATGCAGCAGTGCGGCGAAAAGCAAAATGCAGAAAACGGTGATGGTCATGGCGTATCGGGTGATGAATTGTCACTCAACTGTAACATTCACATACTGATGCCGCCAGCCGGTTACACCGCACAAAAAAGGCGGTGCGTCACCCGCGGTTCGTCTGAAACCAGCGTAAAACCGGCTCGATTGTAAAATCCGTACGCGCTGTCCGGCGCGTGGGTATTGAGAAAATCAAACCAGATGCTGGCATCGGCCATCACCACGGTTAAAAGCTGTTTGCCAATGCCCAGCCCGCGACACTTCTCGCTGACGTAGAGATGGCGAATGCGCCCGGCACGCGGCTGCTGGCTGAACGGATCGCGGTTGAGGCCGCACACGCCCACCAGCCTGCCGTTAAGAAATGCGCCCAGCAGCTTTTCACCCGGCGCGTTAAAGCGGTTCTCGCCACGCTGCCAGTTTTCTTCCAGCCTGCGCAGCATGTTGAAATTCAGCGCGATACTTTCGGCCTTCAGGGCGATATACCCCGGCTCATCCGGTGTGACAGGCTCAATTAACAGACGCGACATAGCATTCCCTCGTTATTAAAGAGGGGCGGTTGCCCGCCCCTCTCAGGTGCGACTTGAACCTGAATTACCGAACGTATTTCAGGACAGCATCAAGCAGTTGCAGTACTGCAACAATGAGTTTGAGGATAAGTATCACCATATCCACTACGCTCATACGCGTCTCCTTTTGGTTAAAAGGAGCACGATGCTGGCGTACCTTTCCGCCGCCTGTTGCCAGCACCTGGATTGACGTAACACAGTGTGCTCACTTCAGGGGTTAAGGCACTGACGGCACCACCCGTTTCAGCCAGGACTTCGTTGCGCCGGTAGAACTGCGGCCCCCTCGCTCACTGCGAACACCCTCAGTATAGATAAATACTGTATGTATGAACAGTATTTTTTGGACAAAAATCGGAAGGTGATCCATACTCAAAAACGTCAAAATCCGTGCCGGAATTGCGCGTTCGTGTTCGATCGCGTATACTTTTTGCGTTGACGTAACACAGTGTGTTCTGCGGCAACCAACCGCAAAACCCTGATAAAAACCTCGCTTAGGCGGGGTTTTTTGTTTTCTGTCAGTCTGAATAATTCATATTTTCAATGTAAGACCGTATTGCGGCTCTCTTTTGTTCAAAAGCCATTTCCTCCGCTTTTTGACACTCTGCCAGGGCTGCGGCAGGGTAGTGAACGCAGGGAATTTGCCGGGTTTTATCCTGCAATATCCCCAGCGGATATCCCGTGCTGGCATCAAGGACAGAAATGCGTTGTTCGACGGATGCTGATGGACCCTGCCCGGTATTTTGCAATTCAATAAGAAACTGGACCTCGTGCGTTGAGATGGGGTAACCCAGACCTGCAACATAGCCCAGCATGGAGAGTGGCTTAACCTGTTTACTCGTCGCTTCGCCGAAATAGATCATACGATAAATAAAATAACTGCCCCAGGGTTCGCGCGAGCCCAACGCGCTGTGCATAAACCAGGCGCGGGAATCATGGATTTGGTCATCAAAAAGCGCTCTTGTCAGCCCTGAGGGGTCATTGGCATTGCTCTGTTCGCCTTGTGGTGGAAACAGTGTTTCCAGATGTTGTTTCCCTGCCTATTTGATCTTTTTAAACTCAACGGGAATATCATCCTGGTTAAAGGCGAAAACAAAGCCTTTGAAGTAATCCAGTACGGCGTAGGTTGTGCTTTTTGCCTGAGTACGAGAAACGCCCTGATAGTCTTCTTTAAACTCTAATGCTGCCTGTAAAAGCTGCGTCTGCCCGAGCAACGCATCAAAGTCTTTTGGGCCTGTCTTAAACATGACAAACTGACCCTGCGGGTGGCTACCGAGCTGTTTAATTCGCTCTCTTTCTGCATCTTTTTGTAGTTTTTCGCGTTCTCTTTCCCGTTCCGCCCTTTTACCTGGATCGTTATCCTGATTTTGATTATTGGCTGCGGCGTCGTGATAAAAGCGCTGGCTCCGGAATGTTTCCTGGGCGTAGCGATTGATGCGCCAGGCGGTTATCCAGCCGATCTGGTTTTCAAGCGCTTCGATGATATTGACTCGAGCGCGAACGGGGGAGTAGTGGGTTGCCTGGTCATCGGGAATGCCAGTTTCGGAAAGAGGTAAATTAAGAGTGAGCTGGCGCCAGGCGTTGAAGCGTTGGATTAGTAAGGGGTCAGTACTAAATTCATCAACCAGGGTTTCTGGCATAATTCTCCATGAATCTTTTTGTAATTCTTCTGGGAGCGATTCTTTTTGAACTTTTAATGGGGCACCTGCAGTAAAGGCTGCTGCGTATATGTCGTTTAAACAAAGCTGTGATAATAAGAAATCATCGACATTAGCATTTGCTTTCCCCTGGTCGCCTGGTGGATACCCGCCCCCAATATCAGAATGCATCCCAGGATAAACCATCTCTACGGCGTATTCAGGATACCGCCCGTCAGCACGACAGATTGAATCGAGTGGGAAGCACAACCGCTGATCGTGAGCCGAAACCAGATGCACGCAGCGTTTAATCAGCGCATTGTCCGGCAATTCCATCGTTCCGTCGGCCCAGCCCATATGACCTTCCGCAACCGGGGCAATATGGGCAATCCCAACGGAAGCGACCGTATCCAGCAGACCCAGAAATTCAATGCTAATCGGAATTTCACCCTGCTTTGTCGCCAGGCAAAAAGGTTGTAAGGCCCCTTCCCGGGAAGGAGAAAGCAGGGCGTTCAGCCAGTTAACAAAGGACCGGGCGGAGGCCGCTCCGCGAGAGAAACCATAAACATAGAGTTTGATTCCCAGCAGCTTAGAGGTGCCCGGAGTTGGCTGCGTTAACGCGGTCTCCAGTGTTTTACCCAACCCGTTCAGCAGCCGGAAAAGCTCTGTGCAACGGAGGTATTCTCCATGAGCGTTGGATTGAGAATAGCTGGAGTTCATCGCCTGAATGGAGTGCCAGTTTTCATCATCGCTTAGTTTACCAAGCCCAAGCGTACGTCGCAGGGCATCAACCAGCCGAAGCAGACCCCAGTTGATGCGCTCCTCGCCATAAGCAGCATATTTAAGCCCTGCATCGCTGAAGTCGAGATCCAGTACCTCCGGAAAAGGCGTCCCGACGCCGGGAATATAGTATTTGTAATACTGGTTGTGCGCGACGCCGTCCTGATCGACCAGCTCTGCGTTATGCGCGCCGGTTCCCCCTGCATAGCCTTGTCCTATGGTGGCACGGAACAGGCGAGCGATATTGGTCGGATGAGGCGGGGTCGATTCATAGAGATCATGATTCAGGTTGTTGCCCGTACCGTCAAAGAAAAGGCTGATATGGAGCGTTTTACAGCAGGGAGGCAAGACGCGTCGGTTGGCGGCCGTGCAAAGCTGATTGTGATATTTCGTTTCCAGACTGCTTTGTTCCCTGCAGTTTTGCCAAAAAATAGATTTTTCGGTTGGAAGCCTCCCTAAACGTGGAAATTTGGGGGGAAACCAGACTTTATCAGGATTCAATTTGGACATACTTTCGGCTTCTCCATATGCACGGGGTCTTTGATGGGATAATCCGGGCTGCCGTATTCGGCGCAACTAGTAGTGACCTTAACCTGGTCACAGGGCAGGAAATGAACGGTAATGCCACAGGTTTTCTGGCCGGTGTAATCGGGGATAAAGACAATTTGTGTATGTTTTTTGTTCATGTCTTTAATAATTCTGCGCCATTCTCTCCTTTGCTCTGTATATTTTTGAGCTACCTTATATCCTTCTTCATCGCTTAAACCAGCTAGATTAGGTCTTTCGGGCTGAGGGATTTCCGGCACATCGCTGGCAAACGCGACGCCCGTTTCCCAGTCAACCTGCACCGTCATTCCGGGCGTCCACGGCCCGCTCACGCCAAAGCAGCAGCCTCCACCGCCACCCGAATAAGGGCCGATAATGTCGAGGCCGGACTGCCCGTTCACGCTGAAGCGGTTGATGGCCCAGCTTGTGTGGTTAATGGCTTCAATGGTTCCGCCACCGCCGGGCGGGGCTGGTTCCGTTTTTACGGGCTGGTCACACCCGGCCAGCAGCAGGGCTGCGGCCAGCAAAATGCGGGTACGCCATGCTGCAATCACTGGGGACATACTGTCGGCTTCTCCATATGCACGGGGTCTTTGATGGGATAATCAGGGCTGCCGTAGTCGGCACAGCTGGTAGTGACCTTCACCTGGTCACAGGGCAGGAAGTGAACGGTAATACCGCAGGTTTTCTGGCCGGTGTAATCGGGGACAGGCACCGTTAGGGAATGTGTTTTACTGATGGCTTTAATTTTGCTGAACCATTCGTGGTACATCTCGTCATACCGCTCAGCTCTTAAATTCGCATCTTCTTCACTTAAATTACTTAAATTTGGCCTTTTGGGTTCAGGGATCTCCGGCACATCGCTGGCAAACGCGACGCCTGTTTCCCAGTCAACCTTCACCGTCATTCCGGGCGTCCACGGCCCGCTCACGCCAAAGCAGCAGCCTCCACCGCCACCCGAATACGGGCCGATAATGTCGAGGCCGGACTGCCCGTTAACGCTGAAGCGATTGATGGCCCAGTTGGTATGGTTAATGGCTTCAATGGTTCCGCCCCCGCCGGGCGGGGCTGGTTCCGTTTTTACGGGCTGGTCACACCCGGCCAGCAGCAGGGCTGCGGCCAGCAAAATGCGGGTACGCCATGCTGCAATCACTGGGGACATACTGTCGGCTTCTCCATATGCACGGGGTCTTTGACGGGATAATCAGGGTTGCCATAGTCGGCACAGCTGGTAGTGACCTTCACCTGGTCACAGGGCAGGAAGTGAACGGTGATACCGCAGGTTTTCTGGCCGGTGTAATCGGGGATAGAGACAATTTGTGTATGTTTTTTATTTAGAGCCTTGATTTTTTGGTACCACTCCTCCTTTTTATCCGAATAAGCCTGCCATGCCTTGTAACGGTCATGCCGGTTCATTCCGGTGGTATCTGGTTCATCAGGCTGTGGGATCTCCGGCACATCGCTGGCAAACGCGACGCCCGTTTCCCAGTCAACCTGCACCGTCATTCCGGGCGTCCACGGCCCGCTCACGCCAAAGCAGCAGCCTCCACCGCCACCCGAATAAGGGCCGATAATGTCGAGGCCGGACTGCCCGTTCACGCTGAAGCGGTTGATGGCCCATCTGGTGTGGTTAATAGCTTCAATGGTTCCTCCCCCGCCGGGCGGGGCTGGTTCCGTTTTTACGGGCCGGTCGCACCCTGTCAGTAAAAGCAAAGCCGCGAAAAGCATTGTGTAGAACTTATTCATGCTGTTTTCCTTAACACCTGCCTGTATCCCTCGGCACGCTATAGTATTTTGTAGTTGTACTTAGGCTCGAAGAAATAATAACCACATAAAGCATGTCACAACATCATTGAACCGCTATTTTCAGATTTTCATAAGGAATTAGTATGTAACTGAACCTAATAGCATTTATGGCAAATCTGGGACGTGAAAATGAAGAGTAAACTCAACAAACGAAACGTGATCCCTGACGCATTTTTACTCAGATGAAAATATTTCCATTGTCACGCCCTAAAACCTGTGTTTGTATAAATTCAATCAATGATTCCAAACACAGGTCCCCAATGACTTCATCCATCTTCACTTCGACCCTACTAAAAACTGCGCAACCTGCCGCAGTGGTCGTCGTGCGTGTGGTGGTGGTCGTCGGCAATGCGCCGTAGGGACTGGATCAACACACGAATCCAAAACCCCGCCGGCGCAAACCGGGCGGGGTTTTTCGTTTAGGACCCTCCCCGGAACGTCGGCTCAGAAGAAAAGGACTGGAGCATGGCAAGTTCGGGCACAACATCCACCAAGACGCGTTTTACCGGCGCGCAGCTGATCGTTCATTTGCTGGAACGGCAGGGCATCACCACGGTTGCGGGCATCCCGGGCGGCACGGTGCTGCCGCTGTACGATGCGTTAAGCCAAAGCACGCAGATCCGCCACGTGCTGGCGCGCCACGAGCAGGGGGCAGGCTTTATCGCTCAGGGCATGGCGCGTACGCAGGGCAAACCGGCGGTCTGCATGGCCTGCAGCGGCCCGGGGGCCACCAACCTGGTGACCGCCATCGCCGACGCGCGCCTCGACTCCATTCCGCTGATCTGCATTACCGGCCAGGTACCGTCCTCGATGATCGGCACCGACGCGTTCCAGGAAGTGGACACCTACGGCATCTCTATCCCCATCACCAAACATAACTATTTAGTTCGCGATATCAGCGAGCTGCCTCAGGTTATCAGCGATGCGTTCCGTATTGCGCAGTCTGGCCGCCCGGGCCCGGTGTGGATAGACATTCCTAAGGATGTCCAGACCGCAGAGATCGAGATCGACGTCCTGCCGGAGCCGGGCGAGCGCGCCCCCGCGCCGGAATTCAGCGCTGAGAGCGTGCGCGACGCCGCCGCCATGATTAACGCAGCCAAACGCCCGGTGCTCTATCTGGGCGGCGGGGCGATTAACGCCGCGGATGAAATCCGCCAGTTTGCGGAAAAAGCCAACCTGCCGACCACCATGACCCTGATGGCGCTGGGGATGCTGCCTAAAGCGCATCCGCTGTCATTGGGTATGCTGGGCATGCACGGCGCGCGCAGCACCAACTACATCCTGCAAGAGGCTGATTTGCTGATTGTTATGGGCGCGCGTTTTGATGACCGGGCGATTGGCAAAACCGAGCAGTTCTGCCCGAACGCCAAAATCATTCACGTGGATATCGACCGCGCCGAGCTGGGTAAAATCAAGCAGCCGCACGTGGCGATTCAGGGCGACGTGGCCGAGGTGCTGGCGCAGCTGATCCCGCAGACGGACGCAGCCGACCGCGCCGACTGGCGCCAGCTGGTAGCGGATCTGCAGCGCGAGTTCCCGGGTGCCATCCCAACCGAAGGCGACCCGCTGAGCCACTATGGCCTGATCAACGCCGTGGCCGCCTGCGTGGACGACAGCGCAATTATCACCACCGACGTGGGCCAGCATCAGATGTGGACCGCGCAGGCGTATCCGCTGAACCGGCCGCGCCAGTGGCTGACCTCCGGTGGCCTCGGCACCATGGGCTTCGGCCTGCCAGCGGCAGTAGGCGCTGCGCTCGCCAACCCGGACCGCAAGGTTATCTGCTTCTCCGGCGACGGCAGCCTGATGATGAACATTCAGGAAATGGCGACGGCGGCCGAAAACCAGTTAGACGTGAAAATCATCCTGATGAACAACGAGGCGCTGGGCCTGGTGCACCAGCAGCAGAGCCTGTTTTACAAGCAGGGGGTGTTTGCGGCGACCTATCCGGGGATGATTAACTTTATGCAGATTGCCGCCGGCTTTGGCCTGCACACCTGCGATCTGAACGCGGAAGAAGACGCCCACGCGGCGCTGCAGGCGGCGATTTCTCGCCCCGGCCCGGCGTTGATCCACGTGCGTATCGACCCTGAACAAAAAGTGTATCCGATGGTGCCGCCGGGTGCGGCAAATACTGAGATGGTGGGGGAATAAGCCATGCAGAAACAACATGATAACGTCATTCTGGAACTCACCGTCCGCAACCACCCTGGCGTCATGACCCACGTCTGCGGGCTCTTTGCTCGCCGCGCGTTTAACGTGGAAGGCATTCTCTGCCTGCCGATTCAGGGCAGCGAGCACAGCCGCATCTGGCTGCTGGTCAACGACGATCAGCGTCTGGAGCAGATGATGGCGCAGATCGATAAGCTGGAAGACGTCACCAAAGTGGCGCGCAACCAGTCCGATCCCACCATGTTTAACAAAATTGCGGTGTTTTTCGAGTAAATCGCTTAAGGTAAGCGTCTTTCGCTCTTGTAGGCCGGATAAGCGTAGCGCCATCCGGCTTTTTCAGACCGCAGGAACACACATGACCACCATCGCTCTCATCGACGACCATCTTATCGTCCGCTCCGGCTTTGCCCAGCTTCTTAACCTCGAACCGGATTTTCAGGTCGTGGCCGAGTTTGGCTCCGGTCGCGAGGCGCTGGCGGGCCTGCCGGGGCGCGGGGTGCAGGTCTGTATCTGCGATATTTCGATGCCGGATCTCTCCGGGCTGGAGCTGTTGAGCCAGCTGCCGAAGGGCATGGCGACGATTATGCTGTCGGTTCACGACAGCCCAGCGCTGGTCGAGCAGGCGCTCAACGCGGGCGCGCGCGGCTTCCTCTCTAAACGCTGTAGCCCGGACGAACTGATCGCCGCCGTGCGCACCGTCTCCACCGGCGGCTGCTACCTGACGCCGGATATCGCCATCAAGCTGGCGGCCGGAAGGCAGGATCCGCTCACCAGGCGCGAGCGTCAGGTGGCCGAGAAGCTTGCGCAGGGCATGTCGGTGAAAGAGATTGCCGCCGAGCTGGAACTTTCCCCGAAAACTGTGCACGTCCACCGCGCCAACCTGATGGAAAAACTCAACGTCAGCAACGACGTCGAGCTGGCGCGCCGCATGTTCGACAGCTGGCAATGAGTTCCGCCTTTTCACGGCTGATCGCCGTTGTCGCCAGCTTTTTTATCTTCTCCGCCGCGTGGTTCTGCCTGTGGAGCATCAGCCTGCATCTTGTCGAGCGCCCTGAACTGGCGGTGCTGCTGTTTCCCTTCGGCCTGCGTCTGGGGCTAATGCTCCAGTGCCCGCGCGGCTACTGGCTGGTTTTGCTCGGCGCAGAATGGCTCATGCTGGTCTGGCTGGCGCAGGAAGTGGCCCTCGCGCACCTGCCATTATTGATGACCGGAAGCCTGCTCACGCTTCTCCCGGTTGCGCTCATTTCCCGCTACCGCCACCAGCGCGACTGGCGCACGCTGCTGCGTCAGGGGGCGGCGCTGATTGCCGCAGCGTTGTTACAATCCCTGCCGTGGATCGGCGAGAAGGAGATGCTTAACGCCCTGCTTCTGACCCTTACCGGTGGTCTGACGCTGGCGCCGACCTGCCTCGTGATCTGGCACTACCTCACCAGCACCGTCTGGCAGCCCCTCGGCCCCGCGCTGGTTTCCCAACCGGTGAACTGGCGCGCCCGGCACCTCATCTGGTATCTGCTGCTGTTTGTGGTGAGCCTGTGGCTGCAGCTTGGCCTGCCCGCCGAGCTTTCACGCTTCACGCCGTTTTGCCTGGCGCTGCCGATTATCGCCCTGGCCTGGCACTACGGCTGGCAGGGGGCGCTGATCGCCACGCTGATGAACGCCATCGCGCTGATTGCCAGCCAGACCTGGCACGATCATCCTGTGGATTTACTGCTCTCCCTGCTGGCCCAGAGCCTGACCGGGCTTCTGCTCGGCGCGGGCATTCAGCGCCTGCGCGAGCTGAACCAGTCCCTGCAAACCGAGCTGGCCCGCAACCGCCGTCTGGCGGAGCGTCTGCTGGAGACGGAAGAGAGCGTGCGGCAGGAGGTGGCCCGCGAGCTGCACGACGATATCGGCCAGACCATCACCGCTATCCGCACTCAGGCGGGCATTGTCCAGCGCCTGGCGGCGGAAAACGCGGTGGTGAAGCAGGGCGGGGCGCATATCGAACAGCTTTCGCTGGGCGTCTATGATTCCGTTCGTCGCCTGTTAGGACGGCTCCGCCCTCGCCAGCTCGACGATCTCTCGCTGGAGCAGGCGGTGCGTTCCCTGATGCGCGAGATGGAGCTGGAAAGCCGCGGCATTGTCAGCCATCTCGACTGGCGCATTAACGAATCTTCGCTCAGCGAAGGCCAGCGCGTGACGCTGTTCCGCGTCTGCCAGGAGGGGCTGAACAATATCGTCAAGCACGCCAGCGCCAGCGCGGTCACGATCCAGGGCTGGCAGCAGGACGAGCGCCTGATGCTGGTGATTGAAGACGACGGCTGCGGCCTGCCGCTGGGCTCCGGCCAGCAGGGCTTTGGCCTGGCGGGCATGCGCGAGCGCGTGAAGGCGCTGGGCGGCACGCTGACCCTCTCCTGCACTCACGGGACGCGCGTCAGCGTTAGTTTGCCGTTAAGGACGTCTCATGTTTAAAACCCCAACCTGCGCGGCTCCGTTGCGCGACAAAGCTGAAATCGATGCCCGCTACCGCTACTGGCGTCGCCATATCCTGATCACCATCTGGCTCGGTTACGCGCTGTTCTACTTCACCCGCAAAAGCTTCAACGCCGCCGCGCCGGAAATCCTCGCCAGCGGCGTGATGACGCGCACCGATATCGGCCTGCTGGCAACGCTGTTTTACATCACCTACGGCCTGTCGAAGTTCTTCTCCGGCATCGCCAGCGACCGCTCCAACGCTCGCTACTTTATGGGCGTTGGGCTGATTGCCACCGGCGTGGTGAACATTCTGTTCGGCTTCTCCACGTCGCTATGGGCCTTCGCCCTGCTGTGGGCGCTGAACGCCTTTTTCCAGGGCTGGGGCGCGCCGGTCTGCGCCCGCCTGCTCACCGCCTGGTACTCGCGCAACGAGCGCGGCGGCTGGTGGGCAATCTGGAACACCGCGCATAACGTTGGCGGGGCGCTGATCCCGATGGTGGTGGGGGCCGCAGCGCTGCACTACGGCTGGCGCGCGGGGATGATGATTGCCGGTGGCCTGGCGATTGTCGCCGGGCTGTTCCTCTGCTGGCGCCTGCGGGACAGGCCGCAAACCGTCGGCCTGCCTGCGGTGGGCGACTGGCGGCACGACGAGATGGAGATTGCCCAGCAGCAGGAGGGCGCGGGGCTGACCCGCAGGGAGATCCTCACCCGATACGTGCTGAAAAACCCATACATCTGGCTGCTGTCGCTCTGCTACGTGCTGGTCTACGTGGTGCGCGCGGCGATCAACGACTGGGGCAACCTGTACATGTCCGAGACGCTCGGCGTGGACCTGGTGACCGCTAACTCGGCGGTGACCATGTTCGAGCTGGGCGGGTTTATCGGCGCGCTGGTGGCGGGGTGGGGCTCGGATAAGCTGTTTAACGGCAACCGTGGCCCGATGAACCTGATTTTCGCCGCCGGGATTTTGCTCTCCGTGGGCTCGCTGTGGCTGATGCCGTTCGCCAGCTACGTGATGCAGGCAGCGTGCTTCTTCACCATCGGCTTTTTCGTGTTTGGCCCGCAGATGCTGATCGGCATGGCGGCGGCGGAGTGTTCCCATAAAGAGGCGGCAGGCGCGGCGACGGGCTTTGTCGGGCTATTTGCCTATCTCGGCGCATCGCTCTCCGGCTGGCCGCTGGCGCGGGTGATCGACGTCTGGCACTGGAGCGGTTTCTTCGCGGTGATCGCCATCGCGGCGGGGATTTCCGCCCTGCTGCTGCTGCCCTTCCTGCACGCGCAGGCTCCGCGCGAAGCCAGCATGATGTGATGCGCCTCACCTTTTCGCCCCGAGTGGCGCAAAACTAAGAAATTTTCCCGGTTTTACCTGGACGCTGTCTCAGGCATCTCTCCCGGCTGATTTTTACAATGCTGCAAAAATCAGCTCAGGAGTAAACCAACCATGCTGGCCTTCCTAAACCAGGTGCGCAAGCCGACTCTGGATCTGCCGCTCGACGTGCGGCGCAAGATGTGGTTCAAACCGTTCATGCAGTCCTATCTGGTGGTCTTCATCGGCTACCTGACCATGTACCTGATCCGCAAAAACTTTAACATCGCGCAGAACGACATGATCTCGACCTACGGGCTGAGCATGACGCAGCTGGGGATGATTGGCCTGGGCTTTTCCATCACCTACGGCGTGGGTAAAACCGTCGTGTCCTACTACGCGGACGGCAAAAACACCAAG
Source organism: Enterobacter sp. 168J2 (assembly GCF_034107265.1). Taxonomy (NCBI): domain Bacteria; kingdom Pseudomonadati; phylum Pseudomonadota; class Gammaproteobacteria; order Enterobacterales; family Enterobacteriaceae; genus Enterobacter; species Enterobacter sp. 168J2. The sequence continues at coordinate 39,731 of NZ_JAWNEB010000012.1, read as the reverse complement.
CAGTTCCTGCCGTTTATGCTGATCCTCTCCGCCATCTGTATGCTCGGCTTCAGCGCCAGCATGGGCGCGGGCTCCGTCAGCCTGTTCCTGATGATTGCCTTCTACGCCCTGAGCGGTTTCTTCCAGAGTACCGGCGGGTCGTGCAGCTACTCCACCATCACCAAATGGACCCCGCGCCGCAAGCGTGGTTCGTACCTCGGCATGTGGAACATTTCTCACAACCTCGGCGGGGCGGGTGCGGCAGGCGTGGCGCTGTTTGGCGCGAACTACCTGTTCGACGGCCACGTGATCGGCATGTTTATCTTTCCGTCGATTATCGCCCTGATCGTCGGCTTTATCGGCCTGCGCTTCGGCAGCGACTCCCCGGAGTCCTACGGCCTCGGTAAAGCCGAAGAGCTGTTCGGCGAGGAGATCAGCGAAGAGGACAAAGAGACCGAAGAAAACGAGATGTCCAAATGGCAGATCTTTGTTGAGTACGTGCTGAAAAACAAAGTGATCTGGCTGCTGTGCTTCTCAAACATCTTCCTGTACGTGGTGCGCATCGGCATTGACCAGTGGTCGACCGTGTATGCCTTCCAGGAGCTGAAGCTCTCTAAAGAAGTGGCGATTCAGGGCTTCACCCTGTTTGAAGTGGGCGCGCTGGTCGGCACGCTGCTGTGGGGCTGGCTCTCCGACCTCGCCAACGGCCGTCGCGCGCTGGTGGCCTGCGTCGCGCTGGCGCTGATTATCGCCACGCTCGGCATTTACCAGCACGCCAGCAACCAGTACGTTTACCTGGCATCCCTGTTCGCGCTCGGCTTCCTGGTGTTTGGTCCGCAGCTGCTGATCGGCGTGGCGGCGGTTGGCTTCGTGCCGAAAAAAGCGATCGGCGCTGCCGATGGGATTAAAGGTACCTTCGCCTACCTGATCGGCGACAGCTTCGCCAAGCTGGGCCTGGGGATGATCGCCGACGGCACGCCGATTTTCGGCCTCACCGGTTGGGCGGGCACCTTCGCAGCGCTGGATGCCGCGGCGATCGGCTGTATCGTCCTGATGGCGATGGTGGCGGTGCTGGAAGAACGTAAGATCCGCCGTGAGAATCGTGCGCAGAAGCAGAAATTAAAAGCGGCCTGAGTGTGCAGGTAACTTCTTTGCCCGGTGTGATGCCGGGCTTTTTTGTTTTGTACGTTACGCCTTTACCCCGCTTTACACACCCGCCCCTCTCCATGCTCTACAGTTTTTTTGCTGCCGCCTTTCGTGCAGCCTTAGAACGGAGAACCTGCATGTTGACCCGACGATTGTCCTGCCTGGCGCTGCTGATGGCGCTGGCCTCCCCCGCAATGGCTGCGGATGCCCCCACCTACGGCGAGAAGCTGGAAGGTTTTGACTACGGCTGGCCGGTAAAACACTTTACCTTTACCTCGCAAAACCAGCCTCTGGATATGGCATACCTGGACGTTAAGCCGGAAAACCCCAACGGCCGCTCCGTGGTGCTGATGCACGGCAAAAACTTCTGCGCCGGTACATGGGACGGTACGATCCGCGCGCTTTCAGCCAGCGGGTATCGGGTGATTGCCCCCGACCAGATCGGCTTCTGTAAATCCACCAAGCCGGAACGTTATCAGTACACCTTCCAGCAGCTGGCGGATAACACCCACGCGCTGCTCACATCGCTCGGCGTCGATCGCGTGACGGTCATTGGCCACTCGACCGGCGGCATGCTGGCGACCCGCTACGCGCTGATGTGGCCGCAGCAGGTGGAACAGCTGGTGATGGTCAATCCGATAGGCCTGGAAGACTGGAAAGCGCGCGGCGTGCCGCATATTACGGTCGATCAGTGGTACCAGCGCGAGTTGAAGGTCAGCGCCGACAGCATTCGCCAGTACGAGAAAAACACCTACTACGCCGGGGAGTGGAAGCCGGAATACGAGCGCTGGGTGACCATGCTTGCCGGGCTGAACAACGGGCCGGGTAAAGAACGCGTGGCCTGGAACTCGGCGCTGCTCTACGACATGATCTACACCCAGCCGGTGATCTACGAATTTAGCGATCTGAAGATGCCGGTATTATTGATGATCGGCACGAAGGACAACACCGCCATCGGGAAAGATCTCGCCCCGCCGGAGATCCGCAAGACGCTCGGCAACTATGCGGTGCTGGGTAAAGAGACGGCGAAACGCATTCCGCACGCGACGCTGGTGGAATTTAACGACATGGGCCACGCGCCGCAGATGCAGGACCCCGCACGCTTCCACGAGGCGCTGCTGAAGGGGCTTCAGGCTCGCTGACTGGTCTCCAGCAACAGCCCGCGCAGCCACGCCTGCGCGGGATTGCGGTGCGTTCTGCCGTGCCAGGCCATGCTTTTAGTAAAGCCGGGCACGGGAACGGGCGTCTCGCAAACGAACATTCCCGTCTGGTTTTCCGCTATGCGTGACGGCACGACGGCAATCATATCGCTGAGGGCCAGCACGTCCGGCAGCACCAAAAAGTTGCTTACTGAAAGCCCCACGTGCCGCATGCGGCCAATTTTTTCCAGCGCGCCATCGGTAACGCCACGAAAACCGTCGCCTTCGTAAGAGACCAGCACATGCTCCAGCGCGCAAAATCGGTCTAAGGTCATGGTCTTTCCTGCATCCGGGTGGTCGGCGCGCATCATGCAAACGTACCGTTCATCATAAAGCGCCCGGCTGTGAAGCTCATCTGGCGTGGTATGCGGGGTGATCAGCGCCACGTCAACGCTGCCCTGTTCAAGCTGGCTGACCAGGCGACCCGATTCCACGGGCACCACGCGCACGCGAATGCCAGGCGCCTGCACCTTAAGAGCGGCGATAAACGGCACCACCACCGCGCGCAGGGCGTAGTCGGTCGCGGCGAGGGTGAAGGTGAGCGTTGCGGTGATCGGGTCAAAAGCCACGGGCTGCAGCAGCACGTCGATATCAGCGAGAATGCGCTTCACCGGAGCGGCTAATGCTTCGGCGCGCGTGGTTGGCACCATCCCATGCGGGGCGCGGATGAAGAGCGGATCGTCGAAGTAATCCCGCAGGCGGTTGAGCATGCCGCTTACGGCGGGCTGAGTCAGGGCAAGACGCGCCGCCGCGCGGGTGACGCTGCGTTCATCCAGCAGGGCGTCGAGCGTTTTCAGCAAGTTAAGATCCAGCGTGCGCAGATCCGCTTTCATGACGTTTTTCCACCTCTTTTCCGTTCACTATTATGGCGCTGCCCGCTGTCGACGCGCTGCGTTTCCCGCTATGATGAGCGGCTAGTCTAAGGAGAACGCATGGTCTGGATAATGCTGGCAACGCTTGCCGTGGTGTTTGTGGTTGGGTTTCGTGTCCTGACCTCAGATTCCCGCCGCGCCATCAAACGTTTAAGCGAGCGTCTGGGGATCACCCCGATGCCGGTAGAGTCGATGATTGACCAGTTCGGTAAAACGCCGGGCAATGAGTTTATCCGCTACCTTGAGCGACCTGACGAGGCGCATCTGCAAAACGCGGCGCAGGTGCTGCTCATCTGGCAGGTCTGCATTGTCGACGGTAGCGAAGAGAATTTGCATACCTGGCACCGTATGCTGCGTAAAGCCCGCCTGGCCGCGCCGATCACCGATGCACAAATCCGACTCGCCCTCGGCTTTATGCGCGAGATGGAGCCTGACCCGCAGGAGCTGAACGCCTTTCAACTGCGTTATAACCAGCTCTTCCTGCCGGAAGAGGGCGTGTTTTACCTGCACTGATATCACGAACCGTGATGAAGAGTATAAAGCATCGTCATTAGATTTATACCACTCACGGGCGCACCATCACCTCATCCACTAAACGATGAGGTGAAACATGAAACAATCCGCCATTATCTGGCCGAACGACTACCTGCCAGGCACCACCGATAACTTTGCATCTAACGAAATCATCGTCGCCGGGCTGAGCGCGAAAGAGATCTGGGCGCAGCTCAACGACACTACCCTGTGGCCGTCTTATTACAGTAACGCCGAGGATATCCGTTTCCATGACGGCAGCGGCCCGGCGCTGAGTGCTAACGCTCGCTTTCGCTTCACCACCTTTGGCTTTCCGGTTGAGGCGCAGGTAACGGAGTATGTTCCACCTGTGGACGGTGAGGCTGCACGTATCGCGTGGCACGGCTGGGTGGAAGGGGATGCGAATTCTCGTCTGGATGTGATCCACGCCTGGCTGTTTGAAGACCTGCCCGGAAACCGAGTGCGCATTCTGACTCAGGAGTCGCAGAAAGGCGTACCGGCGCAGGAACTTGCTCGCACCGTGCCGAACCCGATGATTAACGGGCATCAGGAGTGGATCGTCGGGCTGGCGAATGCGGCGATGCAAGAAAAGTTGTCCAAACGTTAAATTCGTCACACTTTTGATGATAAACTGCGCGACTTTTCCGCACGTTTTTATCTTCAGGTGACGCCATGACAGAACATATCCAGCCCACGACCAGACCGCAGACCAAAGAGGTTTCGCGCCCCAACTGGTCGGCGGTTTTTTCCGTGGCGTTCTGCGTCGCCTGCCTGATTACCGTTGAGTTTCTGCCGGTGAGCCTGCTGACGCCGATGGCGCAGGATCTGGGCATTTCCGAAGGCGTGGCGGGGCAATCCGTTACCGTCACCGCCTTTGTGGCGATGTTTGCCAGCCTGTTCATCACTCAGGTGATTGGCTCGATTGACCGCCGTAAAGTAGTCATTCTGTTCAGCGTGCTGCTGACGCTCTCCTGCCTGCTGGTCTCCTTCGCGGAAAGCTTCACCCTGCTGCTGCTGGGGCGCGCCTGTCTGGGTCTTGGGCTCGGCGGATTTTGGGCGATGTCGGCCTCGCTGACCATGCGCCTGGTGCCCGCGCGCACGGTGCCAAAAGCGCTGTCCGTTATCTTCGGTGCGGTCTCTATCGCGCTGGTGATTGCCGCGCCGCTCGGCAGCTTCCTCGGCGGGATTATCGGCTGGCGTAACGTCTTCAACGCCGCGGCGGTGATGGGCCTGCTCTGCATCATTTGGGTGTGGAAAGCGCTGCCGTCGTTGCCGGGCGAAGCGGCGCACCATAAACAGAACATGTTCGCGCTGCTGAAGCGCCCGGGCGTGCTGGCGGGAATGACCGCGATCTTTATGGCTTTCGCCGGGCAGTTTGCCTTCTTCACCTACATCCGTCCGGTGTATATGACCATGGCGGGCTTTGACGTCGACGGCCTGACGCTGGTGCTGCTGAGCTTCGGTATCGCCAGCTTTGTCGGCACGTCGCTGTCGTCCCAGTTCCTGAAGCGCTCCCTGAAGGTGGCGCTGGCGGGCGCGCCGCTGGTGCTGGCGGTGAGTGCCGCGGTGCTGGTGCTGTGGGGCAGCGACAAGTGGGTTGCCTCGGCGATTGCGATTATCTGGGGCTTTGCCTTTGCGCTGGTGCCGGTGGGCTGGTCGACGTGGATCACCCGAACGCTTGCCGATCAGGCGGAAAAAGCCGGGTCGATTCAGGTGGCGGTGATCCAGCTGGCGAACACCTGCGGCGCGGCCATTGGCGGCGTGGCGCTTGACCACCTGGGGCTGACGTCACCGCTGGTGATTTCCGGTACACTGATGCTGCTGACCGCGCTGCTGGTGGCGGGGACGGTGAAGGCGAAGTAGTAAATTTTCCCACCCCTCACCCCGGCCCTCTCCCCAAAGGGGCGAGGGTGAAAAGACCGCACCGAGCCGTCCCCTCTCCCCTGTGGGTAGAGGGTTAGGGTGAGGGGGGCAATCAAACTACGCCGATGCCTTAACCCTTCTGCGCGAATCCATCGAAATCAGCACCACCGACGAAACAATCAGCAGCGTCCCCAGCCAGTCCGGCAGGGTGAACGCCACGCCCAGCAACACCACCGACAGCAGCGCGCTGCTGAGCGGCTCGGCGCAGCTCAGAATGCTCGCCTTCGGCCCGCCAATCATCTGCGCGCCTTTCAGGTACAGGCTGAACGTCAGCGCCGTGCCAATCACCACCAGGTAGAAAAACGCCAGCAGCAGGCCGCCGTCAATCACAAAGGTGGTGCCGCGCCCGGCATAGAACGGCGTCAGCATTAACCCGGCAATCAACATGCTCCAGCCGACAATCGGCAGCGTGCCGTAGCGGGCGATCAGCGTCGACGGATAGGTCGTATAAAACGCGGCGGCAAACGCCGAGGCGATGCCGAAGAACAGCGCCGCAGGGGAGATGGAGAGCGAGGTCGGGTCGCCGTGGGTCACCAGCAGGAAGGTGCCGATCAACGACGTAAAAATCGCTGACAGGACAAACATGCCGGGACGCTTTTTCCGCGCCAGGGCGAACCACGCCACGATAATGGTCGGCGACAGGAACTGCAGCACGGTAGCGGTGGCGGCGTTGGATTTTTCAATCGTCAGCAGGAAGGTGAGCTGCACGGTGAGCGCGCCGACCAGCGAGAAAAACAGCAGGCTGAGGGCGTCTTTGCGATGCTTGATGACCGAGAAAATCTTGTCGCCATGAACGAAGGAGAGCGTCAGGAGGATCACGCCGGTAAACAGCAGGCGAACCATGGTCAGGTAAGGCGAAGAAATGTGGCTTTTCTCCATGATGTACTGCGCGCAAACCCCCGAGCTGCCCCATAAAACGGCGGCGATCAGGACGTTCAGCATCCCTTTGCGTGTGGAACCCATGTTCTCCCCTGTTATGTTGTCGTTAATTCGGTCAACAGCATAACATGGTTGTGTGCGGCCTGATGCCCTCACCCCGGCCCTCTCCCACGGGGAGAGGGAGCAAACACTAAAAACGGCAACGTTGCGTTGCCGTTTTGCTTTTACCTTAGAACCACGCCTCCCACATCGCGCCGACGTTGAAGTCGTCGAGCGTTTCGTCTTTGGTGTTGTTCACGCGCGCGGTGCGTTCGTTGTCTACCTTGCCGCCTGTCACGTAGAAGCGCAGCATCGGACGGAACTCCGGCCCCATGGCGATAGACATGTTCTGCGACAGGGTCAGCTTCCAGCCCTTGTTGTCGCCGCCGTTGTCGTAATCAACGTGCTGCCAGCCCGCTTCCAGCCAGGTGGAGTGAACGTCGTTCCACCAGTGCATCGGACGCACGATGGCGTTGTAGTTCTTGCGGTTGTCGGTCTTATCGCGGCTGTTGTCGTAGTCGTGGAAGGCGAGGATGTACTCCACCTGCGTGGCCTGGGTGAATTTATACAGCCCTTCGAAGCTGGCGTAGACCGTGGTCAGGTCCTCGGTTTTGTTGAACACGCTGTTGTCCGCGTTATCGGAGTAGCGGGCAATCACCTTGTTCACGCCGCTGTCGTTGGTGTGGCTCAGCACTACGCCGCCCTGCCACGCGTTCAGGCGCTCGTCGCTCTCCACCGCTTTCGAGTCAAAGCCGTAGTTGGCGTACAGCTCCATGTCGATCGGGCCGAGCTTCATGCCGTGGATTTTTGATGTCGCGGCGTAGTTACCCTTGTCGCCCGTGCCGGAACCGCCGGTACAGGTGATGCGCGACGGGTTGGCTTCGTCTTCCATCACTTCCGGGCTACAGGATTCCACCGCCGCCACGGCAGCGACGTCAAACTGCACGCCGCCGATGTCGAAGTTCTTCACCCCGGCGCCCTGGCCGTCGTGGTTCATCCAGAAGTAATCGTTGATGCCCTGCTGCGGACGCTGGTGGAAGTCACGACCGGCCCAGAAGTAGGCGTTCGGGTTGGAGGCCATAATATTGGTTACCCCGGCGTAGGCTTTTTTCAGGTTAACCTCGTCGCCCCAGTGGTCGATCATCACGTTGATGTCCCAGATGGCGCCGTTGTCACCCTTGAAGGCCTTGGAGAGCTGGAATTCCCCGCCGTTGCCTTCGTTACCCAGACGACCAATCGCAGACGCGCCGTTGTAGGAACCGTCTACCGCCACGTATTTCTGATCGGCGGCCTGGAAGTGCGCGCCGTAGCGGGCGTAGCCGGTAAATTTCACCCCGAACGGGATCGCCATGTCCGGGGATTGCGCCGCGCTTTGCGGCTCGGTCACCACGTCTGCTTTTTTCGCAACCGCCGCATCCATTTTGGCCTGACGCTCGGCCAGAGCTTTATCCACCGCTTTCGCCACAATGGCGTCGATTTGCTCCTGGGTAAATTCTTGTGCGAGTACGGAAATTGGGCAAAGCGCGGCGATAACCGCCATGGTTAATGGAAGTTTTTTAATCTTATTCATGGTTATCTCAATATAGTTTAATTTTATTCAGACAATAACCATCCCGCTCCGATCTGACAGAGTATGTCGCTATCATCAGAACAAGTGGATCTCTATTTAGGGTAAAGAGGTATTACATTAACTTTATTTCGCCATAGACTATCTCTGATATAAATGAATAATTTCTTCAGACAATTCACGCGCTAATAAAGAATTCATTAAATGATCCTGCGCGTGCACCATGATTAACGTCATCGGCTGGCGGCCTTCGCCTGCATCCTGCTCGATCAGTTTGGTCTGCATCTTGTGCGCCTGGCGCGAGTAGCCGTCGGCTTCGCGCAGCAGGCTTTTGGCCTCGTCAAAGTTGCCCTGACGCGCCGCGTGCAGCGCTTCAAAGCACAGGCTGCGGGACTGCCCGGCATTGACGATAATTTCCATTACGGCTTCTTCTAATGCGATCATCATTATTACTCTTTTTCAAAACTATTATTTAAGGCGGTGGCGGCAAACCACTCTCCGCTTTTCTTAATGGTGCGCTGCTGCGTCTCTAAATCGAGCTGAATAAATCCGTAGCGATTTTTATAGGCATTGCACCACGACCAGTTATCAATAAACGTCCACATATGGTAGCCAAGACAATTGCACCCTTCGCTAATCCCTTTATGCAGCCACGTTAAATGCTCCGAAATAAATTCAATGCGGTATTGATCGTTAATCTGACCATTTTCAATAAAGCGCTGCTCATTTTCGACGCCCATGCCGTTTTCCGAAATAAAGCAGCGTGGGTTGCCGTAATTGTCGCGCAGGTTAACCAGAATATCGTAAATACCCGGCTCGTAGATTTCCCAGCCGCGGTACGGGTTCATCTTGCGGCCCGGCATCTCGTAGCTATCAAAGAACCACTCCGGCATAAACGGCGCCTGCGGGTTCACCGCGCTGTCGCGGCACTTCACGCGACGCGGCTGATAGTAGTTCACGCCGAGCAGGTCGATTTTCCCTTCCGCAATCAGGGCGCTGTCTTCCGGCCTGCAGGCCGGCAGCTGATCGTACGCCTTCAGCAGCGCCACCAGGTCCGCCGGGTATTCGCCGCGCAGGACCGGATCGAGGAAGCTGCGGTTGAACATCAGGTCCGCGATGTGCGCCGCCTTCACGTCCACCGGGTTCTGCGAACGCGGATAGGACGGCGTCAGGTTTAGCACGATGCCAATTTCCCCCGCGTAATGCCCGGCGCGGTAGGCCTGAACCGCCTTCGCGTGGGCCAGCACGGTGTGATACGCCACGGTGGCTGCCCGACGAAAATCCACCACGTTCGGATAGTGGAAGTCGTACAGATAACCGCCTTCCACCGGCACGATTGGCTCGTTAAAGGTAAACCAGTGCAGCACGCGATCGCCGAACAGCTCGAAGCATATCTGCGCATAGCGGGCGTAAGCTTCCACCACGTCGCGGTTTTCCCAGCCGCCTATCTCCTGCATCGCCATCGGCATGTCGAAGTGGAACAGGGTCATAAACGGCGTGATGCCCTGTTCATTCAGCTCATCAATGACCTGATTGTAAAAATCGACCGCTTCCGGGTTCACTTCACCGATACCGTCGGGGATCAGGCGCGCCCAGCTAATCGAGGTACGAAAGCTGTTGTGGTTCAGCTGCTTTAACAGTTGAATGTCCGTTTTCCAGTGCTGATAAAACGTGGAGGTGTGCTGCGGCCCCACGCCGTTGTGAAAACGGTTCGGCTCGCGGGCAAACCAGTAATCCCACGTGGTTTCCCCTTCTCTTGCCCCTTCGGTCTGGAGAGCGGAGCTTGCGCTGCCCCACCAGAAGTTATCGGGAAATGCGTATTTCATGACCATTCCTCTTTGACTTAATTGCTTGCAGCTTCGGCGGTACCGACGGTTGCCTGGGCTTTCTGCTCTTCGTTTTTCATCAGCGTACGCTCATAGGCGCGCAGGAACGGCAGGTACATCAGCGCGGACATCACCATACAGACCAGGCACATGATCACCGGACTGAGCGCCCAGTTTGCCGCCCACGAGGCACCAATCGGCGCGGGGGTGGTCCACGGCGTTAATGACACCACCTGAGCCAGCCAGCCGAGCTTCGTTGCGCCGTACGCCAGACAGGCGTTGACCAGCGGAACGAACACGAACGGGATAAACAGCATCGGGTTCATGATGATCGGCGCGCCGAACAGAATCGGCTCATTGATGTTAAAGAAGCTCGGCACAATGCCCATTTTGCCGATGGTGCGCAGGTGCGTGGCGCGGCTGCGCAGCAGCAGGAACGCCAGCGGCAGCGTGGAGCCTACGCCACCAATCAGCAGGTAGTGATCCCAGAAGCCCTGCAGGTAAACGTGCGGCAGCGCCGCGCCTTCGGCGAGCGCCGCCTGGTTTGCCGAGAGGTTCGCCATCCAGAACGGGTTCATGATGCCGGTGACAATCAGCGAGCCGTGAATACCGGCAAACCAGAAGATCTGGCACAGCAGCACGGAGAGCAGAATCGCGGGCAGGGAGTCAGACGCGGACACCAGCGGCTCCAGCAGGTGCATGATCGCCTGCGGGATAATCATCCCGGTCTGCGCTTCAATGAACAGGTTCAGCGGGTGCAGCGTACCGATCACCACCATCACCGGGATCAGGATCTCGAACGAGCGCGCCACGCCGGTTGGCACTTCCTTCGGCAGGCGGATGGTCACGTTGTTCTGCTTCAGCCACGCATAGACGCGAGTGGAGTAGATTGCGGTGATCAGCGCGGTGAAGATGCCCTGGCCGGAGAGATACTGGGTCGAGATTTTGCCGTCGGCATACGGCGCGGCGACCAGCAGGAAGGCCATAAAGGCCAGCAGGCCGGACATCACCGGGTCGAGGTTAAACTGACGCCCCAGGCTTGCTCCAATCCCCACCGAGATGAAGAAAGTCATCACGCCCATGCTGAGGTTAAACGGCAGCATCAGCTGTTCGCGGTAGGTCTCAGAGAAATCCAGCCAGCCGCGGGCGAAGCTGTTGGTGGTATCCGCCGAGAACGGCGGGAAGATGAACACCAGCATAAACGAGCCGATGATCATGAACGGCAGCGCGGCGGTAAAGCCGTCGCGGATGGCAATCACATACTTTTGCTGACCCAGCTTTGCGGCCAGCGGGGTAATTGACTGCTCAATTACCGCGACCATGGATTGATATAACGAACTCATGTGAACACCTTTTAGTGTGCCGCTTCGATGAGCGACAGAGCATAGTCCAGTACTTTATCGCCACGCTGCATGCCGTAGTCCATCATGTCGATGGGCTGCACCGGAATGCCATGCGTCGCCGCCTTGTCTGAGAGAGTCTTTAACATGTATTTCACTTGCGGTCCGAGAAGTACCACCTGGTATTGCGGAAACTGCGTATCAAATTCGGAAACACCGTACGCATCAATCTTCACCGGCACACCACGTTCTTTCGCGACATCGACCATTTTGCTGACCAACAGGCTGGTGGACATCCCGGCAGAGCAGCACAGCATAATCTTGAACATCGACAACCATCCTCTAAATGTAAAAAGTTATTGCGAGGATGATTGGACATGATACGGAAACCGGTTTCCATTCATAAAAGACAGAAGTGTGACAACCATCAAGATCCCTTACTTATGAGGCTAATTAACCGGATGTGGGTCACATAATTTGGCTGTATTTACGTCATTTTGAGTGGAAACGGAAAATCGGTTTCCATGAAAAACGGAAACGGATATACTCCGTTCTGGCTATAATGTGAGCCGTAGCGGTTATGGAATTTGCAGGCGCGAGGTTAGCCTGCCAGGGGAAAGAGATGTCGACAATCAATGATGTATCACGTCTGGCCGGGGTGTCTAAAGCCACGGTATCGCGAGTGTTGAGTGGGTCACGTGGCGTTAAGGAAGCCAGCCGTCAGGCCGTGCTGAAGGCGGTGGATGAGCTGAACTACCGTCCCAACGTGATTGCCCAGTCGCTGCTGAGCCAGTCGACGGGCTGCATTGGGGTGATTTGCGCGCAGGAAAACATTAACCAGACCACCGGGTATCTGTACGCGCTGGAAAAACAGCTTAGCCAGCATCAAAAACATCTGCTGCTGCGCTTCGCCCATAGCAAAGCGGAAGTGATGAACGCGCTCGAAGAACTCTCCTGCGGCCTGTGTGACGACATCCTGGTGATTGGCGCCCGTTTCCCGCTGGACGTGGATATGGAAAACGTCATCCTGGTGGACTGCATGGAGGCGGATAATTCCAACAGCATCCAGTTTGACCACGCCTTTGCCGCCGAAACCGCCTGTAACTACCTCACCAGCCAGGGGCGACGCCAGATTGCCCTGATCCACCCGCACGGCAGCGGTTTTGCCGACCAGGTGCTGCTCGGCTACAAGCACGCGCTGGAGAAAAACTTCCTGCCCTTTAATCGTAACCTCGTCTTTATGGACGCGACCTCCTCGTCCGTTGCGCTGCAGGAGCTGCTCAACAACGCCAGCACTCTGAATTTCAACGCGCTGCTGGTGGCGGACGAGCAGGAAGCCCAGCGGGTGATCCCGCAGCTGCAGGCGTTTAATAAATCCGTGCCGGAAGACATCATGGTCTTCAGCCTTGCCGGATCGCTGCACCTGCCGGGGATTCCGGTGATCCCGGCAATCGAATATTCCATGGATGCCATGGCTGCACGCATCGTGAGCTGGCTGACGGAGAAAACGCAGATGCTCGGGTCCTACGTTCTGCGCGGGGATTTGATTATTCCGGATGTGCGGAAGCGTTAAAAATGTTTTCCAGGCCGGGTGAGCGCAGCGCCGCCCGGCAAGAACTCAATAATCCTCCATACAATCCACCTGACTTACTGCATCCCAGTAGGCGTCCAGGTTATCGCGCTTCACGGCGGTAACGGCATTTTTTATCAGCAACTGGTTGGCCTCGGACGACAAAATCATCTCCTGCCATGCCTTGTCGCTCTGCTTTTTCTGCGGCGTACAGGCTTTCTTAATATCTTTCAGAACCTGCTGTTTTATTTGCGCCTCTTTCGCTGGGGCGTCCTTTTCCTGTGCATGGACAAACGCGGCGAAGAGCAGACAAACCAGCAGGCAGACCAGGTGCGCAGCTTTCATCAAAACCCCCTTGAGAAGTCACAGGCTTCCCATGAAATATATCGTTACACTGAGTGTCGCGACGCCAGTCGAAAGTATGAATTTTCTCTTCACCGTCTGTCATGATTCCCTGCAAGCGCTACTGAATACCGCCGCCCAGCGACTGCCACAGCGTAATGCGGTTTTCCAGGTCGGTTTGCTGGAGCGCAATCAGCGATTCCTGCGCCGACCACAGCGACCGCTGCGCGGTCAGTACCGTCAGATAATCCCCCGCGCCCGCCCTGTAGCTGCGCGTCGCCACATCCAGCGTTTTTTGCTCCGCCGCCACGTATTCACGCTGGGCATCAAGCTGCTCGCTCAGGGTTTGGCGTCGCGCCAGCGCGTCGGCCACGTCCTTAAACGCGCTCTGGATGGTTTTCTCATAGGTGGCGATCAGCCCCTTTTTCTCCGCTTCCGCGTAGCGAAGCTGCGCCAGATTGTTCCCGCCGCTGAACAGCGGCAGGGTGATAGATGGCGCGAACGACCAGACCTTCATGCCGTGGCTGAAGAGAGATGAGAGCGAATCGCTGCCGACGCCCGCGCTGGCGGTCAGCGAAATGGTCGGGAAGAAGTTGGCGCGCGCCGCGCCGATATTGGCGTTAGCGCTCAGCAGGTTATGTTCCGCCTCCTGAATATCCGGGCGGCGCAGCAGCGCGCTGGAGCTGACGCCCGCCGGGACCAGCGTGATGGCGTTGTCGCTCAGGCTCTCCAGCGTGCCGGGCAGCAGGTTCTCCTGCACCGTATCGCCCGCCAGCAGATTGAGGGCATTTTTGTCCTGCATTACCAGCGTCCGGTAGCTCGCCACGCTGGCGCGCGCCTGCTGGTAAACCGCCATCGCTTCGCTGACGTCTGTCGCCGCCGCCACGCCCGCTTCCTGCTGGCGCTTCACAATCTTCAGCGAGTTTGCCGCGCTCTCCATCGTGGATTTCGCCAGCGCCAGGTTGCTGTTATCCGCCGCCAGCGTCACCCAAGCCGTGGTTAGCTCGCTGACCATCGTCAGGCGCGTATTCTGCGCGGTGAACTCGCTGGCAAGCCAGGTTTCGCGCGCGGAGCGGGAGAGGCTCTGGTTGCGGCCAAACAGATCCAGCTCGAAGCTGGAGACCGTGCCGTTGGCCTCATCGCTGGTCGCGACACCGCTTGCCAGCGTGCGGCTGCGGGTGTGGCTCAGCTCGGCGTCCACCGTCGGGAACAGGGACGAGCGCGTTTCACCGTACTGGGCGCGGGCGGCGTCGATATCCGCAATCGCTTTTTGCACGTCGCGGTTGCTGTTGAGCGCCATCGTCACCACGCTTTTCAGCCGCGCATCGTTCATCACCTGCTGCCACTGGCTCACCACGGCGGTGGCTTCACCGTGCGCGCCGGGCAAGGTTGCCGGGACGGGGGCGTCCGGGCGTTGATACGTGGGATCTAACGACACACAGCCTGCGCTCAGCAGGGCTAACGCTAAAATAGATACACGAAACATTATGACCTCCGGTTTGCGTGCTTACCGGAGAACAGACGTTTCACCAGTACAAAGAATAAGGGAACGAAGAAGATCGCCAGCAGCGTCGCGGCCAGCGTCCCGCCGATAATGCCGGTACCAATTGCCACGCGGCTGTTGGCCCCGGCACCCGTGGCAATCGCCAGCGGCGTCACCCCTGCGATAAACGCCAGCGAGGTCATGATGATCGGACGAAGGCGCGTCTGGGCGGCACGCAGTGCGGCGCGCGTCAGGGAGTACCCTTCAGCCACTTTGGCTTCGGCAAATTCGACAATCAGGATGGCGTTCTTCGACGACAGACCAATGGTGGTCAGCAGCGCCACCTGGAAGTAGACGTCGTTGTTCAGGCCGCGCAGGGAGGCCGCCAAGGCCGCGCCCAGCACGCCAAGCGGGATCACCAGGATGACCGAAATCGGCACCGACCAGCTCTCATACAGCGCCGCCAGGCACAGGAACACGACCAGAATCGAGAGGGCATAGAGGCTCATCGCCTGACCGCTCGCCAGTTTTTCCTGCAACGACAAACCGCTCCACGCCCAGGTGCTGCCGGACGGCAGGTTGTTTGCCAACTGCTCCATTTTGCTCATCGCCGTGCCGGAGCTTGCGCCGCTGGCGTTTTCGCCCTGAATTTCATACGCCGCCGAGCCGTTATAGCGCACCAGGCTTTCCGGGCCGTACTCCCAGCGGGTGGTGGAGAAGGCGGAGAACGGGGTCATGGTGCTGTCGCTGCCGCGCACAAACCATTTGTTGAGGTCCGACGGTACGGCGCGGGTATCGCTGTCGCCCTGAATGTAGACCTTCTTCACGCGACCGCGGTCGATAAAATCGTTCACGTAGGTTCCGCCCCAGGCGCTGGAGAGGGTGTCGGTGACGTCGCTCAGGGAGAGCCCCAGCGACACGGCCTTGTTGTTGTCGATATCCACCTGAAGCTGCGGCATCTGCGGCAGGTCGTTGGCGCGCACGGCGTGTAGCGAGCCGTCCTGATTGGCTTCGCCAATCAGCTGGTTACGCAGCTTCAGCAGCGCGTCGCGGTCGGTGCCGCCGCTGGCCATCAGCTCAAAGGTAAAGCCGTTGCTCTGGCCCAGGCCGTCCACCGCAGGCGGCGTCATGGCAAAGATGGTCGCATCGCGAATGGTGCTCAGCTCCTGCGTGGCGCGCAGGGCAATGGCCTGAGCGGTATTCTCATCGCCTTTACGTTCGGACCAGTTTTTCAGGGAGACAAACGCCATCCCGGCGTTCTGGCCGCTGCCGCTGAAGCTGAAGCCTTCAATGGTGAAGATAACGTTGGTGTTGGCTTTCTCTTTCGTGAGGAACCATTCGCGTACCTGGCGGCTGACTTCGGCGGTACGTACCGTCGTCGCGCCGGCTGGCAGGGTGTACTGCACCATGATTTCGCCCTGGTCTTCCGTCGGCAGGAAGCTGCCGGGCAGCTTAAGCATGGCGAAGCCCATCGCGCCGCAGAGCAGGGCGTAGATGACCAGCATGCCGCCGGAACGGCGCAGGGCGCGCAGCACCTTGTTCTGATAGCCATGCTCGGTCTTGCTGTAGA
This sequence comes from Enterobacter sp. 168J2, assembly GCF_034107265.1. NCBI lineage: Bacteria > Pseudomonadati > Pseudomonadota > Gammaproteobacteria > Enterobacterales > Enterobacteriaceae > Enterobacter > Enterobacter sp. 168J2. The sequence goes on along the minus strand of NZ_JAWNEB010000012.1, from coordinate 23,465 downwards.
AACGGTTAAACGCGCCGAAGAAGCCCTTTTTGTGCGGCGTCGTGTGGCTCAAAATCGAGCCGCAGAGCGCGGGCGTCAGGGTCAACGCCACCACTACGGAGAGGAACATCGCCGAAATGATGGTGACCGAGAACTGACGGTAGATCACCCCGGTGGAGCCGCCGAAGAAGGCCATCGGCAGGAATACCGCAGAGAGCACCAGCGCAATGGCGACCAGCGCGCCGGAAATTTCGCCCATCGATTTTTCGGTCGCTTCCCGGGCGGGCAATCCTTCGTCGCGCATAATACGCTCGACGTTTTCCACCACCACGATGGCGTCATCCACCAGAAGGCCAATCGCCAGCACCATCGCAAACAGCGTCAGGGTGTTGATGGAGTAGCCGAACAGCGCCAGCACGCCGAAGGTGCCCAGCAGCACCACCGGCACCGCCAGCGCCGGGATCAGCGTCGCGCGGATGTTTTGCAGGAACAGGTACATCACCACCACCACGAGGATAATGGCTTCGAACAGGGTCTGAATCACGTCCTCAACGGAGATCTTGATGAACTCGGTGCTGTCTTTCGGGTAGGCCACGTCGTAGCCTTCCGGCATCGACTTTTTAAACTCGGCGATCTTGTCTTTCACTGCCGTGGCGGTGTTGAGCGCGTTTGCACCCGGCGAGAGCATGACTGCCATCCCCGCCGCCGGGTGCCCGTTGAGCTTCGCGGTGGAGGTGTAATCTTCGCTCCCCATCTCCACGCGGGCGACGTCGCTGATGCGCACCACCGCGCCGTTGGACTGGCTTTTCACGATGATGTTTTTGAACTGATCCACCGTCTGCAGGCGCGACTGGGCGCGCACGGTGGCCGTCAGCTGCTGGGCGTTCGACGAGGGCAGCGCGCCGATTTTACCGGCAGAGACCTGCACGTTCTGCGCTTCAATCGCGCTCTGCACGTCGGACGGCATCAGCGAGTAGGAGGCCAGCTTCGCCGGGTCGAGCCAGATGCGCATCGCGTATTCCGCCCCGAACACCTGCATGCTGCCGACGCCCTCCACGCGCGCCAGCGGGTCCTGCATATTGCTTACCAGCCAGTCGGCGATATCCGAGCTGCTGGCGGTGTCGGTTTTATCGTACACGCCCATGATCAGCAGGAAGTTGCTCTGCGATTTCTCGACGGTAATGCCAGACTGCTGCACCTCGGTTGGCAGGCGCGATTCCGCCTGCTGGACCTTGTTCTGCACCTGCACCTGGGCGGTATCCGGATCGGTTCCCTGTTCGAAGGTAACGTTGATGCTCACCGACCCGTCCGAGCTGCTGGTGGAGGTGAAGTAGAGCAGGTTATCCAGCCCTGTGAGCTGCTGCTCGATCACCTGCGTCACGCTGTTTTCCAGCGTCTGCGCGGAGGCACCGGTGTAGGTGGCGGAGATCTTGATCGACGGCGGGGCGACGTCCGGGTACTGCGCCACCGGCAGCGAGCGGATCGCCAGCATCCCGGCGAGCATGATAAGAATGGCGATAACCCAGGCAAAGACCGGACGACGCACGAAGAAGCGGGAAAACATCAGGCGTTCCCCCCGCTGGCTTTCATCTCTTCGGCCTTCACTTCCTGCCCGGCGGTCACTTTGTCAGTGCCTTCCACAATCAGCTTATCGCCCGCCTTCAGGCCGCTCAGCACCAGCCATTTGTCGCCGTAGGTATCGCCTGTCTCCAGCTTGCGCAGCTCAACCTTGTTGCTGGCATTCACCACCAGCGCGGTGGCGGCGCCTTTGGCGTCACGGGTGATGCCCTGCTGAGGTGCCAGGATCGCGTCATCCATGATGCCCTCGTCCACTCTGGCGCGGACGAACATTCCCGGTAAAAGCTGATGCTGCGGGTTCGGGAAGACGGCGCGCAGCGTGACGGAGCCGGTAGATTCATCCACCGCCACTTCGGTTAACGCCAGGCGGCCTTTCTCGCTGTAGGTGCTGCCATCTTCAAGGAGTAACGACACGCTTAGCGTATCGCTATTGGTGGCAAGGGTTTGCTTGCGTAAACGAAGAAGATCGGCGCTGGAACGCGTGAGATCGACGTACATGCTGTCCAGCCCGCGAACGGTGGCGAGCGCGGTATCCTGCTGGGCTGTCACCAGCGCGCCGGGCGTGACGGAGGAGATGCCGATGCGCCCGGCAATCGGCGCGGTCACGGTGGTCCAGTTGAGGTTAATGCGCGCGCTCTCCTGCGCGGCCTTCTTTGACTCGACGCTGGCCTTGTCCTGCGCGCAGGTGGACTGTGCGTCCTCCGCGTCCTGACGCGACACGCCGTCGTCTTTCACCAGCTGCGCATAGCGCCGGGCCTTCTGGCAGTCGGCCGCTACCAGCGCCTGGGCCTGCTTCAGCGCCGCGGCGGCCTCATCAAACGCCGCGCGGTAGCTGGAAGGGTCAATTTGATACAGTGCCTGTCCGGCTTTCACGGTATCGCCTTCGGTGAACAGCCGCTTCTGGATAATGCCGCTCACCTGCGGGCGCACTTCGGCGCTCATGGCCGCGGTAGTGCGACCCGTCAGTTCGCTGACGACGGACACCGGCTGGCTCATGAGGGTGACAATCCCTACTTCCGGAAGAGGACGCTGGGGAGCAGATGTTTGCGCATTATCGCACCCTGTCAGGAGGAGTAATGCCGCGATGGAGGTTGTTATGGTTTTCATAATCTTTTTCCAGGATGAACAATGCCTGCCCTGTTAATCGCTTAACAGGGAGGAGGGCTATCTAAAGGCACAGCGATACCGCATCTCTGGCTGAGCCAGAAATGTAAAAATGGGGAATTACTTATTCCCGCTAATTATTCACATGCGATTACTTCGCAGAGAAAAGCATATTTAAAATATTCTGATAAATGGGCTCTAATTGTTCTGACGATACTTTTAACGGCGTGAGTCGACGGTAAATCGTGCCTTCGATCATCACCGCAGTTATCTCCACGCAGCAGCGAATATGTTCATCGCTCAGGTGCGGAAACTGTTTTTTCAGGTGCGCACAGGCGTTGGTAAACATTCGAGCCTCGGCTGCGGTTAACATGGCGGCCACCTGCGGATTACGCGTCGCCTCGGCGGACATCTCGAGCATCAGCGCATCGTCATCTGCGCTGATCGTCTTACGCCAGGCGAGTGCCTGCGGCATTCCTTCCACCACCGTTTTGTCCTGCATCCCTTCGATACGTGAGTCGATAATGCGGCGGATCATCTCTTCAATAATCGCATCTTTATTACTGAAATAACGGTAGATTTGCCCGACGCTGAGCTTCGCCTCGCTGGCGATCTGCGACATGCTGGCGGCGTGAAATCCGCTGGCGCGAAAGCAGCGACGCGCGGCGGTGATGATCTCGTCCTGACGTTGTTTTTGACGTTCTTCCTGTTTGGTACTCATCGTCGGCTACCGTATAAAAGTGAGAATGATCGTTCTCAGTATACGTTTTGGGTGCGTATTGGAAAGGCCTTTTTTATTTAGATATTGAGGGAATGTTTCTGTATTTAAAAAATGGAGGGAATTAGGAGTTTTTGTGAAGGTTGAGCTGTGAGATATTCAGATTGCAAAGAAAATAAGGAGAGAAATATGCACCTGAGCATAACAGATAATGTAACGCCCGCTGAAAAAGAAGAGTTATTTGTGGGGTTAAGAGCCTATAACGGGCAATTTTTGGATATGGCGACCTTTAGCGGCGATATTGGCGTTTACGTGCGTGACGATAATGGCGCAATGCTGGGCGGGTTAATCGGCGTGCGTAAAGGCGACTGGCTGAATATCGACTATCTCTGGGTGAGCGACACCGTGCGGGGAACCGGCGTGGGCAGCAAGCTTATCAAAACGGCAGAAGAGGAAGCCCGACGCAAAGGCTGCAAGCACGCGCTGGTCGATACCGCCAGCTTCCAGGCGCGCCCGTTCTATGAAAAACAGGGGTACCAGCTGCAGATGTCTTTGCAGGATTATCCTTATCCGGGTATGCAGAGACATTATCTGGCGAAAGCGCTTTAAGTCCGCTGCGGTGATTATGGATTCTGCTATTTATTGCGAGTCGCTTTCCTAATTTGAAGCATGCTGCTTGTCTTCTTTTCAGGCCCTGGCGCATGCTTTGGCCTGGTCAAATAAAGCATGGAGATGTCAATGGAACGGACAGCAAAACTCTTCAAAAAGGGGCGGAATCAGGCCGTGATGCTGCCTGATGATTTCGCGTTTGATACGGAGAGCGTCTACATCCGGCGGGATGAGGAGGGGAATGTCGTTTTAACTGCGAGATCGGAGAAAGAGCGTCATAGAGATAACTTTTTACGTTTACTGAAGCAGACCCATGTTCCAGATTCATTCCTGAGCAAAGAGGAACGTAATCAGAGCTATACAACAAGAGATCCATTTGAAGGGCTCTAGAATATGCTGCATATGCTGGATACAAACATGGTAAGCCATCTCGTTAGGCAGCATCCTGGGGTGTTGGAACAATATTCTCGCACCCCGACCGAAAAAATGTGTATTTCAAGCGTGACGGAGGCTGAATTGCTCTATGGGATAGCCAAAAAGCAAAACGACACTTTACAAAAAACCATACTGGAATTTCTTAAAACCATCACGATTTGCGACTGGGACAGTGACGCCGCTGCAACGTACGGTGAACTCCGTGCCGCAATGGAGAAAAAAGGCAAAGTGATGGGCGATCTCGACCAGCTGATCGCCGCGCATGCTATCAGCCGGGGGACAACGATTGTGACTAACGACCGTGCATTTAGAATGGTGCAGGAACTTGCCGTTGAGGACTGGACGACAACGTCGTGATCCCTGATGCCGGGTAAGCGCAGCGCCACCCGGCAATACCCGCATATAACTTATCCTTCTTATTGATTCTTTTTCGTTTTTTATTCGCCTCCTCGTTGTCGATATAGTCACTACAACATTCAGCAAAAGGAACTGTCTCGTGAAACGTCGATTGGGTGCTCTGGTACTCGCTGGCCTGCTGCTGGCAGGGTGCGATCAAAGTGGCAGCGATGCCAAACACATAAAAGTGGGCGTCATCAACGGCGCTGAACAGGACGTGGCGGAAGTCGCCAAAAAGGTGGCAAAAGAAAAATATGGCCTGGACGTGGAGCTGGTGGGGTTCAGCGGCTCTCTGTTGCCTAACGATGCTACCAATCAGGGTGAGCTGGATGCCAACGTCTTCCAGCACCGCCCGTTCCTTGCAGAAGATAACAAGGCGCATGGCTACAAGCTGGTCGCCGTGGCGAACACCTTTGTTTTCCCGATGGTCGGCTATTCCCGCAAAATCAAATCCGTGTCTGACCTGAAGGACGGGGCGACTATCGCCATTCCAAACGATCCGACCAACCTTGGCCGCGCGCTGCTGCTGCTGCAAAAAGAGAAGCTCATCACCCTGAAGCCGGACACCGGGCTGCTGCCGACGGCGCTGGATATTACCGCCAACCCTAAGCAGCTGAAAATCATGGAGCTGGAAGGGGCGCAGCTGCCGCGCGTGCTGGACGACCCGAAAGTGGATGTCGCCATCATCAGCACCACCTATATTCAGCAAACCGGGCTATCGCCAGTGCATGACAGCGTCTTTATTGAAGATAAAAACTCGCCGTACGTGAACATCGTGGTGACGCGCGAAGACAACAAAGACGCGGAGAACGTGAAGGCGTTTATCCAGTCCTATCAGTCACCGGAAGTGGCAAAAGCGGCGGAGACGATCTTTAACGGCGGGGCGGTACCGGGCTGGTAAAGGCATCGGCAGAAAACGCGGTGATGAAATTGGCCCGATTTCATCGGTAATCGCCCTTTAACCCACAGCGTTGCCCGCGGCGGCTGGCTATCCTCCTTATCACACCAACCGGAGGATAGCCCATGAACATTACCCACATTCGCAACGCCACCCAGCTGATTACCTACGCCGGAAAACGTCTTTTAATCGACCCGATGCTGGCCCCGAAAGGCGCTTATCCGGGCTTTCCCGGCACGGCGCATGCCGATATCCGCAACCCGACGGTCGAACTCCCCGTTGACGTCAACACGCTGCTGGACGCTGACGCGGTGATCGTCACCCATACCCATGACGATCACTGGGATCGCACCGCGGCGGAGCTGATCGCCAAAGACAAACCGATCTACGTGCAAAACGATCGTGACGCCGCGCTGCTGCGCGGCCAGGGATTTACCAACCTGACGATCGTGACCGAAGAGACCACCTTCGGCGAGATTCAGATTGCGAAAACCCACGGCGGCCAGCACGGTACCGACCGCGCTTACGCCGTGCCGGAGCTGGCGGAGCGGCTGGGCGAGGCCTGTGGCGTGGTGCTGCGTCATCCTGATGAGAAGACGCTCTATCTTGCCGGGGATACCATCTGGCGCGAAGAGGTGGCAGCCGATCTGCAAAAGCACCAGCCGGATGTGGTGGTGCTGAACGCCGGGTATGCCCACGTCATCGGCTTTGGGCCCATTATTATGGGGCAGGAGGATGTGCTCAACGTCCACTTCCTGCTGCCGCAGGCTAAAATCGTCGCGAGCCACATGGAGGCGATTAACCACTGCCTGTTGACCCGCAGCGCGCTGCGCGAGTACGTTGAGGCCAACCAGGTGAGCGATGCGGTGAGCATTCCCCAGGATGGTGAAACCGTTATATTCTGAGTGCGTTAACGGGAAAGGAGAGACAGATGTCGCTAATCAACGTCGCGATCGTCGCGGTAGACGGGTTCAGCCCGTTCCACTACTCCGTTCCCTGCATTCTGTTTGGTGATTCGGTCTCCGGCGAAAAGCGCTTTAACGTAACGATCTGCGCCGAAACGCCGGGGTTCCTCACCTCAAAAGACGGGTTCGCCCTCAACGCCACGCAGGACTACACCGCCATTGGTCAGGCCGATATAGTCGTCGTTCCCTACTGGCAGCACGTCCTTGAACGGCCGCCTCAGTCGCTGCTCGACAGCCTGATGCAGGCGAGAGACAACGGCGCGGAAATCGTCGGGCTGTGTCTGGGGTCGTTTGTGCTGGCCTATGCGGGGATCCTCGACGGTAAACGGGCCGCCACCCACTGGGAGTTTGAACATCAGTTCCAGTCGCTCTTTCCGAACGTCCGGCTGGATATCAATGCCCTCTACGTGGATGACGGCAATATCATCACCTCTGCCGGTACCGCGGCTGCGCTGGACTGCTGTCTGTACATCATTCGCCAGCGCTTTGGCAGCGTGGTCGCCAACCAGATTGCCCGTCGGATGATTGTGCCGCCGCACCGTGAGGGTGGGCAGGCGCAGTTCATCGCCCAGCCGGTTCCGAAAGATACCCGTGACGCACGTATTAACAGCCTGATCGACTACCTGCAGCAGCACATCACCGAACCCCATAGTCTGGACTCGCTGGCGGAGGTGGTTTCGATGAGCCGCCGCACGCTGACCCGCCATTTTATTAAAGCCACGGGGATGAGCGTCGCCGACTGGCTTACCGCCGAACGCCTGCGGCGCAGCCAGATATTACTTGAAGCCGGAAATATGCCCGTTGAGAGCGTGGCGGAGCTGGTAGGATTTAATTCCGCCGTCACCTGGCGACAGCAGTTTAAGGCGCGCTTTGGGGTGAGCCCTGCTGAATGGCGTAAAACGTTTCGCCTGCATATGTAATTTATTACGGCTAACTCTTGATTGAAGGGTAAGTTAAACATCTCTCATATTTTCTTAATCAAGCCCTCAAATTTCTGAAATAATATTCTTTTTAATGTGCCATAACGTAAATTACATATACTCGCATTAAGAATGCTCTTATATTGCGGCAATAATAATTGCGAAATAACCTTGTGGCATGGATGAATAGCTCAGAAATAAAAATTAGAATAATTTCGTTTGTAAATTATGCCGTTGCTATCTTATTGGTTGCGCTTTTTTCAGCGAGCGCTCACGCAGCGCCGCTATCGCCAGCCGATCGCGATGCTATTCAACAGCAACAGCAGCAGCTTTTACTTCAAAACCAGCAGCAGCGTGAAGAGCTTGAGCGGAGTATTCCCCTGCCCGAACCCGCCAGACCGCGGCCTGTTACCGGCTCCGGGCCTTGTTTCACCATTAACAACATTACGCTTTCCGGCGCGACCTTAATCTCCCCGAAAACCCAGCATAGCCTTGTTGCGCCGTGGCAAGGGCAGTGTCTGGATATGGCGAAAATAACGGAGCTTCTGGCCCATATTTCTGACTGGTATATCAGCCGGGGATATATCACCAGCCGCGCCTTTCTTACCGAGCAGGATCTCTCCGGCGGCCAGCTGAATATAGTTGTGCTGGAAGGCCGGCTGGAAGCGATTCGCCTGGAAGGTGAAACGCCGCGGATGCTGAAAATGGCGTTTCCGGGACGGGTGGGGCGCATCCTTAATTTACGCGACATCGAACAGGGCATGGAGCAAATAAACCGTTTGCGCGGCGAGCCGGTCCAGATTGAAATTCTGCCGGGAACCCAGGCCGGATATTCGATTGTTAATCTCACGGCAAAACCGGAATTTCCCTTAAGTGCATCCGTAAGCCTGGATAATAGCGGGCAGAAGAGCACCGGTGAAAACCAGCTTAATGGCGCTCTCACCGCCAATAATATGCTGGGGCTGGCGGATAAATGGTTTATCAGCGGCGGGCGCAGCAGCGATTTTGCCAGCGCGTACGATGCGCAGAATTTCCAGGCGGGCGTCAGCGTGCCGTTCGGCTATGGCCTGCTGGACTACAGCTACGCCTGGAGTAACTACCGAACCACCATCAATAACCAGGGGTTCAACTGGCTCTCCACGGGCGATACCAAAACCCACCGCGTCAACGCGTCGTGGGTGGTTTTCCGCAACGGGGATGTGAAAACCGGCATCGCGGCAGGCGTGGTTCAGCGTTCAAGCCGCAACTGGCTTAACGATGCGCCGCTTCAGAGCAGCACGCGCAATCTCTCCAGCCTGATCTTCGGGATTACCCACACGCAAAAAATGCTGGGCGGCGTAGCGACCTTCAACCCGACCTGGAGCCACGGCATGCCGTGGTTCAATGCCGAAACCGACGAAGATAAATCCGGCGATATGCCGCGGGCAGAGTTCCGCAAATGGAGCCTGAACGCCAGCTTCCAGCGTCCTGTCGCCCGTAACGCCTGGTGGCTGACCAGCGCCTACGGCCAGTGGTCGCCAGACCGGCTGTACGGCTCTGAGCGCCTGACGCTCGGCGGGGAAAGCTCCGTGCGCGGTTTTAAAGAGCAGTATCTGTCCGGGGATAACGGCGGCTACTGGCGTAACGAGCTGGGATATTCCCTCTTCACCCTCCCGGTGATTGGTGCGGTGAGCGCCACGGTCGCCGTTGACGGCGGCTGGCTGGAAAAAGACAGCCAGGACCGCTTTGCCTCCGGCACGTTATGGGGGGCCTCTGTGGGGCTGAGCAGCGCAGGGCGCTGGTACAGCAGCCAGGTTTCAGTCGGCACGCCGCTGCACTATCCCGACTGGCTCGGCCCGGATCATGTAAGCGTTAACTGGCGCATTGCCTTCATGCTTTAAGAGACTCTACGACTATGGATACCCGTCACCCACCCGTTCGTTTCTCGCAGCGTCTGATCAGCTGGATTGTCTGCGGCTTAATGGTCTGGCAGCCGATGGCACCTGCCGTCGCGGCGGCGCTCACGCCGACCGGGCAGACCACGGTGGACCAGGCGGGGAACGGGGTTCCGGTCATCAATATTGCCACGCCGAACGGGGCGGGCATTTCGCATAACCAGTTCCAGGATTACAACGTCGGCAAAGAGGGGCTTATCCTCAACAACGGCACCGACCGTTTAACCCAGACCCAGCTGGGCGGGCTTATCCAGAACAACCCCAACCTGCAGGCCGGGCGGGAAGCGAAAGGCATCATCAACGAAGTCACGGGAGCCAGCCGCTCCCAGCTTCAGGGCTATACGGAAGTCGCCGGCAAGGCGGCAAACGTCATGGTGGCCAACCCGTACGGTATCACCTGTAACGGATGCGGGTTTATCAACACCCCCAACGCCACGCTGACCACGGGTAAACCGCAGTTTGACGCTAACGGTAACCTGCTGGCGCTGGACGTGACGAAAGGGGCCATCACGGTTGAAGGCCAGGGGCTGGACGCCAGCAAGAGCGACGCGCTGTCGATTATTGCGCGCGCAACGGAAGTGAACGCCGCGATTCACGCGAACGACCTGAAGGTAACGGCAGGAGCGAACCGCGTTGGCGCAGATGGAAGCGTTAAGCCGATTGCCGGTGAGGGCGCTGCGCCCGTGGTGGCCGTGGATACCGGCGCGCTCGGCGGGATGTATGCCAACCGTATCCGCCTGGTCTCCAGCGAGAAGGGTGTTGGGGTAAACCTCGGCAACCTCACCGCGCGCCAGGGGGACATTCAGCTTGATGCGGGCGGGAAACTGACGGTCACGAACAGCGTGGCCAGCGGATCGATCGCCGCGAATGGCGCGGGGGTGACCCTCAACGGCAGCCATCAGGCCGGTGGCGCGCTGAACGTGACCAGCTCGCAGGATGTGGAACTCAATAACAGCACGCTCGCCAGCAGCGGCGACATGCGCCTTTCCGGTGAGGGGAAAGTGCAGATCGCGGGCGGCAGTGTGACCAGTAAAGGTGCGCTCAGCGTGGCGGCCGGAAAGGATATCGCGCTGACCAATACCCGCAGCGGAAGCGATACCCGCACCACGCTGACCGGCGGCGGCACGCTGTCAGCCACGGGCAGTGCGATCTCGGCAGGGGAGAACCTGACGCTGAGCGGCGGACAGCTGGTGCTTGACGGCCAGAGCCGGGCCGACGCCTCGGGCGATATCCGCCTGACGGGCAGCACCGTCAGTAACCAGGGTCAGGTGAATGCGGGGCGCGACGCTGCGCTCTCCGGCGACACGGTGTCAAGCGGCGGTCAGCTGGCGGCGAAAGGCCATCTGGATGTGAACGCCGGAGACCTGACGAACGGCGGCACGGTTCAGGGTAACGACGTTACTTTACGGGGGCAGACGGTCACCAATAGCGGTACTTTGCAGAGCGCGGGAACGCTGGCGTTAAACGCCGATACCCTGGAGCAGCAGGGCACGCTGAGCGCGAAAGGCGATGCGAAAGTCACGGCGCGGCAAACCCTGCGTAACGGCGGCAGCCTGCTGGCTGACGGCGCGATGAACGTGACCGCAGGCACCCTTGAACAGAATGGCACCCTGTCCGGCGCGACGGCGCTGACGGCGCAGGCCGATACCTTGACCAGCGGCCAGGCATCCCGCACCACCAGCCAGGGCAACGTCCAGCTTACCGCCAACCGTAGCGCCAGCCTGAACGGGCAGACGGACGCTGCGGGGGCATTAACCGTTTCCACCCGCGATCTGATCACCGATCGGGATGCCCGCCTGCAGAGCGGGCAGGCGCTCACCCTCCAGGCGCAGAATGCGACGCTGAACGGCACCCAGGCGGCGAAAGGGGCGCTGTCGGTGACGGCGGGCACGCTGGCGCATGCCGGGAAATCCACTGCTAACACCCTGAGTTTTAACGCGACCAACGACCTGACCAGCAGCGGGGAACTTTCCGCCGGTACGATCGGCCTCAGCGGAGAGAACATCTTCCAGTCCGGCGTCGCAAAAGCGGACCGCATGACCCTGACGGCTGCCGACCGCATCACCACCCGCGGTTCGCTGGTAGCCGATAGCCTGTCGCTGGACGGTGCGTCGGTAGAGAACGGCGGTTTGCTGCAGGGAACCACCCTGCTCAATCTGAAGACCGGATCGCTCGCGAACCTGACCGGAGGCTCGGTCTACAGCGCGCAGGATTTAACGCTGAACATACCCGTGCTGGCTAACAGCGGGCTTATCACCACCGACGGCACGCTGCGCGTCAAAGGCGATGCGCTGACAAACCAGGGTGAAATCAACGGCGTCAGTCTGAGCAGCGATTATCTCAACCTGAGCAACAGCGGACGCCTGCTGGCGGACGAGCGGATCGCGCTGAACGGCACCACGCTGGTTAACGCGGGCAATATTGCGGCCAGCGACCTGCACGTGACGGCGAACAGCCTGCAAAACCAGGGCACCGTTCAGGGGGAAGATACCCTGACGCTCGGCGTGGCAGACATCACTAACCGTGGCGCGCTGCGCAGCAGCGGAACGCTGACGCTTAACGGCGACACGCTTGCCAACAGCGGCGAGCTCAGCGCCACCGCGCTGCTGCTGAACCTGACCCGCCAGGCCAGGAACGATGCCGACGGGCGGGTGATTGCCCGGGACGGCCTGACCCTGACCGCTGCCAGCCTGACGAACGGCGGGCTGATGGCCGGTACCGACGCGCAGATCAACAGCGCGGCGGTCACCAACGGCGGCACGCTGCAGGGAACCCATTCCCTGACGGCGACGGGGGCGCAGCTCAGCAATCAGCAGGCGGGCATGCTGCTCTCCGGTGGCGCGCTCGAACTGCACCACACCACGTTAAACAACGCCGGGCTGTTGCAGGGCAAAACGCTAAACCTGGCCACCGGCGAGTGGACCAACACCGGTAACGCGCTAGGGGAAGCGGGCGTGACGGCGGCGGTAACCGGCGCGCTGACCAACAGCGGCAAGGTGCTCAGCCAGCAGGCGCTGGACGTGCAGGCCGGCAGCACCGATAACCGGGGCCAGCTGCTGGCGAAAGTGCTGACCCTGCGGGGCGATCTGCAGAACAGCGGCCTGCTTCAGGGCAGCAGCACGCTGGCCTGGTCCGGCGATACCTTCGCGAACCAGACTCAGGGGCAGGTGACGGGCGGCGAGACCCTGACCCTGAGCGGAAAAAACCTCAGCAATGCCGGCAGCCTGCAAGGGCGCAGCGCGACGCTTGGCGCAGAAAACCTGAGCAACCAGAGCAGCGTTCAGACGCTGGATGCCCTGACGCTTTCCACGACCGGCAGGCTGGACAACAAAGGGGCTCTGCTCAGCCAGAACCTGTTTACGCTGACGGCGGCGCAGCTGTTTAACGACGGCCAGCTGGCCGGGAAAGCGCTGGCGGTGAACGCCGCGCAGCTGACCAACACCGGCATTCTGCAGGGTAACGACGCGCTGGCGCTGACCACCCGCACGCTGAGCAACGGCGCCACCGGACAGCTGGTGAGCGGAAGCGACCTGGATTTAAACCTCGATACGCTTGATAACGCCGGTCTGCTGCTGGTGAACGGCGGGTTCACCCTTCGGGGAACTGACCTGACTAACCAGGGTGACATTCAGGCGCAGAGCCTGGATCTTGGCCTGAGCAACACCCTGACAAATACGGGGAACCTTGTTGCCACTGACGATGCCGCGCTTAACGCAACGACGCTGAACAACAGCGGCACGGCGGCGGGCAAAACGCTGACCGCAGGCGCAGCGGAGTTACGCAACAGCGGCCTGATGCAGGGCAGCAACGCCGTTAATGCCACCGCCGATCGCTTTATTAACGACCTGAACGGCAAATGGCTCTCCGGCGGCGGCTTCACGCTGAAGGGCGGGCAGGTGACGAACGCTGGTACGCTGCAGGGCGCGACGCTGGGCATGACGGGGAGCTTCCTCACCAACAGCGGCACGGTGAACGGGCTGACGGGACTCAGCGGCACCCTTAGCGGGGCGTTAACGAATACCGGGCTACTGCAGAGCGGCGGCGCAACGACTTTCACCGCGGACACCCTGGCGAACCCGGGGCGCATCATGGGCGGCACGCTGTCCCTCAATGCTCGCGACCTCAACAGCGGCGGGCTGATGCAGGGAACGAACGGCCTGGCGCTCACCGGCACCACGCTGACCACGGGCACGAATTCGCGCACGCTTTCCGGCGGCATGCTGACGCTGGATGCAGGTCAGCTGACCACCCAGGGCACGCTGCAGGGGAACGGCGCAGAGATCGGCGCTACCGACTGGTCGCACGGCGGGTCACTGCTCAGCCAGGGAACGCTGACGGCAAATGCAGGCGGCACGCTGACCTCAACCGGCTCGCTGATGAGCCAGGGCGGAGCGGATATCACCGCCCGGACGCTGGATAACCGCGGGCAGCTTCTCAGCGAGGATAACGTCACGCTCGGCGGCAGCACGCTCAAAAACAGCGGCACCGTGCAGGGGAACAGCCTCACACTGGGTCAGAGCAGCATCAACAACCAGGGCACCTTAACCGGTCTGCAGAGCCTGACCCTGCAGGGGCAACAGCGGCTGATGGCACGCATGGCGATGGCCGCACCGCAGCAGGAACTCATTAACGGCGCAGGCGGCAAGCTGCTCACCCAGGGCACCCTGACGATAGCGTCCGGTGCGGTAACCAACGCCGGTAGCTGGCAGGCACAAAACATTCTGCTTAACGCCCAGTCGCTTACCAACAGCGGCGCGGTGCAGAGCGCCGACGCGCTGCAGATGACGCTGGCCGACGCGCTCACCGGGACCGCAGGAAGCAAGATCACCGCGCTGGGCAGCGCGACGCTGCAGGCCGCCACGCTGGCGAACCAGGGGCAATGGGCGGCGAAAAACCTGACGCTGAAAAGCGGCACGCTCAGTAACAGCGGCGCCATCAGCGGCGTGAACGGTCTGACCCTCAGCCAGACCGGCGCGGTGAGCCAGCAGTCATCCGGCACTATGCTCTCCGGTGGGGCGCTGAACGTCACGGCGGCGTCCGTTACCAGCGACGGGAAGATTCAGGGGAGCACGCTCGATATCACCACCGGGGCGCTCACCAACGGCGGACGTCTGCAGGGCGATAACGGCGCGACGCTGGCCCTCAGCGGTACGCTGACCAACAACGGCGGGGGCGAAATCGTCAGCCGCGATGGCCTGACGCTGACCACGCCCACATTATTTAACTACGGCCTGATTCAGGGCGGCGGCGAGACGCGGGTGACCGCCTCCTCGCAGGCGCGTAATGACGGCAGGCTGCTTTCCGGCTCCCGCCTGACGCTCGGCACGCCGCAGTTCACCGGCACCGGCTGGCTGCAGGCCACCGACCTTATTCTCAATGCGGCGAACGCCACTAACGGCGGCACGTGGGTGGCCGATCGCGCCACTCTGACCGGCGCCACGTTTGCCAGCCAGGGCACCACCCAGGCGGGAGAGCTAACGGTCAACTACGGCCAGCTGAACAACAGCGGCACGCTGCTCGGCAACGCGCAGCTGAATATTAATGCCGACCAGGTGACCCAGAGCGCGGGCGGCAAGCTCCTGAGCGGCGGCAACCTGTGGCTGCAGAGCAAGGGGCTGGACGTTGTTGGTCAACTGGTGTCTCTCGGTGATTTAACGCTGCAGCTGACGAACGCGTTTACCAGCAAAACCGCCGTGGCGGCGGGCAGAACCCTGACCATTAATAGCGGTGGCGACATCGATAACCGCAGCGTGCTGCAGGGGCAGGCGGTCAACCTCAATGCGGGTGGGCAGCTCAGCAATAACGGACAAATCACCACCGGCGGTGGTGCCAGCACGCTCTCTGGCAGCAATGTGGCGCTAAACGCCGCGGGCTCGGTGCAGGGCGGGGGCGACATTACCGTAGCCAGCCGGGGCAATATTACCGTCGACGGCTTCACCGGCACGCGCGGCTCGCTGACCCTCAGCGCGCCGGGCTCCATCGTCAACACCGCGCTGCTGTACGCGGCGAATAACCTGGCGCTGTTTGCCGACAGCATCACCAACCAGCGCGGCGACATCATGGCGGGAAACAACCTGTGGATGCAGCGGGATGCGGCGGGGAATGCGAACAGCCAGGTGGTGAACACGTCGGGGAATATTGAGACGCAGAATGGTGATATTGGGATTAAGACCGCCAGTTTTTTAAATAGCAGAGATGGTTTAACTGCCTCGACGACGACAAAAAATGTGACTTCTACGGCGGAACCAACGATTGTCGTTAATATTGATGACATGCCTGAAGGTAGTGTGGGTGTGTATTACGAAACCTATGTTTTCCATGGCGGAGGCGGATGCGCTGATGGGGTCTGCATTAAATATTACAAATTCCATTATGCCCCATTTGAAGATTATATATCCCGAAAAGTTATTCTCTCCGAGTCTTTAACAAATGTGACAAGCCAGGGTGGAGCAGGACGAATTACCGCTGGGCGAGATATCAGTATAAATGCCGCTTCGCTAAACAATGAAGCCAGCGATATTCTTGCTAACCGGGATATCAATCTATGGGGAGGACTTTTAAATAATCAATCCTGGCAGACAGGAACAGCGACAGAATATTTAACATATACCTATGGTGGAGAGGTAGCGAAAGCACCAGTTAGTTATATGGTTAATCCCACTGACAGTTCCGGTTTTGAAATTAGAACAACGAGACCTGGCAGTAAGAATATTATCTTTACTTTGACGGGCCATAATACTGAATCTCAGGCAGGTGCGATCTACCGCGCCGTCATCCAGGCAGGCGGCAACGTCACCGCAAACTTCACCAGCAATATCAGCAACACCAATACCACCGCCAACGCGGGCGGCGTTAGCACCGTTATCTCCACGCCGTCCCTGAACAGCCTCAGCAACCAGACCATCGGCAGCGGGGTGCAAAAACAGGGGCTGAGCAATACCGGCACCGTGGCGGTGAACTCGCCGCAGTGGAACGATCGGCTACAGGGTGCGCTGCAGCAGCTTAACGGCGGCGGGGCGCTGGAAAACAGCGGCGCGTCTGGCACCTCTCTCAGCAACATTGCCACTACGCAGAAAGGCAACGCCAGCCTCGGCCAACTGGGCGCACTGGCTAACGCCGGGGCCACCACCGCCGATCTCAATACCGCTCAGGGCGGTGCCGTTGGGCATTATCAGGGCCAGCGCGTCGATACCAGCGCTTACCCGCTGCCGTCGGGCAACAGCGGCTATTTTGTCTTCAACGACAATCCGAAAAGCCCGTACCTGATCAACATCAACCCGAAACTGAACGATCTCGGGCAGCTCGATCCCGCCCTGTTTGCCGACCTGAACGCCATGCTCGGGGTCAAGCCGTCGTCCACTGCGCCGCAGGAGACGCGGCTGGCGTTTACCGACGAGAAGCAGTTCCTCGGCTCGTCTTATATGCTGGGCCGCCTCAACCTGAACCCGGACTACGATTACCGCTTCCTCGGCGATGCGGCGTTCGATACCCGCTATGTATCCAACGTGGTGCTCAACCAGACCGGCAACCGCTACCTGAACGGCATCGGCTCCGATCTGGATCAGATGCGCTATCTGATGGATAACGCCGCGGCGGCGGCGCAGTCGCTGGGCCTGCAGTTTGGCGTTTCGCTGACTGCGGATCAGATTGCCGCGCTCGACCACAGCCTTCTGTGGTGGGAGAAAGCCACCGTCAACGGCGAAACGGTGATGGTGCCGAAACTCTACCTGTCGCCGAAGGACGTCACCGTTAATAACGGCAGCGTGATCGCGGGCAATAACGTCACCCTGAAGGGCGGCAGCATCACCAACAGCGGCAGCTCGCTGCTGGCGAAAAACAGCCTGACGCTCGACAGCCAGAACAGCATCAGCAACCTCAACAGCGGCCTGATGAAAGCGGGCGGCGACCTGAACCTGAGCGCCATCGGCGATATCAATAACATCAGCTCCACCATCAGCGGTAAAACGGTCGCGCTGGAGAGCCTGGACGGCAGCATCAACAACCTGACCCAGGTTGAGCAGATTGATATTAACGCCGGAGGGAAATACGGCAACATCAGCCTGAAAGACACGCTTCTGGGCAACACGGCGTCCATTACCGCGCAGGATGGCCTGTCGCTTGAGGCGGGGAAAAACATCACCGTGACCGGGGCGAACCTGGCCTCCGGCGGCGACATGCTGCTGAACGCGTGGGGCGATATTGCCGTCAACGCGAACCAGATCAACGACGCGTACAGCTCCAGCCGGGAGAAAACCGGCCGCTCGTCCGTCACGTATCAGGGCAGCAACGTCACCGCGGGCGGCAACATGCTATTGAATGCCGGGCACAACCTTGACGTGACCGCCAGCGACCTGAAGGCGGGCGGCAGCGCGGGACTGAGCGCGGGCAACGACCTCAACCTGAACGCGGCACAGACCAGCGAAAGCAGCCGGAAAGGGAAAAGCGAATCCCACAGTACCGGGATCGACCGCACTACGATTTCCGCAGGCGATAACCTGGTGCTGAAGGCCGGGCAGGATATCAACGCGCAGGCCGCCGCGCTGGCGGCGGAGAAAAACGTCGGGCTGCAGGCGGGGCGCGACGTGAATCTGGCTGCGGAAGAGACCACGCAGGGCGACAGCTACAGGTCAGGCAAGAAAACCGTTATTAACGAGTCGGTGCGTCAGCAGGGAACTGACATCACGGCGGGTGGGAATGCGACGGTTGTCGCCGGACGGGATGTGACCGCGCAGGCAGCGGATGTCTATGCCGCAGGCAATACGGCTGTGGCCGCCGGGCGGGATATCACCCTTACCACGGCGACCGAAAGTGACTATGCATACCGGGAAGAGAAAAAGACGTCCGGCGGGTTCCTGCGTAAAAAAACGACTCACACCATCCATGAAGAAACGCACACACGTGAGAAAGGTACGCAGCTTTCCGGCGATAACGTTGCTCTCCAGGCAGGTAACAACCTGACGGTGCAGGGCTCGTCGGTTGCTGCGGAGCGCGATGTGGCACTGAAGGCTGGAAATGATCTGACCGTGGAGGCAGCAACCAACACCGACACGTTCTACGACATGAAGAAGACGAAGAAATCCGGCGTGTTCTCTAGCGGATCGGGATTGGGTATCACCATCGGGTCGCAGTCTTCGAAATCCACCCGACAGGGTGCAGAGACGACGCAGAGCGATGCCCGCAGTATGGTGGGGACCTCTGGCGGTAATGTCATCATCAGCGCCGGAAATAACGTCCAACTGAGTGCAACAGATGTGGTTGCCGGAAGAGCGAAGGATGATGCCTCCCGCAAAACCGGGCATATCGATATTACCGGAGACAGCATTGCCATCGTTCCTGGCCGGGATACGACCACTCAGTCTATGAAGCAGGAGACCAAATCGTCTGGCGTAACGGTCAGTGTGAAAGCGCCATTCGAAGACACGGTGCGTAACGTGCGTGATATCGTGCGCGGTAAGGGTAACAGCGGCAACAGCACCGTCGATAAGGTGAAGGCACTGGGAGCTGAAGGCGGTGCGCTCGGGCTTGACGGACCAGGACAGATGATGGCCGTTGCCGCCGGCACCACCCGGTCTTCCTCTGAGTCGTACTACGAGGGCGAGTTTAACAGCGGCAGCCATCTTGCCGCCGCAGGCAATATCCAGATGACTGCCACCGGTAAACGGGGAGGCAGCAACAGCGGCAACATCGTGATTGCCGGAAGCCAGGCTAAGGCTGGTGAAACGGTGATCCTTGATGCGAAACGCGACGTTGATATCACCACCTCCACAGACAGCGAGAAATACAGCAGCAGCGCTAAAAATAGCGGCTGGAATCTTTCGAGCGACCTGAGTGCCGGAAGTGCTGTTCGCGCCATCTCGGGTGGGGGTTCCCACGGCAATCAACTCCTGCCGGGCGGGATGAACAAGGCGGAGAGCAACAGTAGCGGTACCCGAACCACACAAAACGCGTCGGTCATTCAGGGCTCAGATATTTACGTTAACAGTCGTGACGGCAGCGTGAATATCAGCGGCAGCCTGATGACCGCCACGGACGATCTTCTGCTGTCAGCCACAAATGGAGATATCTCCGTTTCTGCCGGACGCGACACATCACGTAATGAGAGCAGCGGCAGCAGCAAATCGCTGGGAACGCTGGGGGGCGATGGTTACAGCGCCACGGCAGGCTATCGCCATGAAAAAAACAGCAGTCGGGAAGAGAGCAGCCTCGAAAACGGATTGCGCAGCCAGCTAAGCAGCAAAAACGGTAACGTTGTCGCGCAGGCTGGTAACGATCTTTCCCTGTCAGGTACGGATATCCGTGCTGGTAAATCGGTCTCACTCAGTGGCGAAAATGTACTCATGGGGGTGAGCCGGGATACCCGTGACGGTGAAAACCACAGCAGCAGCGCCCAGTATGGTGTGACGGCATCGGCGGGCGGTTGGGCGGTTGATGCCGCAAAAGCCGCGGAGACGGCTGCCCGCAGCGCAGAGAACGGCGATGACCCACGACTGACCGCCATCAGAACAGGCCAGTCGGCGGCAACCGCGGCACAGGGCGCGATGTCGGACTCGTCGCTCATCAAGGCTAAAGTGTCTTTAACGGCGGGAACGTCATCTCAGGACAGTCGTTACCACAGTACGGACACGCAGGGCACCACCATTACTGCCGGTGAGAATGTTTCTGTCCGCGCCAGCAATGACATTGCCGGCGTGGGGGTACAAATCGCGGGTAAACACGTGGCGCTGGATGCGGGGCGGGATATTCTGCTGGCCGCCTCCCAGAACACTACCACCTCTGAGAGCAAAAACAGCGGTAGCCAGTTCAGCGTGGGGGCTGGTGTGAGCCTGATTGGTGCGCAAAACGGTATCTCGGTGGAGCTGGGAGCGTCGCAGCATAAGGGTAAGGAAAACAGCCAGTCGCAGCGCAATACCAACAGCGTTGTCCATGCTGATGAACAGCTCACGGTGAACAGCGGACGCGACACAACCCTGAAAGGCGCGGAGCTGGAAGGTAACCGCGTGGTGGTGAACACTGGACGCGATCTCACCATCAGCAGCGTGCAGGATACGGCCAGTTATGACAGCAAGCAGTCTTCGTCAGGCGCGTCCCTCAGTCTGTGCATACCGCCACTGTGTTATGGTGCCTCTTCCGGTAGCGTCAGTGCATCGGGTGAGAATATCACCCAGAATGGTAAGAGCGTTGCTGAACAGAGCGGGATATTCGCAGGCAAGGGCGGCTTTGCTGTCACTACCGGAAATCATACCCAGCTTGACGGCGCGGTGATTGCATCCACAGCGTCTGCAGATAAAAATAGCCTCGACACGGGTACGCTGGGTTTCAGTAATCTCCACAACGAGAGCCAGACCCGCGGAAACGGCTACACGGTGGCGCTTTCCGGCAGCGCGGGTGGCAGCGGAAACGGTGAAAACCGCAACCTGGCACCGGCAATCGGTACGGGCCAGGCAGAAGAGAGCCATACCGGGACGACCTCATCAGCGGTGAGTGGCGGTAGCATTGTCATTCGCAACCCGGCGGAACAAAAACAGGATATTGCTGACCTGAGCCGTGATACGGCTGATGCCCACCACGGCGTGGACGTTAACGGTGATGTGCAAAAGGTCAGGGATAACCTGGCGGTCCAGAGCGAAGGCGCGGCGCTGGCCACCTCTGCGCTGGATGCTTACGGCAAGTATGCGGAGCAGAAAGCGCGGGAGTCCAATGCGGCGCTGGGCGCGAAGCTGGCGTCAGAAGGAAAACTACAGGGCGATACCCCGCAGGAGCAGGAAGCATTCCTGAAAACGCAGCCCGGATATCAGAATACCGAATACGGTCCGGGTAGTGCCTTCTGGACGAAGGGCAGCGCAGCGGCAGGATTACTGGCAGGTGCGCTTGGCGGTAACCTGAAGGCAGGCGCGGCAGCGGGTGTTGCCCCTCTTCTGGCGTCCCTGGTCAAAGAGCAGAAAGACCCGACAGCCCGTGCCGCGCTGCACGGTATTGTGGCTGCGGCGCTGACGCAGCTGAGTGGCGGGAGCAGTGCGGATGGCCTGAAGGCCGGTGCCATAGGGGCCATTACGGCCTCGGCGATGACCGACCATCTGGTCAGTGCGCTGTATGGAGATAAAAAATCCAGTGACCTGACAGCGGATGAGAAACGGCTGGTCAGTAGCCTCGTGAGTATCGCGGGAGGTCTGGCGGGCGCTGCGGTGACGGATGGCAGTGTCTCCATGGCGGCGATGGCGTCGGAAACGGCGAAGGTGGAGGTTGAGAATAATTCGCTTAGTCTGCCGAAAGGGATGACGGAAACCGGACAAGCTACCACATCCTGGGTGAAGTATGCGCAGGAAAACAATCTCTCGCCAGCACAGGTACAGGCTGGACTGACAGATATTGTGCGTGGCGATTTGCCGGAAAGTGCAGATATTATCAAAGCAATTCTTAGCAATAATCCTAGCTCAGATACTGTTATGGCGTTGCTGACGGCAGAAGAGGCGAAGGACTATGCGCTGGCTCTGTTGACGTCGATCCCGGCGGAAAAGGCATTATTACTGGCAGGTAAAGCCGCGAAGATTATTGATAACAAAATCCTGATTAGTGCGGCGGAGAAAATATCGACGGCGAAACCGGGTCAGCAATTTACAGCACCGAGGGATCTGAATGAACAACTTCTTTGGAACCAGACTATGGAAAATCCAGCGGCTGGTCAGCCTCTTAGAGGTATGAATAATGACCCTAGGTTCCCTGCTTCTGCTGGATTCCAGAAAATGCAAGTGACGCAAAAAAATTCAAATGGACAAAGCATCACTATTCATTACCAATATAATAGAAATACAGGTAAGGCTTATGATGTGAAAATTACGACACCGCAAAGAACTAACTTAAATCCAGCAGAAGTGGTCAATTCAATAAAGGATAAGATGAAATGAAAGTAATAGATCGCTATGAAGTTATTGATGTTTTTGCAATCTATTGGATGAATGATAAGACATACTTCTACGGACTGTCTAAAAGTTATGATGGTCTTTTAGCTTATGATTCTTCAGAAGTGAAAATTGTTGACCCAATATTATCAGGTGAATTTATTTACTTGAACGACGGTGTGTTTTATAAGCCATTAATAGATGAGAATTTGCTAGATGATTTGGTTGAAGGATTACCAGATGCATATGGGCGCTTTCTTGAGATCCTGAAAGCAGAAGGTTTAGTAGGAACAGATTTTTATTAACTGTCATAAATCCCAACCACCGAGTCGGGATCATACTTTATCGATCAGGAAAAATGACCCATTCCGACTCAGGAACCGGTACATCACCACAGTCGGAAAATGATCTAAGTAGCAAAATGAAAAACCTAGATAAACTTAATCAAAAGCAGGAAAATGTGATTAAGAGGAAGATTATACTATATAAATGCTCTGAAAGGTCATTATATTGATGCTGAAGGTCGAACAGGTTCTGCTGAAGCTACATTTGCTTGGACGAAAAATGACAGAAACATTTATCAGCAATGCAAAGCAGGTAAATGCTGTAGTTCTGGTGATGAAAATAGTCATTTAATTTCCAGTGTTTTTAATGGTCCTGGCGAGAAACTGAATCCCGTTCCAGAATAAAGGGGCATGGAAACAGATGAAAAATACTTGGGCCAGTGCACTAAAAAATGATAAGCAGGTTAATGTGAGAAATTAACCCTCTTATACTGGTAGTAATAAAAGACCAGATAGCTTTTTACAGTTGATCTTGAAAAAATGAAGATTAATTTTGACTATCGTTATGACTAAAAATAATCCCCAGCCAGAACAATCTGGCCGGGATCG
Organism: Enterobacter sp. 168J2; assembly: GCF_034107265.1. Classification (NCBI taxonomy): domain Bacteria; kingdom Pseudomonadati; phylum Pseudomonadota; class Gammaproteobacteria; order Enterobacterales; family Enterobacteriaceae; genus Enterobacter; species Enterobacter sp. 168J2. The sequence continues at coordinate 140 of NZ_JAWNEB010000012.1, read as the reverse complement.
CTTTATCAGGCCTTACCTATAATATCTCTTCCCGTGCTCTATCACCGGCAGATAGTCTGTGTCGTTGATTCCCCGGAACACCTTGAGCCATTGGTTCTTTTCTTGTTATTGAGCCGAGTGATGTTTAAGCCCCCCGACGC
>NZ_JAWNEB010000011.1:0-131482 GCF_034107265.1 Enterobacter sp. 168J2 | reverse complement strand
GACCCCATGCCGAACTCAGAAGTGAAACGCCGTAGCGCCGATGGTAGTGTGGGGTCTCCCCATGTGAGAGTAGGGAACTGCCAGGCATCAAACAAGTGAAGAGGCCATCCGCAAGGATGGCCTTTTTGCGTTTCTGCGCTGCACAAACGTAGGCCGGGTAAGGCGAAGCCTCTACCCGCCAAGTCAGACCGCACACCACTTCACAACAAATTCTGCAATCCCATCCACATCATTCAAATTCAGCACCGGAACTTTAAGCGGCAATACAACATCACTCGCCACCGCAATTACATGCTCATCCAGCGTTAACTCGCTAACATCATGCCCGGCATCGCTTCTGAACAGCAGGATCTTAGGCACGGCCTCATGCTTAAACCCCTCAACCAGCACCAGATCAAGCGTGGCGTGATCCATTCGGCTGACCAGATATGCGAGATCCAGCGGCGCCTCATCCGGTGTTTCTGTCATCAAAGCCCAGCGCTGGTTGCTTGCCACCATTGTCTGTGCGGCACCTGCTTTGCGCAATTCATAGCTATCTTTGCCCGGCTTATCGACATCCATATGATGGTGCGTATGCTTAATTAATCCGGGGCGAAGACCTTTAACGCAAAGCACAGGGATCAGCTTCTTCAGCAGCGTGGTTTTACCTGTGCCGCTCCATGCGGAAATAGCTAAAACGGGTATCATCTCTTCTCCTGCATCCTCTGCAAATCTTCACATGTATTCACGTTCACAAACGCAGACGTGAGATCGCTAAAATCAACCGAATGGCCGCCAGACTGGCGCATAAAGACCATCACCCTGCGCTCTCCCGCCGCCAGATACTCCTGCAGAGCGGGCACCAGCGATCGGTGCATTAAGGCAATAGCAGGATGGTCGCGTTCGCCGTCATGCACCCAGACCACGGGCGCAGTGCCACGAAGCTTAACCAGACGCTCAACAAGACAGGATGGAATAAGCGGGGTATCGCAGGGGCAGAACAGAAACCACTCTCCGTTTGACTGCTGCATAACGGAGAGCATACCGGCCAGCGGCCCCGGGTAATCCTCAAGGTTATCCTGATAAACGGCGTACCCGCTGCGCTGATAGGTGTCGATATGCCTGTTAGCGCTGATGGCCATTGTCGTCACCTGGCCTGCGAGCGTATCTGCGACACATTGCCATAAGGGTTTGCCATTCAGGCGCTGGAGCCCCTTATCTTTCCCCCCCATCCGCGTTGCTCTGCCACCTGCCAGAACGACCCCGGTTATTTCCAGGCTAAGATTCACGAATATCGCCTCTTTTATTGTGGGATTGACCCTGCTAACGTGTCACTCTAAATGAAAGGAGCACCACCATGAAATGTAAACGTCTGAATGAAGTTATTGAACTCCTCCAGCCAGCCTGGCAAAAAGAGCCAGAGCTGAATCTGCTGCAATTCTTACAGAAACTGGCAAAAGAGTCAGGTTTTGACGGCGAGCTGGCAGACCTTTCTGACGACATCCTGATCTACCACCTCAAAATGCGCGACTCAGCCAAAGATGCTGTTATTCCTGGTATTCAGAAGGATTATGAGGAAGATTTTAAAACGGCATTGCTGCGCGCCCGAGGCGTAATTAAAGAGTAAAAGCTTGTAAGCGGAGCCACCGAAATCGCTACAAGATGATATCCTGAATCATTCGTATAATTTCCGGATGATCGGATGAACGACCAGGCTTTTACTTTCCAGACACTACACCCGGATACCATTATGGATGCCCTGTTTGAACAGGGTATTCGTGTGGATTCCGGGCTAACCCCATTAAATAGCTACGAAAACCGCGTCTATCAATTTCAGGACGAGGATCGTCAGCGCTTCGTCGTAAAGTTCTATCGCCCTGAACGTTGGTCTGCACAGCAAATTCAGGAGGAGCACCAGTTTGCTCACGATCTGCAGGTTGATGACGTTCCCGTTGCCGCGCCGATAAAGTTCAATAACCAAACGCTGCTCACGCACGAAGGGTTTTACTACGCCGTATTCCCCAGTTTGGGTGGCCGCCAGTTTGAAGCGGATAACATCGATCAGATGGAGTGGGTTGCTCGCTATCTGGGACGCATTCATCAGACGGGACGTAAAACAGCGTACACTGCCCGACCAACGATCGGGATTCAGGAATATCTCACTGAACCGCGTCAGATATTCGAAACATCTGCGCTGATCCCCGCTGCGTTAAAGGATGATTTCCTTAACGCCACCGATAAGCTTATTGCTGCGGTGAAAACCTGCTGGCGTGATGATATTTCCGTTCTGCGCCTGCACGGCGATTGTCATGCCGGAAATATTCTCTGGCGCGACGGCCCGCTGTTTGTCGATCTCGACGATGCGCGCATGGGACCAGCGGTTCAGGATCTGTGGATGCTGCTGAATGGGGACAAAGCCGAGCAGCGCATGCAGCTTGAAACGATTATTGAAGCCTATGAAGAATTTAGCCCGTTTAATTCAGACGAAATTGCCCTGATTGAGCCTTTACGTGCGATGCGTTTTGTTTATTATCTCGCATGGTTAATCAGGCGTTGGGACGATCCCGCATTTCCCCGTAATTTCCCGTGGCTTACCGGAGAAGATTACTGGCGCAGCCAGATATCTACATTCACTCAGCAGGTTAAGGTTCTTCAGGAACCCCCTCTGCAATTAACGCCGATGTATTAATTGGACACACCCAGGAGAGAGTTAATCATGAAAAAAATTTGGCTGGCGCTGGCAGGTATGATTCTGGCATTTAGCGCTTCTGCTGCGCAGTTTACCGACGGTAAACAGTTTATCACGCTGGAAAAGCCGGTTGCTGGCGAGCCACAGGTTCTGGAGTTCTTCTCGTTCTACTGCCCGCACTGCTATCAATTCGAAGAAGTGCTGCATGTATCTGACAACGTGAAGAAAAAGCTGCCGGAAGGCACCAAAATGACCAAGTACCACGTTGAGTTCCTGGGCCCGTTGGGTAAAGACCTGACTCAGGCGTGGGCGGTTGCGATGGCGCTGGGCGTGGAAGATAAAATCACTGCTCCAATGTTCGAAGCCGTACAGAAAACCCAGACCGTTCAAACCACTGCGGATATCCGCAAAGTGTTCGTTGATGCCGGCGTGAAAGGTGAAGAGTACGACGCCGCGTGGAACAGCTTTGTCGTGAAATCTCTGGTTGCTCAGCAGGAAAAAGCGGCTGCTGATCTGCAGCTTCAGGGCGTTCCGGCGATGTTTGTTAACGGCAAATATCAGCTGAACATGCAGGGCATGGACACCAGCAGCATGGATATTTTCGTACAGCAGTATGCTGACACCGTGAAATACCTGGTTGAGAAGAAGTAATTTTGTTGATATGAAAACGCCGGTCACTGACCGGCGTTTTTGTATGAAGATTTAATGCTGTCTATCTGTTCGTCTTTCTCTTTCCAGAGCGTATTAAGCCACTGCTGGAAACCACGTTTGAAATTCTTATCGTTTACGTAGTCACCGTGCAGCCCGGCATCTATCGGCACTAAATTCACCCGAACAACAATGCGCGTCAGCTTGCCGCTGAGCATGTCGAAAAATGGCGTCGTGTCATTTTTCGGATAGCAGAGCGTAACGTTCAGAAGTTTATCGAACTGTGCACCCAGCACGTTAAGCGCCATCGCAATACCCGCCGCCTTTGGCGGAAGCAGGTTCTGATAAGGGGAGCGTGTTTGTTGACGTTTATCTTCCGTAAACCGGGAGCCTTCAACAAAGTTCACGATGGTTGTTGGATGCGCGCGAAACTTTTCACAGGAACGGCGCGTGGTCTCCACATCCTTACCGCGACGCTCCGGATGACGAATCAAATAGCTGCGCGAATAGCGTTTCATAAACGGCATATCGAGCGCCCAGCAGGCCAGCCCGATAAAAGGCACCCAGGCGAGCTGCTGCTTCAGGAAGTATTTGTTCATCGGGATATGCTTGCGGAAAAGCACGCATAACACCACGATGTCTGCCCAGCTGTGATGGTTGCAGATCAGCAGGTACCAGTTCTTTTTGTTCAGGCTCTCCAGCCCTTCGACATCCCATTTAAGATGCGGGTTCAGGCACAGCAGGATCGCCAGTCCTTCACACCAGCAATACATCATGAAATTACAAAAAGCAGAGACGGATCGCCACACCGCAGGCACAGGCAGCAGCAGTTTAACGATCCCGGCGATAATGATCGGCACAGAACAGGCAACCGTCACCAGAATAGTTAAAATGATGCTTAGCGGTAATGTTATTGCAGCGAGTAATCTCGACATGATGAGCTTTTTCAGGTGGTTAGCTATAATGGAGCGGCCAATAATTCGGCGCAGGGCGCTGATTTTATCAGAAAAATGACAAAATAATGGCGCTTTCATATCGTCAATTGACGGCTTTTCCCCTGACGCAGAAGATTTCTCTAATATTGTGCGCTAATCAGGACTTATATCCACATAGACTAAATTGCCATCAGCAGGCTGTTATCATGCAGTGTTAGCCATTAACTGAATGATATTTAATGATTTATTCTCAGCGTGCGCCTGCTTTAAGTATCTGTTTTTCATTTGAAGTGAAAATATTCACAAACTTATCCACAGTTTGAATTTTGCGAGCGATCCTCACGATCGTAAAATCTTTTCCTCTATCGAACCTGAATAACTGATGTTTTCATCCTTCTGTGGCATCCTTTACGCATAAATTGATTAAAGGCACGGACATTATGGTTCAGATCCCAGAAAACCCACTTATTCTCGTCGACGGCTCTTCTTACCTGTATCGGGCGTACCATGCGTTTCCTCCTCTGACCAATAGCGCAGGGGAACCTACCGGCGCAATGTACGGCGTGCTGAACATGCTGCGCAGCCTGATCCTTCAGTATCAGCCCACCCATGCGGCTGTGGTTTTTGATGCGAAAGGCAAAACCTTCCGCGATGAGCTGTTTGAGCATTACAAATCCCATCGTCCACCAATGCCTGACGATCTGCGTGCGCAGATTGAGCCGCTGCACGCCATGGTGAAAGCAATGGGCCTGCCGCTGCTGGCCGTCTCTGGCGTAGAAGCCGACGACGTCATCGGTACGCTGGCGCGTGAAGCAGAAAAAATGGGCCGTCCGGTGCTGATCAGCACCGGTGATAAAGATATGGCCCAGCTGGTGACGCCAGGTATCACCCTGATAAACACCATGACCAACACCATTCTGGGGCCAGAAGAAGTGGTCACTAAGTATGGCGTGCCGCCAGAGCTGATTATTGACTTCCTCGCGTTGATGGGCGACTCCTCGGATAACATCCCTGGCGTCCCCGGCGTCGGTGAAAAAACCGCGCAGGCGCTGCTTCAGGGGCTGGGTGGCCTGGACACGCTCTACGCGGAATCAGACAAAATCGCCGGCCTCTCCTTCCGTGGCGCAAAAACCATGGCCGGGAAGCTGGAAGAGAATAAAGAAGTGGCTTATCTCTCCTATAAGCTGGCAACGATCAAAACCGATGTGGAACTGGAGCTGGGCTGTGAGCAGCTGGAAGTGCAACAGCCTTCCGCTGACGACCTGCTGAGCCTGTTTAAGAAATACGAATTCAAGCGCTGGACCACTGACGTAGAAGCCGGTAAATGGCTGCAGGCAAAAGGGGCTAAACCTGCTGCTAAGCCGAAGGAGACGATTGTCGTTGATGCCGAAGAGCAGGCGGAAGAAGAAGCCGCCGCGCTCTGCTTCGACAACTACGAAACCATTCTGGAAGAGTCGCAGCTGATCGCCTGGATCGAAAAACTGAAAAAAGCGCCGGTCTTTGCCTTTGACACTGAAACAGACAGCCTCGACAACATCTTAGCCAATATGGTGGGATTGTCCTTTGCGACAGAGCCGGGTGTTGCCGCCTACGTTCCTGTGGCGCACGACTACCTGGATGCGCCGGAGCAGATCTCCCGCGAGCGCGTGCTTGAGCTGCTGAAGCCGATCCTGGAAGACGAAAAGGCGCTGAAGGTCGGGCAAAACCTCAAGTACGACCGCGGCATTCTGCAGAACTACGGCATTGAGCTGCGCGGGATTGCCTTCGACACCATGCTCGAATCCTATATTCTGGACAGCGTGGCGGGCCGTCATGATATGGATTCCTTATCTGACCGCTGGCTCAAGCACAAAACCATCACCTTTGAAGAGATTGCCGGTAAAGGGAAAAATCAGCTCACTTTTAACCAGATTGCTCTTGAAGAAGCAGGGCGCTATGCGGCGGAAGACGCCGACGTCACGCTGCAGCTGCACCTGAAGATGTGGCCGAAACTGCAAAAGCACGAAGGTCCGCTGAACGTCTTCCAGCATATTGAGATGCCTCTGGTGCCCGTGCTGTCCCGTATTGAGCGCAACGGCGTTAAGATCGATCCAACGGTGCTGCATAACCACTCTGGCGAGCTGGCGCAGCGTTTGACCGAGCTTGAGCAAAAAGCGCACGATCTTGCAGGCGAGCCGTTTAACCTCTCTTCACCGAAACAGCTGCAAACCATCCTGTTTGAAAAGCAGGGCATCAAGCCGCTGAAGAAAACCCCTGGCGGCGCGCCGTCAACCTCTGAAGAGGTGCTGGAAGAGCTGGCGCTGGACTATCCGCTGCCAAAAGTGATTCTGGAGTACCGCGGTCTCGCGAAGCTGAAGTCTACCTACACGGATAAACTTCCGCTGATGATCAACCCGAAAACGGGTCGCGTGCACACGTCGTATCATCAGGCTGTCGCGGCTACGGGGCGTCTCTCTTCGACCGATCCTAACCTGCAGAACATCCCGGTGCGTAATGAAGAGGGGCGCCGCATTCGTCAGGCTTTCATCGCCCCAGAGGATTACCTGATTGTCTCGGCTGACTACTCGCAAATTGAGCTGCGCATTATGGCGCACCTGTCCCGCGACAAAGGTCTGCTGACGGCATTTGCGGAAGGGAAAGATATCCACCGTGCGACCGCGGCTGAAGTCTTCGGTTTGCCGCTGGAGAGCGTGACCAACGAACAGCGCCGCAGTGCTAAGGCGATCAACTTCGGTCTGATCTACGGCATGAGCGCGTTTGGCCTTTCACGCCAGCTCAACATTCCGCGCAAAGAGTCGCAGAAGTATATGGATCTCTACTTCGAGCGTTATCCGGGCGTGCTGGACTATATGGAACGCACCCGCGCGCAGGCGAAAGAGAAAGGTTACGTTGAAACCCTGGATGGCCGTCGTCTCTATCTCCCGGACATCAAATCCAGCAACGCGGCGCGCCGCGCTGGCGCAGAGCGTGCGGCGATCAACGCCCCGATGCAGGGAACCGCGGCGGACATCATCAAGCGCGCCATGATTGCCGTGGATGCCTGGCTCGAGAAAGAGAAGCCGCGCGTGAAAATGATCATGCAGGTACACGATGAACTGGTGTTTGAAGTGCACAAAGACGATCTCGATATTGTGTCGAAAAAGATCCACGAACTGATGGAAAGCAGCATGACGCTTGACGTGCCGTTGCTGGTGGAAGTGGGAAGTGGTGAAAACTGGGATCAGGCTCACTAAAGGTTCAATGAATAACGCGCGTTTTATGTAAGTTAGCAACATAACAACGCGCGTTTTGTGACGATCATTAGAATTCCCTATGTAAAGAATGAAAAAAAACTACAAAAAGTGCTTTTTCTACAGCAAAAAAAGGGGTAGAGTTATCGACGTAGGGTACAGAGGTAAGATGTTCTATCTTTCAGACCTTTTACTTCACGTAATCGGATTTGGCTGAATATTTTAGCCGCCCCAGTCAGTAATGACTGGGGCGTTTTTTATTGTGGCAAAGAAAAGTTCGGGCAAAAAAAAGCGCGGACATTGCCGCGCTCGGTATTACTCTGCTTCCGCTTCTGTTGCGGGTTCCAGCTCGTTAAACCAGCTGTCGAGCTTCTGACGCAGCTTGTCCACGCCCTGTTTTTTCAGCGAAGAGAAGGGCTCAACCTGTACGTCGCCATTGAAGGCCAGTACCGCTTCGCGAACCATATTCACCTGCGCTTTACGCGCGCCGCTTGCCAGCTTGTCGGCTTTCGTCAGCAGGACCAGCACGGCAATATCGCTTGCTACGGCCCAGTCGATCATCTGCTGATCGAGATCTTTTAGCGGGTGACGAATATCCATCAGCACCACCAGACCTTTCAGGCACAGGCGTTTTTCCAGGTATTCGCCCAGCGCACGCTGCCATTTGATCTTCATCTCTTCTGGCACCTGCGCATAACCGTATCCCGGCAAGTCGACGAGGCGTTTGCCTTCAGCCACTTCAAAGAGGTTAATCAGCTGGGTACGGCCAGGTGTTTTTGAGGTACGCGCCAGGTTCTTCTGATTGGTCAGCGTATTCAGGGCGCTGGATTTCCCCGCATTTGAGCGGCCAGCAAATGCCACTTCAATACCGGTATCAGAAGGCAGGTGGCGAATATCGGGCGCACTGGTGACAAAATGCGTCTGTTGGTAGTTCCAGGTAGTCACGTGGTCGTCTCCAAAAATCGTAATCTGGAGGGATTATACCCGAATGCGGGCAAAAGGCTTTTCTCATTGCACCAGGCCTGCAGGCGAATGCCCAAACCGTTGTGAGAGATCGGCTAATGTTGCTATGGGAGATTTCAGAGAATTCGCAGGTGTCAAAAAAGCCAAACTGTTTTAAATCATAAGCTTATTTCCGGGTAATTGTCTGAAAATCTCGTTTTGTACCGTTTCGTTGCTTGTCAGTTTACGCGAACAAGGTAAAGTATGCGTCAGGGCGAGGAAGCCAACAGGAATTAGACTTAAGGATTAGGGTCAGGAGCGCCAGGAGGCGAAGACGCAGGACAGTCAGGACGACCAGCGCCTGGAGGCGTTTTAACAGGAAATGGAACCATACACGGACGGTATCAGCCAAAGGATAAACAGGGTGTGTTGTTGGTAAACATGGAATGTCTGACCCGTTAAGGGTTGTGAGTCAGGAAAAAAGGCGACAGATTGCTCTGTCGCCTTTTTTCTTTGCTTGCTTTCTGCTAGATTTCGCCGCAATTCTATACTGAAGAAAACGACTTAAAGATAAAACATCATGAAAAAACCAACCTCCGCTGCGGGCGCAAAACGCCCTGCAAAAGCACGCCGCAAAACGCGCGAAGAACTGAACCAGGAAGCGCGCGATCGCAAACGCGATAAGAAGCATCGTGGCCATGCTGCGGGTAGCCGTGCAAACGGCGGTGGTGCAGCGGGCGCTTCTGCAAAAAGCAAGCAGCAGAAAGATCCTCGTATCGGCAGTAAAACTCCCATTCCACTGGGCGTGTCAGACACCCCGGTCACTAAGCAGCACAAACCAAAGAGCGAGAAACCTATGCTTTCACCGCAGGCTGAGCTGGATATGCTGGAGAACGATGAGCGCCTGGATGCGCTGCTGGAACGTCTTGAAGAGGGTGAAACCCTGACCGCCGAAGAGCAGTCATGGGTAGATGCCAAACTGGACCGCATTGATGAGCTGATGCAGAAGCTGGGCCTGTCTTACGATGACGAAGACGACGAAGAGGAAGAAGAAAAGCAGGAAGATATGATGCGTCTTCTGAAAGGTGGAAACTAACATTTGCACCCGGCAGGCACGATAGTCCTGCTTATAACCCTTCCGGTTATATGTTATCTGGTGTGGTTATTCGTTAAACTACGGCGGTTGTCGCGGCGACAGAAGTGGCTGCGCACCCGAATGATGGCCCGCGATGGGGCCAGAACGGGCCGCCGTATACGAACGCGACACCAACGGAAGGAGTGAGCATGTCAGCACCAACTATCGACTGGGATTTGGCCCTAATCCAGAAGTATAACTATTCCGGGCCGCGTTATACCTCATACCCCACCGCGCTGGAGTTCTCCGATGCCTTCGGCGAGGCGGATTTTCAGCAGGCCGTCGCGCGCTATCCAGAACGTCCGCTGTCGCTCTACGTCCATATTCCGTTCTGCCACAAGCTCTGCTACTTCTGCGGCTGCAATAAAATCGTGACCCGTCAGCAGCATAAAGCCGACCAATACCTCGATGCGCTCGAACAGGAAATTGTGCACCGCGCGCCGCTGTTTAAAGGTCGTCACGTCAGCCAGCTTCACTGGGGCGGCGGCACGCCCACCTATCTTAATAAGGCGCAAATAAGCCGCCTGATGACGCTGCTGCGCGGAAATTTCAATTTTAACGACGACGCCGAAATCTCGATCGAAGTCGATCCGCGTGAAATTGAGCTGGATGTCCTGGATCATTTACGTGCGGAAGGCTTCAACCGTCTGAGCATGGGCGTGCAGGATTTCAATAAAGAGGTGCAGCGTCTGGTGAACCGCGAGCAGGACGAAGAGTTTATCTTCGCCTTACTCAACCACGCACGTGACATCGGATTTACCTCGACCAACATCGACCTGATTTACGGCCTGCCAAAGCAGACGCCGGAGAGCTTCGCCTTTACGCTGAAGCGCGTGGCTGAACTCAGCCCGGACCGCCTCAGCGTCTTTAACTACGCGCACCTGCCGACGCTATTCGCCGCTCAGCGCAAAATTAAAGATGCGGATCTGCCTTCTGCCCAGCAGAAGCTGGATATCCTGCAGGAAACCATCACCTCGCTGACCGAGAGCGGCTATCAGTTTATCGGCATGGATCACTTTGCCCGTCCGGACGACGAGCTGGCGATTGCCCAGCGCGAAGGGGTACTGCACCGTAACTTCCAGGGTTACACCACCCAGGGCGATACCGATCTGCTCGGCATGGGCGTCTCTGCCATCAGCATGATCGGTGACTGCTACGCGCAGAACCAGAAAGAGCTAAAGCTCTACTACCAGCAGGTAGATGAAACCGGCAACGCGCTGTGGCGCGGCATCGCGCTGACCCGTGACGACTGCATTCGTCGCGATGTGATTAAGGCGCTTATCTGCAACTTCCGTCTCGACTTTAGCGACGTGGAAGCACAGTGGGAGCTGACGTTCAGCGAATATTTTGCGGAAGACCTGAAGCTGATTGCGCCGCTGGCGAAAGACGGGCTGGTGGATATATCGGAGAGTTCAATTGAGGTCACGCCGAAAGGGCGTCTGTTGATCCGTAATATCTGCATGTGCTTTGACGCGTATCTGCGTCAGAAAGCGCGTATGCAGCAGTTCTCACGAGTGATTTGAAACGTAGGCCGGGTGAGGCGAAGCCGCCACCCGGCTTTTACGTTTCTAACCCGCTAGCTAAACAGCCCAACCAGCGCCGCGCACAGCACCGCCGCAACGGCGGTTTGTGGCGTGTGGCTTTCAACTGCCCCGCTAGAGAGCATATTGACTAATGTTTCCAGCATGATCTACACCCCCAATTTCCGGGCACGATCATACAAAACTCATCGGAACAGTAAAGCGCAAAATAACGGCAATTTGCGCTCAATTAATAACCTTTACACAGCGGAGTGAGATCACTCCATTCCCAGCTCTTTCAGCTTGCGCGTCAGGGTATTACGTCCCCATCCCAGCAGGCGCGCGGCTTCCTGCTTATGGCCCTGCGTATGACGAAGCGCGGTGGTCAACAGCGTACGCTCCATCTCTGGCTGAGCCTCAGACAGCAGGTTTTGATGACCGGAACGCAGCGCGCGGTCGGCCCACTGCGCCAGCAGCGTCGCCCAGCTGTCCGGCAGCGCGTGCCCGGTGCTGCTTTCTGGCGCGGTGGCCTCAAACAGCTCGGCCGGTAAATCCTGAATCAGCACTTCCTGACCGGCGGCCATCACGGTTAACCAGCGGCAGGTGTTTTCCAGCTGACGCACGTTGCCCGGCCACGCCAGGCGGGTGAGGGCAGCATCGGTTTCCGGGTGAAGCTGCTTGGCTTCCACGCCCAGCTCGCGGGCTGCCACCTGCAGGAAATGACGCGCCAGGCGAGGAATATCTTCCCGACGCTCGCGCAGCGGCGGCAAATGAACGCGAATGACGTTCAGGCGGTGGAATAAATCCTCACGGAATTTCCCCTCCTGCACGCGCAGCTCCAGGTTCTGGTGGGTCGCGGCGATAATGCGCACGTCCACCTTCACCGGCGCATATCCGCCCACGCGGTAAAATTGTCCGTCGGCCAGCACGCGCAGCAGGCGGGTCTGAACGTCCAGCGGCATATCGCCGATTTCGTCCAGGAACAGCGTGCCGCCGTCAGCCTGCTCAAAGCGCCCCTGCCGAATGGTATTCGCGCCGGTAAACGCCCCTTTTTCATGGCCGAACAGCTCGGACTCAATCAAATCCTTCGGGATCGCCGCCATGTTCAGGGCGATAAACGGCGCTTTTGCCCGCGGGCTATGGCGATGTAACGCATGCGCCACCAGCTCTTTACCCGTGCCCGATTCGCCGTTAATCAACACGCTGATGGACGAACGAGACAGACGGCCAATAATGCGAAACACGTCCTGCATCGCCGGCGCTTCGCCGATGATGTCAGTGGTTGGCCCAAAATCGGGGGCGTGGCGCGGCTGTTGCTGCTCCTGGTAGTGGCTAATCGCGCGCTCTACCAGCGCCACCGCTTCGTCGATATCAAACGGTTTGGGCAGATAATCGAACGCCCCTTGCTGATAGGCGCTCACCGCGGCATCCAGATCGGAGTGCGCGGTCATTATGATGACCGGGAGCATCGGATGGCGTTGTTTGATCTGCTTTAACAGCGCCAGCCCGTCCATGCCCGGCATGCGAATATCCGAGAGCAGTACGTCCGGCGTTTTGGTGGTGAGTGCGTCGAGCACCTCGCTGCCGCTCTCAAACGTCGTGCAGCTTAATCCTGCCCCTGTGAGCGCGCGTTCAAGCACCCAACGGATGGAGCTATCGTCATCGACTACCCAGACTATCCCTCGTTGCATAAACGTCACCTTTATTTTTTAATCGGCAGGAAAACCGAAAACTCGGTATGTCCCGGCCAACTGGTAAATTCAATTTTTCCGGAGTGCTGATCGATCAGGCTGCGGGCGATAGATAAGCCCAGTCCCGTACCGCCTTCGCGCCCGCTCACCATCGGGTAGAACAGGGTGTCCTGCAGATGAGAAGGAATGCCGGGACCGTTATCCTCAACGTCGATGCGTGCCGCCAGACGATAGCGCACGCCGTGCAGCGTGAGCTGGAAGGCGGTGCGGGTGCGTAAAATAATCTCGCCGCCTTCCGGCCCCAGCGCCTGCAGCGCATTGCGCACGATATTCAGCAGGACCTGCTCAATCTGGTCCGGGTCATGCGCCAGTTCCGGCAGGCTTGGGTCGTAATCACGCACCAGCGTGACGTTCTCCGGCAGCTCCATCGAGACGAGCTTCACCACCCGTTCCGCGACTTTATGAATGCTTTCTGAAACGTGCATACCCGGCTGCTGCGGCCCGAGAAGGCGATCGACCAGGTTACGCAGGCGGTCCGCCTGCTCAATGATGACGTTGGTGTACTCCGCCAGCGCGGGATCGGGCAGCGCCTTGGTCAGAAGCTGCGCCGCGCCGCGTAACCCACCCAGCGGGTTTTTGATTTCATGCGCCAGACCTCGCACCAGGTCACGGGCGGCAATTTGCTGCGCATGCTGAAGCTGCTCCTGGCTCAGGCGACGCTGATTATCCATCGGCGCCATTTCCAGCAGGATCAGTCCTTCCGGCAAACGCTGCGCGGTAAGGGAAAGAATATGTGAGCGCCCGTCGATCACCAGCGTGACTTCGTTATCGGTGAACCCCTGACCGGCCTGCAAACTCTCCTGCATCAGGCCAATATTCAGCGAGAAATAGCTCAACAACTCAGGAAGCGGGGTGCCAAACAGTTTGCGTGAACTCTGGGCGAGCAGCTGTTGCGCCGCCGGGTTGGCGTAATGGACGGCCAGCTCGTCGTCGACCAGCAGGATGCTGTTAATCAAAGAATTGAGGATCTGCCCAGCATCGGGCAGCGTGCCAGTTGCCATTCAGCAGTCTCCTGGATTCGTTGCACTGTTTTAGTGCAGTATAGCGGTTTCGGCGTAAAAAGCGCGTGATATCAGGTTGTTGGTGGAGAAAAAAGCCCATCCGGAGATGGGCTAAAAGTTTCCACGGCAACTACCCCCGGCGCTTTTCACGCCGGGTAAAACAACTAAATTAAACGCTGTAGTACAGTTCGAACTCAACCGGATGCGGAGTCATACGCACGCGGTCGTTCTCTTCAGTACGCAGGGCGATGTAAGCATCGATAGCGTCGTCAGTGAATACGCCACCCGCAGTCAGGAACTCGCGGTCTGCGTCCAGCGCCTGCAGGGCTTCTTCCAGAGAGCCAGCAACCTGTGGGATCTCTTTCGCTTCTTCTGGCGGCAGGTCGTACAGGTTTTTGTCCATCGCTTCGCCTGGGTGGATCTTGTTCTTGATACCGTCCAGACCGGCCATCAGCAGCGCTGCGAAGCACAGGTATGGGTTAGCCGCTGGGTCCGGGAAGCGCACTTCGATACGACGCGCTTTCGGAGACGCTACCACCGGGATACGGATAGAAGCAGAACGGTTACGCGCAGAGTAGGCCAGCATCACTGGCGCTTCGTAGCCCGGGACCAGACGCTTGTAGGAGTTGGTGGTTGGGTTCGCCAGGGCGTTGATCGCTTTAGCGTGTTTGATAACACCACCGATGTAATACAGCGCCTGCTCGGACAGACCGGCGTATTTGTCGCCAGAGAACAGGTTGGTACCGTTCTTGGACAGAGACATGTGGCAGTGCATACCGGAACCGTTGTCGCCAAACATTGGTTTTGGCATGAAGGTCGCGGTTTTACCGAAACGGTGCGCTACGTTGTGCACAACGTATTTGTAGATCTGAATTTCGTCCGCTTTTTTGGTCATGGTGTTGAAGCGGGTTGCCACTTCGTTCTGACCCGCAGTCGCCACTTCGTGGTGGTGCGCTTCAACAACCAGGCCCATCTCTTCCATCACCAGACACATGGTGGAACGGATGTCCTGTGCAGAGTCGACCGGAGGAACCGGGAAGTAACCGCCTTTCACGCCAGGACGGTGACCTTTGTTACCACCTTCGTATTTGGTGGAAGAGTTCCATGCGCCTTCGATGTCGTCGATAGCCACATGGGAGCCAGAAATAGAGGCACCGAAGCGGATGTCGTCGAACAGGAAGAATTCTGGCTCTGGCCCGAACAGAACGGTGTCCGCGATGCCGGTAGAACGCAGATACTCTTCAGCGCGTTTTGCGATAGAACGTGGGTCGCGGTCGTAGCCCTGCAGCGTGCCTGGCTCGAGGATGTCGCAGCGGATGATCAGGGTTGGTTCTTCGAAGAACGGATCAATGACCGCAGTGGTTGCGTCTGGCATCAGAACCATGTCGGATTCGTTAATGCCTTTCCAGCCACCAATGGAGGAGCCGTCAAACATTTTGCCTTCTTCAAAGAATTCGGCGTTCACCTGATGAGCAGGGATTGTGACGTGCTGTTCTTTACCTTTGGTATCGGTGAAGCGCAGATCAACAAACTTCACTTCATGTTCGTTCAGCATCGTCAAAACGTGTTCAGCGGACATACTTAACTCTCCAGATTGGTCATTGTCGTCGTGGTAACGAGGTCTTCAATTTCTGTTGGTACTGGCTGTTGCCATGTATTTTTTATAAAGCGAAATCTGTGCCAACTTTTAAAACACCCCAAAAAGGCGTTATCATGCGCACCATAGTGCAAAAGGGCTGCACCACGATGGATTTGTTGCACCAGTATAGTGCTTCAATGTGAACATTGAGCACCATATTGGTGCAATTTACGTTAAGGTGCCCTTTTACCGCTCCGTGAAAGCGATCACAAAGCATCTCTGCAATACTTGTTTGCGGGGGATGTTTGTGATCCTGTTTTGTAGTGCGATTAATCCGTGTACAATAACGCGCTATTTCTAAATGCCTGAGGCAAAGTTGTGATCGAAAATTTGCGTAACATCGCCATCATCGCGCACGTTGACCATGGTAAAACTACCCTGGTTGATAAGCTGCTGCAGCAATCCGGTACGTTTGATGCGCGTGCCGAAACCCAAGAACGCGTGATGGACTCCAACGATTTGGAGAAAGAGCGTGGGATTACCATCCTCGCGAAAAACACCGCGATTAAATGGAATGACTACCGTATCAACATCGTTGATACCCCAGGGCACGCCGACTTCGGTGGTGAAGTTGAACGTGTAATGTCCATGGTAGACTCCGTTCTGCTGGTCGTTGACGCAATGGATGGCCCAATGCCACAGACGCGCTTCGTGACCAAAAAAGCTTTTGCCCATGGTCTGAAGCCAATCGTTGTTATCAACAAAGTTGACCGCCCTGGCGCGCGTCCTGACTGGGTTGTTGACCAGGTATTCGACCTGTTCGTTAACCTCGACGCGACCGACGAGCAGCTGGACTTCCCTATCGTTTACGCTTCTGCGCTGAACGGTATCGCAGGTCTGGACCACGAAGACATGGCTGAAGACATGACCCCGCTGTATCAGGCGATTGTTGACCGTGTTCCTGCGCCAAACGTTGACCTGGAAGGCACCCTGCAGATGCAGATCTCCCAGCTCGACTACAACAACTACGTTGGCGTTATCGGGATTGGCCGTATCAAGCGCGGTAAAGTGAAGCCTAACCAGCAGGTCACTATCATCGATAGCGAAGGCAAAACCCGTAACGGTAAAGTCGGTAAAGTACTGACTCACCTGGGTCTTGAGCGTATCGAGAGCGACATCGCTGAAGCGGGCGACATCATCGCAATCACCGGTCTGGGTGAACTGAACATCTCCGACACCATCTGCGATCCGCAGAACGTCGAAGCGCTGCCAGCCCTGTCCGTTGATGAACCAACCGTATCCATGTTCTTCAACGTCAACACCTCTCCGTTCTGTGGTAAAGAAGGTAAGTTCGTTACCTCGCGTCAGATCCTTGACCGCCTGAACAAAGAGCTGGTGCACAACGTTGCGCTGCGCGTTGAAGAAACCGAAGACGCTGATGCGTTCCGCGTATCCGGTCGTGGTGAGCTGCACCTGTCCGTTCTGATCGAAAACATGCGTCGTGAAGGTTTCGAGATGGCGGTTTCCCGTCCGAAAGTAATCTTCCGCGAAATCGACGGCCGTAAACAAGAGCCGTTCGAAAACGTAACGCTGGACGTAGAAGAGCAGCACCAGGGTTCTGTGATGCAGGCGCTGGGCGAGCGTAAAGGCGACCTGAAAAACATGAATCCAGACGGCAAAGGCCGCGTACGTCTCGACTACGTGATCCCAAGCCGTGGCCTGATCGGCTTCCGTTCAGAGTTCATGACCATGACTTCTGGTACGGGTCTGCTGTACTCCACCTTCAGCCACTACGACGATGTTCGTCCGGGCGAAGTGGGCCAGCGTAACAACGGCGTACTGATCTCCAACGGTCAGGGTAAAGCGGTTGCGTTTGCGCTGTTCGGTCTGCAGGATCGCGGCAAGCTGTTCCTGGGTCACGGTGCTGAAGTTTACGAAGGCCAGATCATCGGTATTCACAGTCGTTCTAACGACCTGACCGTAAACTGCCTGACCGGTAAGAAGCTGACCAACATGCGTGCGTCCGGTACTGACGAAGCAACGGTTCTGGTTCCACCGATCAAGATGACTCTGGAGCAGGCTCTGGAATTCATCGATGATGACGAACTGGTAGAAGTGACTCCACAGTCAATTCGTATCCGTAAACGTCACCTGACCGAGAACGATCGTAAACGTGCTATGCGCGGTGCGAAAGAAGACTAATACGGTCAATCCGTAATAAAAAAAGCCGCTGATCCCTCAGCGGCTTTTTTATTAGAACGAATACCGTAACCCCAGGCGGATCCGGTACTGCTCGCGGTTGTAGTCATTCCATCTGTCCAGCCACTGCAGTTCGAGGTACGGCAGCAAGTTTCTGTCGATCTTATAGCTGAATTTATTGGTAATTTCCCAGTGATGGTCTTTGCCATTCTTGCTGTGGTAATCATTCACCCGCTGGAAAAAGTGCGGCTCAAAGGTGTAGAAAAACGCATCCGTCACTTTGAAATTCCAGTAGTTGGCAAACTCGTGCGTGTCGTTCTTGTCCATCTGCCCGTTATAGTCCGGCGTATCGTAATTGTTATGGTTATAGCGATAGCGGAACGTCAGATTAAACCCGTCCGTAAATTTGTAGTTGGTATCTAAATATACCGCGCCACCGGACCCCGCGCTGCTGTCGTTAATCAACCCGCCGGGCTGGAAGGTGAGTTTGTCGGTCGGTTTAAAGAGCGGATACCACCCCTCTATTTCGTTATAGCTGTGCTTAAGCTCATCCCATTTGCCCACGTTATAGGCGTTGGTGAACATCAGCCCCGCGCCCATATCAAAGTTATAGCCCGCACGCAGGATCACCTCGTGCAGTTCAGAAGCCGTATTGTAGGCTTCGCGAGTTTCGACATAGGCCCCGGCAAAAACCGGGCAGGACACAGACGACACGATCAGTACAGTGATGATTCTTTTCATAATTTGTCCATGTATCAGGTACAGAAAGGCCTCCCTCCTGATAAACAGGAAGGACATAATGGCCGGATTTATAGTTATAAAGTGACTGCTGACGCTTTATTGTTGGTGGTTATCTCAGGGGTATTCGCGGTTTGTTTTTTCCGTTTTCCAATCTCCTCGATAATAAAGGCGAAGCGCGCTTCGTTGAGTTTATAAAACAGCCCCATGGTCACGGCGGCAACAATCGCCAGACCGCACGGCCAGAGGAAAATCAGCTGGCGCAACCCAAGCAGCGTGCCCGCGCTCTGCACCGCATGGGGAACGTAGCCGATCTGGGTCAGCATGATGCCGGGCAGGAAACCGGCGAGCGCGGCGGAGATTTTGCGCGAGAAGGTATAGCCGGTATAAACCGACCCTTCTGCGCGAATGCCGGTTTTCCACTCGCCGTAATCAACGGTATCCGGCACCAGCGCCCAGTTCAGGCTGTTTACAAATGCGGTGCCGAAAAAGGCCATGCAGGAAAAGAGCACGAACAGCAGGGAGCTGGTTCCCCAGAAGAAGTTCAGCACGTCGCCCACCGCCCACAGCGCCAGCCCGCCCAGATAGACCGGCTTCTTGCCAAAGCGCTTCACCGCGCCGGGCACCAGAAACACGCCAATCAGAATGCAGCCCATGCTGAAAAAGCCCATCCACGACAGTAAATGCAGGTCGTTCAGCACGTACTGGGTGTAATAGACCTGAATCGCCAGCTTGATGTTAAACGCGGCGAGAGTGCACAGGTTGGCGATGCACAGCACCAGCAGCGGCGGATTGCGAAAAATCGCGCAGAACGATTTCAGAATGCCGGGCTTATGGTGATCGGGCGTGATCTCCACGTAGCGCTCTTTTACCCCGCTGTAGCACCACCACATGCAGAACAGGCCGCCGGTGACGAACGCCAGCGCGGCCACCAGATAGCCGAGGGAGGGCTGGCTGACGAATAGCGCCTGGATAGGCATAAAGCCGACGGTGCAGAGCAACAGCCCCACCGTTGCGCCGCCCTGACGCCACGCCGCAAGCTGCGCGCGCTCGTTCGGGTTTTTGGTGATGGCCGGGACCATCGCACCGTAGGCGCAGTTCATCAGGCTATAGCAGAGGCCAAACATCATGAAGAGCACGGTGGCGAGAGCCGTTTTCACCGTCAGGCTAAAGTCGTTGGCCATAAACTGCGCCGTCGCAACCAGCGCCACCGGAACGGAGGCGTAAAGAATGAACGGCCTGAATTTTCCCCGCGCGCCGATGTTACGCCGGGAGTCCAGCAGCACGCCGGTCAGCATGTCGGTAAACGCGGTAAAAAACTTTGCCACCAGGAAAATAATGCCGCCATAGAACGCCGGCATGCCCAGTTCGTCGGTGTAAAACTTCAGCAAATACAGCGTGCCGATACACAGCATCAGGTTCGAGCCAAAATCGCCCATCCCGTAGGCGCACTTCTCTCGCAGGCTCAATTTCAGGGTTAACGGATCACTGTTATGTGTCATGGTCGATCCTCAGAGCGCCCAGCCGGGCGCTCTATCTCGTCATTTAGGCCGTACGTTTGCGCAGCTCGATCTCTTCAACAATGCGCACATACATCTTCTCGTTGAGGTTATAGAAGCAGCCCATCGCCACGATGGTGATGACCGCCAGCAGGCTCGGGTAGATAAATATCAGCTGCCGCAGCCCTTCAACCGTTCCGGCGGATTGCACCACGTTGGGCACATAGCCGATCTGGGTGAGCATGATCCCCGGGAAGAAGCCCGCCAGCGCCTGGGATACCTTCCTGAAGAAGGTAAAGCCGGTATAGACCGTCCCCTCGGAGCGCACGCCGGTGCGCCACTCGCCGTATTCCACGGTATCGGACACCAGCGCCCAGTTCAGGCTGTTCACAAACGCGGAGCCGAAGAACGCCAGGCAGGAGAACGCCACAAAGCTCACCGAGCCGCCGCCGAAGAAGTAGTTGAGCAGATCGCCCGCTACCCAAATCATCAGCCCGCTGATGTAGACCTTTTTCTTGCCGAAGCGCCGCACCGCGCCGGGCATCATAAAGACGCCGATAAAAATGCAGCCCATGCTGAAGAAGCCCATGTACGACAGCAGGATCGGGTCGTTCAGCACGTACTGCGTGTAGTAGACCTGAATGGCGAGCTTGACGTTAAAGGCACCCAGCGTGCAGAGGTTAGCGATGCACAGGATAAACAGCGGGCGGTTCCCGGCGATGGCGCGAAACGACTGCAGCAGCCCCGGCTTTTGCGCCGGATTTGCAGTCTGCGTCTCGACGTAACGCTCGGTCACGCCCTTATAGCACCACCACATAAAGAACAGCCCGAACAGCGAGAAGAGGGTGGCGGCAAAGATATAGCCGAGCTGGTCGTTGCCCTCGATCAGGTTCATCACCGGCACAAAGCCCACGGTACAGAGCAGCAGGCCCAGCGTGGCGCCGCCCTGACGCCAGGCGGCCAGCGAGGCGCGCTCGTCCGGGTTTTTGGTAATGGCCGGCACCATCGCGCCGTAGGAGCAGTTCATCATGCTGAAGAACAGGCCGTACAGCATAAACAGCACCGTCGCCATTACCGTTTTACCGGTGATTTCAAACGGCGTGCCGACGAAGTTGGCAATCGCCAGCAGCGTCACCGGAAACGCCGCGTACAATACGAACGGGCGGAATTTCCCTTTCGGGCCGATCTTGCGCCGGGAGTCGAGCATGATCCCGGTGCCCATGTCGGTGAAGGCGGTAAAAAACTTCGCAATCAGGAAGATGATCCCGCCGTAGGTGCCCGGCAGGCCCAGCACGTCGGTGTAGAACTTCAGCAGGTACAGCGTGCCGATATCCAGCAGGATGTTAGAGCCGAGGTCGCCCATCCCGTAGGCGAGTTTTTCTTTAAACGGCAGGCGCAGGGTTGCCGGATCGGAAGTATGTTGACTCATTATTGTTCTCCGTCTGCCCGCAGGTTTCCCTGCGGGCGAGCCTTATCAGATATGACGTAAGGTGCTAAACAGATCTGCCCATTCGCTGTGCTGGCGGTAGAAGACCGGCGGCTTGCCGAGCGGGGCATCAACGGTCACGTCACCGCCCTGGCAGATTTCCCCGGTCCACGCGTTGACCCAGCTGTCCTGCGGCAGATAGAGCGTCCAGTCGCGGCGCCCCTTTTCATGAACCGGCGCTACCAGCAGATCGCGGCCAAACAGATACTGATATTTCAGCGTGTAGGCGCGCGCGTCGTCTTCGTAGTGCAGGAACAGCGGGCGCATCACCGGCAGGCCGCTTTTCGCGTTCTGCGCGACGGCGGCTTTGATGTACGGCTTCAGGGTGGTGAAGACGGTGGTCATGCGCGCGAAGTGCGCGATGGTTTCCGCGTCGCCGTCGAACTGCCAGTTATCGCCAGGGCGGTTGCCCTCGTGGGTGCGCATCATCGGCGTAAAGGCGCTGAAGTCGCACCAGCGAAGCAGCAGCTCTTTGCTGCGCTTCATCTCGAAGAGCGTCGTATAGCCGCCAATGTCGCTGTGGTGCAGGCCGTGCCCGGTCATCGCCAGCGAAAGGGCCGCCGGTACGACGGACGCCAGACCGTCGTCCAGGCTCCAGTCGACGTTCTGATCCCCGGCCCACATCATCACCGAGTGCTTCTGGCTGCCGGTGTAGCCCGCGCGCATGAAGAACAGGATCTCCCCGAGCTTGCCGGTCTCCTCCAGCGCCTCGTAGTTACATTTCGCCCACAGGGCAGGCCAGGCGTTATGCATGATCTCCGCGCTAACGCCGTTGTGCAGGAAGGTGTCGGTCGGCAGGTATTCCCCGAAATCGGCCATCCAGCCGCCGCAGCCCAGCGCGATCAGGTTCTTTTTAATGACCTCTTTGTACCAGCCGTAGGCTTCCGGGTTGGTCAGGTCGATAACGCCCGCGTAGAACTCGCCGAACTCGACGTGGTAGTCCCTGCCGTCGGCGTCTTTGGTCAGATAGCCGCGCGTTGACGCCTCTTCGCATAAGTCGCGATCGCTGGCGACGTACGGGTTGATATAGGAGAGGAACTGCACGCCCTCCTGTTTCCACTGCGCGATACGTTCGTCAAGCTGCGGATAGAGCTCGCTGTTCCATTTCCAGTTCCACATCACGCGTTTGCCGAAGGAGGTCATGCGAATGCCGGACCAGTCCTGCGCCCAGATGCCGTTCACCTTCACGCCGCCCTGGCGCATAGCGTCGAGCTTCTGCTGGCACACCTCGGTGCCGCCCTGAATGCCCAGCGTCACGCCGTCGTAGACCCAGTCCGGCAGCTCTGGCTGGCGCCCCAGCAGGCCGGTGAGTTTTTCCAGCAGATCGACGTAGGTTTCCGCACATTCGAAGCGCAGCGTGGCGTTATCTTCCCAGAACGCCAGCTCGTGGAAGTCCGGCGCGCTGAAGTCGAAGTTCATGTAGCAGCTGTTATCCACGTGGCAGTAGTACTTCTGGGTGCTCACGAAGGTAGGCTGCGGGAAGAAGGTCCAGTAGTAGTCGCCGCCCGCGTTCTCTTTGCAGTCGGCCTGCCAGGTGACGTAGGTCTGCTTATTGCGACCCACGCCCTGCTCGCTGGTCCACAGCGGGAACGGCTTGCCGCGCAGATCGAAGTACGAGAACTGCTCGCCGCAGCCGTAGATATGATCTTCAGGCCGGGCCGCCAGCCGCAGCCAGATTCGGTTATGGCCGGGAGCATCATTTTTAAGCTTCAGCTCCAGACGGCCTTGTGCATCGACGCCCACCAGCAGCGTCGCGCTCACCGCATCGCCGCGGGTAAAGCGGATCGCCCAGCCCGCGCTTTGCTGCGTAACGGTCGCGTCCGTCAGGGCAATCTTTTCGTTGAGCTTGTCCTTAATGCTGAAATTGCCGCGAAACATCTCAATATCGGCCTCGCCTGCGCCGATCCACAGGCAGGGGGCATCCGCGGAGTGGGACAAAATCAGGCGGTTTTCCCAGCTGAGGGTGAAACCATTTTCATTATTTTTCAGATTTATATTGTGTAGGGTACGCATAAAAACTCCGTCTTTATTATTTGGCCAGGCTGTCCAGTAAACCAGCGGCTACGGCAGGGG
Source organism: Enterobacter sp. 168J2 (assembly GCF_034107265.1). NCBI lineage: Bacteria > Pseudomonadati > Pseudomonadota > Gammaproteobacteria > Enterobacterales > Enterobacteriaceae > Enterobacter > Enterobacter sp. 168J2. Next base: position 108,078 of record NZ_JAWNEB010000011.1, on the reverse strand, counting down.
CTAAGCCCGGCGCCAGCGGCAGGCGGGGGATCACCAGGCAGTGCAGCAGGTGGTAAATATCCTGCTTGCCGTCCCAGACTTTGGTGGTCACTTCGTTATTGGTGTCCAGCTCTTGCCACCAGGAACCGTTCTCGTAGTCCATCAGGTACTTGATGCAGTAATCCCACCACTTCTGATACCAGGCTTCGTACTGCGCCTCGCCGGTCACGGTGTAAAGCGCATATGCTGTGCCCATCGCCTCGACGATTGGCCAGCGCACGCGTTCGCGCACGATTGGCTTGCCGTCCCAGCCCACGGAGTAGACGAATCCGTCTGCCCCGTCGGGTGCCCAGGCGTCGCGGATAGTGGCGTGGAACAGCCCTTTCGCATCTTCCAGCAGCCACGCCGGCGGGGTTTCAAAGCGCGCTTCCAGGGCGGCGCGCAGGTGCAGCATCAGGCGGCCCCACTCGATCCAGTGCCCCGGCGTGCCGCCGTAGGCGCGGAAGCGGTGGGCAGGGTTATCGATGTTGTAGTCGCGGATCGGGTTCCAGCTGGCGTCGAAATGCTCGTTAACGCGGTACTCCCCGTTGCGCGCCACGTCGTGAATAATCACCGAGGCGATGCGCAGGGCACGGTCGAGCCATTTCCGGTCGTGGGTCACGTCATAGACGATCAGGAAGGCTTCCACGGCGTGCATGTTGGCGTTACCGCCGCGGTAATCTTCCGTTTTGCTGAAGGCCTCATCCCAGGACTCCAGGCACATCTGCTCCTGCTCGCTCCAGAAGTAGCGCTCAATCACCTCGATGGCATCGTCCAGCAGCCTGCGCGCCTCCGGGTGACCGGTGGTAACGGCGCTCGCCGCGCCCAGCAGCACGAAGAAGTGCTGATAGCCCTGCTTGGAGGCATCCATCACGCCCTCATCGTTAACGCAGGCGTACCAGCCGCCGTGCTGTTTGTCGCGCAGCGGGCCGTTCAGGGCATTGATGCCGTGCTCGACCAGGGCATACGCGCCGGGACGGCCCATGTTCGCCGCCACCGCGTACACGTGCAGCATGCGGGCGGTGATCCACAGATGGGTGCCCATATCGCTGCGAACCTGCCCGTTATTGCCCAGCCAGCCAAAGCCGGTCGGCACGGCGGCGTTTTTACCGAAATCGAGAATGCGATCGGTCTCTTGTTCGAGCCAGCGGTTATGGCTCAGGGTGTTAAACCATTTCATGTTTGGATCCTTTCTCAGCGGCGAGCCATCATTTCGTCGACGATCTCACCCAGACGCTGCAGTTTGGGTACAGATATATCGCGGAGCATCAGTTCGGTGTCCGGCAGGCCAATCACCGATGACCACACGGCGCGACCGGCTAAAAAGCCCGACGCACCCGCCTGCATCGCTACGCTCACGGCGCGCGGGAATAACTTTTCGTCCACGCCGGAGGAGAGGATCACCCACGGCATCGCGATGTTCTCGTTTAACCTTTGCGAGGCGGCCAGCAGCTCCTGCTGCGTGCCTTTGCCAAACAGCGGCATCTCCACTTTGTAGAGGTCGGCGCCGCTGTCGCCCAGCTCTTTCGCCGCGTCGATAATCGCCTGCTCGCGGTTAAACGCGGCGCCGCGACGCGGGGGACGCACCACCGGCTCGATAATGCTCAGCAGCCCGTTGTCGTGGCACAGGGTGTTGAACGCCTTCACCATCTCCAGACGCTGCTGCGGATCTTCATCGCTGCGCCACAGCACCAGCAGCTTCAGCGCCTTGCCGCCATCGCGTTTGACCGCCTGCGCGTCGATGTTCTTGTCGATCGCCACGCTGTCGACCGGAATACCGTTCCCCGGAATAAACTCGTCGGCGGCCACAATCATCGCGCAGCTTTCGGCAACGGCCTGCTGCTCCACGATCTGGCGATAGCAGAACTGCTGGTCGACGAGAATGGCAGAGGCGTACGGCGACAGAATCTTCGCCGCGTTAACCTTAAAATCCGTCAGGTGCTGGTCGGTTACCGGCACCGGCGCGCCTGCCGCGGCAAACATCAGGCGCATTGCTTCGCGCTGGTCCACGGCCAGCATCGCAAAACCGCCGGAAGGTCGGGTGATATCTTTCAGGGTGTACATCGTCATTCCTCAGTCCTTTCGTATCAGTGTGTTTTTTTCAGCCCGGCAGATGCGCGAACCTGTTCAAGAATGGCCGTCCAGTCTTCGCGCCCGCGCCCGGCGGCGCGTGCCTGGTTGTAAACTTCTCGGGAAGCCGCGCCGAGCGGCATCGGAACGTGGAGCTGGTTGGCCACGTCCAGAGCGATCCCCAGATCTTTATGCGCAAGGTCGATCATGAAGGCGGGAGAAAGATCCCCTTTTAGCACCTTGTTCGGCCATGAGGTGATAAAGTGGCCTTTACCCGCCGGCGTGCCGCTCATCACCTTCAGCGCCACGTCAAAGGAGAGGCCGAGCGCTTCACACAGTACCGCCGCCTCGGCGGAAAGCGCGTTCAGGGCGATGCTCATGTAGTTATTGATAAGCTTCACGCGGATGCCCATGCCCGGCCCGCCGGCGTTAATAAGCTCATTACCCATCGCCATTAATACGGGAGTGGCGCGCTCAACCTGCTGCGCCGTGCCACCCGCCAGCAGAAGCAACGTACCGGCGATGGCGTGGTCAGACGTGCGTCCGACGGGCACGTCCATCAGGCTAAAGCCGCGTTCAGCCATGTCGCGGATCAGCGCGTCGGTTTGTAGCGGGTGAATGGTGGACATATCTATCACCAGCGCGTCGGGGGATAGCCCCTCGCACACGCCGTACTTACCGAACAGCACGCTGCGCACCAGATCGCCGTTTGGCAGCATGGTGATGACGAATTCGGCGTCCGTGGCGGCCTGCGCGGGCGTTGCCGCCGCCTGTGCGCCGCTCTCCACCAGCGCCTGCACTGCCTGCGGGTTTACATCAAAGACGTTAAGCTGGTGGCCCTGTTTCAACAGATTCTTCGCCATTGGCGCGCCCATCTGTCCTAAACCGATAAATGCGATTGCTGACATGCCTCTCTCCTGTCACATCGTGTCAATTTTTGCGCGTTTGTAGTGTCTGTTTTTGATCGTATTTGTAATTTATAGTCAAAAAATTGACACGGGTCACTTTTTAAACATTTGATGAAATTAAAATGAAGACATCCGAAATCGCAGAAGGAATCACCATGACTCGCATCGTTTGTGTCGGCATAACCGTGCTGGATCGCATCTGGTATCTCGATGATTTACCTAAGGAAGGTGGGAAATATGTCGCGAAAGACTATACGGAAGTGGGCGGCGGCCCGGCGGCAACTGCGGCGGTGGCGGCGGCAAAACTGGGCGCGGAAGTGGATTTTATTGGCCGGGTGGGGGACGACGATACCGGCAGACGGCTGCTCGCGGAGCTGGAATCCCTGGGGGTGAATACCCGCTACACCCGCGTCTTTAAAGGCGCCCGATCGTCACAATCCGCGGTGCTGGTGGACGGCAGCGGAGAGCGCGTTATAGCGAACTACCCCAGCCCCGATCTCCCTGCCGCGGCAGACTGGCTGCGTGAAATCGACTTCTCGCAATGGGATATCGTGTTAGCAGACGTGCGCTGGCATGACGGGGCAAAGCAGGCGTTTACCCTCGCCCGTCAGCGGGGCGTGCCGACAGTACTAGATGCGGATGTCACCCCGCAGGATATCGCGGAGCTGATCGCCTTAAGTGACCACGCGGCCTTTTCCGCGCCGGGACTGCGTCGCCTTACGCAGCTGGACGAAACAGAAAATGCCCTGAGAAAAGCACAAACGCTCACAAATGGACATGTGTACGTCACGCAGGGGCGAGACGGCTGCTTCTGGCTGGAAAATGACGCGCTGTGCCATCAGCCCGGCTTTGAGGTGAACGTCACTGATACCACCGGCGCGGGCGATGTTTTCCACGGCGCGCTGGCGTTCAGCCTGGGACAGCATTCCACCGCCGCAGACGCCGTGCGTTTTGCCAGCGCCGTTGCAGCCCTGAAATGCACAAAGCCCGGCGGGCGCGCGGGTATACCCGACTGTGATCAAACCCGCTCTTTTTTGTCACTTTTTGTATAAAATGCGGGGCGTGATGGTTTTCAGAGGACAGCCCATGAGCCTTACCGAACTGACCGGCAACCCGCGTCACGATCAGCTGCTGACGCTGATTGCTGACCGCGGATATATGAACATTGACGAACTGGCACAGCTGCTGGACGTGTCGACGCAAACGGTGCGCCGGGATATCCGCAAGCTCAGCGAGCAGGGGCTGATCACGCGTCATCACGGCGGCGCGGGCAGGGCATCCAGCGTGGTGAACACGGCGTTCGAGCAGCGCGAAGTGTCGCTTACCGAAGAGAAGCGGGCGATAGCCGAGGCGATTGCGGACTATATTCCCGATGGCTCGACCATCTTTATTACTATCGGGACCACCGTGGAGCACGTTGCCCGGGCGCTGCTTAACCATAATCATCTGCGCATCATCACCAACAGCCTGCGGGTGGCGCATATTCTTTACAAGAACCCGCGCTTTGAAGTGATGGTGCCGGGCGGCACGCTGCGCCCGCACAACGGCGGCATTATCGGGCCTGCGGCAACCGCCTTCGTGTCTGGCTTCCGGGCAGATTACCTGGTGACCAGCATCGGGGCGATTGAGCACGACGGCGCGATGATGGAGTTTGACGTTAACGAAGCCAGCGTGGTGAAAACCATGATGGCCCACTCCCGCCACATTCTTTTAGCGGCCGATCATACGAAATATACCGCTTCTGCGGCCGTTGAGGTGGGTAACGTCTCGCAGGCTACTGCGCTCTTCACCGATGAGATGCCCGGCTCGGCGCTGCAAAATCATCTCAAATCCAGTAAGGTTGAAACGGTGCTGGCCTGTACCAGCGACGATATCGCCTGAAGCAAAAAAGCCGCTGATTTCTCAGCGGCTTTTTTGTTATTTGAAGCTGTATTTCACCCCCAGCATCCCCTGCGTATCGCGGTAGCCTTTGTCGCCTATCTGCTGAGCCACGTTGCCCCATACGCTAAGCTGCGGGGTAATCTGCCCCTCAACGCCCGTCTTTAACTCACCAATATTGCGCGTACCGCGCATCTCATTGCTGACGTCATCCATGCGAATGCGCGTGGTCTGGGTATTATGGATCCAGTTCGCCTCGATAAACGGCTGGAAGTTTCGTGATTTACCGTCATCCATCGCGTTATGTCCGCTGATGTAGGCCTTCACGCCGAGACGCGTCATCAGGTTCCCCTGGGTTTCGTCTTTCACCCGCGTACCGTTACGCTCGCGATGGTCGTCAGCCTGCACGTCCATCCAAACGGCCTGCGCCTTCGGCTGGATCCAGTAGCTGTTGCGACCGCTTTCTCCCACCTTAAGGCTATAGCCTGCTTCGACAGAGGCGGTCACGCCGCTGGAGCGATAATTCTCAGTGGCCTGATCCTGCCCCATGACCTTATTGTCAAACCAGTTATACAGCACCCAGCTATCTACGTAGGTGCCGCTTTTATCGGCTTCGTTTGCGTACCAGGTACCGTACAGACCTACGCTATAGCCATTCACTTCGCCACGTGAGTGGTATCCGGTCAGGCTGGAAGCGCTTCGGCTCTGGCTGTTACCGTAGCCTGCCATCAGGCCAAGATGCCAGCGGTCCAGGCCGTCGCTGCTCCACTGGGCGACATCGCCGCCCAGCTGCAGCACGTAACGGTTAGCTGTCGTTTTTAGCTGGCCGCTGCCGTCGTTGAAACGCGCATGCCCGCCGACGTTACGCATCCACAGGCTCGTCACTTTTTGCTCGCCGGTGAGCATGTCGGTGTACTGCGTTTCACCCAGACGATCGTGCAGGCGGGTCATAAACAGCGTATTTGCCGCATAGCTGTTTGCCTGATAGCTGCCAAATTCCGGACGATACTGATGCTCGCTTTTCGGCGGCGCAGGTGGCGGTACCGGTTCTTGCGGCGGAATCACCGGGTCGACGGGCGGATCTACCGGAACGACAGGCGGGTCGACGGGGTCAACAGGGGGATCCACCGGGTCAACAGGCGGGTCGACGGGGTCGACCGGTGGGTCTACCGGGTCAACTGGAGGATCTACCGGGTCGATCGGTGGGTCAACGGGTTCAGCCAGGCTGGTCAGGAACCAGTTCTTACCTTTCTGCACAACGTTATAGTCATAACCTCCCGCCACGATACGGCTGGCTTTTTCAAACGTACCTTCCGAGTTGCCGCCAACGCTGACAATTTCAATCCCTTCAACGGTTTGTGCGCCAGTACCGCCAATGTTATTCACTTCCACCTCGGTGTGACCGGAGGTGTTGCCTGCAACGATAAGTTTGTCCGTTTCTGAGGTATCGTCAAACAGCACGGTATTGAAAACCAGCTTGCCGCCGTTGCCGATGTAATCCTCGTTGACGGTCAGGGTCTGCCAGGCCGCGTCCTCAGCATGCTGGAAATTTATCGTGCCGCCCGCATTCAGGGTCAGGCTGGTCAGCGTTGAGCTGTCGCGCATATTCCAGACGGCGTCATTCATCGTAAGCGCGAGAGTACCGGTCCCGGCAGCGTTGCTCTCTATGTAAGACGCTCCGTTCCACAGCGAGCTGTTACCCATTGTCAGCGTAATGGTACTGTTTTGTGCCGGAAGGGTACTGGTGGCCGCGACGCCGCCTGCGGCGAGGATATCGCCGTTAAGGATGAATTTTCCGCCCGTGGAGGCATCAATAATTCCACCGTTGCTGGCGTTCAGGGCATAGCTACCGTTGTCGCGCTGGCCTGCGGTGGTAATGGTTGCCCCACCGTCGAGCGTTATCACGCCGCGTGACCAGGCATACATCCCGTGCGGCGCCTGGGCGGAACTGCTGGTTTTCTCGCTGCTGTTGACCGCAATGGTGACGTTATCTCCCACATTTACCGCTGCTGTGTACGCGTAGATACCATGCGCGCTGGCACCGTTGGTGGTGATGGTTGCACCTTCATCAAGAGTGATGGTTGACGAGCCGGTAGAATACACCCCGGAGGCACTGGCTGCGTCGGTGGTAATGGTCGCTTTTTTTCCCAGCTCGATTCTGGAGGCAGAACCCGCATACAGGCCGTAGGCCGAGGTACCGAACGTTTCGATGGTGGCCTCATCTCCCAGACGGACGGATGAGCCGCTCTGGTTAGTACGTATCCCCTCGGCGTAGGTACCCCGCGTTACAATATGCGCACGATCGCCGACGATAATGTTATTTTTAGCTTTCGAGGCGTCATTCAGCGCATAAGCGCTAATACCGCGACCGGTACTGCCGGTGGTTTCGATATAAAGATCGTCACCCACATAAATATTGGCGGAGCCGAGAGAGCCCTGACTGAAGGAGCTGTACCCGGCATTAATGCCATCGCCGCTTTGGCCATTAACGTAAATGTGGGTGCGGTCGCCGGTAATGATAAACACCGGGTTATTCGGCGTGTTCATACCATGGGTACGAATACCGTCGACATCTTTACCGTTATTGGCGGCCACTTTTGACTGGGTACGAATAGTCAGGTCGTCACCAAATATCACTCCCGGGCTGCCGGACGTGGAGTTCTGGATAACGGTCACGGAGTGCTCGAAGGCTTCCGCTCCCGGCCCTTCAAGGGTAATCCCATCCCCGTAGACTGGAATATTGCCCGGACTATACTGGTAGACATAGTTAGGATCGCTGGTATTTTTGCTAAAGTTCGCGTTGGCCGTTGCAGGAATCAGCGCCTGTATTTCCGCAGGCAAATCCGTTACTGCTCCGGTGGCAGGTAAATTAGCAAAATCGATAACTGCTGCATTCGCGGTAAATAGCGCTGACGAGAGTGCCAGCGAAATCGCAACGGCGACAGGTGAATGTTTCAATAAATATGGCATAACTGCCCCCTTTCTTTCAGGCGTAAAACATCCTCCACACCATTAAATGTGGGTATGTTAATAAATTGAAATTACAAAATAGAAACGAGTATTTTATGAATGCTGGTGCCTAGCTTCCTCTCTAATCGTATTTTATGAACATAAATTTTTTTCACATCAATGCTGGTTGTTTTTATTATCTCCTGGAGGCTCATTCCTGACATAAACCTTTTAAGTAAAGTGAATTCAACAGCGTTCAGGGTATTTCCTCGCCTATTGTTCACTCGCCTGCCGGAAAAAAGATGGTTAATTTTTTCATGCAATAAAGCATCATTGTCATCAGAATAAATAATTCCCTTTATTTCACTGCGGTGAGTGAAGAAGTAATGAGCCAACGCCTCCAGTTTACGGTCCGTGATAAGCACGATGTGCATGTTAGTCATCGCCAGATGGTCAATCCATTGCGGATCGACAAGCAGGCGCAGGTTGTACATCGAAAAATCTACAAAAATAAAGCCGCGTAATAAGTGATTTGTGTTTCCAGACAATATTTTATTTTCAACTGCAAGTTGCAGGAAATGATTTCCCACCGGCCAAACTGCGAAGGAGGCGCTGCCACAGTATTGTGAGCGCACTGTGTTATCCGGGAATAACTGACAGGACAATTCGCAGCTTATACAGCGGACAACCTTTTGCGACGATGTTATCATCCAGTCCACTCCAGTCTTATTTTCATTATCAATATTTCACTGCCTTTCAAATGTGTCAATCTTGAAACATATCCAGCAATCCTGACGTTTTTATGAGAAATAATGGCAGGGAATATAAATTCCTGGCGGTATCTATTCTTGCAGGCCGTAGACATAGCGACATAACATTGGTTGCCTGGTGTTATCCAGGAATATTCATTAAGCCATTAAGATTATTCGGCAAAAACAGCCCCGGAGGGAAATTCACTGAATAGCACTAATAGCTAAAGATTTGTCACCTCGATCTGCCTGAACGTCAGTCGTTTCTCAACGTGTGGCTCAATATAATTATTTAGCCTGGTGAAGTGTAATGAAATCTCATTATGTCATTTTAGCTGAGGCTCACCTAAGAAAATCGTCTTGTAACAGATTGAAAAATAATATGATGTTTCTAATCTTAGGTAGGGAGGTGTCGTGTCCTAATCCTTCTGACCTATACTGTTGTTAAATATACGTATGATTTTTGGGTGTGCGTGGTTAAATATTGTTATTGCAGAGGAAAGTAAAATTGTATCTCATTAACAAGGTAGTCGAGTACGACCCGGAAAATAAAACCCTGGTGAATCCTATTACCGGGCGCACGATACTATTACAGCTTCCTGCCAATCTCTGCTTTCTTTATCTCGTCACCCATCCTGGCGAAATAATTTCGCAAAATCAGTTAATGGTTGTGGGATGGGGTGAGCGTAACGACGTCACCACGCCGAATACCTTTTATCAGGCCATTTTGACCTTGCGCAATGCGCTGGCTGAGGTGGGTTTACCGCGCGATACGGTAAAAACGATTTCACGTCGCGGGCTGACGCTTTCCGAAGCCACCCAGGTTGACGTTTTTACCCCAACCGCTGAGCCGGTAATTGCCGATAAAGACGCGCCAGTAGCCGAGGGCAGTGCGATGAAGAAGCCGGCGTGGTTGATAATAGCCACCGCTGCGCTTTTACTTATCGCGCTTATTAACGGGGTCATATTATATAAACATCACCAGAACATGCCGTTTAGTCACTACATTCCACTTTCAACGGGCAGCACGACCAACGCCTGCCAACTCTTTTATGCCCCTAATGAACATATGCAGGACCAATACCTGCGCTTGTTAAAAAATTACCCTGGTCTGTGTGCCGGAAACCGATACGTTTTTCTCATCGGCTATAGTAAAACGGAGCGAATCGCGGCGTTTGTCTGTAATAACGATGCGCGACATGACGCGGCAGCGTTATGTACCACGCATTATTTTTGGGCACATGAGCAATGACGACACTCGGAAATCGTATTATTTTGCTGGCGGCGTTTCTGGGAGCTGCTATTACCAGCGGCTGGTTAGCGTATTCGCATTTTTCGAGTGCGCCGATACGCTGTACAGGTGATGTGGAGTGGACGATTGGTAAAAACCGATTTGTAGGTACGGTTTCCTGGCGAATGCAGCATCGGGAAGGAACCGCTGTCATTAACGGTAAACTGTTTGGTCACGTGGTTTCTGAAGTCAACCGTACCATCTATTTCCACTACAGCGATCACCAGAACGCGCGCGTATTAAATAACGATCGTATTGTTAAAACCTTCGCCGATAGTGCGGATGAGGCTGATATCAATGCAACGCTACCGGGCTTTTATCGTACGCCGGGAAGAGATCTGAGCCTGATGATTGATGAGTACCGTGGAGCGTGGCTTTTTGCCGCGTCGAACGTCCCTTCGCTGTACTGTCGTAAAAACGCGCCGTAAAAATCGATCGCGCACCTTAGATGGCACGCATAGTCAAATCTCGTGATTCCCGCTACAGTTATCTCTCCACGGCGAAAGGAGATAAACATGCTTTATATCTTTGACTTAGGAAACGTAATCGTCGATATCGATTTTAACCGGGTGCTGGGGGCCTGGAGCGACTTTAGCCGTGTGCCGCTGGCGACGTTAAAGCAGGATTTCGCGATGGGTGAAACCTTCCATCAGCATGAACGCGGCGAGATTAGCGATGAAGAGTTTGCTGAACGCTTCTGCCAGGAGATGGGGCTTTCGTTAAGCTACGAACAGTTTTCCCACGGCTGGCAGGCGGTATTCGTCGCGATCCGTCCGGAAGTGATCGACATTATGCACAAACTGCGCGAGCAGGGGCATCGGGTGGTTGTGCTGTCGAATACCAACCGTCTGCACACCACCTTCTGGCCAGAGGAATATCCAGAGGTTAAGGCGGCGGCAGATAAGATCTACCTTTCACAAGAGATGGGTATGCGTAAGCCGGAAGCGCGAATTTATCAGGCTGTTCTGCAGGCAGAGGGATTCACCGCGGCCGATGCGGTCTTTTTCGACGACAACGCCGATAATATAGAGGGAGCTAACCAGTTAGGCATCACGTCAATTCTGGTGACCGGAAAAGAGACGATACCGAACTACTTTGCGAAGCAGTTATGCTAAAAACCGTTCATCAAAAAGCCACGCATCATACTCGCCCGCTGAGGGCCTGGCTGAAGCTGCTCTGGCACCGCATTGATGAGGACAACATGACCACGCTGGCGGGTAATCTCGCCTACGTGTCGTTGCTCTCATTAGTGCCGCTGGTGGCGGTTATCTTTGCGCTCTTTTCTGCCTTCCCGATGTTTGCGGACGTCAGCCTGCAGCTTCGCCATTTCGTCTTCGCGAACTTCATCCCGGCCACCGGGGATGTTATCCAGAACTACATCGAGCAGTTTGTTGCCAACTCCAGCAAGATGACGGCGGTGGGGGCGTGCGGCCTTATCGTTACCGCGCTGCTGTTGATGTATTCCATCGACAGCGCGCTTAACACCATCTGGCGAAGCAAAAAAATCCGTCCTAAGGTCTATTCCTTTGCCGTCTACTGGATGATTTTAACGCTGGGGCCGTTGCTGGCCGGGGCGAGCCTGGCAATCAGTTCATATCTTCTCTCCTTGCGCTGGGCGAGCGATTTAAACAGCGTAATTGATAACGTGCTGCGTATTTTTCCGCTGATCCTGTCCTGGCTCTCGTTCTGGCTGCTCTATAGCGTCGTACCGACCACGCGCGTGCCTAACCGCGATGCGGTAGTGGGGGCGCTGGTGGCTGCAGTGCTCTTTGAACTGGGTAAAAAAGGGTTTGCCCTTTACATCACCATGTTCCCCTCTTATCAGCTGATTTACGGCGTGCTGGCGGTGATCCCCATTTTGTTTGTCTGGGTTTACTGGACCTGGTGTATCGTCTTGCTTGGCGCCGAAATAACTGTCACTCTCGGCGTATACCGCGAACTTAAAAAAGCAGCAGAAGCTGAAAAACAATTAGAAGCAGACCAACCATGATTGCATTGATACAGCGCGTAACCCGTGCCAGCGTCACCGTGGAGGGAGAGGTGACGGGTGAAATTGGCCCAGGACTTTTGGTGTTGTTAGGTGTCGAAAAGGAAGATGACGAACAAACAGCGAACCGCTTATGCGAGCGCGTGCTGGGCTACCGCATATTCAGCGATGCGGAAGGCAAGATGAACCTGAACGTCCAGCAGGCGGGCGGCAGCGTGCTGGTGGTTTCCCAGTTTACGCTGGCAGCGGATACCGAGCGCGGCATGCGCCCGAGCTTCTCTAAAGGCGCCGCGCCGGATCGTGCAGAAGCACTTTACGAATACTTTGTTGAGCGTTGTCGCCAACAGGAAATGAATACGCAAACCGGACGATTCGCTGCAGATATGCAGGTCTCGCTGGTGAACGATGGCCCCGTCACATTCTGGCTCCAGGTATGAGCCAACTGGCGGCGTGGCCGCGGGTAACAAGAGAGAGTACAGCTATGTATCACCTTCGAGTACCGCAAACGGAAGAAGAGTTAGAAGCGTATTACCAGTTCCGCTGGGAAATGCTGCGCAAGCCACTGCATCAGCCAAAAGGCTCTGAACGCGACGCCTGGGACGCGATGGCCCACCATCAGATGGTGATGGACGAAGAGGGCAACCTCGTCGCCGTTGGGCGACTGTATATCAACGCCGATAACGAAGCGTCGATTCGCTTTATGGCGGTTCACCCGTCAGTGCAGGACAAAGGGCTGGGGACGCTAATGGCGATGACGCTGGAGTCCGTCGCCCGTCAGGAAGGCGTTAAGCGTGTCACCTGTAGCGCCCGGGAAGATGCCGTAGAGTTTTTTGCCAAACTTGGTTTCGTTAACCAGGGTGAAATCACCGCTCCGCAAACCACGCCGATCCGCCACTTTTTGATGATCAAACCCATCGCCACGCTGGATGACATTCTCCACCGCGCGGACTGGTGCGGGCAGCTGCAGCAGGCCTGGTATGAACACATCCCGCTAAGTGAAAAAATGGGCGTGCGCATCCAGCAGTACACCGGACAAAAATTCATTACCACCATGCCGGAAATCGGCAATCAGAACCCTCACCACACCCTGTTTGCCGGCAGCCTGTTTTCCCTGGCGACGCTCACCGGCTGGGGGCTAATCTGGCTCATGCTGCGCGAGCGGCATCTCGGCGGCACCATTATTCTGGCCGATGCCCACATTCGCTATAGCGCACCGATAAGCGGCAAGCCGAGCGCGGTGGCGGACCTTGGCGCGCTGGGTGGTGACCTTGACCGTCTGGCGCGTGGCCGAAAAGCACGCGTGCAGATGCAGGTTGAGCTGTTCGGTGATGAAACGCCGGGCGCGGTGTTTGAAGGAACTTACATCGTTCTCCCTGCGAAGCCGTATGGCGCGTATGAAGAAGGGGGGAACGAGGAGGAGTAATCGCCTGTTCACTCTCGTCGGATGTGATGAATCCGCCATGCGATATCCCGGATAACGTCTCGCGCTGACTGGCTAATTCCACCAAGCTGGAAGAAGCCGTGGATGACACCCAGCCAGCGCTGAGCGGTACACGTCACCCCTTGTTCCGTGAGGCGTTGGAACAGCGCCTCTCCTTCATCGCGTAGTGGATCGTACTCAGCGGTAATGATATGGACAGCCGGCAGGCCGCTGAAGTCTTCTCGCCACTGCGGGCTAACTTCAGGGTGCTGACGGTCGGCTCCAGCCAGATATATTTCATAGCCGCTCAGCAGGGTATCGCGAGTAATCACGTAATCCATGCCGTTGAGGGTATAGCTTTCAAAACTGGCCGTGGCGTCGAGCATGGGGTAGATAAGGATAAGCTGCGCAGGTTGCCACAGCCCTTTAGCCTTAAGCCGCAGCGCCGTCACCAGCGCCAGATGTCCCCCCGCGCTGTCTCCACAAAGGGTGATCTGATTCCTATCCACGCCCAATTTGTCTGCATACTTCCAGATCAGATCCGCACCTTTTTCGGCATCGTCATGTGCGGCGGGGAAGGTATGCTCCGGTGCCAACCTGTACTGAACCGCAATCACCCGGCAATTGCCGTAGCAGGCTAACTGACGGAGTTGGTTATCATGGGTATCAAAGCCGCCGCTGATAAAGCATCCGCCGTGATAGTAGATGGCAGCAGGCAATATTTCAGGCGCATTGAGAGGTGAAAACACGCGAATGGTCATATTTTCAATAACAAGCGTTTTAATCTGGACGCGCGTTTCTGTCTTCCCGGCAAGACCTGTGCTGAGAACATACCCCGCTCGTCGTAACTCAATAGTCTGACGACGTGATGAGGGGCGACCTGCAGCGATAAATCCTTTAACAAACCGTTCAATACCCTTTTCCAGTGCCATGAAAACCCCCTTAAGCTGTATGGATGTACAGTTTTATAGCCTGGTTTGATTCAAAAGAAAACAAGAATATTGTCGAGGATTATAAGCTAGAAAGCGGCTCGCAAGGGTGAGTGTTGTTATAAGCTGCGCTGTTCTCGCTCCTTATCGAAGAGGGTGTTGATGGTGCCGTTTGCATTTTCCGTGTCGCAGGAGAGGGCGGCAGTGTCCTGCGTCTAATTTGCTTTATTACGCACCACAATACGCACCAGCGAGTTATTCTCCACCACGCTTTCCCCGGTCTGCGCCTATGCCAACGCAGATGCCGTGCTGTCGCCCGTCATTTCGCCAGGTTTGGCATACCGATTCTGATGGGCCTTCATTACAAGTTGTCATGTCAACACCATGCTGACGTGACCACATAACTTCACTCCGGTCATATCCCACAAATTTCTGAAGCGAAAGTGATCATTTTTTTAGCGAATTAGCAACCCATAACATTTAACCAACAAAGCTACCTATACTTACACTTAATTTGATTAACAAAAGAAAAAACCTTGATGAAAAAGACATTTGTATCCCTCTATAAAAAAAGAAAAAAAACTCCCCACATATATATAAAACCACCCCTGTTAGAAAAATTGACACTATGCTAAAAGCAATCAAAAAAAATAAAGGGAACATGAAATTTAGTGATTTCATTTACCACCTCCTGCTTTTTTCATTTTGTATTCTTTATATGTACCGCCAACTTCTGAAGATATACTATCTCCAATGTCGCCAATTGAACTGGGAACATTACTTGGCACCATTTCCTTTGAAATCCAGAAATCTCCTTTTATTTCAGTCAGCTGCATTAGCTCTGGGTTGAATTTCGGATCCCATCCAACTTTCCACCAGTTTGCACCAGAGTTTATTCATCACGAAAGGCCCTTACCGATACCATAGCCTGCGACAGAACCCACACCATTGATTAATGCGCCAGACAACGGGACTTTACCATCAATCCAGTTACCCAATGCCCCTCCGGCGGCATTCCAGCCCACAGTACCTACTGCGCCATAACCCCTACTGATTACGTTTACCCAGCCAGCAATAACTGCATTTGCCGGATCAATTGTGCCATCAAACCAATAACTTATACCTGCATTCGCTCCAGCCCCTAATGCCCAAAGTGCCAGTGCCTCCCCTGAGAGAAAAGCCGTTCCTCCAGATGCAATCGCCAGTGTGACAGCATCCCGCTCATTTATTGCTTTCTGACATGCCGCCCCGGACGGGTTATCGGCACATGACGCCATATCCGTTCCGTGTTGTCGTAACCACGCCGCCTGTGCATCTTCATTCCCGGCCATCAGGTTATTCTCCACCGTCGTCTTCCCGGCCTGCGCCCCTTCCACCGCAGATGCCGTGCTGTCGCCCGTCAGCCCGCCCGCGATGCCTGCGGCGAGGGTCGCCAGGGCGCTGATGGTCTGCTTTTCCCTTTCGCTCAGCGCACTAACATCCTTCCCGTACATCTCCAGCGCGAGCGTGCCCGCCAGCTCTCCGGCCGCAGCACCCGCTGAACCCGCAAGCGCGTCTTTCCCCTGCATTGTTGCCAGTGCGGCATTTGCCACCGCGTGGGCAGCGCCTTTTTCCATCCCGTCGTCCAGTCCGGACCGGTGACCGATAATCTCCGCCACGTACGGTGCGGCGGCTCCGGCCAGCGCGGTGGTCGTAACCACGCTGCCTGTGCATCTTCACTCCCGCCCATCAGGTTATTATCAACTATAATTTTTCGTTTTTATAATAAATATACCAGCATCCAATGCCAGCAATGATTGCTCCAAAAGAAAACCCTTTGATTATCCTAAAAAAGCCAGGGAGATACGTACCAAAGGGAATATCGCGAACAAAATAAAGATATATTTTTGCAGCTAAATATATAAAACAACTAAGTATAAAAGATGAAAACATAAAACTTAGCACAAGAAAAATCAGTAATGATAGCCATTTTAAAAATAACATTTTTATTGTTCTCCATTAACGGTATTTTTATTGGGATCAACTAAAACATTAAATCCTTCACCTGCACCACCACCAAAGAAAGTGCCTGTTATACCGGGGGTAGGATTCAAATGTGAGGGCTGGGACATTCCCACCCCAATATCATCCCACTGTAATACTTTCCATGTTGGGTTAATGAAATCATCTAAAGCAGGGGTAAGTATTTTATTACCTAAGCCATAACCGATAGCACCACCGACGCCACTAATAGTGCCATATAAGAATGGGTTTTTTCCATCGATAGAATTAGTTATAGCGCCACTGGCCGCATTTATTAACACAGTAGATTTGTAGCCAGTATTTCTGGTTAAAACTCCAGTCCAGTATGCTGCTATGACATTTTTAGGATCAACTGAACCGTTAAAACCAAAGTCGATAGCACTAACTGCGCCAGCAGTTATAGCTCCAGAAATAACCATCGCTTCAGGAAGAACACCTCCTGACATCACGGTTCCCATTGCAGCCACAGCCATTTGACAGGACATTGGCGTATTCCCACTACACGCCTCCTTAATCGCAGCCTGCTGCTCTTCCTGCCACTTATCTACCGTACCTGATTTATTCGCCTCTGCCGCAGCAAGTACATGCGCCAGCGAGTTATTCTCCACCGTCGTCTTCCCGGCCTGCGCCCCTGCCACCACAGATGCCGTGCTGTCGCCCGTCAGCCCGCCCGCGATGCCTGCGGCGAGGGTCGCCAGGGCGCTGATGGTCTGCTTTTCACTTTCGCTCAGCGCAGTAACATCTTTCCCGTACATCTCCAGCGCGAGCGTGCCTGCCAGCTCTCCGGCGGCGGCACCCGCTGCACCTGCAAGCGCATCTTTCCCCTGCACTGCCGCCAGTACGGCACTGGCCACCGCGTGGGCTGCGGCTTTTTCCATCCCGTCGTCCAGCCCGGACCGGTGACCGATAATCTCCGCCACGTACGGTGCAGCCGCTCCGGCCAGCGCGGCGGTCATATCTCCGCCCGCCAGCCCCTGAGCCGCAGCGGTGGCGGCCTGGATGGCCCGCTGGATGTCGCTGCCCGTGCCGGACTGTGCCTCCCCGTTCAGCTCGCCCTGCGTGCGGGCGATATCAGACACCTGGCTCCCGATGTCGCTGATAAGCTGCGCCTCGTCGAGCCTGCGCTGCTCTTTTTCCTTATCGAATATCGTATCGATGGTGCCGTTTGCATTTGCCGTATCGCGGGAGAGGGTGGCTATGTCCTGCACCTGATTCGCTTTATCACGGACAATCACCGTGCCATTTTCAACTGCAGCACGCGTGGTGCCTTCCGCGCTGCCGCTGCTGTCTGCCCCGCTCAGCATGCCGTTTGCCATATTCCCGGCAAACTGTCCCGCAATGCTGCCGCCGGTGCTGATGCCCGCGCTCTGGTGCTCCACGCTGTATTCGGCTGTGTTATGGATATCCCGCCAGCCGAGCGTGCCGGTGTCGAGGCGGTTTTTATCCGCCGTGGCCGCAGAGGCCATCACGCCGCCGTCCAGCTGGGTGTGGCCGCCCACCGTGACGTCAAACCCGCCGGAGCCTGCGAATATCCCGCTCTGCTCCCGTACGGAGGCAAAATCGCTCTCCATTTTATCGCGGCTGTAGCTGATGCCGCCCGAGCCGGTCATGGTGCCGAAGCTGAAGCTGCCGCCTGCGCTGACGTTCTTCTGGCTGCTGTCGTAGTGGTCGGTGTCCTGCTCGCTGGTAATGGTCAGATTACGCCCGATATCGGCCAGCACGCTCTCCCCGCTGACCTGCGCCCCGGTGAGATTCGCATCGCGGCCGCTGATAATCGTGAACGTATCCCCAGCGTTAACCGTGGTTTCGGTGTGGGTGAGGGTGGTGCCGTTTTCTTTGCCATAACCAGCGCTCACGCTGGCGGAAACGTTGATGCCGGCACCGCCGGAGCCAAAGCCAATCCCGATGCCCGCGCTGCCGCCGTGGCTCTCATTTTTGCCTTCAAGCGTTGAGGTGTTTTGTGCCGATATGAGGTTTACGTCGCGGCTGGCCTGAAGCAGCAGGTCGTTTCCGGCATCAAGCTGGCTGCCCTGCACCAGCACATCCCCGTCCGTCGCCACCACCGAAAGGTTATTTCCGGCGAAGAGGCTGCTGCCTTTCGCCGTGGTCTCCTTCATGGTCTGCGTCGATGTTGAGGACTGGCTGCCGTAAGAGAGGCTGATACCGACGGTGTTGTCGTTGCCCGCCTGGTTGCCGGTGGCCTGGTCGCTGAGAACCGCCTGCGCCCCCTGTCCCAGAGTCAATGCACCTTTTACCGCCTGCAGCGCGGCCAGCCGATCGTTATCGGTCTCCCGGGCCTGTTTCAGGATGCTCACGCTGGTGTTAAGCGCGCTGCCTGCGGAACCGGAGAGGGCGAGCGTCAGGCCGGAGGACTTCTGCTCCACGGTATGGCTCTGTGCGCTGCTGTTCGCGGCGGCGGTGATGCTGACATTTTTCCCGGCAAGCGTCATGTCCTGCCCGGCGATCAGGTCTGAGCCGTGCACCGTCAGGTCATTACCTGCGCTGAGTGAGACATTGCCGTTTACGGAGCCGACGGTGCTGCCGCGATGGGTCACCTCCTGCTCATTATCCGTTACCTTCAGGCTCTGGCTGCCGTAGCTGATACCGATGCCGCCCGTGCCGGAAAGGCCGGATTTTTTCTCCTGTCGCTGATGGTTCTCCTGGCCGTGCTCTTCTGCGGTGGTGACGGTCAGGTTGTTTCCGGCGGCGAGCCGGACATCGTTATCTCCGACAAAATCGCTACCCTGAACCCGTAAATCATGTCCCGCCTGCAGGGTGACGCTTTCGCCGCTGAACAGGGAACCCCGCGCCGTCTCGCTATTTACCACATCGTGCGTTGTCACGGTTTTTTTCGAGAACGCGCCGCTGCTGCCGGTGGACTGATGGTGTGATTCAAATTCGCTGCTGTCGATGGCGGCGGTGATGGACATGTCACGACCTGCGCTGACGGCAAGGCTACTGCCCGCTTCGACGGTCACGGCCTGAGCGCTAACGTCGCGGCCCGCCATCATCGAGACATTGCCCCCGCCAGCCACCTCGCTACCCACCTGCTGCGTGGTGGACTGCTTCAGCCAGTTATTTTTATCCCAGGTCAGGTTATCGCTGGCGGAAGTAGTCACGGTGGAGAGGTTCAGGTCACGTCCTGCGTTCAGCACCGTCTGGCTCTCGCTGCCGCTGTTAACAACCTGCGCCCCGGTCAGGTTGAGATCGCGCCCGGCGTTAAGCACAAGCTTGCCGTCATCGGCCTGAACGTAGATGCCCGCTACACGCTCAAGGGTGGTGCGCTCAAAGCTGTTTTTCCCGGCAGTGCTTTTGGCGCTACGGGTCGTGGTGGTGAGGTTGATATCCCGCCCGGCGGTTGCCAGCACTGAATTGTTACCTGAGATCGTGCCGCCGATGTTGTTAATATCCGTGCGGGCCAACAGGCTGACATCCGCACCGTGAATGGTGCCCGCGCGGTTGGTGAGGGAGTCTGCGCTCAGCTGAACCCTCTCCTTGCCGTGGATCGTGCCGCTATTGACCAGATCGCGGTTCAGGTTCATCACCACGTTCTGACCGCCCATCAGCGCGCCAGCGCCGTCAACGTCACCCGGCTGTACGCGAATATAAACCTGCGGCACCATCACCGTCTGCCAGCTTCCGTCCGCAAGCTGGACGCGGGTGTTGACCAGCCAAACCATATCTTCCGTCAGCAGACCCATCTGCTCGGCGGTGAGCGCTACTCCCGGAACAAGCTGATGCGCCTTGCCGGAGGCAATACCGGCATCCATTAGCGCCTTGAACTGCGTTTCGTCGTCACGGTGATCGCCCAGGTAACGCCCGCCGGTAAGCGCGATGACCTGCTCCCGCACCAGACGCTGCTCGTAATAGCCGTCGCCAAGACGCTTGTGCATGTTGTCATGGTCCAGCGCGAACGCGTCCTGCATATAGTCGCTGCCCAGCCACTCTTTATTGTTCGTGAACCGCGGGTCGGTCTCGATCAGGTAGCGGGCATCGGGTGCTGGCAGCGTGTTGAACAGGCTATTGTCCGGCAGGCGGATGTCAGGGGCGATTGCGCGGATCACGTCGCCCTCTGCTCCGCTGGCAGGGGTTTCAATCCATTTCCCTGCCGTATTGCCTGCAGGTAATACAGGAGCAAGCTTTTCCTGTTCCGGTGAAGCCTCGTCCACGCCGACGGACAGGCTACCCGTCCCACTGAGTGCGGCATCTGTTACGTGTGCGGTGGCGGGCGAAAGGGTCATGCCGCTGCCCTCGGCCTGGCTGTATCCTTCCATTTTCCCCGGCGACAGGGTGATAGACTGGATCACCACGGGCGGCAGATAGTCCGAGGTGCTTTTTCCCTGAGAGTCGCCGCCTTTTTTGGTTTTACGGCTGTAGTGTGTGACCGAGCCAGCATCTGTTATCCACCGGCTGCCTTCCGGCATGACGTTATCGACCGTATCGGCGAAAATACCGAGCGTCCCTCCCGCGACAATCTGGCTTTTGTCGTTCAGAACGTGGTCCGCGCTGATGGTCATTTGCCCGCCGGAGAGGATTTTGCCAGGGTCGCTCTCTGCGATGACCTCCTCTTCGACGGTGCGGGTGTAGCTGTATTCGTAAAAGTTGTCGTTGTTGGCGCCGGTATCGTCCGGCGTGTTGAGGTTCAGCAGGTCGTCGGACGAATTGTGGTCGACAAACACCCCTTCATCATCGGCGCTCCAGCGATTGGGCGACCCGCTGTGCTGGTATTCGTGGATCTGCTCCGTGGAGATCCACGCCACCTCGGTGCTGAAATGGTCGTTGATGTTATTAAGCTGGCTAACGGAGAGCGCCATATCACCAGCGGATTCAATGGTCGCGCTGTGGTTGTTCAGCGTTTGCGCCTGTCCGGTTGCAAAGCCGTTTTCATCCACGCGTCCACCGATGGCGAGCACGCCGTCGCTGTAAATCAGCGCGTGGTCACGGTTGTTGATCGTCCCTGCCCCGATGTCCACGCGCTGGCGTCCGGCAATGGTTGCTGCCGTACCGTCCTGGGCGAGGTTATTGAGCGTTGTCGCCTGAAGTGAAAGATGGTCGCCATAAAGTCTCCCCGTTCCGACGTTGGACAGCGTGTCAGCTTTGATCCATGTCTGGCTGCCGTCGATAAGACCGTAATTACTGAGTGAAGAGGAGACGGTCAGCCAGGTCGCTCCGGCGGCAATCTCACCGGACGCGGTATTGAGCAGGCTGGCGGCGCTGAGGTCAAGTTTTGCCCCTGCCAGCAGGTTACCGCTATTGGTCACGCTACCCGGCGTAGTGAATGTCATGCTGCCGTTGGCGATGACGTCGCCCGTATTGTTAAAGCTCTCCTGCGTGCGAACCATCATGTCGCCGAGCGAGAGGATCTGGCCATCGCCGGTCAGGGAGTCGGCTTCAAGCGTGACGTTCTCGCCGCCAATCAAGACGCCGTCTGTGTTGATGAGGCGCAGAGCCGCGCCGCTCAGCGACAGCGTGCCCGCGGCGGACAGTTCGCCCTGAGCGTTATTAAGGGTTTCGGCGTGCGTGATGTGCAGCGTATCGCCTGAAATCACGGTTCCCTGCGCGTTATCAAGCTGCTGGCTGACGATGGCCACATCCAGCCCCTCAATCCCTTTCTCGGCGGCCTGGGTGTTACGGTTGATCAGGCTGGCGGCGTTGAGCGTCACCGTTGCGCCGCTGCGCATCAGCCCAAGCGTATTGTCGATAACCCCCGAAACGGCGTTGACCATCAGGTTACCGAAGGATTGTATTTGCCCCTCGTGGTTATCAAGGCGTTCGAGATTTAACGCGATCGCCTGCTCGCTGACCACGCGCCCGCCAGCGCGGTTATCCAGCGACGCGGCGTGCAGCGTGATATCGCTCTTTGCGCCAATCGTGCCATTCTGGTTATTCAGGATGGCAGTCGCCAGCTGCATTGACGCCAGGCTGTAGAGCGTGCCTTGCTGGTTATCCAGCTGATATCCGTGTGTATCCAGGAAAATGCCGTTGCCCTGCATCACTCCCTGACGGTTATCGGTATCGCTGCGCGTTGCAAGCGTGAGCACGTCCAGCGCCACCAGCGTGCCAGCGATATTGCTAAAGCGGGTAGTGTCTAACGTCGCCTGTTTCCCCGCCAGCACAACTCCCGTATCGTTTTGCACATCGGCGGCCTGGATCGTTATGTTACCCTGGCTGACGAGCCCGCCGGTGTCGCCGCTTTCGCGGTTGCTGATGTGCTCAACGTCCAGCGTCAGATCGCCGCCGCTCTGCACCAGACCGCCACCGTCGTTATCCAGCCGTTGCGCCGTCAGCGTAACATCGCGTTGGGCGGCGATGAGCCCTCCCTGATTGACGATTTGCGCGGTTTCTATATGTGCGTCGTCACCCGAGACCAGCGTTCCCTGTGTATTCTCAAGCGTCCCGGTACGTGCATTAAGCGCTCCCGTCGCGCTGACCGTACCGAACCGGTTGTCAACGGAGAGCGCATCCAGCTGCAGGGTGGCTTCAGAGGCCAGTGTGCCGTTGCGGTTATCCACGCGGGTGGCCTGAATCGTGCTCTTTTGCGCACCGGCCAGCATGCCGTACTGGTTATCAATGGTGCTGGCACGAACGTCCAGCTCGCCAAAGCTGACGATGCCCCCCGTGGCGAGGGTGTCCTTGTTTGAAATCGCATTGCCGCGCGTGTTGATGGACATTGCCGAACCGGACTGGATAAGACCGGAATTATTATTCAAGGCACCGCTTTCGAGGGACAGCGTGGTGCGGGCGGCGATTTGTCCGCTGACGTTGGTAATCGGCTTAACGCTGGCGAGCGCGACGCGGCCCTTTTCCGCGCTAATAAGCCCGCTGTCATTGAACAGCTGGTCTGCCGTCACGCTAACGCTTTCTGCGGCGGCCAGAACACCTTCGCGGTTATCCGCCGCACCCGCGGTCTGTAACGACAAGCTACCCGCATCTGCCGCCAGGATCTGGCCTTTACGGTTATCCAGCGCGGCGGCACTAAGGGTTACAGCGGCGTTTGCGGCAATAGTACCGTCGCGGTTATCTATACCGTCCCGGTGGTTAAGTTCCAGCGTCTGCGTTCCGCTCTGGCTTATCTGGCCTTTCTGGTTTTGCAGCTTTTTCGCCGTGAGCGTGACGCGGTCGGCGGCAAGCAGGCCGCTGCTGTTATCGAGGGTGCCGTACGTGGTGACGCTGAGCCGGTCATTCGCGACGATTTGCGCGCTGGTGGTGCTGATATCGCCTTGTCCGGCATTGAGCGTAATGTTTTTTGCCTGCGTCAGGCTCCCGGAGGCATCAAGACCCAGCCCGGATGCGCTTACGTTTCCGCCCGCCGCGTTCAGGCCATGCATCTCAAGTTTTCCGCTGGCGTTGAGCGTTATGTCGCCGTCGCGGCCTAATGTGCCGTCCGGCTGTACGCCTGCGGCCAGCGTGCCGGTGCTGGCAATCGTGTTGCCTGTCAGGCTGACGTTACGCTGAGCCGCGATGGATCCGCTGTTTTGCATGGAAGCGCTGCCGGAGAGGGCAACGTCAGTGGAAGACCAGATTGCACCGCTGTTTTCGATACGGCCATCGGCTGAGAGAGTAACCATCCCGGCCTCTGCGCCAATATTGCCCGCATTACGCACGCCGACGCCTTTTTCCGTCCCGCGAAGGCGAATTTTGCCGGCGTACATGCCGCCCACCTGCGATACGTCCAGCGCCAGGCTGGGCTTTGCCGTGCCGTTATCCGCGAGCGCAGCGATCTGTTCATGAGCGGCATCCACGCTGTTTCGCCCGGTCGTAACGCGTAAATCCTGTGCATGAATGGCAGCATTTATCTGCACCGCTCGGCCAATGATATCGGTGTGGCTCTGCCCGGTAGCGTTCATTCCGTTACCGCTGATGTGGATTTCACCCTGCTCGACCCGGTAGCCCGTTATCTGACCGTTCTGCATTTGCGCCGTGCCTGTGGTGAGCGTGGCGCGCCCGGCGTTGATAAATCCGCAGCCGTTGCAGGTAATGCCCGACGGGCTGGCGATGACGACGTCCGCCTTTTGTCCTGCCACTTCGATAAAACCGTTAAGGTGGCTCGGATCGCGGGCGTTAACCTCGTTGAGGATAATTTTCGCTTCGCCTTTTGCCAGCCATGGGTTGGCTGCCACCATTCCGCCAAGCTGGGTGGCGGCATTTTTATGGGAGTTGTTAAGAACCACACCACTCTGGTCAACGTCGAACTGACTGAAGGTATTGCGGGAAACGCCGCCCGCTGAAGGGGTCTGGATATTCACCTGCGGCGTACCGTTGGCGGTGCTGATGATGGTAGGCTGCTGTTTATTGGGTGCAGATTTATCCGCCACAATCCCTGCGGCCTGTACCGTTACTGCTCCGCCTGCCAGCCACAGGCTGAGGCTAATCGCCCCGATACGGCAGATAAGCCGCTGGTGGCAATGTTGGATACCGGAAGAGGGCGCGCTGCCAGAACAGCCGCGAGCCAGCTCCGATACCACCATCAGCATGCCGCGAGCTTTGTTAAAGACGATACGGTAAAGGCGTTTGTTCATGTGAAAATCCTTTTATGTTTTATCCGTTCAGCGGGTGCGTCTTTTTCCAGTGCAGCAACGCGTCGCGCGTGACCCGTTTGCCGTAAAACGTTTTGATGCGGCGTCCTTTTTCTTCACCGCGATGCCAGAGAGAGCGGGCCATGTGATGCGGGAAAATCTCTTCGCGTAACAGGCGGAACATGTCCCGCGCGTGGCCAAAGGGAGCGATAAAGTCGCGAAACCACAGGCGATCGCCGCTGCACCAGTCTTCCTCCGGCAGAAAAATTGCGGCTTCGTTGAGGTAGCGGCGTTCAGCCTCTTCGTTCATCCACGCCCAGCTCAGAAAAAAGATCGGGCGACCTTCTTTTTCTACCAGTACGTACTGCTGGCGTTTGATGATGGGCAGAAGAACCACAGGCAGCACGTGCAGCGGCGCATCCCGGTGGTTGAAAGAGTGCATCCAGAGCCAGACCGATGCGCCCAGCGCTTCTGCTTCGTTAAGGGTTTCACCCAGCATGAACGGACAGTGGACCGTGAACTCGCCATATCGCATCGTCAGAGATCCATATTCAGGTTGAAGCCGAAGGTGGCCGGGCTGGTTTTGAAGCCCTCGGGGCGAGAAAATGGTACGCCTGCAAACAGGTCGAAGCCGACTTTCCAGAACGTGCCGCGTAGCCCGGCTGCGCCGCCGGCCAGATGATTTCCCGCCAGGTATTCCGTTCCGTTACCCGCCACTTCGCCGTAGTCGGCTGCCAGATAAAACTCGGTGCCTGGGAGAGGGGTTTGCCAGGAGAGATCGTTTCGCACCAGCCAGCCACGATCGGCATTCAGGGTGCGTTCGCCATCAAAGCCGCGCACTGTCCAGCGTCCGCCAATAGAGAATTGATCCTGCGAGGTCAGTGGAGTGGTGCTGGTCTGGCGCTGCCAGGCTATGTCGTAGCGGAAACGCTGGTCGATCAGCTCAAACGGCAGGCTCAGACGGGCATCCGTGCGAAGAATGCGCGTCAGCGCCGTGGCCTCATCGAAAACTTCTTCAGGCGCAGGCTGCGCGCCAAACCAGCGAGTACCGCGCTGATAGCTTATTCCCGCATCCAGCGTTGCCGGGCCGAAATAGTGACGGTGCGAAAGCCCTGCTTTCCAGGAGGAAACGTGGCGGCGTTGAACCTCAATTTCGGTGTCGCTGATGTAGTTTCGCGTTGTCCGGCTCTCAACGTCCCAGGTGAATGCGGTTTTTTGCGCGCTGTTGCGGTGCAGTACCCGGCTGATCTGGGCAGCCAGGCTCTGGCTCTTCCCGCTGTAGCGGTAATCACCGCTCAGTCCGGCGACCGTCTGGTGATAGTGGTAGTCGCTGCCGGTCAGGGAAAACCCCCACCAGCCAACCGGAACGGACCAGTGGGCGCTGAGGTTCTGGTTGCCTTTCTCCGGCCCGGTTTGCAGGTCGTGGTTAATGGAAAACCAGAAGAGATCGCTCAACGCCAGCGGGTTATCCAGTGAGAGGGTCAATCCACCCTGATAGCGCCCGGTTGATGACGAACCGGCGTCGTCAAGCGACAGGCCAAGCCGCCAGAACTTGCGCTGCTGGCGGGAAATGACAATATCGCTCTCGCCGGGCTGTTCGGCAGGAACAATCTCCATTTCCACCTGCACGGTGGGCAAACGCTGGAGGTTCTCAAGCCCTTGTTCAATGTCCCGTAAATCGAGCAGATTGCCGTCATGCGCCGGGAAGGCGCCGTAGAGCCAAATCCAGGGGCTGCTCTTGTCGGTTAAGGTGACGTGACGAATTTTTCCCGGTATCACGGCCAGTTTTAGATTGCCGCTTTTTATATCCTGAGCGGGGGCCAGCACGCGTGCGGTCGTCCAGCCGTGGGAAATCAGCCGGTTCTGAAGCGTGCTCATGAGGTGATTAATCCCTTTCGCGCCGAGGCATCTTCCCACCGCCCGATCCGCGAGGCGTTGCAGCGGAAGCCAGTGTGGCAATGCCTCCTGTCCCGCGAGCGTGACGTCGTGAATAACAAAACAGGGTGTCTCGGCTGGGAATGTCGTGGTGATGGCTTTTTCGGCGGGAGGCTGCAGGCGAACGTCCGGTGCCTGCGGCGTCAGCTGGGCTTCCAGAGCCTGCTGACGCTGTTGCTGAAGGATAAATTGCTCATCTGCCGGTGCGGCGACAGCCGCCGATGAAAGGCTGAGAACAGCGCAAATGAAAAAAGCGGTTCTGCCCGTCGTAAACAGTCGAAATTCCATTTCAACACTTTCCCTTACAAATAGTCATGTTTTGTTGCGAGGGATAGTGACGAAGTAATAGTGAGTTTTCTACGCGCAGCGCCTAAATAAAATCTGAAATGTCGCGCTATGGCAGGGGCTTGAGACGTGGGGAGGCGGATTTAAAAAAGCGGGAATTTACAGGCCGGGCAAGCGTGCGCCGCCCGGCACTGTCACAGGAGGCTACTCCCCTTCACCCGGGAACAGGAACGGGTTAATCGAGCTGCGGGCAAAGCCCTCTTGCTCCATCTTCGCGTCCAGAATCAGTGAGGCGAGATCGTCCGCCACCGCTTCGACTTTCGGGTCTTTTTCCTGATACAGAATCTTCAGGTAGGTTCCGCAGTCGCCGCAGCTTTCGGCTTTCACCGCCGCGTCTTCATTTTCCAGCGACCAGTAGTTGAGATCGCGGGTCTGCTCGCAGTTGCTGCACTTGATGCGCACCACGTGCCACTCGGTTTCACACAGGTTGCAGTGCAGGTAGCGCAGCCCCTGCGTGGTGCCAATCTGTACCATGCTGGAGACGGGCATTGAGCCGCACACCGGGCAGAACTGGCGCGCTTCGCCGTATTCGGCGCGGGCTTTACCGGGGATCAGGCTCGCCATTTGCGCCCAGTAGAGCGACAGCGCGGCCCAGATAAACGGCGCTTTATCGCTGCTGACCAGCGAGAAGTCGGACGCGAACAGCGCGCTCGCCATCTCTTCCAGCTCCTGATCGGAGGCTTTTTCCAGGTTCTCAATGACCGCCAGCGCCGTGCCGCTCATCTCCGGCTTCAGCTCGGCAATCAGCGAATGCAGCAGCTTATGCCAGTGCTTGTCGCGTGGCAGGACGTGTATGTCCAGCGGCGGCTTGCCCTGCGCGTTGGCTTCTTTGATGCGTGCGGTCAGGTCCATTTGCAGCGGGTGGTCGTACAGCACCACTTCCTGCGCGTGGGCGACCAGCGCGGCAAAACGCAGAAAATCGCCCAGCGGGTTGTTCTCTGCCAGCTCGCGCAGACGCTCTGCGCGGCGGTTGTAGAGGTTCTTGAGTCTGGGGAATAACAACGGCGGAATATACTCCGCCGTGCGTTTCTCGCTCGACCCCAGCTCATCTTGCGGGATTATGCGAATACTCATTCAGATGACTTTTCCTGTTTCTGGCGGACTTCACGGTACCAGCGCGGGTGATGTTTCTTCGCCCACGTACTGGTTACCCATCCTTCCACCATCGCGGTAATGGTGCCTTTCACCCAGAGGGCGGCGTAAATATGCACCATGATAACCACAATTAACGCCACTGCGGCAAATGAATGCAGCATCAGCGCAAATCGGATCACCGGGATTGAGAAAGCAGGCGCAAAGTACGGACGCCAGATGATCACGCCGCTCACCAGCAACAGGACCAGGAAGATAATCGCCGCCCAGAATACGCATTTCTGGCCGAAGTTATAACGCCCGGTATCACCTACTTCCTCGTTGACGACGATCTTACGAATATTCTTCGCCCAAAAGATATCATCCCGATTGATTAGGTTATGGTGCCAGTAGCGGAAAAACATGATGATAAACGAGGCAAACATCACCACACCCACGAATGGGTGAAGGATGCGCGCCAGCTGCGGCGTGCCCAGCACCTGCATCAGCCAGTTGAAGGAGGGGAAGAAGAACCCCAGCCCGCTTATCGCCGCCAGCATGAAGCAGAAGGCGGTGACCCAGTGGTTGATGCGTTCCGGTGCGGTGTAGCGCACGATGGTGTCACGTTTTCTCATTTGCGCACCTCGTCTTTCTCTTCATGCAGGTTGTCGTCTTCCTCTTCCGCGCGGTTCGGACCAACGCCGACGTAGTGGAAGATGCTCGCTGCGAAGGTGGCAGCAAAACCTACCGCTGCCAGCGGTTTCCAGATGCCTTTCCAGAACTTCACGGTGGCGCTGATTTCCGGGTTCTCCGGCAGGCCGTGATACAGGTTCGGCTTGTCGGCGTGGTGCAATACGTACATGACGTGCGTACCGCCAACCCCGGCCGGATCGTACAGGCCCGCGTTGTCGTAACCGCGGGTTTTCAGCTCGCCTACGCGCTCTGCCGCCAGCGTTTTCATATCCTCTTTAGAGCCAAAGTGGATGGCGCCGGTTGGGCAGGTCTTCACGCATGCAGGCTCCTGGCCCACGTTAACGCGGTCAACGCACAGCGTACATTTGTAGACGCGGTTGTCTTCCGGGTTCATGCGCGGCACGTCGAACGGACAGCCGGCGATGCAGTAGCCGCAGCCGATGCACTGCTCGGACTGGAAGTCGACGATGCCGTTGGCATACTGAATGATAGCCCCTTCTGACGGACATGCCTTCAGGCAGCCCGGATCCGCACAGTGCATACAGCCGTCTTTGCGGATCAGCCATTCCAGCTTGTCGTTCTGCTCCACTTCCGAGAAACGCATCACCGTCCAGGACTTGGCGGTCAGGTCCGCCGGGTTGTCGTACACCCCGACGTTGTGACCCACTTCGTCACGGATGTCGTTCCACTCTGAACAGGCTACCTGACAGGCTTTACAGCCGATACAGGTGGTCACGTCGATAAGCTTCGCCACTTCCTGCTGGTGGTCCCGCGCCTGAGGCGCGGGCGTGAAACCGTTAGTCGCG
This sequence comes from Enterobacter sp. 168J2, assembly GCF_034107265.1. Taxonomy (NCBI): domain Bacteria; kingdom Pseudomonadati; phylum Pseudomonadota; class Gammaproteobacteria; order Enterobacterales; family Enterobacteriaceae; genus Enterobacter; species Enterobacter sp. 168J2. Next base: position 78,491 of record NZ_JAWNEB010000011.1, on the reverse strand, counting down.
GAACGACGGATAATGTCTTGAGATTGATAAGCCATAAGTCGTCTCCGTTACACCTTTTCCACGTTCACGAGGAAGGCCTTAAACTCCGGCGTTTGCGTGTTCGCATCGCCGACAAACGGCGTCAGGGTGTTCGCAATGAACCCTTTCTTCGCCACGCCCTCATAGCCCCAGTGAATCGGAATACCGATGGTATCTACCTGCTGACCGTGAACGTTCAGCGTGCGAATGCGCTTGGTCACCACCGCCTTGGCCTTGATGTAGCCGCGGTTGGAAGAGACTTTCACGGTATCGCCATGGGCAATGCCGAGCTTGTTCGCCAGCTTCTCGCCGATCTCCACAAACTGTTCCGGCTGCGCGATGGCGTTAAGCAGCGCGTGCTTGGTCCAGTAGTGGAAGTGTTCGGTCAGACGATAAGTGGTGCCCACGTACGGGAACTTGTCCTTTTTACCCAGCGCTTCAAAGTCACCCTTGAAGATACGGGCTGCCGGGTTAGAGACCACGTTCGGGTGCAGCGGGTTGGTGCCCAGCGGCGTTTCAAACGGCTCGTAGTGTTCCGGGAACGGCCCTTCCGCCATCTTGTCGATAGCAAACAGGCGCCCCATCCCTTCAGGCTGCATGATAAACGGCCCGACGTCGCTGCCCGGTGCGGCGGTGCTGTAGTCCGGAATATCCACGCCGCCCCATTTCGCGCCGTCCCACTTCAGAAGCTGACGCTTCGGATCCCACGGGTTGCCCTGCGGGTCAGCGGAGGCACGGTTATAGAGGATGCGGCGGTTAAGCGGCCACGCCCATGCCCAGCCCAGCGTATTGCCAAGGCCCGACGGGTCGGCATTATCGCGGTTGGCCATCTGGTTGCCTTTCGGCGTCCAGCTACCGGCAAAGATCCAGCAGCCGCTTGACGTGGTACCGTCATCGCGCAGGTGTGCGAAGGTACTGAGCTGATCGCCTTTCTTCGCCAGAACCGCGCCGGTAGCCGGGTCGATAACGTCCGCCAGCGCCTTGCCGTTGCTCTCCATCGCCACTTCTTCCGGCGCAGGGTTTTCCGGCGTCGAGTAGTTCCACGTCATGTTCAGCACAGGCTCAGGGTTCGCGCCGCCTTCTGCCGCGTACATCTTACGCAGGCGTAAGAAAATACCGGCCAGGATCTCGCCGTCGTTCATGGCGATGCCCGGGGCGTCCGCGCCTTTCCAGTGCCACTGCAGCCAGCGGCCGGAGTTAACGATAGAACCGTTCTCTTCCGCGAAGCAGGTGGACGGCAGGCGGAACACTTCGGTCTGAATCTTCGACGGATCGACGTCGTTCGATTCGCCATGGTTCTGCCAGAAGGTCGAGGTCTCGGTGTTGAGCGGGTCAATCGTGACCAGGAACTTCAGCTTCGACAGAGATTCGACAACCTTGTTCTTGTTCGGGAACGACGCCACCGGGTTAAAGCCCTGGCAGATATAGCCGTTGACCTGGCCCTGGTGCATCATCTCAAAGTACTGGAGAACGTCGTAACCTTTGTCCCACTTCGGCAGCCAGTCAAAGCCCCAGCTGTTTTCCGCCGTCGCTTTGTCGCCGTAGAAGGCTTTCATCAGCGAGACGAAGAACTTCGGATAGTTGCCCCAGTAGTTCACCTGGCCTTCGAGCAGCGGTTTTGGCGTGCTGGCCGTCAGGTAGGTCTGCAGGTCAGGCTGTTTCTCGCTTGGCAGGTTCATGTAGCCCGTCAGGCTCTGGGACAGCAGGCCGAGGTCGGTCAGACCCTGAATGTTGGAGTGACCGCGCAGGGCGTTCACGCCGCCGCCTGCCATCCCCATGTTGCCGAGCAGCAGCTGCACCATTGCCATGGTACGGATGTTCTGCGCGCCGATGGAGTGCTGCGTCCAGCCGAGCGCATACAGGAACGACGCGGTTTTGTCCTTCGCGCTGGTCTCCGCGATCAGCTCGCAGACCTTCAGGAAGTCCGCCTTCGGCGTGCCGCAGATGTTCTCAACAACGTCCGGCGTGTAGCGGGAAACGTGCTCTTTCAGCAGGTTCCACACGCAGCGCGGGTGTTGCAGAGTGGTATCGCGCTTCGCAAAGCCTTTCTCATCCAGCTCGTAGTTCCAGCTGGTTTTGTCGTACTTGCGTTTTTCCGCGTCATAACCGCTGAACAGGCCATCTTCGAAGTGGTAATCCTCACGCACGATCAGGCTGGCGTTGGTATAGGCTTCGGTGTACTCGCGGTTATATTTTTCGTTAGTCATCAGGTACAGCAGTACGCCCGACAGGAAAGTGATGTCAGTACCTGAACGAATAGGGGTGTAGAAATCCGCCACTGACGCAGTACGCGTAAAGCGGGGATCGATCACAATCAGTTTCGCACCGTTGTGGATTTTGGCTTCCATCGCCCAGCGGAACCCGACAGGGTGCGCTTCAGCGGCGTTACCGCCCATCACCACAATGAGGTTGGCGTTCTTGATGTCGACCCAGTGGTTGGTCATCGCACCGCGACCAAATGTTGGAGCAAGACTTGCTACCGTTGGTCCGTGTCAGACACGCGCCTGGTTGTCGACCGCGAGCATACCGAGTGCGCGCGTGAATTTCTGGGTTAAATAGCCGGTTTCGTTGCTGGAGGCAGAAGCACACAGCATCCCGGTGGAGAGCCAGCGGTTAACCGTAACGCCGTCGGCGTTCTTCTCAATAAAGTTGGCATCGCGGTCTTCTTTAATATGTTTTGCGATGCGGTCAAACGCCTCTTCCCAGCTGATTTGCTGCCATTTGTCGGAGCCAGGCGCGCGATATTCCGGGAATTTCAGACGGCTTTCGGAGTGGATAAAGTCCACCAGACCGGCCCCTTTCGGGCACAGCGCGCCGCGGTTGACCGGATGGTCCGGGTCGCCTTCGATATGGAAAATAGACGCTTTGGCGTTTTTCGCACCGTCGCCGAGGCTATACATTAACAGCCCACAGCCGACGGAGCAGTACGTACAGGTGTTACGGGTTTCGCGGGTACGCAGCAGTTTGTACTGCCGCGTTTCCGCCAGCGCTACGCCAGGCGCAAAGCCCAGTGCCGCTGCCGTGGTGCCTGCCATACCGCCAGCGCAGATCTTAAAGAACTGCCTTCTGCTGACCTGCATGGGTCACTCCTTGTTCGACATTGCTTATATATGTAGTTTTAACTTCGCGGTTGAGAATTGACCGCAAAGGAGAAAAATTTGCGTTAATCCCTCATTTCTCCGAGGGATATCATCAGAATACCACAATGTCGGTATACCTGTTCCAACGGCGTTAATACAAAGTGAACGTATTATCACTGTGTTGATTATAAAGTGTGATACTGATCACACTATTAGCTCTGCATGTTAAAGGGGTGTAGCGGGGGCCGGGTTGCACCTCTTCTTAATGAGTAGGAGAATGAGTGTCGAAAAGTTGATCCATACTATGCGTAAGGCCTGTGGTTTATGCTGCAATAGCAGGCTTACTTCCGTGGTTGTTCAGGAATACCGCTGTGTCTAAACAAAACCGTGCTACCCGCTCATCGCCACTGCCTGCGGGCATTGTGGAACTGTCGGTACGCAGACCGCCCCACATTACCCATGCCACGCCCGATTTTCTGGCTGAAGAAGTGCCCGTTGCCCTCGTTTACAACGGTATTTCGCACGTGGTGATGATGGCTTCACCCAAAGATCTCGAACTGTTCGCCATTGGTTTTTCCCTTTCGGAAGGCATCATTGCGCACCCGCAGGAGATCTACGGTATGGACGTGGTGCAGGCGTGTAACGGTCTTGAAGTGCAAATCGAACTCTCCAGCCGCCGCTTTATGGGGCTGAAAGAGCGCCGCCGCGCGCTGGCCGGGCGCACCGGCTGTGGCGTCTGTGGCGTTGAGCAGCTTAATGATATTGGCAAGCCCGTCGCGCCACTGCCGTTTACCCAGACCTTCAATCTGGCGCATCTCGACCGTGCGCTTGAGCACCTCAACGACGTTCAGCCCATCGGCCAGCTGAGCGGCTGCACGCATGCGGCGGCGTGGGTGTTACCGTCGGGTGATATTGCCGGAGGGCATGAAGACGTGGGCCGCCACGTCGCGCTGGATAAGCTGCTGGGGCGCCGGGCGCGTGAAAGTGACGTCTGGCAGCAGGGCGCCGCGCTTGTATCCAGCCGCGCCAGCTATGAGATGGTGCAGAAGTCCGCCATGTGCGGCGTGGAGATCCTGTTTGCGGTGTCGGCGGCAACCACGCTGGCGGTAGAAGTCGCGGAGCGCTGCAACCTGACGCTGGTGGGTTTCTGCAAGCCGGGCAGGGCGACGATTTATACCCATCCGCAGCGGTTAATAGTTAATCAGTAATTTTGAATGATAATAGCAAATCCTTCCGCTTTTAGTTGTTCAGGATGAGGGCTAGTATTTACCTCATCAAGGCACGGTGCCTTACCTAAACAACTTAATGAAAGGGTTTATATTATGAAAAGCATCAAAACTTTTGTCGCTGTAATCGCTCTGGCTGCTTCATTTGGTTCTTTCGCTGCACAGACTGTTACTGCAACCGCGTCCACCATTGATGGCGCAGAAGCGAAAATCGCGGCTCAGGCTCAGGAAGCGGGCGCGTCTTCTTACAAGATTACCCAGGCGTTTTCCGGCAACCGTGTACACATGACCGCTGAACTGAACAAATAAGTTATGCTGCCGCTGTCCCTGCTCTTCGGAGTCGGGACAGGTTTACTTTCTGCTGTTCCTTCCCCGAATCTCCCGCATATCTTCCAGGGTATTCCTGATTAACGAAACAATAACTGTAAAAGTTTCTCCTCTTTAGTTACTTTTGTTTGAAATTAAGCAATTCCATACACATTTCAAATATAAGGTCAGACCAGCCTTCTTCATATATTTATCAAAATAATGCATTGTGTTTTTTTGATGCTGTATTACCGGTTTCACATTCAATGCAAATATGATTGATCTTGAGTTTTAAGGAATTCCTCAGGCGTAAATCCTAAAAGGATTTTGAAGCATTGATCGAGTTTATCTGTGATGCTATTTTCCAAAAACAAGCTGTTTTACGTAATAACACCAGGCCAGATATTAATTATCTGGTTTATTTTGTATTTCACTTATATAAGGAAATTAAATGAACGCGATGTTTAAAAAAGGGATGCTGGCGTCCGTGCTGGCTGTAGCAGCGTCTTCTGCAATGGCGGCATCCAGCATTGATATTCAGGTTACAGGTAAAATTGTTCCGGCTTCCTGTACGCCAACATTTACAAGCGGTGGTGGTATTGCTGATTACGGCACCATGAAAGTAGCTTCACTGAATTCCACGAAGGCAACGGCGCTGGCTGATGTGAAAATCATCCCTATTTCTATTACCTGTGAAGATGCGACCCGTATTGGCGTAACGTTTAACGATGCGCATGCTGACTCTGCGCCTACTGGGGACGTTCCTGTCGCTTTCATTGACCTGGACTTTGAAACATCAGCACGAAACACGGCGGGTTTAGGGATGTATAACGGCAAGAAAATTGGTGCCTATTCATTAGGTATTCAATCTGAAGCCGGTACGGTAACGAACGATGCGGGCGATAATCTCTACCCGATTTTCTCTAAGGACGGCGCCTCGTGGGGGAGTAAATCAGGTTTCCGCTATCTGCAAATCGCGACTGACAAGAGTGAAATTTATTCCTTCAGTGACGTTCCTTCTGGTCAACCTGTCGCACAAACTAAGGTTAACTTTAACGTTGGCGTCGCAGCACAGATCAACCCAACCAATGATTTAAATATTACGGATGAAGCCACGCTGGATGGTTTAACCAACGTTGAGCTGGTTTATCTGTAATTTGAGTTTTCACAAAATCATTTAGTCATAAACCGCAGGTTAATATTTTCTATGCGGTAGCTATTTAATTTGAATAAGGAAATGAAATGAACGCAATGTTTAAAAAAGGGATGCTGGCATCCGTGCTGGCTGTAGCGGCGTCTTCTGCAATGGCGGCATCCAGTATTGATATTCAGGTAACGGGTAAAATTGTTCCTGCTTCCTGTACACCAGCCTTTGTTAGCGGTGGTGGTGTTGCTGATTTCGGTACGATGAAAGCGGCTGATTTGAATTCTACAGCGCAAACAAAACTGGCAGACTTGAAAGTAATCCCTATTTCGATTACCTGTGAATCCGCTACGCGTGTAGGTGTTACGTTTAATGATGCCCATGCTGACTCTGCGCCAACTGTTGATGTAACCACGAACTTCGCTGCACCAGATTTACAGCTTGATCCTCCATATACTGCCGGGCTGGGCATGTACAACAGCAAGCCAATCGGCGCCTATTCCATGGGTATTGATAAAAGAGCAGGTGCAGCGACTAACGCTGACGGTGATAACCTTTATCCGTTATTTTCATCAAACAATGGTGAAGTCTGGGGTAAAAAAGGTCTTGATTACATCCCTGTTAAAACAGACAAGAGCGAAGTATATGCATTTAGCGATGTACAGGGCGACTTAATGCCTTCTGCACAAACTCAATTTAACTTTAATGTGGCTGTGTCTGCGATCATCAACCCAACTAACGATCTCAATATTATCGACGAAGCTACGCTGGACGGTTTAACCAACGTTGAGCTGGTTTATCTGTAATAGCATCAAATTAAACACTCCACATCCGTGGAGTGTTATTTCAATATTAATGGACTAATATTATGCTGCTTTTAAAAAGAACGCTGATTTGCGCTTGCCTCTTAGCCTCGTTTAATACGCTGGCCGCCGGAATGGTGCCAGAAACGTCGCTGCTGATTGTGAAAGAAGACGAGCAGGGTGCCAGCATGGACGTCAAAAACACGGATGCTGACGCGCAGCTGCTGTATACCAAACTGGTCGACTTGCCAGATGACCCAAAACCCAGCCTGATTGTGACGCAGCCGGTGGTGCGCGTGGACGCGGGCAAAACCCAGCGTGTGCGCTTTGTGCTGAAAAACAGCGCCGAACCGCTGAAGGTGGAGCATTTAAAACGCGTTATCTTCACCGCTATTCCGCAGCGCGAAAAAAATAAAGTCAAAGTAACCTTTAGCCAGAACCTCCCCGTGATTATTCGCCCGGCAGGGCTGGCGCTCAATCTGGAGCCCTGGAAAGATCTGACCTGGCAGGTAAATAACGGTAGCGTGATTGTCGAGAATAAAACGCCTTACGTTGTGCGCATGGAGCAAAAAGCAAAATTATTGCCATCAGGTTCCCTTGCTCAGTTCCCTAAACCCTATATATTGCCCGGCGAGAAAATAACGCTCAGCATTAGAGGGAAAATAGCGCCTTCAGATAAGAAAATTGAAATATTACCGGCAACGCGTTATGGCTACAAAGCGCAGAGTTATGTTGCCGAGCTGAAATAATAGCAAAAATATAACAACACATGGAGTAGTTATGTTAACGGTTTCCTGTAAAAAGGGAATGCTGGCGTTTTGCCTTTCGGCGCTGGCTTTTAGCATTCGTGCGGAAATAAACCCTACCGCAAACGAGCCGATGGAACTGGCGAGAGCGATATTCGATGCAGACGCATTAAAAAACCAGGGCCTTGACCCTGCGATTGCTGAATACTACTCCATGGCACCGCGTTTTACGCCCGGCTACCATAACGTAACCGTGAATATTAACGGGAATAAGCGAACGCTGATGCCGGTGAAGTTTGATGAGGAAGGTACGCCCTGTATTGATGACGAGTTTCTGGAAAATGCGGGTCTGATTAAAAAAACCAGACGCGGTGATTGCCCAAAAATTCATCAATACTGGTCCGGCTCGACGATTCAGTCTTCCCCGGATATCGAAGAGATATCGGTCGTGGTTCCACCGGAAGCGCTGGATCCTGATTTCGGACGCCAGTTCGCGGAAGTTCAGGGTGGCCGTGCGGCAATGCTGAATTATTCCATGTTCGGCACCCATAACCAGTATGACGATGAAAACGCCGACCGTTTCCAGTCCACCTTCGAAATGGGCTTTAACGCCGGGGACTGGATTGTGCGCAGCACGCAGTTCATCAGCGACGGCAGCGATCAGAGCTTTGATGTCGATTCCTCTTATACCTACGCCCAGCGCACCTTTGCCGATTATGGCGTGATGGTGCAGGGCGGCCAGATTAACGTGGCCAGCAGTCGCTTCAGTATTCCGTCTATCTATGGGGTACAGATGATGCCGGATAACGCCCTCCAGCCGCAGGGCGGTACGGGCGTGGAAGTAAGCGGTATCGCCCGCAACCCTCAGGCGCGTGTGGATATCCGCCAGGGCGGACAGTTGATTTACTCGACGCTGGTCCCTGCCGGGCCGTTTAACCTGGATGACGTACCGCTGGCTAACCTCAACACCGACCTGAACGTAACGGTGACCGAGACAGACGGCAGCGAAAACCGTTTTACCGTGTCGGCGAGTACTTTCCGCAGCAATCACGTGGGCCGCGCACCGGGCTTTACCATGGCGGTAGGCCGTGTTGAAGACGACATGGGTTCGCGCTTCGAAAAGCCGTGGGTGGTGTCTGCCAATAACGGCTGGTCCATCAACAAGCGCGTAAATTTCCTCGCCGGAATGGTGATGGCGGATAACCACTATTACGGTTTCTCCGGCAACCTGGATACCGTCCCGGTGCAGAACCTGTATGCCTCACTCGGTTTTCTGGCGTCGATAGATAACCAGTCGCAAACGGACGGCAACAAAACGACGCTCGACCTGGGGTATTCTCTGCCATGGGGGATCGGCATTTCGATGGGCGGCAGCTACGGCACGCCGGATTACCGCGAGATGACGGAGCTGTACGGTGACGACGACGATATATCGCAAACCAAATATGACACCAGCGTGGGTATCAACTGGTCTAACAGCACGCTCGGCCGTTTCTCTCTCAGCTACTACCGCAATGAGAGCTGGAACAGCGAATACGACAGCCGCCGCTTTATTACGTCATGGTCACAGACCTTTAAATACTTCAACGTGAGCGTGAACTGGGAGTCTGACGTCAGCCGTCACGACGACAGCGATAACGACATGCTCTATGTGAACGTGTCGATCCCACTGGGACGTACGGGCGTAAATACCAGCTCCTGGTATCGTGAGAGTGAAGGGAATAGTTCCTGGGGCACGCGCGCAATGGGATCGCTCAACGATACGAACCAGTATATGGTTGGCGTCTCTCAGGATCATGATCGGAACACCACCAGTTGGGATACTTCGCTGAACAGCAATCTGCGTTACACCAACCTGGCGCTGGCGGCGGGTGGCGATAACGACAGCAACACGAACTATTCTGCGGCCCTGAGCGGCGGGATTGTGGCACATGGCGATGGTGTGACCTTCTCGCCTTACCGCGTGGCGGATACGTATGCCATCGCCAAACTGGATAAACCGGTGGCAGGCATTGAGATAGGTACCGCGCGTGGCCCGGTATGGACGGACAAATGGGGCCAGGCCGTAATCCCTTCTCTGTCACCGTTCCGCGAAAGCACTATTGAGGTCAACACGGAAAGTCTGCCGGGCAACCTCGATGTGCGAAACGGCAGGACAGCGATCAAGGCTTCTCACGGAGCCGTAGCGAAGTGGGAGTTTGCGACGTTAAGCCAGCGCCGCGTGCTGCTGGCTATCAGCCGCCCGGACGGTACGCCGCTACCGGAAGGTGTCTCCATTGTGGACGAAGCGGGTGAGTACGTCACGACGGCACCAGAAGATGGCGTGATCTTCCTTAACGATATCTCCGCCAGCCAGCAGCTCTACGCGAAGCTCGATAAGGGGCGTTGTAAGCTGACGTATACCCTACCAGAAACGGAGCCGAATAAATTCTATGAAGAGGTGACAGGGAAATGTCTCTAAATAACGTTCAGAAGTACGCGCTGACGATTGCGTTACTCTGCGGGGTGTCAGGGATGCCGACGCTAGCGCACGCCGATGATGGTCAGTGTGAAATGATGTCTGCGGTAAAGACGGTCGACTATGGTCGCTACCGTAAAGAGGATATGCAAAAGGGATCGGCCGAGCATGTCGGCAAAGTCTATAACGGCTATGGCTCGGTCACGCGGGAGTTCCAGGTCTCGGTACTGTGTCCGGATACGCGCAAAATGCGCGTCTCTATCAGCGGGGCAGCCCGGCAGAATCTGGCGTATCGGTTTACGGAGAGCGGTGCGATGAAGATCGCGTTTAAGGATGGGCGGGTAGACGGCAACGCGGTGCAGCTGGCCGCGGTCGATATCGGGGCGATTGCCGTTCAGGGTGGGGCATCCCAGGTGACGCTGCCGCCCGAGAAAGCGCTGGCGGCTGTTAACGGCACGGAAGTGGCGGGCCAGCAGTTCACCGTGACCATGATGGTCACGACCTATCTTTCAGAAAAAGCGTTCAGCGTGACCAATGCCACGGACTTTACCGAGACGCTGACGCTAAACGCTGACACCCTTCCTGCGCAATAAACCCTCTGATGCCCGGCAGACGCGTTCTGTCGGGCATTTCTCCTAGTGGATCCCCGCCAGGCGCAGCAGCGCCGTTACCACCGCCGCCGCGACGATCACCACAATTAACGGCATTTTGCGCCAGGCAAGAAACACCGCAAACGCCACGCCCAGCACGCGCGCCATCCCCGCGAAGTGTTCCCCTTCATAAAAGGTGGTCGCCAGCGCGACGGAAAACAGCAATACCGTTGCCGCATCCGAAAGCAGCGCCTGAGACCGTTCAGAGAGCGCCAGCCGGTTGCCCAGCTTTGCCCCGCCGAGCCGCATCAGGTAGGTTCCGGCAGAAAGAATGGCGATGCCGAGAATAAAAAACGTCATGTTTCCCATTATTTTTTCCTCGCAGCGAGACCGAGTAACGAGAGCAGCACCGGCAAGCCCACCGGGGCAAACGGCACGGCAGCCAGTGAAAGCGCAGCGCCGCTGCAGGCGCGGATCAGGGTGGTACGGTTTTTAAACGCGGGTACCACTAACGCCAGTAAAATTGCCGGGAATACCGCATCCAGCCCGATGGTTTCCGGGTCCGGCAGCAGTTTGCCGACCATGGCTCCCAGCAGCGCCCCCACCGGCCAGACGATCGCCACGCCTAAGCCGCATAGCCAGTAGGCCGCTTTACGCTGCTCGGGCGTTTTTTGCGACAGGCCAAACACCACGCTTTCGTCGTTCATGATGTGACAGCCGAGATAGCTCAACCCCCGTTTGCCCACCAGTTCACGCACCGTCACGCCAAACGGCACGTGGCGCGCGTTGACCAGCAAACCGGCCGCTGCTGCCGCCAGCGGGTTACCTCCGCTTGCCACAATGCCGATAAACATAAATTCCGATGCGCCCGCCAGCACGGTGAGGGAGAGGACAAACGGCACCCAGAGCGGGAAACCATAGGCCATCGCCAGTGAGCCGTAGGACATCCCAACCACCCCAACCGCGAGGCAAACCAGGATGATTGCTTTTATCGTGTCGCCTTTCAGGCAAGAGAGGGGATTCTTCATACCATTTTAGCCATATCGAACGTATTTCCATTATAATGAACGCATCAAAAACGTTTTACAAGACGAACGAATCGTTCGTTATAGAGAAATAGAGGCCGTTTCTATGACGCAGCCAATCAGCGTGATCGCCAAAAGCCTGGTGCGAGAACGCCTGCGAACCGGGCTTTCGCTGGCGGAAATTGCCCGCCGTGCCGGGATCGCTAAATCCACGCTTTCTCAGCTGGAATCCGGCAACGGTAACCCGAGCCTGGAAACGCTGTGGTCGCTTTGCGTGGCGCTGGATATTCCTTTTGCCCGCTTGCTGGAGCCGCAGCAGCCGACCACGCAGGTGATCCGCCGTGGTGAAGGCACAAAAGTGGTTGCCGGACAGGCTAACTACGAGGCGATTCTGCTGGCGGCATGTCCGCCGGGCGCGCGACGCGACGTATACCTCCTGCTTACCCAGCCGGGCGCAGACCGCATTTCCCAGCCGCATCCGCCGGGGTCCGTTGAACATATTATTGTGACGCAGGGGCGCGCGTTAGTCGGCCTGATCGACGCGGCGGAAGAACTCGGTCCGGGAGATTACATCTGTTATCCCGCCGATTTGCCGCATATCTTTAAGGCGCTGGAGCCGGATACGCACGCGCTGCTGGTGGCAGAACAAAACTAACAGAGATACGGAAACTCATGTCGCTTAACGCCATTGCGAAAGAACTGGGGCTGTCAGTCACCACCGTTAGCCGCGCCTTCAACGGATATGATGACGTCTCCGCCGAGACGCGCGCCCGCGTGGAAGCAGAGGCCCAGCGCCGTGGAGGTGATTGCCCTGAAGATGCTGCACGCGCTGGAGGTGCCGTTCCTGCTGGTGGGCTGCTTCGTGCTGGTGATTACGATGGTGTCGGCGTTTACGCTGAGCAGCAGGCAGGAGATTGCCGCCGCCGCGGGGGCTGCAGCGTTAACGCATCAGTCCAGGTAAAAGACCTCTTTAAGTTCCGCACTCACCGGGCTGTTGTCCGGGTTCGACGGCATTACATCACGCATGTGTTTCCACCAGCGCTGGCAGACGTCGGTATTCGCGACCGCGTTCCAGCGCTCCTCCGATTCAATCTCCACCGTTGCAAACAGCAGGCTGCGCTCTTTGTCGAGATAAATGGCGTAGCGGTGCGCGCCGTGGTCTTTCAGCACCGCTTCCAGCTCTGGCCAGATAGGGCTATGGCGACGCGCGTACTCCTCGTGGGCGTCCGGGTTGACCTGCATAACAAACGCTTTACGAATCATAATGCCTCCAGATACAGCTCGCGGACCTCATCGCGGCAGGCGGCTTCGTCGCGCATCCCGCGCGTGTCGACGCCCATCGCCTGTTGCGTTACGCGTATAAATCCAGGGCCGACTGCATCGGGGTAACGCCAAAACGTTTGCCCAGCGCGATCAGCTCTTCCCGGGTGATGGTCTGCTTCATGCCGCCCATGGAATAGACCTTCACCAGTACTTCCGCGGATTTCTCGGCGGTGTCGATCAGACCGAAGGTTTCATCCAGCGTCGGTCCGCTGCCGAACACGCCGTGGAACGGCCACAGTACCAGCGAGTGTTTTTGCATAGCCGCTGCGGTGGCCTCGCCGATTTCGTCCGTACCCGGCACCATCCACGGCAGAATACCGACGCCGTCCGGGAAGACCACCAGGCATTCGGTACTGCCTTCCCAGAGCTTGCGGGTGATGTAGTCGGTGCTGTTTTCCAGCACGTAGGTCAGGGCAATCAGGTTGGTTGCGTGGCAGTGCATGATGACGCGGTCTTTGCCGTGGGTCGCCGTGATGCGCTCGCAGTGAGAAAGGAAATGCGCTGGCAGTTCTGACGTCGGCACCGCTTCATCCGTCAGCCCCCAAAGAATGTGGTAGCCCGCGCCGTCGCTGTCTACCCTCACGACGCCGAGATTGGCCTGCGGGTCGAGCTGGACGTTACGAAAGAACTTGCCGGAGCCGGTGACGATAAACGGCGTGTTCGCGAGCAGCGGCATCGGCTGACTCAGCGCAATATAGCGCGGTTTTTGATGGAAATCGGCGGCGTACGGCTCAATGTCGGCATCGTCCAGACGCAGCGTCAGGTTGCCGCCGTTGCGCTCGTCCCAGCCTTTTAGCCAGGCATCAGAGGTGGCTTTGATCATGCCCTGGACGAACCAGGAAGTCGTGATGGTCTGCATAGTTTTCTTTTCCAGTTATCGTGGTGAGGGGCCAGTTACCCGCGCTTTCTCAATACGTCTTTCTCATACGCCCGCACGTTCTCCAGCCATTGGCTGCCCGCAGGCGCGTCGTTACGCTGGCAGTACATCTCCCACACCGCCTGCCACGGCAGGGATTTTTGCTCCTCCAGCAGCGCCAGGCGCGCGGTGTAGTCGCCGTTTGCTTCCAGCTGTTTCAGCGCGGCAGTCGGCTCCAGCAGAGCGCGAAGCAGCGCTTTCTTCATGTTGCGGGTGCCGATAACCCACGCCGCGATGCGGTTGATGGAGGCGTCGAAGAAGTCGAGGCCGATATGGACGCGGTCGAACAGGTCGTGGCGGACGATCTCGCTGGCAATGGCCTGCGTTTCGTCATCCAGCAGCACCACGTGGTCGCTGTCCCAGCGCACCGGACGGCTGACGTGCAGCAGCAGGCGCGGCACGTAGAGCATGGCGGCGGAGATTTTGTCGGAGATCGCCTCGGTCGGGTGGAAGTGGCCGGCATCCAGGCACAGGGCGGTCTGGCGGCTGGTGGCGTAACCCATGTAGAACTCATTCGAGCCGACGGTGTAGCTTTCTGCGCCAATGCCGAACAGCTTGCTCTCCACGGCGTCGATGTGGTGCGCCGGGTCCAGTTTTTCGCTGATGGCTTCATCCAGTGCTGCCAGCAGGCGCTGGCGCGGGGCGAGGCGGTCAATGGTGATGTCCTTCATGCCGTCGGGGATCCAGATGTTCATCACTGACGGCGTGCCAAGCTGTTCACCAAAATAAGCCGAGACGCGGCGGCTGGCCTTCACGTGGTCGATCCAGAACTGACGGATTTCATCGTTGGCATGGGAGAGGGTAAAGCCGTCCGCGCTGAGCGGGTGCGAGAAGCAGGAGGGGTTGAAGTCCAGCCCCAGCCCGTTGGCTTTCGCCCATTCAACCCAGTGCTTAAAGTGTTCCGGTTTAATCTCGTTACGCGCGACCGGCTCGTCGGACTCAAGATAAATGGCGTGCAGGTTCAGGCGTTTTGGCCCGGGGATGAGGCTCAGCGCCAGTTCCAGATCCGCACGCAGTTCGGTGGCATTACGCGCTTTGCCTGGGTAATTACCCGTTGCCTGAATGCCACCCGTCAGCGAGCCGCCAGGATCCTCGAACCCGGCGACGTCGTCGCCCTGCCAGCAATGCATGGAGACCGGCAGACGGTCGAGCTGGCGCAGTGCCGCTTCGACATCCACGCCGACGGCGGCGAAACGCTGTTTAGCCAGGTCCCAGGCTTGTTCAAGTTGAGTGGTCATGCACAAAGCTCCTTAGTCAGGCGTTTTTGCTGAAACTGCGCCCGGTAGCGGGCAATTTCATGGCAGGTATTGGGGATGAAAGTAGTCAGGCGGGTATTCGCGGTGACCACCGAACGGAATTCATCGACGTCTGAAAGTTCGTCCAGGGTCATCAGCTGAATACCAATGTTACCGAGCGTTGAGGCCTCCACCGGACCCGCCACCACGGTGATGCCGCAGGCATCGGCGCAGAGCTGGTTCAACAGCTGGTTCTGGCAGCCGCCGCCCACGATATGCAGCTGGCTGAACGGCTTGCCGCGAAGGTTTGCCAGCTCGCTCAGCACATCCGCGTAGAGCAGGGCCAGGCTGTCAAAAATACAGCGCGCCAGCTCGGCAGGACGGGAAGGGACCGGCTGTCCGGCTTCGAAACAGGCGGACTGGATTTCGGCGCTCATATGCACCGGGTTAATAAAGCGGTCGTCGTTCGGGTTGATCAGGAACGTACAGGCCTTCAGCGTTTCGGTTTCTGCGAGAAGCGCAGGCAGGTCGAAAATATGCTGCTCTTTCAGCATCCGCTGGAGCAGCCAGAGTCCCATGATGTTCTTCAGCACGCGGTAGCGCCCTTCGGCACCGCCTTCATTAGTGATGTTCGCCGCCATCGCGGCGTCGCTGGTGTACGGCGTTTTGCTCTCAAAGCCCATTAGCGACCAGGTGCCGGAAGAGAGATAGGCCGCGTCTCTGCTGGCCAGCGGGGATGCAATCACCGCGCTGGCGGTATCGTGACTGGCGACGGCAACAACAGGGATGGGGTTCCCCTGCGGGCAAAGCCACTGCCCGATCGCATTACCCGGATGGGTCGGCGTGCCGAACCAGGAAGGCGGAGCGCCCGTCCAGGCCAGCAGGTGTTCATCCCAGCTATCGGTGTTGATGTTGATCAGCTGCGTGGTGGTGGCGTTGGTGTATTCCCAGTTCATGTTGCCGGTCAGCCGGTAGCTTAAGTAGTCCGGGATCAGCAGCGCATGCGCCACCTTTTTCACCAGCTCCGGCTGCTGCTCGACCAGCGCGCGCAGCTGATACAGCGTGTTAAACGGCAGAAACTGAATGCCGCTGCGGCCATAGATGTTGTCTTTGCCAAGCTGGGCGATGGCGTGCGCCATTAGACCGTCCGTGCGGCTGTCGCGGTAGGAGACGGGCAGGCCAACGCGATTGCCGTTGCGGTCCAGCAGCACGTAATCAACGCCCCAGGTATCAATGCCGATGCTGTCGATGAGGATCCCGCTATCGCAGACTTTTTTGAGCCCGGTGCGGATCTCTGCCTCAAGTCCGTCAATGTCCCAGGTATTAAAACCGTCCTGTTTTTGCAGGCAGTTCGCAAAACGATGCATTTCGCGAAGCGAAAGGGTGCGCTGGGTGCAGTCCCAGGTGGCGAGCATTACGCGACCGCTGGATGCACCTAAATCGACAGCGACACAATGGCGAAAGGTCATGGTCTAATCCTTCTGGAAATCATTAGCGCTGAGTGTAAAAAAGGGAAGAAAAGACCACCTTCTCGCCACGGACAGCCCCCATTCCGCGCTGGCAAGAAAGCAAAGATGAACGTGAGGGAGTTCACACTTTCCCCTTGAAGCGCGCCGTTCAGCCAGTGTGACGCTGACCGCAATTCCGGATCTTTCCGCCTTTTTCTTGAAAAACAGGCAGGTTTTGCGGCGTTTGCTGCCGAAAATTTAAGGTGAGTATGAGAGGCCTTATTTACTATTTTGAGAACTTTTCTCATTGGTGGGGGCCGTTATGACCGTACTACACAGCGTGGACTTTTTTCCGGCGGGTGGTTCGCCTGTAGCGATTGAACCGCGGCTCCCGCAGGCTGCTTTCCCTGAGCATCATCATGATTTTCATGAAATTGTTATTGTTGAACATGGCACGGGCATCCACGTCTTTAACGGTCAGCCCTACACCATCAGCGGGGGCACCGTCTGCTTCGTGCGCGACCACGATCGGCATCTGTATGAGCATACCGACAACCTGTGCCTGACGAACGTGCTCTACCGGTCGCCTGACGCGTTCCAGTTTCTTGCGGGGCTTCATCAGCTACTGCCGCAGGAGAAGGAGGGGCATTATCCGTCCCACTGGCGCGTGAACCAGGCCACGCTGCAGCAGGTTCGCCAGATCTTGCTCCAGATGGAGCAAAGCCAGGACGGACAGGATATGCACGCGATGGCCACGCGCGAGATGCTGTTTATGCAGCTGCTGGTGGCGTTACGCCGTAGTAACCCGGTGGAGGGGGAGAGTAGCGAAGCCCGTCTGAACCAGCTGATGATCTGGCTGGAGGAACATTTTGCCGAGGACATCTGCTGGGAAGCGCTGGCGAGTCATTTTTCGCTGTCGCTTCGCACCCTGCACCGTCAGCTTAAGCAGCAAACCGGGCAGACGCCCCAGCGCTACCTTAACCGTCTGCGCCTGATAAAAGCGCGCCACCTGCTGCGCCACAGCGATGACAGCGTCACGGACATCGCCTTTCGCTGCGGTTTCGGCGACAGTAACCACTTTTCGACGCTGTTTCGCCGGGAATTCAGCTGGTCTCCGCGTGATATTCGCCAGGGAAAGGACACCTCACTGCAGTAACGCGAGCCCAGTCAACGTTTTGCTGTCGTAAAGCGGGTAATAATGTCAGGTTTTCGCCGTTGAGGTGGTGATGTGGCCGCGCCGTTAATTCTTCGCAAAGATGACTTTTTTGCCTCCGCTGAACAAGCCGTTGCGGTGGCGGATCGCTACCCGCAAAACGTCTTTGCTGAACATACGCACGAATTTTATGAGCTGGTGCTGGTGTGGCGCGGCAACGGTCTGCACATTCTCAACGATCGGCCTTACCGCATTACCCGGGGGGATCTGTTTTACATTCGCGCCGAAGATAAACACGCCTACGCCTCGGTCAATGACCTGGTCTTACAGAACGTTATCTACTGTCCCGATCGGCTCAAACTTAACGTCGACTGGGCCGCGTGTATCCCCGGCTTTAACGGTGCGAAAGGTTCACCGCACTGGCGCTTAAGCAGCAGTGGTATGACCGCTATCCGTCAGGCAATTTCTCTGCTTGAACAGGAGAGCGCTAAAACCGATCCGCTGGTTAACCCGATGTCAGAGATCCTCTTCGCGCAGCTGGTCATGATGCTTAAACGCTATCGCTACGCGACGGATAACCTCTCCGCCACGCAGCAGGAAACGCGACTTGATAAGCTGATTGCCACACTGGCGGCCAGCCTGAATAAAAGCTTTGTGCTGGAAAAGTTCTGCGAGCAGGAGCAGTGCAGCGAGCGTGCCCTGCGCCAGCAGTTCCGTACCCAGACGGGCATGACGGTAAATCACTATTTGCGCCAGCTGCGTATTTGCCACGCCCAGTATCTGCTCCAGCATACGGAGCTCATGGTCAGTGACGTGGCAATGCGCTGCGGCTTTGAGGACAGTAACTACTTTTCGGTGGTCTTTAACCGCGAGGTGGGGATGACGCCGGTGCAGTGGCGTCATCACAGTCGAAGGGCGGCGTAATCAGTTCGCCATACCGAGGCCTACAATGTTGGCCGCAATGATAATCACCACGCAGCCCAGGCTCAGAACGCCCACTGGTCGACGTCCGGCGTTGTTCCACTCCTTCAGTACCAGCCCAACCAGCCCGCCGCACAGCACGTAGAAGCTCATGTGCAGCATCCAGCTCATATAGTCGTATTGCGCCGGAATGCTGGCGTGCCCCCAGGCGTAGAAAAAGAACTGCAGGTACCACATCAGGCCGCCGAGCGTCGAAAGGAGTACGTTGGCGATGATGACCCGTTTTGCCAGCGAGAAGTCGGCTTTTAGCGACAAACTCTCAACTTTTGCCAGGCGAATAACGCAGAAGCCGAGGTTTACCAGCGCACCGCCGCCCATGATCACCACGTAGCTGGGCAGCGCCACGTACAGCGGGTCGACGCCCAGGGCGGCGGCGGCCTCATGCATCGGTTTTGCGGCGTTCATGGCAAACGACATGCCGGCGGAGAAGATGCCGCACATGACCGCCAGCAGCAGACCTTTTTTGAGGTTAAAGTCCTCGGCTTTAATGCCCATCTTGCGCTCTTTCAACTGGCCCGCGCGGGTCACGATCCCGACGCCGATAACCGCGACCAGCACGCCCAGCAGCGTCATTCTGCCGCCTTCGGTATTAAGCAACACGTCGAGGTTACCGTTGAGGACGGGCGTCATCAGGGTGCCGACAATTAGCGTGATGCCAATCGCGATGCCGATCCCCATCGACATGCCGAGATAACGCATGGTGAGGCCGTAGTTGATATTGCCTATGCCCCACATGGCACCAAACAGAAATACCGGCAGCAGGGTGGAGGCGTTAAAGGAGGAGAAGTAGCCCCAGAAATCCGGGAGTAGCATGGCGCTGATGGCCCAGGGAAGCAGGATCCAGGAGACCACGCCGCCAACGGACCACATGGTTTCCCACGACCACCCTTTCACCTTTTTGAACGGGGCATAGAAACAGGCTGCACTGGCTGCGCCTATCAAATGCCAGAAGATACCCATCGTAATCGCATGATTCATGTTTACGTCCTCATCGTTTTTATCGATCAATGGCTTCCCACCGACCCGACGAGTGTAAAAATTAAGCAGAATGGCCACCTTCGGGAGGCTGCCGCACTTTGGTTTTGAATGGCAATCAACGCGTTAAACGGGTGAGCAGATTCACATTTTCGCGCTTCATCAGAAAACGAATAACCTTATAAAAACTACGGCATTGATAATCATTTTCAATATCATTTAATTAACTATAATGAACCAACTGCTTACGCGGCATTAACAGCTGTGCCGCCCGACAATAATGGAGAGGATTATGAGTTATACACTGCCATCCCTGCCGTATGCCTACGACGCACTGGAACCGCATTTCGACAAGCAGACGATGGAAATCCATCACACTAAACACCACCAGACCTATGTGAACAACGCGAACGCAGCGCTGGAAAGCCTGCCAGAGTTCGCTAACCTGCCTGTTGAAGAGCTGATCACCAAACTGGACCAGCTGCCGGCAGACAAGAAAACCGTGCTGCGTAACAACGCTGGCGGTCACGCTAACCACAGCCTGTTCTGGAAAGGCCTGAAAACCGGTACCACCCTGCAGGGCGACCTGAAAGCGGCTATCGAGCGCGACTTCGGTTCCGTTGACAACTTCAAAGCGGAATTCGAAAAAGCTGCTGCAACCCGTTTCGGCTCTGGCTGGGCGTGGCTGGTTCTGAAAGGCGACAAGCTGGCGGTGGTTTCTACTGCTAACCAGGACTCCCCGCTGATGGGTGAAGCGATCTCTGGCGCATCCGGCTTCCCAATCCTGGGTCTGGACGTGTGGGAACACGCTTACTACCTGAAGTTCCAGAACCGTCGCCCTGACTACATCAAAGCGTTCTGGGATGTAGTGAACTGGGACGAAGCAGCAGCGCGTTTCGCCGCTAAAAAATAAGGTTGCATTGACGCCTGTGAGAAGCGAGTCTGATGACTCGCTTTTTTTGTATCTGAAGGAGTTGAGATGCATTACCCGGTGAATGTTTTTACAGGCAAGGTAAGGGAGTACGACGGCAGCCGCCCGAGCGCCATCGCTAAAATTCAGGTCGACGGGGAGCTGACGTTAACCGACCTCGGGCTGGCGGGTGACGAGCAGGCCGAAAAGAAAATCCACGGCGGGCCGGAGCGCGCGCTGTGCCACTATCCGCGCGAGCACTATCAGCACTGGAAAGCGGAATTCCCCGAGCAGGCGGACCTCTTCGTCGCGCCCGCGTTTGGCGAAAATCTCTCGACCGAAGGGCTGACGGAGAAAAACGTCTTTATCGGCGATATCTACCGCTGGGGTGACGCCCTGATTCAGGTGACGCAGCCACGCTCGCCGTGCTTCAAGCTCAACTACCATTTCGGGATTCAGGATATGTCGGCCCAGCTGCAAAACGCGGGTAAAACCGGCTGGCTGTACCGCGTGGTGCTGGCAGGGCAGGTATCTGCGGATGCGCCGCTTGAGCTGGTATCGCGCCTGAGCGACGTGTCCGTTTACGACGCCTGCGCGATTGCCTGGCATATGCCGTTTGACGACGAGCAGTATCACCGCCTGCTGTCTGCGGCGGGGTTATCGACAAGCTGGACCAGAACGATGCAAAAGCGGCGCTTAAGCAACAAGATCGAAGATAATTCGCGGAGATTGTGGGGGAAATAACTTCTCCTCACCCCGGCCCGTACACCCCAAAGAGGCGGGGGTGTTTTACGTCCCCTCTCCCCTATGGGGAGAGGGTTAGGGTGAGGGGATTACGAACGCTTATACAACGGCAGCCACAGCGTTAACCGCAACCCGCCCAGCGGGCTGTCGTCGGCTTTCACCCAGCCGCGATGCTGCTGCATGGCGGTTTCTACAATCGCCAGCCCCAGCCCCGTGCCGCCAGATTCGCGGTCGCGCGCTTCGTCGGTACGGTAGAACGGACGGAAAATCTGCTCGCGGTCTTCCGGGCTGACGCCAGGGCCGTCGTCATCGACAATGACGGTAATCCCGTCTTTATCCACCGAAAACGCCACCTCAATCTTCGTGTGCGAGTAGCGCAGGGCGTTACGCACGATATTCTCCAGCGCGCTTTCCAGCGTGTTGGGGTTACCGTACAGCGGCCACGGGCCCGGCGGGAAGTTGACGGTGAACGATTTACCCATCTGCTCCGCTTCGAACGCCGCGTTGTCCAGCACCTCGTGCCACAGGTGATTGGCCTTCACCGTTTCGCTCACCAGCGCGTTTTTCTGCTGATTGCGCGACATCACCAGCAGATCGTTAATCATGCTGTCCAGACGATGGGCTTCAGTTTCAATGCGCTCCAGCTCTTTGCTTTCGCCGCTGCGGCGGCGCAGCAGGGCGGTGCCCAGCTGTAAGCGCGTGAGCGGGGTACGCAGCTCGTGCGAGATGTCTGACAGCAGGCGTTGCTGCGCGGTCATCATCCGATCCAGCGCGCTCACCATCTGGTTAAAACTGGTCCCGGCGGCCAGGAACTCCTGCGGCCCGGATTCCAGCTCTGGATGCTGTCGCAGGTTACCCTGCGCCACTTCATCGGCGGCATTTTTCAGCTTACGCGCCGGTTTTGCCAGGCTCCATGCCAGCCATAGCAGCAGCGGGGAACTGACCAGCATCGTGACAATCAGCAGCAGAAGCGGACGGTCAAACAGCAGGTTGATGAAGTCGGACTGGGAGCTGCTCGCGGGGCGAATCAGATAGAGCTGATAATTGTCTTCCCCATCACGTACCGAGAAAGGACCGACCATCTCTACCCGACCATATTTCTTCTTCTGTGGGTGATCGGCGTTATCCGCCTGGCCAATAAAGTTGCGGATGATCTGCATTTCATTGCGATCGGCTCCGATCACGCGGCCTTCGCTGGTGACCAGCAAAAGACGTTGTCCTGGCGGTGCCCACTTGTCGATAGCGCGAAACAGCCTGCGCCACCACATCAAATCGTTCGGCGGATCGTTTGCCAGCTCCGCTTCTACGTGCTGCTCGATCATCACGCCCTGACGTTGCTCGCTGTCGAGAAGCTCCGTCATCTGGCGTGAGTCGAGTTTTGGCAACATCAAAACGAGCATTAAAACCAGTGCCAGCGTCAGCCAGAAGATGGCGAAGATGCGGGCGGTTAAGCTGCCTATCATGAAGCGGAAACCATCAGATAACCGCGACCACGCAGGGTTTTAAACCATGGGTGACCGTCTTTACGCTCCGGCAGCTTGCGGCGCAGGTTAGAGATGTGCATGTCGATGGCGCGGTCAAACGGCGTGAGGCGTTTGCCCAGCACTTCCTGGCTTAAATGTTCACGCGAAACTACCTGGCCGAGGTGCTGCGCCAGCAGATACAGCAGCGTGAATTCGGTGCCGGTGAGTTCCAGCGTCTGGCCGTCGAAGCTCGCTTCCTGACGGCCCGGGTTCAGGCTCAGGGAGTCCACTTCCAGCGTTGGCGAGCTGTTGTCGGTATTCTGCTGCTGCTCGCTCCAGTGGGAACGGCGCAGGATCGCGCGAATACGGGCCACCAGTTCACGGTCGTTGAACGGCTTCGGTAAATAGTCATCCGCACCCAGCTCAAGGCCGAGAACGCGGTCAAGCTCGCTGCCGCGGGCGGTCAGCATGATAACGGGGGTCTGGTGTGTCTGGCGAAGCTCTTTTAGCGTATCAATACCGTTTTTCTTCGGCATCATTACGTCGAGCAAAAGTAGATCGATGCTGTCGTCAAGGAGACTCAGCGCCTGCTCGCCATCATGGGCAACCAGGACGTTGAAACCTTCCATGTCGAGCAACTCCTTTAAAAGGGATGTGAGCTCTCGGTCATCATCAACTAACAGGATTTTATTCATTGTTTAAATACCTCCGAGGCAGAAATTACGACATCAAGGCTATCTAATCCATGACTTTACGTTGTTTTACACCCCCTGACGCATGTTTGCAGCCTGAATCGTAGACTGTCTCTCGTTGAATCGCGACACGAAAGATTTTGGGAGCAAGTGATGCGCAAAGTTACCGCTGCCGTCATGGCCTCAACGCTGGCGTTCAGTGCGTTTAGCCAGGCTGCTGTAGCTATCATCGGCGATAACGGTTCCTCGCAAGAGGGCGCAACGCACAGCAGCCAAAGCCATATGTTTGACGGCATAAGTTTAACCGAACATCAGCGTCAACAGATGAGAGATCTGATGCAGAGGGCACGACACGACCAGCCCCCTGTTAATGTTAGCGAAATGGAGACAATGCATCGCCTTGTCACCGCAGAAAATTTTGACGAAAGCGCTGTCCGCGCTCAGGCCGAAAAAATGGCACAGGAACAGGTTGCCCGCCAGGTAGAGATGGCGAAGGTCCGCAACCAGATGTACCACCTGCTAACGCCCGAGCAGCAAGCGGTTTTGAATACCAAACATCAGCAGCGGATGGACCAGTTGCGTGAGGTTGCACGGATGCAGCGAAGCTCAGAAACGACGTTTTTCAGTAGCAATAGCAGTACCCGTAGTAACCAGTAAACCCTGTTTTCCTTGCCATAGACACCATCCCTGTCTTCCCCCACATGATGTGGGGGTTTTTTTTGCCCTGCATTCTGATTTGTTAACCGTTTATTCATCCTTTGCCTCCCCGTGCTTCCGTTATACTAGCGGCATGACATGACAGGAGCGTTTATGAATCAATCCTATGGAAGGCTGGTAAGCCGGGCCGCCATTGCGGCGACCGTCATGGCCTCTGGCCTGCTGCTGATCAAAATCTTTGCCTGGTGGTATACCGGCTCGGTCAGTATTCTGGCGGCGCTGGTGGATTCACTGGTAGATATCGCCGCCTCGCTGACCAACCTTCTGGTGGTGCGCTACTCGCTGCAGCCGGCGGATGAAGAGCACACGTTTGGGCACGGCAAAGCGGAGTCGCTGGCCGCGCTGGCGCAAAGTATGTTCATTTCTGGCTCCGCGCTGTTCCTGTTTTTGACCGGTATTCAGCATCTGGTTTCGCCTTCACCGATGAACAATCCCGGGGTCGGCGTGGTCGTCACAGTAATTGCACTTATAAGCACACTAGTTCTGGTAACGTTCCAGCGCTGGGTTGTTCGCAAAACGCAAAGTCAGGCCGTACGGGCGGATATGCTTCATTATCAATCTGATGTTATGATGAATGGGGCTATTCTTATTGCGCTCGGTCTGGCTTGGTATGGCTGGCATCGGGCCGATGCGTTGTTTGCGTTAGGGATTGGTATCTATATTTTATATAGCGCCCTGCGGATGGGGTATGACGCGGTGCAATCACTGCTCGATCGCGCTCTTCCGGACTCAGAACGTAGTGAAATTTTTTCCATCGTGACCTCCTGGCCCGGCGTCAGCGGTGCACACGATCTTCGAACGCGGCAGTCAGGGCCGACCCGCTTTATACAGATTCACATTGAAATGGAAGACAACCTGCCGCTGGTTCAGGCTCACGTGATTGCTGAACAGGTCGAGCAGGCGATTTTGCAGCGTTTTCCTGGTTCAGACGTCATCATTCACCAGGATCCCTGCTCGGTTGTACCCGGACATGTTGGGCTTTCGTAATTCGTTGTAAAAAAGTGAGCCAGGCCAGCATTTTGTGTATAAATTACCGCCATTTGGTCTGACCTGAATCAATTCAGCCAGAAGGGATTGATATACTATTTGCAGTATTCGTTGGTCGATAAGTTTCTTCCGGCAACAGATTTCAATTTTGCATTCCTAAGTTCAGAGGTAGTCATGATTAAGAAAATCGGTGTGTTGACAAGCGGCGGTGATGCGCCGGGCATGAACGCGGCAATTCGTGGGGTTGTCCGTGCAGCGCTGACGGAAGGTCTGGAAGTTTTTGGTATCTATGATGGTTACCTGGGTCTGTATGAAGACCGTATGGTTCAGCTCGACCGTTACAGCGTGTCTGACATGATCAACCGTGGCGGCACCTTCCTTGGGTCTGCGCGCTTCCCGGAATTCCGTGACGAACACATCCGTGAAGTGGCTATCGAGAACATGAAAAAGCGTGGCCTGGACGCGCTGGTTGTTATCGGCGGTGACGGCTCGTACATGGGTGCAAAACGTCTGACCGAAATGGGCTTCCCGTGCATCGGCCTGCCGGGCACCATCGACAACGACATCAAAGGCACTGACTACACCATCGGTTACTTCACCGCGCTGGGCACCGTTGTGGAAGCCATTGACCGCCTGCGTGACACCTCATCTTCTCACCAGCGTATCTCTATCGTTGAAGTGATGGGCCGCTACTGCGGTGACCTGACCCTGGCGGCGGCTATCGCCGGTGGCTGTGAGTTCGTGGTGGTTCCTGAAGTGGAATTCAGCCGTGAAGATCTGGTTGCTGAAATCAAAGCCGGTATCGCGAAAGGTAAGAAACACGCGATTGTGGCTATCACCGAGCACATCTGTGACGTTGACGAACTGGCGAAGTACATCGAAACCGAAACCAAACGCGAAACCCGCGCGACCGTTCTGGGTCACATCCAGCGCGGCGGTTCCCCGGGCCCGTACGACCGTATCCTGGCCTCCCGTATGGGCGCGTACGCTATCGAGCTGCTGCTGCAGGGCCACGGCGGCCGTTGCGTCGGTATTCAGAATGAACAGCTGGTTCACCATGACATCATCGACGCGATTGAAAACATGAAGCGTCCGTTCAAAGGTGACTGGCTGGACTGCGCGAAAAAACTGTATTGATCCTTCGAGCCCTCTTCTATCTGAAGAGGGCTTTTATTCCTCCACGTTATAGCCAATCTTTTTTTATTCTTTAATCCTCGATTCGCTTTCTGGCACGCTGCATTCATCAAAACACTACACAAGAGAGCTGGGCGATGAATAAATGGGGCGTGGGGTTAACGTTATTGCTGGCATCGACCAGCGTGCTGGCAAAGGACATTCAACTCCTCAACGTGTCGTACGACCCGACGCGTGAGCTGTACGATCAATACAACAAAGCCTTCGCGGCGCACTGGAAGCAGGAAACCGGCGATAACGTGGTGGTTCGCCAGTCGCATGGTGGCTCCGGTAAGCAGGCAACGTCTGTGATTAACGGTATTGAAGCCGACGTGGTTACCCTGGCGCTGGCCTATGATGTCGACGCCATCGCCGAGCGTGGTCGTATCGACAAAAACTGGATCAAACGTCTGCCGGATAACTCCGCGCCATACACCTCGACCATCGTCTTCCTGGTGCGTAAAGGCAACCCGAAACAAATTAAGGACTGGAACGACCTGATCAAACCGGGCGTTTCTGTGATTACCCCGAACCCGAAAAGCTCCGGCGGCGCACGCTGGAACTACCTGGCGGCCTGGGGATACGCGCTGCACCACAACAACGGTGACCAGGCAAAAGCGCAGGAATTCGTCAAATCCCTGTATAAAAACGTTGAAGTGCTGGACTCCGGCGCACGCGGTGCCACTAACACCTTCGTCGAGCGCGGAATTGGCGACGTGCTAATTGCCTGGGAAAACGAAGCCCTGCTGGCGACTCACGAACTGGGTAAAGACAAGTTTGAGATCGTGACCCCGAGCGAATCCATCCTCGCTGAGCCGACCGTTTCCGTGGTCGATAAGGTTGTTGATAAGAAAGGGACCAAAGCGGTGGCGGAAGCCTACCTGAAGTATCTCTACTCGCCGGAAGGCCAGGAAATCGCGGCGAAGAACTTCTATCGCCCACGCGATGCGGCTGTCGCGAAGAAATACGATAGCGAATTCCCGAAACTGAAGCTCTTCACCATTGATGATGTGTTCGGCGGCTGGACGAAAGCGCAGAAAGAGCACTTCTCTAATGGCGGCACCTTCGACCAGATTAGCCAGCGCTAACCCTCAACAAACGACACGGCGACCCGGTGTGAGAAATCCACCGGGTTTTTTATTTGGTCATCATTTTGCGTTACTCTTTTGCCTCTATTGAAAACAGGGAACGCGTTGTGAAAAAAATTATCTTACTGATCCTGATTGTCATCGCCCTTGCCGCAGGCGGCGTGTACTGGATAAAAGCGGGTAATCCGAATGCGTTGCGTCATATCGTTCTCGACCAGTGCCTGCCTAATCAACTGCAACACCGTAACCCGGCGCCCTGCGCGCAGGTGAAGCCTGACGCGGGCTATGTGGTGTTCAAAGACCGCAACGGGCCGCTGCAGTATCTGCTGATGCCAACGTACCGCATCAACGGCACCGAAAGCCCGCTCCTGACCGAGCCTCACACGCCAAACTTCTTCTGGCTGGCGTGGCAGTCGCGCAGCTTTATGACCCTGAAGCGTGGATCCGAGGTGCCGGACAGCGCCATTTCGCTGACGATTAACTCACCGACAGGACGCACGCAAAACCATTTCCATATCCATATCTCCTGCCTGCGCCCGGACGTGCGAGAGAAGCTCAACGCGGCGCAGGGAGACATCAGCACCCAGTGGCTACCGTTCCCGGGCGGACTGGAAGGACATGAGTATCTCGCACGACGGGTGACGGAGAATGAACTGGTCCAGCGCAGTCCGTTTATGATGCTGGCGGAAGAGCTGCCGGAAGCGCGCGACCATATGGGGCGCTTCGCGCTGGCCATGGCCCAGCAGTCGGATGGTTCGTTTGTTTTGCTGGCGACCGAGCGTAACCTGCTCACGCTCAACCGCGCGTCGGCAGAGGAATTGCAGGATCATCAATGCACTATCCTGAAATGACCCCACCATAAATCGCGTTTACTCAGGCTGCCTGTCACCGTAGACTTGCTGAAAAATTCTACAGGAGACAGGTATGTCGCTCTGGTTAATGCATCCACTGCTGCTGCCCTCGCTGATCGTCGGCGTCACCATCGTGCTGTGGGCGACGTCGCTATTGCCGGAATTTATCACCGCGCTGCTGTTCTTTACGGCGGCGATGGCTGCCAGAATCGCCCCGCCAGAGGCGATCTTCGGCGGTTTTGCCTCGTCGGCTTTCTGGCTGGTCTTCAGCGGCTTTGTGCTCGGCGTGGCGATCCGTAAAACCGGCCTGGCGGACAGGGCCGCCCGGGCGCTGTCGGCAAAGCTCACCGACTCCTGGATGCTGATGGTGGCGAGCGTGGTATTGCTCAGCTACGCGCTGGCGTTTGTGATGCCGTCGAACATGGGGCGTATTGCGCTGCTGATGCCCATTGTCGCGGCGATGGCGAAACGCGCCGGTATCGCCGACGGCTCCCGCGCCTGGTTCGGGCTTGCGCTGGCCGTCGGGTTCGGCACCTTCCAGCTTTCGGCCACTATCCTGCCTGCAAACGTCCCTAACCTGGTGATGAGCGGCGCGGCGGAAGGCTCGTACGGCATTCACCTGAACTATGTCCCGTATCTGCTGCTGCACACGCCGGTGTTGGGCATTCTCAAAGGCCTGATTCTGATTGGCCTCATCTGCTGGCTGTTCCCCGGCAGCCCTAAACCACCGAAGGATATGGCGCCGTCTGAACCCATGGGGCGGGATGAGAAGCGTCTTGCCTGGCTGCTGGCGCTGGTGCTGGGGATGTGGGTAACGGAGAGCTGGCATGGCGTAGGGCCCGCGTGGACGGGGCTGGCGGCGTCGGTCATCGTTATGCTGCCGCGCGTGGGTTTCATTACCGGGGACGAATTTTCTGCCGGGGTGAACATGCGTACCTGTATCTACGTCGCGGGCATTCTTGGGCTGGCGATCGTCGTGACGCAAACGGGTATCGGAGCGGCCGTAGGCGAGGCGCTGCTGCGCATTATGCCGCTGGATGCGGACAGGCCGTTTACCAGCTTCCTGGCGCTAACCGGAATTACTACGGCACTCAACTTCATTATGACCGCCAACGGCGTTCCGGCGCTGTACACCACGCTGGCGCAGAGCTTCTCGGACGCGACCGGTTTCCCGCTGCTGTCGGTGATCATGATTCAGGTGCTGGGCTATTCCACGCCGCTGCTGCCGTATCAGGCGTCGCCGATTGTGGTGGCGATGGGGTTAGGAAAGGTGCCTGCAAGGGCGGGGATGATGCTCTGTCTGGCGCTGGCGATAGCGACGTATCTGGTGCTGCTGCCGCTGGATTATTTATGGTTTAGCGTATTAGGTAAAGTGTAGTTCAGTGCGAGGGGTTTCCCCTCACCCCAACCCTCTCCCAAAGGAGAGGGAGGAGAAGAGCGGTGGGTAAGCGCAAGCGCCACCCGCCGCAAAGGCCATTACGCCTGTTTAGCCGCTTCTGCCGCTTTAACGATCACCGCGAAAGCGTCCGCTTTCAGGGATGCACCGCCAACCAGCGCGCCATCGATGTCTGGCTGGGTGAACAGCTCAGCAGCGTTGGAGGCGTTTACGGAGCCGCCGTACTGGATGATCACTTGCTCAGCCACTTTCGCGTCGGCTTTAGCAATGTGGTCACGGATGAATTTGTGCACCGCCTGAGCCTGCGCAGGGGTAGCTGATTTGCCGGTACCGATCGCCCAGACTGGCTCGTAAGCGATAACCGCGCCTTCGAACGCTGCCGCGCCCTGCGTTTTCAGCACGGCGTCGATCTGACGTGCGCACACTTCTTCGGTTTTGCCCGCTTCGTTTTCCGCTTCGGTTTCACCGATGCACAGAACCGGGATCAGACCCTGCTCTTTCAGCACGGCGAATTTCTTCGCGATAAACTCGTCAGATTCTTTGTGGTAGGTGCGACGCTCGGAGTGGCCGATGATGATGTATTTCGCGCCGATATCTTTCAGCATTTCAGCGGAAGTTTCACCGGTGAACGCGCCAGACAGGTTAACGTCAACGTTCTGCGCGCCCAGCACGATGTGGCTACCGTCAGCGGCACGTTTAGCCAGATCCAGGTACATATCTGGCGGAGCGATAGCAACCGCGCAGCCGGTCACGCCAGCCAGCTCTTTACGCAGGTTTGCAACCAGTTCGTTTACCATGTGGCGGCTGCCGTTCAGTTTCCAGTTACCCATCACTAAAGGATGTCGCATTTCAATTCTCCACGCTAAATAAGCGAATTAAGGAATATGGCCGCCCTGTCGGGCAGCATGGTCTGTGAATCAGTATAGAGATTTTCCCTCGAAAGGCTTTGCTTTTTGTCATTAATTCGCCCCGCCAAGGGTGTCAGATAGCGCCAGCTTAATCGGTTCAACGGCGAAGGTCAGTCCTTTTTCGCCGTTATCCGCCACCACATAACGAATCGCGCCTTCGGTGGTGGCGTAGTACCGCTTGTTTTTACCGGCGGCCAGCAGCTTTTGCAGCTTTTGCTGGCTCTGCTTTTTCGTCAGCGCAGGCGTAAACGCCTGCAGCACCGCGCTCATGTAATCAAGCGCCTTCGATTTAGCCGCTTTCTGCTCTGGCCCCTGAATCGGCAGCCAGGTGATTTGCATGCTTTTGATTTTTAACGTACCGCGCTCCAGCGCCGTAGAAGCATACAAATTCTCGTTAATTTTGCTCGCCGCACGGGTCAGGGTTGGGGTATCGCGTGAGCTATCAATGGCGCGAAATTCATCCAGCGGCAGCGCTGGGTTGGCCTGATTGAAAGCTTCGCGAAACTGGCTAATGGACTGATCGAAAGACGGTGCGCCCGCCAGTAAATACGGCGCAGCGGTGGGGGCCGCGGTGTTGGCGGCGTGCAGCGGAAAACCCGCGCCGAGCATCGCTAAACACAGGAAAAGAGAATGTGCCGAATTTTTCATCAACGTTGCACCTGGCCGTAAGTGCTCATGATTAAAACGATATCTGGTCGGCTTGTCAAAAGGTCACAACTCCAGGGTAAAATGCGGGCTAAACGATAATAAGGAACCTTACATGACCATACAGCAGTGGCTGTTTTCATTCAAAGGGCGTATTGGACGCCGTGATTTCTGGGTCTGGATGGTGACGTGGGTTGTCGCCATGCTGCTTCTGTTTTTCGTTGCTTACAACGCCTGGCTGAGTAGGCAAACGGCGGCCTTCGCGCTGGTCTGCCTGCTATGGCCAACGGCGGCCGTCGTGGTGAAACGCCTGCACGATCGCGGCCGCTCAGGCGCATGGGCATTTTTGATTATTCTGGCGTGGATGCTGGTAGCAGGTAACTGGGAGATGTTGCCGTCCATCCTGCCGTGGGTCGTGGGCAGGCTGCTGCCGTCGGTTATCTTCGTGATGATGATTGTCGATCTGGGCGCGTTTATCGGCACCCAGAGCGAAAACAAATACGGTAAAGATACCGTCGAGGTGAAATACCGCTGATCACCAGTAGTGTTCGGCGGTCATATGGCCCGGTCGGCGGCGAAGATGTTTCGTCATCTGCCGGGTATCCTTCAGAAGCTGCTGCGTGTCCCGCACCATCTGCGGGTTACCGCACAACATGACGTGGCTGGTTTCGGCCGTCATCGGTAAACCCACTGCGTCTTCCAGGGCTCCACTCTCGATTAGTGCCGGGACGCGGCCGGTAAGCGTTCCTGCTACGGTTTCGCGGCTGACCACGGTCTGAATCTTTAACTTTCCACCGTACTTCTGTTCCAGCGCCTGCATCTGCGGGAGATAGCTTAAATCTGCGGCGTAGCGCGCGGCGTGCACCAGCACGATGTTTTTGAAGCGCTCCAGATCTTTGCCGTACTGCAGAATGGAAAGATAGGGACCGATGGCCGTGCCGGTTGCCAGCATCCAGAGCGTGTCACAGTCAGGAATCTCTTCGAGCACAAAGAAGCCCGCCGCTTCGCTCACAATCTGGACATCGTCGCCGGGCTTAAGGGCGGCAAGACGCGGGCTCAGCTTGCCGTCCGGGACGGTGACCAGATAGAACTCGAGGTCCGGGTTATCCGGCGCGTTAACGTAAGAGTAGGCGCGCTGCACGCGCTCGCCGTCGACATCCAGCCCCAGCTTCGCAAATTGCCCGGCCTTAAACGGGTGCACGGGAGCACGCAGGGTGAGACTAAATAGCGCATCGGTCCAGAATTCTATCTTAGTGACTTTACCTGTTACCCAGTCCGCCATGATCTTCTCCTGTGCTATTTCTCTGTTCTATCTTCCGTACTTGTGGGAAACATTTCCAGCCCCTTCGGGCCGGAAAGCTCTATCGATCAAACGGTTTTACAGAATGTGGGTCTGCACGTCCGGGTCTTTACGGTCGAGATAGTGAATGGACTGAATGCGGCGAATGGTGCGCGATTTGCCGCGGATCAGCAGCGTTTCAGTGGTCGCCATGTTGCCCTTGCGGGTGATGCCGTCCAGCAGGTCGCCTTTGGTGATGCCGGTTGCGGAGAAGACGACGTTATCGCTGCGCGCCATGTCGTTCAGCGCCAGCACTTTATTGGCTTCGATGCCCATCGCCGCGCAGCGCGCAAGCTCGTCCTCACCGATACGACGGTTCTCGTCGCTGTCGCCTTTTACCTCATGACGCGGCAGCAGGCGCGCCTGCATATCGCCGTCCAGCGCGCGGATCACCGCCGCAGAGACCACGCCTTCCGGCGCGCCGCCGATGCCATAAAGCACATCCACTTCGCTGTCCGGCATGCAGGTCAGAATAGACGCGGCAACGTCGCCATCCGGAATGGCAAACACGCGCACGCCGAGTGCCTGCAGATAAGAGATGGTGGCGTCGTGGCGCGGTTTCGCCAGAATAGTGACGGTGAGCTCGTTGAGCGGTTTACCCAGCGCCGCTGCGATATTGCGCAGGTTGGCGTCCAGCGGCAGGCTGAGGTCGATTGCGCCTTTCGCACCAGGACCAACAATCAGCTTTTCCATGTACATGTCCGGCGCGTTGAGGAAGCAGCCTTTATCACCCACGGCCAGTACCGCCAGGGCGTTGGCCTGGCCCATCGCCGTCATGCGCGTGCCTTCGATCGGGTCGACGGCGATATCCACGGCATCGCCTTTGCCGGTACCCACTTTTTCACCGATGTAGAGCATTGGCGCTTCGTCGATCTCGCCTTCACCGATGACGATAGTGCCGTCGATGTTGACCTGGTTAAGCACAATGCGCATGGCATGGACGGCCGCGCCGTCTGCAGTATTTTTGTCGCCACGACCCAGCCATTTGTAGCCTGCGAGGGCGGCTGCTTCGGTGACGCGGGAAAACTCGATAGCAAGTTCACGTTTCATGAGGGACTCGTACAGTCAAAAGTAATTGCACGAAGTTTATCACAGAGTTGGGAGGGGGGAGGGACCGGTGCGGTCGGAGCCCCTCACCCTAACTCTCTCCCCAAAGGGGAGAGGGGACTTAAAACACCCTCTCCCCTTTGGGGAGAGGGCCGGGGTGAGGGGGGGAGTATGTCTTACTCTTCGTGCTCTTCCCACGCCAGGGCGCGTTTCACCGCTTTCTTCCAGCCGCTGTAGCGGTAGTTGCGCTCGGTGGTTTCGATGCCAGGGCGGAATTCGCGCTCGATGACCGCTTTCTCCTGCAGCTCGTCCAGATTCTGCCAGAAGCCTACCGCCAGACCGGCAAGGTACGCTGCGCCCAGCGCCGTTACTTCACGCACTTCAGGGCGCTCAACGCGGGTGCCCAGAATGTCGGACTGGAACTGCATCAGGAAGTTGTTAGCCACCGCGCCGCCGTCCACGCGCAGGGCGTGCAGACGAATGCCGGAGTCTGCCTGCATCGCTTCCAGCACGTCGCGCGTCTGGTAGGCGATGGATTCCAGGGTGGCGCGGATGATGTGGTTAGAGTTCACACCACGCGTCAGGCCGAAAATCGCACCGCGTG
The DNA here is from genome assembly GCF_034107265.1 of Enterobacter sp. 168J2. Classification (NCBI taxonomy): domain Bacteria; kingdom Pseudomonadati; phylum Pseudomonadota; class Gammaproteobacteria; order Enterobacterales; family Enterobacteriaceae; genus Enterobacter; species Enterobacter sp. 168J2. Next base: position 44,500 of record NZ_JAWNEB010000011.1, on the reverse strand, counting down.
CATACGGATCCCAGTACGGCGCGCCCAGACCGGTGAACGCCGGCACCACGTACACGCCGTTGGTGTCTTTCACTTTGGTCGCGAAGTACTCGGAGTCGAACGCGTCGCTGATCAGCTTCATCTCGTCGCGCAGCCACTGAATGGATGCGCCTGCCATAAACACCGCACCTTCCAGGGCATAGTTCACCTCGCCGCGCGGGCCGCAGGCGATGGTGGTCAGCAGGCCGTTTTCTGATTTCACCGCTTTCTCGCCGGTGTTCATCAGCATAAAGCAGCCGGTGCCGTAGGTATTCTTCGCCATCCCTTCCTTGACGCACAGCTGGCCGAACAGCGCCGCCTGCTGGTCGCCGGCGATCCCGGCGATAGGAATACGGGTGCCGCCCTTACCGCCGATGTTGGTCTGGCCGTACACTTCGGAAGACTTACGCACTTCAGGCAGCATCGCGCGCGGAATATCCAGCGCGTCCAGCATCTTGTCATCCCACTCCAGGGTGTTGATGTTGAACAGCATGGTACGCGAGGCGTTGGTGTAGTCGGTAACGTGGACGCGTCCCTGGGTCATCTTCCAGATAAGCCAGGTATCGACGGTCCCGAACAGCAGCTCGCCGCGCTTTGCACGCTCGCGTGAACCTTCCACGTGGTCGAGGATCCACTTCACTTTGGTGCCGGAGAAGTACGGGTCAACCACCAGGCCGGTGGCGCTGCGCACGTACTCTTCCATCCCGTCACGCTTAAGTTGTTCGCAGATTTCTGACGTACGGCGGCACTGCCAGACGATGGCGTTGTAAATAGGCTTACCGGTTTCGCGTTCCCACACCACGGTGGTTTCACGCTGGTTGGTAATACCAATCGCGGCAATCTCGTCGGAACTGATATCGGCTTTCGCCAGCACTTCCACCAGCGTGGAGCTTTGTGACGCCCAGATTTCCATCGGGTCGTGTTCTACCCAGCCTGGACGGGGATAAATTTGCTCAAATTCACGTTGAGACACGCTGACAATGTTCGCGTCATGATCCATTACGACAGCGCGGGAGCTGGTAGTGCCCTGGTCGAGCGCAACGATATATTTTTTTTCGGTCATGGTATGTGTCCCGTAGTCAGATTACAGCGAAGCTTTTTGTTGTGCGGTAGAAGTCGTTTCCTTCTCCTCGTCCACACAGGTGTCGCACGGTAAGTGGCGACCAATTAATTTGCGGTAGCTAAATGCGCCCAGCGCAGCCCCGACAACCGGCGCAAACAGCGGCACCAGGAAGTAAGGAATGTCTTTGCCGCCGGTGAAGGCCACGTCGCCCCAGCCTGCGATAAAGGCGAACGCTTTGGGTCCGATATCACGCGCCGGGTTCATCGCGAAGCCGGTCAGCGGGCCCATGGATGCGCCAATCACCGCAATCAGCAGACCAATCAGCAGGGGAGCCAGCGGGCCGCGCGGAATGCCGTTTCCGTCGTCGGTCAGCGCCAGGATAACGCCCATCAGAATAGCGGTAATCACCATTTCAACTGCGAACGCCTGCACAAAATTGATATGCGGGTTAGGGTAGGTTGAGAAGATGCCTGCCAGATCCAGACTTTCGACGCTGCCGCGCACCATATGATGCGTCTGTTCGAAGTCGATGAAAAGATTGTAATAAAGCCCGTAAACTAACGCCGCTGCGCAAAACGCGCCGGCAAATTGAGAAATAATGAAAGGAACAACTTTGCGTCCGTCGAAGCACGCGAACAGCCACAGTGCGATAGTCACCGCCGGGTTAAGATGTGCACCAGAAACCCCTGCAGTCAGGTAGATGGCCATCGCCACGCCCAGACCCCAGATGATACTGATTTCCCACTGACCAAAACTGGCACCCGCCACTTTCAGTGCAGCGACACAGCCCACTCCGAAGAATATCAACAACCCGGTACCAAGGAACTCGGCAATGCACTGGCCTTTTAAGGTTGATGTCTGACTCATAATCGGAATCCTGAAGAAATTGATGTTTATTGTTAGCGTGGCCGCCCGTGACAGCCACGATGCCCTGTAGACATAGTGTTAATTTATCGTTAACGAGCAAAAACGAGAAATATCGAAATTAAAATGTGTGGTCTGTGTCAATAAAATGAGCGTTTTCGCGCCATAAAGCGCGTTTTTGCATCAGTCGCGCACGGCGAGTTGAATCATTTTTTTAACGAATGGGTTAACAACTTAGTGGTATATGCCGCGAACGCACCAGGACGAGGCCGAAAAGTGTTGCAAACCGCGATCTGCGTGGCATGCCGCTGGACAGGGGCGACTGCGCTCCATACAATCGGAACATATGTTGTGCGCGTTTACGTTAAAGCGTCGCCTTGCAATTCAGGAGAGGTAGGATCATGTCTTTAGAAGTGTTTGAGAAACTGGAATCGAAAGTACAGCAGGCGATTGACACCATCACGCTGCTGCAGATGGAAATTGAAGAGCTGAAAGAAAAGAACAACAGCCTGGCGCAGGAAGTTCAGAACGCTCAGCACGGCCGCGAAGAACTGGAGCGCGAAAACAACCAGCTGCGCGAACAGCAGAACGGCTGGCAGGATCGCCTGCAGGCGCTGCTGGGACGTATGGAAGAGGTCTAATTCCTGTTGGGATTGCACTGAACAGGCCGGGTAAGGCGACAACGCCACCCGGCTTTTTTAATGGTTTGATGTCAGTCTGCAACAACCATAAAAAAGGCCGCCAAAGGCGGCCTTAACGCTACTTGTCCTGCGCTGTCATAGTAAGAGCAATTAACACATTGGGTTCATCACTCTTTACTACGAGTACGCTGGCGACAATGAACGCAATACATAAATAGCGTTTCATTATGCGGTCCCTGCAGCTAACCGCTCCACCGTTCACCATCGGTGATAAGTCGGTGGACACAAGCCTGGTTAAAGGCTGCTTTACGGTTGTGAGTACACCTTTCCCTGGACCGATGCCCATTTGCGAGATGGCGGAAAGGGACGCAGCATCATAATGAGCAATATCTGCGTAGTTAAGGTTTCCATAGATAATTAGGAATTTATAAAGGGCTAACAGGGGTCACCTGAGGTATGAACCAGGGTAAGATAAAAATCCTGGTTAAAGGTTGCAAAATTTCCCAACGGACCGCGAATCCCGAGGGACAAAAAACCGCCACATTGCTGATGGCGGTTTTTTTATGGTTCATGCTGACTCTTTTACTACTCAATATCCAGCGGATCTTCGGAAAGGATAATACCGGTATTATCGGCGTAGAGATGGTCCCCGGAGAAGAAGGTTACGCCGCCGAAATTAACGCGCACGTCGCTTTCGCCGATGCCGTCACCCGCAGCGCCTACCGGAATGGCCGCGATGGCCTGAATCCCGATATCCAGGTCTTCGAGATCGTCTACCTGACGCACGGAGCCGTACACCACGATCCCTTCCCACTCGTTCTGGACGGCAATTCCGGCCAGTTCAGCATCAATCAGTGCGCGACGCACGGACCCGCCGCCGTCGACCACCAGAACGCGGCCACGGCCGTTCTGTTCGAGCAGATCGTACAGCAACCCGTTGTCCTCGAAACATTTCACCGTGACGATTTGCCCGCCAAACGATGACCGCCCACCAAAGTTGGAGAACAGCGGTTCAACGACGTTGACATCTTCCTGGTAGATGTCACAAAGCTCGGAGGTATCGTATTTCATAGGTTTAACGCTCAGTTGCTGCGAATGTGTTCAGTATATCGTGCGAAATGCGTTGTTGGCAAAATCATCAATTGTTAATTGATATTTGTCAGCTAACTGAGCGTCTGGCTTAACACAATCCCAATGACGAACAACAGGTTAGTCAGCAGCGCGCCTTTCACCGTTCGCTCCAGCATCGGCGGCATGGCTGCCGGGCTGAGTTCACGCATCACAAAGCGGGCCTGCTTAACCAGCAGCGGCGCGGCAAGCACAAACAGCCAGCCCCACAGGCTGTGCAGGGAAATCAGGTTAAACAGCGCCAGGCAAACCAGCGCGCCAATAAGCAGGCAGGCATGATAGCGGCGCGCATTCACCGGCCCCAGACGCACCGCCAGCGTGTTCTTGCCGTTCTCACGGTCGCTGTCGATATCGCGCAGGTTATTGATATTGAGCACCGCCGTCGCCAGCAGGCCGCAGGCGGTTGCCGGGAGGAACAGGGCAGGGATCACCGTATGCGCCTGTAAGTACCAGCTTCCCATCACGCTCAGCCAGCCGAAGAATACCAGCACGGAGATATCCCCGAGGCCAATATAGCCGTAAGGGCGCGTGCCGACGGTGTAGGTGATGGCCGCGACGATGGCGAGCAGACCCAGCACCAGGAAGCCAATGAAGTCGCTGGTGGTTTTCGAGGCAACCGTCACCAGCGCCAGGCCGGACAAGCAAATCAGTACCACGGTGATAATCAGCGCGCGCTTCATCTGTGCCTGGGTAATGACCCCTTTCTGCATCCCGCGCAGCGGCCCGATACGGTCAGGCTTATCGCTGCCTTTCACCGCATCACCGTAGTCGTTCGCGAGGTTGGAGAGGATTTGCAGCAGGCCAGCGGTAATCAATGCCAGCGCGGCGACCAGCGGATCAAAATAACCCTGCCACCAGGCAAGCGCCGTACCGACGATAATCGCGGCAAAGGCCAGAGGAAGCGTTTTAGGGCGCAGGCTTTCGAGCCACGCCTGAGTACGGCTGATATCAGTCATAGTAATTTAGCCAATAAAAATGGGGGCCTTAGCCCCCATTAACAGTGATGAGAATGCAGTAACCGCGATTATAGGATAAAACGGCTCAGATCTTCATCTGCCACTAATGCATCCAGATGTTTGCTCACATATTCTGCGTCAATGGTAATGGTTTGACCGTTGAGGTCGCTCGCATCATACGAGATGTCTTCCACCAGGCGTTCCAGCACGGTGTGCAGACGACGCGCACCGATGTTCTCGGTGGTTTCGTTGACCTGCCATGCGGCCTGGGCGATACGCTTGATACCGTCTTCGGTGAACTCAAGGTTCACGCCTTCGGTCGCCATCAGCGCCTTGTACTGTACGGTAGCAGAGGCGTTCGGCTCGGTCAGGATGCGCTCGAAATCTTCAGTGGTCAGCGCCTGCAGCTCAACGCGGATAGGCAGACGACCCTGCAGTTCCGGGATCAGATCCGACGGGCTGGCCACCTGGAACGCACCGGAAGCGATAAACAGAATGTGGTCCGTTTTCACCATGCCGTGCTTGGTGGAGACGGTGCAGCCTTCAACCAGCGGCAGCAGGTCGCGCTGTACGCCTTCGCGGGACACGTCCGGGCCGGAGCTGTTGCCGCCGCGCTTACAAATTTTGTCGATTTCGTCGATAAACACGATACCGTGCTGCTCAACCGCGTCGATAGCGTCCTGCTTCAGCTCTTCCGGGTTCACCAGCTTCGCCGCTTCTTCTTCAATCAGCAGCTTCATCGCATCTTTGATTTTCAGCTTACGCGCTTTCTGCTTCTGGCCGCCCAGGTTCTGGAACATGGACTGCAGCTGGCTGGTCATCTCTTCCATGCCCGGAGGCGCCATGATTTCAACGCCCATCGGCGCGGCCGCGAGGTCGATCTCAATCTCTTTATCGTCCAGCTGGCCTTCACGCAGTTTTTTGCGGAACGCCTGGCGCGCGGCTGAAGGCTCAGCCTGCTGTTCTGCCTGGCCCCAGTTGTTTTTCGCCGGCGGGATCAGTACGTCGAGAATGCGCTCTTCCGCCATCTCTTCCGCGCGGTAGCGGTTTTTCTCAATCGCCTGGACGCGCACCATCTTAATCGCAGAATCGGTCAGATCGCGGATGATAGAGTCCACTTCTTTACCCACATAGCCCACTTCGGTGAACTTGGTGGCTTCAACTTTGATGAACGGCGCGTTCGCCAGCTTCGCCAGACGACGGGCGATTTCGGTTTTACCGACGCCGGTCGGGCCGATCATCAGAATGTTTTTCGGCGTGACTTCGTGACGCAGCTCCTCGTCAAGCTGCATACGACGCCAGCGGTTACGCAACGCGATAGCCACGGAGCGCTTGGCGTTATCCTGGCCGATAATGTGTTTGTTCAGTTCGCTGACAATTTCGCGTGGGGTCATTTCAGACATGGGAGATCCTTACGCTTTGGAGGTCAATTCTTCGATGGTGTGGTTGTGGTTGGTATAGATGCAGATATCACCTGCAATATCCAACGCCTTCACCGCGATATCACGCGCGTTCATGTCGGTATTTTCCAACAGCGCGCGGGCTGCAGCCTGGGCATAAGGGCCGCCAGAGCCGATGGCAATCAGGTCGTTTTCCGGCTGAATCACGTCACCGTTACCGGTGATGATAAGCGAAGCGGTTTCATCCGCGACCGCCAGCAGCGCTTCGAGCTTGCGCAGCATACGGTCGGTACGCCAGTCTTTTGCCAGCTCAACGGCAGCTTTCACCAGATGACCCTGGTGCATTTCCAGCTTGCGTTCAAACAGTTCAAACAGCGTGAAGGCATCCGCCGTGCCGCCTGCAAAACCGGCGATCACTTTGTCGTTGTAGAGACGACGCACTTTCTTCACGTTGCCTTTCATGACGGTATTACCCAGCGTGGCCTGGCCATCACCGGCAATTACCACCTGGCCGTTACGGCGTACACTTACTATTGTTGTCACGAGCAGACCCCCTGGTTACAAATTCGGGAAACAGAAGCCCTGAGCCTGTGCTCAGGGCTGAATTAAATGATAGATGGGGGGGATTTTGGGGGTTTCAACCCCCGGAGGCGAGTCGAATGCAGTTTGTGTGACCGGCCACTTTCAGGCGCGAAATGGTGCCATCGGCATTTTCTTTGCCTTTGACCGGGCCAATCACCACGCGATTCCAGCCGTTGTTGGTGGTAATGCGTGAATCAAATCCTTCGAACGCCAGCTGAGCACGCACGGTTTCCGCCTGCTCGGCACCTTTAAACGAACCGCACTGCACCATCCAGCGGCGCTCGTCTTTTTTCTCTGCCGTCTGCTTCGGCGCTTCGGTCTCTTTGGTCACCGGTGCGGCCTGCTGCGTTTTCGGCTGCTGCGCGGTAGTATGCGCTGGCGTCTGGAGCAGATCCTGATACGGCTGCGCCGTTTGCTTTTGCGGCTGCGCTTTTGGCTGTTGAACAGGCTGCGACTGCGCCGTACGCGTCTGCTGCTGCGGCTGCTGGTATGGCTGGGCCTTCGGCTGCTGTACCGGCTGAGTTTGCGTCCACTGCTGCTGCTGCTGTTGCTGCTGTTGCTGCTGTTGAATTTGTGCCTGGCGCTGACGCTGCAGCTGCAACGTTTGCTGACGCTGCGCTGGCGTTTGTTCATTCCACGGCACTTCGTTCAGCTGCGTCGGCTGCTGGCGCATATCGGCCTGCATCTGTGCCAGCAGCTGCCGCTGCTCGTCCGTCAGCTGGTCGGCATTTTTCACTTCGCCACCGGCTGAGGGCTCAGTAGGTGCGCGCACGCCGGGCTGACGGCTTTCCAGCTCTTTAATATAGCGCCAGCGCTCTTCAGGTTTCGGCGGCAGACCATTTCCCACCACTTTGTTGCCCTGAAGCGCCTCGGACTCTTCTTTTTTATGGTGCGTGATGAAGTACAGGCCGCCAATAAAGGCCACCAGCACTGCCGCAGCAATAGCGACCATTGCTGGCGAGACCGCAGGCAGATTACGCTGCTTGCTTTTTGAACTACTCTTTTTGCGTCGCGAAGGTGCCGGCTGGCCGCGACGTACATAATCTCGTTGTGCCACTATCGTTTCGCTGTATTTATTCGTTCGTCAGCCCGCCATGTTACTTAAGCGGCGGGGCTTTGACCAGATAAGGGTGTCCGAAAGGCGTTTACTTTAAGTCAATGCCTGGGTCGAACCGCGAACAATCAGCTCGCAGTCCAGTAACCGCGAACCGCTACTAACCGTTTGACCCTGCAGCTGATCCAGCAGAAGCAGCATCGCTTCACGGCCAATCTGATAGCGCGGTTGTGAAACGGTGGAGAGCGGTGGATCGCAAAACTCTGAAAGCGAAATGTTATCGAATCCGATAATCGACAGGTCTTTCGGCACGCGTAACCCACGGCGCTTGGCGTGAGATAGTGCCCCCAGCGCCATCACGTCGCTGTGGCAGAACACCGCCGTTGGCGGTTCCGGCAACGCCAGCAGTCTCTCCAGCGCCTGTCCGCCCGCTTCAAAGGTAAAATCACCGCGCGCAATATAGTGCGGATCGACAACCGCCCCGGTACGGCGCAGCGCCTGAACATAGCCCTGCAGGCGATAGTGGCAGAGCGGCATCTCTTCCGGCCCGGCAATGCAGCCAATGCGCTTATGCCCCAGCTCCTGAAGATAGTTCACCGCGTTGAATGCGGCCGTCAGGTTATCGATATGCACCGTCGGCAGTTCCAGCTCAGGCGCAAACTCGTTGGCCATCACCATCGGCGGTAAATTGCGCTGTTCTTCGATGCTGGCATCAAACGGCAGGCGCGATCCAAGCAGCAGCATGCCGTCAATCTGCTTGGTGATAATGAGGTCGATAAAGGTTTTTTCCTGCTGGTTCTGGTGGGCGCAGTCGCCAATCAGCACCAGATAGCCCTGCTCCGCTGCCGTCACTTCGATACCGCGAATGATCTCGCTGAAGAAGGGATCGCAGATGTCCGGCACTATCACCAGGATGGTCCGCGATTCATTGCGCTTGACGTTCCGCCCCATCGCCTGCGGGAAATACCCCACTTCCAGGGCCGCCTGTTCGACCTTGTTACGGGTCGCCTGGGAGACTTTATCCGGGTTCATTAATGCGCGGGACACGGTTGCCGTTGAGACTTGTGCTTTCTCGGCAACGTCTTTCATGGTCGCCGTGGCAACCTCTTTCCTGGACTTCAACGTCTTCTCCTCGCCTGAACACCGAACTGCGGACGTCACCATTTTTACAGATAGTTAATGGAATCGGTTACAGAATTTTCATAAAAAGTGTGAGGCGCGTTAAATTTTTCGATCCGTCTTCAGCCTTCGATGGGATCGACGTCCAGCACCCACTTCACTTTACGCGCTTCAGGCAGGGTGTTGATGAGCGCCAGCGTGCCGCTGACGATGTGCTGCAGGCGAATACGCGAGGGGTGCTGAAGTAAAATTTGCCAGCGGAAGCGTCCACCGCGTTTTGGCGCCAGCGCCGGGACCGGGCCCAGGATCCACAGCTGGTTATCCACCAGCGGGCTGGCCTGCAGGAGATTCCTCAGCTGTTGCAGGAAAAGCGGCGCCTGCTGGTTGTTATGATCTTCCGCGCGGATGATGACGTGGCTGGTCCACGGCGGCAGCTGCATGGTCTGGCGTTCGGCCAGCGCCTGCTCGGCAAAGGCATCATAGCCTTTGTGCAGCAGCGTTTGCAGCAGCGGGTGCTCAGGGTGATGCGTTTGCAGTACCACCTCGCCCTGCTTGCCAGCGCGTCCCGCACGCCCTGCCACCTGAGTATAAAGCTGGGCGAAGCGCTCGGCGGAGCGGAAATCTGCCGAGAACAGCGCGCCGTCGACGTCCAGCAGGGCGACCAGCGTCACGTCCGGGAAGTGGTGCCCTTTGGCCAGCATCTGGGTGCCAATCAGTATGCGCGCGCCGCCGCGGTGCACTTCCGCAAGCTGCTGCTCCAGCGCCCCCTTGCGGCTGGTGGTGTCCCGGTCTATTCGGGAAATAGGCACGTCCGGGAAGAAGGGGCCAAGCGCCTGTTCAAGCTGTTCCGTGCCCAGACCCACCGGCACGATATGCGTTGATCCGCACGACGGGCACTGGCGCGGCACCGGCCGCTGGCTGTCGCAGTGGTGGCAGCGCAGGTGACGCTGGGCCTGATGGAAGGTGTAGTAGTGGTCGCAGCGCGGGCATTCGGCAATCCAGCCGCAGTCGTGGCACAGCAGGGCGGGGGCGAATCCGCGGCGGTTCAGGAACAGGATCACCTGGTTCCCCGCCTGCAAATGCTGGCGCATGCGGGTAATTAAGGCAGGCGCGAGCCCGGCCTGCACCTGCTGGCCTTTGAGATCCAGCACGTGCTGAATGGCCGGGCGGGCATTTCCCGCCCGGCGCGTCAGGCGCAGCATGTGGTACTTACGCTGGCGTACGTTATGCAGCGTTTCGAGCGCAGGCGTGGCGGATCCGAGAATAATGGGAATTTGCTCGCTGTGCGCGCGGTAAACCGCCAAATCGCGGGCATGGTAGCGCCAGCCTTCCTGCTGTTTATAAGAGCTGTCGTGCTCTTCGTCGATCACGATAACGCCAAGATTTTTAAACGGCGTAAACAGCGACGAACGGGTGCCGATCACAATCGCCGCTTCGCCGTTTTTCGCTTTCAGCCAGGCGCTGAGGCGCTCGCTGTCGTTCAGCCCGGAGTGCAGTACCTCAACCGGCGCGTTAAAGCGCTCGCGGAAGCGGGTGATGGTCTGCGGCGTCAGGCCGATTTCCGGCACCATCACCAGCGCCTGTTTGCCCTGCGCGAGCACGTTTTCCAGCACGCTCAGATACACTTCAGTCTTGCCGGAGCCCGTCACGCCCGCCAGCAGCCAGGCGGAAAAATGGTCCGAGGCGCTGTGAATGGCGCCTACCGCGGTAGCCTGCTCGGTATTCAGGCGCAGGCGATCGCCCGAGACGGAGAAGCCGTCGCGCCAGTCGTGAAGGGCGGGCGCTTCGCTGGCCAGCTCGCTCAGCCCTTTCTTTCTTAATGCCTGTAGCGCCGTTTCGCTGACCTCAAGCTCGTCGACCTGATGCCGCCAGATTTTTCCCTGACGCAGCGCCGCCAGCGCCTGCTGCTGTTTCTGCGAGCGCTTCAGGCTGTTGATGTCCACGGCCTGACCCTGTTCGGTGGCAAACCAGTACCACATCGGGGCGTGGCTGGCGCTCTTGCCCTGGCGCAGCAGGATCGGCAGAGCGTGGAAAAGGACGTCGCCAATCGGGTGATGATAATAATCCGCCGCCCACAGCAGCAGTCGCCAGGTGCTGGTGGAGTAAACCGGCTCGCTGTCCAGCACCTCAACCACCGACTTCAGTTCATTGAGGGGCAATTCGCTTTTATCGCTGACGGAGACGACGATCCCCACGCGCTGCTGTTTGCCAAACGGCACGGTCACGCGACAGCCCGCTTTGGCGCTCATGCTGTCGGGCAGCAGGTAGTCAAAGGTGCGGGGAAGCGGAACGGGCAGGGCAACGTGAGCGACGGGCATCGAATCTTCCTGACTTGAAAAGTGGCGCGTTAGTATACACATTAGTAAAAGCGGCGTGCGGATCAGTTTGCATACGTTGGTTAAATTCTGTATGATTCGCCGCCTTTGGTGTACTTTACGCCAAAGAACTTACATTCAACATCGCGTGGTGTCTGGCGTTAGGGCTGGAAGAGCGACGCGGCCTTAACTGAGGTTCTCCCATGAAAAAAGATATTCACCCGAAATACGAAATGATTACTGCAAACTGCTCTTGCGGTAACTCTATCCAGATCCGCTCTACCGTGGGTCACGATCTGAACCTGGACGTGTGCGGCAAATGCCACCCGTTCTACACTGGTAAGCAGCGTGATGTTGCAACCGGTGGCCGTGTTGACCGCTTCAACAAGCGTTTCAGCATCCCGGGCGCTAAATAAGTTTCCCGAAAAAAAGGCACCGCGAGGTGCCTTTTTTGTATCCGCTTCTCAGTATTCCCACGTCTCCGGGTCGATACCCAGTTCACGCATGATCACCTTCGCCTCTTCCGGGATTTCGTCGCTACGCTCTTTGCGCAGATCGTCATCGTTCGGCAACGGTTGGCCGGTAAACGCATGCAGGAACGCTTCGCACAGCAGTTCGCTGTTGGTCGCGTGGCGCAGGTTATTCACCTGACGACGCGTACGTTCATCGGTGAGGATCTTCAACACCTTCAGAGGAATGGAAACCGTAATTTTCTTTACTTGCTCACTCTTCTTACCGTGCTCAGCGTATGGGCTGATATATTCGCCGCTCCATTCAGCCATGAGATACCTTTAATCCTCTCAGTCATTAATCTAAAGGTGCAAACCGGTCACTGCCCGTTTTGAACCGTAATCTTGCGTAGTTTACCGTAGAGACGATACCGTGGCACGGATATTGCCGCTGCAGCGTGCACTAAAGCATATAATTTTAACGGCTATTTGCGCATTGCTCAATCTATACGCAAAGAAGTTTAGATGTCCAGATGTATTGACGTCCATACTTTCAATGTTTACTCTGGTGGCTGACTTTTCACCTCATTCGCCAGGAAGCCCTCACCATGACGCGTAAACAGGCCACGATCGCAGTGCGTAGCGGATTAAATGATGACGAGCAGTACGGCTGCGTTGTCCCGCCCATTCATCTTTCCAGTACCTACAATTTCACCGGATTTAATGAACCGCGCGCGCATGACTACTCGCGTCGTGGCAACCCTACGCGTGATGTAACCCAGCGTGCGCTGGCCGAGCTGGAAGGGGGCGCAGGGGCAGTATTAACCAATACGGGGATGTCCGCCATTCACCTGGTGACGACAGTGTTTCTGAAACCGGGCGATCTGCTGGTTGCGCCGCATGACTGCTACGGCGGCAGCTATCGTCTGTTTGACAGCCTGGCAAAGCGCGGCTGCTACCGCGTGCTGTTTGTCGATCAAAACGACGAGCAGGCGCTGAAACAGGCGCTGGCAGAGAAGCCGAAGCTGGTTCTGGTGGAAAGTCCAAGCAACCCATTGTTGCGCGTTGTCGACATTGCGAAAATTTGTCAGCTCGCAAGGGATGCGGGAGCGATAAGTGTAGTGGATAATACCTTCCTCAGTCCGGCCCTTCAGAACCCGTTAGCACTGGGTGCGGATCTGGTATTGCATTCATGTACTAAATATCTGAACGGCCATTCTGACGTGGTGGCGGGCGTGGTGATTGCAAAAGATCCCGACGTTGTCACGGAACTGGCATGGTGGGCCAATAACATTGGCGTCACCGCGGGCGCGTTCGACAGCTACCTGCTGTTGCGCGGCATCCGCACGCTTTCGCCGCGCATGGACGTGGCGCAGCGCAATGCCCAGGCGATTGTCGATTTCCTGAAAACCCAGCCGCTGGTGAAGAAGCTTTATCACCCGTCGCTGCCGGAAAACCAGGGGCACGAGATTGCCGCGCGCCAGCAGAAGGGATTTGGCGCGATGTTAAGTTTTGAACTGGACGGTGACGAGCAAACGCTGCGTCGCTTCCTGAGCGGGCTGTCATTGTTTACGCTGGCGGAATCCTTAGGTGGGGTTGAAAGCTTGATCTCCCACGCCGCGACCATGACGCACGCAGGTATGGCACCGGAAGCGCGTGCCGCCGCCGGGATTTCCGAGACGCTGCTGCGTATCTCGACCGGTATTGAAGATTCTGAAGATTTAATTGCCGATCTGGAAAATGGCTTCCGGGTCGCAGCCAAGGGGTAATCATGAGTGTGATAGCGCAGGCAGGGGCGAAGGGTCGTCAGCTGCACAAGTTTGGTGGTAGTAGTCTTGCTGATGTGAAATGTTATCTGCGCGTCGCAGGGATCATGACCGAATATTCACAGCCGGGTGACATGATGGTTGTCTCGGCGGCGGGCAGCACCACCAACCAGTTGATTAGCTGGCTGAAACTGAGCCAGACCGATCGCCTTTCTGCGCATCAGGTGCAACAGTCCTTACGTCGTTACCAGAGCGAGCTGATTGCCGGCCTGCTGCCTGCGGACGTGGCGGACGGGCTGATCGGCGCCTTCACGCATGACCTTGAGCGTCTGGCTGCCCTGCTGGACAGCGGGATTAACGACGCGGTGTATGCCGAAGTGGTGGGCCACGGTGAAGTGTGGTCCGCGCGCCTGATGGCCGCCGTGCTGCAACATCTGGGTGTCGAAGCGGCCTGGCTCGACGCGCGTGATTTCCTGCGCGCGGAACGCGCCGCTCAGCCGCAGGTGGACGAAGGGTTGTCCTATCCGCTGCTGCAACAGCTGCTGGTGCAGCATCCGGGGAAACGTATTGTCGTCACCGGCTTTATCAGCCGCAGCAACGCCGGCGAAACCGTGCTGCTGGGCCGTAACGGCTCGGACTACTCGGCAACGCAAATTGGTGCCCTGGCGGGCGTGTCCCGCGTTACCATCTGGAGCGACGTGGCCGGTGTTTACAGCGCGGACCCGCGTAAGGTGAAAGATGCCTGCCTGCTGCCGCTGCTGCGTCTCGACGAAGCCAGCGAGCTGGCGCGTCTGGCGGCACCGGTGCTGCACGCCCGTACGCTGCAGCCGGTTTCCGGCAGCGATATCGACCTGCAGCTGCGCTGTAGCTATACCCCGGATCAAGGCTCTACCCGTATCGAGCGCGTGCTGGCCTCAGGTACGGGCGCGCGCATTGTCACCAGCCACGACGACATCTGCCTGATTGAATTCCAGGTCCCTGCGGGTCAGGACTTCAGGCTGGCACATAAAGATATCGACACGATCCTGAAACGCGCCCAGGTGCGTCCGCTGGCCGTTGGCGTTCATAATGACCGCCAGCTGCTGCAGTTCTGCTATACCGCCGAAGTGGCGGACAGCGCCCTGAAAATTCTGGATGAAGCGGGCCTGCCGGGCGAGCTTCGCCTGCGTCAGGGGCTGGCGCTGGTGGCAATGGTCGGCGCGGGCGTCACCCGCAACCCGCTGCACTGCCACCGCTTCTGGCAGCAGCTGAAGGGCCAGCCGGTGGAGTTCACCTGGCAGTCGGAAGAGGGCATTAGCCTGGTCGCCGTCCTGCGTAAAGGGCCAACCGAAAGCCTGATTCAGGGCCTGCACACCTCGCTGTTCCGCGCGGAAAAGCGCATCGGACTGGTGCTGTTTGGTAAGGGCAACATCGGTTCCCGCTGGCTGGAGCTGTTTGCCCGCGAACAGGTCACGCTTTCGGCGCGTACCGGGTTTGAGTTTATTCTTGCGGGCGTGGTGGACAGCCGCCGCAGCCTGCTGAACTACGAGGGGCTGGACGCCAGCCGGGCGCTGGCCTTCTTTAACGATGAAGCGGTTGAGCAGGACGAAGAGTCGCTGTTCCTGTGGATGCGCGCACACCCGTATGACGATCTGGTGGTGCTGGACGTCACCGCCAGCGAACAGCTTGCCGATCAGTATCTGGATTTCGCCAGCCACGGTTTCCACGTCATCAGCGCCAACAAGCTGGCGGGGGCGAGCAGCACCGATAAATACCGTCAGATCCACGACGCGTTTGAAAAAACGGGTCGCCACTGGCTCTATAACGCCACCGTTGGCGCGGGCCTGCCGGTTAACCACACCGTGCGCGACCTGATTGAAAGCGGCGACAGCATTCTGACGCTGAGCGGGATCTTCTCCGGCACGCTCTCCTGGCTGTTCCTGCAGTTTGACGGCACCGTACCATTCACCGACCTGGTGGATCAGGCCTGGCAGCAGGGCTTAACCGAGCCCGATCCGCGCGTTGACCTCTCCGGTAAAGACGTAATGCGCAAGCTGGTGATCCTGGCGCGCGAAGCCGGTTATGACATCGAGCCGGATTCCGTACGCGTCGAGTCGCTGGTGCCTGCGGGCTGCGAGGAAGGGTCCGTTGACCACTTCTTCGAGAACGGCGACGAGCTGAATGACCAGATGGTGCAGCGTCTGGAAGCGGCGAACGAGATGGGGCTGGTGCTGCGCTACGTGGCGCGTTTCGAGGCGAACGGTAAGGCGCGCGTGGGTGTCGAGGCAGTGCGTCCTGACCATCCGCTGGCGGCGCTGCTGCCGTGCGATAACGTCTTCGCCATTGAAAGCCGCTGGTACCGCGATAACCCGCTGGTGATCCGCGGCCCGGGCGCGGGACGCGACGTCACCGCCGGGGCAATCCAGTCCGATATTAACCGTCTGGCTAAGCTGCTGTAATCTCTCCCCCTCACCCCAGCCCTCTCCCCAAAGGGGAGAGGGTGTAATCGTTCCCTCTCCCCTTTGGGGAGAGGGTTAGGGTGAGGGGCCTCTTCACCCCCATCATGAATTCCCCTCATCTTCCCTGAGCAAACCTCACCGTTAATGTGATTATTTCTGTTGACGTCACGCCGCTTTTCCGTCATTTTTACATCTGGACGTCTAAACGTATAGAAGTTCACAACACAACAGACAACGACACGCGAAAGATAGAGGTAAGGTATGAGCTTTTTTCACGCCAACCAGCGGGAAGCACTGAATCAGAGCCTGGCCGAAGTAAACGGCCAGATTAACGTCTCTTTTGAATTTTTCCCGCCGCGCACCAGTGAAATGGAGCAAACCCTGTGGAGCTCTATCGATCGCCTGAGCAGCCTGAAACCGAAGTTTGTCTCCGTGACCTACGGTGCGAACTCCGGCGAGCGTGACCGTACGCACAGCATTATTAAAGGCATTAAGGACAGAACCGGTCTGGAAGCGGCGCCGCACCTGACCTGTATCGATGCCACCCGCGATGAGCTGCGCGCCATTGCCCAGGACTACTGGAACAACGGTATCCGCCATATCGTTGCCCTGCGCGGCGATCTCCCTCCCGGCAGCGGCAAGCCAGAGATGTATGCGGCCGATCTGGTCGGGTTGCTGAAGGAGGTGGCCGACTTCGATATCTCCGTGGCCGCCTATCCTGAAGTTCATCCGGAAGCGAAAAGCGCCCAGGCGGATCTGCTTAACCTGAAGCGTAAGGTGGAGGCCGGTGCCAACCGCGCCATCACCCAGTTCTTCTTTGACGTGGAAAGCTATCTGCGCTTCCGCGACCGCTGCGTCTCGGCCGGTATCGACGTCGAAATTATCCCGGGCATTCTGCCGGTCTCTAACTTCAAACAGGCGAAGAAGTTCGCCGATATGACCAACGTGCGTATTCCGCTGTGGATGTCCAAAATGTACGAAGGGCTGGACGACGATGCGGAAACCCGCAAGCTGGTGGGGGCCAATATCGCGATGGATATGGTGAAGATCTTAAGCCGCGAAGGGGTGAAAGACTTCCACTTCTACACGCTGAACCGCGCGGAGATGAGCTACGCCATCTGTCACACGCTCGGCGTTCGTCCTGCGTAATCAGCAAAAAGCCCTCATAAATCGAGGGCTTTTTAATCAGATAAAAAGTTAAAAGGTATTAACTATCGAATCTGTGGATTAATTCAACTATATCTTATTGCTAGTGGTGTATATCGTAACGGTAACACTGTAAAGGGAGCATAGCGATGAGCACGTCAGACGAGACCAATAACGCGGCATCCGCCGGCAAATGTCCGTTCCATCAGGGCGGCGTCGATCACAGCGCGGGCGCAGGTACCGGCAGCAAAGAGTGGTGGCCTAAACAACTCCGCATCGATCTTCTAAATCAACATTCCAACCGTTCAAACCCGCTGGGTGAAGACTTCGACTACCGCAAAGAATTCAGCAAGCTCGACTATTCCGCCCTCAAGGGCGATCTCAAAGCCCTGTTAACCGACTCTCAACCGTGGTGGCCTGCCGACTGGGGCAGCTACGCGGGTCTGTTTATTCGCATGGCCTGGCACGGGGCAGGTACTTACCGCTCCGTGGACGGACGCGGCGGTGCCGGACGCGGCCAACAGCGCTTTGCGCCGCTAAACTCCTGGCCTGATAACGTCAGCCTGGATAAAGCGCGCCGCCTGCTGTGGCCAATCAAGCAAAAATACGGACAGAAAATCTCCTGGGCCGACCTGTTTATCCTCGCGGGTAACGTGGCGCTGGAAAACTCCGGCTTCCGCACCTTTGGATTTGGCGCCGGTCGTGAAGACGTCTGGGAACCGGATCTGGACGTAAACTGGGGCGATGAAAAAGCCTGGCTGACCCACCGTGACCCGGAAGCGCTGGCGAAACGCCCGCTGGCGGCCACCGAAATGGGGCTGATTTACGTGAACCCGGAAGGGCCAAACGCCAGCGGTGAACCGCTGTCTGCGGCTGCGGCAATTCGCGCTACCTTTGGCAACATGGGCATGAACGACGAAGAGACCGTCGCGCTGATTGCAGGCGGCCATACGCTCGGTAAAACCCACGGCGCGGGTGAAGCCACGCACGTTGGCACCGATCCGGAAGCCTCGCCGATTGAAGCGCAGGGCTTAGGCTGGGCCAGCACGCACGGCACCGGTATTGGCGCTGACGCCATCACCTCCGGGCTGGAAGTCATCTGGTCACAAACCCCGACCCAGTGGAGCAACTACTTCTTCGAGAACCTGTTCAAATACGAATGGGTGCAGACCCGCAGCCCGGCAGGCGCGATTCAGTTTGAAGCCGTGGATGCGCCTGAGATCATGCCAGATCCGTTCGACCCGTCGAAAAAACGTAAGCCAACCATGCTGGTCACCGACCTGACGCTGCGCTTCGATCCGGAATTCGAGAAAATTTCCCGTCGCTTCCTGAACGATCCGCAGGCCTTTAACGAAGCCTTCGCGCGCGCGTGGTTCAAACTGACCCACCGCGATATGGGGCCAAAAGCGCGGTACATCGGCCCGGAAGTGCCGAAAGAAGATCTGATTTGGCAGGATCCGCTGCCGCAGGCGGTGTTCCATCCGACGCAGGAAGATATTGAAAGCCTGAAAGCGGAAATCGCGGCCTCTGGCCTCTCCGTGAGCGAGCTGGTTTCTGTGGCCTGGGCATCTGCATCGACCTTCCGCGGCGGCGACAAGCGCGGCGGTGCCAACGGCGCGCGTCTGGCGCTGGCTCCTCAGCGCGACTGGGATGTGAACGCCGCGGCAGTGCGCGCGCTGCCGGCTCTGGAAGCTATCCAGCGCACCACCAACAAAGCTTCACTGGCCGATATCATCGTGCTGGCGGGCGCTG
Organism: Enterobacter sp. 168J2; assembly: GCF_034107265.1. Taxonomy (NCBI): domain Bacteria; kingdom Pseudomonadati; phylum Pseudomonadota; class Gammaproteobacteria; order Enterobacterales; family Enterobacteriaceae; genus Enterobacter; species Enterobacter sp. 168J2. The sequence continues at coordinate 25,809 of NZ_JAWNEB010000011.1, read as the reverse complement.
TAGGCGTTGAGCAGGCGGCGAAAGCGGCGGGCGTTTACGTCAACGTGCCGTTTACCCCGGGCCGCGTAGATGCGCGTCAGGACCAGACGGATATCGAGATGTTCAACCTGCTCGAACCGATTGCCGACGGCTTCCGCAACTACCGTGCGCAGGTGGATGTGTCCACGACGGAATCGCTGCTGATTGATAAGGCTCAGCAGCTGACCCTGACCGCGCCCGAGCTGACGGTGCTGATTGGCGGCCTGCGCGTGCTGGGTACGAACTTTGATGGCAGCAAGAATGGCGTATTCACCAGCCGCGAAGGCGTGCTGAGCAACGACTTCTTCGTGAACCTGCTGGATATGAATACCCAGTGGAAAGCGACCGACGATTCAAACGAGCTGTTTGCCGGTAGCGATCGCGCCAGCGGTGAAGTGAAATACACCGCGACCCGCGCCGACCTGGTCTTTGGCTCGAACGCTGTCCTGCGCGCGCTGGCCGAAGTTTATGCCAGCAGCGATGCGCACGAGAAGTTTGTCCGTGACTTCGTTGCCGCATGGGCGAAGGTGATGGATTTGGATCGTTTTGACGTGAAGTAAAAGCAATCCCCGCCACGGCGGGGATTTTTTTGCCAGTCATCCTGGCGGGGTAAGGCGTAGCTGTCACCCGCTTTTTCAGGTGATCGAGTTCTTATTGCGAACCTCTTCGCCCTTAAAGATTGAGGTTACCAAACGCGTTTTTCCAGTCCTGCTCGAACTTTTCTATGGCCGACTCTACCGCCGGGGTGCCGAGCATGTGTTGCGCTACGTCTAAGGGGAGCGTGATTGCCTCGCATCCTGCCAGCAGGCAGTCCAGCGCCTGACGCGGCGTTTTAAAGCTGGCTGCCAGCATGATGCTTTCCGGCGCATGCAGTTCCAGCAGGGATTGTAGCTCCTGCACCATGCGAATACCGTCGCCGCCCTGTGCGTCGACGCGATTGACGTATGGCGCAACATACTTCGCGCCTGCCAGCGCGGCCAGTAAACCCTGAGCGGCGCTGTAAACGGCGGTACCCAGCGTGGTAATACCCTCTCTTTTCAGCGCTTTAATGGCGATAAGCCCCTGCGCGGTGACTGGAATTTTCACCACAATACCCGGGATGGCGTTACTCAGGCGTTTGGCCTCCGCCACCATGCCTTCGGCGTCGCGGCTCATGGTTTGGGCAAACAGCGTGCCGTCCGGCCCGATGGCTTTTTGCAGGCGCGGCAGTACGTCCCAGATGGATTCACGGCTGGCGGCAATGATGCTTGGGTTGGTGGTGACGCCCGCAATGGGGAAAACGCGCGCAAGGCGTTCCACTTCTGCCACGTTAGCGGTATCCAGATACAGTTCCATTATTTTTCCTCGTTTTAGAGTTCTAATTCGTGCTGCAGCAGGGAGGCGATAGCCTCTTCAGAGCTGGCGTGAACCAGCGCGCTGCGAAAATCGTCATGCATGATGCGACGTGCCAGGCGGGAGAAAATACGCATATGCTGGTCGCCGGCGGCGTGTTTGTTTAGCGTCAGCATGATGATGTACTGTGCCTCCTCATCGCCCCACATGACCGGAGATTTCAGGCGTGCGACGCTGATGGTAGATTGCTCGATATGCTCTGATTTGCTGTGTGGAATGGCGAAACCAAAACCCAGCCCGGTGGAGAAGACGGCCTCGCGGGCCCAGAGATCGGCTTCCAGCTTGCGCGGATAGCGGCAACGCCCGGCGAGCAGCAGGTTATCGGTCATCCCTTTCATGACCTCTTCTTTGCTGTTCCAGTCGTTATCCAGAGAGATGCAGCGTGGCATCACCAGCGGCGTATCCTGCTGATTCATGCGGAACTGCGCCAGCAGATGCTCCACTTCAAGCGAAGTGCGACACGCCATGGCCTGGTTCAGCAGCTGGCGACAGGCGCGGCTATCAAGCTGCGCCAGGCGTGCTTTGGTGGCGGGAATGGCAGGCGAGCCCATGCTTAATTCGTCCAGCCCCAGACCTACCAGTAGCGGCAGCACTGACCCTTTCGCGCCCAGTTCACCGCAGAGGCCAATCCATTTCCCCTGGCGATGCACTGCCTGCACTGCGTAATCCAGCGCGCGCAGGAAGGCCGGGTTAAGACTGTTGTAGTGGCGCGTGACTTTAGCATTGTCGCGGTCGACGGCCAGCAGATACTGCGTCAGGTCATTGCTGCCAATACTAAAGAAATCAATCTCTTCGCAGCACTGATCGATGATGAACATCACCGAAGGCACTTCCAGCATAATGCCGAGCGGGATTTTCTCATCAAACGGAATATGTTCATTGCGAAGCTGCTGTTTTGCTTCGGCGAGTTTCTCTTTCACCCACAGGATCTCTTCCATGGAGGAGATCATCGGGATCATGATCTTCAGGTTTCCGTGAGCAGAGGCGCGCAGGATCGCCCGAAGCTGGGTGGTGAAAAGTGTTGAATACTCTTCGTATATGCGCACGGCACGGTAACCCAGGAACGGATTGTTCTCTGCCGGAATATTCAGATACTCCACCGGCTTATCGCCGCCGATATCCATGGTGCGCACGATAATGCTTCGCCTGTTTGCACTCTCCAGCGCCTGACAGAAAATGTTGTAAAGCTCGTTTTCGCCGGGCGCGCTGGTGCGATCCATATAGAGCATTTCAGTGCGGAACAGGCCCACGCCCTCGGCGCCGTTGCCAAATGCCCCCTGGGCTTCCACCGCGTGGGCGATGTTCGCGGCAATCTCTATGCGCAGACCGTCAGCCGTTCTGGCTTCACGATCGAGCCAGATGCGCTGCTGCTCGCGTATCGCCTGTTGTACCCGCGCTTCTTGTTGATAGTAGCGCGTCACCGCATCGCTGGCATTGACTACGACCGCACCGGCATTGCCGTCGACAAAGACGGGTGTATTGCGCCACTGCAGCAGGCTCTCACTGTCGATGCCGACCAGCGTGGGAATATTGAAGGAGCGTGCGAGGATCACGGTGTGTGAGGTTGTTCCGCCGCTTTTTAACAGCAGCCCTTTCAGCATGGTTTTATCCAGTTCCAGGAACTGGCCGGGAGTGAGGTCATCCGCAAGGCAGACGCTCGGCTGCGTCAGCTGCCCCGGAGCAGGGAAACGCGCTTCACCGTAGATATGCTGTAAAAGCTGATAGCAGACGTCGCGCACGTCCAACACGCGTTCCTGCAAATACGCGCTGCTGGAACGAGAGAACGTATCGCAGAAATGGTTCGCCGTGGCGATGATGGCCTGGGCGCAGCTTAAGCCCCGGTTAACTCCTGACAGAAGGTGCTGGCGCAGCGAGGTGTCCGTAGCCAGCGAGCGGTGGGCTTCAAGAATGGCGCTGGCGGTACTGTCGCCCTCCAGCGCGTGCAGCTCAATGTGCCTGGCCAGCAGCGTCAGGCCGGAATCCAGCGCCGATTGCTCAGCTTCCACGCTTTGTGCGTCGGGTAAATCGGCCAGGGCGTTGAGATCCAGCGAGGTCAGTACCGTCAGGATGCCCTGTGCGCTGCCGCTGCATACCGGAGTGGCGCGAAAAAGCGTCGGGCTCAGGCGTGTCAGTGATTCTGGTAAGGGCTCCAGCTCCGTGTTGATGACTCCTTCAAGCGGTGCGTCGCAGTGCGGGAACTCCTCTCTCAACCACTGTTCCAGACGCTGATGGGCATGTTGCTCATCTTCACCGCAGATCGCCAGACGGCAGGGATCGCCCGCCAGCGTATCGGTACCAATCAATGCCAGCGCGCTTTTGGCATCGCCTTTACGGTCAGTACGCAGGTTATGCCATTCGATTTGCGAGACAAACGTGTTGCACAGCGTTTCCACATGACTTGCCGGACGCGCGTGAACGCCGTTGGGCAATTCACAGGTAAATTCCACTACCAGAGCCATACACACTCCTGAAACCAATCATCATTCATTGGCGAACAGCATACGAGCGTGAGGATAAGGTGCGCCATGTGACAAAACTGCCAAAAGCTGGACAAATGTAATGTCACGTTAAAAGTGAGATTTCACTCACAGGTTGTGGCGTTTTGCGTAACGCATCGCTGATGTGAAATGTCGAGGCGGATCGCATTTTTATTTCGATATTACAAAAATCCAGTAAATGGCCTTTTTGTCTCCTGTCCGCCGTCTTTCTGATTGCCTATTGTTTGCCACATCATCTTTATGGTTTTAGGCCAGGAGCGACATATGAAAGCGTTGGTGCATATTCTCAAGAACACGCGGCAGCACCTGATGACCGGGGTGTCGCACATGATCCCGTTCGTGGTCTCGGGCGGCATTCTGCTGGCGGTTTCGGTCATGCTATACGGCAAAGGCGCGGTACCGGATGCCGCAACCGATCCCAATCTGAAAAAGCTCTTTGATATCGGTGTGGCGGGTTTAACGCTGATGGTGCCGTTCCTGGCCGCTTACATCGGCTACTCAATAGCAGAACGCGCCGCGCTGGCTCCCTGTGCCATTGCCGCCTGGGTGGGCAACAGCTTCGGCGCGGGGTTCTTTGGCGCGATTATCGCTGGGATTTTCGGCGGCATTATCGTCTGGTATCTGAAAAAACTGCCGGTCCCGAAAGTGCTGCGCTCCGTTATGCCTATCTTCATCATCCCGATTATCGGCACCTTTATTACCGCGGGCGTCATGATGTGGGGGCTTGGCGAGCCTGTCGGCGCGCTGACCACCAGCCTCACCCAGTGGCTGCAAGGCATGCAGCAGGGCAGCATCGTGGTACTCGCCATCATTCTCGGTCTCATGCTGGCGTTCGATATGGGCGGCCCGGTTAACAAAGTGGCGTATGCCTTCATGCTGATTTGCGTTGCGCAGGGCGTCTATACCGTCGTTGCGATTGCCGCCGTGGCTATTTGCGTACCGCCGCTGGGGTTAGGCCTGGCAACGTTGGTCGGTCGCAAGAATTTTTCCGATGAAGAGCGTGAAGCGGGTAAGGCTGCATTAGTGATGGGCTGCGTGGGCGTCACCGAAGGGGCCATTCCGTTCGCTGCTGCCGATCCTCTGCGCGTGATTCCCTCCATCATGCTGGGTTCCGCATGTGGTGCGGTCACGGCTGCCGTGATGGGCGCGCAATGCTATGCCGGTTGGGGCGGGTTGATTGTGCTTCCCGTGGTGGACGGCAAGCTCGGCTATATCGCGGCGGTTGCGGTGGGCGCAGTGGTAACGGCAATCAGCGTCAACGTGCTGAAGCGTATTGCCCGTAACAATGCAAAACAGGTCGAGGAAAAAGAGGACGACCTGGATCTGGATTTCGAAATTAACTGAGTGAGGAAGAAAACATGGCCCGAATTATCGCAGTAACCGCATGCCCGTCTGGCGTTGCTCATACCTATATGGCTGCCGAAGCGCTGGAAAGCGCCGCTAAAGCCAAAGGTTGGGAAGTGAAGGTTGAAACGCAGGGGTCGATCGGTCTTGAGAACGAACTGACGGCAGAAGACGTTGCCGTCGCGGATATGGTGATCCTGACCAAGGATATTGGCATTAAATTCGAAGAGCGCTTTGCCGGGAAAACCATTGTACGCGTCAACATCAGCGACGCGGTAAAACGCGCCGACGCCATCATGAACAAGATTGATGCCCACCTGGCGCAAACCGCCTGATGCTCTCCCGCCCTTCGGGGCGGGCTCGTTTTACCGTTACAGGAGTTCCCTCATGACGAATCGTACCCAGCGTTTGAAAGACGCCCTTTTTGCCAGCCCGCGCGAGATCTCGCTTGAGCGTGCTTTGCTCTACACCGCCAGCCACCAACAGACGGAAGGCGAGCCGGTAATTATCCGGCGTGCGAAAGCGACGGCGTACATACTCGACCATGTAAAAATCGCGATTCGTGATGAGGAGCTGATTGCCGGGAACCGCACCGTTAAACCGCGAGCAGGGATTATGTCTCCGGAGATGGACCCGTATTGGCTGCTTAAAGAGCTGGATCGGTTCGCGACCCGTCCGCAGGACCGCTTTGAAATCAGCGATGAGGATAAGCAGACCTACCGTAACGTGCTGTATCCGTACTGGGAAAACCGGTCGATGAAGGATTTCATCAACAGCCAGATGACGGATGAGGTGAAAACCGCGGTAGGGACGCAGATTTTTAGCGTCAACCAGACGGATAAAGGGCAGGGGCATATCATTATTGATTATCCGCGCCTGCTCAATAATGGCCTGGGCGCGCTGGTGGAGGAGTTGCGTGAACACTGCGCCCGCGCTCCCCATAACACCTTCTATGCTGCGGCGCTGATCCTGCTTGAGGCTTCTCAGCGTCATATACTGCGCTATGCATTACTGGCTGAAAAGCTGGCTGCCAGCAGTGACGCTTTACGGCGTGAAGAATTACTTAAAATTGCCGACATCTCGCGGCACAACGCGCAGCACAAGCCACAGACGTTCTGGCAGGCGTGTCAGCTGTTCTGGTACATGAACGTGATTTTGCAGTACGAATCCAACGCCAGTTCGCTCTCCATTGGGCGCTTTGACCAGTATATGCTGCCGTTCTATCAGGCCTCGCTCTCACAGGGCGAAGAGCCTGCGTTCCTGAAAGAGATCCTGGAATCGCTGTGGGTGAAATGCAATGACGTGGTGCTTTTACGCTCGACCAGCAGCGCCCGCTATTTCGCCGGCTTCCCGACCGGGTATACCGCATTGTTAGGCGGCCTGACGGAGAACGGCCGTAGCGCGGTAAACGTGCTCTCCTTCCTGTGCCTGGATGCCTACCAGAGCGTTCAGCTTCCTCAACCGAACCTCGGCGTGCGGGTTAACGAACTGATCGACAGGCCTTTCCTGCTTAAAACCGCAGAGACAATCCGCCTGGGAACGGGTATTCCGCAGATCTTTAACGATGAAGTGGTGGTGCCAGCCTTCCTGAATCGCGGCGTGTCGCTGGAGGACGCGCGCGACTACGCTGTCGTCGGTTGCGTTGAGCTGTCGATTCCCGGTAAAACCTACGGTCTGCACGATATCGCGATGTTTAACCTGCTGAAAGTGATGGAAATCGCGATGCAGGAGAACGAAGGCAACGCAGCGCTGAGTTATGGAGGTTTGCTGGAACATATTCGCGCCAAAATTAATCACTATATTGCGCTGATGGTCGAGGGGAGCAACATCTGCGATATCGGCCATCGTGACTGGGCACCTGTGCCGTTACTCTCTTCATTCATAAGCGATTGTCTTGAATCCGGGAAAGATATTACCGACGGCGGGGCGCGCTATAACTTCTCTGGCGTACAGGGGATTGGAATAGCCAACCTGAGTGATTCACTGCACGCCCTGAAAGGGCTGGTCTTTGAACAGCAACGCTTAAGTTTTGATGAGCTCTTAGCCGTGTTAAAAGCGAACTTTGCCACCCCGGAGGGCGAAAAGGTGCGTGCAAGGCTGATCAATCGCTTCGAAAAGTACGGCAATGATATCGATGATGTCGACAACATCAGCGCGGAACTGCTGCGCCACTACTGTAAAGAGGTCGAAAAATACCGTAACCCGCGCGGCGGGCAGTTTACGCCGGGCTCTTATACCGTATCGGCACACGTGCCGCTGGGGGCGGTGGTGGGGGCAACACCGGATGGACGCTTTGCCGGTGAGCAACTGGCGGACGGCGGGCTCTCACCGATGCTTGGGCAAGATATGCAGGGCCCAACCGCAGTACTCAAATCGGTGAGTAAGCTGGATAACTATCTGCTATCTAACGGTACGCTGCTAAACGTTAAATTCACACCGGCGACGCTGGAAGGCGATGCCGGACTACAAAAGCTGGCGGATTTTCTTCGCGCCTTCACCCAGCTTAAGTTGCAGCATATCCAGTTCAACGTGGTGAACGCGGAAACACTGCGTGAAGCGCAGCAGCGTCCGCAGGATTTTGCCGGGCTGGTGGTACGCGTAGCCGGATACAGCGCCTTCTTTGTTGAGTTATCGAAGGAGATCCAGGATGACATTATCCGCCGCACCGCGCATCAGCTGTGACGTCGTGGAAACGCGCGCCGACGTGGCGCGTATTTTCAATATTCAGCGCTACTCCTTGAATGACGGTCGCGGCATTCGTACGGTAGTTTTTTTTAAAGGCTGCCCTCACCGCTGCCCGTGGTGTGCCAACCCGGAGTCTATCTCGCCGAAAATTGAGACGGTTCGCCGGGAGAGTAAATGTTTGCACTGCACACCCTGCCTGCGTGATGTGGATGAATGTCCTTCCGGCGCGTTTGAGCGCATCGGACGCGACGTGACGCTGGACGAGCTTGAACGCGAGGTGATGAAAGACGATGTCTTCTTTCGTTCCTCGGGAGGTGGGGTAACGCTGTCGGGTGGGGAAGTGTTGCTGCAGGCGCCTTTCGCGACAAGGTTTCTACAGAGGCTGCGTCGTTTTGGCGTACATACGGCCATCGAGACGGCAGGCGATGCCCCTTTGTCCCGATTAATGCCGTTGGCCCGCCAGTGTGATGAAGTGCTGTTTGATTTGAAGATCATGGACACGGAGCTGGCCCAATCAATTGTGGTAATGAATCTTCCCAGAGTGCTGGATAATTTCCGCCAGCTGGCGGCTGACGGGATAAACGTGATTCCCCGCGTCCCGCTTATTCCTGGCTATACGCTCAACGAAACGAACATAGCGCGCGTGTTGGCTTTCCTGCTACCTTCAGGAATACGGCAGCTGCATTTATTGCCCTTCCATCAGTATGGGGAGCCAAAATACCGTCTGCTGGGACAGGAGTGGGGAATGCGGCAAGCGATCCCTCCGACAGAAGATGAAGTGTCAGCGATGCGTCGGCTTGCAGAACGCGAAGGTTTCAACGTTACCGTGGGAGGCTGAACATGACAGTGATAACGGGACGTCATCTGGTGGCGGTGACCGCGTGCGTCAGTGGCGTTGCACATACCTATATGGCTGCAGAACGGCTGGAAAAGCTCTGCCAGCAGGAGAGATGGAGCGTTAACATTGAGACGCAGGGAGCGCTGGGCGTTGAGAGCGAGCTCACTGAAGACGACATTCGGCGTGCAGATGTCGTATTGCTGATTACTGATATCGAACTGGCGGGCAGTGAACGTTTCGAACATACGCGCTACGTGAAGTGCGGAATTAACGCCTTTTTGCGTGACCCTCAGAAGGTGATGGGGGCGGTGCGTAAAATGTTATCCGCGCCGCAGCACACTCAGGTCATTCTGGACTGACCGCTTTCCCCGTAAGCTGGCTGTGATACTGGCGACGGTACTCTGACGGCGAGCGTTCCGTGTTTTTACGGAATAAGCGGCAGAAGTAGTTGCTGTCGACAAATCCGCAGGCATGTGCCACTTCTTTCACCTTTAAATCATACCCTTTCAGCAGCTGACGCGCGTGCTCCAGCCGTGTGTGGGTCAGGTATTCATTAAAACCTACCGCGCCTGTTTTCTGAAAAAGATGCGACAAATAGTTCGGAGAGATATAAAACGCCTGGGCGACGGATTCCCGGGTTAGCGGGGTCGCATAATGTTCATCAATATAAACGCGAATGGCTTCAAACAGGGCCTGGCTGCGTGAGGCGGTCTGGATCTGACTACCTAACAAGTCAACGCAGTGGCTAAGCAGGCTGGCGACGATCAGCCGTGCGGTTTGCTGCTCGTGCGGCTGCATCTGCATTTCATGAAGCGTCTGTAGCAGGAACGAGCCAATGCGGGGGCCACGGCGAGCAACGTGCTGCTTTGCCAGGTTACGCACTTCAACACCATCCCAGTGCAAAAGGCTAAACCCAAGCTGCTGTTTACCAAACAGGATGCTCAACGTCGTCGCGGGCGTTTGCCATTGCGGATCGTTCCAGCCGCCAGCCGGGACGTATAAAACATCACCCTGCTGTAAAACGGAAGCTGCCTGGTCTTTCACCGAGCCTTCGAGCACGATCTCCAGACGTGGGAAATCAACCTGTAAGGCAAGGTCGGGTGCGGAGATGGCTGGGTTTGCAAAGTGTACCTGACGCAGCGGCGTCGTGCCGTTGATCAGGTCTGTCAGAATGTGGGTAATGTCGTGGTGCATGGTGTGGATACCAGGGATCTGCCGGGTGGCGCTAGCGCTTACCCGGCCTACCTGTCGTAGGTCCGTGCAAGCGCAGCGCCGCCGGGCGTAAGCATTAACCGGTGTTACGCATACCCGCCGCAACGCCCGCAATCGTTACCATCAGCGCCTGTTCAACGCGCGGATCCGGCTCTTTACCTTCCTCTTCCGCCAGACGTGAACGGTGCAGCAGTTCAGCCTGTAAAACGTTCAGCGGGTCGGTGTAGATGTTACGCAGCTGAATAGACTCGGCGATCCACGGCAGGTCCGCCATCAGGTGCGAGTCGTTGGCGATGTCCAGCACCACTTTGATGTCGCCTTCCAGCAGCTCGCGCAGCTCTTTGCCCAGCGCCCACAGCTCTGGTTTCACCAGACGCTGATCGTAGTATTCCGCCAGCCACAGGTCGGCTTTCGAGAAGACCATCTCCAGCATACCCAGACGGGTAGAGAAGAACGGCCAGTCGCGGCACATGGTTTCCAGTTCGTTCTGTTTGCCGTCTTCCACCACTTTTTGCAGCGCCGCACCGGCACCCAGCCAGGCGGGCAGCATCAGGCGGTTCTGCGTCCAGGCGAAGATCCATGGAATCGCGCGCAGGGATTCGACGCCACCGGTCGGGCGGCGCTTCGCAGGACGCGAGCCCAGCGGCAGTTTACCCAGCTCCTGCTCAGGCGTGGCCGAGCGGAAGTAAGGAACAAAATCTTTGTTTTCACGCACGTAGCCGCGGTACAGATCGCAGGAGATATCAGACAGCTCATCCATGATATGACACCAGGACGCTTTTGGCTCCGGCGGCGGCAGCAGGTTCGCTTCCAGGATCGCGCTGGTATAGAGCGACAGGCTGCTGATGGTCACTTCCGGCAGGCCGTACTTGAAGCGGATCATCTCGCCCTGCTCGGTGACGCGCAGGCCGCCTTTCAGGCTTCCCGGCGGTTGAGAGAGCAGCGCCGCGTGAGCAGGCGCGCCACCGCGGCCAATGGAGCCGCCGCGACCGTGGAACAGGGTCAGCTCAATACCGGCTTTCTCGCAGGTTTTGATCAGCGCATCCTGAGCCTGATACTGTGCCCAGGACGCCGCCATCACGCCCGCATCTTTCGCGGAGTCGGAATAGCCAATCATCACCATCTGCTTGCCCTGAATAAAGCCGCGATACCAGTCGATGTTAAGCAGCTGGGTCATGACGTCGTTGGCGTTGTTCAGGTCGTCGAGGGTCTCAAACAGCGGGGCGACCGGCAGGGCGTAGTCGATGCCCGCTTCTTTCAGCAGAAGGTGAACGCCCAGCACGTCGGACGGAGTTTTCGCCATGGAGATCACGTAGGCGGCCACCGATCCTTTCGGTGCATCCACGATCGCTTTACAGGTGTTGAGCACCTCGCGGGTATCGTTGCTTGGCTCCCAGTTGCGCGGCAGCAGAGGGCGTTTGGAGTTCAGCTCGCGGATCAGGAACGCCTGCTTGTCGGCTTCGGACCAGCTTTCATAGTCGCCGATGCCGAGATAGCGGGTCAGCTCGCCCAGCGCTTCGGTATGGCGGGTGCTTTCCTGACGCACGTCGATACGCACCAGCGGCACGCCGAAACACTTCACGCGGCGCAGGGTATCGAGCAGTTCGCCGTTGGCGATGATGCCCATGCCGCAGGCCTGCAGTGATTTATAGCAGGCGTACAGCGGCTCCCAGAGCTGTTCGTTCTGGCTCAGCAGGCCTTCCGGCTTCGGCAGGCGCTGGCCTTTAAGACGCGCTTCCAGCCAGGCCTGGGTGGCCATCAGCTGACCGCGCAGCTTTTTCATCAGGAAGCGGTACGGCTCGCTGGCACCTTCTTCGCCGGCCAGCGCGCGCAGTTCTGGCGTCGCTTCAACCATCGACAGCTCGGAGATCAGCACCTGAATATCTTTCAGGAACAGGTCGGTCGCTTTCCAGCGGCTCAGCAGCAGGACGTGGCGGGTGATTTCCGCGGTCACGTTCGGGTTGCCGTCGCGGTCACCGCCCATCCAGGAGGTGAAACGTACTGGAACAAAGTCGACCGGCAGACGGTAGCCCAGGTTCTCTTCCAGCTGTTCGTTTAGCTCGCGCAGGTAGTTTGGTACCCCTTCCCACAGGCTGTTTTCCACTACCGCAAAGCCCCATTTGGCTTCGTCGACCGGGCTTGGGCGATGCTTACGAATTTCATCGGTATGCCAGGACTGGGCAATCAGCTGGCGCAGACGGCGCATCAGCTGGTTGCGCTCGTAGTCGGCAATGTCTTTGTTATCCAGCTGCTTGAGGCAGCTGTTCACTTCCACCATCTTGTGGATGAGGGTGCGACGGGTAATTTCGGTTGGGTGTGCGGTCAGCACCAGCTCCAGCGAAAGGGACTCCACCGCTTTTTTGATGGTGGCTTCGTTGAGGTCTGGCTGGTCTTTCAGTTTACGAAGGGTGCGGGCAATGACTTCCGGGTTGCTGGCCGCTTCGCCGTTTGGCGAAATGCTGTGGTATTGCTCAGCGGTGTTTGCCAGGTTCAGGAACTGGCTGAAGGCGCGGGCAACGGGCAGCAGCTCATCGTTTGAGAGGTTCTGCAAGGTGGTGAGCAGCTCCTGACGACTGGCCTCGTTACCGGCACGGGAAGATTTAGACAGCTTGCGGATGGTTTCAACGCGGTCGAGGATGTTCTCACCCAACGCATCTTTGATGGTATCTCCAAGCACTTTGCCGAGCATACTGACATTACTACGCAACGCGGAATATTGTTCGTTCATAAAAACCCAGTCACCCCATCATTTTTGTTTATGCCCAGGCGAAAATCTTCTGGACATTATTTTGTCATCTCCCTTTATAAAGCCACGTAAAACCCCCGTCGTCAATTGCTGCGAAAACGGTTCAGCAAACGAATAAATGCGGGCAATTTACGAAATTTAATTCGCATTGCGTCAGATAAGAGATGCTTATGGGAATGTGATGGAGATCATGCGATTTGTTGCCCTCACCCTAACCCTCTCCCACAGGGAGAGGGGACTCTTCGGTGCGGTTTTAATGCCAGCAGAAATGATGCACAACCTGGGTAATCAGTTCGCGGGTTGGCTTGATGAAGCGGGTTTCCAGATATTCATCCGGCTGATGGGCCTGGTTGATCGAGCCAGGGCCAAGGACCAGCGTCGGGCAAAGCGTTTGAATAAACGGCGCTTCGGTGCAGTAGTTCACCACGTCGGTTTTCTCGCCGAGCAGCTTTTCCACCACTTCGACCAGCTGGTGGTCCGGCGGGCATTCGTAGCCTGGAATCGGCGGATGCAGTTCGGAGACCGTCAGGCGGCCAGGCCAGCGCTCGCTTACCGGCGCCAGCGCTTCGTTAAGCAGGCCATCGAGATCGCTAAGCGTCATGCCCGGCAGCGGGCGGATGTCCATATGCAGTTCGCAGCAGGCACAGATGCGGTTGGACGCATCGCCGCCGTGCAGGCTACCGAGGTTCAGCGTCGGATACGGCACGGTGAACGCCTCGTAGTGATACCGCTCTTTCAGGTCGTCGCGCAGGGTCATGATGCGGCCGATGGCGTCATGCATCAGTTCGATGGCGTTCACGCCGCGCGCCGGATCGCTGGAGTGGCCGGACTGGCCCAGCACGCGCACGGCGGTAGAAATATGGCCTTTGTGCGCGCGAATCGGCTGCAGGGAGGTTGGCTCGCCGATGATCGCGCAATCCGGGCGAATCGACGTGTTTTCAGAGAAGTAGCGCGCGCCCGCCATGCTGGTCTCTTCATCGGCGGTCGCCAGAATGTAGAGCGGTTTTTTCAGCTTCGTCACGTCCACGTCACGCAGCGCGTCGAGGATAAAGGCGAAGAAGCCTTTCATGTCCGCCGTGCCCAGACCGTAGAGCTTGTTGTCATGCTCGGTCAGGGTGAATGGATCGCGCGTCCAGCGGCCATCGTCAAACGGTACGGTGTCGGTATGGCCAGCCAGCAGCAGGCCGCCCGCGCCGGTTCCGGTGCTGGCGAGCAGGTTAAATTTGTGGCGGGTTCCGGGGACGGGCTGAACCTCAACGTTAAACCCAAGATCGCTAAACCAACCCGCCAGCAGATTGATTAAAGACTCATTGCTCTGATCCAGCGCTTCTTCGGTCGCACTGATGGACGGTGTGGCAATCAGGGCGCGGTAGATCTCGATAAATGGCGGTAAGTTCATTTTCATTGTTGACACACCTTAGGTCGTGATAGTATCAATATTCATGCAATAAATGTGAATAAAAATACATTAACGTTGAGCATAAAGGAACCCGATGTTGAATACGCTGATTGTAGGCGCTAGCGGTTATGCGGGCGCAGAGCTTGTAAGCTACGTAAATCGCCACCCTCATATGACCATAACCGCTTTGACCGTGTCAGCGCAAAGCAATGATGCAGGAAAGTTAATTTCCGATTTGCATCCGCAGCTTAAGGGCATTGTCGATCTGCCTTTACAGCCCATGTCTGACATCAGCGAGTTTACCGACGGCGTCGACGTGGTGTTTTTAGCCACCGCGCACGAGGTCAGCCACGACCTGGCGCCGCAGTTCCTGGCGGCCGGCTGCGTGGTCTTCGACCTCTCCGGCGCGTTCCGCGTTAACGACGGCGCGTTTTACGAAAAATATTACGGCTTCACCCATCAGCACCCGGATCTGCTTGAAAAAGCGGTGTACGGCCTGGCGGAGTGGAGTGCGGATAAACTGAAAGAAGCGAACCTGATTGCCGTGCCGGGCTGCTACCCGACGGCGGCGCAGCTTTCCCTGAAGCCGCTGATCGACGCGGGCCTGCTGGATCTGAGCCAGTGGCCGGTGATCAACGCCACCAGCGGCGTGAGCGGTGCAGGGCGCAAGGCCGCTATCTCCAACAGCTTCTGCGAAGTGAGCCTTCAGCCGTATGGCGTGTTTAATCACCGCCATCACCCTGAAATCACTACCCATCTGGGCGCGGAGGTGATTTTTACCCCGCACCTGGGCAGCTTCCCGCGCGGGATCCTCGAAACCATTACCTGCCGCCTGAAGCCTGGCGTGACGAAAGAGCAGGTTAGCGAGGCCTTCACGCAGGCGTATGCGGATAAGCCGCTGGTGCGTCTGTACGACAAAGGCGTGCCGGCGCTGAAAAACGTGGTCGGCCTGCCGTTCTGCGACATCGGCTTTGCCGTGCAGGGCGAGCATCTGATTGTGGTCGCCGCGGAAGATAACTTACTCAAAGGCGCTGCCGCACAGGCAATGCAGTGTGCAAATATTCGTTTCGGCTTCCCTGAAACGCAGGCTCTTATTTAAGGTGTGATGATGAACCCATTAATTATCAAACTCGGTGGTGTACTGCTGGACAGCGAAGAAGCGCTGGAGCGTCTGTTTACCGCGCTGGTGAACTATCGCGAATCGCACCAGCGTCCGCTGGTGATCGTGCACGGCGGCGGCTGCGTGGTGGATGAGCTGATGAAAGGGCTCAACCTGCCGGTGAAAAAGAAGAACGGCCTGCGCGTCACCCCTGCTGACCAGATTGACATCATCACCGGCGCGCTGGCGGGCACGGCGAACAAAACGCTGCTGGCGTGGGCGAAGAAACACAATATTGCGTCCGTTGGCCTCTACCTGGGCGACGGCGACAGCGTAAAGGTGACCCAGCTCGACGAAGAACTCGGCCACGTTGGACTGGCGCAGCCAGGTTCGCCTAAGCTGATTAACACCCTGCTGGAAGGCGGTTTCCTGCCGGTGGTGAGCTCTATCGGCGTGACCGAAGAGGGCGAGCTGATGAACGTTAACGCGGACCAGGCGGCAACCGCGCTGGCGGCCACGCTGGGCGCGGATCTGATCCTGCTCTCCGACGTGAGCGGCATTCTGGACGGGAAAGGCCAGCGCATTGCTGAAATGACCGCCGCAAAAGCCGAGCAGCTGATCGCTCAGGGCATTATTACCGACGGCATGATCGTCAAAGTGAACGCCGCGCTGGATGCGGCGCGCACGCTGGGCCGCCCGGTGGATATCGCCTCCTGGCGCCACGCGGAGCAGCTTCCGGCGCTGTTTAACGGCACGCCGATTGGCACGCGTATTCTGGCGTAAGTATTTATTGAATGACCGTAGGCCGGGTAAGCGAAGCGCCACCCGGCGGAACTAACGAATAAAGGAACGATGTTATGGCACTTTGGGGTGGGCGTTTTACACAGGCAGCGGATCAGCGGTTCAAACAGTTCAACGACTCTTTGCGCTTCGACTACCGCCTGGCCGAACAGGATATTGTCGGCTCTGTGGCCTGGTCCAAAGCGCTGGTGACCGTTGGCGTACTGACCGCGGACGAACAGCAGCAGCTGGAAGAGGCGCTGAACAACCTGCTGGAAGAGGTGCGGCTGGATCCGCAGCAAATCCTGCAGAGCGATGCTGAAGATATTCACAGCTGGGTAGAAGGCAAGCTGATCGACAAAGTCGGCCAGTTGGGTAAAAAGCTGCACACCGGCCGTAGCCGTAACGACCAGGTCGCCACCGACCTGAAGCTGTGGTGTAAAGAGACCGTTGGCGAGCTGCTGGCGGCCAACCGTCAGCTTCAAAGTGCGCTGGTAGAGACCGCGCAGAACAATCAGGACGCGGTGATGCCGGGTTATACCCACCTGCAGCGCGCCCAGCCGGTGACCTTTGCGCACTGGTGTCTGGCCTACGTTGAGATGCTGGCGCGTGACGAAAGCCGTCTGCAGGATACCCTGAAGCGTCTGGACGTCAGCCCGCTGGGCAGCGGCGCATTGGCCGGTACGGCGTATGAAATCGACCGCGAGCAGCTGGCGGGCTGGCTGGGCTTTGCCTCGGCAACCCGCAACAGCCTGGACAGCGTCTCTGACCGCGACCACGTGCTGGAGCTGCTCTCCAATGCCTCTATCGGAATGGTGCACCTGTCGCGCTTTGCCGAAGACCTGATCTTCTTTAACTCCGGCGAAGCGGGCTTCGTTGAGCTGTCCGACCGCGTGACCTCAGGCTCATCCCTGATGCCGCAGAAGAAAAACCCGGACGCGCTGGAGCTGATCCGCGGCAAGTGTGGCCGCGTGCAGGGCGCGCTGACCGGCATGATGATGACCCTGAAAGGGCTGCCGCTGGCGTACAACAAAGATATGCAGGAAGACAAAGAAGGGCTGTTCGACGCGCTCGACACCTGGCTGGACTGTCTGCACATGGGCGCGCTGGTGCTGGACGGCATTCAGGTGAAACGTCCTCGCTGTCAGGAAGCGGCGCAGCAGGGCTATGCCAACTCCACCGAGCTGGCGGACTACCTTGTCGCGAAGGGCGTACCGTTCCGTGAAGCGCACCATATTGTGGGCGAAGCGGTGGTGGAAGCCATTCGTCAGGGTAAGCCGCTGGAAGATCTGGCGCTTGCCGATCTGCAAAAGTTCAGCGCGGTGATTGGAGATGATGTGTATCCGATTCTGGCGCTGCAGTCCTGCCTGGATAAACGTGCTGCGAAAGGCGGAGTGTCGCCGAAGCAGGTGGCGCAGGCGATTGCGGATGCGAAAAACCGGTTGGTTTGATTTGGTTTGATTTGGTTTGAATAGTGCGGGCTGGTGCCCTCACCCCGGCCCTCTCCCACGGGGAGAGGGAGCAAACACTAAAAATGGCAACTTCGGTTGCCATTTTGCTTTTACCTCGGGCTTTTTTTTTAAGCAAAAAAAAGCGGACCACGGGGTCCGCAAAAGTTCACGTTGGCTTTAGTTGTTCGAGTTTTGAGAGAAACTCGATGACGGTGCGGGGACGTCAAGGGTCAAACACGGGCCGCCTCGTCTATGTGGTGTATTATTCAACAGAAAGCTTGATAGGGATAATCGTTCGTTGCTATGCTATCTATCGCCATGAACTATCGTGGCGACGGAGGATGAATAATGAATATTCGTGATCTTGAATACCTGGTAGCGTTAGCCGAGCATCGTCACTTTCGCCGCGCGGCAGATTCCTGCCACGTCAGCCAGCCGACGCTGAGCGGCCAGATCCGCAAGCTGGAAGACGAGCTGGGCGTGATGCTGCTGGAGCGCACCAGCCGTAAGGTGCTGTTCACCCAGGCCGGTCTGCTGCTGGTGGATCAGGCGCGCACCGTGCTGCGCGAGGTCAAAGTGCTCAAGGAAATGGCAAGCCAGCAGGGGGAGGCGATGTCCGGCCCGCTGCATATTGGCCTGATCCCAACCGTTGGCCCGTACCTGTTGCCGCACATCATTCCAATGCTGCACCAGACGTTCCCGAAACTCGAAATGTACCTGCATGAAGCGCAAACCCATCAGCTGCTGGCGCAGTTAGATAGCGGCAAGCTCGACTGCGCCATTCTGGCGCTGGTGAAAGAGAGTGAAGCCTTTATCGAAGTGCCTCTGTTCGATGAGCCGATGATGCTGGCGATCTATGAAGATCACCCGTGGGCGAACCGCGATCGCGTACCAATGGCCGATCTGGCCGGTGAAAAGCTGCTGATGCTGGAAGACGGCCACTGCCTGCGCGATCAGGCGATGGGCTTCTGCTTCGAAGCGGGTGCCGATGAAGATACCCATTTCCGCGCAACCAGCCTGGAAACGCTGCGTAATATGGTGGCGGCGGGAAGCGGTATTACGCTGCTGCCTGCGCTGGCCGTGCCGCGCGAGCGCAAGCGTGATGGCGTGGTGTACCTGCCGTGCATTAAGCCGGAGCCGCGTCGCACGATTGGCCTGGTTTATCGTCCGGGGTCACCGCTGCGCAGCCGCTATGAGCAGCTGGCAGAGGCCATCCGCGGTGCGATGGATGGCCATTTCGACAGCGCGTTAAAACAGGCGGTTTAAGCCGTTCAGCGCGGCTACCCGATAGGCTTCCGCCATGGTCGGGTAGTTAAAGGTGGTGTTAACGAAGTACTCAATGGTGTTACCACCGCCTTTCTGCTCCATTATCGCCTGGCCGATGTGAATGATTTCCGCCGCGCGTTCACCAAAGCAGTGAATCCCGAGGATCTCTTTCGTCTCGCGGTGGAACAGAATTTTCAGCGTACCTACGCTCATTCCCACGATCTGCGCCCGCGCCAGATGTTTAAACTGCGCACGACCCACCTCGTAAGGCACCTTCATCGACGTCAGCTGCTGCTCGGTTTTGCCCACGGAACTGATTTCCGGGATGGTGTAGATACCCGTCGGAATATCTTCAATCAGGTGCGCCGTTGCTTCACCCTTCACCAGCGCCTGAGCGGCAATGCGGCCCTGATCGTAAGCGGCGGAGGCAAGGCTCGGGTAGCCAATCACGTCGCCGACCGCGTAAACGTGCGGCAGCGCGGTCTGGTACATGCTGTTGACCTTGAGCTGGCCGCGGCTGTCGGTTTCAAGCCCGATATTTTCCAGCCTTAGTGAATCGGTATTGCCGGTACGGCCGTTGGCGTAGAGCAGGCAGTCGGCTTTCAGCTTCTTACCGGACTTCAGGTGCATGATCACACCGTCATCGCAGCCTTCGATCTTCTCGTACTCTTCGTTGTGGCGAATCACCACGCCGCTGTTCCAGAAGTGGTAGGAGAGGGAGTCTGACATCTCCTGATCGAGGAACGCCAGCAGGCGATCGCGAGTGTTGATCAGGTCAACCTTGACATCCATTCCGCGGAAGATCGACGCGTATTCGCAGCCGATGACCCCTGCGCCGTAGATGATCACATGGCGGGGTTCATGGTGCAGGCTCAGAATGGAGTCGCTGTCGTAGACGCGCGGGTGCGAGAAGTCGACGTCGGCCGGATGGTAAGGGCGTGAACCGCAGGCGATAACAAATTTTTCAGCGGTGATCGTCTCAACCGACCCGTCGTGGCATTCGAGTGCCAGGGTGTGTTCATCCACAAAATGCGCGTTGCCCTGCAGAATTTCACAGTGGTTACGCTCATAAAAGCCCTGACGCATGCGCGTTTGCTGGTTAATGACGGTATCCGCGTGATTCAGGATGTCGGCAAAGGAGGAACGAAGAAGTCGGGAGTGGTCGCTGTAAAGAGGGTTCTGGTTGAATTCGATAATGCGGCTAACGGCGTGGCGGAGGGCTTTCGAAGGGATGGTGCCCCAGTGGGTGCAACCGCCGCCGACATTATGGTAGCGCTCAATGACCGCTACTCTGGCTCCCTGTTTCACCAGACCCATAGCAGCACCTTCGCCGCCAGGGCCGGAACCAATAACTATTGCGTCGTAATCGTAGGAATGTGGCATGGTAAGGCTTACCTGTTCTTATACATAAAAGCAACAGAATCATAACATCATTACCAGGGTAACCCAATTATCGTTGTGCTTTTTTCCGGCAGTGGAGCACAAACCGCACGTAAACAATCATTCACAAAGCCAGGCAAACAGATTAATTTTATTCTCTGGTATAGTGCCATCAGGCCTTTGGAAGGATTCAACTATTGTGATGGGCGTAAGAGCACAACAAAAAGAGAAAACCCGGCGTTCGCTGGTGGAAGCCGCATTCAGTCAACTGAGTGCTGAGCGGAGTTTTGCCAGTTTGAGCCTGCGCGAAGTCGCACGCGAGGCCGGGATTGCGCCAACGTCCTTCTATCGTCACTTCCGTGACGTGGATGAACTGGGCCTGACCATGGTCGATGAGAGCGGACTCATGCTGCGCCAGCTGATGCGCCAGGCGCGTCAGCGTATCGCCAAAGGAGGCAGCGTGATCCGCACCTCCGTGTCGACCTTTATGGAATTTATCGGCAATAACCCCAACGCGTTTCGTCTGCTGCTGCGCGAGCGTTCGGGCACGTCGGCAGCGTTTCGTGCCGCCGTCGCGCGTGAAATTCAGCACTTCATCGCGGAACTTGCCGACTATCTTGAACTCGAAAACCATATGCCGCGTGCGTTTACCGAAGCACAGGCCGAGGCGATGGTGACGATTGTATTCAGCGCGGGTGCCGAAGCGCTGGATGTCAGCATTGAACAACGCAAGCAGCTCGAAGAGCGACTGGTATTGCAGCTCAGGATGATCTCCAAAGGCGCGTACTACTGGTATCGCCGTGAACAAGAGAAACTGGCACATCAAACCGAAGAGTGAAGGTGAGTAATGAAACAGTCAGGTCAGGATAAAGGGACGCTGTTGCTGGCATTGATCGCTGGCTTATCCATTAATGGCACGTTTGCCGCTATTTTTAGCTCCATCGTTCCATTTTCGATTTTCCCGCTTATTGCGCTGGTGCTGACGGTCTACTGCCTGCATCAACGTTACCTGAACCGCACGATGCCGGTTGGGTTACCTGGGCTGGCCGCCGCCTGCTTTATTTTGGGCGTATTGCTGTATAGCACCGTGGTGCGCGCGGAGTATCCGGATATCGGCTCTAACTTCTTCCCGGCTGTTCTGTCTGTGGCGCTGGTGTTCTGGATTGGCTCGCGCATGCGTAGCCGCAAGAGCCAACTGCCAGAGTAATGAGGTCTGAGTAGGGCAGGTAAGCGAAGCGCCACCTGCCAAAAACGCCGGCTAATTACTTCGCCGTGAGCAGTACACCGCACTCCATATGGTGCGTGTACGGGAACTGATCGAACAGCGCCAGACGTTCAACCTTGTGCGTCTGGCTTAATGTTTCCAGATTCTTGCAAAGCGTCTCCGGGTTACAGGAGATGTACAAAATACGCGGGTACGCCTGCACCATCTTTTCGGTTTCGCTATCCAGGCCGCTGCGCGGCGGGTCGACAAAAATCGTCTCACACTGGTAGCTCTTCAAATCGATCCCTTCCAGGCGGTTAAACTGGCGTACACCGTTCATGGCCTGGGTGAACTCTTCTGCCGCCATACGAATGATCTGCACGTTGTCGATATGGTTAGCGGCGATGTTGTACTGCGCGGCCGCCACCGACGGCTTGGCGATTTCGGTTGCCAGGACACGATTGAAATTACGCGCCAGCGCCAGCGAGAAATTGCCGTTACCGCAGTACAGCTCAAGCAGATCGCCCTTAGACCCTTCCGTCGCCTTCAGCGCCCACTCCAGCATTTGCACGTTCATCGCCGCGTTCGGCTGGGTGAAGCTGTTCTCCACCTGGCGGTAAATCATCTCTTTACCCGCCACCGGCAGACGTTCGTCGACGTAATCCTGATCCAGCATGATTTTGGTTTTGGTCGCGCGGCCTATCAGGTGCACGTTGATGTTCTGCGCGCGCAGCGCATCGCGCAGCGCTTCGGCCTGCTCGCGCCATTCGTCGGTCAGCGCTTTGTGATACAGCAGAGAGACAATCGCCTGATTGCTTTGCGTGGTCAGATAGTCAATCTGGAACAGCTTGTGGCGCAGCACCGGATTGTTGCGCACGCCTTCAATTATCAGCGTCATCAGCTGGTTGATAAGCTCGCTCGCTGCCGGGAAGCTGTCCACGCGAATGCGGGATTTGGTCTGCTGATCGAAAATGATGTGGTACAGGTCGTCACCGTCGTGCCAGATGCGGAACTCGGCGCGCATGCGGTAGTGGCTGACAGGGGAGCGGAACACCTCGGGAACGGGCGCGTTGAACGGCGTCATCATACTTTGCAGGCGGACAACTTTCTCTGCCAGCTGCGCGTCGTACTGTTCTGTCGGGAGGTGTTCTGGGGTCATGATGCGTCCTGAGTGATAAAGAATTACGCGGGGATTGTAGGGATTGTTCAGGGGATGTCCAGATTTAATGGCCAATAGCTGTCTGGACATCTATACGTGTCTAATTGTAGCATTCTGTTTCCGGTCTCCTGAGAGTGAAAAGGGAATCCAGTGAAAATCTGGAGCTGACGCGCAGCGGTAAAGACTGGCGGGATGAGAGCTGTAGACACTGTGAAAATGGGAAGTCTTCATCCGTATAACGCCACCTAGCCCGAAGACCTGCCGGGATCACGTCGCATTTGGTTTCATCATCGCGTGCTATAGATGAGGCCTGCGGCATCCTTCTTATATTGTGGATGCTTTAACAATGATTAAAAAAGTATCGCTGTTGACGGCGCTGTCCGTCACGGCATTTTCGGGCTGGGCGCAGGATAGCGCTGACTCGTTGGTGGTGACGGCAAATCGTTTTGAACAATCTGAAAAAACAATTCTGGCAGCAACGTCGGTGGTTACGCGTGCCGATATTGACCGCTGGCAGTCAACCTCGGTGCTGGACGTTATGCGTCGCCTGCCCGGCGTGGATACGGCGCAAAATGGCGGGATGGGGCAACTCTCCTCTCTCTTTATCCGTGGCACCAACTCCAGCCACGTCCTGATTCTCGTTGACGGGGTCCGCCTTAACCAGGCGGGCGTCACGGGGTCGTCCGATCTCAGCCAGTTCCCAATCTCTCTGGTGCAGCGTATCGAATATGTTCGTGGACCGCGTTCGGCGGTATACGGCTCGGATGCGATTGGCGGTGTAGTCAACATTATTACCACCCGCGCGAAGGACGGTACGACGCTGAATGCCGGCGCAGGCTCGCACGGTTACCAGAATTATGGCGGCAGTACCCAGCAAACGCTGGGCGACAGCACGCGCGTCACGCTTGCGGGTGATTACACCTATACCAAAGGTTTCGATGTGGTTGCGGACGGCAATAATGGCGGCCTTGCCCAGACCGATCGCGACGGCTTTATGAATAAGACGCTCTACGGCGCACTGGATCATGCATTCTCAGACCAGTGGAGCGGATTTGTTCGCGGCTTTGGCTACAGCAACCGTACGGCCTATGACGGTTACTACAGCTCATTTACCCCTGACGTACTGGTCGATACCCGTCAGCTCTACAGCCAGACCTGGGATGCAGGATTACGCTTCAACGAGGATATCTTCCATTCACAGCTGCTCACCAGCTATAGCCACAGCAAGGACTATAACTACGATCCTAATTTGGGCCGTTACGATTCGACGGCCACGCTGGATGAAATCAAACAGTACAACGTCCAGTGGCTCAACTCCGTTGATGTGGGTCACGGGAACATTGGCGCGGGCGTTGACTGGCAGAAGCAGAGCACCGAGCCGGGTACAAACTACGTGACCAACGGCTATGACCTGCGTAACACCGGCGTCTACCTGACCGGGCTGCAGCAGCTGGGTGATTTCACTCTGGAAGGGGCGGTTCGCAGCGATGATAACTCTCAGTTTGGTCGCCATGGCACCTGGCAAAGCAGTGCAGCGTGGGAGTTCGTGGACGGTTACCGCTTTATTGCTTCTTATGGTACGGCCTATAAAGCCCCGAATCTGGGTCAACTTTATGGCTTCTATGGCAATGACCATCTTGATCCTGAAGAGAGCAAGCAGTGGGAAGGGGCGTTTGAAGGCCTGACGGCAGGCGTGAGCTGGCGCGTGTCCGGCTATCGTAATGACGTTGATAATCTCATCGACTTCAATAATAACCTTCAGGAATATTACAACGTCGGCAAAGCACGCATTAAGGGTGTGGAGGCGACAGCTTCATTTGATACAGGTCCGTTGACGCATACTGTAGGCTACGACTATGTGGATGCCCGCAATGCGGCAACCAACGAACTTCTGGACCGTCGTGCTAAGCAGCAGGTGAAATATCAGCTTGATACGCAGATCTATGATTTCGACTGGAGCCTGACGTATCACTATCTCGGCACGCGTTACGACACTGATTTTGGTTCTTATCCGTCAGAGAAAGTGAAAATGGGCGGCGTGAGCCTGTGGGATGTCGCAGTTTCATATCCGGTCACCTCACACCTCACAGTTCGTGGTAAAATAGCCAACCTGTTCGATAAAGATTACGAGACAGTTTATGGCTACCAAACTGCAGGACGGGAATACACCTTGTCTGGCAGCTACACCTTCTAATCCGCGCCCTACCGTGCTGGTGTTTGATTCCGGCGTCGGTGGGCTTTCGGTCTACGACGAGATTCGGCATCTCCTGCCGGATCTCCATTACATCTACGCCTTCGATAACGTCGCTTTTCCGTATGGGGAGAAGAGTGAGGACTTTATCGTTGAGCGCGTGGTTGAAATCGTCACCGCGGTACAAAAGCGCTATCCCCTTGCGCTGGCGGTCATTGCCTGTAATACGGCGAGCACCGTTTCTCTTCCCGCCCTGCGTGAGAAATTCCAGTTCCCGGTTGTGGGCGTCGTTCCTGCCATAAAGCCTGCCGCGCGCCTGACGGCGAACGGCATCGTGGGGTTACTGGCCACGCGTGGTACGGTAAAGCGTCCTTATACCCGCGAGCTGATCGACCGTTTTGCTAACGAATGCCAGATTGCAATGCTTGGCTCCGCAGAGCTGGTGGAGATGGCGGAAGCGAAACTGCACGGCGAGACGGTATCGCTCGAAGAGCTGCGTCGTATTCTTCGTCCGTGGCTGCGGATGCCCGAACCACCGGATACGGTTGTGCTGGGCTGCACCCACTTTCCTCTCTTGCAGGAAGAGCTACTAGAAGTGCTTCCGGAGGGAACGCGCCTGGTGGATTCTGGTGCGGCAATCGCTCGTCGTACGGCCTGGCTGCTGGAGCATGAAGCGCCGGATGCGAAATCTACCGATGCGAATATCGCGTTTTGCATGGCTATCACGAAAGAGACTGAGCAACTTTTACCCGTTTTACGCCGTTATGGCTTTGAAACGCTCGAAAAACTGGCGCTGTAGCACGGTTTTGAGCAAAAAAGAGACGGTTGAAAGTTTTTTTTAAAAGAGGGGTTGTCAACGTCTGAGAACTCCCTATAATGCGCCTCCACTGACACGGAACAACGGCTTGCAAGCCGCCGGGTTAGCGGGGTTCAGAGATGAACGCCAACAGAGAAAAGTGAAAATAATCGCTTGACTCTGAATGAGGAAAACGTAATATACGGGACCTCGCAACGGTGAGCTGAAAGCCGCGTTGCAACTGCTCTTTAACAATTTATCAGACAATCTGTGTGGGCACTCAAAGTGACATGGATTCTTAATGTCTTCGGACAATAAATGAATACCAAGTCTCTGAGTGAACATGCGTAA
>NZ_JAWNEB010000010.1:0-136811 GCF_034107265.1 Enterobacter sp. 168J2 | reverse complement strand
ACGCCGTAGCGCCGATGGTAGTGTGGGGTCTCCCCATGTGAGAGTAGGGAACTGCCAGGCATTAATTAAGAAGAACCCCGTACCGTAAGGTGCGGGGTTTTTTGCTTTTGTTTTCTCCCTCACCCTGAAACTTTCTCACCTTCGACTTGCAGGCTCGACATTCATACCATTTCTGGGTATCGTTAGCTGTCTGGATGTCTAAACGTTTATACGTATACTGTGAGGAAGTAAGGTTATGCCGATTCGGGTGCAGGACGAGCTACCAGCCGTCAATTTCTTACGTGAAGAGAACGTCTTCGTGATGACGGCTTCACGCGCGACAGGTCAGGAAATTCGCCCGCTGAAGGTACTCATCCTCAACCTGATGCCGAAAAAGATCGAAACGGAGAATCAGTTCCTGCGTCTTCTGTCGAACTCACCGCTGCAGGTGGATATTCAGCTGCTGCGTATTGATGCCCGTGAGTCACGTAACACGCCCTCTGAGCATCTTAATAACTTCTACTGTAACTTCGAAGATATTCAGGGGGAAAACTTCGACGGACTGATTGTGACCGGCGCGCCGCTCGGTCTGGTTGAATTTAACGATGTTGCCTACTGGCCGCAGATCAAACAAGTGCTGGAGTGGGCAAAGGATCACGTCACGTCAACGCTGTTTGTCTGTTGGGCGGTACAGGCCGCACTCAACATTCTCTACGGTATTCCCAAGCAAACCCGCACTGAAAAGCTCTCCGGCGTATACGAACACCACATTCTTCATCCACACGCGCTGCTGACGCGTGGGTTTGACGACTCCTTCCTGGCCCCGCATTCTCGCTACGCCGATTTCCCGGCCCAGCTGATTCGTGATTACACCGATCTGGAGATCCTGGCTGAAACGGAAGATGGGGATGCCTACCTGTTTGCCAGCAAGGATAAACGCATTGCTTTTGTGACCGGGCATCCTGAGTACGATCCGCATACCCTCGCGTCAGAGTATTTCCGTGATGTCGAGGCGGGTCTTAATCCGGATGTACCGTACAACTATTTCCCGAAAGACGATCCGCAAAACAAACCGAGAGCGACCTGGCGCAGCCACGGCAATTTGCTTTTCACTAACTGGCTCAACTATTACGTCTACCAGATTACGCCGTACGATCTTCGCCACATGAATCCGACGCTGGAGTAATCTTCTGCATTAAACGATCCTAAAGCGTTTCAGCTATTCAGATAAGGCACCTTCGGGTGCCTTTTTTATTTCCGAAATTCCATTCAACACCCAATAAAACTTTAATCTCATAATAATCAAAAAGTTAACTGAACAAATTAAATAAAATGGAAATTGTTTTTGATTTTGGAAAAATTATAGATAGTCTTAATTCTGCTGAGCGAAAACTACACAACGATCTTTCGTTCGCATTGGGGGCGTGATTTTGGATCTTTGATGAGGAGCAGAAAGATGACTCAACAGGCAACAACGGTCGATGAGCTGACCTTTACCCAGCCGTATGGCGAGCAAGAGCTGCAAATTTTGACGGCGGAAGCGGTAGAATTTCTGACTGAACTGGTGACCCGCTTTACGCCGCAGCGTAATAAGCTGCTGGCGGCACGCATTCATCAGCAGCAGGAAATTGACGACGGCAAGTTGCCTGGATTTATTTCGGAAACCGCTTCCATTCGTCGCGGCGAGTGGAAAATCCGCGGCATCCCTGAAGATTTACAGGATCGTCGCGTTGAGATCACCGGTCCGGTCGAACGCAAAATGGTGATCAACGCCATGAACGCGAACGTTAAAGTCTTTATGGCCGATTTTGAAGACTCGCTGGCCCCGGACTGGAACAAAGTTATCGACGGGCAGATCAACCTGCGCGATGCCGTGAACGGTACTATCAGCTATACCAACGAAGCCGGGAAAATCTACCAGCTCAAACCGAATCCGGCGGTTCTGATCTGTCGCGTACGCGGTCTGCACCTGCCTGAAAAACATGTCACATGGCGTGGGGAAGCCATTCCGGGCAGCCTGTTTGATTTCGCACTCTATTTCTTACACAACTACAAGAACCTGCTGGCAAAAGGTAGCGGCCCCTATTTCTATCTGCCAAAAACGCAGGCCTGGCAGGAAGCCGCCTGGTGGAGTGAAGTATTCAGCTACGCGGAAGATCGTTTCAACCTGCCGCGCGGCACCATCAAGGCCACGCTGCTGATTGAAACGCTGCCCGCCGTGTTCCAGATGAATGAAATTCTGCATGCCCTGCGCGACCACGTTGTCGGGCTGAACTGCGGACGCTGGGACTATATCTTCAGCTACATCAAAACCCTGAAAAATTATCCCGACCGCGTGCTGCCGGATCGCCAGGTCGTGACCATGGATAAACCGTTCCTGAGCGCCTACTCGCGCCTGCTGATTAAAACCTGCCACAAGCGCGGTGCCTTTGCGATGGGCGGCATGGCGGCCTTTATCCCGAGCAAAGACGCGGAGCGCAACAATCAGGTGCTCAATAAGGTGAAAGCCGACAAAGAGCTTGAAGCCCGCAACGGTCACGACGGCACGTGGATTGCCCATCCGGGTCTGGCCGATACGGCGATGGAAGTCTTCAACCGCGTACTCGGCGATAACAAAAACCAGCTGTTTGTCACGCGCGAAGAAGATGCCCCAACGGCTGAAGAACAGCTGCTGGCTCCGTGCGCAGGTGAGCGTACGGAAGAGGGCATGCGCGCCAATATCCGCGTCGCGGTCCAGTACATCGAGGCGTGGATCTCCGGAAACGGCTGCGTGCCTATCTACGGCCTGATGGAAGATGCCGCCACGGCGGAAATCTCCCGCACCTCTATCTGGCAGTGGATCCACCATCAAAAAACGCTCAGCAACGGCAAGCCGGTGACAAAAGCGCTGTTCCGCCAGATGCTGGCCGAAGAGATGCGGGTGATCCAGGACGAGCTGGGCGAACACCGCTTCAGCAGCGGACGTTTTGACGACGCAGCGCGCCTGATGGAGCAAATCACCACCTCAGATGACTTAATCGACTTCCTGACCCTGCCGGGCTACCGCTTCCTGGCGTAACTCACCACATAACAATATGGAGCATCTGCACATGAAAACCCGTACCCAACAAATCGAAGAATTAAAAAAAGAGTGGACTCAACCGCGCTGGGAAGGCATCCGCCGTCCTTACAGCGCGGAGGAAGTGGTGAAATTACGCGGCTCGGTCAACCCGGAATGCACGCTGGCGCAAAATGGCGCGGCGAAAATGTGGAAGCTGCTGCACGGTGGTTCCAAAAAGGGTTATATCAACAGCCTCGGCGCGCTGACAGGCGGTCAGGCACTGCAGCAGGCAAAGGCCGGCATTGAAGCCATCTACCTTTCCGGCTGGCAGGTCGCGGCGGACGCCAACCTGGCCTCCAGCATGTACCCGGATCAGTCGCTCTATCCGGCTAACTCCGTGCCGTCGGTCGTGGATCGGATCAACAACACCTTCCGCCGTGCGGATCAGATCCAGTGGGCCGCCGGTATCGAACCTGACGATCCGCGCTTTATTGACTACTTCCTGCCGATCGTCGCGGATGCGGAGGCGGGATTCGGCGGCGTGCTGAACGCCTTCGAGCTGATGAAATCGATGATTGAGGCCGGTGCAGCGGCCGTTCACTTCGAAGACCAGCTGGCGTCAGTGAAGAAGTGCGGACACATGGGCGGTAAAGTGCTTGTTCCAACGCAGGAAGCCGTGCAGAAGCTGGTTGCCGCGCGTCTGGCTGCTGACGTGCTCGGCGTGCCGACGCTGGTGATTGCCCGTACCGATGCGGACGCGGCGGACCTGATTACCTCTGACTGTGACCCGTACGACAGCGAATTCATTACCGGCGAGCGCACCAGTGAAGGCTTCTACCGCACACATGCCGGCATTGAACAGGCGATCAGCCGCGGCCTGGCGTACGCGCCTTACGCGGACCTGGTCTGGTGTGAAACCTCCACGCCGGACCTGGCGCTGGCAAAACGGTTTGCAGATGCCATCCACGCGAAATACCCGGGCAAGCTGCTGGCCTACAACTGCTCGCCGTCCTTCAACTGGCAGAAAAAGCTGGATGACAAAACCATCGCCAGCTTCCAGCAGCAGCTGTCCGACATGGGCTACAAATACCAGTTCATTACCCTGGCGGGCATCCACAGCATGTGGTTCAACATGTTCGATCTGGCGCACGCCTACGCGCAGGGTGAGGGCATGAAGCACTACGTTGAGAAGGTCCAGCAGCCGGAATTTGCGGCGGGCAAAGACGGCTACACCTTCGTGTCTCACCAGCAGGAGGTAGGAACCGGCTACTTCGACAATGTGACCACGATTATTCAGGGCGGCACCTCCTCCGTCACCGCCTTAACGGGTTCAACCGAAGAAGCACAGTTCTAATTTTTTCCCCCTCACCCCGGCCCTCTCCCCGAAGGGGCGAGGGGGAAAAAAGATTCGCACCAGACCGTTCCCTCTCCCCTTGGGGAGAGGGCTAGGGTGAGGGGTAAGGGGAATATATGTCGCGTGGCCTGGAATTACTGATTGCCCAAACTATTTTGCAGGGCTTCGATGCCCAGTATGGCCGTTTTCTGGAAGTGACATCCGGCGCGCAGCAGCGCTTCGAACATGCAGACTGGCATGCGGTTCAGCAGGCCATGAAGCAGCGTATTCATCTCTACGACCACCATGTGGGTCTGGTGGTGGAACAGCTGCGCTGTATTACCGACGGTAAAAGCCCGGACGCGGAATTTTTACTGCGCGTGAAAGAGCATTACACCCATCTGTTACCCGACTATCCGCGCTTCGAGATTGCGGAGAGCTTTTTCAACTCCGTCTATTGCCGGTTATTTGACCACCGCTCATTATCTCCTGAGCGGTTATTTATCTTCAGCTCCCAGCCCGAGCGACGCTTTCGCACCATTCCGCGTCCGCTGGCGAAGGATTTCTTTCCCGATCGCGGATGGGACAAGCTCCTGCACCGCGTATTAACCGATTTGCCGCTGCGCCTGCCCTGGGAGAATAAAGTCCGGGACATCGGCTATATCCACGCGCATCTCAATGAAACCTTCGGCGCTGAGGTGCTCAGCCAAAGCCATTTGCAGGTTGCCAACGAGCTTTTCTACCGCAATAAGGCCGCCTGGCTGGTGGGAAAACTGGTTACGCCGACGGCCATCGTGCCGTTTCTGTTACCGATCCATCGAACCGACGACGGGGAACTGTTTGTTGATACCTGCCTGACTACCAGCGCCGAGGCCAGCATAGTGTTTGGCTTCGCCCGCTCCTATTTCATGGTGTACGCCCCGCTGCCTGCCGCCCTGGTGGAGTGGCTGCGCGAGATCCTGCCCGGTAAAACCACCGCCGAGCTGTATATGGCGATTGGCTGCCAGAAGCACGCCAAAACGGAAAGCTACCGGGAATACCTGCGCTATGTCACCACCGCCGATGAGCAGTTTATCGAGGCGCCCGGCATTCGCGGTATGGTGATGCTGGTCTTCACGCTGCCGGGCTTTGACCGGGTCTTTAAGGTGATAAAAGACAGATTCGCGCCGCAGAAAGAGATGACCGCCGCGCACGTCCGCGCCTGCTATCAGCTGGTTAAAGAGCACGACCGCGTCGGGCGCATGGCGGATACCCAGGAGTTTGAAAACTTTGTGCTGGATAAACAGCAGATCGACCCGGCGCTCATGGCGCTTTTAATGCAGGAAGCACCCGCCAAAATCACCGATCTTGGCGACAAAATAGCAATTAGCCATCTTTACATTGAACGCCGCATGGTGCCGCTGAATATCTGGCTGGAGCAGTCAGACGGTCAGGCTTTACGAGACGCCATTGAGGAGTACGGTAACGCGATTCGCCAGCTGGCCGCCGCCAATATTTTCCCGGGCGACATGCTGTTTAAAAACTTCGGCGTCACCCGTCACGGGCGGGTGGTGTTCTACGATTACGATGAAATTTGCTATATGACCGAAGTGAACTTCCGCGATATCCCGCCGCCCCGCTACCCGGAAGATGAGCTCTCCAGCGAGCCGTGGTACAGCGTTTCGCCGGGAGATGTGTTTCCTGAAGAGTTTCGCCACTGGCTGTGCGCCGACCCGCGTATCGGGCCGCTATTCGAAGAGATGCATGCCGATCTGTTCCGCGCCAGCTACTGGCGCGGGCTGCAAACGCGGATCAAAAACGGGCACGTGGAGGATGTGTACGCTTACCGCCGCAAGCAGCGGTTTTGTGTGCGGTTTAACGAATCCCACCATACGCCAGCGTCACCTCTTTCGCGGCCTTAATCACCAGCGCGCCCAGCTCGGTCACCCGGTCGTCGGTCATGCGTGAAATCGGCCCGGAGATGGAGATCGCGGCGAACGGCTCGCGGTGCTCGTCAAAAATGCAGGACGCCAGGCAGCGCAGGCCCAGCGCATGTTCTTCATCATCAAACGAATAGCCGCGCTTGCGGGTTAACGCCAGATCTTCTTTCAGATGCACCGGCGACACCAGCGTGGCGTGGGTGTAGGCGTGCAGCCCTTTTCGGTGCAGCAGCCCCGTCACCTGCTCTTCACTGAGCTGCGAGAGAAACGCTTTCCCCGCCCCGGAGGCGTGCATCGGCAGCTTGCCGCCAATCGGCGCGGACATACGCATCAGCTGCGTGCACTGCACCTGGTCAATGATAATCGCCTGGTGGTCGCTCTGGTCCAGCACCGCCAGGTTCACCGTCTCGCCGGACTCCTCCATCAGTTTGCGCAGAATAGGGTGCACAATCGCCAGCAGGTTACGGCTCTGCAGGAAGCTGCTGCCCACGATAAACGCGTGCGCGCCCACCGCCCAGTGACCCAGCTCGCCTACCTGGCGAACAAAGCCCAGCTGCTGCATGGTGGTCAACAGGCGGTGCGTGGTGGAGTTCGGCAGGCCAGCCTGCTGAGCCAGCTCCGTCAGGGCCACGCTGCCGTGCGACTCGGCTATCCACTCCAGCAGCTTCAGACCGCGCGTCAGGGATTGGACCTGTCCGCCGGGTTGTGCGGCGGCGGTGGCGGCAGGTTTTCTGCCGCGTTTGGCGGGAACGGTCGCGACCATGAAGATCTCCTTTTTCTGTATCGTGGAAATCATTTTCGTTTTATTTGGTGATTTTGCAACCGCTTTCCTGACTGATCGGAGGAGTGATGGTGAACATGTCTCATGTTACCGCGGTGTGACTTTTCCACCCCGCGAGATTGTGCCAGTATGGAACGCAGCCTTTTGGCCTTGTTGAGCGTTGTCGGGAGCAAGTGTGAGCAGCAAAGTAGAGCAACTTCGTGCGCAGTTAAATGAACGAATTCTGGTGCTGGACGGCGGCATGGGCACCATGATCCAGGGCTATCGCCTGAGTGAAGACGATTTCCGCGGCGAGCGCTTCGCCGACTGGCCCTGCGACCTGAAAGGCAACAACGACCTGCTGGTGCTCAGCAAGCCGTCCGTCATTAAGGATATCCACAACGCCTACTTCGAAGCGGGTGCGGATATCGTTGAAACCAACACCTTCAACTCGACAACCATCGCCATGGCGGATTACCAGATGGAATCCCTGTCGGCGGAAATCAACTTTGAAGCGGCCAAACTCGCCCGCGCCTGTGCCGACGAGTGGACGGCCCGCACGCCGGACAAGCCGCGCTACGTTGCCGGGGTGCTGGGCCCGACGAACCGCACCGCGTCGATTTCACCGGACGTCAACGACCCGGCGTTTCGCAATATCACCTTCGATCAGCTGGTCGCGGCCTACCGTGAATCGACCAAAGCGCTGGTGGAAGGCGGTTCCGACCTGATCCTGATTGAAACCGTCTTCGACACCCTCAACGCCAAGGCCGCGATTTACGCGGTGAAAGAGGAGTTCGAGGCGCTGGGCGTTGAGCTGCCTGTCATGATTTCCGGCACCATCACCGACGCCTCCGGCCGCACCCTGTCCGGCCAGACCACCGAAGCGTTTTATAACTCCCTGCGCCACGCTGAAGCGCTCTCCTTCGGTCTGAACTGCGCGCTGGGGCCGGACGAACTGCGCCAGTACGTGCAGGAACTTTCGCGCATCGCCGAATGCTACGTTACCGCGCACCCGAACGCCGGTCTGCCGAACGCGTTTGGTGAATACGATCTCGATGCTGACACCATGGCGGCGCAAATCCGCGAGTGGGCCGAGTCAGGCTTCCTGAACATCGTCGGCGGCTGCTGCGGCACCACGCCGGAGCACATCGCCGCCATGAGCAACGCCGTGGCCGGGCTTCCGCCGCGCAAGCTGCCAGAGCTTCCTGTTGCCTGCCGCCTCTCCGGCCTTGAGCCGTTGACCATCGGCGACGACAGCCTGTTTGTGAACGTGGGTGAGCGTACAAACGTTACCGGCTCCGCAAAGTTCAAGCGCCTGATCAAAGAAGAGAACTACAGCGAGGCGCTTGACGTTGCCCGCCAGCAGGTGGAAAACGGCGCGCAGATTATCGATATCAACATGGACGAGGGGATGCTTGACGCCGAAGCGGCGATGGTGCGTTTCCTCAACCTGATTGCCGGTGAGCCGGACATCGCCCGCGTGCCGATCATGATTGACTCCTCCAAGTGGGAAGTTATCGAAAAAGGGCTGAAGTGCATTCAGGGCAAAGGCATCGTTAACTCCATCTCGATGAAAGAGGGCGTGGATATCTTTATCCACCACGCGAAGATGGTGCGCCGCTACGGTGCCGCCGTGGTGGTGATGGCCTTCGATGAAGTGGGCCAGGCGGATACCCG
Organism: Enterobacter sp. 168J2; assembly: GCF_034107265.1. NCBI lineage: Bacteria > Pseudomonadati > Pseudomonadota > Gammaproteobacteria > Enterobacterales > Enterobacteriaceae > Enterobacter > Enterobacter sp. 168J2. The sequence goes on along the minus strand of NZ_JAWNEB010000010.1, from coordinate 128,103 downwards.
CGAGCGTAAAATCGAGATTTGCCGCCGCGCGTACAAGATTTTGACCGAAGAGGTGGGCTTCCCGCCGGAAGACATCATCTTCGACCCGAACATCTTCGCCGTCGCGACCGGCATCGAAGAGCACAACAACTACGCCCAGGACTTTATCGGCGCGTGTGAAGACATCAAGCGCGAGCTGCCGCATGCGCTGATCTCCGGCGGCGTGTCGAACGTCTCGTTCTCGTTCCGCGGCAACGACCCGGTGCGTGAAGCGATCCACGCCGTGTTCCTCTACTACGCCATCCGCAACGGGATGGACATGGGGATCGTTAACGCCGGCCAGCTGGCAATTTATGACGATCTCCCTGCCGAGCTGCGCGATGCCGTAGAGGACGTGATCCTTAACCGCCGCGACGACGCCACCGAGCGCTTGCTGGACCTGGCGGAGAAATACCGCGGCAGCAAAGCGGATGAGTCGGCCAACGTTCAGCAGGCCGAGTGGCGTTCCTGGGACGTGAAAAAGCGTCTGGAATACTCGCTGGTAAAAGGCATTACCGAGTTCATCGAGCAGGATACAGAGGAAGCGCGCCAGCAGGCAGCCCGCCCGATTGAGGTGATTGAAGGCCCGCTGATGGACGGCATGAACGTGGTCGGCGATCTGTTCGGCGAAGGTAAGATGTTCCTGCCGCAGGTAGTAAAATCAGCCCGCGTTATGAAGCAGGCCGTGGCCTATCTGGAACCCTTCATCGAAGCCAGCAAAGAGAAAGGCTCCAGCAACGGCAAGATGGTCATCGCCACCGTGAAGGGCGACGTGCACGACATCGGCAAGAATATCGTCGGCGTGGTGCTGCAGTGTAATAACTACGAGATTATTGACCTCGGCGTGATGGTCCCGGCGGATAAAATCCTCAAGACCGCGCGCGAAGTGAACGCCGACCTGATCGGCCTCTCCGGGCTGATTACTCCGTCGCTGGACGAGATGGTCAACGTGGCTAAGGAGATGGAGCGTCAGGGCTTCACCATTCCGCTGCTGATTGGCGGGGCGACCACCTCGAAAGCGCACACGGCGGTGAAGATCGAGCAGAACTACAGCGGACCGACGGTTTACGTGCAGAACGCCTCGCGCACGGTGGGCGTGGTGTCCGCGCTGCTCTCCGAGACTCAGCGCGACGAATTTGTGGCGCGCACCCGTCAGGAGTACGAAACCGTCCGCATCCAGCACGGCCGTAAGAAACCGCGCACCCCGCCGGTTTCACTTCAGGCTGCGCGCGATAACGACCTGGCCTTTGACTGGTCCAGCTATACGCCGCCGGTCGCGCACCGTCTGGGCGTGCAGGACGTGACGGCCAGCATCGAAACGCTGCGTAACTACATCGACTGGACGCCGTTCTTTATGACCTGGTCGCTGGCGGGCAAATACCCGCGCATCCTGGAGGATGAGGTGGTAGGCGAGGAGGCGAAGCGCCTGTTTAAAGACGCCAACGATATGCTGGACACGCTGAGTGCAGAGAAAACCCTCAACCCGCGCGGCGTAGTGGGGCTGTTCCCGGCGAACCGCGTGGGTGACGACGTGGAAATCTACCGCGATGAAACCCGCACCCACGTGCTGGCGGTGAGCCACCACCTGCGGCAGCAAACCGAGAAAGTGGGCTTTGCCAACTACTGCCTGGCGGATTTCGTTGCGCCGAAGCTGAGCGGTAAGGCCGACTATATCGGCGCCTTTGCGGTTACCGGTGGTCTTGAAGAAGACGCCCTGGCGGACGCGTTCGAAGCGCAGCACGATGATTACAATAAGATCATGGTGAAAGCGATTGCTGACCGCCTGGCGGAAGCCTTTGCTGAATATCTCCACGAGCGCGTGCGCAAGGTGTACTGGGGCTACGCGGCGAATGAGAACCTCAGCAACGAGGAGCTGATCCGCGAAAATTACCAGGGCATTCGTCCGGCGCCGGGCTATCCGGCCTGTCCGGAACACACCGAAAAAGGCACCATCTGGAAACTGCTGGACGTGGAAACGCATACCGGCATGAAGCTCACCGAGTCGTTCGCCATGTGGCCGGGCGCGTCCGTGTCGGGCTGGTACTTCAGCCATCCGGACAGCAAGTACTTCGCCGTGGCGCAGCTGCAGCGCGATCAGATCGAAGATTACGCCCTGCGCAAAGGCATGAGCGTGTCAGAGGTCGAGCGCTGGCTGGCGCCGAATTTAGGCTACGACGCGGACTAACGTCACTTTTCCTTACAACAAACAGGGCACCTCAACGGTGCCCTGTCTCTTTCTTACGTTTAAACCCTTATACTCAATCATAAAATCTATAACGATAAGGAGAACCCACTTCCGTGCTGACGTTGTTACATTTGCTTTCGGCAGTCGCACTGCTCGTATGGGGCACCCATATTGTCCGCACCGGCGTGATGCGCGTGTTTGGCGCGCGCTTACGTACCGTTCTCAGCAGCAGCGTTGAGAAGAAGCCGCTCGCCTTCTGTGCGGGCATCGGCGTGACGGCGCTGGTGCAAAGCAGCAATGCCACCACCATGCTCGTCACCTCGTTTGTGGCGCAGGATCTGGTCGCGCTCGCCCCGGCGCTGGTGATCGTGCTGGGTGCCGACGTCGGCACCGCGCTGATGGCGCGTATCCTGACGTTCGATCTCTCATGGCTGTCGCCGCTGCTGATTTTCATCGGCGTGATCTTTTTCCTTGGCCGCAAGCAGACCCGGGCCGGGCAGCTTGGCCGCGTGGGCATTGGCCTCGGACTGATTCTGCTGGCGCTGGAGCTGATTGTGCAGGCGGTGACGCCTATTACCGAGGCCAACGGCGTGCAGGTCATCTTCGCCTCGCTGACCGGTGACATCATGCTGGATGCGCTGATCGGGGCAGTATTTGCCATCATCAGCTACTCCAGCCTGGCCGCCGTGCTGCTGACGGCCACGCTCACTGCCGCGGGCGCGATCTCCTTCCCGGTGGCGCTGTGTCTGGTGATCGGCGCTAACCTCGGCTCTGGCCTGCTGGCGATGCTCAACAACAGCGCGGCCAATGCCGCTGCCCGCCGCGTGGCGCTGGGGAGCCTGCTGTTTAAGCTGGTGGGCAGCCTGATTATTCTGCCGTTTGTCCATCCGCTGGCGAACCTGATGGACAACCTCCCGCTGCCGAAAGCGGAGCTGGTGATCTACTTCCACGTCTTCTACAACCTGGTGCGCTGTCTGGCTATGGTGCCGTTTGCCGCGCCGATGGCCCGCTTCTGCGAGCGTCTAATCCGTGATGAACCGGAGCTGGACGCGCGCCTTAAGCCGAAGCATCTGGATACTTCCGTGCTGGACACGCCGGCGCTGGCTATCGCCAACGCCGCCCGCGAAACGCTGCGCATGGGCGATGCGATGGAAACCATGCTTGAAGGCCTGCAGAAGGTGATGCACGGCGAGCCGCGCGAGGAAAAAGAGCTGCGCAGGCTGGCGGACGACATCAACGTACTGTACACCGCCATCAAGCTCTATCTGGCGCGTATCCCGCAGGACGAGCTGGCGGAGGAGGAATCCCGCCGCTGGGCGGAAATCATCGAGATGTCGCTTAACCTTGAGCAGGCCTCGGATATCGTCGAGCGTATGGGCAGCGAGATCGCCGATAAATCGCTGGCCGCGCGTCGGGCATTTTCTGTTGAAGGGTTAAAAGAGCTGGAAGCGCTCCACGAGCAGCTGATGAGCAACCTCAAGCTGGCGATGTCGGTCTTCTTCTCCAGCGACGTGCCGAGCGCCCGCCGCCTGCGCCGCAACAAGCATCGTTTCCGCATCCTCAACCGCCGATACTCGCATGCCCACGTTGAGCGTCTGCACCAGCAGAACGTGCAGAGCATCGAGACCAGCTCCCTGCACCTGGGGCTGCTGGGGGATATGAAACGTCTTAACTCCTTGTTCTGCGCGGTGGCCTATAGCGTGATGGAACAGCCGGATGAAGACGACGAGCGGGACGAGTATTAATCTCTGAAAGCGCCTCGCAAAACCGTTTTGCGAGGCGTGACACCTTATAAAGCAGCATTTACTCTTCAGACCTTACATTTTGAAGGGAATAGAAAATGCTCGTTTATTACGCTACACTTCGTCAATTCATGCGCATTCCGATGGGGGTTCTCATGCGCACTACTCCTGGCATTAAAAAATCAGTCAATGTGTCGTTAGCACCAGACATTCTTGAAGAGGCGCGACGGCTTAAACTTAATCTTTCCGCTGTGCTCACGGCTGCACTGCAGGAACAGTTTCGTGCGCATCAGCGCGCAGAGTGGTTAGCAGAAAATAAAGCTTCTATCGAGGCCATTAACCACTGGGTTGATGAAAACGGCTCCTTTAGTGATTTTCAGAGGTCGTTTTGATGGAGCAATATTTTGCTTATGAGAATGAAGGTAGGGGAAAAACTGCCTATCCCTGGCTAATCAATATGCAGCATCCCGTGGCTAATGTGATGAAGCATGTTCTGGTCGCCCCCGCAGTTGAGCTTAGCCACCTGGGAGGCATTCAGCCGCCTGCGAAAGTGTGCCCCGTCGTTGAGATAGCGGGTAAGCCCTGCGTGGTCATGATGCACATGATGGCTGGCATATCGCCAAGAGAGTTAGGTGAGCGTGTTGCCGATCTTACGCAAAACCGGGCTTCATTGCGGGATGCACTCGTTTTTTTAATCAACGGTTACTAACACTTTTTTGTCAGCCGCAAGGTAAGGTATATTTCGCCCTTCACAGGAGAAACTATGCTGCCAACTCAATCAACCCGATTAAACAAATACATTAGCGAGAGCGGGATCTGCTCACGTCGCGAGGCGGACCGTTACATTGAACAAGGTAACGTGTTCCTCAACGGCAAACGCGCCACTATCGGTGACCAGGTGGTCCCTGGCGATGTGGTTAAAGTGAATGGTCAGCTCATCGAACCGCGCGATGCAGAAGACCTGGTGTTTATCGCGTTGAACAAGCCGGTTGGGATTGTCAGCACCACGGAAGATGGCGAGCGGGACAACATCGTTGATTTCGTGAACCACAGCAGCCGCATCTTCCCGATTGGCCGTCTGGATAAAGACTCTCAGGGGCTGATTTTCCTCACTAACCACGGCGATCTGGTCAACAAAATCCTGCGTGCCGGTAATGACCACGAGAAAGAGTACATTGTGACGGTAAATAAGCCGGTCACGGACGAATTTATTCGCGGCATGGGAGCCGGTGTGCCGATCCTCGGCACCGTCACGAAGAAGTGTAAGGTCAAGAAAGAGGCGCCATTCGCGTTCCGCATTACGCTGGTGCAGGGCCTGAACCGTCAAATCCGCCGCATGTGCGAACACTTCGGCTATGAAGTGACGAAGCTGGAACGCACGCGCATCATGAACGTTAGCCTGTCCGGGATCCCGCTGGGCGAGTGGCGTGACTTAACGGATGACGAGCTGATTGAGCTGTTCAAGCTTATCGAGAACTCGTCGTCAGAAGCGAAGCCGAAGGCCAAAGCAAAACCGAAAACCCAGGCGATTAAGCGTCCGGTCGTGAAGGCGCCGCAGGCGGAAGAGAAAGGACGAGGCAAGCCGGGCAACGGAAAACGCTTTACCCAGCCGGGGCGCAAAAAGAAAGGGCGCTGATTAGCGCCTTCCACGGGTTGATGTATTGGCGGACCAGGAAAAGGTCGCCTCTGCATCCGGCTTATAAGCCTGCTCTTTTTTCAGCTTGCGGGCTTTTTTCGCCGCAGCCTCACGTTGCGCCATCAGCTTATCGATGTACTCTTTTTTAACCTGATTGGTTTCGGCGTTCGTCAGCGTGCGGCCATGCGCGATGCGGGCGCGGTCGAGTAGCGTTTTCAGTTCACGCTGCTCGGCTTCCGTCATGTCTTTCTGGGTCAAACGTGGTGTAGCCATTGCTGAAGCCTCCTGATGGGGAGGCTTCAGTGTAAAGCAAGCCGCGTAAATTAACCCTGCTTCACCGCATCTTTTTTCGTTTGTTCATCAATCGGTTTACCGGACCAGTAGCCCGCCAGCAGCGAGCCGGACAGGTTGTGCCAGACGGAGAACAGCGCGCCCGGCAGGGCCGCTAGCGGCGAGAAGTAGATTTTACCCAGCGCCGCGGCCAGGCCCGAGTTCTGCATGCCCACTTCGATTGCCAGCGTGCGGCAGGTGGACTCGTCAAAGCCAAACAGCTTCCCGCCCCAGTAGCCGCCCAGCAGGCCAATGGTGTTATGCAACACTATCGCGATGATCACTACAAATCCCACGGAGGCAATGTGCGACGCGGAACCGGCCACCACGGCGCTGATGATCGCCAGGATGCAGAGCATCGAAAACGCGGGCAGGTACGGCTCAACCGCTTTCACCACGCGCGGGAAAAGATGGTGAATGACCAGCCCCAGCGCAATCGGGATCACCACGATTTGCAGAATGCTGAGCAGCATGCCCATCACGTCCACCTGAATATGCGCGTCCACGTACAGGCGGGTTAGCAGCGGTGTGGCAATGACGCCAACCAGCGTGGAAACGGAAGAGATGGTCACGGAGAGCGCCACGTCGCCTTTCGCCAGATAGATCATCACGTTAGATGCCGTACCGCTGGCGACGCTGCCCACCAGCACCATCCCGGCGGAGAGGTCGGGCGGCATCTTAAAGGCCATTGCCAGCAGCCAGGCCGCGAGCGGCATCACCAGGTAGTGCAGGAAGATCCCTGCGGCCACCGGCGCCGGGCGCGACAGCACGCGTTTAAAATCGTCGATTTTCAGGTGCACGCCCATGCCGAACATAATCAGCATCAGCAGCGTGGTGACCCACGGACCAATACCGGTGAACGTGGTGGGCGTGTAATACGCGAGTATGGAGAGCAGCAGCGCCCATAGCGGGAACAGCCGGGTGATAGCGGATAACATAATGAATTCCTTGCAGTATTGTCGTGTTGTTTAGTTATGAAAAAGCCGGGTCTGTGCCCGGCTTATAGGTATTGTTTATCGTGCTAACGAATTTTATTCAAACAAATTCTGATGAAGTTTCTGCACTACCTGCTCGGCCTGATCGGCAGGGACCAGGAAGCAGAGGTTATAGCTGGAGGCTCCGTAGCAGATCATGCGGATGTTGAACGGGTCAAGCACGCCAAACACCTCTTTGCCCACGCCGCAGGCGCGAGACAGCTTGTTACCGATGATGGCCACCAGCGCCAGGTCTTCTTCCACCTCCACGCGGCACAGCTCAGACAGCTCAATCAGCAGCGATTGCGTCAGCAGGGTGTCGCCGGTGGAGGTGGAGCCGGTGGTGTCCAGCGTCAGCGCAATGCTCACTTCGGAGGTGGTAATCAAATCTACAGAAATGTTATGGCGCGCGAGGATGCCAAACACTTCCGCCAGGAAGCCGCGGGAGTGGAGCATATTATGGCTGTGCAGCGTCACCAGCGTCTGGCGGCGGCGCAAGGCCAGCGCGCGGAACAGCGGCGGGTTCTCGGTTTTCTTGCAGACCAGCGTGCCGCCCGCTTTTGGATCTTTACTGGAGCCAACGAAGACCGGAATATCGCTGCGCACGGCAGGCAGCAGCGTTGCCGGATGCAGCACTTTCGCGCCGAAGGTGGCCATTTCCGCCGCTTCTTCAAACGCAATCACATCAATGCGTTTTGCCGCGGAAACGACGCGCGGATCGGTGGTGTAAATACCCGGCACGTCAGTCCAGATATCCACGCGCGTTGCGTGCAGGGCTTCGCCCAGCAGCGCGGCGGTGTAGTCGCTGCCGCCACGGCCAAGCGTTGTCGTGCGTCCTTTTGCTTCGCTGCCGATAAAGCCCTGGGTGATCACCATGCCTTCTGCCAGGCGCGGCGCCAGCTGCTGGTTGGTGAGCTCGGCCAGCATCTCAACGTCCGGTTCGGCGCGCCCAAAACGATCGCTGGTGCGCATCACTTTACGCACGTCAAACCACTGCGCCTGAACGTTACGCTCGCGCATAATTTCAACGAACAGCAGGGTAGACATCAATTCACCGTGGCTGACCAGTTCATCGGTCAGGGCGGTAGAGGTGGCCAGAGACGCCGCTTCTGCCAGGGTGGTGATATTTTCCAGCAAGCGCTCCACTTCTTCGCGGATCACGTTTGGATTTTGCAGACGTTCAAGAATGTCGAACTGAATTTTGCGCAGTGCATCCAGCTTCACGAAACGTTCTGTCGCTTCCAGTCCTTCAGACAGAGAAACCAGCAGGTTCGTCACGCCGGCGGATGCAGAGAGCACCACCAGGCGGGTATTCGGATCGGCCAGCACCACATCGGCGCTGCGGTTCATGGCATCGTAATCGGCCACACTGGTGCCGCCAAACTTGGCGACCACAAAACTCGTCATAACAACCTCGTGTCAGGGAATGAATAAGCGACCTTGGCACAAGAATGAAACGAAAACAGGTGCAGGCGCAAAATACGGCCCTATAAATAAAATGCGGGGGAGGTCCTGTCAATGCTGGGATTATGCGGATTTTTTATGGGGGGGTACCCCTGAGAAACAGGACTTATAACAGGGCCATATTTTATGCTCCATTTTACCCTGTTTTGACCGACATTTCGCCGCCCCGGGAGGGCTCTTCAGCAGCTATACTTTTCGGGTCTTTTCACCTGTGTTTGATACAGGCCAGGGCAATGGCATAAAAACCATCACAATTTTTATTTGCAGGCGCTACAATCGACCGCAGTCACAATTCTCAAATCAGAAGAGTATTGCTAATGAAAAACATCAACCCAACGCAGACCGCTGCCTGGCAGGCACTACAGAAACATTTTGATGAAATGAAAGACGTCACCATCGCGGATCTGTTCGCGAAAGATGCCGATCGTTTCACTAAGTTCTCCGCGACCTTCGATGACCTGATGCTGGTGGATTTCTCCAAGAACCGCATTACCGAAGAGACGCTGGCAAAACTGCAGGACCTGGCGAAAGAGACCGAGCTGGCCGACGCCATCAAATCCATGTTCTCCGGCGAGAAGATCAACCGCACCGAAGACCGTGCCGTGCTGCATGTGGCCCTGCGTAACCGTAGCAATACGCCAATCATCGTTGACGGCAAAGATGTGATGCCGGAAGTGAATGCGGTGCTGGAAAAGATGAAAGCTTTCTCCGAAGCGATCATCTCAGGCCAGTGGAAAGGCTACACCGGCAAACCAATTACGGATGTTGTTAACATCGGTATCGGCGGCTCTGACCTCGGTCCGTTCATGGTGACCGAAGCGCTGCGTCCGTATAAAAACCACCTCAACATGCACTTTGTCTCTAACGTCGACGGTACCCACATCGCCGAAGTGCTGAAGAACGTAAACCCGGAAACCACCCTGTTCCTGGTGGCGTCCAAAACCTTCACCACCCAGGAAACCATGACCAACGCCCACAGCGCGCGCGACTGGTTCCTGAAAACCGCTGGCGACAACAAGCACGTGGCGAAACACTTTGCGGCGCTGTCCACCAACGGTAAAGCCGTCAGCGAGTTCGGTATCGACACCGCGAACATGTTCGAGTTCTGGGACTGGGTTGGCGGCCGCTACTCTCTGTGGTCTGCAATCGGTCTGTCCATCATCCTGTCCGTGGGCTTCGACAACTTCGTTGAGCTGCTCTCCGGCGCGCACGCGATGGATAAACACTTCTCCACCACCGCACCAGAGAAAAACCTGCCGGTGCTGCTGGCGCTGATTGGGATCTGGTACAACAACTTCTTCGGCGCTGAAACCGAAGCTATCCTGCCTTACGACCAGTACATGCACCGCTTTGCGGCCTACTTCCAGCAGGGCAACATGGAATCCAACGGTAAGTACGTTGACCGTAACGGCAACGCGGTGGATTACCAGACCGGCCCAATCATTTGGGGCGAGCCGGGCACCAACGGCCAGCACGCGTTCTACCAGCTGATTCACCAGGGCACTAAAATGGTACCGTGCGATTTCATCGCGCCGGCAATCACGCACAACCCGCTGTCCGACCACCATCCGAAGCTGCTGTCCAACTTCTTCGCGCAGACCGAAGCGCTGGCGTTCGGTAAATCCCGCGAGGTGGTAGAGCAGGAATACCGTGACCAGGGTAAAGATCCGGCCACGCTGGACCACGTTGTGCCGTTCAAAGTGTTCGAAGGCAACCGTCCAACCAACTCCATCCTGCTGCGCGAAATCACCCCGTTCAGCCTGGGCGCGCTGATTGCGCTGTACGAGCACAAGATCTTCACTCAGGGCGCTATCCTGAACATCTTCACCTTTGACCAGTGGGGCGTAGAGCTGGGCAAACAGCTGGCAAACCGCATTCTGCCAGAGCTGGGTGACGATAAAGCGATCGACAGCCACGACAGTTCTACAAACGGTTTGATTAACCGTTATAAAGCATGGCGTGCGTAATTAATATGTCATGAAAAATGCCGGCGATATGCCGGCATTTTTTTATCGGATAATTCCTGATGTCTGTTAGTTAACTCAAATTCTGACTCTGAGTTTAATCTGAAAAAGGCGGTTAACCTGCTAATTGCTGCGGTTTATTTTAAGAAAATACGTAGAAGTAAGATAAAGAGATCATATTATAAATATTTGATTTTATTTGTTTATTTATTTTAATTTTTTATTTTTCATTTCCTTTTTATCCATTAGTCCGAAAACCATCACCCTATTTCCCCCCACGGTAAACCCTCTGCTGTAGTTGTGTATACTCGATTCCGCCTGAATTTCTTTTCGGGCAAATCTCCATTCATTCATTGAAGGGAAATTGTTATGAAGAAAGTACTGTATGGCATTTTTGCCATATCTGCACTTGCGGCGACGTCTGTCTATGCAGCTCCGGTCCAGGTCGGAGAAGCAGCAGGGTCGGCAGCGACGTCTGCGTCTGCGGGAAGTTCTACCGCAGCCAGTACCAGCACCGTAAGTTCAGCCGTGGGTGTCGCGCTGGCGGCAACCGGTGGCGGTGATGGCTCCAATACCGGAACCACGACCACTACGACAACCAGCACCCAGTAATACCGGGTGTTTTAATCATAACCACACTTCGGTGTGGTTATTTCGCCCCTTCGGAGAAGAGTCGTGAAGCGACCTGCAATCATTCTGATTTGCCTGCTGTTGCAGGCGTGCTCAGCCACCACCAAAGGGCTGGGACATTCACTGTGGGACAGCCTGTTCGGCACGCCGGGCGTACACCTGACCGATGACGAACTTCAGAACATGCCGTACGCCAGCCAGTACATGCAGCTTAATGATGGCCCGCAACTGTTTGTGGTGCTCGCTTTCGATGAAAACGGGCAGCAGAAATGGGTGACGCAGGATCAGGCCACCATCGTGACGCAGCATGGACGAATAGTGAAAACGCTGCTCGGCGGCGATAACTTGCTCGAGGTGAATAATCTCGCCGAAGACCCGCTCAACAAGCCAAATCAGATCGTCGACGGCGCAAGCTGGACGCGCACGATGGGCTGGACCGAGCACAAGCAGGTGCGCTATGCCACGGCCCGCTCCACCTTCCGCTGGGACGGTACGGACAGCGTGAAGGTCGGCAGCGACGAAACCCAGGTGCGCGTGCTGGATGAGAAGGTGACAACCGACCAGGCCACCTGGCATAACCGCTTCTGGATCGACGAGGAAGGGCAGATCCGTCAGTCCTTGCAGTATCTCGGTGCCGGTTTCTTCCCGGTGAAAACCACCCTGATCAAGGCGGCGAAATCATGAAAATGCTCATCCACGCTGCGCTTCTCGCCAGCCTTGCCGCACCGCTGGCATGGTCCGCAGGAACGGTAAAGGTCTACACGCCGGACAGTGAAAAACCCAAAACCTTAACTAATGCCGAGCATCTTCTCGATCTCGTCGGGCAGCCAAGGCTTGCCAACAGCTGGTGGCCGGGAGCGGTGATCGGCGAGCGTCAGGCGACGGTTAAGGCGGAGCAGGAACACCTTGCCCTGCTGGCCCGCCTGACGGGTCTGGCGGAGCAGGAAGACGGCGACGATGCCGCAGCCATTAACAGCGTTCGCCAGCAGCTTCAGGCGCTGAAGGTGACAGGCCGCCAGAAAGTCAATCTCGATCCAGATGAAGTGCGCGTCACGGAAAAGGGCAACCCCACGCTTGAAGGGGAGTACACCCTCTGGCTTCCGGCGAAGCCGACGACGGTGACCGTGATGGGGCTTATCAGTAGCCCCGGTAAAAAGCCCTTTACGCCCGGTCGTGACGTGGCGAGCTATCTCGACGAACAAAGCCTGCTGAGCGGCGCGGATAACAGCTACGCATGGATTATTTATCCAGACGGGCATACGCAAAAAGCGCCGGTGGCGTACTGGAATAAACGCCATGTCGAACCCATGCCGGGCAGCATCATTTTTGTCGGTTTTGCCGACCATTTCTGGACGAAGGCATATGACGGGCTTAACGCCGATATCCTTCACTCCCTGACACAGCGGATACCGGAAGAATGAAAAAAACCTATCTCTACAGCATGCTGGCGCTCTGCGTAAGCGCTGCCTGCCACGCAGAAACGTATCCGGCTCCTGTTGGCCCGTCTCAGTCAGACTTCGGCGGCGTCGGTTTACTGCAAACACCCACCGCGCGCATGGCGCGTGAAGGGGAAATTAGCCTGAACTACCGCGATAACGACCAGTATCGCTACTATTCCGCCTCCGTACAGCTTTTCCCGTGGCTCGAAACCACGCTGCGTTACACCGACGTGCGTACGAAACAGTACAGCAGCGTCGACGCCTTCTCCGGCGATCAGACCTACAAAGATAAAGCCTTCGACGTCAAACTGCGCCTGTGGGAAGAGAGCTACTGGATGCCGCAGGTCTCCGTGGGGGCAAAAGATATCGGCGGGACCGGCCTGTTCGACGCGGAATACATTGTGGCCAGCAAGGCCTGGGGACCGTTTGATTTTTCTCTCGGTCTTGGCTGGGGCTATCTCGGCACCAGCGGCAACGTCAAAAACCCGTTCTGTACCTACAGCGACAAATACTGCTACCGCGATAACAGCTACAAGAAAGCGGGCTCCATCAACGGCGACCAGATGTTCCACGGCCCGGCCTCGCTGTTCGGCGGCGTGGAATACCAGACGCCGTGGCAGCCGCTGCGCCTGAAGCTGGAGTACGAAGGAAACGACTACTCCCAGGATTTCGCCGGGAAGATTGAGCAGAAGAGCAAGTTTAACGTCGGCGCCATTTATCGCGTCACCGACTGGGCCGACGTTAACCTCAGCTACGAGCGCGGCAACACGGTGATGTTTGGCTTCACGCTGCGCACTAACTTTAACGACATGCGGCCGCACTACAACGACAACGCGCGGCCTGCCTACCGGCCGGAGCCGCAGGATGCGATTCTGCAGCACTCCGTGGTGGCAAACCAGCTGACGCTGTTGAAATACAATGCCGGCCTGGCCGATCCGAAAATTCAGGTGAAAGGCGATACGCTGTACGTCACCGGCGAGCAGGTGAAATACCGCGACTCGCGGGAAGGGATCGAACGCGCCAACCGGATCGTGATGAACGATCTCCCGGACGGGATCCGCACGATCCGCGTGACGGAGAACCGCCTGAATCTGCCCCAGGTCACAACCGAAACCGATGTCGCCAGCCTTAAGCGCCATCTTGAAGGCGAACCGCTCGGGCATGAAACCGAGCTGGTGCAAAAACGCGTAGAGCCGATCGTGCCGGAAACCACCGAGCAGGGCTGGTATATCGATAAATCGCGCTTTGATTTCCATATCGATCCGGTGCTGAACCAGTCCGTCGGCGGGCCGGAAAACTTCTACATGTATCAGCTGGGTGCGATGGCGACGGCGGATCTGTGGGTCACTGACCATCTGTTGACCACCGGCAGCCTGTTCGGCAACATCGCGAACAACTACGACAAGTTTAACTACACCAACCCGCCAAACGACTCGAAGCTGCCGCGCGTGCGTACCCGCGTGCGTGAATACGTGCAGAACGATGTCTACGTGAACAACCTGCAGGCCAACTACTTCCAGTACTTCGGCAACGGCTTCTACGGCCAGGTTTACGGGGGCTATCTGGAAACTATGTTCGGCGGCGCGGGGGCGGAGGTGCTGTATCGTCCCGTCGACAGCAGCTGGGCGTTCGGGATTGATGCCAACTACGTTAAGCAGCGTGACTGGCGCAGCGCGCAGGACATGATGAAGTTCACCGACTACAGCGTCAAAACTGGCCACCTGACCGCCTACTGGACGCCGTCGTTCGCGCAGGACGTGCTGGTGAAAGCCAGCGTCGGCCAGTATCTGGCGGGCGATAAGGGCGGCACGCTGGATATCTCCAAACACTTCGACAGCGGCGTCGTGGTGGGCGGCTACGCCACCATCACCAACGTCTCGCCGGACGAGTACGGGGAAGGGGACTTCACCAAAGGGGTTTACGTGTCGATTCCGCTGGATCTGTTCTCGTCAGGCCCAACCCGCAGCCGCGCGGCTGTGGGCTGGACGCCGCTGACGCGTGACGGCGGCCAGCAGCTTGGGCGTAAGTTCCAGCTGTATGACATGACGAGCGATAAGACCATTAACTTCCGCTGATGCCCCTCACCCTAACCCTCTCCCCAAAGGGGAGAGGGGATCGCTCGGCGCTGTCTTTTCCCCCTCGCCCCTTTGGGGAGAGGGCCGGGGTGAGGGGTAATCCTCACCATTGCGCCAAACATAAACAAAAAATATAGATCCCCGTCACATTTTTGCGTTATACAGGAATCTCGCCCTGGAGAATGAGGTGCTGTATGACATCCCTGACTCGCCCGCGCGTTGAGTTTATCTCAACCATCCTCCAGACCGTGCTGAACCTCGGTCTGCTGAGCCTTGGCCTGATCCTGGTCGTCTTTCTCGGTAAAGAGACGGTGCATCTGGCGGATGTGCTGTTTGCCCCTGAGCAAACCAGCAAATATGCGCTGGTGGAAGGCCTGGTGGTCTACTTTCTCTACTTTGAATTTATCGCCCTGATTGTGAAGTACTTTCAGTCCGGCTTTCACTTCCCGCTGCGCTATTTCGTCTACATTGGCATCACCGCCATTGTGCGGCTGATCATCGTCGATCATAAATCCCCGCTCGACGTGCTGATCTACTCGGCGGCGATCCTGCTGCTGGTGATCACCCTCTGGCTGTGCAACTCAAAGCGGCTGAAACGGGAATAAAAAAATGGCGCTCCGAAGAGCGCCTAATAACAGTCACAAGTTGGGTCAATACAATACGTCTAAAGTTGAGGGTTGCAGTGGCATAACAGATGAAACTTAACCTTTCACGCCGCCCGCCGTCAGGCCGTTAACCAGCCAGCGCTGGGCCAGCAGGAACACCACGGTAATCGGGATGGCGGAGAGTACGGCCGCCGCGGCAAAGTCGCCCCACAGGTAGTTTTGCGGGTTGAGGTATTGCTGCATACCCACGGCCAGGGTGTAGCTGTTCACATCGCGCAGTAACAGTGAGGCAACCGGTACTTCGGTGATCGCCGCAATAAACGACAGGATAAACACCACCGCCAGAATCGGCACGGACAGCGGCAGCAGCACCAGACGGAACGCCTGCCACGGGGTAGCGCCGTCCAGCGACGCCGCCTCTTCCAGCGAGCCGTCGATGGTTTCGAAATAGCCTTTGATGGTCCACACGTGCAGGGCAATACCGCCGAGATAGGCGAAGATCACGCCGCCGTGGGTGTTCAGGCCGATAAACGGCACGTACTGGCCGAGACGGTCAAACAGGGCATACAACGCGACCAGAGATAGCACGGCCGGGAACATCTGGAAAATCAGCATGCCTTTCAGCAGCGTTGCTTTACCCGGGAAGCGCATACGGGCAAAGGCGTAGGCACAGGTGGTGGAGAGCGTCACGATGCCGATCGCCGTGATGGTCGCCACTTTCACCGAGTTCCACAGCCACAGCAGCACCGGGAACGGCGGCGGGGTGACGCGGCCATCCGCGTGCTCCACGCTGAAGCCCAGCGCGAGCTTCCAGTGCTCCCAGGAGATTTCATCCGGGATCAGGCTCCCCGTCGCAAAGTTACCCGAACGCAGGGAGATGGCGATGACCATCAGCAGCGGGAACATGATCGCCGCGATGAAAATCAGCAGGCCTAAGTGCGTCGCCAGAAGGCGCAGTTTCTGAGATTTGGGTTGTACCATTGCCATGTTCAGTGCCCTCCTTAGTCAAATTTCATTCGTGTGGCTTTCAGGTTCACAATCGCCAGGGCGCCAACCAGCAGGAAGATCAGGGTGGCTATCGCCGCCGCCAGGCCGAAGTCCTGACCGCCGCCGCCCTCGAAGGCGATACGGTAGGTGTAGCTCACGAGCAGGTCGGTATAGCCTGCCGGCGTGGTGGTGCCGAGACGGTCCGGGCCACCGTTGGTCAACAGCTGAATCAGCACGAAGTTGTTAAAGTTAAAGGCGAAGCTGGCAATCATCAGCGGCGTCAGCGGCTTAATGAGCAGCGGCAGCGTAATTTTAAAGAAGTTCTGGAACGGACCCGCGCCGTCCATCGCCGAGGCTTCGTACAGATCGTCCGGGATAGCCTTCAGCAGGCCCATGCACAGGATCATCATGTACGGATAACCCAGCCAGGTGTTGACGATGATAATCATCGAGCGGGCGGTGGTCGGGTCGCTGAACCAGGCCGGTTTGATACCGAACAGCGCGCTCAGCATCATGTTGATTTCACCGAAGCTCTGGTTAAACAGCCCTTTGAAAATCAGAATCGAGATAAACGACGGCACGGCGTACGGCAGAATCAGCAGCACGCGGTAAATCGCTTTGCCTTTCAGGGACTCCCACTGCACGAGACAGGCCAGCACCATGCCCACGGCCACGGTCAGGATCACCGTCAGCACCGAGAAGACCACCGTCCAGACGAAGATGGCAAAGAACGGTTTCTGAATGCCTTCGTCGGTAAACACGCGGGTAAAGTTGTCCCAGCCGATGGTGACGGTATAGCCCGGGCTGAGCTTGTCATCACCCCATTTTCCGTCGGCGGTAATGGACTGATAGAAACCAATGTCGTTATTCGGACGGTACTTAACGCCGCTCTGGTTGTTGGTCAGCGTGCCGTCGTCCGCCAGAGTATAAAGCGGCTGCGTGCCGGAGAACTGGCGCAGCGAGCTCATGGTCACTTTGCTGTCATCGGGCAGTACGGCGGTGAGCTGGGTCAGCGCCTGGCGGTTCTGGGTGATGATACGCAGGTTGGCGCGTTCACCTTCCGGCAGGGCCGCGGCCTCTTTTAAGGCCAGCTTCTGCTCGCCGCCAAATTTGAACGCGTCGGAAATATAGTTTTTGCCGCTCTCACCGTCAGTAAGCGCTAACTTCCACTCGTCACCCGCAGGATACAGGCCGAAGTTAAAGGTTTTACCCGCCTGATAAGAGCGATCCAGAAGCACCTGAGTGGCGCGCTCCTGCGCAAGCTGGTTGGTGCTGCTGTAGTTGGTGAACGCAATGGCGATGGTGCAGATCAGCGGGAACAGGACAAACAGCCCCATCCCGGCGACGCCCGGGTAGACATAGCGCCAGGCATAGGCTTTACGGTTGGCGAAAATATACAGGCCAGCAGAGCTTAAGATCAGCGTCATGATGGCAAACAGATATTCCCCTTGTACGTACATTAAAACAACAAGGTAACCCACCAGCAGACACAGCAGGCCGATCGCTGACCACTTCAGCGCGTCGCTTTGCCACCAGTGCTTCTTTTTAATGACATCCATGGGGTTCTTCCTCTACAACGTTTGATCTTTTCTCCCTCTCCTGGGGGAGAGGGCCGGGGTGAGGGCGTGCGGATAGCGACAACCCTCACCCTAACCCTCTCCCGGAGGGAGAGGGGACTACGGCATTACTTGGTAATACGACCCTGCGCATCCTTCAGCGCGGCATCGACAGTCTGACGACCGCTTGCAGCGTTGATGACCGCAGTACGGGTGGCGTACCAGAACGCAGCCATCTGTGGGATGTTCGGCATGATTTCGCCTTTCTGGGCGTTATCCATGGTCGCCGCGATGCGTGGGTCTTTCGCCAGCTGATCCTGGAAGGATTTCAGCGCCACGGCGCCCAGCGGTTTGTCCTTGTTCACTTCACCCAGACCCTGATCGGTCAGCAGGTAGTTTTCCAGGAACTCTTTCGCCAGCTCTTTGTTCGGGCTGGCGGCGTTGATGCCCGCGCTCAGCACGCCCACGAACGGTTTAGACGGCTTGCCGTTGAAGGTTGGCAGCAGCGTCACGCCGTAGTTGATTTTGCTCTTGTCGATGTTGGTCCAGGCCCACGGACCGTTGATGGTCATCGCGGTTTCGCCTTTGTTGAACGCCGCTTCCGCGATGGAGTAGTCGGTATCCGCGTTCATGTGTTTGTTCTTAATCAGGTCAACCAGGAAGGTCAGGCCTTTTTTCGCACCCGCGTTATCCACGCCCACGTCTTTCACGTCATATTTGCCGTTTTCAAACTTGAACGCGTAACCGCCGTCGGCAGCAATCAGCGGCCAGGTGAAGTACGGCTCTTGCAGGTTGAACATCAGGGCGGATTTACCCTTCGCCTTCAGTTCTTTATCCAGTTTCGGGATCTCTTCCCAGGTTTTCGGCGGGTTTGGCACCAGGTCTTTGTTGTAAATCAGAGACAGGGCTTCAACTGCGATTGGGTAAGCAATGAGCTTGCCGTTATAGCGAACGGCGTCCCAGGTGAACGGGAACAGCTTGTCCTGGAAAGCTTTGTCCGGGGTGACTTCAGCCAGCAGGCCAGACTGCGCGTAACCACCGAAACGGTCGTGCGCCCAGAAGATGATGTCCGGACCGTCGCCGGTTGCTGCAACCTGCGGGAACTTCTCTTCCAGTTTGTCCGGGTGTTCTACGGTGACTTTGATACCGGTGTCTTTTTCGAATTTTTTGCCCACTTCGGCCAGGCCGTTATAGCCCTTGTCGCCGTTAATCCAGATAACCAGCTTGCCTTCTTCAATTTTGGCGAGCGCTGGGGCGGAAACCATCATTGCTGCAAGGGCGGACAATGCGAAAACGCGTGCGCCAGTCTTGATATTCATATCTGCCATCCTTTTTGGTGATGTGCTCGTGGATACATAAGGTGGTTCAACGTGACTCAGTCTCCTTATTTGACATCCTCTTTCCATCCTCCCAACCCCTACGCCCCACCCCCCGTTTGTGTGATCTCCGTTGCATAAATTTAAGTTATGAGTGCTGGCGCACATAAAAACCCACCGAATTTTGCAGGCCGCTTCACGAATTTCGCCTCAGCCCCCCGGCTGCGGTCGCAGAGCCTGCTCTCTCATCCTCCCGCCTCCTCCCCCATAAAAAAGCCGGGGGGTGGAGGATTCACGAAAGTAATGGATACCCCATAGTGAACTTATCTTGAATGTTTCTGTCGGTGACAGGTTGTAACGAAGGGAGAAGGGCATGGCGAGCGTACAGCTGCGTAATGTAACGAAAGCCTGGGGCGACGTAGTGGTGTCGAAAGACATCAATCTGGACATCACTGAAGGCGAGTTTGTGGTGTTTGTGGGCCCATCAGGCTGTGGTAAATCTACTCTGCTGCGTATGATTGCCGGTCTTGAAACCATCACCAGCGGCGATTTGCTGATCGGTGATACCCGAATGAACGACATCCCGCCAGCCGAACGCGGCGTAGGCATGGTGTTCCAGTCTTATGCGCTTTATCCCCATCTTTCCGTTGCCGAGAACATGTCCTTTGGCCTGAAGCTGGCCGGGGCGAAAAAAGAGGTCATTAACCAGCGCGTCACGCAGGTGGCGGAAGTGTTGCAGCTGGCGCACCTGCTGGAGCGTAAACCGAAAGCGCTTTCCGGTGGTCAGCGTCAGCGTGTGGCGATTGGCCGTACGCTGGTGGCCGAGCCGCGCGTGTTCCTGCTCGATGAACCTCTCTCTAACCTGGATGCCGCCCTGCGCGTCCAGATGCGTATCGAAATCTCCCGTCTGCACAAGCGCCTTGGCCGCACGATGATTTACGTCACCCACGATCAGGTCGAAGCGATGACCCTGGCCGACAAGATCGTGGTGCTGGACGCCGGTCGCGTGGCGCAGGTGGGCAAACCGCTGGAGCTCTATCACTACCCGGCAGACCGCTTTGTTGCGGGCTTCATTGGCTCGCCAAAGATGAACTTCTTGCCCGTCAAAGTGACGGCGACAGCCATTGAACAGGTACAGGTGGAGCTGCCAAACCGCCAGCAAGTCTGGCTGCCGGTGGACAGCGCCAACGTACAGGTAGGGGCAAATATGTCCCTCGGTATCCGTCCTGAGCATCTACTGCCAAGCCACATTGCGGATGTGACGCTGGAAGGTGAAGTTCAGGTCGTTGAACAGCTTGGTCACGAAACACAGATTCATATCCAGATCCCCGCCATCCGTCAGAACCTGGTCTACCGCCAGAATGACGTGGTGTTGGTAGAAGAGGGTGCCACATTCGCTATCGGCTTGCCGCCAGAGCGTTGCCATCTGTTCCGTGAGGATGGCACAGCATGTCGTCGGCTGCATAAAGAGCCAGGCGTTTAAGCAATCCCAAAAGAAGACACGAAACCGACAGGTGAAGTGTTCAAAGAAAAGCAATGATCTCAGGAGATAGAATGATGATTACTCTGCGCAAACTTCCTCTGGCAGTTGCCGTCGCAGCGGGCGTAATGTCTGCTCAGGCGCTGGCCGTGGATTTCCATGGTTATGCTCGTTCCGGTATCGGCTGGACGGGTAGTGGCGGCGAACAGCAGTGCTTCCAGGCAACCGGTGCCCAAAGTAAATACCGTCTTGGTAACGAATGTGAAACCTATGCGGAACTGAAGCTGGGCCAGGAAGTGTGGAAAGAAGGTGACAAGAGCTTCTACTTCGACACCAACGTAGCGTACTCCGTGGCGCAGCAGAACGACTGGGAAGCCACTGACCCGGCGTTCCGTGAAGCTAACGTGCAGGGTAAAAACCTGATCGAATGGCTGCCAGGTTCCACCATCTGGGCCGGTAAGCGCTTCTATCAGCGTCATGACGTCCACATGATCGACTTCTACTACTGGGATATTTCAGGTCCTGGTGCGGGTCTGGAAAACATTGACGTCGGTTTCGGTAAGCTCTCTCTGGCTGCAACCCGTTCTTCTGAAGCAGGCGGTTCTTCATCCTTCGCCAGCAACAGCATCTATGATTACACCACCCGCACAGCGAACGATGTCTTTGACGTCCGTTTAGCGCAGATGGAGATCAACCCAGGCGGTACGCTGGAGCTTGGCGTTGACTACGGTCGCGCAAACCCACGTGATGATTATCATCTGATCGATGGTGCATCCAAAGATGGCTGGATGTTCACCGCTGAACACACGCAGAGCATGCTGAAAGGCTACAACAAGTTCGTTCTGCAATATGCAACTGACTCTATGACCTCTCAGGGCAAAGGTTTGTCGCAGGGTTCGAACATCGGTACCTCCGACGATATCAACTACGGCATCAACAACAACGGTCACCTGTGGCGCGTACTTGACCACGGTGCTATCTCTCTGGGCGATAGCTGGGACCTGATGTATGTCGGTATGTACCAGGATATCAACTGGGATAACAACAACGGTACCAAATGGTGGACCGTGGGCGTTCGTCCTATGTACAAATGGACGCCAATCATGAGCACCCTGCTGGAAGTGGGTTATGACAACGTCAAATCCCAGGAAACCGGCGAAACCAACGACCAGTATAAAATTACCCTGGCCCAGCAGTGGCAGGCAGGCGACAGCATCTGGTCACGTCCGGCAATCCGCGTATTCGCAACCTATGCGAAGTGGGATGAGAAGTGGGGCTATGCGCCAACCGGTAAAAACTCCGTTGCGGGTTACACCCCAGGCATGGCCTATAGCGATACCACTGCGAAAAGCTTCAGCCGCGGCGACAACGACGAGTGGTCCTTCGGCGCCCAGATGGAAATCTGGTGGTAATCCCGTCTTAACCTGACGTAATGACCAAACTGAGGGGCGCAAGCCCCTCAATCCTTGGGACGGCGCGCTATTGCCTGGCTACCGCTGAACCTGTGCATTTTGAGGTGATAACAATGAAAATGAACAAAACTCTCCTTGCCCTTTGTTTGTCCGCAGGACTGCTGGCAAGCGCGCCTGCCGTAACGCTCGCTAACGTCAACTTCGTTCCGCAAAACACAACATCTGCGCCTGCTATTCCAACAGCGGCACTGCAACAGCTTGTCTGGACGCCTGTCGATCAGTCTAAAACCCAGACCACCCAGCTCTCAACGGGCGGCCAGTCGCTTAATGTTCCAGGAATTACCGGCCCGGTCGCTGCGTATAGCGTACCCGCCAATATCGGTGAGCTGGCCATTACCCTGACCAGTGAAGTCAACAAGCAGACGAGCGTATTTGCGCCTAACGTGCTGATTCTCGATCAGAACATGACGCCATCTGCCTTTTTCCCAAGCGAATACTTTACCTACCAGGAGCCTGGCGTGATGAGCGCCGATCGCCTGGAAGGCGTCATGCGCCTGACGCCTGCGCTGGGCCAGCAAAAACTCTACGTTCTGGTCTTTACCACCGAGCAGGATCTCCAGAAGACCACCACGCTGCTCGATCCGGCTAAGGCCTACGCAAAAGGCACCGGTAACGCGGTTCCGGATATTCCGGACCCGATCGCCCGTCACGTCACCGACGGAACGTTAAAGCTGAAGGTGAAGACGAACAGCGGTTCCAGCGTGCTGGTCGGCCCGCTGTTTGGCTCCTCCGGTAACGGCCCTGTTACCGTGGGCAATACGGCTGCACCTGCTTACGCTGCGCCTGCTGCCACGGCAGCCGCACCGGTCGCCGCCGCAGCGCCAGCCCCGGCGAAGAAAGCCGAGCCCGTGCTGAACGACACCGAAGAATACTTCAACAACGCCATTAAGCAGGCGGTGAAGCGCGGCGATGTCGATAAAGCGCTGAAACTGCTTGATGAAGCCGAACGTTTAGGTTCAACCACTGCCCGTTCCACCTTTATCAGCAGTGTAAAAGGCAAGGGGTAACCGTTCCCCACAGTGCTGATTTGTTAGTAGTTTAGTGCGCCTGAGTGGGCGCACTTTTTTTCGTATTCGCCAGGCTGTTGCGCCCATGTTGCGATAGTGATCGTTAAATAACGTTTGGCCCCCCCTCATTGCCCGTTTCTGCGATACAATGCCATTACGTTATGTATCGGAGAGTCTGGCATGTCACACCCCGCGCTAACGCAACTGCGTGCGCTGCGCTATTTCGACCAAATACCTGCGCTTGATCCGCAGCAGCTGGACTGGTTGCTGCTGGAAGATTCCATGACGAAACGTTTTGAACAACAGGGTAAAACGGTCACGGTGACCCTGATACAGGAAGGGTTTGTCTCCGGTGATGAGATCGCCAGCGAGCTGCCGCTGTTGCCGCAAGAGGAACGCTACTGGCTGCGCGAAATTTTGCTCTGTGCCGATGGCGAACCCTGGCTTGCCGGGCGCACGGTGGTGCCCGAATCTACCCTTTCCGGGCCCGAGCTGGCGCTGCAGCGGCTGGGGAAAACGCCGCTGGGACGCTATCTTTTCACCTCGTCTGAGCTGACCAGGGATTTCATTGAGATTGGGCGTGATGCCGAACTGTGGGGGCGCCGTTCCCGCCTTCGCCTGAGCGGTAAGCCGTTAATCCTGACGGAGCTATTTTTACCGGCATCACCGTTGTACTAAGAGGAAGAAAAAATGGAGTGGAGCCTGACGCAGAATAAGCTGCTGGCGTATCACCGCTTAATGCGTACCGATAAACCCATTGGCGCGTTGCTGCTGCTGTGGCCGACCTTATGGGCGCTGTGGGTGGCTACGCCGGGCGTGCCGCCGCTGTGGATCCTGGGCGTGTTTGTTGCCGGCGTCTGGCTGATGCGCGCGGCGGGCTGCGTGGTGAATGACTATGCCGATCGTAAATTTGACGGCCACGTAAAGCGTACTGCCAACCGTCCGCTACCCAGCGGCCAGGTGACCGGAAAAGAAGCCCGCGTGCTGTTCATCGTTCTGGTGCTGCTCTCTTTCCTGCTGGTGTTAACCCTGAACACCATGACGATTCTGCTGTCCGTCGCGGCGCTCGCTCTGGCCTGGGTTTACCCCTTTATGAAGCGCTATACCCATCTGCCTCAGGTGGTGCTGGGGGCGGCGTTTGGCTGGTCGATTCCGATGGCGTTTGCAGCAGTTAGTGAGTCCTTACCGCTTAGCTGCTGGCTGATGTTCCTGGCGAACATCCTCTGGGCCGTGGCGTATGACACGCAATATGCGATGGTTGACCGCGACGACGACCTGAAAATTGGCATTAAATCCACCGCCATTCTCTTTGGACGCCAGGACAAACTTATCATTGGCATTCTGCAGGTTGCGGTACTGGCGCTGATGGTCGCGATTGCGCGCCTAAACGGACTGAACTGGGAATTTTACTGGTCGATACTGGTGGCCGGGCTGCTGTTTGCCTACCAGCAGAAGCTGATTGCAAAACGCGAACGCGAAGCCTGCTTTAAAGCGTTTATGAACAATAACTATGTCGGTCTGGTGCTGTTTTTAGGGCTGGTCATGAGCTATTTTTCCTGATTGACGCGCGGTCATGCCCCGCCGGGTATGACCGCATCGTTACCCGGCACTACCGCCCTCACAAATTTAAACCATCGTTTCATAAATTCGCGCTTTTGTGAGGCGCTTCACCTACGCTTCTCCCGGGCTAGTCTATTTTCTAAGCGTAAAAAAATAAAACACTGTTTTAACGCTGACATCACTACCCTGGAGCTGACTCAATGAAAACGACCCTCAAGCCGTTACTGGCCGCGCTGTGCCTGTCTGCTTTTGCCTGCACCGTTTCTGCCCAAACCATCAAAGCTGCCGATGTGCATCCTGAAGGCTACCCGAACGTGGTCGCGGTTCAGCACATGGGTGAAAAACTCAAACAGCAAACCGACGGCAAGCTGGAGATTAAGGTCTTCCCCGGCGGCGTGCTGGGGGATGAAAAGCAGATGATTGAGCAGGCGCAGATGGGGGCGATTGACATGATCCGCGTCTCTATGGCGCCGGTTGCCGCCATCCTGCCGGATATCGAAGTCTTCACGCTGCCGTACGTTTTTCGCGATGAGGACCACATGCACAAGGTGATCGACGGGGATATCGGCAAGCAGATCGGCGACAAGCTGACCGCGAACCCGAAATCCCGCCTGGTGTTCCTCGGCTGGATGGATTCCGGCACCCGTAACCTCATCACCAAAGAGCCGATCGTGAAGCCGGAAGATCTGAAAGGGAAGAAAATCCGCGTGCAGGGCAGCCCGGTGGCGCTCGCCACGCTGAAGGACATGGGGGCGAACTCGGTGGCGATGGGCGTTAGCGAGGTTTACAGCGGCATGCAGACCGGCGTGATTGACGGCGCGGAGAACAACCCGCCCACCTTTATCGCCCACAACTACATGCCGGTTGCTAAAAACTACACCCTCAGCGGTCACTTTATCACCCCGGAAATGCTGCTCTATTCAAAAGTGAAATGGGACAAACTGAGCGCTGATGAACAGCAAAAAATCCTGACCCTGGCCCGCGAAGCGCAGTTTGAACAGCGCAAGCTGTGGAATGCGTATAACGACCAGGCGCTGGCGAAAATGAAGGCGGGCGGCGTGCAGTTCCACGATATCGATAAGACGGTATTCATCAAGGCCACAGAGCCGGTGCGCGCCCAGTATGGCGACAAGCATCAGGATCTGATGAAAGCCATTGCTGACGTCCAGTAAGCCGGAGCACGTATGTCCGAACTCTACCTGAAGTGGATGGACCGTCTGTACCTGCTCGCCATGGCGGTGGCGGGTATTTCGCTGCTGGTGATGACGATTGTCATCCCCATCGGCATCTTTTCACGCTACGTGCTCAATCGCGGCGAATCCTGGCCGGAACCGATCGCCATTATCTGCATGGTGACGTTCACCTTCATCGGCGCGGCGGTGAGCTACCGCGCCGGGTCGCACATTGCGGTTAATATGCTCACCGACCGTCTGCCCGCGTCGCTGCAACGACTTTGCGCGCGGGTGGTGGATCTGCTGATGCTGCTGATCTCCGGCCTGATGTGCTGGTACAGCTACTGGCTGTGCGTCGAGCTCTGGGAGCAGCCGGTAGCGGAGTTCCCGATCCTGACCTCCGGCGAAAGCTACCTGCCGCTGCCGATCGGGTCGGCGATTTTGATCCTGTTTGTGCTTGAACGCCTGCTGTTTGGCTCGCAGGAAAACCGTCCGGTCGTGCTGATCGGCAATCACAGTTAAGGGGTGAACGATGGATGCTTTTGTTTTGTTATTCACCCTCGCCATTTTGCTGGCGCTGGGGATGCCGGTGGCCTTTGCCGTCGGCCTGAGCGCCGTGGCGGGGGCATTGTGGATTGACCTGCCGCTGGAAGCGCTGATGATCCAGATAACCAGCGGGGTGAACAAATTTACCCTGCTGGCGATCCCGTTCTTCATTCTCGCCGGGGCGATCATGGCGGAAGGGGGCATTGCCCGGCGGCTGGTGAATTTCGCCTACGTGTTTGTCGGCTTCATTCGCGGCGGGCTGTCGCTGGTGAACATCGTCGCCTCAACCTTCTTCGGCGCGATTTCCGGCTCGTCGGTGGCGGATACGGCGTCCATCGGCAGCGTGATGATCCCGGAGATGGAGAAGAAGGGCTATCCGCGCGAATACGCGGCGGCGGTCACGGCCAGCGGGTCGGTGCAGGCGATTCTGATCCCGCCCAGCCATAACTCGGTGATTTACTCCCTGGCGGCGGGGGGCACGGTCTCCATCGCCACGCTGTTTATCGCGGGCGTGCTGCCGGGCCTGCTGTTGGGTATGGGGTTGATGGCGCTCTGCCTGTGCTTCGCCCGCAAGCGCGGCTATCCAAAAGGGGAGCGAATTCCGTTAAGGCAGGCGCTGAAAATCATGCTCGACGCGCTGTGGGGACTGATGACGGTGGTGATTATCCTCGGCGGGATCCTGTCCGGGATATTTACCGCCACCGAATCCGCCGCCGTGGCCTGCCTGTGGGCGTTCTTCGTCACCATGTTTATCTACCGCGACTACAAGTGGAATGAACTGCCGAAGCTGATGTGCCGCACGGTCAAAACGGTCACCATCGTGATGATTTTGATTGGCTTTGCCGCGGCGTTTGGCGCGGTGATGACCTACATGCAGCTGCCGATGCGCATCACCGAGTTCTTCACGTCGCTCTCAGATAACAAGTACGTGATCCTGATGTACCTCAACATCATGCTGCTGCTGATCGGCACCCTGATGGACATGGCGCCGATCATCCTGATCCTGACCCCGGTTCTGCTGCCGGTGACCAACTCGCTGGGGATCGACCCGGTGCATTTCGGGATGATCATGATGGTTAACCTGGGGATCGGGCTGATCACCCCGCCGGTCGGGTCGGTGCTGTTCGTGGCAAGTGCGGTGAGCAAGCAGAAGATCGAGCACGTTGTGCGGGCGATGCTGCCGTTTTACGGCATGTTGCTCCTGATCCTGGGAATGATTACGTATATTCCGGCGATCTCATTATGGTTGCCGGGGGTTTTAGGGATGCAGTGACGCCGCCCTTCTCCCTCTCCCCGTGGGAGAGGGAGAAGGGTGAGGGCATCAGGCCGCACCCCGACCCAACCTGCCCGGCGTTTTTACCGACGGCGCAATAATCGCAGCGCGTTCGCCGTCACCAGCACCGTCGCCCCGGTATCTGCCAGCACCGCCAGCCACAGCCCGGTCAAACCGAGCAGCGTGGTGACGAGAAATATCCCCTTCAGACCCAGCGCAATGCCGATGTTCTGGCGAATATTGGCGCGCGTCGCCCGCGCAAGATCTATCATCTGCGCCAGCCCGGTCAGGCGGTTGTGCGTCAGCGCCGCATCCGCCGTCTCCAGCGCTACGTCGGTGCCGCTGCCCATCGCAATGCCGATGGTTGCGGCCTTCATCGCCGGGGCATCGTTAATCCCGTCACCGACCATCGCCAGCGGCGCGCGGCTGTTCAGTTCGGTTACCGCGCTGACCTTATCCGCTGGCAACAATCCAGCCTTAAACTCCAGCTCAAGCTCGCCGGCAATCGCCGCCGCCGCGCGCGGGTTATCGCCGGTGAGGATCACGCCCTGTACGCCCAGCTGATGCAGCGCCGCTACCGCGTCTTTGGCGTCATCGCGCAGGGTGTCGCGCAGTGCCAGCATGCCCTTCGCCACGTCGTCCTTCATCACGGCAACGACCGTCTGCCCGGCCTGCTCTAACGCCTCAACCTGTGGATGGGAGGACGTGCCCGCCGCGACAATCAGCACCTTTTTGCCGTCGACGACGGCCTCAATCCCAGACCCGACCAGCGCCCGCTGGGCGGTTGCCGAAGGGATAGCCAGCCCGCGCCCCTGCGCTTCACGCACTATCGCCTGCGCCAGCGGGTGAGTTGAACCCTGCTCAACGGCGGCGGCCATTATCAGCAGTTCGTCTTCACTGATGTCCTGCGGATAGACGCCGGTGACCTGCGGCTTGCCAACCGTCAGCGTGCCGGTTTTATCGAAGGCGATGTGCTGAACCTGGCTCAGCTGTTCCAGCGCCGCGCCGCCCTTAATCAGCGCCCCGCGACGTGCCGCCGCCGCCAGCCCCGAGGTAATCGCCGCGGGCGTGGAGATCACCAGCGCGCACGGGCAGCCGATCAGCAGCAGGGTCAGCCCTTTATAAATCCAACCCTCCCACGGCGCGCCGAAAAACAGCGGTGGAATCACGGTAACCAGCAGGGCAACCAGCATGATGGCGGGGGTGTAAATCCGGCTGAAGCGATCGATAAAGCGTTCGACCGGCGCGCGGCGCTCTTCGGCTTCTTCGATCAGCTTCAGGATGCGGTCGATGGCGCTGTCGCCCGGCTCGGACAGGACTTTGAGCTGCACCAGGCGGTCAACGCTG
Organism: Enterobacter sp. 168J2; assembly: GCF_034107265.1. Classification (NCBI taxonomy): domain Bacteria; kingdom Pseudomonadati; phylum Pseudomonadota; class Gammaproteobacteria; order Enterobacterales; family Enterobacteriaceae; genus Enterobacter; species Enterobacter sp. 168J2. Next base: position 99,325 of record NZ_JAWNEB010000010.1, on the reverse strand, counting down.
GTGGCACCGGCAGGGACTTTTTCGCCTGCCGCACGCTCCACCGGAATGGATTCCCCGGTCAGGGCGCTTTCGTCAAAGCTCGCGGTGGCGGTAACGAGAGCCCCATCGGCAGGCAGACGCCCGCCCGCGGCAACTTCAATCACGTCGCCCGGTCGCAGCGTGCTGATGGCGACCGTTTCACGTTTGCCTTCATTAACCCGCGTGGCGGTTTCAGGCTTCAGCGCCATCAGCGCGCTCACCCCTTTGCGTGCCCGGCTCGCCGCCCAGCCCTCAAGCCGTTCGCCAATCAGGAACAGCAGCAGCACCATCGCTGCTTCCGCCGTCGCGCCAATGAACAGCGCGCCAATGGCCGCCACGCTCATCAGCGTTTCAATGGCGAACCAGCTGCCGCTTCTTATCAGGCGCAGCGCCTGGCGGGCAATCGGGAACAGCCCGACCAGCGTGGTGGCGATAAACGCCAGATTGCCGAACGGGTGGTTAATCTGCTCCAGCCCCCAGCTCAGGGCCATCATGATGATGAGGGTAATAAGCGGCAGGTTTTCCTTCAGGGGAGAGGTTTTTTCGGCAGGGGCCGTTTCGCTGCGCAGGGCATAGCCCGCCTTGCTGACGGCGGCTTCAACCTGTTTGCTGACGTCGTTATCGGCGCTGACCAACAGCTTTTCGGTGGCGAACAGCACCTGAACGTGGTTTACGCCCGGCACCTGCTTCACCGCGTTTTCCACTTTGCGGGCGCAGGCCGCGCAGTCCATGCCGTTGACGACCCAGCTGTAGCGGTTGCCGTTTTCAGGCAGCGATTCGACCTGCGTTTCGCACGCGCCCTCGCAGCAGCAGTCGTCTTTCGGCGGAACCGGGGTGAGCTTAAGTGCCGAGAACTGTGGGATTTTTTTTGGTGTTTCTGGAGTCGACATGGCAGTCTCCGGTAATGATAATTTTCTCATTAACCGCAGCATACACTCTGGAGTCGACTCCAGAGTCAAGCGTTATTTAGATATACAATGAACGCACGATCAGGAAGTGCCCGGCAAAGTAGCAGGCGGACGCAATCGCGTTATCGGCGCGGAAGCGGCGGCGATAGTGGCTGCCCAGCCAGACGATATTGCCGATTAACAGGAGCGCCGCCCCGAAGAACGCGGACATCGCCTGAGATGTTGGACGGAAGAACCACAGCTCCCCGGCCAGCCACACCATCACCAGCGTCATGGCGATAAACGTGCATACCGGCAGACGCATCTCTTCCAGACGCGACCAGATCACCGCAATCAGCAGCGCGCCAATCACCAGCAGCACCAGCGGCAGCGGCCAGAAGAAGGAGAGCGTCATCTGGCTGGCAAAGTAGATGGTATACAGCAGATGGGAAAGGAAGAATGCCCCCACGGCATACAGCAGGCGCTGACGCGGCAGCAGGGTTAAGGCATCACCAATCAGGGAGGCACACAGCCCGGCGAGCACCAGATAGCTGATGGCGTTAAACATCGGGGCCTGCCAGGCGAGCAGCAGAAGCAACAGCAGCGTGACGGGTTTAAACAACCAGCGCTGCCAGGCTGGACCGCGATAGGACGCATCGACATAAAGCCATGCGGAAAAACAGACAGCGATAAATGACCAAAGCATATTAACTCCCTGTAACTGTTGAGGCTGAATAATCAGTTTCTGATCCAGTGTAGTGACGCGGGCAGGCGTTTGGCAATGCCTGGGCAGGCGAGGTATCCTGAATTCCGCATAATCTGATGGGATGTTTCAATGAGCAAGATGCCGCTGTTTTTCATTATCGTGGTGGCGATTATCGTCATTGCCGCCTCGTTTCGCTTCGTGCAGCAGCGCCGCGAAAAGGCGGACAACGACGCCGCGCCGCTGGTGCAAAAGCGTGTGGTCGTAACGAACAAGCGCGAGAAGCCGCTTAACGATCGCCGCTCGCGCCAGCAGCAGGTAACGCCTGCGGGATCCGGTATGCGCTATGAAGCGAGCTTTAAGCCAGAAACGGGCGGCCTGGAGATGACCTTCCGCCTGGAGGCGCAGCAGTACCACCAGCTGACGGTAGGGGAGAAAGGAACCCTGAGCTATAAAGGGTCGCGGTTTGAAGGGTTCAGGACGGAATAATGCACGAACGGTTCCCTCTCCCCGTGGGAGAGGGTTAGGGTGAGGGCATCAGGCCGCACCTTACTTCTTCACCTGCGCCTTAAACTTCTTCATCCACACCAGCAGTTCAAACACGCCGAAAATAAACACCCGCAGCTGCTGCCAGCCGGTCATCGGCGGGCCATCTTTCGGCAGGCCGTTTTTCAGCATCACCATCTGCAGAGCGTGCATGAACGAGGTGAAAATCAGCGCCACGTTAACGAAAATATTCAACGGGCGCGGGAACGGGTGCACCAGATTCAAAATCAAAAATGCCCAGACGCCCAGCATCAGCAAGCGTCCCAGGTTAATCAGTACCGGCATCGGATCCTCCTTGTGCCTGACGGTGATAAAGACGATAAGCCACCTGGCCTGCAACCTTTTCGCGGTGCAGATCCCAGTGAACGGGAACGGGTGGCAGGCCGTTTTCCACTTCGCTTTCTACATAAATTAGCGCGTCATCCGCCAGCCAGCCATTGTGCTCCAGCAGGGTTAGCGTCTCTTCCAGCAGCCCCTTGCGGAACGGCGGGTCGACAAAGACCACGTTATGCGGCGTGCCCTGCTGCGCGAGGAAGCTCAGCGTATTGGTATTTACCACTTTCGCATTCGTCGCCTTCAGCGTCGCCAGATTTTGCTGCAGAGTCTGTGCGACGCCGCGCTCCATCTCCAGCAGCGTGGCGCTGGCAGCATAGCGCGACAGCGCCTCCAGACCTAAGGCACCGCTTCCGGCGAAGCAGTCCAGGCAGTGGGCGTCTACCATTGACGGGGCAAGCCAGTTAAACAGCGTCTCGCGAACGCGGTCGGTGGTGGGGCGTAAACCGGGGCTGTCCGGCACCGGTAATTTCCGGCCTCGCCACTGGCCGCCGATAATGCGAATTTGACCGGCCGGGGCGCGGGTGGGTTTCTTCATCTCAGGAAAGCTCTGTTAACCATAGCCCTGCGATTGCGGGCGGTGATGTCAATTAAGTAAAGTGTTAGACTATTTCATCATTTTTTTAGCTTCCCTGTATATAGCGCCGCGAGGAGTGTAGTCGCAGATGGCAAAACAAAAAAAACGTGGCTTCTTTTCCTGGTTGGGTTTCGGTGAAAAAGAGCAAGAAACAGAACAGAAAACCGAAGAACAACAGGTTGCAGAAGAGCAGTCACAGCCTGAAACGCCAGTAGAAACCGCTGCGGTTGTCGAAGCGGAAGAGCCTGCCCACAGCAAAGAAGAGATCGAGTCCTTTGCTGAAGAGGTGGTTGAGGTCACTGAGCAGGTTCAGGAGAGCGAGAAGCCAGAACCTGTCGTCATCGAAGCCGTTACCGAGGCGCCGCAGGCTGTAATCGAACACGAAGAGCTGCCGCTGCCGGAAGAGGTCAACGCCGAAGAGGTGTCTGCCGAAGAGTGGCAGGCCGAAGCGGAAACCGTTGAAATCGTTGAGGCGGTGGAAGAAGAAGCGGCACTTGAGCCAGAGCTGACCGACGAAGAGCTGGAAGCCCAGGCGCTGGCGGCGGAAGCGGCTGAAGAAGCGGTAATCGTCGTGCCGGTGGAAGAGCAGGCCGAAGAAGAGATCGTGCAGGAGCAGGAAAAACCGACCAAAGAAGGTTTCTTCGCGCGCCTGAAGCGCAGCCTGCTCAAAACCAAAGAAAACTTAGGTTCCGGATTTATCAGTCTGTTCCGCGGCAAGAAGATCGACGACGATCTCTTTGAAGAGCTGGAAGAACAGCTGCTGATTGCGGACGTCGGCGTGGAGACCACCCGTAAGATCATTGCCAACCTGACCGAAGGGGCGAGCCGCAAGCAGCTGCGCGACGCCGAGGCGCTGTACGGCCTGCTGAAAGACGAGATGGGCGAAATTCTCGCAAAAGTTGACGAACCGCTTAATATTGAAGGCAAAACGCCATTTGTTATTCTGATGGTTGGCGTCAACGGCGTGGGTAAAACCACCACCATCGGCAAGCTGGCGCGCCAGTTTGAGCAGCAGGGTAAATCGGTGATGCTGGCGGCGGGCGATACCTTCCGTGCGGCAGCGGTTGAGCAGCTCCAGGTATGGGGCCAGCGCAACAACATTCCGGTGATTGCCCAGCACACTGGCGCGGATTCCGCGTCCGTGATTTTCGACGCCATCCAGGCGGCGAAGTCGCGCAACGTGGACGTGCTGATTGCCGACACCGCAGGGCGTTTGCAGAACAAATCGCACCTGATGGAAGAGCTGAAGAAAATCGTTCGCGTCATGAAGAAGCTGGACGAAGATGCACCGCATGAAATTATGCTGACTATCGACGCCAGCACCGGGCAGAACGCCATTAGCCAGGCGAAGCTGTTCCATGAAGCGGTAGGGCTGACGGGGATCGCGCTGACCAAGCTGGACGGCACCGCGAAAGGCGGGGTGATCTTCTCCGTGGCCGACCAGTTCGGCATTCCTATCCGCTACATCGGTGTGGGCGAGCGTATTGAGGATTTGCGTCCGTTTAAGGCGGACGACTTTATTGAGGCATTATTTGCCCGAGAGGACTAACAATGATTCGCTTTGAACACGTCAGCAAGGCCTATCTCGGTGGGAGACAAGCGCTGCAGGGGGTGACGTTCCACCTGCAGCCAGGCGAGATGGCATTCCTGACCGGCCATTCCGGCGCGGGGAAAAGTACCCTGCTCAAGCTTATCTGTGGGATCGAACGGCCAAGCGCCGGGAAAATCTGGTTCAGCGGCCACGAAATTAGCCGTCTGAAAAACCGTGAAGTGCCGTTTCTGCGTCGTCAGATCGGCATGATTTTCCAGGATCACCACCTGCTGATGGATCGCACCGTTTTCGATAACGTGGCGATCCCGCTGATTATTGCCGGCGCCAGCTATGACGATATCCGCCGTCGCGTCTCTGCGGCGCTGGACAAGGTCGGGCTGCTGGACAAAGCGAAAAACTTCCCGATCCAGCTTTCCGGCGGTGAACAGCAGCGCGTGGGCATCGCCCGCGCGGTGGTGAACAAGCCTGCCGTACTGCTGGCGGATGAACCGACCGGTAACCTGGACGATGCCCTGTCCGAAGGGATTTTGCGTCTGTTTGAGGAATTCAACCGCGTAGGGGTAACGGTACTGATGGCGACGCACGATATGGGGCTGATTTCCCGACGTTCGTACCGCATGCTGACCCTGAGCGACGGGCATTTGCACGGAGGCCACGGTGAACAAGCGTGATGCAATGAACCAGATTCGGCAGTTCGGGAACCGGTTTGACCGTTTCCGTAAGCCGCAGGGCGGCGGTGACGGCAATCGTAATGCGCCTAAGCGCCAGAAAGCGGCGCCGAAGCCGGCTTCCCGCAAGACCAACGTGTTTAACGAGCAGGTGCGCTACGCCTTCCACGGCGCGCTGCAGGACCTGAAAAGCAAGCCGCTGGCGACGTTCCTGACGGTGATGGTGATTGCCATCTCCCTGACGCTGCCAAGCGTCTGCTACATGGTCTATAAGAACGTCAACCAGGCGGCGTCGCAGTATTATCCGTCACCGCAGATCACCGTTTATCTGGATAAAGCGCTCGACGATAACGCGGCGGCGCAGGTGGTCGGGCAAATCCAGGCCGAGCAGGGCGTGGAAAAGGTCAATTATCTCTCCCGTGAAGAAGCGCTGGGCGAATTCCGTAACTGGTCAGGCTTTGGCGGCGCGCTAGATATGCTCGAAGAGAACCCGCTGCCCGCCGTGGCGGTGGTGATCCCGAAGCTTGATTTCCAGGGAACCGATTCGCTGAATACCCTGCGCGACCGCATCACCCGCATCAACGGGATCGATGAAGTGCGCATGGACGACAGCTGGTTCGCCCGTCTTGCGGCGCTGACCGGGCTGGTGGGGCGCGTGTCGGCGATGATCGGCGTGCTGATGGTGGCGGCGGTGTTCCTCGTCATCGGTAACAGCGTGCGTCTGAGCATCTTCGCGCGTCGCGATACCATCAACGTGCAGAAACTGATTGGCGCAACGGATGGTTTCATCCTGCGTCCGTTCCTTTACGGTGGCGCACTGCTCGGTTTCTCCGGCGCATTTCTTTCACTGATATTGTCAGAAATTTTGGTGATGCGGCTTTCATCTGCCGTCACTGAAGTGGCACAGGTTTTCGGAACTAAGTTTGATATCAGTGGGTTAGGCTTCGATGAGTGCCTGCTGTTGCTGCTGGTGTGCTCCATGATCGGCTGGATTGCCGCATGGCTGGCAACGGTTCAACATTTACGCCACTTTACTCCCGACTAATAAAAGCGTGATATAATCTTTCCCTGCACCGAGATGTTCGCTCTGCAGGGAAAGCGTCCCTGTTGTCTCTTCCCCTGTTATCATCTCCATGTCACATTTTGTGCGTAATTTATTCACCGTTGCACCTGGAACTTGTGGATAAAATCACTGTCTGATAAAAGAGTGAATGCTAATCTCGTTGCTCAAACGCTTTGGCATGGTTGTTGCCTGACGGGGACAGCCTGGACCAGAAGAAACATTGAGAGGAATGAATGACCAAAGAAATGCAAACTTTAGCTTTAGCCCCTGTTGGTAACCTGGAATCTTATATCCGGGCTGCGAACACCTGGCCGATGTTAACGGCCGAGGAAGAAAAGGAGCTTGCTGAAAAGCTGCATTACCAGGGCGATCTGGAAGCAGCGAAAAAGCTGATCCTGTCTCACCTGCGCTTTGTTGTTCACATTGCTCGTAACTATGCGGGCTATGGCCTGCCGCAGGCGGACTTGATTCAGGAAGGTAACATCGGCCTGATGAAGGCTGTACGTCGCTTTAACCCGGAAGTGGGCGTGCGACTGGTCTCCTTCGCCGTGCACTGGATCAAAGCAGAAATTCATGAATACGTGCTGCGCAACTGGCGTATCGTGAAGGTCGCCACGACAAAAGCGCAACGTAAGCTGTTCTTCAACCTGCGTAAAACCAAGCAGCGTCTGGGCTGGTTCAATCAGGATGAAGTGGAAATGGTGGCGCGCGAGCTGGGTGTATCCAGTAAAGACGTCCGTGAGATGGAATCCCGTATGGCCGCGCAGGACATGACCTTTGATATGTCCTCCGACGACGACGCATCCGACAGCCAGCCGATGGCACCGGTTCTGTATCTACAGGATAAAACCTCTAACTTTGCCGAGGGCATTGAAGAGGACAACTGGGAAGATCAGGCCGCGAACAAGCTGACCCATGCGATGGAAGGTCTCGACGAACGTAGCCAGGACATTATCCGCGCCCGCTGGTTGGATGAAGACAACAAGTCCACGCTGCAGGAGCTGGCCGACCGCTACGGCGTTTCTGCGGAACGTGTCCGTCAGCTTGAGAAGAACGCCATGAAAAAACTTCGCGCCGCTATCGAAGCGTAATTACCGCGAAGTACACCGAGAACCCCTGGATGCGAGTCCGGGGGTTTTGTTTTTTTAGCGCCCGCTCTGGCGAATTCCCTCCCCCTGGCAAACACTTACTGATGCGCTAAGCAGGCGACTTTCTCAGGGGGACAGGGTGAAAAATACCGAACTGAACGACCGGCGTTTACAGGCGACGCCGCGCGGCATCGGCGTGATGTGTAACTTCTATGCCGACAAAGCCGAAAACGCCACGGTGTGGGACGTGGAAGGCAATGAGTATATCGACTTCGCCGCCGGGATCGCGGTGCTGAATACCGGCCATCGCCATCCCAAAGTCATCTCCGCTATTGAAAAACAGCTCCACGCGTTTACCCACACGGCCTACCAGATTGTGCCGTACGAAGGCTATGTCGCGCTTGCCGAGCGCATCAACCAGCGCGTTCCGATTGACGGCCCTGCCAAAACCGCCTTCTTCTCCACGGGCGCTGAAGCGGTCGAAAACGCGGTCAAAATTGCCCGCGCGTACACCAGACGCCCAGGCCTGATCGCCTTTGGCGGCGCGTTCCACGGGCGTACCTTTATGACCATGGCGCTGACCGGTAAGGTCGCGCCGTACAAGCTGGGCTTCGGCCCGTTCCCCGGCTCTGTGTATCACGCGCAGTATCCGAACGAACTGCACGGCGTCAGCACGGCGGAAGCATTAAAAAGCCTGGAACGCATCTTTAAAGCGGATATCGCCCCAGACCAGGTGGCGGCCATTATTCTCGAACCGGTTCAGGGGGAGGGCGGTTTCAACATCGCGCCCGCTGATTTTATGCAGGCTCTGCGCGCCCTGTGCGATACCCACGGTATCTTGCTGATTGCCGACGAGGTGCAAAGCGGCTTCGCCCGCACCGGCAAGCTGTTCTCGATGGAGCACCACTGCGTGAAGCCGGACCTGATCACCATGGCGAAAAGCCTCGCGGGCGGGATGCCGCTCTCAGCGGTATCGGGCCGCGCCGAGGTGATGGACGCGCCCGCGCCTGGCGGACTGGGCGGTACCTACGCGGGTAACCCGCTGGCGATTGCCGCGGCCCACGCGGTGCTGGACGTGATTGACGAGGAAGATCTCTGCACGCGCTCGGCGCATCTCGGCCATCATCTGGTAGAAGTGCTCAACAAAGCGAAGGAACACTGCCCGTTCATCGCCGACATCCGTGCCCAGGGCTCGATGGTGGCGGTAGAGTTTAACGATCCGCAATCCGGACAACCGTCGCCGGAATTCACCCGGCAGGTGCAGGAACGCGCGTTGAACGAAGGGCTGCTGCTCCTGAGCTGCGGCGTTTACGGCAACGTGATCCGCTTCCTTTATCCGCTTACCATCCCCGAAGCGCAGTTCCGTAAAGCGCTGGACATTATCTTCGCGTCGCTGACACGTTAAAGCCGCCAGCCCGGCGTTAAATCCTGTCGGGCTTATCATATTTTCATTTCAAATTAGCTATTCCAAAATCATAAAAATGGGGTATGTTTTAGCAGAGTATGCTGAAAAAGCGCGAACAGCACACCAATAACTGAAATAAAGCGCTGCACAACAACATCACAACAATCGTAATAACCATAATAATGGGGAATCTCAGGATGAACATGAAGGGTAAAGCGTTACTGGCAGGATGTATCGCGTTGGCATTCAGCACCATGGCGCAGGCAGATATTAAAGTGGCCGTGGTGGGCGCAATGTCCGGTCCGGTAGCACAGTACGGCGACCAGGAATTTACGGGCGCTGAACAGGCGGTTGCAGACATTAATGCCAAGGGCGGCATCAAGGGCGAAAAACTGCAGATCGTAAAATACGATGATGCCTGTGACCCGAAGCAAGCGGTCGCGGTGGCGAACAAAGTGGTCAACGACGGGATCAAATACGTTATCGGTCACCTGTGCTCCTCTTCCACTCAGCCAGCGTCTGACATCTACGAAGACGAAGGCATTCTGATGATCACCCCGGCCGCAACTGCACCAGAGCTGACCGCGCGCGGCTATAAGCTGACCCTGCGCACCACCGGTCTGGATTCCGATCAGGGCCCAACGGCGGCTAAGTACATTCTGGATAAAGTGAAGCCGCAGCGTATCGCGATTGTTCACGACAAACAGCAATATGGCGAAGGTCTGGCCCGTGCGGTGCAGGACGGTCTGAAGAAAGGCAATGCCAACGTGGTCTTCTTTGACGGGATCACCGCCGGTGAGAAAGACTTCTCCACGCTGGTGGCGCGTCTGAAGAAAGAGAATATCGATTTCGTTTACTACGGCGGCTACCACCCGGAAATGGGCCAGATCCTGCGCCAGGCGCGTGCGGCGGGTCTGAAAACCCAGTTCATGGGACCGGAAGGCGTGGCGAACGTTTCCCTGTCTAACATCGCGGGTGAATCTGCTGAAGGTCTGTTGGTGACCAAGCCGAAGAACTACGACCAGGTCCCTGCGAACAAACCAATCGTAGATGCCATCAAGGCGAAGAAACAGGATCCAAGCGGCGCGTTCGTCTGGACCACCTACGCTGCGCTGCAGTCTCTGCAGGCGGGTCTGAACCAGTCAGCCGATCCGGCTGAGATTGCCACCTGGCTGAAAGCGAACACGGTCGAAACCGTCATGGGGCCGCTGTCCTGGGACGCGAAGGGCGACCTGAAGGGCTTCGAATTCGGCGTGTTTGACTGGCATGCTAACGGTACTGCTACTGACGCAAAATAAAAGCAAATGGCAACCGTAAGGTTGCCATTTTAGTGTTTGCACCCTCTCCCCGTGGGAGAGGGCCGGGGTGAGGGCATCAGGCCGCACCGCACACATCACCCCGCACAAATCACCCCAAACGCTTCTCCCACCCGCTCTCCTGCGCCGTAAACCCTAACGCCTGCATAAACGCCGCCATCACGCCGCGGTCTTCCACGCCCACGTCGGCCATCCACCATGAGTTCACGTTCGGGTTTTCGCGGATCACTTCTTCAATTAAATACTGTCCTACACCGCGACGACGGGTCACGTCACGCACGCGCAGCGAATCCAGCGCTCCCTCCGTGCCGCTCAGGGTCACGCGAACCGCGGCCAGCAGGCGCTCGTTGAAGCGCGCGGCATAAATGCGGTGGTTCTCGTCAACATGCAGCGACGAAGGGGAATATTCCGGCCAGATCTTGCCCAGGTCGATATGATCCTGGTCGCTAAAGGTCACCAGACGCACGATAGTCAGTTTCATTAGCAGCTTGTCCAAATCAAATTGAGTAGAGGCAGTGTACTCAATTTATTCACTCAGCGGCTTCCTCTTTTTATTCTCATTAACCAGGTGATTAGTTTTTTAGCAATGCAATGGGCAGTGTGAAAACACATGGATCGAAAAATAAGCAGAATTTTAACCTGAATGGCAGCGATTTATTCGGCGCTTTGTACCGTTATTTTATGCTGCAAACTGCACTTTTATTTGTTTATCTCTGCCTGATTTCAGAATATTATCTTTCCTTAATCGCCTGAAAAATAGAGATTTTAGTCTGGTTTTTGACAAAAAACTGCGCTAAACCATTAAAGGCACTGGTAAAAATAGCGTTGTTCATTAAAAGTACAGAATGCTTTTTAACCATAATAAAACAAAATATAAACACGACATCACGAATGGGGATTCTGAGATGAAAAGGAACGCGAAGACATTTATCGCGGGAATGGTTGCACTGGCGATCTCGCATGCGGCCATGGCGGAAGAGATTAAAGTGGCGGTAGTCGGTGCGATGTCCGGCCCTGTTGCCCAGTGGGGTGACATGGAGTTTAACGGCGCGCGTCAGGCCATCAAAGACATCAACGCCAAAGGCGGCATCAAGGGCGACAAGCTGGTGGGCGTGGAGTATGACGACGCCTGCGATCCGAAACAGGCCGTTGCGGTCGCCAACAAAATCGTCAACGACGGCATCCAGTACGTCATCGGTCACCTGTGCTCATCCTCCACCCAGCCCGCGTCCGATATCTACGAAGACGAAGGTATTTTGATGATCACTCCGGGTGCCACCAACCCGGAGCTGACCCAGCGCGGCTATCAGCACATCATGCGTACCGCCGGTTTGGACTCCTCGCAGGGGCCAACCGCAGCGAAATACATCCTCGACACCGTTAAGCCAAAGCGTATTGCCATCATTCATGACAAACAGCAGTACGGCGAGGGCCTGGCGCGTTCCGTGCAGGACGGTCTGAAAAAAGGGGGCGCGAACATCGTCTTCTTCGACGGCATTACCGCCGGTGAGAAAGACTTCTCCGCGCTGATCGCCCGTCTGCAAAAAGAGAACATCGACTTCGTCTACTACGGCGGCTACTACCCGGAAATGGGGCAAATGCTGCGCCAGGCGCGCGCCACCGGTCTGAAAACCCAGTTTATGGGGCCAGAGGGCGTGGGCAACGCCTCCCTGTCAAACATCGCGGGGGATTCTGCCGAAGGCATGCTGGTAACGATGCCAAAACGCTATGACCAGGATCCGGCCAACAAGGCTATCGTGGATGCGCTCAAGGCGCAGAAGAAAGATCCGAGCGGTCCATACGTCTGGATCACCTACGCGGCCGTGCAGTCTCTGGCGACGGCCCTGGATCGTACCGGCAGCAAAGAACCGCTGGATCTGGTGAAAGATTTAAAAGCGCACGGGGCGAACACCGTGATTGGGCCGCTGAACTGGGATGAGAAAGGCGATCTGAAGGGATTTGAGTTTGGTGTCTTTAAGTGGCACGCCGACGGTTCGTCCTCGGTCGCCAAATAATTATCCCACCGCCCGGCTCACCGGGCGGGTATAAAAAGGTTTGCATATGTCCGAGCAGTTTCTCTATTTCCTGCAGCAGATGTTTAACGGCGTCACGCTGGGAAGCACCTACGCGCTGATCGCCATCGGCTACACGATGGTTTACGGCATTATCGGCATGATCAACTTCGCCCACGGCGAGGTGTACATGATCGGTAGCTACGTCTCCTTTATGATTATCGCCGCGCTGATGATGATGGGCATCGACAGCAGCTGGCTGCTGGTCGCCGCCGGGTTTGTCGGCGCGATTGTAATTGCCAGCGCCTACGGCTGGAGCATTGAGCGTGTGGCCTACCGGCCGGTGCGCAGCTCCAAGCGACTGATTGCCCTGATCTCCGCCATCGGGATGTCCATCTTCCTGCAAAACTACGTCAGCCTGACCGAAGGTTCGCGCGACGTGGCGCTGCCAAGCCTGTTTAACGGCCAGTGGATTGTGGGCGCCAGCGAAAACTTTTCTGCCTCTATTACCACTATGCAACTGGTGATCTGGGTCGTGACCTTTGTCGCCATGCTCGCCCTGACGCTGTTCATTCGCTACTCCCGCATGGGACGCGCCTGCCGCGCGTGCGCGGAAGACCTGAAGATGGCGAGCCTGCTCGGTATCAACACCGACCGCGTAATTGCGCTCACCTTCGTGATCGGCGCGGCGATGGCTGCCGTCGCAGGTGTGCTGCTCGGCCAGTTCTACGGCGTAATCAACCCGTACATCGGCTTTATGGCCGGGATGAAAGCCTTCACCGCGGCGGTTCTGGGCGGCATCGGCAGCATTCCGGGCGCGATGATCGGCGGCCTGATCCTGGGCGTGGCGGAAGCGCTCTCCTCGGCGTACCTGAGTACGGAATATAAAGACGTGGTGTCGTTTGCCCTGCTGATTCTGGTTCTGCTGGTTATGCCTACCGGTATTCTGGGCCGTCCGGAGGTAGAGAAAGTATGAAACCGATGCATTTTGCAATGGCGCTGCTCTCTGCTGCCATGTTCTTCGTGCTGGCCAGCGTCTTTATGGGCGTCCAGCTTGAGCTGAATGGCACCAAGCTCGTTGTCGATACTGCAGCTGATATTCGCTGGCAATGGGTATTTATCGGCACCGCCGTGGTGTTCCTGTTCCAGCTGCTGCGCCCGCTGTTCCAGAAGACGCTGAAAAATGTCTCCGGACCGAAATTCGTCCTGCCGGCGATCGACGGTTCTACCGTTAAGCAGAAGCTGTTCCTCGTGGCGCTGCTGGTGGCCGCCGTGGCGTGGCCGTTTATGGTGTCGCGCGGCACGGTGGATATCGCCACCCTGACCATGATTTACGTGATCCTCGGCCTGGGTCTGAACGTGGTAGTGGGGCTGTCTGGCCTGCTGGTACTGGGCTACGGCGGTTTCTACGCCATCGGCGCCTACACCTTCGCGCTGCTAAACCACTACTACGGCCTCGGCTTCTGGACCTGCCTGCCGCTGGCGGGGCTGGTCTCTGCCGCCGCGGGCTTCCTGCTCGGCTTCCCGGTGCTGCGCCTGCGCGGTGACTACCTGGCGATTGTGACCCTGGGCTTCGGCGAAATCGTCCGTATCCTGCTGCTGAATAACACCGAAGTGACCGGCGGCCCGAACGGCATCAGCCAGATCCCGAAGCCGACCTTCTTCGGCCTGGAGTTCAGCCGTACCGCCCGCGAAGGCGGCTGGGATACCTTCAGCAACTTCTTCGGCATCAAATATGACCCATCTGACCGCGTGATCTGGCTCTACCTGGTGGCGCTGCTGCTGGTGGTGATTACCCTGTTCGTGATCAACCGCCTGCTGCGCATGCCGCTGGGCCGCGCGTGGGAAGCGCTGCGCGAAGATGAGATCGCCTGCCGCTCGCTGGGCCTGAACCCGACCCGCATCAAGCTGACCGCGTTTACCATCAGCGCCGCGTTTGCCGGTTTCGCCGGAACGCTGTTTGCCGCGCGTCAGGGCTTCGTCAGCCCGGAATCGTTCACCTTTGCCGAATCCGCCTTTGTGCTGGCGATTGTGGTGCTCGGCGGGATGGGATCGCAGTTCGCCGTTATCCTCGCGGCCATCCTGCTGGTGGTCTCCCGCGAGCTGATGCGCGACTTTAACGAATACAGCATGCTGATGCTGGGTGGTTTGATGGTGCTGATGATGATCTGGCGTCCGCAGGGTCTGCTGCCGATGACGCGTCCACAGCTGAAGCTTAAGAGTGCGGAAGCGAAAGGAGAGCAGGCATGAGTCAGCCATTATTATCCGTTAACGGTCTGATGATGCGTTTTGGCGGCCTGCTGGCGGTCAACAACGTGAATCTGGATCTGCACAAGAAAGAGATTGTCTCCCTGATTGGCCCGAACGGGGCGGGGAAAACCACGGTCTTTAACTGCCTGACCGGCTTCTACAAGCCGACCGGCGGCACCATCATGCTGCGCGACCAGCATCTTGAGGGGCTGCCGGGCCAGCAGATTGCCCGCATGGGCGTGGTGCGTACCTTCCAGCACGTGCGTCTGTTCCGCGAGATGACGGTAATTGAGAACCTGCTGGTGGCTCAGCATCAGCAGCTTAAAACCGGCCTGTTCTCCGGCCTGCTGAAAACCCCGGCCTTCCGCCGCACGCAGGAGGAGGCGCTCGACCGCGCCGCCACCTGGCTCGACCGCATCGGCCTGCTGCAGCACGCCAACCGTCAGGCGAGCAACCTGGCCTACGGCGACCAGCGTCGCCTGGAGATTGTGCGCTGCATGGTGACCCAGCCGGAAATCCTGATGCTCGACGAACCGGCGGCGGGCCTCAACCCGAAAGAGACCAAAGAGCTGGACGAGCTGATTGCCGAGCTGCGCGATAGTCACGACACCACTATCCTGCTGATTGAACACGACATGAAGCTGGTGATGGGCATTTCGGACCGTATCTACGTGGTAAACCAGGGCACGCCGCTGGCAAACGGCACGCCGGAAGAGATCCGCAATAACCCGGACGTGATCCGCGCATACCTTGGTGAGGCATAAGATGGAAAAAGCGATGTTAACGTTCGACAAGGTCAACGCGCACTACGGCAAGATCCAAGCGCTGCACGACGTAAGCCTGCACATCAATCAGGGTGAAATCGTCACCCTGATTGGCGCCAACGGCGCGGGCAAAACCACGCTGCTCGGCACCCTGTGCGGAGACCCGCGCGCCACCAGCGGGCGGATTGTGTTTGATGATAAAGACATTACCGACTGGCAGACCGCAAAAATCATGCGCGAGGCGGTGGCGATTGTCCCGGAAGGGCGCCGCGTCTTCTCCCGCATGACGGTGGAAGAGAACCTGGCGATGGGCGGCTTCTTTGCTCACCGGGATGAATACCAGACCCGCATAAAATGGGTATACGAACTCTTTCCGCGCCTGTGGGAGCGCCGCATCCAGCGCGCCGGCACCATGTCCGGCGGTGAGCAGCAGATGCTGGCGATTGGCCGCGCGCTGATGAGCCAGCCGCGCCTGCTGCTGCTGGATGAACCGTCGCTCGGCCTGGCGCCGATCATCATCCAGCAGATTTTCGACACCATCGAGCAGCTGCGTAAAGAGGGAATGACTATCTTCCTCGTCGAGCAGAACGCCAACCAGGCGCTGAAGCTCGCTGACCGCGGCTACGTGCTGGAGAACGGCCGCGTGGTGCTGGAGGATACCGGCGATGCGCTGCTGGCGAACGAAGCGGTGCGGAGCGCGTATTTGGGCGGATAGGTAAAAACAAAAAGGCAACGAAAGTTGCCTTTTTTAGTGTTTGCTCCCTCTCCCTGTGGGAGAGGGACGGGGTGAGAGCACCCAACCGCACCCAACCAAAAACCCCTTCACACAACCATCATCCCCCTGACGCCTGGCTGTCACTTATCTGTAAGCAAACAGTTATTTTTCTGTCATTCGAGCATGTCATGTTACCTCGCGAGCATAAAACGCGTGATATCGCGCATCCGGCACAATAAGAGAGATGACAATGACATCGTTACGACACACAGCTTTGGGTCTGGCACTGGGTCTGGCTTTTGCGACGAACGCAATGGCTGTGACCACCATTCCGTTCTGGCATTCCATGGAAGGGGAGTTGGGTAAAGAGGTTGACTCCCTGGCGCAGCGTTTCAACGACACCCACCCGGATTACAAAATTGTGCCGGTGTACAAAGGTAACTACGAGCAGAGCCTGAGTGCGGGCATCGCTGCCTTCCGTACCGGCAACGCGCCGGCGCTGTTACAGGTTTATGAAGTGGGCACCGCCACCATGATGGCCTCCAAAGCCATCAAGCCGGTGTATGAAGTGTTCAAAGAGGCGGGCATCAACTTCGACGAGTCGCAATTCGTGCCGACCGTCGCGGGTTACTACACCGATTCCAAAACCGGCCACCTGCTGTCCCAGCCGTTTAACAGCTCCACGCCGGTGCTGTACTACAACAAAGACGCCTTCAAAAAAGCCGGCTTAGATCCGGAGCAGCCGCCAAAAACCTGGCAGGACCTGGCCGAATACACCGCGAAGCTGAAAGCCGCGGGCATGAAGTGCGGCTACGCCAGCGGCTGGCAGGGCTGGATCCAGATTGAAAACTTCAGCGCCTGGCACGGCCTGCCGGTTGCGACTAAAAACAACGGCTTCGACGGCACCGACGCGGTACTGGAGTTCAACAAGCCGGAGCAGGTGAAGCACATCGCGCTGCTGGAAGCACTGAACAAGAAGGGCGACTTCAGCTACTTCGGGCGTAAAGACGAATCCACCGAGAAGTTCTACAACGGCGACTGCGCCATAACCACCGCCTCGTCCGGCTCGCTGGCGGATATCCGTCACTACGCCAAATTCAACTACGGCGTGGGCATGATGCCGTATGACGCCGACGTGAAGGGCGCGCCGCAGAACGCCATCATCGGCGGGGCGAGCCTGTGGGTGATGCAGGGTAAAGACAAGGGCACCTACAAAGGCGTCGCCGAGTTCCTCGACTTCCTGGCCAAGCCGGAAAACGCCGCCGAATGGCATCAGAAGACCGGCTACCTGCCGATCACCAAAGCCGCGTACGACCTGACCCGCGAGCAGGGCTTCTACAGCAAGAACCCAGGGGCAGATATCGCGACGCGTCAGATGCTGAACAAGCCACCGCTGCCGTTCACCAAAGGCCTGCGTCTGGGCAACATGCCGCAGATCCGCACCATCGTGGATGAAGAGCTGGAAAGCGTCTGGACCGGGAAGAAAACGCCTCAGCAAGCGCTGGACTCCGCGGTAGAGCGCGGGAATCAGCTGCTGCGCCGCTTTGAGCAGTCGACGAAGTCGTAATTCAAACTAATCCCCTCACCCTAACCCTCTCCCCAAAGGGGAGAGGGGACGATTACACCCTCGCCCCTTTGGGGAGAGGGCCGGGGTGAGGGGGGTATACCTACAGAGCAAACCTATGTCCTCATCCCGTCCGGTGTTCCGTTCCCGCTGGCTGCCTTATCTTCTGGTCGCGCCGCAGCTGGTCATCACCGTTATCTTCTTTATCTGGCCTGCGGGCGAAGCGCTTTGGTACTCGGTACAAAGCGTCGATCCGTTCGGGCTTTCCAGCCAGTTTGTCGGGCTGGACAACTTCACCGCGCTGTTCCACGACAGCTACTACCTGGACTCCTTCTGGACGACGATGAAGTTCAGCGCGCTGGTGACCGTCAGCGGGCTGGTCGCGTCGCTGTTCTTCGCCGCGCTGGTAGATTACGTGGTGCGCGGCAGCCGTCTGTACCAGACCCTGATGCTGCTGCCCTACGCCGTGGCGCCAGCCGTCGCCGCCGTGCTGTGGATCTTCCTGTTTAACCCGGGGCGCGGGCTGATTACCCACTTCCTGGCAGAGTTCGGCGTTGAGTGGAACCACGCCCAGAACAGCGGTCAGGCGATGTTCCTGGTGGTGTTCGCCTCGGTGTGGAAGCAGATCAGCTACAACTTCCTGTTCTTCTTTGCCGCGCTGCAGTCCATTCCGCGCTCGCTGGTGGAGGCCGCGGCAATTGACGGCGCAGGGCCAGTTCGTCGCTTTTTCAGGCTGTCGCTGCCGCTGATTGCCCCGGTGAGCTTCTTCCTGCTGGTGGTAAACCTCGTGTACGCCTTCTTCGATACTTTCCCGGTGATCGATGCGGCCACCGCAGGCGGCCCGGTGCAGGCGACCACCACGCTGATTTACAAAATCTACCGCGAAGGCTTTGCGGGGCTGGATCTCTCCGCTTCTGCCGCCCAGTCCGTCGTGCTGATGTTCCTCGTCATCATCCTCACGGTGGTGCAGTTCCGCTATGTTGAAAGTAAGGTGCGCTACCAATGATTGAGAACCGTCGCGGGCTGACGATTTTCAGCCATACCATGCTGATTTTAGGGATTATCGTCATCCTGTTCCCGCTGTACGTGGCGTTTGTCGCCGCCACGCTGGACACCAAAGCGGTGTTCGACACGCCGATGACGCTGATCCCAGGCGGGCATCTCTTCGAAAACATGAAGACCATCTGGACCCAGGGCGTGGGCACCAACAGCGCGCCGTTCTAGCTGATGATGCTCAACAGCTTCATCATGGCGTTCGGCATCACCGTTGGCAAAATTACGGTGTCGATGCTCTCGGCCTTCGCCATCGTCTGGTTCCGCTTTCCGCTGCGTAACCTGTTCTTCTGGATGATTTTTATTACCCTGATGCTGCCGGTGGAAGTGCGTATCTTCCCGACGGTGGAGGTGATCGCCA
Organism: Enterobacter sp. 168J2; assembly: GCF_034107265.1. NCBI lineage: Bacteria > Pseudomonadati > Pseudomonadota > Gammaproteobacteria > Enterobacterales > Enterobacteriaceae > Enterobacter > Enterobacter sp. 168J2. Next base: position 80,450 of record NZ_JAWNEB010000010.1, on the reverse strand, counting down.
ACCTGAAGATGCTCGACAGCTACGCGGGCTTAACCCTGCCGCTGATGGCCTCGGCGACCGCCACCTTCCTGTTCCGCCAGTTCTTTATGACTCTGCCGGACGAGCTGATTGAAGCCGCGCGCATCGACGGTGCCTCCCCGATGCGCTTCTTCCGCGACATCGTGCTGCCGCTGTCGAAAACCAACCTCGCGGCGCTGTTTGTGATCACCTTTATCTACGGCTGGAACCAGTACCTGTGGCCGCTGCTGATTATTCAGGACGTCAATCTCGGCACCGCCGTGGCGGGCATTAAGGGCATGATCGCCACCGGCGAAGGCACCACCCTCTGGAACCAGGTGATGGCGGCGATGCTGCTCACACTTATCCCCCCGGTCGTTATCGTTTTAGCCATGCAGCGTGCGTTTGTGCGTGGTTTAGTGGACAGTGAGAAATAAGATGGCAGGTTTAAAATTACAGGCAGTAACCAAAAGCTGGGACGGCAAAACCCAGGTGATTCAGCCGCTGACGCTCGACGTGGCGGACGGGGAATTCATCGTGATGGTCGGCCCGTCCGGCTGCGGAAAATCCACCCTGCTGCGCATGGTGGCGGGGCTGGAGCGCGTGACGTCCGGGGATATCTGGATTGACCGCCAGCGCGTCACCGAGATGGAGCCGAAAGACAGAGGCATCGCGATGGTGTTCCAGAACTATGCGCTCTATCCGCACATGAGCGTGGAGGAGAACATGGCCTGGGGGCTGAAAATTCGCGGCATGGGCAAAGGCCATATCGACGAGCGGGTGAAAGAGGCGGCGCGCATTCTGGAACTCGACGGCCTGCTGAAGCGCCGCCCGCGCGAGCTCTCCGGCGGCCAGCGCCAGCGCGTGGCGATGGGGCGCGCTATCGTGCGCGATCCGGCGGTATTCCTCTTCGACGAGCCGCTCTCAAACCTCGACGCCAAGCTGCGCGTCCAGATGCGTCTTGAGCTGCAGCAGCTGCACCGTCGTCTCAAAACCACCTCCCTGTACGTGACCCACGATCAGGTTGAAGCCATGACCCTCGCCCAGCGCGTAATGGTGATGAACAAAGGCGTTGCCGAGCAGATTGGCACCCCGGTGGAAGTGTACGAAAAACCGGCCACCCGCTTTGTGGCGAGCTTTATCGGCAGCCCGGCGATGAACCTGCTGGAAGGGCGCATCAGCAGCGCGGGCACGCATTTTGAGCTGGAAAGCGGGATGGCGCTGCCGATCAACTGGTACTATCGTGGCTACGCCGGGCGTAAGATGACGCTCGGTATCCGCCCCGAGCATATTGGTTTAACCTCTCAGGCGGACGGCGGCGTGCCGCTGGTGATGGACACGCTGGAGATGTTGGGTGCAGATAACCTGGCGCACGGGCGCTGGGGCGAGCAAAAAATGGTGGTGCGTCTGGCGCATCAGGAGCGCCCGAAAGCGGGCAGCACGCTGTGGCTGCACCTGCCGGAAAACCATCTGCACCTTTTTGACGGTGAAACAGGACAACGAGTATGAGCAACTGGCCTTATCCCCACGTCGTCGCCCACCGCGGCGGCGGTAAGCTGGCCCCGGAAAACACCCTGGCGGCGATTGATGTCGGCGCGCGCTACGGCCACACGATGATCGAGTTCGACGCCAAGCTGTCAAAGGACGGCGAAATTTTCCTGCTGCATGACGACAACCTCGAACGCACCAGCAACGGCTGGGGCGTGGCGGGTGAACTGCCGTGGCGCGATCTGCTGAAGGTGGACGCCGGAAGCTGGTACAGCGGTGAATTTAAAGGCGAACCGCTGCCCCTGCTGGCGGAAGTGGCCGATCGCTGTCGCCAGCACGGCATGATGGCCAACATCGAAATAAAACCGACCACCGGCACCGGGCCGCTGACGGGCAAAGTGATTGCCCTTGCCGCGCGCGAGCTGTGGGAAGGGATGACCGCGCCGCTGCTGTCGTCCTTTGACGTCGACGCGCTGGAGGCCGCACAGGCGGCCGTGCCTGAGCTACCGCGCGGGCTGTTGCTGGACGAATGGCGCGAGGACTGGCGCGAGCTAACGACGCGCCTGGGCTGCGTCTCGATCCATCTGAACCACAAGCTGCTGGATGCGGCGCGGGTGAAAATGCTGAAAGACGCGGGTATGCATATTCTGGTTTACACCGTTAACAAACCCCAGCGTGCAGCCGAACTGCTGCGCTGGGGCGTGGACAGTATCTGTACCGATGCAATCGACCTGATCGGCCCGGACTTTAATTCTGCGGATTAAGCATTCTGCCATTCGACTGCGGCGGCAGCATGTGCTGCTGTCCGCTGCCTGTAGACGTCATGCCACCTAACATCCCGCCGTTTTTATTCGGCAGCGGCTGCTCGCGCACCTGCCCCTGCTGCACGCGCTGGGTGTTGGCGTTCATCTGGTTTTGCAGGCTTTGCTGCTGCATCTGGGTCTGCGTTCTCAGCTGCTGATTCAGCATCCCTTTTTGCTGTTGCTGCTGGCTCATCATCTCCGTCTGCATACGCTGCTGGCTCGGGATAACGTAACCCTGCTGGTTCGGGTTGTTCATGGTGTTGAGTGGCTGTGCGAGCGCGGCAAACGGGATCAGCGCCGTAAGAATCATCAAGCGTTTCATTGTCATTTCCTCCTCTTGAGGCCTCTCTTAAGTTTACCCTGATTTCACCATGACGATGATTTTTTAGGAGTTGTGAACCAGGCTTAAGCGGGGAATATGGATCCCTTCACCTGGAGAACAATAATGATGAAACCAACCTTCTTGCGCTGGGTCGCCATCGCCGCGCTGATGGCAGGCGGTACATTTAGCGTGGCGGCCAACTCGCCGGCGGCTCCTCCGGTCTCTTACGGCGTGGAGGAAGATGTTTTTCATCCCGTGCGGGCAACCCATGGCATGGTGGCATCGGTGGATGCGCTGGCAACCCGCGTGGGCGTCGATATTCTCAAGCAGGGCGGTAACGCGGTGGATGCGGCGGTCGCTGTCGGCTATGCGCTGGCGGTGACGCACCCGCAGGCGGGGAACCTGGGCGGCGGCGGCTTTATGATGCTGCGCACCAAAGACGGGAAAACTACCGCCATCGACTTCCGTGAAATGGCGCCTTCGCAGGCGTCCCGCGATATGTTCCTCGACGACCAGGGCAACCCGGACAGCAAAAAATCTCTCACCTCGCATCTTGCCTCCGGCACGCCGGGCACCGTTGCGGGCTTCTCGCTGGCGCTGGAAAAATACGGCACGATGCCGCTGAACAAGGTGGTGCAGCCTGCCATCAAGCTGGCGCGGGAAGGTTTTGTGGTGAATGACGCCCTGGCGGACGACCTCAAAACCTACGGCAGCGAAGTGATTCCAAACCATGAAAACAGCAAGGCCATCTTCTGGAAAGACGGCGAGCCGCTGAAGAAGGGCGATAGGCTGGTGCAGAAGAACCTCGCCAAAAGCCTGGAGCTGATTGCGGAGCATGGTCCGGATGCGTTCTACAAAGGAGCGATTGCCGACCAGATTGCGCAGGAGATGCAAAAGAACGGCGGGCTCATCACCAAAGCGGATCTGGCGGAATACAGGGCGGTGGAGCGCGAGCCGATTAGCGGCACCTACCGCGGCTACGAGGTCTTCTCCATGCCGCCGCCGTCCTCCGGCGGGATCCACATCGTGCAGATCCTCAACATTCTTGAAAACTTCGATATGCACAAGTTCGGCTTCGGCAGCGCGGATGCCATGCAGGTGATGGCGGAAGCGGAAAAACGCGCCTACGCTGACCGCTCTGAATACCTCGGCGATCCGGACTTCGTGAAGGTGCCGTGGCAGGCGCTGACCAACAAGGCGTATGCCAAATCCATTGCCGATCAGATCGACATCAACAAGGCTAAGCCGTCGAGCGAGATCCGCCCCGGCAAGCTGGCGCCGTATGAAAGCAACCAGACGACGCACTTCTCGGTGGTGGATAAAGAAGGCAATGCGGTGGCGGTAACCTACACGCTCAACACCACCTTCGGTACCGGGATTGTGGCGGGCAACAGCGGCATTCTGCTGAACAACGAGATGGACGACTTCTCCGCCAAGCCGGGCGTGCCGAACGTCTACGGGCTGGTCGGCGGCGATGCGAATGCGGTAGGGCCGAAGAAGCGTCCTCTGTCGTCCATGTCGCCCACCATCGTGGTGAAAGACGGGAAAACCTGGCTGGTGACCGGTAGCCCGGGTGGGAGCCGTATTATCACCACCGTGCTGCAGATGGTGGTCAACAGCATCGACTTTGGGATGAACGTCGCCGAAGCCACCAACGCCCCGCGTTTCCACCACCAGTGGCTGCCGGACGAGCTGCGCGTGGAGAAGGGCTTTAGCCCGGACACCATCAAGCTGCTGGAGCAGCGCGGGCAGAAGGTGGCGGTGAAAGAGGCGATGGGCAGCACCCAGAGCATTATGGTCGGGCCGGACGGCGCGCTGTTTGGGGCGTCGGACCCGCGTTCGGTGGATGATTTAACGGCGGGATATTGAACATCCCCCTCACCCCGGCCCTCTCCCCAAAGGGGAGAGGGTGTAATCGTTCCCTCTCCCCTTTGGGGAGAGGGTTAGGGTGAGGGGTCTATGTCACTTCATTCTCGCCATATAATACGCATCCACATACTCGCCGTTGCGCAGGCCGTAGCGCTTGCCGGTGCCTTCAATCTCAAACCCATGCTTTTTGTACACCGCGATAGCCGGTTCGTTATCCACAAACACCGTTAACTCGATGCGGTCGACGCGCAGCCAGTTGTCGCACATATCAATCATGGTTCGCATCAGCGCGCTGGCAACGCCCCGATTTTGCCACTGCGCACCCACACAAATACCGAAATCGGCAACGTGGCTGCGGCGCGGGCGTTGTGCGACGGCAATGCACAAATGCCCGGCGACGGTATCGTCGATGCAGGCGACCAGCTGCTTGATGCCGGGCTGGTCGGTTAGCCGGTCATGCCACATCTGCTCTGAGGGATGAGGAACCTGTAGCGTGTTGTGGTACACCTCCGGCTGGGCGTGGATCTGACGAATGGCGTCGTAATCTCTCGGTTCAGCGTGGCGTATCACTATCTCACTCATTCCTTGTTCCTCAGTCGGTTAAAAGTCCCCTCCAACATCAATGACTTTAAAATTTGAGTCAACCGCTATTTTTTGCAAAAAGTATTGGACAAGTGCGAATGAGAATGATTATTATTGCTTTGCATTCAGGAAGACCCCTACGGGAACCTGAAAGCACGACATTGCTCACATTGCTTCCAGTATTACTTTAGCCAGCTTCTCGCTGGCTTTTTTTTTGTTATGGTTAGACTCAGTAACCTTAAAAAGGACTGAGCCATGACACTACATTGCGCATTTATTGGATTTGGCAAAAGCACCACGCGTTACCACCTTCCATATGTCCTCCACCGTAAAGACACCTGGCACGTCGCCCACATCTACCGCCGCAGCGCGAAGCCGGAAGAGCAGTCTCCGCAGTATTCCCACATTCACTTCACCAGCGATCTTAATGAAGTATTGAATGACCCGCAGGTAAAGCTGGTGGTCGTCTGCACCCACGCCGACAGCCACTTCGACTACGCGAAGCGCGCGCTCGAAGCGGGTAAAAACGTGCTGGTCGAAAAGCCGTTCACTCCGACCATTGCCGAAGCGAAGGAATTGTTCGCGCTGGCGAAAAGCAAAGGGTTGACCGTCACCCCGTATCAGAACCGTCGCTTTGATAGCTGCTTCCTGACGGCGAAAAAGGCGATTGAGAGCGGCAGGCTGGGCGACATCGTGGAAATTGAAAGCCACTTCGATTACTACCGCCCGGTGGCGGAAACCCAGCCCGGTCTGCCGCAGGACGGCTCGTTCTACGGCCTGGGCGTACATACCATGGACCAGATCATCTCCCTGTTTGGCCGCCCGGACCACGTGGCGTATGACATCCGCAGCCTGCGCAATAAAGCCAACCCGGACGATACCTTTGAAGCGCAGCTGTTCTACGGCGACCTTAAAGCCATCGTCAAAACCAGCCATCTGGTAAAAATCGACTACCCGAAATTTATCGTTCACGGCACCAAAGGCTCGTTCATTAAGTACGGCATTGACCAGCAGGAGACCAGCCTGAAGGCCAACATCATGCCGGGCGAGCCGGGCTTTGCAGCTGACGATTCCGTGGGCGTGCTGGAGTATGTGAACGATGAGGGCGTTACGGTCAAAGAAGAGCTGAAACCGGAAACCGGCGACTATGGCCGCGTCTACGATGCGCTGTATGAAACCCTCACCAGCGGCGCGCCGAATTACGTCAAGGAATCTGACGTTCTGACCAACCTTGAAATCCTTGAGCGGGCCTTCGAGCAGGCTTCTCCTGCCACGGTAACCCTCGCGAAATAAGCAAAAACGGCTCCTCTGCGCTTGTTCATAATTTTTGAACAGAGGAGTCAATTTTCACCCTCTATGATCCCCGACCGTTTGAGTCCACACTTACTCCATCGAAACGAACTGAGGGTGAAAACAATGATCTACTTACGCAAAGCAAACGAACGTGGTCACGCAAATCATGGCTGGCTGGACTCATGGCATTCATTCTCGTTTGCCGACTACTACGACCCGAACTTCATGGGCTTCTCCGCACTGCGCGTGATTAACGACGACGTGATTGATGCAGGCCAGGGCTTCGGTACTCACCCGCACAAAGACATGGAAATCCTGACCTATGTGCTGGAAGGGGCGGTTGAGCACCAGGACAGCATGGGCAACAAAGAGCAGGTTCCGGCGGGCGAGTTCCAGATTATGAGCGCGGGTACCGGGGTGCGTCACTCCGAGTACAACCCGAGCAAAACGGAAAAACTGCACCTGTATCAAATCTGGATCATTCCAGAAGAGACCGGCATCACGCCACGCTACGAGCAGCGCCGCTTCGACGCGAAACAGGGCAAACAGCTGGTGCTGTCCCCGGACGCGCGTGAAGGTTCTCTGAAAGTGCATCAGGATATGGAGCTGTACCGCTGGGCGCTGGCGAAAGACGAACAGTCAGTGCACCAGATTGCCGCTAATCGCCGCGTCTGGATCCAGGTGGTGAAAGGTGAAGTGTCTATTAACGGCACCAAAGCCACCACCGCCGATGGTCTGGCCGTCTGGGATGAGCAGGCGCTCTCCGTGCATGCCGACAGCGAAAGCGAAATCCTGCTGTTTGACCTGCCTCCGGTCTAAATAATTTCTCAACCTTCCCTTTAAACGGGGAAGGTTGAGCTTTGTCCGTGATAAACTGAGCAAATCTCTCACTTCAAGATTTCTCAGGACGATGAAAAAGAAACGCCCCGTACTTCAGGATGTCGCCGATCGCGTCGGTGTGACCAAAATGACGGTCAGCCGTTTTTTACGTAACCCGGAACAGGTTTCCGTGGCGTTGCGTGGCAAGATTGCTGCCGCCCTTGATGAACTGGGTTATATTCCCAACCGCGCACCCGATATTCTCTCCAATGCGACCAGCCGTGCGGTGGGCGTCCTGCTTCCTTCCCTGACCAACCAGGTTTTCGCTGAAGTTCTGCGCGGCATTGAAAGCGTCACCGATGCTTTTGGCTACCAGACCATGCTCGCTCACTATGGGTACAAGCCGGAACTGGAAGAGGAACGTCTTGAATCAATGCTTTCCTGGAACATTGACGGCCTGATTTTAACCGAACGTACCCACACTGCCCGCACGCTCAAAATGATTGAAGTCGCCGGTATTCCGGTGGTGGAGCTCATGGACAGCCAGTCGCCGTGCCTCGACATCGCCGTTGGGTTCGATAACTTTGAAGCCGCTCGTCAGATGACGGCGGCCATCATTGCCCGCGGTCATCGTCATATTGCCTATCTGGGTGCGCGTCTTGATGAACGTACTATCATCAAACAGAAGGGATACGAGCAGGCGATGCTCGACGCGAACTTAACCCCGTACAGCGTGATGGTGGAGCAGTCCTCATCTTACACCTCGGGTATTGAGCTGATGCGCCAGGCACGACGCGAGTATCCGCAACTGGACGGTATTTTCTGTACCAACGATGACCTTGCGGTCGGTGCAGCGTTCGAATGCCAGCGTCTGGGGCTGAAGATCCCTGAGGATATGGCAATTGCCGGCTTCCACGGCCACGATATTGGTCAGGTGATGGAGCCGCGTCTGGCGAGCGTTCTGACACCGCGTGAACGCATGGGCCGCATTGGCGCAGAACGCCTGCTGGCGCGCATTCGTGGAGAGACGGTTACCCCTAAAATGTTAGATTTAGGTTTCACCTTGTCACCGGGTGGATCTATTTGAACTGACAAATTTGAAGTAGCTCACACTTATTCACTTCGCGCACGTTTGGATATTGCTTCTCTTTTGCCCCAGCAGGACAATGTTACCGATAACTGTTACCCGTAACAATTGACTGAGGGACACCCTTTGAGCACGACTAATCACGATCACCACGTTTACGTCCTGATGGGCGTGTCCGGTAGCGGTAAATCTGCCGTGGCGAGCGAAGTGGCGCATCAACTTCAGGCTGCGTTTCTTGATGGTGACTTCCTCCATCCGCGCAGCAACATCATGAAAATGGCCTCCGGCGAGCCGCTGAACGATGACGACCGCAAACCGTGGTTGCAGGCGCTGAATGACGCCGCGTTCGCGATGCAGCGCACCAATAAAGTTTCCCTGATCGTCTGCTCCGCGCTGAAAAAAACCTACCGCGACCTGCTGCGCGACGGCAATCCGAACCTCTCCTTCATCTATCTGAAGGGCGATTTCGAGGTCATTGAAAGCCGTCTGAAGGCGCGTAAAGGCCACTTCTTTAAAACCCAGATGCTGGTGACGCAGTTTGAAGCGCTTCAGGAGCCGGGTGAAGATGAAAAAGACGTCTTAGTGGTTGATATCGATCAGTCACTGGAGGGTGTTGTAGCCAGCACCATCGAGGTCATTAACAAAAGGCAGTAAGTTTTGAGTACATTAACGCTAGTTTTGACAGCAGTGGGTTCGGTATTGCTGCTGCTGTTTTTAGTGATGAAGGCGCGTATGCACGCTTTCGTTGCTTTGATGGTGGTTTCTATTGGTGCAGGTCTCTTTTCCGGCATGCCGCTCGACAAGATCGCCGCGACGATGGAAAAAGGGATGGGAGGCACGCTGGGCTTCCTGGCGATTGTGGTCGCGCTGGGCGCGATGTTTGGCAAGATCCTGCATGAGACGGGCGCGGTCGACCAGATTGCCGTCAAGATGCTCAAATCCTTCGGTCACAGCCGCGCGCACTACGCGATTGGCCTGGCCGGTCTGATTTGCGCGCTGCCGCTGTTCTTCGAAGTGGCGGTGGTGCTGCTCATCAGCGTCGCGTTCTCCATGGCGCGCCATACCGGCACTAACCTCGTGAAGCTGGTTATTCCGCTGTTTGCGGGCGTGGCGGCGGCTGCGGCGTTTCTGCTGCCCGGGCCAGCGCCGATGCTGCTGGCCTCCCAGATGCACGCCGATTTTGGCTGGATGATCCTGATTGGCCTGTGCGCCGCTATCCCCGGGATGATAATCGCCGGTCCGCTGTGGGGCAATTTCATCAGCCGTTACGTTGAGCTGCATATTCCGGACGACATCACCGAGCCGCATCTGGGCGAAGGTAAAATGCCGTCCTTCGGCTTTAGCCTTTCTTTGATCCTGCTCCCGCTGGTGCTGGTGGGCCTGAAAACCATCGCCGCGCGCTTTGTGCCGGTCGGCTCTACCGCGTACGAATGGTTTGAGTTCATTGGTCACCCGTTCACGGCGATTCTGGTGGCGTGTCTGGTAGCGATTTACGGCCTGGCGATGCGCCAGGGAATGCCGAAAGACCGCGTGATGGAGATCTGCGGTGCGGCGCTGCAGCCTGCGGGGATTATCCTGCTGGTGATCGGTGCCGGCGGCGTGTTCAAGCAGGTGCTGGTGGATTCCGGCGTGGGCCCGGCTCTGGGTGAAGCGCTGACCGGGATGGGCCTGCCGATTGCGGTAACCTGCTTCGTGCTGGCTGCGGCGGTGCGTATCATTCAGGGTTCTGCAACCGTGGCGTGCTTAACCGCCGTAGGTCTGGTGATGCCGGTAATTGAACAGCTCAACTACACCGGTGCGCAGATGGCCGCGCTGTCTATCTGCATTGCGGGCGGTTCGATTGTCGTCTCGCACGTTAACGACGCCGGCTTCTGGCTGTTCGGTAAGTTTACCGGCGCGACCGAAGCGCAAACCCTGAAAACCTGGACGCTGATGGAAACCATCCTCGGCACCACCGGGGCCATTGTCGGGATGATTGCCTTTACGCTGCTGAGCTAAATGCGGTGATTTAACAAGGCTCAAAAATAAGGCCCGGTAGCGTTAGCGCTTACCGGGCCTTTTTATTATGCAGAACGTCAGGCCGGGCAAGGTGAAGCACTACCCGGCTTTTTTACATCACTCGCCCTGCGTCGCGCTCTCAATCGTCAGGCGCACATCCGACGTAATCAGTTCAGCCAGCATCTGGTAAACCTTGAGCGTCTCTTCCGGCTCGGCATCGCCCGTATCGCTGATGAAGCCTTCGTCACGCAGCGTCAGCACCAGCGAGCTGAAGACCGCCTTGTCGAAGAATTCAGGGGCGTTAATGCCGTGCAGAACGGACAGACGCTGCGCCAGCGTCCGGCTCTCTTTCTCCAGCGTGCCGCGGTTGATCGACGGGTTCGCGCTCAGTAGCCAGAACGTAATGGCGTAGCGCTGCAGCGTTTCGCGCGCGCCGGCCGCGAGCAGTTGCAGGGTGCGGGAGCGTGACGGATTGATGTGCAGCTCGTCGTTCGCAACGGTGATCAGCCCCTGACGGCGCAGCTCTTCCGTCAGTTTATCCAGCTCAACGGCCAGCTCTTCCTTGCTCCAGCGCAGGAACAGCTCCGCTTTCAGCATCGGGTAGAGCGTCTCAACGTGGCGCAACAGCTCCTGACGTGAGATGCGGCGATGCTGGGTAATAATGGCCGCCATGAGCGACGGCAGCATCAGCATATGAGCGATGTTGTTGCGGTAGTACGTCATCAGCACCGCCTGCTCGCGCGGCAGAATGATGATGTCGCCGATCGTGTCTTTCTCGACTTCGAACTTGTTCATCTGCAGCGCGTGATCGATAAGCTCGCTGGCGGTAGCAGAAGGGGCTGTCGAATCAACCGAGTACGGCACGTTACGCATCATGTCCAGGTAGCAGTCCAACTGCTCCGTGAGCTGTTCACGGGTCAGGGAACGCTGACGGGAAGCCAGCAGCGCCGTACAGCACAGGTTCATGGCATTGGCCGCACCGGCGTTGTTAATGCGCACCATCAGCTCGGACGCGATGCCGTTCACCGTTGGCGTCAGCCAGGCCGGACGAACCGCTTCGATAGGGTCGATGGATTCGCGCCAATCCGGAACATGATGGTTCAGATACGTCATCAGCGGCATCGGCTCGCCAAAGTTTACGTAGCCCTGACCCAGGTTGCGTAACTTGCTCAGGCCGCGCAGCATCTGCGGCAGGCTCTCTTTCTCTTTGGTCGCACCACGCAGCTCTTTGGCGTACGTGCCCACTTCCATCACGTGCTCATAGCCAATGTAAATTGGCACCAGCGTGATTGGACGGGTTCCTCCGCGCAGCATCGCCTGAATGGTCATCGACAGCGTGCCGGTCTTCGGATCGAGCAGACGACCGGTACGGGAACGACCGCCCTCCACGAAGTACTCCACTGAATAGCCGCGGCTGAACAGTTCGCCGAGATACTCGCGGAAGACGGTGGAGTAGAGCTTGTTGCCCTTAAAGGTACGACGAATAAAGAACGCACCCAGGCGGCGGAAGATCGGGCCTGCTGGCCAGAAGTTCAGGTTAATACCGGCGGCAATGTGCGGCGGTACCAGCCCCTGATGATAGAGCACGTAGGAGAGAAGCAGGTAGTCCATGTGGCTGCGGTGGCAGGGGACATAGACAATCTCATGGCCGTCGTGCGCCAGCTGCCGCACACGTTCGGCGTTATGCACGTTGATGCCCTGATAAAGGCGGTTCCAGGTAAATCCGAGAATACGATCGGACAGGCGAATCATCTCATAAGAGAAGTTCGCTGCGATCTCTTCCATCAGCGCAATGGCGTTCTGCTGGGCTTTCTCATGGGAAATTTTCTTGCTGCGCGCTTCGTCTTCAACGGCGCGAGCAATCGCTTTAGAGGCCAGCAGCTTGTTGAACAGGTCCTGACGCGCAGGGAGACGCGGTCCTACGGCCGCCAGGCGCTGACGGGCGAAGTGCATACGCGCCACGCGCGCCAGTTTTTGCGCGATGATCTTGTCCGTGCCGTGCTCGTCCGCCATTCGGCGAAGGGAGACGGAAGGGGAGAAGCGCACAAAGCTGTCGCGTCCCAGCCAGGAGACCGCGAAGAACTTCTGGATGCCGTTAAGCATGCGCAGCGGCGGGTTCTCTTCGCCTTTTTCGCGGCCCGGACGGCGACCAAACATCACCGATACTGGCACCATCTGCACATCCAGGTCAGGATTGCTGCGGTGCAGGTCGAGATAGTCGTGGAACAGTTTGATGGACTCTTCTTTCGGCGTGTAATAGGTAAACACGCGCGGCCCGCCGTGGATGAACACGTAGCGCGGCAGCAAAGTGCCGTCAACTTCCAGCGGTTCAAGCGGGTCGGGTAAATCATGCGCCAGACACTGGGCGCGAAGCGTTAGCAGGTCTGCCTTCGAGTTATAAGGCAAAACGTACATAATAGGGCGCGACGTATCGAGCCCCAGTTCCAGCGCGGGTTCTGCTGGGATAGACTTGCTTTTTACCAGTATGCTTAATGGTAAATTAAGTAATTTGTAGTAAATTCGTGGCCAGCCGGACATAAACGATGTAAAGCCTCTGGTTAATAATGCAATTGCGGCGCAAGGATAACAGAAAGCGCGCAAAATTTCTGTTGTTACCCGTCATACTTCAGGCGGCAGCGAAACGCGCTGCAGCTCCTGTTACTGACGCTCTTTTTTAAAAAAGGTTCTTTTAATGGCCAATAATACCACTGGGTTAACGCGTATCATCAAAGCTGCCGGCTATTCGTGGAAAGGTTTCCGTGCCGCCTGGGTTAATGAAGCTGCTTTTCGCCAGGAAGGTGTCGCCGCTATCGTCGCGGTTATCATCGCCTGTTTCCTTGATGTAGATGCCATTACCCGCGTGCTTCTCATCGGTTCCGTACTTCTGGTGATGATAGTGGAAATTCTCAATAGCGCTATTGAGGCCGTGGTCGACCGGATCGGCTCTGATTTCCACGAGCTTTCTGGCCGCGCGAAAGATATGGGCTCCGCCGCTGTCCTGCTGGCGATTATCACAGCAGCCATTACCTGGGTCACTCTGCTTTGGTCACATTTCCGATGAGCCTCGAGGAATAATTAAGTCCCTGGTTTTTTGTGCAGTTTTTGGTTCCAAAATCGCCTTTGACTGTATATACTCACAGCATAACTGTATATACACCCAGGGGGCGGAATGAAAGCATTAACGACCAGGCAGCAAGAGGTGTTTGATCTCATTCGGGATCATATCGGCCAGACGGGTATGCCACCCACGCGTGCGGAAATCGCGCAGCGTCTGGGCTTCCGTTCTCCGAATGCTGCCGAGGAACACCTGAAAGCGCTGGCGCGTAAGGGTGTAATTGAGATTGTGTCAGGCGCGTCGCGTGGTATCCGCCTGCTGGTGGAAGAAGAGACGGGCATTCCGCTGATTGGCCGCGTTGCCGCAGGTGAACCGCTGCTGGCACAACAGCATATTGAAGGTCATTACCAGGTCGATCCTGGTATGTTCAAGCCGAGTGCTGATTTCCTGCTGCGCGTTAGCGGGATGTCGATGAAAGACATCGGCATTCTTGATGGCGACCTGCTGGCCGTTCACAAAACGCAGGATGTGCGAAACGGCCAAGTGGTGGTTGCGCGCATTGATGACGAAGTGACCGTTAAGCGCCTGAAAAAACAGGGTAACACCGTTCAGCTGTTGCCTGAAAACAACGAGTTCACCCCGATTGTGGTCGACCTCCGCGAACAGAGCTTCTCTATTGAAGGTCTGGCGGTTGGCGTGATTCGCAACGGCGAATGGCTGTAATCTCTTCCTGACAGGCTACGCTTCCGCTGTAGCCTGCTTCATTTTCCATTCCCGGTATTTCTCATGTCACTGCTGACGGCATCTGATAAGGCATTGTGGCGTCTTGCCCTGCCGATGATTTTCTCCAATATCACCGTGCCCTTGCTGGGTCTGGTCGATACGGCCGTTATTGGTCATCTCGATTCCCCTGTTTATCTTGGCGGCGTGGCGATTGGCGCGACGGCAACCAGCTTCCTGTTTATGCTGCTGCTGTTTTTACGTATGAGCACTACCGGGCTCACGGCACAGGCGTATGGTGCGAAAGACCCGTTACGTCTGGCGCGTGCGCTGGTGCAGCCGCTGATCCTGGCGCTAGGCGCGGGGATGTTGATTGTTTTACTGCGCACGCCCCTGATTGACCTTGCGCTCCATGTTGTTGGCGGTAGTGAGGCGGTACTGGAGCAGGCGCGTCGCTTCCTGGAAATCCGCTGGCTCAGCGCGCCCGCTTCGCTGGCAAACCTGGTTCTGCTGGGGTGGCTACTGGGCGTGCAGTACGCCCGTGCGCCAGTGATTTTGCTGGTCGTGGGAAACCTGCTCAACATTGCGCTCGATCTCTGGCTGGTGATGGGTCTGCATATGGACGTACGCGGGGCGGCACTGGCGACGGCGATTGCCGAATACGGAACCTTTTTCATTGGTTTGTGGATGGTCTGGCGCGTGCTGGCGATGCGCGGGATCTCCCTTGCGTTGCTCAAAAACGCATGGCGCGGCAATATCCGTAAACTGCTGGCGCTTAACCGTGACATCATGCTGCGCTCGCTTCTGCTACAGCTCTGTTTTGGCGCGCTGACGGTTTTTGGTGCCCGCCTTGGGCCTGAGATCGTCGCGGTGAATGCGGTCCTGATGACATTACTGACCTTTACCGCCTACGCGCTGGACGGCTTCGCCTACGCCGTTGAGGCGCATTCCGGGCAGGCGTACGGCGCGCGGGAAGGTGGGCAGCTTCGGGATGTCTGGCGGGCAGCCTGTAGACAAGCGGGACTGGTCGCGCTGGCGTTCGCACTGATTTACGCCTGTTTTGGCCGTGACATTATTGCATTACTCACTTCGTTACCGGCTTTACGCGAATTGGCGGACCGCTACATCGTCTGGCAGGTGATCTTGCCGGTGGTGGGCGTCTGGTGCTATCTGCTGGACGGCATGTTTATTGGTGCAACGCGCGGGGCGGAAATGCGTAACAGTATGGCGGTTGCGGCGGCGGGGTTTGGTTTGACGCTGCTGACGCTTCCCTGGCTGGGTAATCACGGTTTGTGGCTGGCGCTTGCGGTCTTCCTCTCCCTGCGCGGCCTGTCGCTTGCCTTTATCTGGCATCGGCACTGGCAAAATAATACCTGGCTTCCTTCCCGTCACGATATATCGTGACGGTTAAAGATTCCGAATATGAAATTAACCGCCGAATCCTTAGCTACAATTATTATCACGTCCAGCAGAAAAGAACGTAACGGACGTTACGACCCGACGCTTAACTAAGAGGACACGATGATGAATAAAGACGAAATCGGCGGCAACTGGAAGCAGTTCAAAGGTAAAGCGAAAGAACAGTGGGGTAAGCTGACTGATGACGATATGACCGTCATTGAAGGCAAACGCGATCAGCTTGTCGGTAAAATTCAGGAACGTTACGGCTACGAGAAAGATCAGGCGGAAAACGAAGTCAAAGACTGGGAAACCCGTAACGACTACCGCTGGTAACGCTGAATAACCCACACAGGCGGCTCTAAGCCGCCTTTTCTTTTGCCCTTAACGCGGCTTTTTCTTCACCAGAATAGAGTGGTCGTGCTGACACGCATCCTGATGCCGACAGGCTTCAACCTCAACGCATGCTGAACACAACCCGTGTGCTTCAATCACGTTATGGCGCAGGGCAAAACCCATTTTTGCCGCCAGCGAATGCATGATGTCTTCCACGCCTTCCGCACCCTCTTCTTTTACCACGCCGCAACGATCGCAGATAAACATGGCCGATGTGTGCGTTGGCTGATCGAAAAGATGGCACAGGACATAGCTGTTTGTGGATTCAACCTTATGCACAAACCCTTGTTCCAGCAGGAAATCCAGCGCGCGATACACCGTCGGCGGTTTAGCCTGCGGCTCGCTTTCGCGGAGCAGGTCGAGCAGATCGTAGGCGCTGATCGCCCCCTGTTGCAGGCTCATCAGGCGTAAGACTTCAAGGCGCTGCGGGGTCAGGCGCACATTGCGTTGCGCGCACAGCTTTTCGGCCTGCGCTAACAGCTCTTTTGTGGACTTATCCATTTAGCACCTCGGACGTTCTGGGACGTAAAACCCTCACTTTATCATGTTCTGGCAAAAACACCGATATCCGCCAGGCTGTGCTATACCTGACGCATCGCAAACCGGGAATGTAACCATGAAAAAACCAGACTGTATCAAGCACTGGCGCGACGTAGAAGGGCCAGATGACGCCACCTACCCCGACAGTAATGAGCTTTTTTCCATCGGTGCACCGCTGGCGCGCAGGCTGGGCCTCAGGCGCATAGGCATTCATCA
Organism: Enterobacter sp. 168J2; assembly: GCF_034107265.1. NCBI lineage: Bacteria > Pseudomonadati > Pseudomonadota > Gammaproteobacteria > Enterobacterales > Enterobacteriaceae > Enterobacter > Enterobacter sp. 168J2. Next base: position 63,867 of record NZ_JAWNEB010000010.1, on the reverse strand, counting down.
TGAGCGTTTACCGCCGGGGCGTCGAACGTCCTATCCCCATGCGGAAAGTGACGAAGAAGAGTTTATCTACGTGCTTGAGGGCTATCCTGAAGCCTGGATTAATGGCTATTTGTGGAAGCTTGAACCCGGCGACAGCGTGGGCTTTCCCGCCGGAACGGGCGTGTGCCACACCTTTATCAACAATACGGACGAAGAGGTGCGGTTACTGGTGGTGGGTGAGGCCAACAAGAAGCAAAACCGCATCTACTATCCGCTTAATCCGGTCTATGCCGCCACGCGAGAGGACCGCTGGGTAGATCATCCCCCTCAATTTTTCGGGCCACATGATGGAAAACCTGTGAAAAAATAATTTCCTCTTCTATAAATATTGAGGGCCGTCACAAATTACAACAGGCCGTAAGGAAGTTTTACTTAGGGAATGAATTAGCGGGTCTTTTTATCTTTATTCACAGCAATAGTTCGCGCCTGTTTGGGAGATAACAGACAGGGGTTATTTCATAACAGACTATAAGACGGGCATACTGTGAAAAAACATTTTAAATTTTCGGTGGTTAGCATCGCTGTCTCCTTGTTTATGGCAAATCAGGCGGGAGCAGCCAATACCTGGACAGAATCACGTAGCGACGCGATGGGGGGGACCGGCGTTGCTTCGGGCAGCTATGGTAGCGGGGCGTTAATCAACCCCGCGCTGCTGGCAAAGGCAAAACCGGACGATGATGTGACGGTCATTTTGCCGTCCGTTGGCGTACAGGTGACGGATGAGGACAATCTTCAGGACGAGATTGATACCATCAACGACAAAATCAATCATTATAAGGATGTGGTTGATAACCTTACGCCAGTTGAGGTCATCACCAATCCGCTAGGCTCGATTAACCAGTTCCAGGGCGCGGCCAAAGATCTGGCCGATGAGCTGGACTATCTCAAGGGTAAAACCGCACGCGCGACGGCAGGGGCAGGGCTTGCCGTGAGTATCCCTAACGATGTGCTTTCCGTGGCTTTTATGGCGAAAGGGTATGCCCATGGTCGGGTGAGTTCGTCTATCGACCAGCAGGATATTGATTATCTGCGCGGTATTCAAAGAAGCAATCTGGTGGCTGCCGGCGTTGCTCTGGACGCTGCGCTGAACGGCACGGACCAGATCACTAAAAACCTCAACTCAACGGCGTCCGGTCGGGCGGCGATTGTCTCCGACTACGGTATTGCCGTTGCGCGTCAGTTTGACCTGGGCGGCGTTCCGGTTTCCGTGGGCGTGACGCCAAAACTGCAAAAATCCTGGATCTATAACTACACCACCTCAATCTACGATTACGACAGTAATAAGTGGAACGACAGCCGCTACCGTACAGACGATACCGGCTTTAACGTCGATGCCGGTATTGCCGCTGATTTTGGCGAAAACTGGACGGTCGGCGTGAGCGGGCAAAACCTGATGTCGCGCGATATCGACACCAAAGATATCCGCATCCGCAACGGGCGTACGGGGGAAGTGGTGAGCTATAAAGACACCTACCAGATCCGTCCGCTGGTGACCGCGGGCGCGGCCTGGCACAACGATCTGGTGACGCTGACCGCCGATGGCGATCTGACCGAAACCAAAGGCTTCAAGAGCGAAGATACGTCGCAGTATGTTGGGGTCGGTGCTGAAGTGACTCCGCTGAGCTGGCTGGCGGTACGCGCCGGTTATCGCGCGGACATGAAAGGGAACGACAGCAACGTCTTTACCGGCGGTGTCGGTTTCGCGCCGTTTAATACCGTGCATGTTGACCTGATGGGCCTGTATGGCGAGGACGAAACCTGGGGCGCAGGGGCTCAGCTGAGCATGACGTTCTAAAGTGCACCGGAGGCGCTGCGCCTCCGGCTTTTCTTTGTGCTATAGTAGCGCCCCTTTTCCACCAGATGCTTAAAACTTCGCCATGTTGTCAGAACACCAGACCGCTTTTCCTGCACACCGTTTCTCCATTGCGCCGATGCTCGACTGGACGGACAGACACTGTCGCTATTTCCTGCGCCAGCTCTCCCGCCATACGCTGCTGTACACCGAAATGGTGACCACGGGCGCAATTATTCACGGGAAGGGCGACTACCTGGCATACAGCGAAGAAGAGCATCCGGTTGCCCTGCAGCTGGGGGGGAGCGATCCGGCCGCGCTGGCGCAGTGTGCAAAGCTGGCGGAAGAACGCGGCTACGATGAGATCAACCTCAACGTTGGCTGCCCTTCCGACCGCGTGCAAAACGGCATGTTTGGTGCCTGCCTGATGGGCAACGCACAGCTGGTGGCGGACTGCATCAAAGCGATGCGCGATGTGGTCTCCATTCCGGTGACGGTCAAAACCCGTATCGGCATTGACGACCAGGACAGCTACGAATTCCTGTGCGATTTCATCAACACGGTTTCAGGGAAAGGCGAGTGCGAGATGTTTATCATCCACGCCCGCAAAGCCTGGCTTTCAGGCCTGAGCCCGAAAGAGAACCGTGAGATCCCGCCGCTGGACTACCCGCGCGTGTATCAACTGAAGCGTGATTTCCCGCACCTGACGATGTCGATCAACGGCGGTATCAAGTCGCTGGAGGAGGCGAAGGCGCACCTTGAGCATATGGATGGCGTGATGGTCGGCCGCGAGGCGTATCAGAACCCGGGCATTCTGGCGACGGTCGACCGCGACATCTTTGGCGCAGCAGGCGCAGAAGCCGATCCGGTCGCCGTCGTGCGCGCCATGTACCCCTACATTGAGCGCGAGCTGAGCAGCGGCACGTATCTTGGCCACATCACTCGCCATATGCTTGGCCTGTTCCAGGGGATTCCGGGCGCGCGCCAGTGGCGTCGCTACCTCAGCGAGAACGCGCATAAAGCCGGTGCCGATATTGAGGTACTTGAACATGCGCTGCGGCTGGTGGCGGATAAGCGATAATTTTCGCTAAAAGATCGTCAAATTCACCACGCCCTGCGAATTCTCGCGGGGCGTTTTGCTTTAAGAACAATACGTTAGCTTTGGCATGATTCTTGTAATGATCGCAGCATCATTCGGGAACTTGTGGGAGAGCACCATGCTTGAACTACTTTTTGTGATTGGCTTTTTTGTCATGCTGATGGTCACGGGCGTGTCGCTGCTCGGCATTCTGGCCGCGCTCGTTGTGGCCACGGTGGTAATGTTCATTGGCGGATTGTTTGCCCTGACGATCAAACTGCTGCCGTGGCTGCTGCTGGCTATCGCCGTGGTGTGGGTAATACGGGCGATTAAAGCGCCAAAACTGCCGACTTATCAGCGCAATAACCGCTTCCGTTACTAAGGTATTGAGGGGTTCGTCACATACTTGTAACTTTTCCGGCAGCATGGCTTAGAACAGAATAGGATTTACTTATCGAATCTGTCACTATGACTGCCGCTACAGAATTCATCGAGCTGTACCCTACATACAGCCGAACTAAAAAAAGAAAGGGCTTCCCACGGGAAGCCCAATTTCTTTTTAGGGCTCAGGGAATTAGCAAACTTGAACCCTGCGTCGCCCGGCTTTCCAGCACCTCATGCGCACGCTGCGCATCGGTTAGCGGGTATTTTTGCGCATCCGCCACATCCACCTTAATCACGCCGCTGGCGATCAGCGAGAACAGCTCGTTGCTGGCTTCCTCCAGTTCTTCACGGTTGGTGATGTAACCCTGCAAAGAAGGGCGCGTCACGTACAGAGATCCTTTCTGGTTCAGAATGCCCAGATTAACGCCGGTTACAGCGCCTGAGGCGTTACCGAAGCTCACCATCAGCCCGCGACGCTGCAGGCAGTCCAGCGACGCCTCCCAGGTATCTTTCCCCACCGAGTCATACACGACGCGTACTTTTTTGCCGCCAGTAATCTCTTTTAGCCGCTCGACGATGCTCTCTTCCCGGTAGTTGATCACCTGCCACGCGCCCGCGTCCAGCGCCCGCTGCGCTTTTTGCGCACTGCCTGTGGTGCCGATGAGCTTCGCGCCTAAGGCTTTCGCCCACTGGCAGGCAATCAGCCCCACGCCACCGGCGGCAGCGTGGAACAGGAACTGCTCATCGGGCTTAATTTCGTAGGTTTTGCGCAGCAGGTAATAGACCGTCAGCCCTTTCAGGAATGAGGCGGCCGCCTGCTCAAAGGAGATGGCGTTCGGCAGCAGGGCGGCTTTGTCCGCCGGGACGTTGTGGACGGAACTGTAAGCGCCCAGGGCAGACTGTGCATACACCACACGATCGCCTTCTTTGATGTGCTTAACCGCACTGCCCACTTTACTGACAATGCCGGCCGCTTCGGTGCCCAGGCCGCTCGGCATTGACGGAGGCGGGTAGAGGCCGCCGCGAATATAGGTATCAATGTAGTTAATGCCGATAGCTTTGTTTTCAACCTGAATTTCGTTCTCGCCAGGCGCAGCGGGGGAAAACTCCACCGCTTTCAGCACTTCAGGACCGCCGTGTTTCTGGAACTCAATGCGCGTTGCCATGCTCCCTCCGTAAGAAAAATATGGTAATCTTTCGACCCACTCTTTATCTCGGTAACTCCATTCACTATGGCAGGAAACAAACCCTTCAACAAACAGACTGAACCTCGCGAGCGTGATTTCCAGGTCGCAGGGTTAAAAGTCCCGCCGCACTCGATTGAAGCGGAACAGTCGGTGTTGGGCGGTTTAATGCTGGATAACGAACGCTGGGACGACGTCGCCGAGCGCGTGGTGTCTGAAGATTTCTACACCCGCCCGCACCGCCATATCTTTACCGAAATGGCGCGCCTGCAGGAGTCGGGCAGCCCGATTGACCTGATCACGCTCGCGGAATCGCTGGAGCGTCAGGGTCAGCTGGACAGCGTCGGTGGCTTTGCCTATCTGGCAGAACTGTCAAAAAACACGCCAAGCGCGGCGAACATCAGCGCTTACGCCGACATCGTGCGCGAACGTGCCGTTGTTCGCGAGATGATCTCGGTGGCGAATGAGATTGCCGAGGCCGGATTCGACCCGCAGGGCCGCACCAGCGAAGACCTGCTCGATCTTGCCGAGTCCCGCGTCTTTAAAATCGCCGAAAGCCGTGCGAACAAAGACGAAGGCCCGAAAAACATCGCCGACGTGCTTGACGCCACCGTGGCGCGTATCGAACAGCTGTTCCAGCAGCCGCACGATGGTGTCACCGGGGTGAACACCGGCTATGACGATTTGAACAAGAAAACCGCCGGTTTACAGCCCTCGGATTTGATCATCGTCGCGGCGCGTCCGTCGATGGGTAAAACGACATTTGCGATGAACCTCGTCGAAAATGCGGCGATGCTGCAGGATAAGCCCGTGCTGATTTTCAGCCTTGAGATGCCCTCCGAGCAGATCATGATGCGTTCTCTGGCGTCGCTGTCGCGCGTGGATCAGACCCGCATTCGTACCGGCCAGCTCGACGATGAGGACTGGGCGCGCATCTCCGGCACCATGGGCATTCTGCTGGAAAAACGGAACATCTACATTGATGACTCCTCCGGCCTGACGCCGACGGAGGTCCGTTCCCGCGCGCGCCGTATCGCCCGCGAGCACGGCGGCATCGGCCTTATCATGATCGACTACCTTCAGCTGATGCGCGTCCCGTCGCTATCGGACAACCGTACGCTGGAAATTGCAGAGATCTCCCGCTCGCTCAAGGCGTTAGCTAAAGAGCTGCACGTGCCGGTGGTGGCGCTGTCGCAGCTGAACCGCTCTTTGGAACAACGCGCCGACAAGCGCCCGGTCAACTCCGACCTGCGTGAGTCCGGCTCCATCGAGCAGGATGCCGACTTAATCATGTTTATCTACCGTGATGAGGTTTATCACGAGAACAGCGACCTGAAGGGGATCGCCGAAATTATTATTGGTAAGCAACGTAACGGCCCAATCGGTACGGTGCGACTGACCTTTAACGGACAGTGGTCGCGTTTCGACAACTATGCCGGTCCTCAATATGATGATGAGTAATTTCTAAGGAATTCAAATGCAAGCGGCAACTGTTGTAATTAACCGCCGCGCTCTGCGACACAACCTGCAACGTCTGCGTGAACTGGCGCCCGCCAGCAGGCTCGTTGCAGTCGTGAAAGCGAACGCTTACGGACACGGTCTTCTTGAGACCGCGCGAACGCTCCCCGATGCCGACGCCTTTGGCGTCGCCCGTCTCGAAGAAGCTCTCCGCCTGCGCGCAGGCGGCATTACTCAACCAATTCTGCTCCTCGAAGGCTTTTTTGAAGCCAGCGATCTGCCGACCATTGCCGACCAGCGTCTGCACACGGCGGTGCACAACGAAGAGCAGCTGGCCGCGCTGGAATCCGCCGAGCTGAGCGAGCCGGTGACCGTCTGGATGAAGCTCGACACGGGCATGCACAGGCTGGGCGTGCGTCCGGAAAACGCGGAAGCGTTTTATCTGCGTCTGAGCCAGTGCAAAAACGTGCGCCAGCCGGTGAACATCGTCAGCCATTTTGCCCGTGCCGATGAGCCCGAGTGCGGAGCAACCGAACAGCAGCTCGATATCTTCAACACCTTCTGCGAAGGCAAGCCGGGGATGCGCTCGATTGCGGCCTCCGGCGGGATCCTGCTGTGGCCGCAGTCCCACTTCGACTGGGCGCGTCCAGGCATCATCCTTTATGGCGTTTCCCCTCTGGAGAACAAACCCTGGGGGCCGGACTTAGGCTTTAAGCCGGTGATGTCGCTGGTTTCAAAGCTGATTGCCGTGCGTGAGCACAAAGCGGGAGAGCCGGTGGGTTATGGCGGTACCTGGACCAGCGAGCGCGACACGCGGCTCGGCGTGGTGGCGATGGGCTACGGCGACGGCTATCCGCGCGCGGCGCCAACGGGTACGCCGGTGCTGGTTAACGGTCGTGAAGTGAAAATTGTCGGCCGCGTGGCGATGGACATGATTTGCGTTGATCTGGGGCCTGAAGCCCAGGATAAAGCGGGCGACGATGTGGTGATGTGGGGCGAAGGTCTGCCCGTTGAACGCATTGCTGAAATAACGAAAGTAAGTGCTTACGAACTTATCACGCGCCTGACGTCGCGGGTGGCGATGCAATACATTGATTGAACCGTCGGTGAAGTGAGGTAATTAACCTCACTTCAACTTTACTAACATCCTCTCGACCTTCTTCCACTTCCGGTTTATTGTTGAAATTCCTGCCTCATCGAATTCCGGAGAACCATCGCGTGTTTCAGAAAGTTGACGCCTATGCCGGCGACCCTATTCTCTCCTTAATGGAGCGTTTCAAAGAAGATCCTCGCAGCGACAAAGTGAACCTCAGCATTGGCCTGTATTACAACGAGGATGGCATCATCCCGCAATTAAAAGCCGTTGCCGAAGCCGAAGCGCGCCTTAACGCTGTTCCACACGGTGCGTCTCTTTATCTGCCGATGGAAGGGCTAAACACCTACCGCAATACCATCGCGCCTCTGCTGTTTGGGGCCAATCACGCGGTACTCGCGCAGAAACGCGTGGCGACCATCCAGACGCTGGGCGGCTCAGGGGCGCTGAAAGTCGGTGCTGACTTCCTGAAAAAGTATTTCCCGGATTCCGGCGTGTGGGTCAGCGACCCGACGTGGGAAAACCACGTTGCGATCTTCGAGGGGGCAGGCTTCAAGGTCGAGACCTATCCGTGGTTCGACAGCGAAACTAACGGCGTGCGCGTTGAAGCGCTGCTGGAAAAACTGAACACGCTGCCGGAGCGCAGTATCGTATTGCTGCATCCGTGCTGCCATAACCCAACGGGTGCGGACCTCACCAATGCCCAGTGGGATGCGGTGATCGAGGTGCTGAAGGCACGTAATTTGATCCCGTTCCTCGACATCGCCTATCAGGGCTTTGGCGCAGGCATGGAAGAAGATGCTTATGCCATTCGCGCCGTTGCCAGCGCCGGGCTGCCAGCGCTGGTCAGCAACTCCTTCTCAAAAATCTTCTCTCTGTACGGCGAACGCGTTGGCGGTCTGTCCGTGGTGTGTGAGGACTCAGAAGCGGCAGGTCGCGTGCTGGGCCAGCTTAAGGCGACGGTTCGCCGCATTTACTCCAGCCCGCCAAACTTTGGTGCGCAGGTGGTGGCGATGGTACTCGGTGATGAACAGCTGAAGGCGTCCTGGCTTGCCGAAATGGAAGCGATGCGTAAGCGCATCCTGTCCATGCGTCAGGAGCTGGTTAACGTGCTGAAAGAAGCCGTGCCGGGATACAACTTCGACTATCTGCTCAAGCAGCGCGGGATGTTCAGCTATACCGGACTGAGCGCGGCACAGGTCGATCGTCTGCGCGAAGAGTTTGGCGTCTATCTGATCGCCAGCGGCCGCATGTGCGTGGCGGGCCTGAATGCCAGCAACGTTCACCGCGTGGCGCAGGCGTTTGCTGCAGTAATGTAAGTGCTTACTTACCATCCCTCTCCCTGTGGGAGAGGGCCGGGGTGAGGGCCTCAGGCCCCATAAACACGTCCCCCGGTACTTTGTGATCGTCTTCTTTTTATTCATCTTTATAAGTAAAAACTCCTTTCCTTCACCTCCCGCTGGGGTTATGGTCGGATAGTTTTTTGACCACTCACTCAAAATAAAACGATAACAAACTGAATATTCAGGGGAAAATATGCGCAAGATCACACTGGCGCTCAGCGCCGCCTGCTTATTGTTCTCGCTTAATAGTGCCGTTGTGGCGCGAGCTTCTGCACCGACGCCGCTCTACACCGGCACCACCGCCGCCATGCTTGCCGAACAGGCACCCATTCACTGGGTTTCCGTCGCCCAAATTGAAAACAGCCTGATGGGCCGTCCGCCAATGGCCGTGGGCTTCGACATTGACGATACCGTGCTTTTCTCAAGCCCTGGCTTCTGGCGCGGTAAGAAAACGTATTCCCCGGACAGCGAAGCGTATCTGAAGAACCCGGAGTTCTGGGAAAAAATGAATAACGGCTGGGACGAGTACAGCATCCCGAAAGAGGTCGCCCGCGCGCTTATTGCTATGCACGTTAAGCGCGGCGACAGCATTTACTTTGTCACCGGCCGTAGCCAGACCAAAACCGAGACCGTCTCCAAAACCCTGCAGGACGATTTTCAGATCCCGACGGCCAGCATGAACCCGGTCATTTTTGCCGGTGATAAAGAGGGGCAAAACACCAAAACCCAGTGGCTGGAGCAGAAAAACATCAAAGTGTTCTACGGTGATTCGGATAACGACATTACCGCGGCGCAGGATGTGGGGGCCAGAGCGATCCGGGTGCTGCGCGCCTCTAACTCGACCTATCGACCGCTGCCGATGGCAGGCAAGTTTGGCGAAGAGGTGATCGTTAACTCCGAGTATTAATTCATGAGCGGCGGGTTTGATTCTTTTTTGAACAAATCCGCCGCTGCGGGTTTTACCTTTCGCCTTCTTGCTGCACACTTAGAAAGATTCATCTTTCAGAACGGAGCAGCACATGTGGTATCAACAGACCCTGACCTTAAGCGCTAAACCCCGCGGGTTTCACCTGGTGACGGAGGAAGTCATCGGGCAAATCCGCGACCTGTCACGCGTCAAAACGGGTTTGTTGCATCTGCTGCTTCAGCATACATCGGCCTCTCTCACGCTTAATGAAAATTGCGATCCCACCGTCCGGTCTGATATGGAACACCATTTCCTGAAGACGGTTCCGGATAACGCCCCCTACGAGCACGATTATGAGGGCACAGATGACATGCCTTCGCATATCAAATCTTCTCTGCTGGGCGTATCGCTGATGCTGCCGGTACACAACGGGCGGCTAATGCTGGGAACGTGGCAGGGGATCTGGCTGGGAGAACATCGCATTCACGGTGGTTCGCGTAAAATTATCGCAACGCTACAAGGGGAATAAAGATGACAATTTCGGAGCTACTTCAGTACTGCATGAGTAAACCTGGCGCTGAGCAGAGCGTTCATAGCGACTGGAAAGCCACGCAGATTAAAGTGGGAGACGTGCTGTTTGCGATGGTGAAAGAGGTGGAGGGGCGTCCGGCGGCGTCGCTGAAAACCAGCCCGGAACTGGCGGATCTGTTACGTCAGCAGCATGATGATGTGAGGCCGAGTCAGCACCTTAATAAGGCGCACTGGAGTACCGTTTATCTGGACGGCTCGCTGCCCGGCTCGCAAATTTATTATCTGGTCGATGCGTCCTACAAGCAGGCGGTTGAGCTGCTGCCGGAAGCGACCCGACAGCAGCTCTCCGTCTGAGATTACAGCAACGGTTTAAGGAAGCGCGCGGTGTGCGAGGCTTCGCACTCTGCAACGGTCTCTGGCGTACCGGAGACGAGAATTTCACCGCCGCCGCTGCCGCCTTCCGGGCCAAGATCGACAATCCAGTCCGCGGTTTTAATCACGTCCAGGTTATGTTCGATGACCACAATCGTGTTGCCCTGATCGCGCAGCTGATGCAGAACCTCCAGCAACTGCTGGATATCCGCAAAGTGCAGACCGGTGGTCGGCTCATCCAGAATGTAGAGCGTCTGGCCGGTTCCGCGTTTGGAGAGCTCACGCGCCAGCTTCACGCGCTGGGCTTCACCGCCGGACAGCGTTGTCGCTGACTGCCCCAGACGAATGTAGGTCAGGCCAACGTCCATCAGCGTCTGCAGCTTACGCGCCAGCGCAGGGACGGCGTCAAAGAACTCGCGCGCCTCTTCGATGGTCATGTCCAGCACTTCGTGGATGGTCTTGCCTTTGTACTTAATCTCCAGCGTTTCGCGGTTATAGCGCTTGCCTTTGCACTGGTCGCACGGCACGTAGATATCCGGCAGGAAGTGCATCTCAACCTTGATCACGCCGTCGCCCTGACATGCCTCACAGCGGCCGCCGCGCACGTTAAAGCTGAAACGTCCTGGCGTATACCCGCGCGAACGCGCTTCCGGTACGCCGGCGAAGAGTTCACGTACGGGCGTGAAGACGCCGGTATAGGTCGCCGGGTTGGAACGCGGCGTACGGCCAATCGGGCTCTGGTCAATGTCGATAACCTTGTCGAAATGTTCCAGCCCCTGAATGTCGCGATACGGTGCAGGCTCGGCCAGCGTCGCGCCGTTCAGCGCCGTCTGCGCAATCGGGAACAGCGTATCGTTGATCAGCGTCGATTTACCGGAACCGGACACGCCGGTGATGCAGGTAAACAGGCCAACCGGCAGCGTCAGGGTCACGTCCTTCAGGTTGTTGCCGCGCGCCCCGGTGAGCTTCAGCACTTTTTCCGGGTTCGCCGCCACGCGCTGTTTCGGCACTTCAATCTTGCGCTTGCCGCTCATGTACTGGCCGGTCAGCGACTCGGGCACCGCCATGATGTCCTTCAGCGTCCCTTCCGCGACCACCTGACCGCCGTGTACGCCCGCGCCCGGCCCGATGTCGATCACGTGGTCCGCAGCGCGGATCGCATCTTCGTCGTGCTCGACCACAATCACCGTGTTGCCGAGATTACGCAGGTGGACAAGGGTGCCGAGCAGGCGTTCGTTGTCGCGCTGGTGCAGACCGATGGACGGTTCATCCAGCACGTACATCACGCCGACTAAGCCCGCGCCAATCTGGCTCGCCAGACGGATGCGCTGGGCTTCACCGCCGGAGAGCGTTTCCGCCGAGCGGGAAAGCGTCAGATAGTTCAGGCCAACGTTCACCAGGAACTTCAGGCGATCGCCGATCTCTTTCAGCACTTTTTCGGCGATTTTTGCACGCTGGCCGGAAAGCTTCAGATTGTTGAAGAAGTCCATCGCGTGGCCGATGCTCATGTCTGAGATGGTCGGCAGCGCCGTGTTTTCCACAAACACGTGGCGCGCTTCGCGACGCAGACGCGTGCCCTCGCAGGTGGCGCAGGAGCGGTTGCTGATGAACTTCGCCAGCTCTTCGCGCACCGCGCTGGATTCGGTCTCTTTGTAGCGGCGCTCCATATTGTGCAGCACCCCTTCGAACGGATGGCGACGCACGGAGGTATCGCCACGGTCGTTCATATATTTGAACTCGATGTTCTCTTTGCCGGAACCGAACAGGATCACTTTGTGCACGTTCGGGCTCAGGCTGGCCCACGGGGCTTCAACGTCGAACTTGTAATGCTCTGCCAGCGACTTCAGCATCTGGAAGTAGTAGAAGTTACGCTTGTCCCAGCCGCGAATGGCCCCGCCCGCGAGCGACAGCTCCGGGTTCTGGATCACGCGGTCCGGATCGAAATACTGCTGCACGCCCAGACCGTCACAGGTCGGGCACGCGCCCGCCGGGTTGTTGAACGAGAACAGGCGCGGCTCCAGCTCGCGCATGCTGTAGCCGCAAATCGGGCAGGCGAAGTTGGCGGAGAAGAGCAGTTCTTCTGCTTTCGAGTCGTCCATGTCGGAGACCACGGCCGTGCCGCCGGAGAGTTCCAGCGCCGTCTCAAAGGATTCCGCCAGACGCGTGGCGAGATCGTCACGCACCTTAAAGCGGTCAATCACCACTTCAATGGTGTGCTTCTTCTGCAGCTCCAGCTTTGGCGGATCCGACAGGTCACACACTTCACCGTCGATACGGGCGCGGATATAGCCCTGGCTCGCCAGGTTCTCCAGCGTTTTGGTGTGCTCGCCTTTACGCTCTTTGATGATCGGCGCCAGCAGCATCAGGCGTTTGCCTTCCGGCTGCGATAGCACGTTATCCACCATCTGGCTCACGGTCTGCGCCGCCAGCGGGACGTCGTGGTCCGGGCAGCGCGGCTCACCCACGCGCGCATACAGCAGGCGCAGGTAGTCGTGAATTTCAGTAATGGTACCGACCGTTGAACGCGGGTTATGCGAGGTCGACTTCTGCTCAATAGAGATAGCAGGGGATAACCCTTCAATATGATCGACATCCGGTTTTTCCATCAGCGACAGGAACTGACGCGCGTACGCAGAGAGTGATTCGACGTAACGACGCTGTCCTTCGGCATATAAAGTGTCGAAGGCCAGTGAGGATTTGCCAGACCCCGAAAGCCCGGTCACGACGATGAGTTTGTCGCGAGGGATTATGAGGTTGATATTCTTGAGATTGTGGGTGCGGGCGCCCCGAACTTCGATCTTATCCATTCACCTTTCCCGGTTGGAACACGGATTGCCTGGTTTGTTTGAAGGACAAACGGCTGTCAGAAACGGCTAATTATGACACAATTTAACCTGTTTGAATATACAGTATTGGAATGCAATTTCTGATTCGCTGTGTAACAATGTCGAGTTGCGAGAGAACTCTGGAACGTGCTACGCAACTATCAAAGTGCAGCATGGAAATGGTACACTCGCGCGTTTACACTATTAAGAAACGTATTCAGGAGACACGAACATGGCCAGCAGAGGCGTAAACAAGGTGATTCTCGTCGGTAATCTGGGCCAGGACCCGGAAGTACGCTACATGCCGAGTGGTGGCGCAGTTGCCAACATTACGCTGGCTACTTCCGAATCCTGGCGTGATAAAGCGACCGGTGAAATGAAAGAGCAGACCGAATGGCACCGCGTTGTGCTGTTTGGCAAACTGGCGGAAGTGGCCGGTGAGTATCTGCGTAAAGGTTCTCAGGTCTATATCGAAGGCCAGCTGCGTACCCGTAAATGGACCGATCAGTCCGGCGCTGAGAAGTACACCACGGAAGTGGTGGTGAACGTGGGCGGCACCATGCAGATGCTGGGTGGCCGTCAGGGCGGTGGCGCACCGGCAGGTGGCGGTCAGAACCAGCAGCAGGGTGGTTGGGGTCAGCCTCAGCAGCCTCAGGGCGGCAACCAGTTCAGCGGCGGCGCGCAGTCTCGTCCGCAGCAGCAGTCTGCTCCTGCCCCGTCTAACGAACCGCCAATGGACTTCGACGACGATATCCCGTTCTGATCAACGGATGCTAAAACAAAAAACCCAGACATCGTCTGGGTTTTTTTATTGTTAAAGGGATCAGGTAATCACCATCGGCCAGTCTGGTGGCGTGTGGCTCATCGCCTCAACCATCACCACTTTTATATTTTCCCAGACCGCTGCCATATCCAGCAGGGTGATGCCCAGCAGGCCCGTTGCGAACCAGCAGGCCGCGCCAAGCCCTAACAGGGTACTTATGACGGCAAGACCCGCGTAGTCGGATTTACGAAACTGAATGTTCAGCGTGCTGGCTAAAAACATTAAAACCGCACTCAACAAGGGCCAGCGCAGGAGAACCATGCTGGTAGTAATGGTTGCCATAAAACCCATCCTCTACAAAACAGACGAACTGAATGAAACAATGTTTCTCGTTACACAATATGTGTGAACTATATCACATTTGTTGATTTATTCGCCAGTATCAGTGTGACCAAAAAGAGGGATTTTATTACCCGGAAAAAGAGCGTGCGGTATGGGACTGCTTCCGCACAAAGAGATGCGGGTCCAAAACGTGCCGGGATAATGCCCGCCGGGCAAGCGGGGGAGAGCATCCGCGAGAAAGAGACGGCCAGCCGTGCCGTTTTTAGGGGGCGCATTATTTTCTGATAATATTGTGGTGATGTCTGATTATTTATAAAACAACGAACAAAATATACCCGCAGAAATAGGATAAAACGTCACGTTGATGTTGTACTTTTTTCATGCCGCCAGAAGTTTTGCTTAATCAGCGATCCTCTGTTGTGTTCTCTTCAAACCTCCCGTGCGCGATGGATAATTATTTTCCTTAATTGAAACGGAACGAATACTTACAGTTTAGCTTACGGGAAAATATTATCGTCATAACGAAATTTAAGATTTTTAATACTAAAAGTCAGTTGCTAACTTCGCATGATTCATGCAACGTAATCACCTGTTTAACAAAGCATCCGGCCTTCATTACTACAGGCGTACAACATGCAGGGATATAGGGCGGGAAATGAATCGTAGCGCGCGGCGCAAAATGCTCAGGGTGGTAGGGATCATCATGGTAGTTATGCTGCCGGTGATGCTTGCTCTATGGTTTGCCCAGCTACGAGCCGAGTCGGAAACGAGCGCTCAGCTACGGACATTTGCTGAACTGGCTTTAGACAAAACAGAACTGGTAATTCAACAGGTTGAACTAGCCAGGGGCGAGGCAGAAAAATATCAGGGTGAACGTTGTACGCCGGAACATCGTCAATATATGTTGAACGTTGTTCGCGGCCGCCTGTTTGTCGCCGATTTAATTTATGCTGAAGGTCAGAATTTTCTTTGTTCGACCGTTTTTACACCGGATCAACCCTACGTCATTCCGGTCGCTAATTACACGCGTAAACCTGACGTTGCTATCTATTATTTTCGAGATACGCCTTTTTATACTGGCTATAAAATGACATATATGCAGCGCGGAAATTATGTCGTGGTGGTCAATCCGCTTTCTTACAGTGAAGTGATGTCTACCGATCATTCCCTCGCATGGGGGGTATACGACACGGTAACCAATGCCTTCTTTTCCGTCAGCCAGAAAGCCAATGCGACTTTATTAAATTCGATGATTCGGGATAAGGAATCGGTATTTCAAAAAGATAACCGTTTCTATACCGTCGTAAAATCGCCTAAACGGCCTATTGCCGCTATCGTGTCGACGTCAGATAAACGTTTTTATGAAACGCTCTATCACCAGGCGACGTTGACGCTACCGCTGGGAATGATCTGCAGCATTATTATTTTGCTGGTGTGGTCCCGCACCCATCGTGAGCTTAATTCGCCGGGGCGCTTACTGCACAGGGCGTTGAACAAACGTCAGCTTTGCCTGCACTATCAGCCGATTATCGATATCAAGAATAACCAGTGCGTGGGGGCAGAGGCGCTGTTGCGCTGGCCTGGTTTCAATGGGCAGGTAATGAGCCCGGCTGAGTTTATTCCGCTGGCTGAAAAAGAGGGAATGAGCGAGCGGATTACGGACTATGTCGTTGAGGAGGTGTTCAGCGATCTGGGCCATTTCCTGGCGGCGCATCCGCATCTCTATATCTCGATTAACCTGTCGGCCACGGACTTCCACTCCTCGCGACTGATCGCCATGATTTCTGACAAGGCCCGGCACTACGCCGTACGAGCCCAGCAAATTAAAATTGAAGTGACGGAACGCGGCTTTATCGATGTGCCAAAAACCACGCCGGTGATTCAGGCCTTCCGTCAGGCGGGCTATGAAGTGGCGATCGATGATTTCGGGACCGGTTACTCCAACCTGCACAACCTCTACTCGCTGAACGTGGATATTCTGAAAATCGATAAATCGTTTATCGACACCTTAACCACCAACAGTACCAGCCACCTGATCGCCGAGCATATTATCGAGATGGCGCAAAGCCTGCGGCTTAAAACCATTGCGGAAGGGGTGGAAACGGCTGAGCAGGTGAGCTGGCTGTTGAAGCGCGGCGTTCAGTTCTGTCAGGGATGGCACTTCGCGAAAGCGATGCCGCCCCAGGAATTTATGACCTGGCAGCAGCAACCTTTGCACTGATACGCATTAATTCAACTGGTGGCGGTAATCGCTTGGCGTACGGTCAAACTCGCGGCGAAACACGCGGGAAAAGGTTTGTTGCGACACATAGCCAAGATCCATCGCGATATCAAAAATCGGCCGCTGCGTTGAGCGTAACGCCTGCGCCGCCAGCAGCAGCCTGCGCTGACGAATGTACTCTCCCAGCGTCTGGTGCATGACCGTGCGGAACATTCTCTGTAAATACCATTTCGAATAGCCCGATTTTTTTGCGACCACATCAATGTTCAGCGGTTGGTCGATATGATCGTCAATCCATTCAATAAGTGTCTGAATAATCTGCTGATGCGACATAAGGTTGCCCCTCTGTAGATACAACTTTCTCGGTTGATTCGTCGTTTTCTCTGCGGGGGAGTATAATTCCTCAAGTTAACTTGAGGTAAAGAGGTTTTATGGAAAAGAGATTGCCGCGCATTAAAGCGCTCTTAACTCCCGGCGAAGTGGCAAAGCGAAGCGGCGTTGCGGTATCGGCGCTCCACTTCTATGAAAGCAAAGGGTTAATTAAAAGCATCCGTAACGGCGGAAACCAGCGCCGCTATACCCGCGACGTGCTCCGCTACGTGGCGATTATCAAAATTGCGCAACGCATCGGCATTCCCCTGGCGACGATCGGTGAGGCATTCGGCGTGTTGCCGGAAGGGCATACGCTGAGCCCGAAAGAGTGGAAAGAGCTTTCGTCCCAGTGGCGTGAAGAGCTGGACAGGCGTATCCACACGCTGGTGGCGCTGCGTGACGAGCTGGACGGCTGTATCGGCTGCGGCTGCCTGTCCCGCAGCGACTGCCCGTTGCGTAACCCCGGCGACAGGCTGGGCGAGCAGGGGACGGGGGCGCGGCTGCTGGAGGAGGATTGAGCCCGTGCGGCCTGTTTGCCGGGTAAGGCGCAGCCGCCACCCGGCAAAAAGCACAATAAAGAACTAAAGCGCCACAAAGGGCGCTTTAGTTTTTCCCGGTCTTTGTCTTTCTCTCTATCCCGCTGGTTCACGGGAGGGTTTCCCCCGACATCAGCACCCCTCGTGTCGAGCTGGTTGGGGAGGTTCCGGATTGTGCTGACACTTTAATTCTATGCAAGACCCGTTTTTTCGCCAGCCGCGCCAGCCGTTTTTTAGACGAAATTTTTTCGCGGTGTTGTTCGATTTTCTATAGTTAAAAAGTATGAATAACAGGAGAAAATCATGCTCACGGTACATCATCTTAACCAGTCGCGCTCGCACCGCGTCATCTGGGCGCTGGAAGAACTCGCCCTGCCTTATGAGATCGTTCACTACCAGCGCGAAAAGAACATGCTGGCACCCGAGTCCCTCAAAAAGGTGCATCCGTTGGGCAAATCGCCGGTCATTGAAGATAACGGGCTGATCCTTGCGGAGTCAGGCGCCATTCTGGAGTATCTGCAGGAAACCTATGATGCCGAATCGCGGCTAAAGCCTTTAGACCCCGCGCATAAGGTGCAATATCGCTTCTGGCTGCATTACGCAGAAGGCTCGCTGATGCCGCTGCTGCTAATGAAGCTGGTCTTCAGCAGTCTCGGCAAGCCGCCCGTGCCGTTTGGCATCCGAACGCTGGGCAAGGCGCTGGGGCAGGGGGTACAGAAAGCCTATCTCAACCCCCAACTGGAGACCCATGCGCGCTTTATTGACTCACATCTCGCTAAAAACAGCTGGTTTGCCGGAGAGGCGTTAAGCATGGCCGACATTCAGATGAGCTTCCCCCTCTTTGCCCTGCTGGCGCGCGGCGGCATTGCTAATCTGCCGCATATTCAGGCATGGAAGCAAAAAGTGGAGAGCAGCCCCGGCTGGCAAAGAACCCTGCAACAGGGTGGCCCGTTAACGATCCCGGGCGAGGAGTGAAATGTAAACAAATTGCGCATAGACGATAACGTTTGCGCATCCTCTGTTTATTTCTTCATCGTCATAAGTGAATTTTAGCGAAAAACGACAAAGTTCAGTTGAAAAGGGCGGGTATTAGGCTGGATAATCGTTTGCCTTAATTTGACCACCCGTTTTATAAGCGCGGAGCTAAACGTTTGCTTTTTTGTGACGCCCTTTCGTCGCATACGCAACATACGGATTTGACGTTTAGCTGGCAGCGGTGTCTCCACCACGCTTATGAACGTTCTATAAAAACTCTCAGGGGATGTTTCTATGTCTACGCCATCTGCGCGTACCGGCGGTTCATTAGACGCCATGTTTAAAATTTCGGCTCGTGGCAGCACCGTGCGCCAGGAAGTCGTTGCCGGTCTGACCACGTTTCTGGCGATGGTTTACTCCGTCATCGTGGTGCCGGGCATGCTTGGCAAGGCGGGCTTCCCGCCTGCGGCTGTCTTCGTCGCCACCTGCCTGGTGGCTGGCGTGGGCTCCATCGTAATGGGCCTGTGGGCGAACCTGCCGCTGGCGATTGGTTGCGCCATCTCGTTGACCGCCTTTACTGCGTTCAGCCTGGTGCTGGGCCAGCAGATCAGCGTACCGGTTGCCCTCGGCGCCGTGTTCCTGATGGGCGTACTGTTTACCGTTATTTCTGCCACCGGCATCCGTAGCTGGATTTTGCGCAACCTGCCGCAAGGCGTGGCGCACGGCACCGGTATCGGCATCGGCCTGTTCCTGCTGCTGATCGCCGCCAACGGCGTTGGCCTGGTGATTAAGAACCCGCTGGACGGCCTGCCGGTTGCGCTCGGTCACTTCGCGAGCTTCCCGGTGATCATGTCGCTGGTGGGTCTGGCGGTGATTATCGGCCTGGAAAAACTGAAAGTGCCGGGCGGCATCCTGCTGACCATTATCGGCGTGTCCATCGTCGGCCTGATTTTCGATCCGACCGTTCACTTCTCCGGTATTTTCGCCATGCCGTCCCTGAGCGATGACAAAGGCAACTCCCTGATCGGCAGCCTGGATATCGTCGGCGCGCTGAACCCGGTGATCCTGCCTAGCGTGCTGGCGCTGGTGATGACCGCGGTATTTGACGCCACCGGTACCATCCGCGCGGTGGCCGGTCAGGCCAACCTGCTGGATAAAGACGGCCAGATTATCGACGGCGGCAAAGCGCTGACCACCGACTCCCTGAGCAGCGTCTTCTCTGGTCTGGTGGGTGCGGCGCCTGCGGCGGTGTATATCGAATCCGCAGCGGGTACGGCGGCAGGCGGTAAAACGGGCCTGACGGCAATCACCGTCGGCGTGCTGTTCCTGCTGATCCTGTTCCTCTCTCCGCTCTCTTACCTGGTCCCGGCTTACGCGACCGCGCCAGCGCTGATGTACGTCGGCCTGCTGATGCTGAGCAACGTGGCGAAAATCGACTTTGCGGACTTCGTGGATGCGATGTCCGGCCTGATTACCGCGGTCTTTATCGTCCTGACCTGTAACATCGTGACCGGCATCATGATCGGTTTCGCCTCGCTGGTGATTGGTCGTCTGGTCTCCGGTGAGTGGCGCAAGCTGAACATCGGTACCGTGGTGATCGCCGTTGCGCTGGTGGCGTTCTACGCGGGCGGCTGGGCAATCTGAGTTATCCATTGATGCGAAAACGGGTGGCTCAGGCCGCCCGTTTTTATTTTCAGGACTCATCCCGTTGCCTTTTGCGTTACTCTGGAGAAGATAGAATAAAAGGCACGACGCCTTCCGTAGTACATAAGTAACACAGCAAACAGGGAACGCATGGAAATCTTCTTCACAATACTCATCATGACCCTTGTGGTCTCGTTATCCGGGGTGGTCACACGCGTACTGCCCTTCCAGGTCCCCCTGCCTTTAATGCAAATAGCTATCGGTGCGCTGCTGGCGTGGCCGACGTTCGGTCTGCACGTGGAGTTCGACCCGGAACTGTTCCTCGTGCTGTTTATCCCGCCGCTGCTGTTTGCCGATGGCTGGAAAACCCCCACGCGCGAGTTTCTGGAACACGGTCGAGAGATCCTCGGCCTGGCGCTGGCGCTGGTCGTCGTGACCGTGGTCGGGATTGGTTTCCTGATCTACTGGACCGTACCGGGTATCCCGCTCATCCCCGCCTTTGCGCTGGCCGCCGTGCTGTCGCCTACCGACGCCGTGGCGCTTTCCGGCATTGTGGGTGAAGGGCGTATTCCGAAGAAAATCATGGGCATTTTGCAGGGCGAGGCGCTGATGAACGACGCCTCCGGCCTGGTCGCCCTGAAGTTTGCCGTGGCGGTTGCCATGGGAACGATGATCTTTACCGTGGGTGGCGCGACTCTGGAATTCTTCAAGGTGGCGATTGGCGGTATCCTCGCGGGCTTCGTGGTGAGCTGGCTGTACGGCCGCTCGCTGCGCTTCCTCAGCCGCTGGGGCGGTGATGAACCGGCAACGCAGATCGTCCTGCTGTTCCTGCTGCCGTTTGCCTCTTACCTGATCGCTGAACATATCGGCGTCTCGGGCATTCTGGCAGCGGTAGCGGCGGGGATGACCATCACCCGTTCCGGCGTAATGCGCCGCGCGCCGCTGGCGATGCGCCTGCGCGCCAACAGCACCTGGGCGATGCTGGAATTCGTGTTCAACGGCATGGTATTCCTGCTGCTGGGCCTGCAGCTGCCGGGCATTATGGAATCCTCACTCATCGCAGCAGAGGCCGATCCGAACGTTGAAGTCTGGATGCTGTTTACCGATATCGTGCTGATCTACATGGCATTGATGCTGGTGCGTTTCGGCTGGCTGTGGACGATGAAAAAATTCAGCATGCGCTTCCTGACCAAAAAGCCGATGGAGTTCGGCTCCTGGACCACGCGCGAGCTGCTGATTGCCTCCTTCGCGGGCGTGCGCGGGGCAATTACCCTCGCCGGTGTGCTCTCTATTCCGCTGCTGCTGCCGACGGGCGACGTCTTCCCGGCGCGCTACGAGCTGGTGTTCCTGGCGGCGGGCGTGATCCTCTTCTCGCTGTTTGTCGGCGTGATTATGCTGCCGATTTTACTCCAGCACATTGATGCCGGTGACTCGACCCAACAGCACAAAGAGGAGCGGATTGCCCGCGCGGCCACGGCGGAAGTGGCGATTGTGGCCATCGAGAAGATGGAGGAGCGTCTAGCCGCCGATGCCGAAGAGAACATTGATAACCAGCTGCTGAAGGAAGTCAGTTCCCGCGTGATTGGTAACCTGCGCCGCCGCGCTGACGGACGTAACGACGTGGAAAGCTCGCTGCAGGAAGAAAACCTGGAGCGCCGCTTCCGCCTGGCGGCGCTGCGCTCAGAGCGCGCCGAGCTGTACCACCTGCGCGCGACGCGTCAGATCAGCAACGAGACGCTGCAAAAGCTGCTGCACGATCTGGACCTGCTGGAAGCGTTGTTGATAGAGAATCAGTAGCGCTTTTGCCCCTCTCCCCACAGGGGCTCGATCGGTTCCCTCTCCCCTGTGGGGAGAGGGTTAGGGTGAGGGGTCAGGGCACCCAAAACCCCTCACAGCATTGCAGCCACGCCTGCGCGCTCTGTGATAAATACACTCCTTCACGCCAAATCATCCCCAACTGCCAGTGCAGATCGCTCTCCAGCGGGATCCAGCGCAGCGTGTTTTTATCCAGCCGCTCGCAGATCGGCTGCGGCAGAATGGCAATCCCCACGCCCGCCTGCACCATCGCCGCCAGGAAATCCCACTGGCCGCTGCGCACCGCAATGCGCGGCTTCACGTTATGGTGGTTAAACAGGGTCATCAGCTGGCGGCTTAAGGCGAAGTCTTCGTTGTAGATCAGCAGGGGATGCTCGCCGAGAAGCTCGGGCTTCACCGAATCTATCTTCAGCCAGTCGCCGGAGCGGGGCACCAGCACGCACAGCGGGTGGCTAAAGAGCGGCAGCGTCGCCAGGCCGCTCTCCTCCTCCACGGGAAGGGCGGTCATCGCCACGTCCAGCTCGCCGTTGATCACCGCCTGCTGCACGGTCAGGCCGCCAAATTCAGAAATTTTAAGCTCAACGCCGGGGTAGCGCTGGCGGAACAGGCTAATCGGCCCGGCCATCATCATGCCGACCATCGGCGGAATGCCAAGACGTAACAGCCCTTTAGTCAGGTGGTTGATGTCCGCAAGTTCGGCCTCAAGCTGGCGGAACTCCGCCAGGATCGCCAGCCCGCGCTCGAACACCACGCGTCCGGTATCCGTCAGCAGCAGCTTTCGTCCGTCGCGGATCAGCAGGGTACAGTTCAGCTCATCTTCGAGGTTTTTCAGCATTTTGCTGATGGTCGGCTGGGTAACGAACAACTTCTCCGCTGCGCGGGTGAAACTTTGCTGGCGAACCACCTCGACAAAATAGCGCAGCGTTCTTATGTCCATGATTATTCCTCGAAACTATACCTTCGATGATTTTAATTCATTTCAGTCGATGACGTACGCTCACTATACTGGCGCCTCGTCTCATTTCTGAGGAAAACCCCCATGGCCGTGGTGTTAAGCCGTGTTACGCCTGCCGTTGTGCAACGGCTCCAGGTCCCGGTTCAGGTACTGCTCTACGCGGGACTGTTTGTTTTTGCGGAATACCTTGTCGACTGGCTGCACCTGCCTTTACCCGCCAACCTGGTGGGGATGGTACTGATGCTGACGCTGATCCTCTCACGTGCGTTACCCCTTAGCTGGGTGCGGGCCGGCGCGCGCTGGCTGCTGGCGGAGATGCTGCTGTTCTTCGTTCCGGCCGTGGTCGCCGTGGTGAACTATGCGCAGCTGCTGATGGTCGACGGCTGGCGCATCTTCGCGGTTATCGCCCTGAGCACGCTGATGGTGCTGGGCGCCACCGCCTGGGTGGTGGATAAAGTGTATCGGTTTGAAATCAGCAGGCAGAAGCATGACTAACTTTCAGATAAGCGTGCTGTGCCTGATTGCGACGGTCGTCATCTACTTTGCCAACAAGCGCCTGTACCGCCGCTTCCGCGCGCTGCCGCTGATGCCGCTGGTCTTCACGCCCATCCTGCTGGTGCTGATGCTGGTCTTCGGCCATATCTCCTGGCAGAACTACATTGGTGAGTCCCACTGGCTGCTGTGGCTGCTCGGCCCGGCGACCATCGCTTTTGCGGTGCCGGTGTATGACAACCTGAAAATCATTAAACGCCACTGGATGTCGCTCAGCGCGGGCGTCGTCACCGCCACGGTGGTGGCGGTGTGCAGCTCGGTCTGGCTGGCGCGGCTGTTTACGCTGCCTGATGAAATCCAGCGCAGCCTGGCCGTACGCTCGGTGACCACGCCGTTTGCGCTGGCGGCGGCGAAACCGCTCGGCGGGCAGCCGGATCTGGTGGCGCTGTTTGTGGTGGTTACGGGCGTCTTTGGCATGGCGGTGGGGGATGTGCTGTTCCTGCGGCTCTCTATTCGGGAAGGGATGGCGAAAGGGGCAGGGTTTGGCGCGGCGTCGCACGGCGCGGGGACGGCGCGTTCGTATGAGCTGGGTCAGCAGGAAGGGGTCGTTGCAAGCCTGGTGATGATGCTCTCGGGCGTGACAATGGTACTGATTGCGCCGCTGGTGGCGTGGGTGATGTTTTAAGCTCCCCGGCCAGATTGACCGGGGAGAAAGGCTTAGTGCGCGCGGCCCTGCTCGACGCCCAGGCCGGTCTGTGAACGGATAAACTGGGCGCGGAATTTCTCACGCTCCAGGTTACCCTCCGGCGAGTTGTCGGTGGCCGAGAAGACCCAGATACCGATAAACGCCACGGCAATAGAGAACAGCGCCGGGTACTCGTACGGGAAGATAGCGCTTTCGTGACCGAGGATCTGCACCCAGATGGTCGGGCCGAGGATCATCAGGATCACCGCCGTCAGCAGGCCCAGCCAGCCGCCAATCATCGCCCCACGGGTGGTCAGTTTTGACCAGTACATGGACAGCAGGATGATAGGGAAGTTACAGCTTGCCGCAATCGAGAAGGCCAGCCCCACCATAAAGGCGATGTTCTGCTTCTCGAACAGAATGCCTAACAGAATGGCGACCACGCCCAGCACCAGCACGGTGATTTTGGAGACCTTCAGCTCATCGCGCTCGCTCGCGCCTTTGCGGAAGACGTTGGCGTAGAGATCGTGCGATACCGCAGACGCGCCCGCCAGCGTCAGCCCTGCCACCACCGCAAGGATGGTGGCGAAGGCCACGGCGGAGATAAAGCCGAGGAACAGGTTGCCGCCCACCGCGTCGGCCAGGTGCACCGCCGCCATGTTGTTACCGCCGATCAGCGCGCCCGCCGCGTCTTTAAACGCCGGGTTCGCCCCCACCAGCATGATTGCGCCGAAGCCGATGATAAAGGTAAGGATGTAGAAGTAACCCATAAAGCCGGTGGCGTAGAAGACGCTCTTGCGCGCTTCACGCGCATCGCTCACCGTAAAGAAGCGCATCAGAATATGCGGCAGGCCAGCGGTACCGAACATCAGGCCGAGGCCGAGAGAGAGCGCGGAAATCGGGTCTTTCACCAGCCCGCCAGGGCTCATGATCGCTTCCCCTTTCGGGTGGACAGCCATCGCTTCGGTGAACAGATTATTGAAGCTAAAGCCGACGTGCTTCATCACCATAAAGGCCATAAAGCTTGCGCCGAACAGCAGCAGCACCGCTTTGATGATTTGCACCCAGGTGGTCGCCAGCATGCCGCCGAACAGAACGTACATCACCATCAGCACGCCCACCAGCACCACCGCGACGTGGTAGTTCAGGCCGAACAGCAGTTCGATCAGCTTGCCTGCCCCCACCATCTGGGCAATCAGGTAAAGAGCCACCACCACCAGCGAGCCACAGGCGGAGAGCATGCGGATAGGGCCCTGTTTCAGGCGGTATGAGGCGACGTCGGCAAAGGTATAGCGACCGAGATTACGCAGGCGCTCGGCAATCAGGAACAGAATGATCGGCCAGCCGACGAGGAAGCCGAGGGAGTAGATCAGCCCGTCGTAGCCGGAGGTGTAGACCAGCGCGGAGATCCCGAGGAACGAGGCGGCAGACATAAAATCACCCGCAATAGCCAGCCCGTTCTGGAAGCCGGTAATGTTGCCGCCCGCGGTGTAGTAATCGTTACGGGAGCGCACGCGTTTCGACGCCCAGTAGGTGATGTACAGCGTCAGCACCACGAAAATCAGGAACATCACAATCGCCTGCCAGTTAGTTGGCTGGCGCTGGACTTCGCCGGTAAGGGCATCCGCCGCGCTTGCAGCAAAGGGAAGTGTGGCGGCAAGCGCCGTCAGAACTCGCTTCATGATGCTTTTACCTCTTGCAGTACCGCTTTATTGAGACGATCGAATTCACCGTTGGCGCGCCAGACGTATACGCCGGTCAGCAAGAATGAAATCACAATCACGCCAATGCCAATCGGAATGCCGCGCGTGACGCTGGTACCCGCATGCAGCGGGGTGCCCAGCCAGTGCGGCGCAAAGGCGATCAGCAGAATAAAGCCGACGTAGATAATCAGCATGATGATGGAAAGTAAGAAGGCAAACCGTTGCCGTTTATCGACGAGCTCCCTGTAGTGCGCACTATTCTCTATCTGCTGACAAATATCGTTATTCATCACAGAGTCTCCAGAAGTAAGGTTGGTTTGTTTTTAGTCCCCTCTCCCCTTTGGGGAGAGGGTTAGGGTAGGAAGGTGCGGTCTGATGCCCTCACCCCGGCCCTCTCCCACGGGGAGAGGGAGAAAAATTAGGAAGGCATTGCGATGGCCTGCTTCTCTTCGAGCAGTTTGTCCACCACGCCAGGATCCGCAAGCGTCGAGGTATCACCAAGGTTGCTGGTGTCCCCCGCCGCGATTTTGCGCAGGATACGGCGCATAATCTTGCCGGAACGGGTTTTTGGCAGCGAGTCGGTCCAGTGCAGCACGTCCGGCGTGGCAAGCGGGCCGATCTCTTTACGGACCCAGTTGCGCACTTCGGTATACAGCTCCGGCGACGGTTCTTCGCCGTGGTTCAGGGTGACGTAGGCGTAAATCGCCTGGCCTTTGATGTTGTGAGGAATGCCCACAACCGCCGCTTCGGCAATCTTCGGATGCGATACCAGCGCAGACTCAATCTCCGCCGTGCCCAGACGGTGACCGGAAACGTTCAGCACGTCGTCCACGCGTCCGGTGATCCAGTAATAGCCGTCTTCGTCACGGCGCGCGCCGTCGCCGCTGAAGTACATGTTCTTAAAGGTCGAGAAGTAGGTCTGCTCGAAGCGCTCGTGGTCACCGAACAGGGTGCGCGCCTGGCCCGGCCAGGAATCGACGATCACCAGGTTGCCCTCGGTGGCGCCTTCCTGCGGATTGCCTTCGTTATCCACCAGCGCAGGCTGCACGCCGAAGAACGGACGGGTTGCCGAGCCGGCCTTCAGCTGCGTCGCGCCCGGCATCGGGGTGATCATGAAGCCGCCGGTTTCGGTCTGCCACCAGGTGTCCATCACCGGGCACTTCTCGTTGCCGATCTTCTTCCAGTACCACTCCCAGGCTTCCGGGTTGATGGGCTCGCCCACGGAGCCGAGGATGCGCAGTGAAGAGCGGTCGGTGCCCTCGATGGCTTTATCACCTTCCGCCATTAGCGCGCGGATCGCCGTTGGCGCGGTGTAGAGAATGTTGACCTGGTGCTTATCGACCACCTGACACATGCGCGCCGGGGTCGGCCAGTTCGGTACGCCCTCAAACATCAGCGTCGTTGCGCCGCACGCCAGCGGTCCGTACAGCAGGTAGCTGTGGCCGGTCACCCAGCCCACGTCGGCGGTACACCAGTAGATGTCGCCAGGATGGTAGTCGAAAACGTATTTGAAGGTGGTGGCCGCATAGACCAGATAGCCGCCGGTGGTGTGCAGTACGCCTTTCGGTTTACCGGTTGAGCCAGAGGTGTAAAGAATAAACAGCGGATCTTCCGCGTTCATCTCTTCAGGCTGATGCTGGTCGCTCGCGTTTTCAATCAGGTCGCTCCACCACAGGTCTCGCCCCTCGTTCCAGTCGATCTTGCCGCCGGTACGCTTAAGGACAATGACGTTGCTGACCGTTTTGACGTTGGGGTTTTTCAGCGCTTCGTCGACGTTTTTCTTCAGTGGGATACCGCGTCCGGCGCGCACGCCCTCGTCGGCAGTGATCACCAGCTTCGAGTTAGAGTCAACGATGCGCCCGGCAACCGCTTCCGGCGAGAAGCCGCCGAAGATAACGGAGTGGATCGCGCCGATGCGCGCGCAGGCGAGCATAGCCACCGCGGCTTCCGGCACCATCGGCATATAGATAGCGACCACATCGCCTTTTTTAATGCCTTTTTCCAGCAGGACGTTGGCGAAGCGGCAGACGTCGCGGTGCAGTTCTTTATAAGAGATGTGTTTGCTCTGAGAGGCATCGTCGCCTTCCCAGATAATGGCCGTTTCGTTGCCGCGCTCGGCAAGATGGCGGTCCAGGCAGTTCGCCGCCAGGTTCAGCGTGCCGTCTTCATACCATTTAATGGAGACGTTGCCCGGCGCAAAGGAGGTGTTCTTCACCTTCTGGTAAGGTTTGATCCAGTCAAGGATGTGACCCTGCTCGCCCCAGAAGGCGTCCGGGTTAGTAACAGATTGCTGATATTTCTCGTGGTACTGCTCCGGGCTGATCAGGCAACGGTCCGCAATGTTTGCGGGAATGTCGTGTTTGTGTATTTGGCTCATGGCTTTTTTTCTCCTTGTAAGATGTTAATAATATGTCGCAAAAACGTTAATAGTAGGGGCTTTACAAGCTTTGTTTATTATTTGGGCGACAGATCACGCATTGTTTGAACAGGCTGAAAATTGAGCGAATGAAACTTTGAAGGGAAATAATTCACGCTATCGATTATTCACAATTCTTTATAAAAAAGCGTTTTTATAACAAAAGGTTATTTATCAGAATTATGACAAACTCGCGTCATAACCGCTTTTGGGAGTGAAATGCGTCGTTCTTTAAGGCTTGCGCAACAGGTCGCGCAGATGATACTCATACGCCGCGTTAAAAAATCCCATAAACCAACGCAACACAATTCATACCCTTTCAGTATGTCTCCATATTCATGCAGTTTTGCTGGTACGGAGATTTCATTGAGGAAGTCAGTTTCTATGAAAAATTTAAAAGTCAGCCTGGCCTGGCAGATCCTGCTGGCCCTTGTGCTGGGCATCTTGCTGGGCAGTTATCTTCATTATCATAGCGACAGCCGCGAATGGCTGATTGCGAACCTGCTCTCTCCGGCAGGCGATATTTTTATTCATCTGATTAAGATGATTGTGGTGCCGATTGTGATCTCGACGCTGGTGGTCGGTATCGCGGGCGTCGGCGATGCGAAGCAGTTAGGCCGCATTGGCGCGAAAACTATTCTCTATTTCGAAGTGATCACCACGGTTGCGATTATCCTCGGCATTACGCTGGCGAACGTGTTCCAGCCGGGTTCCGGGATCGATATGTCGCAGCTGGCAACGGTGGATATTTCGAAATACCAAAGCACCACCGCTGACGTGCAGAGCCATTCCCACGGTCTGATGGGGACTATCCTGTCGCTGGTGCCGACCAACATCATAGCTTCCATGGCGAAAGGCGAGATGCTGCCGATCATCTTCTTCTCGGTGCTGTTTGGTCTGGGGCTTTCCTCCCTGCCGGCGACGCACCGCGAGCCGCTGGTCACCGTGTTCCGCTCTATCTCCGAAACCATGTTTAAAGTGACCCACATGGTGATGCGCTACGCGCCGGTTGGGGTGTTCGCGCTTATCGCTGTGACCGTGGCGAACTTCGGTTTTGCCTCCCTGTGGCCGCTGGCGAAGCTGGTGATTCTGGTGCACTTCGCGATCCTGTTCTTCGCGCTGGTGGTGCTGGGCATTGTGGCGCGCCTGTGCGGGCTGAGCATCTGGATCCTGATTCGTATCCTGAAGGATGAGCTGATTCTGGCGTACTCGACGGCAAGCTCCGAGAGCGTGCTGCCGCGCATTATTGAGAAAATGGAGGCCTACGGTGCTCCAGCGTCTATCACCAGCTTCGTGGTACCGACCGGCTACTCCTTTAACCTGGACGGTTCAACGCTGTACCAGAGTATCGCCGCTATCTTTATCGCGCAGCTGTACGGCATTGACCTGTCGCTGTGGCAGGAGATCGTGCTGGTGCTGACCCTGATGGTGACGTCTAAAGGTATCGCAGGCGTGCCGGGCGTCTCCTTCGTGGTGCTGCTGGCGACGCTTGGCAGCGTCGGTATTCCGCTGGAAGGTCTGGCATTTATTGCCGGTGTGGACCGTATCCTCGACATGGCGCGTACGGCGCTGAACGTGGTGGGTAACGCGCTGGCGGTGCTGGTTATCGCCAAGTGGGAACACAAATTCGACCGTAAAAAAGCGCTGGCGTATGAACGCGAGGTGCTGGGTCGTTTTGATAAAACGGCTGACCAGTGATGTAACGATTCTTCCCTCTCCCCTTTGGGGAGAGGGTTAGGGTGAGAGGGATTCTACTCCCCGCTCAACGCATCAAACTCTTCACACCCCGTATCAAACCCTTCCGTACAGCTCAGGTTCAACCAGTACAGCGCTTTCTGTTTATTGGGTGTGATAAAGCCTTTCTCACCCTGCTGGAACAGCATTCCTGCCCAGTATTCCGCATAGCCAGTACGTGACAGGGACGAGCTGCGCTTAAACCATGACGCCGCCTGTACGTCATCCTGCGCCACTTCTATGCCGTTGGCATAAATCAGCCCCAGCAGCAGCTGCGCATCGACCGCCGAGTCGTTGTCGATATCTTCGGTCGCCGTTTGCAGGAGCTTGATGGCCTGAGGATAGTCGGTTTTACCCGCCTGCGTATTCACCAGAATGCGCGCCAGCATAATCGTGCCGCGCTTGCTGCCGGCGATGGTGGCCTGCTGCGCCAGCGCTTTAGCCTGCGCGTAATCCCCCTGCGTAAAAAGGATCTGCGAGAGTAATCCCATGGCGTCGACATCACCGCCTTTCGCGGCTTTCTCGGCCCACAGCGCGGCCTGCTTTCTGTCACCGGAGCTGAAGTACGTATCGGCGAGATAATACTGGGCGCGGGCATCGCCGGCTTCCGCCTGCTTCTGGTACTGGCTGCCTATCTCATCCGCGCGGGCGAACGACGTAAAAAATAATAACAACAGAAAAATGGCTTTCATGGATTCTTATCATCTGGGTACACGCCGCGCAGTATAATCGCGGTAGCAAAAGAAAAAAATGGGTGCATTAAGACCTCAGCATCCTACAAGCCGGGCGGAACCGTGATTCCGCCCGTAGAGGTTAGCCTGCCAAGCAGGCTAATTTCGCCGCCACCTCCTGATGTTCACTCTTTATTGAAAACTCGCAGAGTCTACCGCGAGTAATAAAGGTAAAAATCACTATCGTCAGGCAGATAATAAAGACGATGCCTAACGCAGCTTTTAATGGCGTCATGCCTTTTACTCCTTGTCAAAAAAAGAATAAGAGGCTACTCTCAACCTGTTGGTAGTTGAGGGGTAGCCTCGGGTGAATGAAAATTTCCCGGGGCTTTCCACTTTCTGTCCCTCAACAATGCTCAAGACAGAAAGTCTTAAGCACCCGCCGCACATCTTATCTCTCTGAATTAAAATGCAAAGATGTAATTCTGTTCTGCGCGAATTACATTATTTTTGCGAGCCGCTTTCCAGAATAATAATTGATATTTTTAATGTTTTAAGCGGAAATAAAAAGGGAGTGAATAAATCACTCCCTTTATTCAACGATCAATTAACGGCTTCAACCCATTGCGCTTTCACGCAGCCGTGCTTTCAGCTTGTTATATTCGTCGATCACATACTGTTCCGCCGCGTGCTGATCCGCAATCGGCTCCACGTTGACGGCGCAGTATTTATACTCCGGCGTTTTGGTTATCGGGCTTAGGTTCTCCGTCACCAGCTCGTTACAGGCACCAATCCACCACTGGTAGGTCATATAGACCGCCCCTTTGTTTGGACGGTCGCTGACCTGCGCGCGGGTAATGATGCGGCCCTTGCGAGAATTCACCCACACCAGCGCTTCATCCTCAATGCCGAGGCGCTCCGCGTCGGCGGTGTTGATCTGCGCGTAGCCCGGTTCGTCCGCCAGCGCCGCCAGCGCGGCACAGTTGCCGGTCATTGAACGGCAGGAGTAGTGGCCCACTTCACGCACGGTAGAGAGCACCATCGGATACTCGTCGGTGAGCTTGTCGATCGGCGCGACCCAGTCGCAGGTGAAGAACTGCGCCAGCCCGTTCGGGGTGTCGAACTTCTCTGCGAAGAGGTACGACGTGCCCCGATCGGCCTCCGACTCGTCCCGGCACGGCCACTGGATGTAGCCCAGCTCACCCATTTTTTCATAGGTTGCCCCGTAGAAGTCCGGACACAGGTGCCGCAGCTCGTCCCAGATCTCCTGGGTATTGTTGTAGTGCATCGGGTAACCCATGCGGGTGGCGATTTCGCTGATGATCTGCCAGTCCGTTTTCAGATCCCACTTCGGTTCGACCGCCTTAAAGAAGCGCTGGAAGCCGCGGTCCGCCGCCGTGTAGACGCCCTCATGCTCGCCCCAGGAGGTCGACGGGAGAATCACATCCGCCGCCGCCGCGGTTTTGGTCATGAAGATATCCTGGACAATTACCAGCTCCAGATCCTCAAAGCCTTTGCGCACCGCAGACAGCTCGGCGTCGGTCTGGAGCGGATCTTCACCCATGATGTAGGCCGCACGTACTTCACCGTGCGCCGCGCGGTGCGGTAGCTCGCTGATGCGATAGCCGGTGTGTGCCGGCAGGCTCTCCACGCCCCAGGCCTTCGCGAACTTCTCGCGGTTTTCCGGGAACTTCACGTACTGGTAGCCCGGATAGGTATCCGGCAGCGCGCCCATATCGCAGGCACCCTGGACGTTATTCTGGCCGCGAACCGGGTTAACGCCGACGTGCGCCTTGCCCAGATTCCCCGTAAGCATCGCGAGGCTGGTCAGGGAACGCACGGTTTCCACGCCCTGGTAGAACTGGGTCACGCCCATGCCCCACAGGATGGCGGCGGTTTTCGCCCCGGCATACATCCGCGCCGCCTGGCGGATCTCCTGCGCGCTCACGCCGGTGATCGCTTCTACCGACTCCGGCGTATAGCCTTCGACGATTTTCCGATATTCTTCAAAGCCTTCCGTACGGCTCGCGACAAACGCCTGGTCGTACAGGTTCTCCTCAATAATGACGTGCCCCATCGCATTCAACAGCGCGATGTTCGAACCGTTTTTCAGCGCGATGTGCATATCCGCAATGCGCGCGGTTTCGATTTTGCGCGGATCGCAGACGATGATTTTCGCCCCGTTCTGTTTAGCGCGAATAACGTGATTCGCGACGATAGGGTGAGAATCCGCCGGGTTATAGCCAAAGATGAACACCAGATCGGTGTTATCTATCTCGTTGATGGCATTACTCATTGCGCCGTTACCGACCGACTGGTGCAGACCTGCAACCGATGGGCCGTGTCAGACGCGAGCGCAGCAGTCGACGTTATTGGTTCCAATAACGGCGCGCGCGAATTTTTGCATCACATAGTTGGTTTCATTCCCGGTCCCGCGTGAGGAGCCGGTGGTCTGAATGGCATCCGGGCCATACTTGGCCTTAATGGCGCCGAGGCGCGTGGCGACGTAGTCCAGCGCCTCGTTCCAGGAGACGGCTTCCAGCTTGCCGCCGCGCTCGCGGCGGATCATAGGGGTTTTCAGGCGCGGGGTGAGGATTTGGGTATCGTTAATAAAATCCCAGCCGTAGTACCCTTTCAGGCACAGCGTGCCCTGGTTGGTTTTCCCCTGCGCGGCCTCCGCCCGGACGATTTTGCCGTTATCGACCACCAGGTGGATCTTGCAACCTGAGGCACAATAAGGGCAAACCGTGACGACTTTTTTCATCAGTCTGCTCCAGTTAATCAAATCTTTCGCACCGACTAATGCAGCTTCTATGCCATGTTTTTAATGTGGTTACTTCAGGGCTTGATGGGCGATTTTCTGGCGAAACCCCTGACGAAAGGCCGACAATCGTCAAAATTGACGTGTCGAATGGGCAGCGGATGTGACATGGGTTGAATTTCCGTCATGGAAAAAACCATTTCACTGGAGCCGACGGCAGAATGGTTCAGACTTAACATAATCCCCTGACGGAAGCATATGATGAAACCGGCGATACTGGTGGTTGATGACGATATGGCAGTCTGCGAACTGCTGCAGGACGTGCTGAGCGAGCACGTCTTCAGCGTGCTTGTCTGCCATAACGGTCAGGATGCGCTGCGGCAGGTCCAGCAGGAGCCGGCTATCGCGCTTGTGCTGCTGGATATGATGCTGCCGGATATCAACGGATTACAGGTTTTGCTGCAGCTGCAAAAGCAGCGCCCGGCGCTGCCGGTGATCATGTTAACCGGGCTGGGCAGTGAATCAGACGTGGTGGTGGGGCTGGAGATGGGGGCCGACGATTATATTGGCAAACCGTTTAATCCTCGCGTGGTGGTGGCCCGCGTAAAAGCCGTGCTGCGACGTACCGGGGCGCTGGCGGCAGAAACGCCGATGCCGCGCGCGGCGGGGATAACCTTTAACGACTGGACGCTGGATACCACCCGCTGTGAACTGATTGATCCGCAGCGTAACGTCGTGCCACTGACTCAGGGTGAATATGGCCTGCTGCTGGCGCTCACGCAGAGTGCCCGTCGGGTACTGAGCCGCGAGCAGCTCCTTGAGCTCACCCACAGCGAAAGTACCGAGGTGTTCGACCGCACGATTGACGTGTTGATCATGCGCCTGCGCCGGAAAATTGAAGCTAACCCGCATCAGCCTGCGCTTATCAAAACCATACGCGGGCTGGGCTACGTTTTTGCAGCCGATGTGTCCCATAGCGAGAAAGCGGCCTAAGTATTCTCTTTAATAAACAGCTGCAGTTCGGCCAGCGTTTTCGCGCCGTCAATCGCATTGGCCGCCAGCAGGCTGGCCCGCGCGCAGGCGTGCGCCAGATAAATGCTCTCCGTTAGCGACAGCGATTCATGGCAGCCGTATAAAAAGCCCGCGCAAAAGGCGTCGCCCGCGCCGACGCTGCCGATAATCTCGTTCTGCTCCAGCCTCCACGACGGAACCCATTTGCCTGCTTCTCCCGGGGCTTCACCCCATGCCCCTTCGGGGCAGTGAATCACCACCCGCTGGCGAACGCCTGCCGCCAGCAGCTGCGCGGCGGCATCGGCGATATGGGCCATGTTCAGCGCGTCACTGTCGTTGCGCATCTCAAGCCCGCTAAACTCCCCGGCTTCCAGCTCGTTAATCACCAGATAATCAAGATGGCGCAGGGCAGGGAAGACCAGCGGCTGATAGCGCGGGTCGCCCTTGCGGGACACCAGATCGAGCGACGTTTCATACCCTTGCTCGCGCATCTGCGCCAGCAGCCGCGCGCTGCGGGTGCCAAATTCGTCATCGGCCATATCCAGGCTGTCGAGCAGCAGCAGATAGCCGAGATGGAAGATCTTCATCGATCCGTCGAGACGATCGAAGGCGGGAAGATCCAGCAGGCGGTTGGCGCCCGGCGAGTGGAAAAAGGTGCGCTGTCCGCTGGGATCGGTCATCACCTGCGACATGGAGGTCGGGGCGAAGGTGGTGCGCTGCACCCGCTGGCGGTTAACGTGATACTGGTCGAGCATCGCCAGAATGTAATCCCCGTCGCCGTCTTCCCCAATCAGCCCCACCGCCTGTAGCGGCAGGCCAG
Organism: Enterobacter sp. 168J2; assembly: GCF_034107265.1. Taxonomy (NCBI): domain Bacteria; kingdom Pseudomonadati; phylum Pseudomonadota; class Gammaproteobacteria; order Enterobacterales; family Enterobacteriaceae; genus Enterobacter; species Enterobacter sp. 168J2. Next base: position 28,945 of record NZ_JAWNEB010000010.1, on the reverse strand, counting down.
CGTGCATTTTCGCCAGCGTCAGCAGCACGTTCAGCGGCGCGCCGCCGGTGGAGCGTTCGCTGTGGGTGATTTCCGCCAGCCAGCCGCGCTCCGGCCACTGCACGATCTGGTGGACGTGATCCACCAGCATGTTGCCTGCGGCGATGATGCCTTTGCGTTCCATTATGCCTGCCCCGCGCTGCCGAAGATGCGCATCTGTTCGGCGACCGTATCGGTTATCGCCTCTTCTATCCCCAGCAGCAGTTCGGCAAACTCGTCATAGAGCGGCTGGCGGTTCGCCATGCGCAGCTCGACGGCAGCGAGCGCGGCCTGCGACATGCCGGTGTAGAAGTTGATTTTATGAATGCCCAGCTCGATGGCGCGGCGGAAATCGGCATCGCTAATCCCGGATCCGCCGTGCAGCACCAGCGGCAGCCCCGTCTGCTGACGAATGGCGTCCAGGCGCGGGAAATCGAGCTTCGGTTCGCCTTTGTATTTCCCGTGTGCGTTACCGATGGCAACGGCCAGCGCGTCGATGCCGGTCTTATCGACAAACTCCCGCGCCAGCTGCGGGTCGGTAAAGAACGCTTCATCCGCATGCCCGTAAAGAGCGCCGCCTTCATCCCCGCCTACCGCGCCCAGCTCCGCCTCTACCGAGACGCCCACCGCGTGGCACATCTTCACCACTTCCCGGGTCTGGCGAATGTTCTCCTCGTAGCTCAGCGTCGAGCCGTCGAACATCACCGAGCTAAACCCCAGGCGCAGAGCGCGCACCACCGCCTCGAAATGCAGGCCGTGGTCGAGATTCAGCACCACGGGAATATCGTGACGGGCGGCTTCGAACTTAACCGCTTCGACAAGCGAATCCAGGGACACATACTTAAAGTGCACTTCGGCGATGTTGATGATAAACGGCGAGCGTTCCTGCTTTGCGGCGGCAAACAGCGCGCGCAGAAAATGGGAGTCGAGCACGTTAAACGCGCCCAGCGCGTAGCGATGTTTCCTGGCGTGCTCAAGACCGTCGGCAAGAGAAATCAGTGGCATCATTCACTCCTTATCTCTGAAACAGGTTGTACTCGTTGCACAGCACCAGCACCGCCGGTTCGTCTTCTTCAATGTTGTTATAGCGGGCAATGGGCTGTAAAAAGTGGTTGTCGTGCTCGTCGTCATTCACCGACGACACTTCGCCCACCAGCACGTCGCCGAAGCCGCGTTCGCCCCAGAAGCTGTGGTACAGGCCGGGCGTCAGGCAGATGCTTTCCCCTGGCGTGAGGCGCAGCTGGCTGCCGGGCGCGTGGGTTTGCCGACAGCCGTCAATCGTGACGGTCACGTCGGTGTTTTCGGTCTCCTCATGCATCCCGGCATTCCACAACTCAATAATCAGATTCCCGCCGCCCCGGTTGATGATGTCTTCCCGCTTGCGCCAGTGAAAATGCATCGGCGTCACCTGGCCGTCGCGAACGTGCATGATTTTTTCGGCGTAGCATTTCTCATACGGTGCGCCGTTCGGCGAGCCGTTGCGCAGGGTAAACAGCGTCAGGCCCTGGGTGGCAAAGCTGTTGCCGCCGAACGCCGTCACGTCCCAGCCGAGCTTGAGGTCAAATACTTCCTGCCACGCAGCCCGATCGAGCTGCTGCCATTTGGTTGGCGGAAAGCTGGCAAACGGCGGGAGATGCACGTCGTGCATGGAAAAAAACTGCCGCGTGTGGCCGAGAATTTCATTGATGTCGGAGCGTTTCATGGGGACTCCTGGCATTATGTGCAAAACGTACCCCTCACCCTAACCCTCTCCCCAAAGGGGAGAGGGAACGTGAACACCCTCTCCCCTTTGGGGAGAGGGCCGGGGTGAGGGGGGGCTATTTAACCGTCCACCCCTTATACGTGCCGACGTTCTTTTTATCGATCATCGTCACCGGGATCAGCACAGGCTCTTTTGGCGCAGGTTTGCCCTGCAGAATGTCATAGCCGATCTCCACCGCCTTCGCCGCCATCACCTGCGGATCCTGCGCCGGGGTCGCGACGAACAGGGAGTTTTCGCGCTTCAGCGCCTCTTCACCGTCCGGGGAACCGTCCACGCCGACGATAAAGAACTCGTTGCGCTGGGCCTGTTTCGCCGCCAGATCGGCGCCGATCGCCGTCGGATCGTTAATTGCGAATACGCCGTCGATCTTCGGATTAGCCGCCAGCAGAGAGGTCATCACTTCCAGCCCGCCTTCACGACTGCCTTTGGCGTTCTGGTTGTCCGAGAGCACCTTGATGTCCGGATGTTTTTTGAATTCCGTCTGGCAGCCTTCCACGCGGTTCTGCACCGCAGAGACCGGCGGTCCGTTGATGATCACCACGTTGCCTTTGCCTTTCAGGCGGTCGGTAATGTACTTACAGGCCATTTCCCCCGCCTGGGTGTTATCGGAGGTAATGGTCGCATCGGCCCCTTCCGCCGCCACGTCGACCGCCACAACCACGATCCCCGCCTCTTTAGCGCGCTTCACCGCCGGGCCGATCCCTTTGGAGTCCGCGGCGTTGAGGATGATCATGTCCACCTTCGCGGCGATGAAGTTATCGATCTGCGACACCTGCTGTCCCAGATCGTAACCGCTGGAGACCAGCGTCACCTTGACGTTATCGCCAGCCAGCTTGCGCGCTTCCAGCTCGGCACCTTTGGTGATCTGCACGAAGAACGGGTTAGCCAGGTCGCCCACCGTCACGCCGATGGACTTCAGATCTTTTGCCTGCGCAAACGGCGTTGCGGCCAGCAGCGCGCCAGCACAGAGCGCGGTCACTAAGGGTTTCAAACGCATCTTGTCTTCCTCGCTTGTAGGGTATTGTTGTTATGCACTTTGATGGTGTCGGGTACGGTATTTGTCTATCAGCACCGCTATGATGATCACCGCCCCTTTGATCACCAGCTGCCAGAAGTAGGAGACGCCCATCAGCGTCATGCCGTTGTTGAGGGTGGCGATGATCAGCGCCCCCACCAGCGTGCCGGTGATCGTGCCGATCCCGCCGACGAAGCTGGTGCCGCCGAGGATCACCGCCGCAATCGCATCCAGCTCATATCCCGTGCCGAGGTTGCCGTTAGCGCTGTAGAGGCGCGAGGCGCTCATCACCCCGCCGAGGCCGGAGAGCAGGCCGCTCATGCCGTAGACAAACAGCAGCACCAGCCAGACCTTGATGCCGGTTAAGCGCGCCGCCTGCATGTTGCCGCCGACCGCGTAGATATGAACGCCGAGCGTGGTGCGGCGCAGGATAAACCAGCACACCGCAATTACCGCCAGGGCAATGACCACCAGCCACGGAATGGGGCCGAGATAGTTATTGCCGATCCACTCGAAGCTGATGTTGGAGTTAATGACCGTGGTGCCGTCCGCCAGCAGGTAGGCCGCGCCGCGCAGCGCCGTATAGGTGCCGAGCGTGACGATAAACGGCGGCAGCCCGGCGAAGGCCACCAGCGCGCCGTTGAACAGCCCCAGCACCATGCCGAGCATCAGCGCCGCCGGAATGGAGAGCATCGCGAATTCAGGGATAAGCGAGACCACCATCGCCGCCACCGCCGTGGTGCCCAGAATCGAGCCCACGGAGAGGTCAATCCCGCCGGTCAGGATGATGAAGGTCATCCCGGCCGCCAGCACGATGTTGATCGACGCCTGACGGGTAATGTTGAGCAGGTTGCTTTCGGTAAAGAAGTTCGGGGCGATAAAGCCAAACACCGCCACAATCAGGATTAAAATCGGCAAAATGCCGACCGTTTGCATCAGATCGCTCATCAGCATTTTTTTGGCGGAGGCGGATTTCGCCACCTGCTGCGGATGGGTTGGAGTTGTCATGATTGCACCGCCTGATGATGTGTGTCGTTTACGCCGGTTGCCAGCGTCATAATGTTTTCCTGAGAGATGTCGCGCCCGTGAAGCTCGCCCGCGATGCTGCCTTCCCGCATCACGTACACCCGGTCGCTCATCCCCACCACTTCCGGCAGCTCGCTGGAGATCATCAGAATCGCCACCCCCTTGCGCGCCATCTGGTTCATGATGCGGTAGATCTCGCTTTTGGCGCCGACGTCCACGCCGCGCGTGGGTTCGTCGAGAATCAGAATGCGCGGGCCAATCGCCACCCAGCGGGAGATCAGCAGCTTCTGCTGGTTGCCGCCGGAGAGCCCGCCCGCGCGCACCTGAGAATGCGGCACGCGGATGTTGAGCAGGGCGATAGCGTCGTCGGAAATGGACTGGGCTTTTTTGCGGTTAAGCATGCCAAAGGTGGCGTCGCGCTCCAGCGTCGCCATGGTGATGTTCTCCTGCGCCGCCAGCTCCAGAAACAGCCCCTGCTCCTTGCGGTTCTCGGTAAGAAAACCGATGCCGTTTTCAATGGCCGCGCGCGGGGAGTGGATCACCACCGGCTCGCCGTCCACCTCAATCATGCCGCCCGTGGCCTTGCGCACGCCGAAGATCAGCTGCGCCAGCTCGGAACGCCCGGCCCCGACCAGCCCCGCCAGCCCGACGATTTCGCCGGAGCGCACCTGCAGGCTGCACGGCTGTACTTTTTTACCGTCGGTGAGGTGGTGTACGTTGAGACGCGGGCTACCGAGAGGGATATCTCGCTCTTTGTTGAACAGATCGCTGAGCGGGCGGCCCACCATCATTTTCACCAGCTCGGAGGCGTTGAGCTTGTCGCGCGTCAGGCTGCCGACGTACTGCCCGTCGCGCAGAACGCTGACGCGGTCTGAAAGTTCATACACTTCCGCCATGCGGTGGCTGATATAGATAATCGCCATGCCCTCATCGCGCAGGCGCAAAATCAGTTCGAACAGGCGGTGGGTTTCGCGGGAGGAGAGGGCGGCGGTGGGTTCGTCCATCACCAGGATGCGGCTGTTGCGGTGCAGCGCGCGGGCGATTTCCACCTGCTGCTGCTCGGCGATGGTCAGCTTCATCACCAGGTCGGTGGCGCTGAACTGCGCGCCGAGACGGTCAATCACCGCCTGCGCCTGGGCGGCCATCTCCTTGCGCTGCACCAGCCCCCCGCGCGACAGCTCGCTGCCGAGGAAGATATTTTCGGCCACGGTCAGATTGGGGGCGAGCTGCATCTCCTGGTAAATCAGTGTGATGCCTGCGGCCAGCGCGTCCTTCGGACCTTTAATGTGAAACGGCTGACCGTCGATCAGGATCTCGCCGCCTGTGGCGGTATAGGCCCCCGCGAGGATCTTCATCAGCGTGCTTTTTCCCGCGCCGTTTTCCCCCATCAGCGCGTGGATCTCACCGGGGAAGACCGTCAAATCCACGCCCTTGAGCGCGTGGAAATTGCCAAAGGTTTTGGCAATGTGGCGCATCTCTAAAACCGGGGTTCTGCTCATGGCGGATCTCCTGTGAACGTCGATATCTGCACTTCATCACAGGTGCGTAAATGCAAAATGTCAGAAGCTGTTCATATTTGTCATAGTTATGAATAGCGAATGTGGATCACAGTTACGGAGTCAACATGTCTTCACGCCCCCCGTTCTTCGCCAGCGCCCGCGGCCGCCTGCTGATTTTCAATCTGCTGGTGGTCGCCGTTACGCTGATGGTGAGCGGCGTGGCGGTGCTCGGCTTTCGTCACGCCAGCCAGATTCAGGAGCAGGTGCAGCAGCAAACGCTGGACGACATGACCGGCAGCATGAACCTCGCGCGCGACACGGCCAACGTCGCAACGGCGGCGGTGCGGCTTTCGCAGGTGGTGGGGGCACTGGAGTACAAAGGCGAGGCCGAGCGGCTGAAGCAGATGCAAACGGCGCTGCGCCGCTCGCTGGAACAGCTTGCCGATGCCCCGCTGGCGCAGCAGGAGCCGGCGCTGGTGGCGCGGATTATTCGCAGAAGCAATGAATTACAGCAAAGCGTAACGGAGATGCTGGAGCGCGGGCAAAAGCGGCATCTTGAGCGTAACGCGCTGCTGAGCTCGCTCTATCAAAGCCAGAGCTATTTACGCCATCTGCAGGACATCAACCGCCGCTTCGGCAGCAACGTGCCTGACGCGCGGCAGCTGATGGAGATGGATCGGCTGATCGTGGCCGCCATTGATACGCCTTCGCCGCGCGCGACCATTCAGCAGCTGGACGCTGTGACCGCCGCGCTGCCACGGAGCGCCATACAGCCGGTCGTGGAGGGCGTTCTGCCCGATTTTAACGCCGAGCTGCGCAAGCTTGCCCCGCTGTCGAAGCAGCTGGAGGAGAGCGATCTGTCCATCAGCTGGTATATGTTCCACATCAAGGCGCTGGTGGCGATCCTTAATAGCGATATTAATCAGTACGTTGAGCAGGTGGCGCAGGCCTCCCGGCTTCGCACGGCCCAGAGCCATCACGAGCTGCAATCCATCAGCGTGTTTATCAGCATCTTCGCCGTGCTGGCGCTGGTTATCACCGGCTGCGCCTGCTGGTATATATACCGCAATCTGGGCTCCAACCTGACGGCCATCTCCCGGGCGATGTCGCGACTTGCCCACGGTGAACAGGATGTGTCGGTGCCCGCCCTTCAGCGGCGCGACGAGCTGGGCGAGCTGGCGCGCGCGTTTAACGTATTCGCCCGCAACACCGCCTCGCTTGAACACACCACGCGTCTGCTGAAAGAGAAAACCACGCAGATGGAGATCGACCGCATCGAGCGTCAGGGGCTGGAAGAGGCGCTGCTGCACAGCCAGAAGATGAAGGCCGTCGGACAGCTGACCGGCGGACTGGCGCATGATTTTAACAACCTGCTGGCGGTGATTATCGGCAGCCTCGAGCTTACCGACCCTGAATCAAACGACGCGCCGCGCATTACCCGTGCGCTGAAGGCGGCCGAACGCGGCGCGCTGCTGACCCAGCGCCTGCTGGCGTTTTCCCGCAAACAGTCCCTGACGCCGCATGCGGTAGAGATGCTGCCCCTGCTGGAAAACCTCCGTGAACTGATGCGCCACTCGCTGCCCGCCACGCTTACCCTGGAGATTGAAGCGCAAACCCCGGCATGGCCCGCGTGGATTGATGTCAGCCAGCTGGAAAATGCCATTATCAACCTGGTGATGAACGCCCGGGATGCGATGGAAGGCCAGAGCGGGGCGATCAAAATTCGCACCTGGAACCAGCGCGTGACCCGCAGCGACGGACGCAGGCAGGATATGGTGGCGCTGGAGGTCATCGACCGCGGCAGCGGGATGTCGCAGGAGGTGAAGTCCCGGGTTTTTGAACCGTTTTTCACCACCAAGCAGACCGGAAGCGGCAGCGGGCTGGGCCTGTCGATGGTGTACGGTTTTGTGCGTCAGTCCGGGGGGCGGGTAGAGATCGAAAGCGCGCCGGGACAGGGAACGACCGTGCGGCTGCACCTCCCGCGCTCGACGCTGCCCGCCGTTTCGGAGGATGTAGCGCTGGCTGCCACAACGTCCGTGGATAACGAGCGGCTCGTACTGGTGCTGGAAGATGAGGCGGACGTTCGTCAGACCCTGTGCGAACAGCTGCATCAGCTTGGCTACCTGACGCTCGAAGCGGACAGCGGCGAACAGGCCCTGAGCATGCTGGCGGCGTCGCCGGATATTGGCATGTTTATCAGCGACCTGATGTTGCCCGGAAGCCTGAGCGGGGCTGAGGTGATTAACCATGTGCGCAGTCATTATCCGCAGCTTCCGGTGCTGCTGATTAGCGGGCAGGATTTGCGCCCGGCGCATAACCCGCAGCTGCCGGACGTTCAGTTGTTGCGTAAGCCGTTTACCCGCCAGCAGCTGGCGCAGGCGCTGCGGAAGGTCTGTTGATAAGCGGTAAATTTAGGAATTCATCAAGAGCCTGCGTGAACCGGGTGATGCTAATCTGCGCAAAATTTAGCAGATTGGGATATAAAGGGAACTATGCCGGTACTCACAAGAGGGGACTCACATATGATCGTGATGCCTACAACATACAGCCCCAGGACGGTTGCAAGGTCATTTAAGCTCGTTGATGAATTTGAACTCTCCGGGCGGGTGTTACATGTCATTTTTGATAGCCTGACGCCAAGGGCTGCGATTATTGAAGCAGATGTCGAAACTTTTGATGGTGTGCCCAGACATCGGGTAGTTGCTGCCCTGGATTTGCAACGTAAAACGCATTTGGGTGAAGACATTATTGCCGTAGAGCGCTGCTGGGAAGATGCCAACGTTATTCAGGTAGAAGGGATATGCGTTGATCCTGCCGAGCGTGATAAGGGACTGGCAACCCGCCTGTATGAAGCCCTGGTATTACAATGTGGCGTTACGCTTGTCAGCGATTTTGAGCAATATGAAGGCGGCAAGATGCTTTGGCAGAAAATAGCCCGCGAATCAGACCAAATTGCGGTATTTGTACTTGATACCGAGCAGGGGGCATTTTGGCCGTATGACGGTAGCAAAGTTATTTATGATGGAGGCTGTATTCCTGAAGATCGTATCTGGAGCCATTCACCGGATCAAAAATGTTATGGCATCGTTCTGGTTGCAGAAAATAAACGCCGAGCGAATCAGCTAATGGAAGAGTCCGCTCGCAACAGAATTTGAGATTCCTCCGCTACCCCGGTTCCCAGCCATTCATTACCGTAAGGCCAGTTCCCCTGCGAGTCTGGCCTTATGAAACGTTACTCTACCGTCCTGTTATTTGGTCTGCTGACTTTAACCAGCCAACTGGCGCATGCCGATGTGATTGATGACGCCATTGGCAACATTCAGCAGGCGATCAACGATGCCTATAACCCAAGCAGCAGCCGTAATGATGATGACGACGATCGTTACGACCGCAGCCGTCAAATCGACAGCCGACAGTACGACGACCGTCGTCGGCAGCTTGAAGACAGACGCCGCCGCTTAGACGAGCGTCAGCGCCAGCTGGATGACGACAGGCGTCGGTTAGAAGAGGATGAGCGCCGGTTAGAGGATGATTACGATCGAGGCTAAGTGCGGCCTGTTGCCTTCACCCCAACCCTCTCCCACGGGAGAGGAAGAAAACCTAATCCAGCACCAGCACCATCCCGTCATACCCTGCCTCAATGCCGTCCGGCAGCGGGTTATCCATCATCCACACGTCAAACTGATGGCTGATGTGGGTCAGGATCACCTGCGGGCAGCCAATCACCTCGTTCAGCGCAACCACGGTATTTAAATCACAATGGTTGCGCGGGGTCTCGTCGCGCGGTTCATGGCTGCAGTCGATGATTATCGCCTGTGGCTGATTGTTGAGCAGAAACGTCACCGTTTTATCCGGCAGCCCGGCGGTATCAGAGAGCCACGCCACGCGGCTGTGGGCGGATTCCAGCAGATAGCCAAACGTGAGCTTCGAGTGGTTGAGCGGCAGCGGCGTGACCCGCAGCCCCTGCAGTTCAAACATCACGAACGGCTCGACCGTGTGGCTGAAATCCAGAATGCCGGGGTGTTTGAACAGGTCGTCACAGCCCGCTTCATCCGGCGGACCGTAGACCGGGATGGTTGCGCCCACGCCCCAGCGCAGGGGGAAGAGCCCCTGGACGTGATCCATATGGTAGTGCGTGAGCAAAAACTGCTGGAAGCTGCCCGCCGGCCAGTCGTCCATCAGGTGCGGAATGCCCGCATCCAGAAGGGTGACCGCGTCGTTGAATTTGACCACCGCGCTGCAGGGGCGACGGCGATAGTTGTCCTGCAGGCGCGCCCGGCGGCAGGCCGCGCAGTCGCAGCCAAAGACCGGCACGAGCTGTGCGCTTCCGGTTCCCGTTAACGTGATGGTCAGACTCATCGTGCACCTCTACAGCGGTTTGGTGAATCGAAAATGGCTCTGCGTATATCCCTCACGAACGTAAAAACGGTGCGCGTCCGTGCGCTTCACGCTGGTGGAGAGCTCGGTCAACTCCGCGCCCGCCTCTCGTGCTACCTCTTCCGCCCAGGCCAGTAGCTGGCTGCCCACCTTTAGCCCGCGCGCCTGCGGCATCACCACCAGCTCCTGGATCTCGCCGATCCAGCGGGCGTGATGCAGGTGAAACTGCATGTGCAGGCCGATCATGCCGACGACCTGTCCGTCCAGCTCGGCAAGCTGGTAGCGCATGTTGTGATCCTGCAGATTGGCAAGATAGCCGGCGTGAAACGCCTGATGGTCAAATTCACACTGCTTAAGCTCGCAGATCAGAGCGTAAACGATCGGCGCATCGTCGGCGGTGGCGGGGCGAAGCGGGCAGTCAGGCATGCTGTTTCTCCTTCTGGCGTATCAGCGATAAAAAGGTCTCGACTGACTGTAGCAAACTTCCGTCGTTATTGAGGACGTGGCAGCCCGACGGCGTGTAGCGCGCCGCGCGCTCGAGGCGCTGGTCTATCTCACGCGCATTTTCCCGCCCCCGGCTTTGTAGTCGGCTGCGCAGAACGTCCTGAGAAACCTGCAGGCAGACCGGCAGCAGCGCCGCTTCGTACCGGGCTTTTGCCTGCGGCAGATGCGCGCGCGAGCCGTTGACGAGCACGTCGAAGCCCGCGTGCAGCCAGAGGTCAATCTCAATGCCCACGCCATAATAAAAGCCGTTGGCGTGCCAGCTCAGCGCCAGCAGGTTTTGCCCGGCGCGGGTAAAAAATTCCTGCTCGCTCAGGGCGATATGGTTTTCACTTCCGGCGTTCGCCGCGCGGGTAATGTAGCGGTGCGCCACCAGCAGCTGTGAATGTTCCCGCTGCCGTAACGCCGAGAGCAGGCTGTCCTTACCGGAGCCGGACGGTCCCATTAACCAGATGAGTCTTCCCATCAGAACACCCTTTTTCCCTGACGCCAGACGTGGTCGATATGAACGTGCTCGCCCTTGCGGTGGGCGAGCACCAGATCTGCCCGTTTGCCTTCGGCAATCTCACCGCGGTCGTGAAGATTGAGCGCGCTGGCCGGGTTTTTGGTCACCAGTCGAATTGCCTGCGGCAGCGTAAAGCGGTTGTCCTCGTCGTCCGCTACCCGGAACGCCGCATCCAGCAGGCTGGCGGGGTAGTAGTCAGACGAGAGGATATCCAGCAGGCCGAGGGAAGCGAGTTTGCTTGCCGCCACGTTGCCGGAGTGCGATCCGCCGCGCACGATGTTCGGTGCGCCCATCAGCACGTTCATGCCGTGCTGGCGCGACGCTTCCGCCGCTTCAAACGTGGTGGGAAATTCGGCGATCACGCTGCCAAGCTGGTGGGATTCGCGCACGTGATCGTGGGTGGCGTCGTCATGGCTGGCCAGCGCGATATTCCTGTCCCGGCACATTGCGGCAATCTTAAGGCGGTTGGGCTGCGACCACTGGGCCGCAAGCTGAAGCTGCTCTTCTTCGTAGCGCGCCATCTCCGCGTCGTTGAGCGAGTATTTGCCCTGATAGTATTCACGATACTTTTCAATGTTGGCGAACTGGCGCTGCCCCGGCGAGTGGTCCATCAGGGAGACCAGCGAGACCGGCTCGCGCCCGACCAGCTTTTCAAACAGCGGTAGCGTGGTGTGGTGCGGCAGCTCGCAGCGCAGGTGCAGACGGTGTTCGGCGCGGTTGAGGCCGCGCTTTTGCGTCTCCTCCACGGCGTTGATCATCTTCTCCAGATTCTCCAGGCGATCGCCTCCGTCGCGCACGTCGCCGATTGCTACCGCGTCCAGCACCGTAGTAATGCCGCTGGCGACCATCAGCGCGTCGTGGCTGCTCATCGCCGAATGGGCGGGCCAGTCCACCTTCGGTCGCGGGGTGAAGAATTTGTCCAGATTATCGGTATGCAGCTCAATCAGCCCCGGCAGCAGCCAGCCGCCGTCGCCGTCCATTGCTTCAGGGGAACGGCTTTGGGTTTCGGCAAAGGCGCGGATGACGCCGTCATGGGTTTCAACCGAACCCTTCACAACCTCATTTTCCAGCACCAGCCTGACGTTATTGATAATCATGCGTTTGTCCCCATCGGGTGCAGCCTGTCCGCCACGCGGCTGCGAACGGCGTCGTCGTGGAAGATCCCGACGATCGCCGCGCCCCGTGCTTTGGCCTGTTCGATCAGCGCTATCACCGCTGCGCTGTTTTTAGCGTCGAGCGAGGCGGTGGGTTCATCCAGCAGTAAAATCGGATAGTCGACGATAAACCCGCGCGCGATGTTCACGCGCTGCTGCTCGCCGCCGGAAAAGGTCGACGGGGCGAGGTGCCACAGACGCTCCGGCACGTTGAGGCGCGTCAGCAGGCTGGCGGCCCTGGCGGCGCAGGTTTCGCGCGGCACGCCAAGATCCAGCAGGGGCTGCATCACCACGTCCAGGGCGGAGATCCGCGGGATCACCCGCAGGAACTGGCTCACCCAGCCGATCGTCGAGCGGCGCACTTCCAGCACCTTGCGCGCCGGGGCCTGAACCAGATCGACCCATTCATCATTGTGGCGGATGCGGATGTGCCCTTGGTCCGGCAGGTAGTTGGCGTACAGGGAGCGCAGCAGGGTCGATTTACCGCTGCCGGAGTGGCCGTGTAGCACCACGCATTCGCCCTGATTCACCTCTAACGAGGCGTTTTGCAGCACCGGCAGGCGCACGCCGTTTTGCTGATGGAGCACAAAGGTCTTACTGACGTTTTCTACGCGGATCATGTTGGCCTCTTAATTCTGTAAAACCGAGGACACCAGCAGCTGGGTGTACGGATGATGCGGGTCGTCGAGCACGCGGTCGGTTAACCCACTTTCCACCACCTGACCCTGCTTCATCACCAGCAGGCGGTCCGCCAGCAGGCGCGCAACGCCTAAATCGTGGGTGACAATTACCACGGCGAGGTTCAGTTCCACCACCACGCCGCGCAGCAGGTCGAGCAGGCGGGCCTGCACGGAGACGTCCAGCCCGCCGGTGGGTTCATCCATAAAGACCAGCTTCGGATGGGTGACCAGGTTGCGGGCAATCTGCAGACGCTGCTGCATGCCGCCGGAAAAGGTGGTCGGCAGGTCGTCGATGCGCGAGGCGGGGATTTCCACCTCCTCCAGCCAGTGCTGCGCCGTGGCGCGGATGTTGCCGTAGTGCCGCGCGCCGGTGGCCATCAGCCGTTCGCCAATATTGCCTCCCGCCGACACCTGGCGGCGCAGGCCGTCCATCGGATGCTGATGCACCACGCCCCACTCGGTGCGCAGCAGGCGGCGGCGCTCGGCCTCGCTTATGCCGTAGAGGGAGCGTCCCTGATACAGGATCTCGCCGTGTTGCGGCGTCAGGCGCGCGGAGATGGACTTCAGCAGGGTAGTTTTGCCGGAGCCGGACTCGCCGACAATTCCCAGCACTTCGCCCGGCCACAGCTCGAACGACACGTCGCTGAAGCCTTTTCCCGGCGCATAAAGATGGGTCAGGTTATTAACCGAAAGCAGCGGTTTCATTGGTCGTTCGCCTCGCTCTGTTGGCGGCAGTAATCGGTGTCGGAGCAGACAAACATCCGTTTGCCCGTGTCGTCCAGCACCACTTCATCCAGATAGCTGTGTCTGGAGCCGCAGATGGCGCACGGCTCGTCCCACTCCTGCACCGTAAACGGGTGATCGTCGAAATCCAGGCTTTCGACGCGGGTGTAGGGCGGCACGGCGTAGATGCGTTTTTCACGTCCGGCACCAAAGAGCTGCAGGGCAGGCATCATGTCCATCTTCGGGTTGTCGAATTTAGGGATTGGCGACGGGTCCATCACGTAGCGCCCGTTGACCTTCACCGGATAGGCGTAGGTGGTGGCGATATGGCCGAAACGGGCGATATCTTCATACAGTTTGACCTGCATGATCCCGTACTCTTCCAGCGCGTGCATGGTGCGGGTCTCGGTTTCGCGAGGCTCGATAAAGCGCAGCGGCTCCGGGATCGGCACCTGGAAAATCAGAATCTGATCTTCCGTCAGCGGGGTTTCCGGGATGCGGTGGCGGGTCTGGATCAGCGTCGCGTCTTCGGTTTTTTCGGTGGTATTGACGCCCGTTACGCGCTTAAAGAAGTTGCGGATCGACACGGCGTTAGTGGTGTCGTCCGCGCCCTGGTCGATGACCTTCAGCACGTCCGCTTCGCCTATCACGCTGGCGGTCAGCTGGATGCCGCCCGTGCCCCAGCCGTAGGGCATCGGCATTTCGCGCCCGCCGAACGGCACCTGATAGCCCGGAATAGCCACCGCTTTTAAGATAGCGCGGCGGATCATGCGTTTGGTTTGCTCGTCCAGATAGGCAAAGTTGTAGCCGCTTAAGTTAGCCATTGGCGCGCTCCCGTTGCAGGCGTTTCAGCAGTTCCAGTTCGGCCTGGAAATCGACGTAGTGCGGCAGCTTGAGGTGCGAGACAAAGCCTGCAGCCTCGACGTTATCCGCGTGGGCCAGCACGAACTCTTCGTCCTGCGCCGGGCCAGCAATGTGCTCGCCGTACTCCGGCGCCTGCAGTGCGCGGTCAACCAGCGCCATCGCCATCGCCTTGCGCTCGCCGAGGCCAAACACCAGCCCGTAGCCGCGGGTAAAATGCGGATCTTCATTCTCCGGCGCGACGAAGCCGTTGACCATTTCGCACTCGGTCATCAGCAGTTCGCCGACGTTCACCGCAAAACCCAGCTCCTCCGGCACGATTTCAACGTCGATATAGCCGCTGCGGATCTCTGCCGCGAACGGGTGGTTGCGCCCGTAGCCGCGCTGGGTGGAGTAGGCCAGCGCCAGCAGATAGCCTTCGTCGCCGCGCATCAGCTGCTGCAGGCGGGACGAGCGCGAGCACGGGTAAACCGGCGGCGTGCGGGTGACGTCGTCCGGCGTGGCTCCCGTGTCCTCTTCCGCCTTCGCCAGCCCCTGGTGTGCCAGCAGGCTAAAGACGTGCGGAGACGGTTCTTGTTCGGCGTCTGAAGTGCCGAGCGCTGGGGCTTCGCCGTTCGCCAGCAGGGTGAAGTCCAGCAGGCGATGGGTGTAATCGTAGGTAGGGCCAAGCAGCTGGCCGCCGGGAATATCTTTATAAACGGCAGAAATGCGGCGCTCCAGGCGCATCTCCGCCGTGTTCACCGGCTCGCTGACCGCCAGGCGGGGAACGGTAGTGCGCCAGGCGCGCAGCAGAAAGATGGCTTCCACGTTGTCGCCGCTGGCCTGCTTCAGCGCCAGCGCTGCAAGCTCGCGGTCGGCAACGCCGCCCTCAGTCATCACGCGGTCAACCGCGAGGTTAAGCTGCTGCTCAATCTGGGCGACGCTCAGCTCGGGAAGCTGTTCATCGCCCCGTCGTCTGTGCTCCTGCAAGGCATGGGCGGCGGCGATGGCCTTTTCGCCCCCTTTGACGGCTACGTACATCAGCACACCTCCACGTGGGTGGTTCGCGGGATCGCCAGCAGGCGCTCGCCGCAGGTCAGGATCAGGTCAATGCCCAGCGGGAACGGGTGCGGGCGCTCGGTCAGCTCGTGAATGATGCACTCCGGCAGCTGCGGCGCGACCATGCGCTCGTCGGCGATGCCTGCGCCCGTCAGGCGCAGCATGCGGCCGCCGCTCAGGCTGGAGACCTGCAAAATTAGCGTGGCGCTGGTCTCCGGGGCGACGGCAGTGCCTTCGCTCAGGGCGTTAAGCTGCTCGTGGCTAATCTGCTCGTCGGCCACGGCAAACACCGCCTGCTGCGGCTGTTCGACCAGCGGAGCGCTGGTGTGGAAACGCAGGTTCTGGCTGGCAATATCGTTCGACAGGGCGCCTGACAGCCATACCGGGGTATCGTTGTCCGCCAGCGTCAGCAGCACGCTGGTGGAGGCGAGGTTCAGCGGCAGCCAGCCCTGAGAGAGCTGGTGCAGGGAGACAATCACGCCCGGCTCGCTCATGGCCTTCAGCAGGCGACGAAAACTTTGTTGGGCATCCTGGACGGCCAGGGTAAAAGCAGGTTGAAGCGTCATGCGTTATCTCCGCGAACGAGCGTAAAGAAGTCGACCCGGCTGGTGTTCACTTCGGCCTGACGTGCGGCAAGCCGTGCGGCGCGGTCGGCTTCCAGCGGGGCAATAAGGGTTTCCATTAACGTCTGGAAATGCGGTGGTTCCTGCAAAAGGGCGTCGATTACCGCGCAGCGCTCGGCGTGCGCTTTATCGCGACCCAGCACGTAGCTGTAGCCCAGCGTGCCGCTGTTCAGGCGGATAGCCGCGCGGGTGAGGGTGGCATCGCCCGCGAAAAAGCGCTCGCCGGTGCCGCCCATCCGGGCCTGAATTTGTACCAGACCGATTTCCGGTGCGCGGATAGTGTCGTAGTCAGGCGTCAGGCCCAGTGCGTTCATGCGCTCACGCAGGGCGGCAGGCTGGCTGTGGGCCAGCACGCGCATCCAGCGCTGTCGGGTGGAGGTGTCGACGTGCATTCAGTGCTCCATGGTGAATTCAATCATGTCGGCGCGGGTCAGGCTGACGGAGTATTCCGTCGCGTTGATCTCACCGTCACGGTGGTTAAGGGTACGCACGCAGAGCAGCGGGGCCATGTTGGGAATTTCCAGCACTTTGCTCTCTTTCGCCTGCGCGCGGCGGGCGCTGATGCGTGTCTGGGTGCGCTTGAGGGCGATGCCCGTGGCGTCCTGAAGAAAGTCGTGCAGGGAACCGCTGGCAAAGTTTTGCAGCACAGGCCAGAGGGCCAGGTCCGCGAAGTAGTGGTCAATCTGGCACACCGCCACGCCGTTGACCCGGCGCAACGTGCGCAGGTGAATGACGTTATCGCCCTCCTGAATCCCCAGCGCGTCCGCCACGTGGCTGGAGGCCGGGCGCAGGACCGAGAGCAGCTTTTCGCTGGTCGGGTGGCTGCCCTGATCCAGCAGGTTCTGGCTAAAGCGCGCCTGGGCGTTAAGCGGGTAGTCGAACGGGCGCATCAGCACCAGCACGCCGACGCCCTGACGGCGCTGGACCCAGCCGCGCTCGACCAGCTGGTCAATGGCGCGGCGTAGCGTATGGCGGTTCACCTCGTAGCGGTCGGCAAGCTGCTGCTCGGCGGGCAGGTAGTCACCGCAGCGGTAGTGCGTGCGCAGCTCCACTTCGAGCTTTGCCGCAATCTCTTGCCAGCGGGTGGGGTAACTGGTCGGATGTCTGGATAAGTGCATACAAATCAAAGCCTCGCTTCTCAGATGAAGTGCTTACGCAAACGTTGAGAGAGGAAATCCAGCAGGCTGACGGTGACGATGATGAGCACCATCAGGGCGCAGGTTTGCTGGAACTGGAAACCGCGAATCGCTTCCCACAGGGTGACGCCAATCCCGCCTGCGCCCACCATGCCGACCACGGTGGCGGAGCGGACGTTGGACTCAAAGCGGTACAGGGAGTAGGAGATGAGCAGCGGCATCACCTGCGGCAGTACGCCGTAGAGGATCTCTTCGATTTTGTTGGCGCCCGTTGCGCGGATGCCTTCCACCGGGCCGGGCTCGATGGCTTCGACCGCTTCGGATAGCAGCTTGGAGAGCACGCCGGTGGTGTGGATGAACAGCGCCATCACGCCCGCGAACGGACCCAGGCCGACGGCCACCACGAACAGCATGGCGAACACCATTTCGTTGATGGCGCGGCAGGCGTCCATCAGGCGACGCATCGGCTGGTAAACCCACCACGGCACGATGTTTTCGGCGCTCATCAGGCCAAACGGAATGGAGAGAACGACGGCAAGGGCGGTGCCCCAGACGGCGATTTGCAGGGTAATGGCCATTTCGCTGAGGTAATCCGGCCACTGGCTGAAATCCGGCGGGAAGAAGTCGGCGGCGAAGGTGGCCATGTTGCCGGAATCTTTGAAGAGCAGCAGCGGATCCATTTCTGCGCCTTTCCAGGAGATAACCAGCACCGCGAGCAGGATGGCCCAGCTTATGAGCGAGAACCAGCTGCGCTTTGGCGGCGGGAGGGTGATGGTTTGCATGTTGACTCCTTTGGGTTTAGTCCCCTCACCCTAACCCTCTCCCCAAAGGGGAGAGGGAACGATTACACCCTCTCCCCTTTGGGGAGAGGGCTGGGGTGAGGGGTAGAAAGGCACTATTGCACCGCTTTATTCACGCTGGTCATCGCGCCGAGCGCGGCGGTCAGGCGGTCGAGGTCTTCCAGCTGCGCCTGGATTTCAGACACTTTGCTGGTCTTCTCCTCATCCTTGAGCCCTTTGTTGTCCTTCACGGCCTGCATCTGCTTGAACAGCGCCAGCTGGCGAATCGGGACCAGCTGCAAATCGCTGGACGCGCGGAACGGTGCCCAGCCCAGACGTTCCAGAACCTCTTTCTCTTCCGGCGTTTTGCCGTAGTTCATAAAGAAGTCATAGACCTTGTCCTTGGTGCTTTCGGAGAGGTTTTTGCGCCAGACGATCGGGTCGCCGGGGATCAGCGGTGACTTCCAGATAACCTTCAGTTCTTTCAGCTTGTCCGGCGCTGATGTCTTCAGCTTGTCGAGGTTTTCGGTGTTGTTGGTGGCAACGTCCACCTGCTTGTTCGCCACGGCCAGCGCGTTGGTTTCGTGCCCGGCGTTCACCGTGCGCTTGAAGTCGCTGGCGGAGATGTTGTTTTTCGCGAAGACGTAGTAGCCGGGAACGAGGAAGCCGGAGGTGGAGTTCGGATCGCCGTTACCAAAAGTCAGCTCTTTGCGTTTGGCGATCATGTCGTTGAGGGTGTTGATCGGGCTGTCTTTGTTGACGATCAGCACGCTCCAGTAGCCCGGGGAGCCATCTGCCGCAACGGTCTGGGCAAAGACCTGGCCGTTGGCGCGGTCTACCGCTTCCATCGCGGAAAGGTTACCGTACCAGGCGATGTCCACTTTGTTGAAGCGCATCCCCTGAATGATGCCCGCGTAGTCCGGGGCGAAGAAGGCGTTCACTTTGATCCCCAGTTTGGTTTCCATATCTTTCAGGAACGGTTCCCACTGCGGCTTCATGTTCTGCTGTGATTCCGTCGAAATAATGCCGAAATTCAGCGCTTTTTCCTGCTCCTCCGCATGCGCCGGGCTTAGCAGGGTGCTGATGCTGAACATGCTGGTAAAGGCCAGCGCGGCAACGGCTTTGTAGTTCATTTCCATTCCTCGTTATGGGGACGTTATGCAGCCTGCGCGCGTTCTTCGACGCGGTTTACGCTGCGGTAGAGATGATCAAAACGTTCGTTATCAAACTGGTGGCTTGCGCCATCGAAGAACACATGCCCCTGACGCAGGGCGACGATGCGCTCGCAGTAGCGCAGGGCGTAATCCACCTGATGCAGCGTGACCACCACGGTAATGCCGTCGTTCTGGTTGATGTCGCGCAGGGTTTCCATCACGATGCGCGCCGATTCCGGGTCCAGTGAGGCGATGGGCTCGTCGGCCAGAATGATTTGCGCTTTCTGCATCAGCGCGCGGGCGATGGCGACGCGCTGCTGTTGTCCACCGGACAGGGTGGAGACGCGCTGGTGGGCGAAGTGCGCCATGCCGACGCGGGTCAGCGCCTGTAGGGCTTCCTGCTTCTGGGATGGGGAGAACCAGCGCAGGCAGGTGCGCCAGAACGGGGTGCTGCCGAGCGCGCCAATCAGCACGTTCTCCAGCACCGTCAGGCGGTTCACCAGGTTGAACTGCTGGAAGATGTAGCCCGTCCGGGCGCGGCTTTTTCGGATATCGCTCGCCAGACGCCCCGCGCGCTGCACGGTGTTGCCCAGCAACTCGACGTGGCTTTCCGGCGTTTTATCGCAGGTAATGAGGCCGCTTAAGTGGCGTAAAAGGGTGGATTTCCCCGAGCCAGACGGCCCGAGAAGCGCCACCATTTCGCCCTGCTGGACGGTCAGATCAACGGCATGCAGCGCCTTGTTATGATTGAAGGTCTTGCTCAGTTTTTCGACGCGGATGACGGTTTGCATGTGCTGGGCCTCACGATAAATGTGGCCTCATGCTGGCGCATCAATATGACATTTGGGTTAAGTGCAGGTTGCGGGAGTTTGAAGAGTTGAGGGGAGTTTGATGACAGGCGGAGGCAGACCGCCCACCGCCCGAAAATTAGTGCTGCTGCTTAACGACGTTTATCATCCACGGCACGCCGTATTTGTCGGTGACCTTACCGAAGCCGTGCGCCCAGAAGGTTTCCTGCCAGGCCATTTCGATATTGCCGCCGTCGGCAAGGTTGTCGAACCAGCGTTTGCCTTCCGACACATCCTGCGTGTCGAGCACCAGCGTGAAGCCCGCGTACTGCGCGCTGCTGCCCGGTGGCAGCCCGTCGCTCATCATGATATCGCTGCCCGCAATGCGAACGTTGGAGTGAGCGATAGCCGAATCCGGAAACTGCATGCCGGACGGACAGCCTTCTTCGCTGTTATCGCTTTTTGGCATTTCGCCGAAGGTGATTTTATAGAGGAGTTCTGCGCCGACGGCCTGCTGATAGAAGGCCGTAGCCTCTGCACAGTTGCCGGCGAAAGAGATGTAGGGACTTAACGGCATAATCTTTACCTCACGTAAGAAAAGCCCGTTAAGTGTAGTTCCCGAAAGCCCGGTAAGCGAAGCGCCACCGGGCGGGTAAATCAGTTCTTTTTCACGAACTCGGATTTCAGCTTCATCGGACCGAAGCCGTCAATTTTGCAGTCGATATTATGATCGCCTTCCACCAGACGGATATTCTTCACTTTGGTGCCGATCTTGAGCATAGAAGAGCTGCCTTTCACCTTCAGATCTTTCACCACGGTGACGCTGTCGCCATCCGCCAGCAGATTGCCGTTCGCATCTTTAACGATCAGCGCATCAGCGTCCTGCGCCGGCTCGGCATCATTCCATTCGTGTGCGCATTCCGGGCAGATGAACATGCCATTATCTTCGTAGGTGTATTCAGAATTGCATTTTGGGCAGTGTGGGAGTTGCATATCGGTATCCTCAAAAAGTGTTAACGCGCTGGAAAGTGCCAGCTAAATGACGGCAGGGTGCCTAAAAAGGCGGCAAGTATAACGCAAATCCACACTTTTGTCGGTGCTATTGTGAATTTAAAAAACGCAGAAAATGTGTTGTGAGTGACACTTACTGTCAGTCAACTAAGCGATGCTAACGTCATTAACACGGTGGAAAGAGAAGTCGCTAAATATATCGAATATTTTATTGCGGCAAATTGCTACGCACCTTCATTTCGGATAAGGTGAAGCAACACATTGTTATTTATCTTCGATCTTTACTGCCATACATTTCTTATGGCGGCGGCCTATCCCTCTCTTTTTAGGTGGGTAAATAATGATGATATATCCTGAAGCTTCTTAAAATGGGCCAGGCTTTTTATCTTTTGGCTTTCAGGCCTTGAGGAAAGCTTTACACGCCATGCAGGGATAGCCATTTATTTCTGATTATCTTCAATCAGTTATATTTCGGTGAACATGTTTTCCACACGTGATCATATAAGCCTGAACATCATAATTAATACAAGTGGCTTAATAAAAGTAATAAATTTGCGTTAAGGAAAGGCTTTTATCATGCACACACAGACCATTTTTGAATTAAGCCAGGAAGCTGAACGTTTGTTACAGCTCGCCCTGCAAAATCTTGATACCCTGAAATCAATGCCGACAGCGATGCTGGAGAACACGACGGCCGCTATTACGGGTGAAAAGAACAACGTGCTGCCTTTGCATTTTAGTGCGCGAGGCGTCGAAGCACAGCAGGCAACGCTGAATAATGAATTACGCAAAATAACACGTCTGGAAATGGTTCTGGCTATCGTTGGCACGATGAAAGCGGGGAAATCGACCACCATTAATGCCATTGTGGGTACCGAAGTGTTGCCGAACCGCAACCGCCCAATGACGGCGCTTCCCACGCTGATTCGTCATACGCCAGGCCAGAAAGAGCCGGTGCTCCACTTCTCGCACGTCTCTCCTATTGATGATTTGATTCACCTGCTGCAGAAAAAGCTTGGCGATTACGATCGCGGCAAGCTGGCCCTGCATCTGGAAATCGATAAGGACATGAATACGCTGCTTGAACGCATTGAGAAAGGCGAGGCCTTTGAAAAGCATTATCTGGGTGCGCAGCCAATATTTCATTGCCTGAAAAGTCTCAATGACCTGGTGAGGCTCTCCCAGGCGCTGGGCGTGGCGTTTCCGTTCTCCGAATACGCGGCTATCGAACATATTCCGGTGATTGAAGTGGAGTTCGTGCATCTTGCGGGTCTCGATGCTCACCTTGGTCAGCTGACGCTGCTCGATACCCCCGGCCCCAATGAGGCCGGACAACCGCATCTGCAAAAAATGCTTAGCGAACAATTAGCCCGCGCGTCGGCGGTGCTGGCGGTGATGGATTATACCCAGCTTAAATCTATTTCTGATGAAGAGGTCCGTCAGGCTATTTCGGTTGCCGGGAAATCAGTGCCTCTGTATGCGCTGGTGAATAAATTCGACCAGAAGGATCGCAATAGCGACGATGAAGAGCAGGTCAGGGCGATGATCTCCGGTATCTTAATGAAAGGCAATATTTCGCCTGGCCAGATCTACCCTGTTTCCTCTATGTGGGCGTATCTGGCAAACCGCGCCCGCTACGAGATGAATGCCCGCGGACGCCTGCCGGATCATCAGGAGCAACCCTGGGTGCAGGATTTTGCCGAAGCCGCCCTCGGACGCCGCTGGCGTACGGCGGACCTGGACGATATAGACCATATCCGTCACGCAGCCGATTTGCTCTGGGAAGATTCGCTGTTTGAACAGCCGATACGCAAGCTGATTTACGCCGCCTATGCCAATGCCTCGCTATTCGCGCTGCGCTCGGCCTCGCATAAGCTGCTCAACTACGCGCAAAATGCCCGGGAGTATCTCGACTTCCGCTATCAGGGGCTGACGGTGGCCTTTGAGGCGCTGGAAATGAACATCGCGCGTCTTGAAGAGGATATGGTGCTGCTGCAGACGCGCCAGAGCGCGGTGAGCGATGAGGTGAAACATGAAGTTGAGCAGGCGCTGAACGCGACCGCGGACTTTATGGAGGCCGAAAAAACGGCGCTTCATCAGGCAGTGGGCCAGGTGTTCAGCACTCAAAATATTCTTGATCTGGCAGGCATTGAGCGGCTGAATCGCCGCAGTGATGAACCGCAAGAGCGGGAACCGCTGGTTCTGGATGATGAAGGTCAGGCGCAGATCGTCCTGAGTAAAATTCGCTCCTCCTGTGAACTTATCATGCTGGATGCGCAGGCAAAAATCGCCCGGGAGCTGGCGTTACGCTTCGATCAGCTGGAATCTACGCTGGCGCGCTCGCTGAATGAAGCTATGCGCCCTATTGAAACGCGTATTAAAGAGCACCTGAGCCATGCCGGCTTCCGGGCGCGGATCAGCTTCCCGGCTTTTCAGGCTAACCAGCTTAACTTCAATACGCGGGCACTGTTTAACGATGCCATTGCGCAGGATAACCGCCCTGCAGGTCAGCCTTCCTCCGGGAGCAGTATGCGTGAAACCGTTTCGCGTTGGCTCAATAATCCGGGCTGGGGCTGGGATGATTATGTGGTCACGCGCACGCGCTATGTAATCGACATTGCGCAGCTGCATGACAAATTTAAGCAACATATTGATCAGTTTTGTGAACAAATACGTAAAGCTTTGTCCGCGCAGGTCGATGTCTCTGTTACGGCCGGAATGGCGACGTTCTTTGCAGAATTTTCGTTATGCCTGACCGGGTTACAGGAAAGCTTGCGTGATAGCCTCTCAGTGCGTCAACAAAATGAGCATTCAACCCGAGCGCTCAGCCAGCTGTTGAAGCAAAGCATTACGACTGCGACGTGGATACAGGAAGATACCCGACTGTTACGCGATGACATTCAAACTCTATTCGCAGCAGAGCAACCATGACAACACAGCTACTGGACGGTCCCGGGCGGACGCTGGAGTGTATTCATCCCAAGTTTATGGTCGATCTTGTGCAGGGCGTGGACGCGGCGCGCCATCCCCATCTGGGGCCGCAGCAGCTGCAGTTTCGTGAACGTTTGACTCAGGAGATCATGACGCATACCCGGCTGCGGCCTTGGGCGATGGCGGGAATGCTTAATGAGAACGCGGCCCTGCGCCTGGGGCTGGCGGAAAAGCTTGCAGGCATGCTGGATCCGGGCCATCTCGCGCTGACGCTGATGGCCGATAAGCTGATTGCACTGCGCCAGCCGGCTCACCTGCGCGCTCAGCCATCTCCCGGCCTGCTTGAACAGTATGCGGAGCTCTCTTCTCATTTTACCCAACGTGCCGCCTATAAAGAAAAGGCGCTGACCCAGCGCGGACTGACGGTACAGGCTGGCGAGCACAGTGAACAAATTTTCACCCGCTGGCGAGCCGGTCACTATGATGGCTGGTCGTTAGCCGGGCGCTGCTTCATTGTTCTGGAAGAGCTGCGCTGGGGAGCGTTTGGCGATGCATGTCGTCTGGCGAACAACGATGTGTCGGCAATGCTCAAGGATAATTTACGCAGCATGGCCGCCAACTACCTCGCGCAGGGCATCAATGCGTCCCCCACGACGCGCCATTTTTATCATCAATGGCTGACCACACCTGCTTCGGCGGGTTTAATCGATCATAAAGACATGCTGGGCTGGCTGGGCGACTGGTGTCAGGCGGATCTACACCCGGTGAGCTGGTCAGTGACGCAAAACTGGCAGACCGTCGCGCTGGGGATGCCGAGGCTGTGTTCGGCAAAACGGCTGGTGGATGCGATGGTGGAAGAGATTTTTGGTTGAATCCCCCCACCCTGACCCTCTCCCCATAGGGGAGAGAGGATAGACTGGTGCGGTGTGTTAATGATGAAGTTCTACAGCTTCCCGTTCTAATTCCTGCTTGGGTGCATTTCCGTAGCGTTTTGCGTACAGCGCCGTGATGATGGGCACCAGAATCGCGGTGACAATCACGCTGGCGGCAACCAGTGCCGTCGCGGAAGCGGCCACCGGTTCGAAGGCCGGGTTAATCTGGGCGATAATTACCGGGTTTGCGACGGCAGCGCCTGCGGCTGAAGAGGCGGCGACGCCTGCCGTGCCGTTTCCTCCGCCGATGACGCGGTCGGCAATAATCAGCGGAATACCGGTGATGATGATAACCGCGACACCCAGCACAATCCCCAGCAGTCCCGTATCAAGAATCACGTTCAGGTTGATGGTGTTGCCCAGCGCAAAGCCAAAGAATGGGATCAGCACCGGCGTGGCTTTGCTGAAGAAATCACGCAGGTCGTGATCCAGATTCCCCAGGGCAAAACCGATCAGGAACGGCAGGATCGCCCCGACAAAGTGATGCGGTTCAAAAGAGGCAAGGCCAGCGGACCCCAGGATCAGCATCGTCATGAGCGGGCCGGACTCCAGAGACATCAAAACAAATGCGCCTGACTCCTCTTTCGTTCCGTACTGGTTCATCAGGCTGGCATACAGCCCGCCGTTGGTCATATCCATCGCCGAGACAATCGCCAGGACGGATAGCCCGGCGAAGAAACCGGTCTGAATTCCATTTTCCGGAATGAACATCGCGCATATCATTGCGACAACCCAGGCAACCGCTATTTTGGTTATCACCAGCGTTCCGGATTTGCGTAATACGGTACCCGTAGCGCGTAAATTTATCGATGCGCCGATACAAAAGAACCAGACGGCCAGGATGGGAACGGTACCTGTAATCATCCCCTTTGTGAAACCACCAAAATAAGCCCCGGTATCTGGCGCTAATGTATTCAGAATGGCACCGAGTACCAGCGGCACCAGCATCATACCCCCCGGTATGCGTTCTATCGTGGCTTTAATCTTCATATACAACCCTCACAATTTTTACCACTCGCGGTGAGCGGCAGGTGTAAATAAAAAATCAATAAATTCAATTCGATGAAGGGTTTTTTGATGGTTTGTATTTGATAACCCCGCAACTCAATTTCAGCAAGCGCTCTCGTTTTCTCTTGTCAGAAAGCACTCGGCGCTGTGTTTCGGGAATTATCATGCGATCACTGGAATAATGATTCAATGAAAATAAAACGATGTTTTAGTTATCTGCATCACATATTGAATGTAAACTTTACGACGCGTTCTGGCAGGCTTAGATTTATGTAAATCCCTTGTAAAAAAATGGCTTTTTATTCCGTGATTAAAAAGAAAAAGCTTTTGACTGAAATCTTCATCCGGGGACGGCTTGAGGAAGGTCTTATTTGCGGAAGTTGACAAATACTGTCTTCACTTTACGCAGCATAAATATATATGTGAAGTTGATCACAAATATAAACGCTGGTAGGGTAAAAAGGTCATTAACTGCCCAGACAGGCGTCAACAGGTTCGGTTGTATCGACGGAAAACGTCAATGTAAGTAAACCTGCTACGCTTGAATAAGGCGATTCGCATGGAGCGGATCCCATGGTTCACAGCACGTAAACAGGACTGTGAAACAGACAGGGCCGAGTCAACGAGGATAGCTATGCTGAGAAGGAAAAAAGTTAAACCCATCACGCTGCGCGACGTCACCATTATTGATGACGCAAAACTGCGTAAAGCCATTACCGCAGCCTCGCTTGGTAATGCGATGGAATGGTTCGATTTTGGTGTCTATGGCTTTGTCGCCTACGCGTTAGGTAAAGTGTTCTTCCCCGGGGCTGACCCCAGCCTGCAGATGATTGCCGCACTGGGTACGTTCTCCGTTCCCTTCCTCATTCGCCCGCTGGGTGGTCTGTTCTTCGGTATGCTCGGTGACAAATACGGTCGCCAGAAAATACTCGCTATCACCATTGTCATTATGTCGATCAGTACGTTCTGTATCGGCCTAATTCCGTCCTATGCCACGATCGGCATCTGGGCACCTATTCTGCTGTTGCTCTGTAAGATGGCGCAGGGCTTCTCCGTCGGGGGTGAGTATACCGGGGCGTCGATCTTCGTCGCGGAGTATTCCCCTGACCGTAAGCGCGGCTTCATGGGCAGCTGGCTGGACTTCGGTTCGATTGCCGGGTTTGTGATGGGCGCAGGCGTCGTGGTCCTGATTTCAACCGTGGTCGGTGAGGAGAACTTCCTCGACTGGGGCTGGCGTATCCCGTTCTTTATCGCGCTTCCGCTGGGTATCATCGGTCTTTACCTGCGTCACGCGCTGGAAGAGACGCCTGCGTTCCAGCAGCACGTTGAGAAACTGGAGCAGGGCGACCGCGAAGGGCTGCAGGATGGTCCAAAAGTCTCCTTTAAAGAGATCGCGACGAAGCACTGGCGCAGCCTGCTGACCTGTATTGGTCTGGTGATTTCCACTAACGTCACTTATTACATGCTGCTGACCTACATGCCGAGCTATCTGTCGCATAACCTGCACTACTCGGAAGATCACGGCGTGCTGATTATTATCGCCATCATGGTGGGTATGCTGTTTGTGCAGCCAATGATGGGGCTGCTTAGCGACCGCTTTGGCCGTCGACCGTTTATCATCCTTGGGAGCGTGGCGCTGTTTGCGCTGGCGATCCCGGCCTTTATTCTGATCAACAGTAACGTGCTGGGTCTGATTTTCGCGGGTCTGCTGATGCTGGCGGTGATCCTGAACTGCTTTATCGGGGTGATGGCGTCTACATTACCTGCGATGTTCCCGACGCACATTCGTTATAGTGCGCTGGCGGCGGCGTTCAATATCTCCGTTCTGATTGCCGGCCTGACGCCTACGCTTGCCGCCTCTCTGGTGGAAAGCACGCAGAACCTGATGATGCCAGCCTACTATCTGATGGTTATCGCGGTAGTCGGTCTGGCGACCGGCCTGACCATGAAGGAGACGGCGAACCGTCCTCTGAAAGGGGCGACGCCTGCGGCATCCGATATTCAGGAAGCGAAAGAGATCCTGCGCGAGCACTACGATAACGTTGAGCAGAAGATTGAGGATATCGACGCAGAGATTGAAGAGCTGCAGAAGAAACGCTCCCGTCTTGTTGATCAACATCCACGGATTAACGAGTAATAAAAAACCCGCCAACGGCGGGTTTTCTTTTATTAGCATCCGGCGGCGATGTAGTCGCCGTTGGCGCTAATGGGGATGACCGTCAGGAACAGGACGGTCGCGAACAGGATCAGGACGATCCCGCCTGCAATTTTAACGGCCGGCACCAGCCACCTGAACGAGCTATTTCCCCCGAACCATGCCACCGTGCGTTCACGGGCATAACGAACCGCCAGTGATAGCCCCATAATAGAGAGTGCCGTTCCTAAAGACATGGTCATAACGGCCGCCATTCCCCAGGTGACAATGCCCAGCGCGTTCGAAAACATCAGAATCATGATCGCACCGCTGCACGGGCGTGCGCCAATCGCCAGAATGACGCCCAGACGCGTTTTCCAGTCTCCTTGTGTCAGATCTGCGCCCACGCCGTGATGACCACAGCCGCAGCGTTCATCATGCTGATGAAGGGGCTTAATAGCTGAGATCGACATTCGCTGCGAACGCAGGCTCTTCAGCGCCTGGTAAATGATGAAAGCACCAAACGCGCCAATCAGCACGGCGCTTATCTTCTCAACGTACCAGCGGCTGGTACTGATATCCCCAGAGGCGAGGTTAAACCCCACCGCCAGTATAAAGACGAAGAGAATGGCGCTGACGCCCTGCATCAGGCTGCCAATGAAGGGGACCACCCGGGCGGCCAGCTCACTCTCCTTATTGGTGGTCAGATAGGTCGTCATTATGAATTTCCCGTGACCCGGCCCGATGGCGTGAAGGACGCCATAGAAGAAAGCGCCTGTTAAGAGCCATAATCCGCCGCTGTACTGGTGGTTATTAAGCTGCAGCAGATACATCACCAGATAACGGTGCAGGGTAATTTGTGTGGCAAGACACCACTGGATAAAGGTGTTCCAGTGCGTATGCAGGGTAAATCCCGCGAAGAGGATTGCCAGCAACATTAACCCGGCTCCAGGGAGGTGCCAGTCGCGGCGCAGGCGTTGTGTATTCATGAGGGGCTCTGCGGAGAAGAATATTTGCCGCTAGTATAGATGATCTTCCGTTTCAGTTCGCAGGATCGCACCGGGATCCCGATGAGATTGTGGATAAGTCTGTGCGTAAAAAGGTATAAGACGGGGTTTTGCTGTGGAATGCAGCAGTCAGTCATTTTTCTGTCATTTAGCGGTTGCGGCCTGCGGAGAACTCCCTATAATGCGCCTCCATCGACACGGCGGATGTGAATCACTTCACAGTTAACCCGGTCGGTTGAAGAGAAAAAATCCTGAAATAACGGGTTGACTCTGAAAGAGGAAA
>NZ_JAWNEB010000009.1:0-136942 GCF_034107265.1 Enterobacter sp. 168J2 | reverse complement strand
CCCCAAAGGGGCGAGGGGGGCCATGTTCCCTCTCCCCTTTGGGGAGAGGGTTAGGGTGAGGGGGAAATTGTTTATATAAACTCTACAATATCATCATCATTCGGCTTGCCGCCGCTGAGCGCTTCATCAAAGTAGTGCTTCGGCACGGTATAGCGCAGATGGTCGAGCGCAAACTGCATGCTGCGGTCGTCAATCGCATGGCCCAGATCGTCCACAATATCCAACGTCACATCCCCGCCTTCGCGCACCAGCGCTTCCTGGGCAGCTACCGCATGCGAAAGCTCAATCACCCGGTCTTCGCCGCCGTGAATGAGATGGATGGTGGTCTGCGTGGTCGCGCTTGTCGGCAGCGTCGCATAGCGCCCGTTAAACGCGATGACGCGTGAAGCCAGACCCGGCTGCGCTTTTACGCTTTCCAGCGACATGATTGACCCCTGAGAGAAGCCGATCAGCGCCGTTGCGTCAGCGCCTACGCCGCTCAGCTGCTGCCAGTAGCGCACGATGTCGATAAACGTGGGCATGACTGCATCAATGCGCGCCTGACGGTTCTCTTCCGTCACGCCCTGAACCGGGAACCACTGCCGTCCGTCTGGGCCGCACGGCTCTACGCCGCCGATGCTGACAATCAATGCTTGCGGAAAAACGGGCGCAAACCAGCGGCCAATCTGTCCCATGTTGACGGCATTATCGCCCACGCCATGAAACAGGAGCAGTAACTGTTTAGCCGGTTTGTCCGGGCTTTGAACAACAAAATGGTCGTGTTTCATGGCGGTCTCCTTAATTGATGAGCAGGATTTTACGCCTCTGCGGGGTAATGACCATGCCACTTTACTGAAGAAGTCATTGAAAAAATTGCCATTGCAAAATGTCTGCTTTCAACTGCTGGCAGCGGGAATAATCAAGGCTCTCGAGCGCCTGTGCGGTTTCACTCCGCAGCTTAGCCAGCAGCGCTTTTCGTCCCATCTCGTCCGTCTTTCCCTCGATTTTCCCGCGCAGCGCCGGGAGCGGCATGTCTGTGGTTAGCACCAGCCGCGTCAGCGCGGCAGCCGAGGTTGAAAACGCCCGGTGCGCAAAGGCAAACCCCGCCAGCTCCAGCCAGTCGTCACTATTAAGGGTAGCTTCCCAGGCATCGGTCACCGGGATCTTTTCGCCATTCCAGGCCGAAAGAACGCGCATATCGCGACACAGGCGCTGGTGCTCCTGCGCGCACAGGCGGTGCCCGGCCTCGCTCAGCGGCAGTAAGGCCATCGCCGTGTAGCACCCGCTGCTGGCCTCCCGATGGCTGCCCATTCGCACCAGCACAAAACCGCACTGCCGCCAGAAACGCCACAGCTCGTCGGTATAGCCAAAACTGACCGAGAGATAATCTTCACCGCTGGCGCCGCGAATAAGCCGCTGGCCGATGCCCTCCCGTTGCCGGTGGGGATGCACCGCAATGCGGCTGATTCGTCGGCCTTTCAGCGTCGCCGCGAGTGGCGAGCCACCGTGCGCCGCCAGCGACTGCGCCACAAGGTTCCCGCGTGGACGACGAAAGCCCGCCCACACCGCGCGACTCAGCTCAGGGGGCAATCCCCCCTCTTCCACCAGCCAGAGCGCGCCCGAGATATCCGCACCCGCGTGTGCAACCGCAAAGTGCTGGCCGGGGGCGTCCATCATCCGGCGTAAATCGAGGGGTGAGGTGCGATAATGCGCGGCACACAGCAGTTCATACACGCTTGCCACGCGTGCCGGGTCGCTCTCCCACATCCGCGGCTCCAGCGACCGTATACGCACGTCACCTTCCGGTTTGCGGTCGATAAGCGCATCGTCAAACAGCAGCGTATTCGCCACTATCCGCTCAAGCGGACACCCGGGCGCCCAGCGAATGGGGGTGGATAAGGTATAGCGCCGCAGCCCGCTGAACCGGGCGCAGAACTTGAGCAGAAACCCCCTGCCCGTGCCTTCATAACCCTGAACGGTGGTGGTGAGCAGTACGCGGGGAAAGCGCGCCACCAGCCTGTCCAGCAGCGGGCCGGGGATAGCGGCGGCTTCATCAACAATCAGCCAGTCGGCTTCCGTCGTGGAGGCCAGCAGCGCATCCGGGGCCATAAAATGAAAACGCTCGCCGGCGAAGCGCGCAATGACATCAGTCGCTCCTTTGGCCGGTGCAGTGACCACCGCACTCCCCTGAATGCTATTGAGCAGCATGCCTGCCAGGGCTGACTTTCCGCGTCCCCGCGGTGCCGTCACGGCAGCGACGCCCGCAGGCATGGCCAGAAGCGCGTCGAGGATCTCCGCCTGCTCGCGCTGCGGCTCGCCGCTGGCGGGCTGCCAGGCGGGTGAATCCGGCGCAGCGGGAAGAGAGAGAGGAGAATGCTGTTGCCAGACGATCGCATCCGCATCGGCGGCAAGCGTTCGGCAAAAATGGTGGACGAAGCGCGGGGTGGCGATCGGCTCCGCGCTGTCGCTCCAGCGCACGGAATCGCCGTCGGGCCTGTCGGCCCAGTCAGCGAGAGGTGGCACCAGCAGCACCAGCAGGCTTCCGGCGCGCAGCGTCCCGCTGAGCGCGGCAAAGGCTGAAACATCAAACCCCGCGCGCGCGTCAAAAACGGCGTGCCGGTATTCACGTCCCAGCAGCCCGCTAACGGCTTTTGAGGGATTTTCCTCCAGCCACGGCCAGTCTCCCGGCAAGGCATCACGCAGGCCAGCCGCCTGGCTCAACGTCCACTGTTCATCGCCAGTAAGCACCACCAGACGGCGGTGCCCGGTACGCTCAAGCCCGCGCGTCAGATGTTCAAACGACACCATCACATGGCTTTGCCGAAGGTATTACACTGGGCCGGATCGCCGCTGTCAAAGCCGCGCTTGAACCAGCTGTAGCGCTGCTGTGACGTACCGTGAGTGAAACTGTCCGGCACGACATGCCCCTGGCTCTGCTGCTGCAAACGGTCGTCGCCGATGGCCTCAGCCGCGTTTAACGCCTCTTCAAGATCGCCGGATTCCAGCACGCCCTGCTGCTGCATGCTGTGGCCCCAGACGCCCGCGAAGCAGTCCGCCTGCAGCTCCATTTTGACGGAAAGGCGGTTCACTTCGGCCTGAGACGCATTCTGCTGAAGCTGGCGCACTTTGGGCTCAATCCCCAGCAGCTTTTGCACGTGATGGCCGACTTCATGCGCGATAACGTAGCCCTGGGCAAAATCACCGTCAGCGCCAAGCTTGCGTTTCATGTCATCGTAAAAGGAGAGATCGATATAGACGGTGCCGTCTGCCGGGCAGTAGAACGGCCCCATCACCGATTGCCCGGTGCCGCATCCGGTGCGGGTTGCGCCCCGGTACATCACCAGCTTCGGCTGCTGGTAGGTGCGCCCCATCTTCTCGAACTGCTGACTCCAGGTGTCTTCAGTTGTGGCGAGAATAACGGAGGTAAATTTGGCCGCTTCATCTTCATTCGGGCTGATGGAGCGCTGAGAATGTTGCTGCTGTTGCAGCGGTTGACCGGTCATCAGGCCGGTGAGATCGACGCCATAATAGCCCGCAACCAGCACCACAATCAGCAGGATGATACCGCCCTTGCCGCTGGGTAAGCGGAAGCCGGGCCCGCCCATTGAAGGACCGCCGCCACCATCACCGCGTCTGTCTTCTACATTGTCACTTTCACGACGCCCTTGCCAGCGCATAACCACCTCGAACTATTCCATTAATAATAGCTATGATCGTAGGCGGTTAACGGCAAGATTACCATAGGAAACAAAGGTAAGACGCCAAAGGATGCGAACATCCTTTGGCAACAGAGGGACTTAGTCGAGCTTAACGCCTAAACGGTGAGCTACCGCCTCGTACGCTTCAATCAGGCCACCCAGGCTCTGACGGAAACGGTCTTTGTCCATTTTATCCAGGGTTTCTTTATCCCACAGGCGGCTGCCGTCCGGGGAAAACTCGTCGCCCAGCACCACTTCGCCTTTGAACAGACCAAACTCCAGCTTGAAGTCGACGAGGATCAGGCCCGCGTCATCAAACAGCTTTTTCAGCACGTCGTTGGCTTTGTAGGTCAGTTCCTGCATGCGCGCCAGGTTCTCTTTGCTCACCCAGCCGAAGGTTTCGCAGTAGGATTCGTTGACCATCGGGTCGTGCATGGCATCGTTTTTCAGGAACAGGTCGAACAGCGGTGGATTCAGTTCGATACCTTCTTCAATGCCCAGACGCTTCACCAGGGAGCCTGCCGCACGGTTACGAATCACGCACTCAACCGGAACCATATCCAGTTTTTTCACCAGACATTCCGTATCGGACAGCAACGCTTCCATCTGGGTCGGAATACCCGCCTCGGCCAGTTTGGTCATAATGAAGTGGTTGAACTTGTTGTTCACCATGCCTTTACGATCGAACTGCTCAATGCGTGCGCCATCCCCTGCTGACGTATCATTGCGGAACTCGAGCACCAACAGATCCGGGTTCTCCGTGCTGTATACGGTCTTCGCTTTGCCACGATACAACTCAGCTTGCTTCTGCATCTTCATTACTCCTGGTGTGATAATTTGTGTTCAAAACTGGGTATATTATGCCACGCACACGTTTGCGTAGCACGAAAATAAAAAGGGCGGGATTAACCCGCCCTCGTATTTATTTGCTGAATGCTGCCTGGAAGACAGCGACCAGCGCATCGTTCTGCGCCTGGGTCAGCGTGTGACCTTTTGGATCGATAAACTGCAGGCTGCTGCGGTTATCAAGGTCGCCTACCTGAATCTTATAGTCACCGGAGGCAAGCTGAGGATCTTTGGCGCCCAGCTCCTGCCACGCGCTGTCGGACAGCGGCTTATAGGTTGCCGTCATGCTGCCGGTTGAACGGGTGCTGTCGGTCACTTTCATGCCCACTTTTTCCAGCGTCGCTGGCAGACGCTGCCAGGTCTGGTTAAATGGTGCACGCACCACCAGCATTGGCAGGCCGGTATCATCCGCGCCGCTCTGAACGTCGTAAGTGACGCCGTTACGGTTCTGCGCGGCGTTGGCGGCATCGGTAGCGGTCTTATCCAGACCTGCCGCAATCACGTTCAGCATTTCAGTGCTGTAACGCTGCATAGAGGCGGCATCCGCAACCGGTTTACCCGCCTGCTGCAGGTTCAACAGCTTAACGTTAACCGCCTGCTGGTAACCCTGTGGTTTTACGGAGACCTGATAGCGTCCACGGTACTGCTGATCTTCATCAAGACGGTTCCACTCGATCCAGTCGGTGGTTAACGTCTGGCTGGCGTCATCGCGTTTATCAATGGTGTAATTCTTCGCCTGAATAACGCTGACGACCTGTGGCCACAGATTGCTTCCGCGCGCGCTTTCAACCAGCAGAGACGCCGTATCACCGGTGAACTGGGTACGCGCCCCGCTTACCAGCGCCAGAGGCTGTGCTGGCGGACGAATATCAAGCGCTTTACCGACCAGACCGCTACCGTTGGTCACGGGAATATTATAATCGCCGTTTTGAATCGGTAGGATCATACCAGCCGGTGCATGAAGTTCAGCAAGCGGGGTCGCATCCAGATAGGATTCATCACCGCTCACCTGGCGCTTGTAGCGCGAGTCTGAACTACAGGCAGCGAGCAGCATAACAAGCGAAACACTCGCAACCTTCGCCAGGCGCGACTTCTGTACTGAATAAGCCATCAAATCTCCCTAAACTTTACAGCAAACCGGCATGCTTCAGCGCTGCCCTGACGATGTCGCGACCGTGGTCGGTAATCGGTGTCATTGGCAAACGCAGCGTATCGGATGCTACAAGCCCCAACTCCTTACACGCCCATTTCACTGGGATCGGATTGGGTTCGACAAATAATTTATTGTGCAACGGCATCAGACGCTGATTAATGACACGCGCTTCATCATAGTGACCGGCGGCGGCCAGTTTGCACATTTCAGCCATATCGCGCGCCGCAACGTTTGCCGTTACGGAGATCACGCCATGACCACCAAGCTGCATAAAGTCCAGCGAGGTCGCATCATCACCACTCAACAGGATAAAGTCGTCTGAAACCAGCTCTTTGATCTGATGAACGCGGCTTAAGTTCCCCGTCGCCTCTTTAATACCGATAATATTTTTTACTTCCGAGAGACGACCAACGGTTTCCGGCAGCATATCGCAGCCGGTACGGGACGGCACATTATACAGAATTTGTGGCAAGTCAGTATGTTCAGCGATGGCTTTGAAGTGCTGGAACAAACCTTCCTGAGTAGGACGGTTGTAGTAAGGGGTTACCGTCAGACAGCCCACGATGCCGCTGTCGTTAAAACGTTTGGTCAGGCTGATCGCTTCTGCGGTCGCATTAGCGCCTGTCCCCGCAATGACCGGAATACGTCCGTCAGCCAGTTCCAGGGTCAGCATAACCACATCGCCGTGCTCTTCGTGGCTCAGCGTTGCGGATTCACCGGTAGTCCCTACCGAAACGATCGCCGAGGTTCCGTTGGCGACATGGTAATCAATGAGCTTCTTCATGCTTGACCGGCAGACATTACCTTTTTCATCCATCGGTGTAACAAGCGCGACAATACTTCCCGTGAACATGAGCCATCCTCTGTGCGAACAAGAGCCTCAATGTTACGTTTGGAACTGTAATAAAAGCAAGCGACCTGAGGCGCTCAGGCGGTTGTATGCATGTTTTTTTTATGCTTTCCTTAGGAAGACTTAACCATGCAAAGGAAGAACAGGTTTGACAACCTCATCACAACATTACCTGGTTATCACCGCGCTGGGTGCCGACAGGCCGGGTATCGTGAACACCATCACCCGTCACGTGAGCAGCTGCGGCTGTAATATCGAAGACAGCCGCCTGGCGATGCTCGGCGAAGAGTTCACGTTTATCATGCTGCTGTCCGGAACATGGAATGCCATTACCCTTATCGAATCCACCCTGCCGCTGAAAGGCGCGGAGCTGGATTTGCTGATCGTCATGAAGCGCACCACCGCGCGCCCGCGTCCGGCCATGCCCGCGACCGTCTGGGTGCAGGTTGAAGTCCCTGATTCTCCGCATCTGATTGAGCGCTTTACCGCGCTGTTCGACAGCCATCAGATGAACATTGCCGAACTCGTCTCCCGCACGCAGCCGGGCGACGAAAGCACCGTTCCCACGCTCTTTATTCAAATTACCGCACACAGCCCTGCCTCGCAGGATGCGTCAAATATCGAGCAAGCGTTCAAAGCCCTCTGTACAGAATTAAACGCGCAGGGCAGTATAAGCGTCGTCAATTATTCGCAGCACGAACAGGATGGAGTTGAGTAATGAATCCACTGAAAGCCGGTGACATCGCACCGAAATTTAGCTTACCGGATCAAGACGGCGAGCAAGTAAATTTGACCGACTTCCAGGGACAGCGTGTTCTGGTCTATTTCTACCCGAAAGCCATGACCCCCGGCTGCACCGTTCAGGCCTGCGGCTTACGCGACAACATGGACGAGTTGAAGAAAGTCGGCGTGGAAGTGCTGGGAATCAGCACGGATAAACCAGAAAAGTTGTCACGATTTGCGGAAAAGGAGCTGCTGAACTTCACGCTGCTTTCCGACGAAGACCACCAGGTATGCGAGCAGTTCGGCGTCTGGGGTGAAAAGACCTTTATGGGTAAAACCTACGACGGCATTCACCGCATCAGCTTCCTGATTGACGCTGACGGTAAAGTTGAGCATGTGTTTGACGACTTCAAAACCAGCAACCACCACGACGTGGTGTTGAACTGGCTGAAAGCAAGCGCCTGATAAACAGCAAAACGGCAACCCAGTTGCCGTTTTAGTGTTTTCTCCCTCTCCCCATAGGAGAGGGCCGGGGTGAGGGCGTCAGGCCGCACAAAATCTACTTCTCTTCCACCGCTGGCACATCCGGCCACGCGTGCACCACCGCTTTAATCAGCGTCGCCAGCGGAATGGCAAAGAACACGCCCCAGAACCCCCACAGCCCGCCGAAAATCACCACGGATAAGATAATCACCAGCGGATGCAGGTTCACCGCTTCGGAGAACAGCACCGGCACCAGCAGGTTACCGTCCAGCGCCTGAATAATGAGGTATACCGCAAAGCAGCTCCAGAACTCCGTACCCAGACCAAACTGGAACAGCGCAACGCCCACCACCGGAATGGTCACCACAAAGGCACCGATGTAGGGAATGAGCACCGAAAATCCGACCAGCACCGCCAGCAGCAGCGAGTAGTTCAGGCCGAAGATGAGGAAGCCAATCCAGGTCGCGACACCGACCACAATCATCTCCAGCACCTTGCCGCGAATGTAGTTGGTGATCTGCTGGTTCATCTCTTCCCAGACCTGCCCGGCCAGGCCGCGATTGCGCGGCAGCACGCGGCGTACCGCGTTAAGCATCTGCTCTTTGTCCTTGACCAGGAAGAACACCATCAGCGGCACGAGCACAAGATAGACGGCCAGGGTGAGCAGCCCCACAAGCGAGGCCAGAGAGTATTTCACCACCGAGTCGCCCATCGTCATGATGCGGGCGCGCATGTTTTCGGCCATCGCATCTATGATCCCCGCATCCATCAGCGCGGGGTAACGACGCGGCAGCGTGGCGGCGAAATCAGACAGCTTGTTCAACATGCCGGGCATATCGCGGATCAGGTAAATCCCCTGCTGCCAGGCAACCGGCATCACCACGAATGCCATCAGCAGCAGAATGCCGACAAACAGCACCAGGACGATGCTGGTCGCCCAGCGGCGTGAACAGCCGATATGTTCCAGACGCGCCGTTGGCCACTCCAGCAGGTACGCCAGCACAATCGCCACCAGCAGAGGGGCGAGAAGGCCGCTGAAGAAGAACAGAATACCGAACCCGGCAACCAGAATAACCAGCAAAGCAATGGCTTCCGGGTCACTGAACCGACGCCGGTACCACTGCATTAACATTTCGAGCATACAACCCTTCCCTGAATCGATTGGCGGGAGTGAGACGATGAATTGTATCTAATTGTCACAAAAAAGACTTTCGCTTTTTGTATCCCTGTCACAATCCGCAAAAGCCTGATGAATGGGATTTTCTTCATGCGGTAACACGGCTACACTCGCAGGGCAGCAGAGATGAACGATATGCCGGTTCATCGGTCAAATTAGCACCTCCAACATACAGGACAGTGGTTATGTTCAGGCAGTTGAGAAAAACACTGGTTGCAACACTGATTGCCGCAGTGACGGTCGGTCAGGTGTTGCCCGCTTTCGCTGACTCGTCCGATTCATTGCCGGACATGGGCACCACGGCAGGAAGCACGCTCTCTATCGGGCAAGAGATGCAGATGGGTGATTACTATGTGCGCCAGCTGCGCGGCAGCGCCCCGCTGATCAACGACCCTTTGCTGGTGCAGTACATTAACGGGCTGGGGATGCGCCTGGTGGCGCACGCCGACTCGGTAAAAACGCCCTTCCACTTCTATTTAATTAATAACGACGAAATCAACGCCTTCGCCTTCTTTGGCGGGAACGTGGTGCTGCATTCGGCGTTATTCCGTTATTCAGACAACGAAAGCCAGCTGGCCTCGGTAATGGCGCACGAAATTTCGCACGTCACCCAGCGCCACCTCGCGCGTGCGATGGAAGACCAGAAGCGTAACGCCCCGCTGACCTGGGTGGGCGCGCTGGGCTCTATTCTGCTGGCGATGGCCAGCCCGCAGGCCGGGATGGCGGCCCTGACCGGTACGCTGGCGGGAACGCGTCAGGGGATGATCAGCTTCACCCAGCAAAACGAACAGGAGGCGGACCGCATCGGCATTCAGGTTTTACAGCGCTCCGGCTTCGACCCGCAGGCCATGCCGAGCTTCCTGGAAAAACTGCTCGATCAGGCACGTTACTCTTCCCGTCCGCCGGAAATTTTGCTCACCCACCCGCTGCCGGAAAGCCGTTTATCGGATGCGCGCAACCGTGCCAATCAGATGCGCCCGGTGGTCGTGCAGTCGTCACAGGACTTCTACATGGCGAAAGTGAGAACGCTCGGCATGTACAACTCCGGGCGTAACCAGCTCACCAGCGATCTGCTGGATACCCTGGCGAAAGGCAACGTGCGGGAAAAAAACGCCGCGCAGTATGGTCAGGCGCTACAGGCGATGGAAGCCAGCAAATATGACGAAGCGCGTAAAGCGCTGCAGCCGCTGCTGGCAGCCGACCCGAACAATCCGTGGTATCTCGATCTCTCAACGGATATCGATCTGGGGCAGAAGAAAGCCACCGATGCGATTAACCGCCTGAAAGGGGCGAAAGACATACGGACCAACCCGGTGCTGCAGCTTAACCTGGCGAACGCTTACCTGCAGGGCGGTCAGCCCGCGCAGGCCGTGACCATTCTGAACCGCTACACGTTTAACAATAAAGACGACCAGAACGGCTGGGAGCTGCTCGCTCAGGCGCAGGGGCAACTGGGTAACCGCGATCAGGAGCTGGCCGCGCGTGCTGAAGGGCTGGCGCTGGCGGGTCGCCTCGATCAGGCTATTTCCCTGCTAAGCAGCGCCAGCTCGCAGGTGAAGCTCGGCAGCCTGCAGCAGGCCCGCTACGATGCGCGCATCGACCAGCTGCGCGGCCTGCAACAACGCTTTAAGCCGTACGAGAAGATGTAATAAAAGGAGAAGTCATGACAGACGCGGTAAAAATTTACCATAACCCTCGCTGCTCCAAGAGCCGCGACACGCTCAGCCTGCTGAAGTCTAACGGCATCGACCCGGAAGTGGTGCTGTATCTGGAGACGCCGCCGGACGCGCAGACGATCCGCGAGCTGCTGCACATGCTGGGGATGGGCAGCGCGCGTGAACTGATGCGTCAGAAAGAGGATCTGTATAAATCGCTTAATCTGGATGACGGCCGCCTCACCGAGGCTGAGCTGGTACAGGCGATGGTCGACAATCCAAAGCTGATTGAGCGCCCGATTGTGGTGGCGAACGGCAAGGCGCGCATTGGCCGTCCGCCGGAAGATGTGCTCGAAATCCTCTAGTCCCTACGCCGCAGCGCTTCCAGAAACGCCTGCGGCGTACTCTCTCCCAGCTTTTTCTGCGTTTTGCCCCGGTTATAGAATTCGCACAGCGCGATCAACACCTCTCCCGCCGGTTCATCATTCACGCGAGGAATAACATCACGTAATGGCACCGCCACCTGAAGCGCATTGTATTTTTGGGGATGCGTTTTTACCGCCACATCTTTTGCAGGATCCGTCAGTTCAAAACCAAAAGTCTCAAGAGATTGTATATCAGCCGGACAGGCATCCAGCAGCGCCCGCGTCCAGGTATTGAGCAACTGGGGCGAAAGTCCCGCATAGAGCCGGGCATGACACCAGCCGCTTACCGGTTCGCGCGCCCAGAGCAGGTGCTGTTCACCCCCATCGTCCATGTGCAACGACAAAGGCAGATGATGCAGCATCAGCGTGTGCGGCATGATGCCTGCCTTCAGCGCCTTTTTACCCTGCAATGAAGTCCCCTTGTGTTTCGCGGGGGCCGGCTTGAGATAGCGGCTCAGCGTTGCCCGCGAAACGCGGATCCCCAGCACGTCGTTAACCATCTGCAGCAGTTCATCCAGCGGCGCCCCTGAGATGTCGCGCAGCGCATTCACCAGCGCAACCTGCTCCTGTCTCAACGCTTTGTATATCACTTTTGGCGTGGTGTGGTTATCCGAAACCTGGTCGCGGTTGCGCCAGCGTCTGACGGTCGTGACCGAGATCCCCAGCTCAACGGCAAGCTCTCTGTCGCTTTTATCCGACTGTTGAAGATAGCGGCGGATACGCGGCGTGGTAGTCGCATTGGCATGCAGTTTAATTTCCATCGCAACAATTCCGTTAACTAATCATATGAGATTTATATAACGCGAGCGATTGCTTTGTGACCGATTTCACCTTTCGCTCGCCGCGCTTCACTGATAATCCTCAGACATAACATAAACCATGCCACTCAATCTTGTACGGAGTTCACAATGAACAATGTTCTGGGATTTCTTGAAGCAAAACTGATGCCCCTGGCGGCGAAAACGGCCCAGCAGCGTCATCTCGGGGCCATACGCGGCGCCTACGTTTCATTCATGCCGTTTATCATCGTCGGCTCCATCCTGCTGGTGATCTCCTCATTCCCGAACCAAACCTATCAGCAGTTTATGTCTCAGGCCTTTGGTGAGAGCTGGAGCGCGATTATTGAAATCCCGTTC
Source organism: Enterobacter sp. 168J2 (assembly GCF_034107265.1). NCBI lineage: Bacteria > Pseudomonadati > Pseudomonadota > Gammaproteobacteria > Enterobacterales > Enterobacteriaceae > Enterobacter > Enterobacter sp. 168J2. Next base: position 124,817 of record NZ_JAWNEB010000009.1, on the reverse strand, counting down.
AACGCGGTGTTCTCCACCATGTCGCTGTTCATCAGCTTCCTGGTCGCCTTCCGCCTGGCGGAACACTACGGCGAGGACCGCATCTCCTGCGGCATCCTGGCGCTGGTGGCGTTTCTGATCCTGACCCCGTTTATTAAGGTGGCGGAAAACGGCGGTATTACCGTGATGCCGGTGGAGTGGATTGGCAGCAAAGGATTGTTCGTGGCGATGATCGGCTCGCTGTTCTGGACGGAGCTGTTCTGCTGGCTGAAGCGCAAAAATCTGGTGATTAAAATGCCGGACGGCGTGCCGCCTGCGGTGCAGGAGTCGTTCGCGGCGCTGATCCCGGCCCTGCTGGTGATGATTCTGGTGCTGGGTATCCGCATCGTCTTCGAAAACACCCACTACAGCACCATCCATCAGTTTATTTATGAAGTGGTTGCCACGCCGGTGCGCCACTACGGCACCTCCTACTTTGGCGCGCTGATGACCGTCTTCAGCATCACCATTCTCTGGTCCGTGGGCATTAACTCCGGCTCGATGATTAACGGCATCATTCGTCCGCTGTGGATGGAAAACCAGACGGACAACATCGCCGCGATTCAGGCCGGCACAACGCCGCCGCACATCATCACCGAGCAGTTTTTTGACATGATCTGGATGGGCGGCGCGGGGGCCACGCTGTCGCTGGTGATTGCGATGCTGATTTTCGCCCGCAGTAAAAACATGCGCGAAGTGGCGCGTCTCGGCGCCGGGGCGTCGGTGTTTAACATCAACGAGCCGATTCTGTTTGGCCTGCCGGTGATCATGAACCCGATCATGCTCATCCCGTTCAACCTGGTGCCGCTGGTGCTGGTCACCGTGCAGTATGCAGCGATGAAAGTTGGCGCGGTCGCCGTCACCACCGGGGTGTTTATCCCCTGGACGCTGCCGCCGGTGATCAGCGGTTTTATCGTCACCGGGCACCTGAGCGGCAGCGTGATGCAGCTGATCAACCTGCTGATCGGCGCCATGCTGTATCTGCCCTTCATGCGTATCGTGGACAAACAGTACCGCGCGGCGGAAATTGCCACCGTTACGCAAACCGACACCACCCTTGCAAAACAGGAGTAAAGCATGTGGGGAATTATCGCAACCTGGCGAATGGCGCTTGAAGGGGTAACGGAATCTGCGTCTGCCCTGGCGGCGGGAAAGCCGGTCGCTACGGCGGTGGTTGATGCCGTCGCCGCCGTCGAAGACTTTCCGCTGTATAAATCCGTCGGCTACGGCGGGCTGCCTACCGAAAACGGCGAAGTCGAGCTGGACGCGGCATACATGGACGGCGACACGCTGGCGTTCGGTGCCGTGGGGAACCTGGTGGATATCGCCAACCCGGTGCGCGTGGCGCACGCGCTCAGCCGCCAGCGCTACAACAGCCTGCTGGTCGGCCAGGGCGCGCGGGAATGGGCGCTAAGCCAGGGCTTTGTCGACAAAACCATGCTCACCGAACGGGCCATGCAGCACTACCGCAAGCGCTGCCGCGAGACGCTGGATAAAGGCTTAAGCCCGTACGACGGACACGACACCGTCGGCATTATCGGCCTCGATAAGCAGGGTTCGATGAGCGTTGCCACCTCCACCAGCGGCCTGTTTATGAAAAAACGCGGCCGCATTGGGGATTCGCCGATTATCGGCTCCGGCTTTTACTGCGACAGCGAAACCGGCGCGGCCACCGCTACGGGCGTCGGTGAAGATCTGATGAAAGGCTGCACCAGCTACGAAATCGTCCGCCGGATGGCGCAGGGTATGACCCCGCAGCAGGCGGCAGACTCCGTGGTGTTCGAGCTGGAAGACAAGCTGATGTCGCGCTTTGGTCGCGTGGGCGATCTCTCCGTAGTGTGCATGAATAACAGGGGCGAATTTGGCGCCGCCACCAACATCAAAACCTTCTCGTTTGTGGTGGCGACGGCCCGTCAGCCGCTCACCGTTTTTCGTACCGAGCGCCTGCGGGAGAAAACGCACTATCACGCCGTGGACGAAGAGTGGATGCAGGCCTATGCCGCGCGGATCCGCGCGCCGATTGAGGAGTCAAAATGATCGCGTATCAGTTAATCACCGCGCTTTCTGACGCGAAGCCGCAAAGCCATTTAATCGCCCGCGTCTCCTGCGCGCAGTTGCCGCAAACCGCGCTTGTTGCCGAAATGCGCGAGTCTGACGGCATCGCGGACACCCGCTTTGGCTGCGCCCCTTTTGAGCGCATCACCCTGCTGCCGGACGCGCTCTGGCATGACGCGCTCACTGAAGGCCTGCTTGCCGCCCTGCGACCGCTGATTGCCTCTCCCGCCAGCGCAGATATCGTGCTGGACGCAACAGATATTGACGACGTCGTGCTGGCCCAGGTGCTGCGTTTTCTTTTTAATCAGGCGCACAGGCTGAGCGATTTACAGCTGAAGAAAACCAGTGAGGGCGTCCGTATTAAGCGCATCACCGCCCTCTGCCTGCCGGAGCAGCAGGAAAAGCTGGAAACGATCTTCCGCCATCAGCAGGCCATCGCCCACGGCATGGTCGCGGCGCGACGCCTGGCGGATATCCCTTCCGACCGCTGCACGCCGCAGTTTGTCGTCGAAGAGGCGCAAAAACTGTGTTCTGCCTTCCCCACCCTGCGCTGTGACGTATTGAATGAAGAGCAAATCGTTGAGCAGGGGCTGGGGCTGCTGCACGCCGTCGGCAAAGGGGCGACCTGCCCGCCACGTCTGCTGGCTATTCATTACGACGGTGCATCTGACGGCCCAGTGCGCTGCTACGTAGGTAAAGGCATTACGTTTGATACCGGCGGCCTGTGGCTGAAGGAAGGCGCGGGCATGTACACCATGAAATACGACATGTGCGGCGCAGCCAACGTGCTGGGGCTGATGCTGACCGCCGCAGGGCTGGCGCTGCCCGTGCGCATCATGGGCGTGCTGGCGCTGGCGGAAAACGCCATCGGCCCGGACGCCATGCAGCCCGGCACGGTGGCAACGGCCTGTAACGGCATGACGGTTGAAATCAACAACACCGATGCCGAAGGCCGACTGGTGCTCGCGGACGCCATCGCCTGGGCCAGCCAGCGCCATCCGCAGGCGCGCTATATCATTGATATGGCGACCTTAACCGGTGCGGTAGTGAAGGCGCTGGGGTATGAGCTGAGCGGGCTGATGACCCAGGACGAGCCGCTGCGCGCCGCGCTGACGCAGGCGGGTAAGCGGAGCGGCGACGAAGTGTGGTCCCTCCCGCTGGATGCGCGGCTGAAAAAGCAGACCGACAGCGCGATTGCCGATCTGTGCAACACGCCGACCAACAACGCGGCAATCAGCGCCTCGGCGGCGTGGCTGCTGCACCACTTTTGCCCGCAGACGATCCCGTGGGCGCATCTGGATATCAGCGGCACGGCGCTGTGGCGAGAGAGCGGCAGGAGCGTGGCGTCGGGCAGACCGATTCCGCTTTTGGTTGAGCACCTGATGGGGGATCTTTAGCCGCCACCGGGCAAAAACTCAAAGCTTAAGAATGTCTTTCACAAACGGAATGGTCAGCTTGCGCTGGGCAGTAATGGAGGCGCGATCGAGCTGATCGAGCGTATCAAACAGCGTGCGCATTTCGCGGTCCAGACGCTTGAGCAGGAAACGGCCCACGTCTTCCGGCAGCTCAAAGCCGCGCTGCTTTGCGCGCAGCTGTAGCGCCTGCAGTTTGTCTTCATCCGACAGCGGCTGGAGCTTGTAGATTTGCCCCCAGTCCAGACGGGACGCCAGATCCGGCAGCCCCAGATTGAGCTGGCGCGGTGGACGATCGCCGGTGATCAGCAGCCGGGTTTTGCCCGACTCCAGGATGCGGTTGTAGAGGTTAAAGATCGCCATTTCCCACGGCTCGTCCCCCGCCACGCATTCGATATTATCGATGCAGACCAGCGAGAGATGTTCCATTCCCTCCAGCACTTCAGGCACGAACCAGGTACGTTTATCCAGCGGCACATAGCCTACCGCGTCACCGCGCGCCGAAAGCTCCGCGCAGGCAGCATGCAGCAGGTGGCTGCGCCCCGCGCCTTCGCGTGACCAGATATAGATGTATCCGCTGTGATCCTGGCGCAGCACGTTTTGCAGTGCAGCCAGTAAAGAGGGGTTATCACCCGGCCAGAAACTCGCGAAAGTTTCGTCGTCAGGGAGATAAAGTGGCAGAGAGAGCTGTGCCGGTCCGTTCAGAAATACCTCAACCAGAGATCTTACATAAAATCGGCGATGAGTTTATCACGGAACCAGCCGGGAGAGAACCGGGCGATCCTTCGCCCGGCATGAAGATCAATGTGGCGCTTTTTCGCTTTCGTCAGCGTCCAGCACCACCTCTTCCGGGCGGATCACCGAGATCAGCTTGAAAATCAGGCTCAGGCCCACGCCGACGATGGTCGCCAGCGCCATGCCCTTCAGCTCGGCCGCGCCGATGTGCACCTTCGCGCCGCTCACGCCGATGATCAGGATAACGGAGGTCAGGATCAGGTTCTGCGCCTTGCTGTAATCCACTTTGGATTCAATCAGCACGCGAATACCGGACGCCCCGATCACCCCGTACAGCAGCAGGGAAACGCCGCCCATTACCGGGACAGGGATAATCTGGATCGCTGCCGCCAGCTTGCCCACGCAGGAGAGCAGAATGGCGATGATCGCCGCGCCGCCGATAACCCAGGTGCTGTAGACGCGGGTAATCGCCATCACGCCGATGTTTTCACCGTAGGTGGTGTTTGGCGTGGAGCCGAAGAATCCGGAGATGATGGTCGAGAAGCCGTTGGCAAACATGGAGCGGTGCAGCCCCGGGTCGCGGATCAGGTCGCGCTTAATGATGTTCGCCGTCACCACCAGGTGGCCAACGTGCTCGGCAATCACCACCAGCGCGGCAGGCAGAATGGTGAAAATAGCAAACCATTCAAAGCGCGGGGTGTAGATGGTTGGCAGCGCGAACCAGGGTGCCTGAGCAATCGGAGTGGTATCCACCACGCCCATGACGAAGGAGAGCGCATAGCCCGCCAGCACGCCGATCAGGATCGGGATAATCGCCATAAAGCCGCGGAACAGCACGGAGCCAAACACCGTCACGCCCAGGGTTACCAGCGAGATAATGATGGTTTTGGAATCCGGTGACTGGCCGTCCGCAGGCAGCAGGCCGGCCATATTCGCCGCCACGCCCGCCAGTTCAAGACCGATAACGGCAACGATGGCCCCCATCGCCGCAGGCGGGAACATCACGTCCAGCCAGCCGGTACCCGCTTTCTTCACGATGAAGGAAACGATGCAGAACAGCACGCCGCACATGATAAAGCCGCCCAGCGCGACCTCATAACCCAGCGGCAGCAGCAATAATACCGGAGAGATAAAGGCAAAGCTCGACCCGAGATACGCCGGGATTTTGCCTTTACAGATAAAGAGGTACAGCAGCGTACCGATGCCGTTGAACAGCAGCACGGTAGCCGGGTTAATGTGAAACAGGATTGGCACCAGCACGGTTGCGCCAAACATGGCGAACAGGTGCTGCAAACTAAGCGGGATAGTCTGTAAAAGCGGCGGTCTTTCACTCACCCCGATAGCACGGCGCGTCATAGTGTTTTCCTCTGTGTAGTATTGTTGTTGGTGTTTTATTCAAAAAAAAGCCGACTATCAAAGTCGGCTTATTTATCGTTATTCGATTATTTCGTACCAAAGATCTTATCGCCGGCATCGCCGAGCCCCGGGATGATGTACCCGTGCTCGTTCAGCCCCTGGTCGATAGACGCGGTGTACAGCTCAACGTCCGGGTGCGCTTTTTCCAGCGCCGCGATCCCTTCCGGTGCCGCCACCAGAACCAGCACCTTAATGCTGCTGCAGCCCGCTTTTTTCAGCAGGTCGATGGTGGCGATCATTGAACCGCCGGTTGCCAGCATTGGGTCAACCACCAGCGCCATACGCTCGTCGATGTTAGAGACCAGCTTCTGGAAGTAAGGTACCGGCTCCAGCGTCTCTTCGTTACGGTAGATACCGACCACGCTGATGCGCGCGCTCGGTACGTGCTCCAGCACGCCTTCCATCATGCCAAGGCCGGCACGCAGGATAGGCACCACGGTAATTTTCTTACCTTTGATCTGCTCAACCTGCACCGGGCCGTTCCAGCCTTCGATGGTCACTTTTTCTGTTTCCAGATCAGAGGTTGCTTCGTAGGTCAGCAGGCTGCCCACTTCAGAAGCCAGTTCGCGAAAACGCTTCGTGCTGATGTCATGCTCACGCATCAGGCCCAACTTGTGTTTAACGAGTGGGTGTTTCACTTCCACAATCTTCATTCTCTTTCTCCTCTGAGGTGGCATCCGCAAAAAAATCGCGGGATTATACCGCTTTTTTCGGATTGCGCCATACCCAACTTGCTTGACGTATATCAAGCAAAGTGATTTAGAGACAAAAAAAACCGGAGGCGAGCCTCCGGCTTGGGTGCGGGGTGCCACCGAGCAATTATAGCTGCTCGCCGTTGCTCGCAATCACCTGCTTATACCAGTCGAACGATTTCTTCTTGCTGCGGTTCAGGGTGCCGTTTCCTTCGTTGTCTTTATCCACAAAGATAAAGCCGTAGCGTTTTTTCATTTCGCCGGTTCCGGCAGACACCAGGTCGATACAGCCCCACGGGGTGTAGCCCATCAGATCCACGCCGTCTTCCACCACCGCTTTTTTCATCTCGCGGATGTGCGCGGAAAGGTAGTCGATGCGGTACTGGTCGTTCACCGTGCCGTCGCTCTCCTGCACGTCGATTGCGCCAAAGCCGTTCTCAACGATAAACAGCGGCAGCTGGTAGTGATCCCAGAACCAGTTCAGGGAGTAGCGCAGCCCGACCGGATCAATCTGCCAGCCCCAGTCGGATTTCTGCACGTAAGGGTTGGAGACCAGGCTCTTGCTCTCGTCGTAGTCCAGCTGCGGGTTGTCCGCCGTCGCTTTGGTGGTAAAGGACATGTAATAGCTGAAGCCGATGTAATCCACGCAGCCCTGCTTCAGCGCGGCTTTATCTTCTTCGGTAATATCCAGCGCGAAGCCGCGACGTTCGAAGTAGTTGAGCAGATGCTGCGGATACTTGCCGCGCACGTGAACGTCGGTAAACCAGTAGCGGCGGTGCATGGCGTTCATCGCCATCATCACGTCGTCCGGCGCGCAGGTCAGCGGATAGATAGGACACATGGCAATCATGCAGCCGATCTGCAGCGACGGGTTAATCTCGCGCCCCGCCTTCACCGCCAGGGCGCTGGCCACCAGCTCGTAGTGCGCGGCCTGGAACATCACCGGCTCGCGGTCTTCACCCGGCGCGTACTTCAGCCCGGAGTTGGTAAACGGCGCAAAGTCTTCGTGGAAGTTGGCCTGGTTATTGATCTCGTTAAAGGTCATCCAGTACTTCACTTTGTGCTGGTAGCGCTCAAAAACGACCTTCGCAAAGCGGACAAAGAAATCGATCAGCTTACGGTTGCGCCAGCCGCCGTATTCCGTCACCAGGTGGAACGGCATCTCAAAGTGGGAAAGCGTAATAACCGGTTCGATGCCGTACTTCAGGCATTCGTCGAACAGATCGTCATAGAATTTCAGGCCCGCCTCGTTCGGCTCAAGCTCGTCGCCTTTCGGGAAGATACGCGTCCAGGCGATGGAGGTACGGAAGCATTTGAACCCCATCTCGGCAAAGAGTTTGATGTCTTCTTTATAGCGGTGGTAGAAGTCGATGGCCTCATGGTTAGGGTAATTTTTCCCCTCCAGCACGCCGTTGGTGATTTCACGCGGCACGCCGTGCGCCCCCGCCGTCATAACGTCGGCAACGCTTACGCCCTTGCCGCCCTCTTTCCAGCCGCCCTCAAGCTGGTGCGCCGCAACGGCCCCACCCCACAGAAAATCTGCTTTAAATCCTGACATTCGCTTTCCCTCATTCTGCGTTATTTTCTGCAAAAACAATTACAGAAACCGGTTTCAGTTCGATGATGTGCAAAGGGGATATTCGTTGCAAGCAGATCGCCGAAACCGGTTTCATTTTCGTGAACGGAGTCAAGTTTGGCTGCATTTACGGGCTATACAGAAAAAAAGATCCCCACGTCCAGAATAGGCTCGCAAACGTTTGCCTGGACTGTTAGAATTGCGCCGATTTTTCTTACTAGCTATGCAATCGCGTGGGGATTTAAGCCGTGACCAACAAAACTTCTCTCAGCTACAAAGATGCCGGTGTTGATATTGACGCAGGTAATGCGCTGGTTGACCGAATCAAAGGTGTGGTGAAGAAAACCCGCCGCCCGGAAGTGATGGGTGGTCTGGGTGGATTCGGCGCACTGTGCGCGCTGCCGCAAAAATATCGTGAACCTGTTCTGGTCTCGGGTACTGACGGTGTAGGCACCAAGCTGCGCCTGGCGATGGATTTAAAACGTCACGACACGATCGGTATCGATCTGGTCGCGATGTGTGTGAACGACCTGGTGGTTCAGGGCGCAGAGCCGCTGTTCTTCCTCGATTACTACGCGACCGGCAAACTGGATGTGGATACCGCAGCCAGCGTTATTAACGGTATCGCCGAAGGCTGTCTGCAGTCCGGCTGTGCGCTGGTGGGCGGTGAAACCGCTGAAATGCCGGGCATGTACCACGGCGAAGATTATGACGTCGCGGGCTTCTGCGTCGGCGTAGTAGAAAAATCAGAAATTATCGACGGCAGCAAAGTGGCCGATGGCGATGTGCTGATCGCGCTGGCCTCCAGCGGCCCGCACTCTAACGGCTACTCTCTGGTGCGTAAAATTCTCGAAGTGAGCGGCTGCGACCCGCTGACCACCGAGCTGGACGGCAAACCGCTGGCCGACCACCTGCTGGCCCCAACCCGCATCTACGTGAAGAACTTGCTGGAGCTGATCGAAAACGTTGACGTTCACGCCATTGCCCACCTGACCGGCGGCGGCTTCTGGGAAAACATTCCGCGCGTGCTGCCGGACAACACTCAGGCGGTGATCGACGAATCCTCATGGCAGTGGCCAGCCGTTTTCAACTGGCTGCAGACCGCAGGCAACGTGAGCTCTCACGAAATGTACCGCACCTTCAACTGCGGCGTGGGCATGGTTATCGCCCTGCCCGCAAGTGAAGCGGATAAAGCGGTTAAGCTGCTGACCGAAAAAGGTGAAAACGCGTGGAAAATCGGTACGATTAAAGCCTCCGATTCCGAACAGCGTGTGGTCATTGAATGAAAAACATCGTGGTGCTTATTTCCGGCAACGGAAGCAATTTGCAGGCAATCATAGACGCCTGCAAACAGAAGAAAATCAATGGCACCATTCGGGCAGTTTTCAGCAACAAGGCCGACGCGTTCGGCCTTGAGCGCGCGCGGGAAGCGAACATTCCTGCGCACGCGCTGGAAGCCAGTCAGTTCGCCGGACGTGAAGCCTTTGACCGCGAGCTGGTGCAGGAGATTGACGCCTACGCGCCGGACGTGGTGGTGCTGGCGGGCTATATGCGTATTCTGAGCCCGGCCTTCGTCGAACATTACGCCGGTCGTCTGCTGAATATTCACCCTTCCCTGCTGCCAAAATATCCCGGCCTGCACACCCATCGACAGGTGCTGGAAAACGGCGACGAGGAACACGGCACCTCCGTCCATTTCGTGACCGACGAGCTGGACGGCGGCCCGGTGATCCTGCAGGCGAAAGTCCCGGTCTTTGACGGCGACAACGAAGACGACGTGACCGAACGCGTGCAGGCTCAGGAACACGCCATTTACCCGCTGGTGGTAAGCTGGTTTGTCGACGGGCGTCTGGCGATGCGCGACGGCGCGGCCTGGCTGGACGGCGTGAAGTTACCCCCGCAGGGTTATGCGGCCGAAGAGTAGTTTGCTATGTCGGGTGGCGCTCCGCTTACCCGATATTCCCTCCCCCAACCCGCTAAATTCCCCAACAAAAAAAATAACTGTCATACTTTTCTGGCACTGTTGGACATATCGTGGAAATGCTCGCCATAATAAGGACGAGACGGATTTACCACGTCCTGTGATTGAACTGGAGTGTGAGCTGTAATGGGTCAGGAAAAGTTATATATCGAGAAAGAGCTAAGCTGGTTAGCATTTAACGAACGTGTACTCCAGGAAGCGGCAGACAAAAGTAACCCGCTGATCGAACGCATGCGTTTTTTAGGCATTTATTCCAACAACCTGGATGAGTTCTACAAGGTTCGCTTTGCCGAGCTGAAAAGACGGATCATCATCAGCGAAGAACAGGGCTTAAACTCGCACTCGCGGCATCTGCTGGGCAAAATCCAGTCCCGCGTGTTGAAAGCCGATCAGGAATTTGACGGCCTTTATAACGAACTGCTGCTGGAGATGGCGCGCAATCAAATCTTCCTGATTAACGAACGTCAGCTTTCCGTTAACCAACAAAACTGGCTGCGCCACTACTTTAAACAGTACCTGCGCCAGCACATTACCCCGATTCTCATCAACCGCGAAACCGATCTGGTGCAGTTCCTGAAGGATGACTACACCTACCTGGCGGTGGAAATTATTCGCGGTGAATCCATCCGTTACGCCCTGCTGGAGATCCCGTCCGACAAGGTGCCGCGCTTTGTGAACCTGCCGCCGGAAACCCCGCGCAGACGCAAGCCGATGATCCTTCTGGATAACATCCTCCGCTACTGTCTGGACGACATTTTCAAAGGCTTCTTCGATTACGATGCGTTAAACGCCTACTCGATGAAAATGACCCGTGACGCCGAATATGACCTGGTGCACGAGATGGAAGCCAGCCTGATGGAGCTGATGTCCTCCAGCCTGAAACAGCGCCTGACGGCCGAACCGGTGCGTTTTGTCTATCAGCGCGATATGCCGGACGCCATGGTGGAGATGCTGCGCGAGAAGCTGACCATTTCGCGCTATGACTCCATCGTGCCGGGTGGCCGTTACCACAACTTTAAAGACTTCATTGGCTTCCCGAACGTCGGCAAAGCCAATCTGGTGAACAAGCCGCTGCCGCGCCTGCGTCATATCTGGTTCGATAAGTTCCGCAACGGGTTCGACGCCATTCGCGAACGCGACGTGCTGCTCTACTACCCGTACCACACGTTTGAACACGTGCTGGAGCTGCTGCGTCAGGCGTCGTTCGACCCGAACGTGCTGGCGATCAAAATCAACATCTACCGCGTGGCAAAAGATTCCCGCATCATCGACGCGATGATCCACGCGGCGCACAACGGCAAAAAAGTGACCGTGGTGGTTGAGCTGCAGGCGCGCTTCGACGAAGAGGCGAACATCCACTGGGCGCGCCGCCTGACGGAAGCGGGCGTGCACGTGATCTTCTCCGCGCCGGGGCTGAAAATTCACGCCAAGCTGTTCCTGATCTCGCGTAAAGAGGGCGACGACGTGGTGCGCTACGCCCACATCGGCACCGGGAACTTTAACGAAAAAACCGCGCGGATTTACACCGACTATTCGCTGCTGACCGCCGACGCGCGCATCACCAACGAGGTGCGCCGGGTCTTTAACTTTATCGAAAACCCATACCGCCCGGTGAGCTTTGACTATCTGCTGGTCTCGCCGCAGAACTCGCGCCGCCTGCTGTACGATATGATCGATAAAGAGATCGCCAATGCCCAGAAAGGCTTGTCGTCCGGCATCACGCTGAAGCTTAACAACCTGGTCGATAAAGGACTGGTGGACAGGCTGTATGCCGCGTCCAGCTCCGGCGTACCGGTTAACCTGCTGATCCGCGGCATGTGTTCGCTTATCCCGGAACTGGAAGGCATTAGCGACAATATTCGCGTTATCAGCATTGTTGACCGCTACCTGGAGCACGATCGGGTCTATATTTTCGATAATGCGGGTGATAAACAGGTCTATCTCTCTTCAGCAGACTGGATGACGCGCAATATTGACTATCGAATTGAAGTCGCGACGCCGCTGCTGGATCCGCGTCTGAAACAGCGTATCCTCGACATTATCGAGATCCTGTTCAGCGATACGGTGAAGGCGCGCTATATCGACAAAGAACTCAGTAACCGCTACGTACCGCGCGGCAACCGCCGTAAAGTGCGGTCACAGCTGGCGATTTACGACTATATCAAATCACTCGAGCAACCCGATTAACCTATGCCGATAAATGATAAGACCCCACGCCCGCAGGAATACGCCGCGGTCGATCTTGGCTCTAACAGTTTTCACATGGTCATCGCCCGTGAGGTGGATGGCGCGCTGCAGATCATCGGTCGTCTGAAGCAGCGCGTACACCTGGCGGATGGGCTTGATGAGCGCAGCATGCTCAGCGAAGAGGCGATGGAGCGCGGCCTCAACTGCCTGTCGCTGTTTGCTGAACGCCTGCAGGGCTTCTCGCCCTCCAGCGTGTGCATCGTGGGCACCCACACGCTGCGCCAGGCGCTGAACGCGCCGGAGTTCCTCAAGCGGGCCGAAAAAGTGATCCCCTACCCGATTGAGATCATCTCCGGTAACGAGGAGGCGCGTCTGATATTCATGGGCGTGGAGCACACCCAGCCGGAAAAAGGGCGCAAGCTGGTGATCGACATCGGCGGCGGCTCAACGGAGCTGGTGATCGGCGAAGACTTTGAGCCGCGCCTGGTGGAGAGCCGTCGCATGGGCTGCGTCAGCTTCGCGCAGATGTACTTCCCGGGCGGTACCATCACCCGTGAGAACTTCCAGCGGGCAAAAATGGCTGCGATCCAGAAGCTGGAGAATCTGGCCTGGCAGTACCGCATTCAGGGCTGGAACGTGGCGCTGGGCGCGTCGGGCACCATCAAGGCGGCGCATGAAGTGCTGCTGGCGATGGGTGAAAAAGACGGCTTTATCACGCCTGAACGCCTGACGTTGCTGACCGAAGAGGTGCTGAAGCATAAAAGTTTTGACGCCCTAAGCCTGCCGGGGCTTTCCGACGAGCGTAAGGCAGTTTTCGTGCCGGGCCTGGCTATTCTCTGCGGCGTGTTTGACGCCCTGGCGATTAAAGAGCTGCGCCTCTCCGACGGCGCGCTGCGTGAGGGCGTGCTGTACGAGATGGAAGGCCGCTTCCGTCATCAGGACATTCGCAGCCGCACCGCGCAGAGCCTGGCCAACCAGTACAACATCGACCGCGAGCAGGCGAAGCGCGTGCTGGAAACCACGGTGCAGATGTACGAGCAGTGGCAGGAGCAGAACCCCAAGCTGGCGCACCCGCAGCTTGCCGCCCTGCTGAAGTGGGCCGCGATGCTGCACGAGGTGGGGCTGAACATCAACCACAGCGGGATGCACCGCCATTCGGCCTATATTCTGCAAAACAGCGATCTCCCTGGCTTCAACCAGGAACAGCAAACCATGATGGCGACGCTGGTGCGCTATCACCGCAAAGCCATCAAGCTCGACGATCTGCCGCGCTTCACGCTGTTCAAGAAAAAGCAGTTCCTGCCGCTTATTCAGCTGCTGCGCCTGGGCGTGCTGCTGAATAATCAGCGTCAGGCCACCACCACACCGCCGACGCTGAAGCTGAAAACCGACGATCACCACTGGACGCTGAGCTTCCCGCACGACTGGTTCAGCCAGAACGCGCTGGTCCTGCTGGACCTGGAAAAAGAGCAGCAGTACTGGGAAGCGGTCACCGGCTGGCTGCTCAAAATCGAGGAAGAGAGCGCCGACGTCGCCGCGTAATGGCTCAGGCGTCCGCCGTGGACGCCTCTGCTTCCAGCAGTGACTCAAGCGCTGCCGGTCTGCCAATCAGATAGCCCTGCACATAATCGATGCCTAGCGCGTGCACCGCGCTACGTATCTCTTCGGTCTCGACATATTCCGCCACCACCAGCATCTTCTTCATGCGCGCCAGATGGCAAATAGAGGCCACAATCTGGTAATCCAGGCTGTTGCTGACGATATTGCGAATAAAGCTGCCGTCAATCTTGAGGATGTCTGCGTCCACGCTTTTCAGCCGCGCATAGCTCGCATAGCCGGTACCGAAGTCATCAATCGCAATGCGTACCCCCATTTTCTGCAGCTGGCTAAGGATGTGAAGCCCCTGCTCCGCGTTGCTGAAGGTGCTGCACTCCGTCACTTCAAAGATCAGCTGCCACGGCTCAATGGCATATTTCGCCAGCAGGCGACTCACCTCAAGCGGGAACTGCACCCGACACACCGTTGAAGGAGCCAGATTAATGGCAAAGCGCTGGCCGGGCAGTCGTTCACGATGCGCGGCGAGGAAGCGCAGCGTATGCTCCAGCACCCACAAATCCACCCGCGAAGAGAGGCCGAACTCCTGGGCTATCGGCAGGAATTGTTCAGGGGAGATCAACAGTCCGTTTGCGTCCGTCATCCGCAGCAAAACCTCGTGATAGCTATCGCCGCGCAGGCCGCGTACGGGCTGAACGAGCAGCGTGAATGCGTTGTTATCCAGCGCACGCTGCAGGCGACTCATCACCGCGACTTTATCCTTCAGGCTGCGCTGCAGATGCACGGCACCGCGCTGCTGGAGATTTTCCGGGTGGTTAGAGGAGAGCGACAGATCGGCCACCACTCCCAGCTCACCCAGCACCAGATAGAGGTGGTTAACCGGCGAACGCACATAGCAGTAGCTCACGCCCACCTGCGGCTGCAGCGGCATGCCGTCCCAGACAAAGCGGAACTGCTTGATGTGCTCGTCCAGGGTTTCAATCCGCTGCTGGTGCGATTCGGCGTTAAGGCGAACCGCCATGTCACAGCCCGTCAGGTGATAGACCTGCTCATTGGGCTGGAGCGTACCGTTTACCCACTGCGCCAGCTGCTGCTTGTACTGAATGCGCAGTAACACGCCATAGTTACGGCCCAGGATTTCCAGCTCCGGAACGCGGAGTAAACAGAGCGCCGACCAGGGGTTTTTCGCCAGATCGCGCGAGAGCGCCCGCAGGTTAGGCATATGCAGAACCGGGTCGAGCAGCGCCAGCCTGCGGGAGCGCTTGTTCACCGCCCGCTGCCGGGTCGCCAGCATCGACATGTAAATCACCACAAAGGAGAAGACCAGATAGCTGGAAGAGGTGATCGCCAGCTGAATGTCGTACCCCTGGTTCACGGGGATATAGCGGTAAAAATAGTGAATAGACACCAGCAGTATCGGGATCCAGATAAGCGAAATCAGCTTATAGCCAAAGCGCATCGCCCCCCAGAGCATCACCGGCATCAGCAGCGACAGTGTGTAGTTAGTGGTGAAAATCGAACTGTTTTCATTCATCGGCAGCAGCAGAAGCGAAAGCAGCCCGGCAAGCGCAATGGCCCAAATCAGAAACTCCGCGAGCGTCACCTTTTTGTCTATCTGGGTACGGATCTGCGAGATGAGGCTTTTAAGATAGCGCGGATGACGAATCAGGCGGATCAGCAGATAACTTAACGGCACGCCCGTCAGTCCGCTGACCAGCAGGGCCTGATAGTTAATCAGCGTGCGAATATTGAGGGGGTTAAGCCCTGCCAGGCTCTGGCGACTCTCATACACGCCCAGATACACCGCAAACTGGAACAGCAGCAGAAACAGCGTCGCGGGGCAGAAGGCCTGCCAGAAGATGCGCTGCGCCATCAGCCGTACGTCGCCGTACGCCGTCATATTGCGTCTGGGCGCAAACACCCGGTAGCCGCCCCAGCTAAGCACTATAGGGACAATAAAATGGAGCACGCCGGCGACGGTTTCAAACATCCCGACCGACGGGTAATAGCGGATAAACAGCGACAATACGATCCCGGGAAGGGCTTCCAGGCCAAAAAACATCATCAGCGAAAGCAAAAACGAGAGCGGTAAATAATAGAGTGCCGCTATCCCGTCGCCCAGCTGGGTGAACGTATTCGCCACGCTCAGTACGGGAAGTAAAACCACCGGTAAAATAAGCGGCAAAGACCACCAGCGGTGTTTATTCTTTTTCAGAAAAGCGAAAATATTCATAGATGCCCGGTTAAACCCCTTTTTCTCCAGAGGGAAAATAAGACAGGCATCCAACCTGACCTGGCGCCGCCCGGCGACGTGCGGGGCGAACGGTATGGAGGAGGGATTTTAAATATCAGGGCCGGGAATCCGTTGACATAAATCAAACTATTTTACGCAAATAAGCCTTGCACAGCGTTTTTTTGAAATAATTTTCTTCATATTATCAATATGGTAAATGCAATTATTAATTTCAATAACAATAATTAATGTAAGCATTGACGGTTATTTACACATGACGGAATTGACCCTCTCTTTCCGCTGTGCCTTAATATCCCCGTCGCCCAGAAGGGCATGCCCAGGAAAAAAGAGAGTGAGTCAGGCCACGCGTATGCGCAAACGACACCGTTTTAACACCCGAATGACCCGCATCATACTGCTCATTAGCTTTCTGTTTTTCTTTGGCCGCTTCGTTTACTCTTCCATCGGCGCCTGGTATCACCACCAGGACAAAGTCCAGTCACAGCAGTCCAGCCTTAACGTCGACGCCGCTGACCGCTAGCCCTGCGGAGGGTTTTGCACCAGCCGAATAATCCCCGCGATCCCTTTGCTGAGGATCTTGTCCTGCCGCATCACGATGGCCAGCTGCCGCTGCAGCATGGGCGTGAGCGACATGACGCAGAGCCCTTCACGGTCAGCGTCATGCTCAACCGCCATTCGCGGAACGATACTGTAGCCGAGCCCCACGCGAACCATACGCTTGATCGCCTCAATGCTGCCAAGCTGCATCACCGGCGCGATCGCTAACCCATTGGCCGCAAACCAGCCATCAATCAGCGCCCGTGTTCCGCTGCCAGACTCAAAGGCGATCAGCGGCTGAGCATGAAGCGCCTCCGGGGTTAACTCCCTGAAAGCGTCCTGCTGCTCCCGCGAGGCGATAAAAACAAACTCCTCGTCCATCACCGGCATAACGTCCAGCGCTCTGCCGCTGACCGGCAGCGTCACCAGCCCCATATCGAGACGGTTCTCTTCGATAGCCCTGACGATATCGAGGGTGTTGCCCGTCGTTACGCCCACCCGCAGGAGCGGATAGTCGCGGCGCAGCTGCGCCAGCAGGGGCGGCAGAAGATGGATGCAGGCCGTCGCCCCCGTGCCAAGGGTAATGGTCCCGCTGACATCGTGGCTGAACGCGCTCACGGACCGGAGGGTTTCGTCCACGACCTGCTGAATGCGCTCTCCGTGCACCAGCAGTGACTCTCCGGCCGCCGTGGCCTTAATGCCCCGCCCGGTACGCTCCACCAGCCGCGTTTGCAGAAACTGCTCCAGCTGGCGTATTTGCAGGCTAACCGCGGGCTGGGAAATGCCCAGCAGATCCGCCGCCGCGGAAAAGCTGCCGCGCTGGATCACCAGACGGAACGTCGCGAGATAGCCAAGGTTAAGCGTCGTCATTCAAAGTTTCTCTTATACAGCGCATAAGGTTGCAGGCCTGCCAGCACAATACCGCGCTCGCTATGCTCAGGACAACTGCATAACGGAATGAAAAACAATGGAAACACCTGCCCTGCCTCGTCGCCTTGCCCTCACTGCCGGATGTAATCAGCTTATCAACTGGGGGATCTCGTTTTACCTGCCCGGCACCTTTGCGCGGGCGATTTCAGCCGACCGGGGGTGGTCAGCGCCGCAGATTTACCTCGGCCTGACGCTGGCGATGCTGGTGATGGCCGCGGTCTCCCCTTTCGTCGCCCGCCTGCTGGCACGCTTTGGCGGACAGAAAGTGGTGATGGGCGGAACGCTGCTGATTGCCGCAAGCTGCGCCGGTATGGCGTATACCCGGACGCTGTATGGCTGGTACGGTGCCTGGCTACTGTGCGGCATCGGGATGCGTCTGTCGCTGTATGACGCGCTGTTCGCCGCGCTGGTCAATCTTTATGGCCAGCAGGCACGCGGGACGATCTCACGTATTACGCTGATGGGCGGGCTGGCGTCTGCCGTCTTCTGGCCGCTGGGTGACGCTTTACTCAAGGTGATGGCATGGCAGGACGCGCTGAAAATCTACGCCCTCTTCGGATTACTGAGCGCCCTGCTGCTTCGCCACTTTCCGCGTCAGCGCTTTATGGTGAAGCCAAAAGCAAGCGCGCCGGTCTCGCCACGAGACAGGCGTAACGGCTGGCTGTATGCGACCTTTATTGCGCTCATTACCTTCGTCTCAAACGGGACCTCTACCCACCTCCCCGAGTTTATCGCCAGTTTCGGCCTGCCGGTCGCGGTCGGCATGCTGTGGGGGATCGGCCAGACGGGCGCGCGCTTTATGGAGGTGCTGGGGGGTGCACGCTTAACCCCGTTAAAACTCACGCTTTTTACTGCCCTTGCCATGCCGCTTTGTTTTCTCATCGGTCTGAGCAGCCCCCTGTTTGCCTGGTGTGCCGCCGGATTTGTGCTGGGCTATGGCGCAATTAACGGGCTGGTAACCATTGTCAAAGCGACCCTGCCGCTGGAGCTGTTCAGCGCGGAGCGTTACGCCAGCCGGACAGGCATGCTTCTCATCCCGGGCCAGATGATGGCCGCGGCTTCCCCGTTTGCCTTTGCGTGGCTGAATAAAACACTGGGTATTACGGGCACGCTGTGGTTTTCGGTGAGCCTGACGCTGATTATCGCGGGGCTGGCGGTGAGTATGTTGAGATCGCAACCGCAGCAGGGCGTCCCTGCCCTGAGCGACTAGAGCACAAAGCCACCGTCAATAGTCAGGCTCGCGCCCGTCATATATCCGGACTCCTCGCCAGCAAGCCATGCGGCAAGCGATGCGATCTCGTCCGGCTGCCCGATGCGCTGCAAAGGGATATGCGCCACGATCTGCTCCGCCATTCCGGCCGTCATATCCGTGGCAATGGGGCCGGGCTGGATGTTGTTAATGGTGATCCGCTTAGGCGCCAGATCCAGCGCCAGGTTCTGCACCATCGCAGCCACCGCGGCTTTACTCATTGCGTAAACGCTGCTTCCCGCATGCCCGGTCCGCACTGCGGTGTTGCTGCCAATGGTGATCACTCTGCCCCCTTCCGCCATCCCTTTTACTGCCGCCTGAATGGAGAGAAAAACGCCGCGCACGTTCACCGACAGCGTGGCATCCAGATCTTCCAGCGAATATTCCTCAAGCCTTCCCAGCCGCAGTACGCCTGCGTTCACGACGGCGACATCCAGCCTGCCGTAATGTTTAATCGTGGCATCAACCGCAGCCTGAATAGCGGCAGCGTCCGCGCTATCCGCATTAATCGCCAGCGCCTGCCCGCCCGCATCAGCAATGGATGAGACAAGCGCATTAGCCCGGTCCGGGCGTGATACCCACGTCACGGCAACGCGATACCCTTCCTTCGCCAGCCGCACCGCTATAGCCGCGCCAATTCCACGTGCGCCGCCGAAAATCAAAGCGACTTTTTGACTATTCATCATATTTTCTCCGGTCAGTTTGTGCACCCGATGGGTGCGCCTGGAGATACCATGCCAGCAAACAGCCTGCTGTGCCCGGGCAGAATGTATCACACTGTATCTGCCCCATCAGGCTTACGCGTCGATACAAAAACCCCGCATAAGCAAACAGGCGCGATACATAAAAATGGTCTGCTGTCTCTCGTGACATTACCCACGAGGAGATACCGAAATGATTCGCCAGCATCTGTTGCTTTCCATACTCGCCCTGACGACTTCCGTCTGCGCTGCCCCCCTGAGCGGCCTCAGCGCCGCCGACGTTAACGGCCCTGCCGCCGTTGCGCCGCTGGAACACCCGCAGCCGCCCGCCAGGCTGATCGTCGATCCCCCGCTCCCGGGCCCGCTGAGCAAAGGCGCGGTGTTTATTCAGTACCGGGCCGAAAACCTGCGCATCGAGCCGGTCTTCGGCCCCGAGGCGCTCAAGGTGACCCCGCGTATCGGACACATTCACGTGGTGGTGGACGGTGCGCCGTGGCACTGGGCTGACGCCAGCAGCGAGCCGGTGATCCTGGTGGGGCTGCCCGCCGGCAAGCACAAGGTAACGATCATCCTGGCCGACCCGACGCACAAGCCGCTCGACCACAAAACCATTGAATTCACCGTCCCGCCCCACGCGGCGGTCCACCATTTTTAAGGAGTCTGAACATGAAAGCATTGTCTGTACTGACGGCGGGCCTGCTGGCGCTTTCCGCCAGCGCCTTCGCGGAAAATAACACCAGCGTCGTGCTGGTGCACGGCGCGTTTGCCGACGGCAGCAGCTGGAATAAGGTGATCGCCCTGCTGCAAAAGCAGCACGACGAGGTGATTGCCGTCCAGCTCCCGCTCACCTCGCTTAAGGATGATGTTGCCGCCACGAAACGGGCCATCTCCCGGGCGCACGGCGACGTGGTGCTGGTGGGCCACTCCTGGGGCGGCACCGTCATTAGCGAGGCGGGCAACGATGCGCGGGTAAAATCGCTGGTGTATGTGGCGGCATTCGCGCCGGATTCCGGCCAGTCGACGGCGGATCTGGCGGGAAGCTACCCGCCGCCGCCGGGCAGCGCGGGCATCGCCAAAACGGCGGAGGGCTATTTATACCTGCCGACGGAAGCCGTCAGGAAGGACTTCGCGCCGGACGTGAAGCCGGGGGAACAAAACGCTATTGCGGCCACGCAGGGGCCGATTAAGGCCGATGCGTTTGGTGAAAAGGTGATCCACGCGGCGTGGCATGATAAACCGAGCTGGTTTGTGGTCAGCAAGAATGACCGGATGATCAACCCCGATCTGGAACGTGCGATGGCGAAGGCGATCCACGCGAAAACCACCGAGGTGGCGGCGAGCCACGTGTCGATGGTAAGCCAGCCGGAGGCCATCGCCCGGACGATTGAGCAGGCGGTTGAAGCAAAGTAAAATTTTGCGAATTAGAGGCCGGGTAAGCGCAGCGCCACCCGGCAAAAAACAGCCTCAGCCACCGCCATCTGCGGGATAATCCCGATTAATCCACGCGTGGTCCTCTTCCCAGGTGAACATCCATTTACGCACCGGCCCCGCCATCACGTTGAGGTAGTAGCTGTCATACCCGGCCATCGTCGCCACCGGGTGATACCCCTTCGGCACCATCACCACGTCACGGTTGTAGACCGCCATACACTCGTCCAGCGTTCTGTCGTCGGTGTAGACGCGCTGCATGCAGAACCCCTGCTCCGGGTTGAGGCGATGATAGTAGGTCTCCTCCAGATAGGTCTCCTGCGGCGGGTTATCCGTATCGTGCTTGTGGCTCGGGTACGAGCTGGTGCAGCCCTCGTTGGTCCACACCTCCACCACCAGCAGGCTGTCGGCGGGCCTGTCTTCCGGCAGAATGTTGTGCACGTAGCGCTGGTTGTGGCCCTTGCCGCGCGCTTCAGCGTCGATGTCCTGCGGGGCAATCAGCCGCGTCGGATACGTGCCCTTGCCCGGCGCGGCGCAGACCGCCAGCTCCAGCGCCGTCAGCGCCTTCACCTGCACCGTCTCCTGCGGGGTGACGTACACCGCCCACGGCTTGATGCGTTCAAAGGGGCTCATCCGCTCGCCGATGTCGTTAAACTGCGCGGAAGGGGTACTGATGGAGGCGCGTCCGGCGACCAGCACCAGGCAGCGCTCTTCCCTGACGGCGGGCAGCGTCAGCGTCTGCCCCTCCTGCAGCTCATACGCCTCAAACCCGACGTACCCCCACCCTGCGCGTTCCGGCGTGACGGACTGGGTGCGCCCCTCCGCGTTCGGCTGCTGCCAGCGTGATAACAGACGTGACATGTCACCTCCTCAAATAAGTCCGGCGTCGCGCGCCAGGCGGCTCAGGTTGTTATACCCCAGACGGGCGTAGGTCAGCGGATGGGCAATGGCCGGATCCTGCTCGGCCTCCACCACCAGCCAGCCGCGATAGTCCTGCACCTTCAGCAGCCGCATAATCGGCGGGTAATCCACGCAGCCGTCGCCCGGCACGGTAAACACGCCGCTCAGCACTGCATCGAGGAAGCTGGTTTTGCGGTTCTTTACGTCCGCCAGCACGTCGGCGCGCACGTCTTTGCAGTGAACGTGGTTGATGCGCGACGCCCAGCGCTGCGCCACCGCCAGCGGATCGGCCCCGGCAAAGGTCAGATGGCCGGTGTCCAGCAGCAGTCCGACCGCCTCCCCGGTGTGGGTCATCAGGTTGTCCACGTCGTCGGCGGACTCAATCACCGTGCCCATATGGTGATGGTAGGCAATCTGCACGCCCTGTTGCTGCGTATAGCGGGCAAATTCGGTGAGCTTCTCTCCGTACTCCTTCCAGCGTTCCTGCGGGAAGCGCGGACGCAGATGCACCGGGGTCTGCTGCTCGCCGTGAATGCAGCCGCTCACTTCCGCAAAGACCAGCACCTTCGCCCCCAGCTCGCGCAGCAGCGTCAGGTGCGGCTGCACGGCGGCGATCTCCTCCTCCACGCTGCGCTCCAGCAGGCGGCCGGAGTACCAGCCGGAGACCAGCTGCAGGTCGTGGCGCTGCAAAATCGGGCCAAGCAGGCGCGCTTCGCGAGGGAACTTATTGCCCAGCTCGAAGCCGGCAAAACCGGCCTCTTTTCCTTCGCTCAGGCAGGTCTCAAGCGACGTCTCCGCGCCGAGGGAAGGCAGATCGTCGTTCGTCCACGTCAGCGGGTTAATGCCCAGTTGTACACTCATTGTCATCTCCATTATGCGTGTCCGCGCTCGCGCCACCAGGCGATAAGCTGCAGGTAGTTGTCCCGGATGCGCGCCACCAGCTGCGCATCGTCAATATCGTGCTTCAGCCACGCGCGGGAGGCGTCGCCAAACAGCGTGCGCCCCACGGCGAAGCCTTTAACCAGCGGCTGCCCCGCTGCGGCCTTGAAGCCAGCGCGCAGCTGTTCCGCCGGAGCGTCCAGACCGAGAATCACCACCCCGCGGCAGTGCGGGTCCCGGCGTTCGATAATTTCGCCAAGCGCCGTCCAGCCGTCGGCGGAAAGCGGCGGCAGCTTCCACCAGTCCGGGTAAATGCCGAGGTTGTAGAAGCGGGAGATGGCGCGCAGGTAGAGCTCGTCGCTGCGCGGCATGCTGGCGGGCAGGATCACCTCCAGCAGCAGCTCGTGCCCGGACCGGCAGCAGGCGTGGTACACCTCGGCGATTTTCTGCTCCTGCTCCAGGCGCAGGCCGTGGGCGTCTTCCGGGTGGAAAAAGACCAGGCACTTCACCACGTGCTCCTGCGGCCAGCTGATAAGCTGGGTGCCGATGTTGCCGTGCTCCATCTCCAGCGGCCGGGAGCCCGGCAGCTCAATGGGGCGACCAATCCACCACCCTTCCCCGGTGATCGCGTTCAGCGCGTCCTGACCAAAGGTGCCGTCGCACAGCAGACCGGCTTTACCCTCCAGCCCGGCGCGGCTCGCCGCCTCGCGGCTGGCCTGCAGGATCAGCTGCTTCAGCGCCGGAATGCGCTTAAGCGACGCGCCGCACTGCATCGCCATATCCTCCAGCTGGCTGCGGTGGTCGAAGGCCATCACGCACAGCTCCGGCCACTCGCGGCGGCGGGTGGTGACCCGGTGCAGATGGTTAAGACGCGGGTCAAGATCCGGGCGCGGCACAACCGCAGCGCGGGAGAGATAGTCATCCAGCTCGATTTTGCTCGGCATCGCCGGGGCGCAGCCGTGGCGCGAAACCACCAGCGCGCCGCAGGCGTTGGCGTAGCGGCACGCCTGCTCCCAGCCCTCGTCGTTCAGGTAGCCGCGCAGCAGGCCGGACATAAACGCGTCCCCCGCGCCGAGGACGTTCAGCACCTCCACGCGCACGCCGGTGACCGTCAGGCCGTCGTCCAGCCGGGGCGGAATGGCGTCGGTATAGACCGAGCAGCCGAGCGCGCCGCGCTTGCAGACCAGCGCTGCTTCACTGACGGCGCGCACCTGCCCCAGCGCCTGCAGGGTATCCGTGCTGCCGCCCGCAATGTGGAACTCCTCTTCGGTGCCGACAATGACGTCGAAGAGGTGCAGCACTTCCTGCAGCTCGCGGGTGACCTGGTCGGCGGCGATAAATCGCGTTTCGCCGTCGCCTAAGGAAGTGAGCCCCCACAGCACCGGACGGTAGTCGATGTCCAGCACCGTGCGCACGCCGTGACGGCGGGCATAGCCCAGCGCCGTCAGCACCGCCTCGCGGGTCTGCGGATGAGAAAGGTGGGTCCCGGTGATGGCAAGACAACGTGCGGAGGCAATGTAGCTTTCGTCCACATCGCTGGCGGTAATCGCCATATCCGCGCAGTTATCGCGATAAAAAATCAGAGGAAAGGTGTCCCGGTCTTTAATGCCGAGTAGCACCAGCGCCGTGAGGCGCTCTTTATCGGTAATAAGATGGCTGGTATCGCAGCCTACCTGGCTGAGCTCTTCGCGCAGGAAGCGGCCCATATGTTCATCGCCAACGCGCGCCAGCATCGACGAGCGCAGGCCCTGACGCGCGGTGCCGTACGCCACGTTGCCCGATGACCCGCCGAGATATTTGGCGAAGCTCGACGCATCTTCCAGACGGGCACCAATCTGCTGACTGTAGAGGTCTACCGCCACGCGGCCCATGCATATCACATCAAACTGCTTTTCCACGTTGATACCTCATCAGACAATGTCGTTCACGTTCAGCCAGCGGCCTTCCCGGTGCGAGAGTGCAATCGCGTCCAGCACACGCGACACCTTCCAGCCCTCTTCGAAGTCCGGCCACATCGGCGCGTCGGCGGCAATCCCGTCCACCAGGTCGCGCACCTCCACCGTTTTTTGATCGTTAAAGCCAATCCCGTGTCCCGCGCCCATGCAGAACGCGGCGTAGTCCGGGTGCGCCGGGCCGACCAACAGCGTGCGGAACCCCTGACGGTTCACCGGATCGTCATGCAGATAGAGCTTCAGCTCCGCCATGCGCTCCTGGGTGAAGCTGATGGCGCCCTTCGTTCCGGTGATAACGTACGACAGCCCCATCTTGCGGCCGCAGGCGACGCGGGAGGTTTCAATCACCCCCTGCGCCCCACCGGCAAAACGCACCATCGCGTGGGCCTGATCCTCGTTTTCCACCGCAATCATCTCTGACGATCCGGCCTTTGCCGGGCGCGCCGGGACCACAATCTTCAGGTCGCCGCAGACCTGCTCGATATCCCCCACCAGGTACTGGGCCATATTGACGATATGCGCCGCCAGGTCGCCCAGCGCCCCCAGCCCGGCAGTCTCTTTAAAGCAGTGCCAGTGAATGGGCGACAGCGGGTCGGCCATATAGTCTTCGTTGTGGGTGCCGTAGAAGTGGATCACCTCGCCAATCTCGCCGCGGGCGATAATCTCCTTCGCCAGCTGCGCCGTCGGGTTCTTCATGTAGTTGAACCCCACCAGCGTTTTCACCCCGGCCCGCTTCGCGGCGTCGACCATCTCGCGCGCGTCGTGGGCGTTGAGCGCCAGCGGCTTCTCCGAGTAGACGTGCTTGCCGTGGCGGATCGCCTCCAGCGCCATCTCCTTATGCAGGTGGTTGGGCGAGCAAATATCCACCACGTCAATGGCCGGGTCGGCCACCAGCGCCCGCCAGTCTCCCGTTGAACGGTTAAAACCAAACGCCCGCGCGCGCTCTGCCGCCAGCTCCGGCGTGACTTCCGCCACCATCTCCCGCACCAGCCTGCCGCGCAGGTTGAACACCGTCGGGGCCTGGGCATAGGCGATAGCGTGCGCCTTGCCGATATACCCGGTGCCAATCAATCCAATACGAACCTCTTTCATCGCTATCCTCACAGTGCGCCGCGACGGCTCTTGGCATAGGTATCGAATGCCACCGCCAGAACGATAATTAACCCGGTGATAATCTGCTGGTAGTAGGCCGAGACGTTCATCAGCACCAGGCCGTTAATCAAAATGCCCATGATGATGGAGCCGATAATGGTGCCGCCGATGCGCCCGTAGCCGCCCATCAACGAGGTACCGCCGATCACCACCGAGGCGATAACGCGCAGCTCAAAGGAGATCCCGGCGACCGCCTCGGCGCTCCCCAGACGCGCGCTCAGAATGAAGCCCGCCAGCCCCGCCAGACAGCCGATCAGCACGTAGACGCTGACCAGCACGCGCTTCACGTTAACCCCCGCCAGGCGCGCCGCCTCCGGGTTGCCGCCGATGGCGTAGACGAAGCGACCCCAGCGGGTTTTATGCAGCGCCAGATAGCCGCCGACGGCGACGATGGCGAAGATCCAGATAGGAATAGATATGCCGAGCAGCTCGCCGCGCCCCCACCAGCGGTAGCCGGGATCAAAACCGGCGATCGGCGCGCCGTCGTTAATCACCAGCGTCAGGCCGCGCCAGATGGTCATCCCCCCGAGGGTGACGATGAACGGCGGCAGGCGCAGGCGGGTGACGCCCAGGCCGTGCAGGAAGCCAATCGCCGTGCCCATGGCCAGACAAATCCCCAGCCCGATCAGCCAGCTCATGCCGCCCCAGGCGTTCGGGTCGACGGTGGTAAAGTTGTCGCCTTTGATCACGTACGCCGCGGTCATAGCGCACACCGCCAGAATGGAGCCTACGGAGAGGTCGATCCCGGCGGTGAGAATGACGAAGGTCATCCCCACGGCCATGATCCCGTAGATGGATACCTCGGTCAGGATGTTGAAAATATTGCGCTCAGAGAAAAAATTGCTGTTCTGCGACTGGAAGAAGATCAGCAGCAGGATCATGAAAATCAGCACCCCGAAGCGCTCGAAGAAGGCGATGGGATCGATGCGTCCGGCGCGTTTGACCGGGGCCTGCGTTTTAGAAATCATCTGCGTCATGAGAAACTCCGTTATGCCGCGTTCAGGGCGTTGTGGTTGATGGCCATCATCGTCATCAGCCGTTCTTCGTTAGCGTCGTCACCGTGGATCTCGCCGGTGACCCGGCCTTCGCTGAGGGTGATGATCCGGTCAGACACCGCCATCACTTCAGGCAGATCGGAGGAGATCACGATCACCGCCACGCCCTTTTTCGCCATGTCAAACAGCACCTGGTGCACTTCCGATTTGGTCCCCACGTCGATACCGCGCGTCGGCTCATCGACGATCAGCACCCGCGGGTTGAGCGCCATGCAGCGCGCGAGGATCACCTTTTGCTGGTTACCGCCGGAGAGCTTGCGCACCTCCTGCGCGCTGTTGACCATTTTGATCTGCAGCGCCTGCCGGTAGGACTCAATCAGGTCGTCCTCTTTGCGGGTATTCACAAACCAGCGCCACTGCAGCAGCGAGGAGAGGCACGAGAGCGACAGGTTGTCGCGAATCGACAGCCCCAACACCGCCCCCTCTTTTTTGCGATCTTCCGGCACCAGCGCCACGCCCTGGTCGAGGGCATACAGCGGGTCGCGCGGCTGGTACGGCACGCCGTCCAGCTCAAAGCTGCCGGAGGTAAACGCGTCTGCGCCAAACAGGCAGCGGGCCACCTCGGTGCGTCCCGCGCCCACCAGCCCGGCAATGCCTAAGACCTCCCCGGCGTGGACGTGGAAGCTGATGTCGTGCAGGGCGATGCCGTGCGGATCCAGCGGCGGCTTTTCGCGGCTCAGCCCTTTCACCGACAGGCGGACGGGTTTGTCTTCATGATGGGTTTCGCTGGCGGGGCGGCGGTTAAAGGCCACGTCGCGCCCGACCATCAGGCGGATCAGCTGCTCTACGTTGGTCTCCGCCACCGCGCCGGTGCCGGTAAAGCGGCCGTCCTGGAACACGGTGAAGCGATCGCAGAGCTGGAAAACCTCGTGCAGGCGGTGGGTAACGTAAATAATGCTCACGCCGCGGTTTTTAAGCTCGCGCACCACGCGGTGCAGGCTTTCCACCTCGCTGTCGCTCAGCGCGGCGGAAGGTTCGTCCATGATGATTAGCCTGGCGTTGAGGGTCAGCGCCCGGGCGATTTCCACCATCTGCTGCTGGGCGACGCTCAGACGGGCGACCGGCGTGGTCGGCGCAACGTTCAGCTGCAGGTAATCGAGAATGACCTGCGCCTCCTGGTTTACCGCCTTTTCGTCGACGATCAGGTTACGTTTACGCGGCTCGCGCCCGAGAAACATGTTTTCCGCGACGGTCATGTTGGGCAGCAGGTTGAACTCCTGATAGATGGTGATAATGCCCTTGTTCTGCCGTTCCACCGGGGAGTCGTCCATCGGCAGCGTTTCGCCGTTGAACCAGATATCCCCGCGCGTTTGCGGCTGCGCGCCCGCGAGCGCCTTCAGCAGCGTGGATTTTCCCGCTCCGTTTTCCCCCAGCAGGGCGTGGATCTCCCCCGCGCCGACGGTCAGCTGGGCGCTGCTCAGCGCCCAGACGCCGGAAAAGCTTTTTGCCAGGTCGGTCACTTTCAGTAAGGGTTGCGACATCGGTCTGCTCCTCCTCATGTTGAGCCGCCGGAGGCGGCTCGGGACATATCAGTTACCGGCCTCACCGATACGCTCAGCCTGCTGCAGGTTCTCTTTGGTGATAAGCGTTGGCGGATAGTCGGCCCCGGTGATGGCTTTCTTCTCGCGCACGTTGGCCACCAGCTGGCTCATCGCCGTCTGCACCGCAAAGCCCGGACGCTGATCCGCCGTTACCGCCAGCCAGCCGTCGCGCACGCGGGCCAGCGCTTCCGGCACCGCATCAAAGCCGGTCACGAGTATTTCACCCGGCTTCACGCCCTGGCTCTGCAGGGCTTCAATCGCTCCCAGCGCCATATCGTCGTTGGCGGAGAGGATCACCTGCGGGCGTTTCGGCAGCGAAGGCAGCACGCTTTCAACGATGCGCATCCCTTCGGAACGCATCCAGTTGCCGGTCTGATCGGCGACGATCTTGTACTTATCCCCGCCCGCCTTCAGGCTGTCGCGGATCCCTTTGGTGCGTTCAATATTGGAGGAGGAGCCCGGCTGGCCGGTGAGCAGAATGATCTCCGCACCGTCGGGGAATTTGGTTTTGACGAAGTCGCCAATCGCCTGGCCGCCTTTATAGTTGTTGGCGCCAAAGTGCGGCACTTTCTTCTGGCTGTCGACGGAGCGGTCAAGGGTGACCACCGGCAGCTTCGCATCCTGAATTTCATCCACCGCGCTGGAGACCGCGTTCACGTCGTTCGGGGAGACGATAAAGCCCTGCGCCCCGCGGGTGATGGCGTTTTCCAGGTCAGCCACCTGCTTCGGCGAACTGCCCTGCCCGTCCAGCACCTGAAGCTTCACGCCCATCTCTTTCGCGGCTTTCACCGCCGTGCGCTGCATGTGAACCTCAAACGGCATCGCCAGGTTTGGCGTACTGAAAACAATCTGCTCGTTTTCGGCGAGGGCGGCCCCGGACCTCATGGCGATGAGGGCGGCTAAGATCAGTTTTTTCATTATTATGTCTCTCTGTGTAGGGTTGTGGTGTTTAGAGGACGATCTCGCGCTGGCTACGCAGCGACTCCAGCGCTTTATCCGCAAGGTACAGCGCACGTTCACCATCATCGCCGCTGCAGTCAGGCACCGCTTCGCCGCGCAGGACCGCAACAAAGTGTTCCCATTCCGCGGCGTAAGCGGATTTGTAGCGCTGCAGGAAGAAGTGTTCCGGCAGCGCGCTGGTGCAGCCCTGTTTGCCGTAGTGCTGCACCTGGTTTTCAAGAATGTTGCCCGCGCACAGCAGCCCTTCGGAGCCGTGCAGCTCCAGACGCTGGTCGTAGCCGTAAGATGAGCGGCGGCTGTTGACGATGGTCGCCATCGCGCCGGAGGCATATTTCAGAACGATAAACGCGGTATCGATATCCCCCGCCTCGCCAATCGCCGGATCCACCAGGTTGCTGCCCTGGGCATACACCGACACCGGCTCTTCGCCCATGATGAAGCGCGCCATGTCGAAGTCGTGAATGGTCATATCGCGGAACATGCCGCCGGAGACGCGCACGTACTCGGCGGGCGGCGGAGACGGGTCGCGGGAGATAATCAGCAGCGATTCCGGCTTGCCGATGCGCCCGGCCTGGGCGTCGGTTTTCACGCGGCGGAACTGCGGGTCAAAGCGGCGGTTAAAGCCGATGAACAGCGGCACGTCGTACTCTTTAACCACCTTCAGGCAGTCGCGCACGCGGGCGAGATCAAGGTGGACCGGCTTTTCGCAGAAGATGGCCTTGCCGTGGCGGGCGGCCATTTCAATCAGGTCCGCGTGGGTGTCGGTGGCGGAGGCGATCAGCACGGCATGAACGTTAGGGTCGGTCATCGCATCAATGAGGCTCTGCTGGCGGGCCTGATATTGGGTGGCGAGGCGGGTGGCAAATTCTTGATTCGGGTCAACCACGGACCAGAGCGTGGTCGCGCCGTGGCTGGCGATGTTAGCTGCATGTACCTGGCCAATTCGGCCAGCGCCCAGTAAAGCAATGTTAAACATAACGGCTCCCGGTGTTGGTGAATGCTGTGAACTAACGACCCTATAAATAAAACATTTATTTCATTTTTATAAATAGTGAAAATTATGTTTTTGAGTGTGGGTTAACACTTTTGAGATGAATGAGATAATTTTTGTTATCAATCTCACAACATGCGAAGACGTGCTACCAACCCCTCACCCCGGCCCTCTCCCCAAAGGGGCGAGGGAGAAAAGGCCGCACCGAACCATCCCCTCTCCCCTTTGGGGAGAGGGTTAGGGTGAGGGGAAATGAAATGAAAATTTCGTTAAAGCGGAAAAACTCAATACTGACGGGCTTTTTTCACCTGCGCCTGCGTCTGCGCTGCGGCCTTACGCACGGCAGAAGACTCTGCCACCTGCGCGTCACCGGTTCGCCACCACGAGGCATAGTCGTGGGTCATGGTCTTCGGCAGCACCTTGATGTCCAGCAGCGTCGGGCCCGGATGGGCGCGGGACGCCTCAAGCGCCGCCAGCAGGCTTTGCTCATCGTGCACCCGCCACGCGCGGCAGCCGTAGCTTTCCGCGTTTTGCGCAAAATCGACCTTCACCAGCGGCCCGTCGAGCCGCCCGGTTTCCGGGCTGCGATGGCGGTTTTCCGTGCCGAAGCTGCCCATCCCGTGCCCCATCTGCAGGTTATTAATGCAGCCGAAGCTGGCGTTATCAAACAGCAGAACGGTGACCTTAATGCCCTCCTGCACGGCGGTTTGCAGCTCGGAGTGCAGCATCATGTAGGAGCCATCCCCCACCATGGCGTATACCGGCAGCGCGGGTCGGGCGAGCTTCGCGCCAATCGCCGCCGCAATCTCGTAGCCCATGCAGGAGTAGCCGTACTCCAGGTGATAGCTGTCCGGCGTTTTGACCTGCCAGAGGCGCTGTAAATCGCCCGGCAGCGAACCGGCCGCGCCCACCACGATGGCGTTATCTTCAATATGCTGGTTGATCAGCCCCAGCACCCGCGTCTGGGTCAGGCGGGTGTTGAGCGTCTCGCCGTATTCAGCCAGCTGCGCGTCCAGGTGTCCCGCCACCTCAGGCGCGTCGTCCGGATGCCACTGGCGATCCCACAGGCGGCGGCACTCGTCGCGCCACGCGGATTTCGCCTGGGCGATCGCCTCTCCCCAGCCGCTGCGGTAATCACCGAGCGCGTGGGTTAAGGCCTGGAGCCCGGCTAGGGCATCGGCTACCAGCGCGGTCGCGTCCAGCTTCAGGGCGTCAAACTCGGCCACGTTCAGCAGCAGGAATTCGACGTCCGGGTGGGAAAAGAGCGCCTTGGAGCCGGTGGTAAAGTCGGTCAGGCGCGTGCCGACGCCAATCACTAAGTCAGCCTGTGGCGCAAGCTGGTTGGCGGCCATTCCGCCCGTCACCCCTACGCCACCCAGGTTAAGTGGGTGATCACTTACCAGCGCCCCCTTTCCGGCCTGGGTTTCGGCAAACGGCAGCCGCAGCGTCTCGACGAATTCGAGAAACGCCTCATGCGCGCCGGAGTAGCGCACGCCGCCGCCGCACACCACCAGCGGACGACGCTTGCGGGCGATCAGCGCCCGCGCCTGCGCCAGACGCTGCGGATCGGGCGGACGGCGCTCGATGTGGTGCACGCGACGCGCGAAGAAGCTCAGCGGGTAATCCCACGCTTCCCCCTGCACGTCCTGCGGCAGGCAGATGGTCACCGCCCCGGTATCTGCGGGGTCAGTGAGCGTTCGCATCGCGCTTAGCATGGCGCTCATCAGCTGCTCGGGGCGGTTGATGCGGTCCCAGTAGCGGGAAACCGGACGGAAGCAGTCGTTGGTGCTGATGCTGAGATTGTGATACTGCTCGATCTGCTGCAGCACCGGGTCCGGCTGTCGGCTGGCGTAGATATCGCCCGGCAGCAGCAAAAGCGGGATGCGGTTCGCCGTGGCGGTGGCCGCCGCCGTTACCATATTGGCGGCGCCCGGCCCGACCGAGGAGGTGACGGCAAAAATGCGCTGGCGACGGTGCTGTTTGGCAAATCCCGTAGCCATGTGGGCGATGCCCTGCTCGTTGCACCCCTGCATGATTTTCAGATGACCGGGATCCTGCTCCAGCGCCTGGCCGATACCCAGCACGTTGCCGTGCCCAAAGATGGTCGCCACGCCCTCCACGAAGGGCGTTTCGTTGCCGTCCACGCTGACGTACTGTTGATTCAGGAACCGGACCAGCGCCTGGGCCATGGTCATACGTTCGGTTTGCATAACGCCTCCTGTCAGCCCAGCGTCGGCATGGAGAACGCAGCGCCTGTCTCCTGCTGCATTTCCGGCCAGCGCGCGGTGATGGTTTTCATTCGGGTGTAGAAACGCACGCCGTCGTTGCCGTGCACGTTGAGCGCGCCAAAGATGGATCGCTTCCAGCCGCCGAAGCTGTGGAACGCCATCGGCACCGGGATCGGCACGTTGATCCCCACCATGCCCGACTGCACCTCTTCGCAGAAGCGGCGCGCGCAGCCGCCGTCGCGGGTGAAGATCGCCGAGCCATTACCATATTCATGGCGGTTAATCAGGTCCACCGCGCTGGCGTAATCTGCTACGCGCACCACAGAAAGCACCGGGCCGAAAATCTCTTCTTTATAGATGGTCATCTCCGGGGTGACGTTATCGAACAGAGTCGGCCCGACGAAGTAGCCCTGCTCGTGGTCCTTCACGCTGAAGCCGCGCCCGTCCACGCGCAGATTCGCCCCCTGCGCTTCCCCGCTGTCGATGTAGCCCAGCACCTTGCTGCGGTGCGCGGAAGAGATAAGCGGCCCCATTTCGTTTTCCGGCGACTGGTCCAGGCCCGGCCCGACGCGCAGCGCGGCAATCTGTTTTTCCAGCCGGGAGCAGAGGTCGTCGGCGGTTTTATCCCCCACCGCCAGCACCACCGAGAGCGCCATGCAGCGCTCGCCCGCCGCGCCATAGGCCGCGCCCATGATGGCGTTGGCCGCCATCTCCATATCGGCGTCCGGCATCAGAATGCAGTGGTTTTTCGCGCCGCCCAGCGCCTGACAGCGCTTACCGTGGGCGGACGCGGTCTGGTAGATGTATTCGGCAATCGGCGTGGAGCCAACAAAGCTCACCGCCTGCACGCGCGGGTCGGTCAGGAGCACGTCAACGGACTCTTTATCCCCCTGCACCACGTTGAACACGCCGTCCGGCAGGCCGGCCTCTTTCAGCAGCTGCGCCAGCGCGAGCGCAAGAGAGGGATCTTTTTCAGAGGGTTTCAGCACGAAGGTATTGCCGGTCGCCAGCGCAATCGGGAACATCCACATCGGCACCATCGCCGGGAAGTTAAACGGAGTGATCCCAGCGCAGACGCCGAGCGGCTGCATCAGCGAGTGGCTGTCCACGCCCGTGCCAACGTTCGCAGAGTGTTCGCCCTTTTGCAGATGCGGGATGCCGCAGGCAAATTCCACCACTTCCAGGCCGCGGGTCAGTTCGCCCACCGCGTCGGAGAAGACCTTGCCGTGCTCCTCGCTGATGATGCGGGCCAGGCGCGTCATGTTCTCTTCCAGCAGCGCCTTGAAGCGGAACATCACGCGCGCGCGCTTAAGCGGAGCCTGGCGCGCCCACGCCGGAAACGCCTGCTGCGCGGCGGCAATCGCCTGTTCGGTTTCCCGCGCCGTACTCATCACCACCTGGCGGATCTGCTCGCCGGTGGCCGGGTTGAAGATCGCCTGAACGCGCTGGCCTGAACCGGTGACACATTCGCCGTGAATAAAATTCGCTACCGTCTCCATCCTTAACCTCTCGCTGTTGATACGTGACTGTTACCTGAACGCTGTGTACTGGACACTATATATGAAACAAACATTCCATTTTAAGTTGAAATAAAATAAATAATGATTATTGTGATCAAGGATGGATTTTTATGTTAATAGCCAGCAACACTGACGCCGCGTGCGCTATTAAGGGATTTCGGGCGAGGAAATGGCTGAAGCTTCTGTTTCATTTTTGCTGCCAGATGGATGGCCGACATTTAAAAGACGCGGTTTTGCGTTTAGAATCATAAGACTGTATTTGGGGGATAAGATGACGACAGCAACCAGCCTGAACGAACTGCAGCAGCAAATCCGCGATCGCTACGATAGCCTGAGCAAGAGGCTGCAGCAGGTCTCCCGCTACGTGCTGGATAACACCAACAGCGTGGCCTTTGATACGGTTGCCGTCATTGCCGAGCGCGCCGACGTGCCGCCGTCGACGCTGATCCGCTTTGCCAACGCGTTTGACTTCACCGGCTTCAACGAAATGAAACAGCTGTTTCGCATGAACCTGGTGGAGGAGACCGCCAGCTACAGCGACCGCGCGCGGCTGTTCCGCGAAATGGAGAGCGAGGCCGTGCCGGAAACGCCGCTCGATATTCTGCAGGAGTTCGCCCGCTCTAACGCGCAGTCGCTGCAGCAGCTGGCCGCCCGCGCCGAGCCGGAAATGCTGGAGCGCGCCGTACAGCTGCTGGCCGACGCCGACACCATCTACATCGCCGGACTGCGCCGCTCCTTTAGCGTCGCGGCCTATCTTACCTACGCCCTGAGCCACCTCGAGTGTCGCCCTATCCTGCTCGACGGCATGGGCGGGATGCTGCGCGAGCAGATCAGCCGCATTAAGGCGCGCGACATTGTGGTGTCGATCAGCTTCTCGCCGTACGCGGAAGAGACGGTGATGGTCAGCGAAACCGCCGCCAGCGTCGGCGCGCGGCAGATTGTGATTACGGACAGCCAGATCAGCCCGCTGGCGACGTTCAGCGATCTCTGCTTTGTGGTGAAAGAGGCGCAGGTGGATGCGTTCCGGTCTCAGTCGGCAACGCTGTGCCTGGTGCAGTCGCTGGTGGTGGCGCTGGCGTATCGTCGGGGCAATAGCGGGAAGTAGCCCCCCTTCGGGGAGAAGAGGGTTTCAGCGTTAATTGAGAGGGGATTATTCCCACTCGATTCTCAATCAAAATGAAAAATGCAGAAAAAATAATTCTTTTGGAGTTTTAATGGATTCATACTTAGATATTTTACCTAAAGGATTTACAGCTATAGCAGTGAAAACAAAGGGGCACAACTTTTTCATCGATCGCAAGGGAATATCATCTACAGGTTGTTGGGTTGTATCAAAAGATAGAGTCGATGATTATGTGATTGTTTTTCACCAAACAAGTTCTGTTAACAATGTATATATTGGCGAATTTATTGGAAAAAAGGCTGAGGAATTTACCGAGCGGAAGGAAAAAAAATACCCACGCTATCGAATTTTTATAAAAAATATTAAGCTAGCTCTAAAAACTAATACAAACTGGACTTCTTTTGTAGGAAAAAACAATGGTGGCTTCGAACGAATATATTTAGAAAACAAAGGACAGGAGAAACCTAAATATCTAGACCCTGACTCAATTGAAGCCGAAGAAGGATATAGAAAAGACTATAGCCAAATGATGAGTGCTAGAGATAGAGATTTAGCTAATGCTCGAAAGAAAAAGGATAATTACACTTGTCAGTCATGTAAAAAACAATACCTAGTGAATAATAAATATGTTATTGATTGCCACCATTTGAACCCAATTAATTTAGGGAAAAGAAAAACAAAATTAGATGACCTTGTTTCGCTATGTCCAACGTGTCATCGAATAGCTCATACCCGGATCCCTCCATATTCTTTAAAAGAATTAAAAGGCATTATGGAAATTTATACTTAGCAATGCGTCGAAGACATGCTTCTAAGCTGGATTTTTTTGAGGATTGTTTCTGTGTTATGGGCTAAAAGGGTGCTTTGAAATAATGGGGGTATTGCTTATCTTGTCGTGAGCCTACCCCTATATTTTAATATCATTAATTAACAAAGGAAAAAGATAAAATGATTCAACATAGTGAAAATATATTCTGCGAGTACACCGTTGAGTCCTGGAAGGATTGTAGAGAATTATTGAAGCTTATCGAGGGTTGGGTTTTTAGAGGACAAGCGGATAGTGACTGGCTCCTACAAACCACTCTTGAAAGGGGAGCTAAAATTAACTCCACCAATACAAGGAACATACCATTAGTGGAAAAAAATATTATAGATAAATTTCAACGACGAGCTATTCATTATTTAGATAAATATCCAGAAAAAGAAAACATTCTGGAGTGGTTATCTCTAATTCAACATCATGGAGGCCCTACGAGATTGTTAGACTTTTCGTATTCCTATTACGTTTCACTATTTTTCTCAATCGATCAAGCAATAAAAGAGTCTTCCATTTACTGTCTCAATAGAGAATTGGTTAGACAGAAAGGACTAGAGACAGAAAAATGGAGAGGATTAGATAATGAGAATAAATTTGGAACTCGGGAGTATTGCAATGATGCACTTAAAGAACAGACATCAAACCCCTTAGTAATTCTAGTTGAGCCTTTTAACATGCATGAAAGATTATCCAGACAACAAGGATTGTTTGCGGTGCCTTTTGAAGGGAGGCAATCGTTCGAGTATAACTTATCACTAACCGTAAATCGTTACCAAAAAGAATTACCCAAAAGCAGAGTTATCGATAGTTATATTGAAGAACTTGAGATTTTGCGGTACGAATGTGCATTATTAAAAATTAAGATCCCAAAATTATTGCATAATGAAATACGAAAAGAGCTAAAACTGATGAATATTTCAAGTGAAACTCTTTACCCCGGAATTGATGGTTTTTCTAAGTCTTTATATGGTGAGTTTGACTTAAAGTCACGATAGTATTTTAGTATATCTATAAAGCACAACAGCAGACTTGATTTAGCTGAGAGTTTGAGGGTTAAAACAGTCAGTTTACTAACATAGTAGTCAATATACAAATGATGTGAAAAATTAGTTGCAGCACAATTTTGAGGAAATAGCATAATTGGATGACTCAGGCCTATATTGAATTTAATTAGTCACAAAACAGTCCAAGTGCGGAAGTTTTTGTGAGTTTATGGTATGGATGGCAATTCATACGCCACCCATATCCTTTCTTTATAACGATACATCTACGCAATTTCGCTTGGCGTCAATGCTTGCAGTGCGCATACTATCAATTACATTCTTAATTTTTCATCCGTACTCAACAGCCAACGATAGACTTGCGATGAGAACTCTCTAGCGTGCGCCCTTTAACGACATAGCCCTAGCTATTTTGTATTCCGTTTAATGAATAATTATAGCAAGATTATACCTGTCCAACCCTAGTCATCACCATGTAAAGACCTCATCCTGCTAAAATTTATTTTTTTCAATTACTTAAGGTAGTAATTACTTGTATGAGTCATACATAGATATTGCTCTCCTTTTTTAATAAGTGCGATGTTGTAAAATCTAAAAATAAAATAACTTTATTATTTTTTAGTTCAGTAATAAAAATACCATAAATCATCTGCTATTCATTACGTGATACTTTTCCAAACCTAAATTCGAAACCAGAGAGTACCATCAATATACCAGTGAATAAAACGTACGTACCGTTGCTAACAGCTGTCAGGAAGTGCCAGACACAAAAACAATAAATATCCTCCGGCATAGCCGGAGGTTTTTCTGATGCGCCTATAAGGCTCTCTTACCTGCCGCGCCCTAACAGGCGCATGCGATCTGACATTTGCATCAGACTTCGCTACTTACGGCCCGTAAACGGGCTTCCCGGATAAGGGATCGATAACTGCTCTCCCATTTTATCCTCTTCAAGCTGGTGCTTTATGTATTCCTGTATCTTCGCCGTGTTCTTACCCACCGTATCGACGTAGTACCCTCTGCACCAGAATTCCCTGTTCCTGTATTTGAATTTCAAATCGCAAACTGCTCATAAAGCATCAGGCTGCTTTTCCCCTTCAGATAACCCATAAACCCCGAGACACTCATCTTCGGAGGGATCTCAAGAAGCATATGGATATGATCTGCACAGCATTCTGCTTCCAGAATGTTCACATTTTTCCACTCACACAGTTTCCTTAAAATGCTGCCTATCGCTCTACGTCTCTCACCGTAGAACACTTGCCTTCGGTATTTCGGCGCAAAAACTATGTGATATTTACAGTTCCATCGGGTGTGCGCTAAGCTCTTTTCGTCCCCCATTGGGACCCCCTTTTGATTTCTTGTTGAACTTTTGCAGTTGCCAGACCGCAAGGTGTTTTAACAAATCAAAAGGGGTTTTGATAACTGGCTCAAAGCTGAAAGCTTGACGGAACCCCCAGCCTAGCTGGGGGTTTTCTGTGCACAAAAAAAGCCCGCAATTTCGCGGGCTTCCGGGTGTTTCTTGCAACTCGCTGTCGGTTTATGCCAGACGCGGGGTTACTCCCACTCAATCGTAGCCGGTGGCTTACCGCTGATGTCATACACCACGCGGGAAATACCGTTCACTTCGTTGATGATGCGGTTAGACACGCGGCCTAAGAAGTCATACGGCAGGTGCGCCCAGTGCGCCGTCATGAAGTCGATGGTTTCCACCGCACGCAGGGAAACAACCCAGTCGTACTTGCGGCCATCGCCCATCACGCCGACGGAGCGAACCGGCAGGAACACGGTGAACGCCTGGCTCACCTTGTTGTACAGGTCAGCTTTGTGCAGCTCTTCGATGAAGATAGCGTCCGCGCGGCGCAGCAGGTCGCAGTACTCTTTCTTCACTTCGCCCAGCACGCGCACGCCCAGACCCGGGCCAGGGAACGGGTGACGGTAGAGCATGTCGTACGGCAGACCCAGTTCCAGACCGATCTTACGCACTTCGTCTTTGAACAGCTCGCGCAGCGGTTCAACCAGGCCCATCTTCATCTCTTTCGGCAGGCCGCCCACGTTGTGGTGAGATTTGATGACGTGCGCTTTACCGGTTGCGGAGGCCGCAGACTCGATCACGTCAGGGTAGATGGTGCCCTGCGCCAGCCACTTCACGTCTTCCAGCTTCAGCGCTTCTTCGTCGAACACTTCCACGAACACGCGGCCGATGATCTTACGCTTGGCTTCCGGATCGTTCTCGCCTTTCAGCGCGTCCAGGAAGCGCTGCTCGCCTTCCACGTGAACGATGTTCAGACCGAAGTGGTCGCCGAACATGTCCATGACCTGTTTCGCTTCGTTCAGACGCAGCAGGCCGTTGTCCACGAAGACGCAGGTGAGGTTTTTGCCGATGGCGCGGTGCAGCAGCATCGCGGTCACGGAGGAGTCCACGCCGCCGGAGAGGCCGAGGATCACTTTGTCATCGCCAACCTGCTGGCGGATACGCTCAACGGCGTCGTCGATGATTTTTGCAGGGGTCCACAGGGCTTCACAATGGCAGATGTCGCGCACGAAGCGCTCCAGCATGCGCATACCCTGACGGGTGTGGGTCACTTCCGGGTGGAACTGCACGCCGTAGAAGCGTTTTTCTTCGTTCGCCATGATCGCAAACGGGCAGCTTTCGGTGCTGGCAACGGTCACGAAGTCAGACGGGATGGCGGTGACTTTGTCGCCGTGGCTCATCCACACGTCCAGCAGCGGTTTGCCGTCTGCGGTCAGGGAGTCTTCGATACCGCGCACCAGCGCGCTGTCGGTGACGACTTCTACCTGCGCATAGCCAAACTCGCGCTCGTTAGAGCCTTCAACGTGGCCGCCCAGCTGCATTGCCATGGTCTGCATACCGTAGCAAACGCCGAATACCGGCACGCCCGCTTCGAACACGTACTGCGGCGCGCGCGGGCTGTTCTCTTCGGTGGTGCTTTCCGGGCCGCCGGACAGGATGATGCCGCTTGGATTGAATTCGCGAATCTGTGCTTCCGTGACATCCCACGCCCACAGTTCACAGTAAACGCCCAGTTCACGTACGCGACGCGCCACCAGCTGAGTGTACTGAGAACCAAAGTCCAGGATGAGAATGCGATGTTTATGAATGTTTTCCGTCATTGACGCTAATTCCGAGGCAAGTGAAACAGATTAAATAAATCGCCCGACACGAGGTCGGGCGAAGAAAAATCAGGAGCCCAGACGATAGTTCGGGGACTCTTTGGTGATCGTCACGTCGTGAACGTGGCTCTCCTGGATACCCGCACCGCTGATGCGTACGAATTCCGCTTTGGTACGCAGCAGGTCAATGGTACCACAGCCGGTCAGGCCCATACAGGAGCGCAGGCCGCCCATCTGCTGGTGAATGATCTCTTTCAGACGGCCTTTATAGGCAACGCGGCCTTCGATACCTTCCGGTACCAGTTTGTCAGCGGCGTTATCGGTCTGGAAGTAACGGTCAGAGGAACCTTTGGACATCGCGCCCAGGGAGCCCATACCGCGGTAAGATTTGTAAGAACGGCCCTGGTAGAGTTCGATTTCGCCCGGGGATTCTTCGGTACCGGCCAGCATGGAGCCTACCATTACGGCAGCTGCGCCCGCGGCGATGGCTTTAGCGATGTCGCCAGAGAAGCGGATACCGCCGTCAGCGATAACCGGAATACCGGTACCTTCCAGCGCTTCAACCGCGTCAGAAACCGCGGTGATCTGCGGAACGCCCACGCCGGTCACGATACGGGTGGTACAGATAGAGCCAGGGCCGATACCCACTTTCACCGCGCTGCAGCCGGCGTCAGCCAGCGCGCGAGCGCCTGCGCCTGTTGCTACGTTGCCGCCGATGATCTGCAGGTCAGGATATTTTGCACGGGTGTCGCGAATACGCTGCAGCACGCCTTCGGAGTGGCCGTGAGAGGAGTCAATCAGCAGCACGTCAACGCCCGCAGCAACCAGCGCGTCAACGCGCTCTTCGTTACCTGCACCTGCGCCAACCGCAGCGCCAACGCGCAGACGGCCATGCTCGTCTTTACAGGCGTTCGGTTTACGTTCTGCTTTCTGGAAATCTTTAACGGTGATCATGCCGCGCAGGTGGAAGTTCGCATCCACAACCAGCGCTTTCTCAACGCGTTTTTCGTGCATTTTCGCCAGCACCACGTCGCGGGTTTCGCCTTCGCGGACGGTCACCAGACGCTCTTTTGGCGTCATGTAGACGCTGACAGGCTGGTTCAGGTCAGTCACGAAGCGCACGTCACGACCGGTGATGATGCCGACCAGTTCATTGTCTTCGGTC
Source organism: Enterobacter sp. 168J2 (assembly GCF_034107265.1). Classification (NCBI taxonomy): domain Bacteria; kingdom Pseudomonadati; phylum Pseudomonadota; class Gammaproteobacteria; order Enterobacterales; family Enterobacteriaceae; genus Enterobacter; species Enterobacter sp. 168J2. The sequence continues at coordinate 83,673 of NZ_JAWNEB010000009.1, read as the reverse complement.
ACTACCGGGTAGCCGGCAAAGCCGTTACGTTCGGTCAGGGCTTTCACTTCGTGCAGGGTGGTGGTTGGCAGAACGGTCTGTGGGTCGGACACGATGCCGGACTCATGCTTCTTCACGCGGCGAACTTCTTCCGCCTGACGCTCGATAGACATGTTTTTGTGGATAAAGCCAATGCCGCCTTCCTGTGCCAGGGCGATAGCCAGGCGCGCTTCAGTCACGGTGTCCATTGCCGCGGAGAGCATAGGAATGTTCAGACGAATGGTTTTCGTCAACTGCGTGCTGAGGTCGGCAGTATTCGGCAGAACGGTGGAATGAGCGGGAACGAGGAGGACGTCGTCAAACGTCAGTGCTTCTTTAGCGATACGTAGCATGGGCAATATCTCTGACCTGGGTGGTTAAATATTGCCGTGGCATTATACAGAGCGTAACCGATTGCATCTACACTTTTTTGAAAAAATGCTTGCGAATGCCTCTCAGCAGGTTACTATCGACTGAATAACTTGCTGATTTAGAATTTGATCCCGCTCACATGTTATCCTCTCAATCCCCCTCAATTTATACTGTCAGCCGCCTTAATCAGACGGTGCGTTTGCTGCTTGAGCAGGAAATGGGGCAGGTCTGGATCAGCGGTGAGATTTCTAACTTCACGCAACCGTCCTCCGGACACTGGTACTTTACCTTAAAAGACGATACCGCTCAGGTGCGCTGTGCGATGTTCCGCAACAGCAACCGCCGCGTGACGTTCCGTCCGCAGCACGGTCAGCAGGTTCTGGTTCGCGCCAATATCACCCTGTATGAGCCGCGCGGCGATTACCAAATTATCGTCGATAGCATGCAGCCCGCGGGCGAAGGCCTGCTGCAGCAGAAGTATGAACAGCTAAAAGCAAAGCTCTCTGCCGAGGGATTGTTCGACCAGCAGTTCAAAAAACCGCTGCCCTCACCTGCCCACTGCGTTGGGGTCATCACCTCGAAAACCGGTGCCGCTCTGCACGACATTTTGCACGTCCTGAAGCGTCGCGACCCTTCCCTGCCCGTCATTATCTATCCGACCGCCGTTCAGGGCGACGATGCGCCAGGCCAGATTGTTCGCGCCATTGAACTGGCGAACGCGCGTCAGGAGTGCGACGTATTAATCGTCGGGCGCGGCGGCGGATCGCTGGAAGACCTGTGGAGCTTTAACGACGAGCGCGTGGCGCGGGCAATCTTTGCAAGCGCCATCCCCGTGGTGAGCGCCGTCGGGCATGAAACGGACGTAACGATAGCCGATTTTGTTGCGGATCTGCGTGCGCCTACGCCGTCCGCCGCGGCGGAAGTGGTGAGCCGTAACCAGCTGGAGCTGCTGCGTCAGCTTCAGAACGGCCAGCAGCGTCTTGAGATGGCGATGGATTACTTCCTCGCGAATCGTACCCGCCGCTTTACCCAGCTTCATCACCGTCTTCAGCAGCAGCACCCGCAGCTGCGTCTGGCGCGTCAGCAGACCGTGCTGGAGCGCCTGCGTCAGCGCATGAACTTTGCGCTGGATAATCAGCTTAAGCGCGCGGTGTCGCGCCAGCAGCGCGTGACCCAGCGCCTGAACCAGCAGAACCCGCAGCCGAAAATCTATCGTGCGCAAACGCGCATTCAGCAGCTGGAGTATCGCCTGGCGGAGACTCTCCGGGCGCGGCTGAGCACCACCCGCGAACGTTTTGGCAACGCGGTGACCCATCTGGAAGCCGTGAGCCCCCTCTCCACGCTGGCGCGCGGCTATAGCGTGACGACGGCAGCGGACGGCAAAGTGCTGAAGCAAGCAAAACAGGTGAATACCGGTGACGTTCTTACCACCCGCCTGTCTGACGGCTGGGTAGAAAGCGAAGTGAAATCAATTAAACCGGTGAAAAAGACGCGTCAGCGCAAAACCGGATAATTCTTCGCCGGTTACTTACTATACTGCTGCTATTCCCTTTTTTAATAAGGAGAGCAGCATGTCCCATCTTCGTAGCGTTATTCCCCCTTATATTCTTCGTCGTATTATCGAAAGCGGTTCCGAGCCGCAGCAGCGCTATGCCCGTCAGACCTTAACCCACGTCCAGACGCTGATGGCGCATATGCCGGGCAAACCCGCCGCGCCGCACGTGAATAAGGCCGGTCAGCTTGAGCGCGATATCTACGACGCGAAACAGACCCAGGAGCTGCCGGGTACCCAGGTGCGTTATGAGGGGCAGCCCTCCAACGGCGATGTGGCGGTGGATGAAGCCTATAGCTATTTAGGCATCACCCATGATTTCTTCTGGAAAGAATATCAGCGTGATTCGCTCGATAATAAGGGGCTTATTTTGACCGGCACCGTTCACTACGGCCGGGAATATCAGAACGCCTTCTGGAACGGTCAGCAGATGGTGTTTGGCGACGGCGACGGGGAGATCTTTAACCGCTTCACGATTGCCATCGACGTGGTGGCGCACGAGCTGAGCCACGGCGTAACCGAGACCGAAGCCGGGCTTATCTATTTTGAGCAGTCGGGCGCGCTGAATGAGTCCCTTTCAGACGTGTTTGGCTCGCTGGTGAAACAGTACCATCTGAAGCAAACCGCAGATAAAGCAGACTGGCTGATTGGTGAAGGGCTGCTGGCCGCGGGTATTAACGGCAAGGGGCTGCGCTCCATGTCTGAACCCGGCACCGCCTACGACGATCCTCTGCTCGGAAAAGACCCGCAGCCCGCGCACATGAAAGATTTCATCAAAACGCGCGAGGATAACGGCGGCGTGCACCTTAACTCCGGCATCCCCAACCGGGCGTTTTATCTGGCCGCGACGGCGATCGGCGGTTACGCCTGGGAAAAAGCCGGTTATGCCTGGTACGACACGGTTTGCGATCGTAATCTGGCGCAGGATGCGGATTTTGATGCCTTCGCAAAACTGACGATAGCCCACGGAGAGAAACGCTCCGGCAGCGACGTTGGGGCGGCGATAAAACACGCCTGGGAACAGGTGGGAGTGCTGTAAATGCAGGTTCCGGAACTGACGGATGACGCCGTGGTTGAGCTGGCCCGGGAAGGCGGCGTCGCTTTTATCCCTAAGCTGAGCGGCCAGCGTACCATCGCGCTCTCCTCGCTTAATGAGGCCCAGCGCCAGCGCCTGGTGAGCATCCTGGAGCAGGCCTTTCCACGCGGTCAGCCGCCGGGTCAGTCGTCGTCACCCGGCAGCGGGGACCAGCGCTATTTCCGCATCCAGATTATCTGGACCGGGCAAAATCAGGCGCACTACGCCGATATCATCGTGCTGGTACCTGAGCAGGAAGCGCCCGAGTCGCTGGTCGAGCTGTGGAAGAAAGGCGAAGACTGCGTGTGCGATTAACCTTCGGCCGGGACAAACTCCACGCGCTTTTTAGAAATTAAGCCGTGGCCGTTCTGGCAGAAATAGTCCACCGCCCCGCAGGCTTTTAGTACCTGGAGTGGCTGATGGCACTCCGGGCAGCGGGCTTCGAGCGCGATATCTTTATTACAGTTTTCGCAGTGCGCTACCCCGTTCAGGGGTTCAAGCTGTGCCTGGCAATCCGGGCAGGTAATGGTCATGGTGTCTCCTTCAGGGCGTTCAGGTCTGCGATAATTTTACCACGTCTTCAGTGCGGGCCACGCAACTGTTGCTGCAAGGTCAGCAGCAGCGCCACCTCTTCAATTCTGCGGCGCGTTGTGCGGCTCACCTCCTGGGGATCGCGCTCAAACAGACTGTTTGCGCCAAGAATGTGTCCTGCAAGACAGCGTTCGTAGATCGTGCCGGGGATATGCCAGCGCTGAATATCCTTACCTTTAATTAGCTCCAGCACATCTTCCGCGCCGCGTCGGTCGTAGTTGATAATTCGCCCGTCGCGTAACCAGAGCCGCAGCCCCTTTTGCCCGCCCGCGGGCCCCGCGTATTTGTTAAGCCAGATGTCCACCGGCACGCCGCTGATGCTTCCCTGCAGGTGCGCCTCGCCTTCTGCGGTGGTCAGGTCACCTTTTGCAATATTGCGGCCCAGGCGGTCTTTGGCCGCCACCACCTGCAGCGTCATCTCGTCCTGACCGCCCAGATAGCGCACCGTTTCACGCAGCATCGCCAGCACGTGCGTACCGATATCCAGAATCACACCGTCCGGGTGGCGAAGCGTTCTGGTATCCGGTTCTCCGGTTGCGAAATTGAGCGCAATCGGTTCCCCTGCGGCGTTATACCCGCTCGGCTCCTGCAAAAAGCCTTCGATTCTGGCGATATCAGTAACATGGCCGACCAGCGACCGCGTCACCGTTTCAATGCGCGCCATCCAGTGGTCGAGCGCCAGCACGCGGGACGCCACACCGGGCGTTGCCAGCAGCGCGTTGAGTTTTTCGATTTGAGGAAGCGTGGCGACAATCGGTTTTTCAATCACAATCCGCGGGATCGGCGAGGCAATCGCCTGCTCAAGCACCTCAAGGTGGTGCAGCGATGCGGTGGTAATAAAAAGGGTATCCAGCGGGGTGGCTAAAAGCGCCGCAAGCGAGGCGCAGCGCGTAACGCCTTCAGGGTGCTTCGCGGGGAGAACATCAAAGCCGAAACAACGAACAGCGCCATCGAACAGGTTACGTAGTGCGGGCAGATACGCTGTTTCCACTACCGCACCAAGACCAACAAATCCTAACTGCATAGTTTCACCTCAGAAAATACCGTGCCGGGGCGAAACGCCTGCCCCGGCACACCGAGGTTTATGAGGCGCTAGCTGCCGGTTTAGTCTGCACATTTTCCAGCATGCGGCGCACCGGAACGATGAGGACGATCAGCACTGCGGCACAAATCAGCAGCGCGATGGAGCAGCGCGCGAAGAGATCCGGCAGCATATCCAGCTGGTCGGCCTTCACGTGACCGCCAATCAGGCCCGCCGCCAGGTTACCCAGCGCGCTGGCGCAGAACCACAGCCCCATCATCTGGCCGCGCATTCTCTCCGGCGCCAGCAGGGTCATGGTCGCCAGACCGATAGGGCTCAGGCACAGCTCGCCGAGCGTCAGCATTAAGATACTGCCCACCAGCCAGAACGGCGACACGCCCGCCCCGCCGTTGCTCAGCACGTTCTGTGCTGCCAGCATCATCAGGCCAAAGCCCCCTGCCGCACACAGAATGCCGATAACAAACTTGGTGATGCTGCTCGGGCGAATGTTCATGCTCGCCAGCTTCGGCCATGCCCAGCTGAACACCGGGGCCAGAAGGATAATGAACAGGGCGTTGATCGACTGGAACCACACCGCCGGAATTTCAAAATCACCCATCATGCGGTTAGTGTAGTCGTTGGCAAACAGGTTGAACGAGGTTGGCTTCTGCTCAAACGCGGACCAGAAGAACGCGGCGGAGACCAGCAGAATAAAGCAGACCAGCAGCCTGGCGCGCTCTTTTCGGTTCAGGCCCGCGAAAATGAACAGGTAGATAAAGTAGAGGGCAACGGACGCCGCAATTACGTAGACCAGCACGCTGGCTACCGCGACCGGGTTAATGACAATCACGCCCTGCGCGATCAGCGTCACGAGCGTTGCCACGCCTGCCGCCAGCGCCAGCAGCCAGACGCCCACGCCGTTGCGCTTCACCACCGGGCTGTTCCAGGTGGAGTCCAGGCCGACTTCGCTGTCGTAGCGCTTCATCGCCGGAACCGCAAACACGCGGAAGATAATCAGCGCCACCAGCATCCCGATGCCGCCAATACCAAAGCCCCAGTGCCAGCCGTGGGTTTTAATCAGCCAGCCGGAGATCAGCGGGGCGATGAACGAGCCCATATTGATGCCCATGTAGAACAGCGAGAAGCCGCCGTCACGACGCGCGTCGCCTTTTTTATACAGGGTGCCGACCATCACCGAGATACAGGTTTTGAACAGGCCAGAGCCGAGCACGATGAACATCAGGCCGATAAAGAACAGGTTATTGCCCATGATGGCCGACAGCGCAATCGACAGGTGGCCGAGCGCGATCAGAATCGAGCCGTACCAGACGGCTCTCTGCTGGCCGAGCCAGTTATCCGCCAGCCAGCCGCCCGGCAGCGCGGCCAGGTACATGGTGCCGGCAAAGATACCGACAATCGCCGAGGCGTTTTCGCGCGCCAGCCCCATGCCGCCGTCATAGACGGTGGCGGCCATAAACAGGATCAGCAGCGGGCGAATGCCGTAGAACGAGAAACGCTCCCACATCTCGGTAAAGAACAGCGAACCGAGCGGATACGGATGGCCGAAGAACGTTCGGCTCTCTTTTTGATTAACAGAGGATTGCATAATTCTCCCGAAAGGTATGTGTCGTGCTTGTAAACACCAGCAGGTACGCCGGCCAGTTACGTATCTGACCGATTTTTTACATGCGGCGAAAAGTTAGTTAACCATTTGATAACCAGTCGCTAGTTTTGTCTAGTACCAGCCCCTGGACTTTAAGATGAAAATTCGACGATTGTCTACTTTCTTAGATTTAAACGTGGTTGAAAATGAATAGTGATTGACATCACACAGAGAAAACCGTCGGTATGGCTGGGCAAAAAAAAGCCCGCGATAAACGCGGGCCTTAGTGAGATCGGCAATGATTATTTGCTTTTCTTAATGTGCTTAATCAAACGCTTACGCTTACGCATCTGGTTCGGCGTCAGGGTGTTGCGCTTGTTGGCGAACGGGTTTTCCCCTTCCTTGAACTGGATACGAATAGGCGTGCCCATCACGTCCAGCGATTTACGGAAGTAGTTCATCAGGTAGCGCTTGTAGGAATCCGGCAGGTCTTTCACCTGGTTGCCGTGAATCACCACGATTGGCGGGTTATAGCCACCGGCGTGGGCATATTTCAGCTTCACGCGACGACCGCGCACCAGCGGCGGCTGATGGTCTTCCGCAGCCATATTCATGATGCGGGTCAGCATGGCGGTGCTCTGACGACGGGTGGAGCTGTCATACGCTTCACGCACGGATTCGAACAGGTTACCGACGCCGCTGCCGTGCAGCGCAGAGATAAAGTGCACGCGGGCAAAGTCGATAAAGCCAAGACGGAAGTCCAGGGTCTCTTTCACCTGCTCGCGCACTTCATTGCTCAGGCCGTCCCACTTGTTGACCACGATAACCAGTGAGCGCCCACTATTGAGGATAAAGCCGAGCAGAGAGAGATCCTGATCGGAGATACCTTCGCGCGCGTCGATGACCAGCAGCACCACGTTGGCATCTTCAATCGCCTGCAGGGTTTTGATTACGGAGAATTTTTCCACCACGTCGGTGATTTTTCCGCGCTTACGTACCCCGGCGGTGTCGATGAGGACATACTCACGCTCATCGCGCTGCATCGGGATGTAGATGCTGTCACGCGTAGTGCCCGGCATGTCGTAAACCACCACGCGCTCTTCACCCAGAATACGGTTAGTAAGTGTAGACTTACCTACGTTTGGACGACCGACGATAGCCAGCTTGATCGGCAGATCCTGCGGGTTGAAGTCATCCTCAGGCTCTTCTTCTTCGCCCTCTTCACCGTCTTCGAACTGCGCCCAGTATGCGGCGTCTTCGTCCACCTCTTCCGGCGGGTTCACTTCGTCAACCCACGGCAGCAGAACGGTTTCCAGCAGGCTGGTCACACCGCGGCCATGCGATGCCGCAATCGGGTGGATATCTCCCATGCCCAGAGACCAGAAGTCCGCGATAGCCTGATCGGCGTCAATGCCGTCAGTTTTGTTCGCCACCAGGAAAGTTGGCTTTTCACGTGAACGCAGGTGCTTAGCGATTGCGGAGTCCGCCGGCATCAGGCCAGCGCGCGCATCCACCATGAACAGCACGACGTCCGCTTCTTCAATCGCCAGCAAGGACTGTTCCGCCATGCGGGTTTCAACGCCGTCTTCTGTGCCATCGATACCGCCGGTATCGATACAGATGAACTCGCGTCCTTCCACCTCTGCACGACCGTACTTACGGTCACGCGTCAGCCCCGGGAAATCCGCAACCAGCGCATCACGGGTGCGTGTTAAACGGTTAAAAAGAGTGGATTTTCCAACGTTAGGGCGCCCGACAAGCGCGACCACAGGTACCATGTTTGAAGCCTCATAAAATTCAAATAAACGTCGCTTTCGCAGCGTTTTTAAAAATGTCAAAACGGCTCCTGAGTGAACAGGAGCCGTTTAGTATACTACAACCGCCGGGTAATTAACGCGTGATCGCGTACAGCGTGCCGTCTTTTGCCTGAATCAGCAGTTTGCCGTCAGCCACAACCGGGTCGGTCAGGAAGCCTGAACCGTCCACTTTCTGCTGTGCCACGAAGCGGCCATTCTCTGGATCAACCCAGTGCATATAGCCTTCGCTGTCGCCAACCACCAGGCTACCGTTGTACAGCACTGGCGCGGTCAGCAGACGGTGCAGCAGATCGCTTTGCGTCCACAGCGTCACGCCGCCTTCGGTGCTCAGCGCCAGCAGGCGGTCGTTCTGGTCAACCATATAGATGCGGTTACCGTCCACGATGAAATCATTCACAGAGCCCAGCTCACGTTTCCACATGATCTGGCCGCTGCGCAGGTCCAGCGCGGTCAGGTTGCCGTTATAGGCCAGGGCGTAAACCACACCGTCAACGATAACCGGGGTAGTATCTACGTCGCTCAGGCGGTCAATTTCCGTTGAGCCAGTGGCCTGAGAGATACGCTGCTGCCAGATCATCTGGCCCTGCTGCATCAGCACGGCGCTCACGCGACCGTTGTCACCGCCCACAATGGCAGCGCCGAATGCGGTCGCAGGTGCAGATTCACCGCGCAGAGAGAGCGCAGGCATATCCAGGTTAACGGTCCATTTCACCAGACCGTCCGCTTCGTTCAGCGCCTGCAGCTGGCCGTTGCTGGTATGAATCAGCACCAGGCCGTCGCTCACCACCGGGCGAGACAGCGACTCACCGGCTACGGTTGTTTGCCAGGCAATAGAGCCGTCGCTGCTGTTCAGCGCATAAACCTGCGCTTTTTCGCTGCCCACGTAGACATGCCCACCGGAAACGGTCAGGCCGCCAGACAGCAGTGCAGGTTTACGGGAGAACCAGCCGTCTTTTTCCGCCAGGTTAACGGACCAGACTTCTTTCCCGTCATCGGCGTTTACCGCTTTCACGGTGCCTTTGCGGTCAGCGGCATAGACAACGCTGTCTGCATACGCAGGATGAAGGTTGGAATAGAAATCGCCAATCCCACTTCCCACGGAGACATCCCACGCGGTGGATGGGGTAAACTGGTTTTCAACCGTCGGCAGTGGGGACATTTTCACAACGTCTTCTTCGCCACTGAACAGTGAACAACCACTCAATAACGTAACAGAAAGCAGTCCTGGCAGAAGTAATTTACGCAATTGCATCGGGTCCCTCTCAGACGGACAAATTATTTATTTTCATCTGCATCATTTCGCTCAGCGCAGGTGACGCTTTGCTCTCTACGCCAGCTTGCCACGCTTTACGCGCGCCCGCTTTGTCACCCTTGCTCAGCAGTGCTTCACCGCGCAGATCGGCAACGATGGCAGCAAAACCTTCGCCTTTGATGGTATCGAGCGTTTTCAGCGCGTCGTCAGCTTTTTTCTGCTGAACCTGAATACGTGCCAGGCGCAGATTGATCACGGCTTTCAGGTTTTCATCGCTGGCAGCAGCAAGGCCCTGAGACAGCTGAGCAGCGGCTTTATCCAGTTCGTTTTTATCAACGTACTGCTGAGCCACTTCCAGTGCAGCCAGCGCACCGTAGGTGTTTTTGTTGTCAGCGGCAAATTTCTCTGCCGCCACCAGCGTTTGTGGCTGATCGGCGCGGAGCGCGCTAACGGTATTTTCATAAGACAGCGACGCGCCGCGCGCGGAATCCGCCTGATGATTGTTCCAGTAACGCCAGCCAACCAGCGCACCCACACCTAAAATTACCCCAACAACCAGCGCTTTGCCGTTTTCAGCAAAGAAGCGTTTAATCGCGTCGACCTGATCGTGTTCGTTCTCGTACATTTCCACGCCGTCTTTCTCCTTAGCCCAATAGAGTGCGCAAGTGCGCCGCAACGCCGTCCTGCGTTACCGTTGTCTGCTCACCAGAGCGCAGGTCTTTTACTACCACTTCGCCGTTAGCCACTTCGGACTCGCCCAGCACCAGTGCAATACTTGCGCCCCACTTATCGGCACGAGCAAACTGTTTTTTGAAGTTGCCGCCGCCATGGTTGGTCATCAGCTTAACGCCCGGCAGCGCATCGCGCACGCGTTCGGCAAGCTGCATCGCCGCAGACTGCGTTTCCGCGCCTGAAGCCACCAGGTATATATCGACAACGGAATCTGCTTTAAATTCCGGATTAACTGCCTGAACCAGCAAAACAAGTCGCTCAAGACCCATCGCGAAGCCAACCGCAGGCGCCGCACGGCCACCCAGCTGCTCAACCAGACCGTCATAACGGCCGCCGGCACACACGGTACCCTGCGAACCGAGGCTGGTGGTTACCCACTCAAACACGGTGCGGTTATAGTAGTCCAGACCGCGCACCAGACGCTGGTTCACGGTGTAGGCAATGCCCGCCGCTTCGAGCAGCTTGCACAGGCCGGTAAAGTGTTCGCGAGACTCGTCGTCCAGGTAGTCACCCAGCGCAGGGGCATCGTTCAGCAGCGCCTGGACATCAGGGTTTTTGGAATCCAGCACGCGCAGCGGGTTGCTGTACATGCGACGTTTGCAGTCTTCGTCCAGCTTCTCTTTATGCTGCTCCAGGAACGCCACCAGCGCATCGCGGTAGTTTGCGCGCGCTTCCAGAGAACCGATTGAGTTCAGCTCCAGGGAGACATGATCGGCGATACCGAGGGCACGCCACCAGCGGGCGGTCAGCATAATCAGTTCGGCGTCGATGTCCGGGCCCTGCAGGCCAAAGACTTCCACACCCAGCTGGTTGAACTGACGGTAACGACCTTTCTGCGGACGTTCGTGGCGGAACATCGGGCCGATATACCACAGGCGCTGCTCCTGATTGTACAGAAGACCATGTTCGATGCCGGCGCGTACGCAGCCCGCCGTACCTTCCGGACGCAGGGTCAGGCTGTCGCCGTTGCGGTCCTCAAAGGTGTACATCTCTTTTTCAACCACGTCGGTTACTTCACCGATCGCGCGTTTGAATAACGGGGTCTGCTCTACAATCGGCAAACGGATTTCGCTGTAACCGTAGCTGCCGAGCACCTGCTTCAGCGTGCCTTCAATGCGCTGCCAGATGGCGGTTTCGCCAGGCAGGTAATCGTTCATGCCGCGGATGGCTTGAATGTTTTTTGCCACGTTTATTCTCTTTCTATATACAAAAAAAACCCAAAGAATGGGTTCAATCATACATGGGAAGCGGCACGCTTCCCATCACGTTATTTTTCAACCTGCTGAACGCTAATGCGCTGCGTTTCGTCCATCATCGCGGCCTTGGCGCGGATGCGGGCTTCAAGCTGATCGATCATGTCGCTATTATCCAGACGATCTTTACGAACGCCATCTTCATAGAGACCACTTTTCTTGTTACCGCCGGTTACGCCCAGAGTTGACACCAGCGCTTCACCCGGACCGTTCACCACGCAGCCGATGATGGAAACGTCCATCGGGGTGATGATGTCTTCCAAACGCTGTTCCAGGGCATTCACCGTGCCGATCACGTCAAATTCCTGACGTGAGCAGGTTGGGCAGGCAATGAAGTTGATCCCGCGCGAACGAATGCGCAGTGATTTCAGGATATCGAAACCGACCTTGATCTCTTCGACCGGATCGGCCGCCAGCGAGACGCGCAGGGTGTCGCCGATCCCTTCGGAGAGCAGCAGCCCCAGACCGATCGCGGACTTAACCGAACCGCTACGCAGGCCGCCCGCTTCGGTGATCCCGAGGTGCAGAGGCTGATCGATCTCTTTTGCCAGCAGGCGGTAAGATTCCACCGCGAGGAAGACGTCGGACGCTTTTACGCTGACTTTAAACTGATCGAAGTTAAGGCGATCGAGATGATCGACGTGACGCATCGCGGATTCGAGCAGCGCCTGCGGCGTAGGCTCGCCGTATTTTTCCTGGAGATCCTTTTCCAGGGAGCCGGCGTTGACGCCGATACGGATAGGGATATTTTTGTCGCGGGCGCAGTCCACCACCATGCGGATTCGCTCTTCATTACCGATGTTGCCCGGGTTGATACGCAGGCAGTCGACGCCGTATTCAGCGACTTTCAGCGCGATACGGTAGTCGAAGTGGATATCTGCAACCAGCGGAACGCTGACCTGCTGTTTGATCAGCTTAAACGCCTCAGCGGCATCCATGGTGGGCACGGAGACGCGAACAATGTCCGCGCCTACACGCTCTAATGCTTTGATTTGGTTGACCGTCGCTTCCACGTCCGTGGTGCGCGTATTGGTCATCGACTGGACGGCGATAGGTGCCCCATCGCCGACTGGCACATTCCCAACGTAAATCCGTTTCGATTTTCTACGTTGAATCGGAGCCTGGTTATGCATGAAAAATCTCCCGCGTTGCCCGTCTGTTACTGTGCTGCTGATTGTTCGGCATTAACGGTAAGACGTGCAACCTGGTTAGTTCTGATAAAGCGGCTCAGGTCGACAGGTTTTCCTTGATACTGGATCTGTACCGCTGCCGGAGCGCCAATTTTAAGCTTATAAGGAGCCTGACCGACCAGATTTAAATTGCCATCTTTACGCTGCAGGCCACTGAAGAGTTTTTTACCTGTCGCGTCAGTCACTTCCAGCCAGCAGTCAGCCGTGAAGTTCATCACCAGCGCGTTTGGATCGGCGGCTGGTGCGGCGGTTGCCGCCGGGTCAGTCGGCAGGGACGCCGCGGCGTTGTCCGCAGGCTGAGTCGCTGCAGGGGCGTTCGTTGCGGTATCGACATTTGCCTGAGAAGGCGCGACGACCGCGTTTTGATCCTGAGCCTGCGGCGCAGCGGTGTTAGCCGTTGCGGCCGGAGCCTGTGCTGCATCGGTTGCCGGAGCCGTCGTTTGCGGCTCGCTTGAGGCCGCCGCACCCTCGGTGTTCAGCGGGACGCTCTGGGCGCCACCGTTGCTCGCCTGATTGAGTTCGGCGGAGGATTGATCGGCCATGGTGGTGATCTCTTCCTGCTGCGCCTTGTGGTTTTGCCACCACCACGCGCCGGTCAGACCGACAACAACAAACAGCACCAGCCAGGTAAAGCTCATCAGCCAGCCATCGCGTTTTTTACGACGTTTCCCCAGGGAGAAAGTTTGCATCGGGGCAACTTTTGCTGCACGAACCGGTGCCTGCTTCTCCATCATTGGCAGTAATTCGTTTTCGGGGATGTGCACCAGTTTTGCGTAAGAGCGGATATACCCGCGCAGAAATGTTGAAGCCAGATCGGCAGGCGCCTTATCTTCTTCAATATCGCGAACCGTGGAAACCTTCAGGCACAAGCGTTCTGCGACAGCTTGCTGGCTGAGTCCGAGTTGTTCACGGGCGTTGCGAAGACGAACGCCAGTGGAGAGTGCTTCATGTTGGTCGTGAGTGGCTTCAGTATTCATTCGCTACAACTACTGGTACGTGAAAAAAAGGGTTCAGGTGCCGGTGAGTCACAATGCCACCCGCACCGCGAAACTTCAGGTCAGTTAACCTTGAACAGACAGTATAAGACTGTCAGCCCGGAGATGACAGTACAGCCCTGCCCGAACGGCTAAACTGTTGTTACGTCGTTACATACTGCCCGAAAGTCGGATGAAACGCACCGTAATTATTGATCAGTCATCACGAATCTGACTGATTATTCAGAAAGATTAAGCATCACGGCGCAGATAATGCGCCGTGAGTGCATAATAATCAAACAGCTTTGACCGCAATCGTCTCGCCCTGCATGCGTTTACGCAGGGTACGTTTGGTACGGTCAATGACGTCGCCCGCCAGCTGCCCGCACGCGGCATCGATATCATCACCACGGGTTTTACGCACAATGGTGGTGAAACCATACTCCATCAGCACCTTGGAGAAACGGTCGATACGGCTGTTCGAGCTGCGGCCATACGGCGCGCCCGGGAACGGGTTCCATGGGATCAGGTTGATTTTGCATGGCGTATCTTTCAGCAGCTCAGCCAGCTGATGCGCGTGCTCGGTACCGTCGTTAACGTGGTCAAGCATCACGTACTCGATGGTAACGCGGCCCTGATTCGCGTTGGATTTCTCCAGGTAGCGACGCACGGCAGCGAGGAAGGTTTCGATATTGTACTTTTTGTTAATCGGTACAATCTCGTCACGAATTTCATCGTTTGGCGCGTGCAGGGAGATAGCCAGCGCAACGTCAATCATGTCGCCGAGCTTGTCCAGCGCAGGCACAACGCCTGAGGTAGACAGCGTCACGCGGCGCTTGGAGAGGCCAAAACCGAAGTCATCCAGCATGATCTCCATCGCCGGCACCACGTTGGTCAGGTTCAGCAGCGGTTCGCCCATCCCCATCATTACCACGTTGGTGATCGGACGCGTGCCGGTCACTTTTGCCGCACCCACGATCTTAGCGGCACGCCAGACCTGGCCGATAATTTCAGACACGCGCAGGTTACGGTTAAAACCCTGCTGAGCCGTAGAGCAGAATTTGCACTCCAGCGCACAGCCCACCTGAGAAGAGACGCACAGCGTGGCGCGGTCTTCTTCCGGGATGTAGACGGTTTCAACGCGCTGATCGCCTACCGCAATCGCCCATTTGATGGTGCCGTCTGCCGAGCGCTGCTCTTCCACCACTTCCGGCGCGCGGATTTCAGCCACTTCTTTGAGCTTGTTGCGCAGCACTTTGTTGATGTCGGTCATCTCATCAAAGTTGTCGCTGCAGTAGTGGTACATCCACTTCATTACCTGATCGGCACGAAACGGCTTCTCACCCATATCTTTAAAGAACTCGCGCATCTGCTGACGGTTCAGGTCCAGCAGGTTAATTTTTCCATTTTTATTGGGAACCGCAGGAATGGCGACTTCGGAGGTATTCACTAGTTCAGACATAATTTTTTCCGGCCTCGTTGTTACACGTTGTGGCCCATGGAGGGTTGAATAGAAACGCCCCGGAAAGCGGTCTGCTCGTCCGGGGCGTTGCATTGTACAAAGTCTGGCGCAGGGATGCCACGTCTGGACGTGGCATTTACGAAAATAATGTGTAAACGAAACCGTTAAATTAACGGGTACGTGGACACACTTCGCCTTCCGCGAAGAAGAAGGCGATTTCGCGCGCAGCAGATTCAACAGAGTCGGAACCGTGGGTGCCGTTCTCGGTGAAGCTGTCCGCGTAGTCAGCGCGCAGGGTACCCGCCAGCGCGTTGTCCGGGTTGGTTGCACCCAGCAGATCGCGGTGACGCTGAACTGCGTTTTCGCCTTCCAGCACGGACACCACGATTGGACCGGAGGTCATGAACTCAACCAGGCCATCAAAGAATGGACGACCTTCGTGCTCAGCGTAGAAACCACGAGCCTGCTCAACGGTCAGGTGCAGCATTTTGGTGCCAACGATCTTAAACCCTGCTGATTCGAAGCGAGCGAAGATGCTGCCAATAACGTTTTTTGCCACCGCGTTTGGTTTGATGATGGAAAAAGTACGTTCAATAGCCATGATAACCTCTGTAAAATGTTCTGTTGTTTTGCATACCTGAGTATGGTGTGGCGCGGATTATAAAGAGCAATAGCGCCATTGCCTATGGATTCAGGTAACATTTTTTTAAAATAAGACGAGTTTTAGCAACAGCTCACATCCGAAAGCTGTTTTCAGATCACTGCAACGTAAAATTCACCGTCGCGACCTGCCCGCTCTCATCCATAACGAGTAACTGATAATCGCCCGATTTATCAAGCTGTAATGTGTAAACTCTTCCCTTTACACTCAGCGGTTCACCGTTCAAAAACCACCAGCGCTCACCGCTGTTGCCGGTCGCCTGAAGCGGCAGCGAAACGCGGGATTCACCCGGGAGACGTTTGATAACGGCCCCTTCGCGCACGCCTGTCAGGATGAGTGGCGCAGGTGCATCCTGCGACAACGGAGGACAGGTTGTTGATGAAGGCGGGACCCGTACCGCACGACGCTCGGTCGCAGGCAGCCACGGCTCCAGCGGCAGCGGCCAGACGTCGAGAACTTTTTCTGTGGCATCAGGGCAATCTGCCGCCACACGCTTGCCCGTTTTATCCAGCCAGACCGGAAAACGAATGCCGCGAATGCCTTCCTGTTCCGGCAGCAGTAGCGTGGGCGGTTCACTCCCTTCCAGCAGCCAGGTCGAAAGACGGCGCCGACAGTTTTCACTGCCTTCCGGCAGCGACTGACCGCCCGGCCAGCAGATCACGCCCCGCCCGACGCTTTCCGGGCGCGGATCGCGCGGCAGGCGGGCTTCGTCTATCGTCGAGCGTGACTGAAGCAGGTTATTCACCTGGTTTAATAGCGGAACCGCGCTGGCGAAACCAAACTGCCCCGCTACCGGCGTGCCGTCAGGTCGCCCTGTCCAGATACCTATTACGTAACGGGCATTCAAACCGATGGCCCAGGCATCGCGATAGCCGTAGCTGGTGCCCGTTTTCCACGCCAGGGGGGCGATTTGCGGCAGCGCGCTGTCCGGCAGCGGCTGCGCCTCGTTCGCCAGAATACGGCGAATAATCCACGCCGAACCTGGCGATAACAGCGGGCGTTCAGTCAGCGGGTCGCTCGGCTGTAAGCGCAGCCGGCCCGCCTTGCCATGCCTTGCAAAGGCGCTGTACGCGGCGGCGATATCCGCCAGCCTCGCGCCTGCGCCACCCAGGATCAGCGACAGATTCGGCTGCGCTCCGGCAGGCAGGATCAGCGGCAGCCCGGCATTGCTCAGCATCCCGGCAAACCGTTTGGGACCATAGGCTTCCAGCACCTGTACCGCTGGCAGGTTGAGCGAACGCACCAGCGCTTCACTCATGCTGACCGGCCCGTGGAACCCGCTGTCAAAATTTCCCGGGCGATAATCACCGGTTTTTCTGGGCACGTCCTGAAGCAGCGAGGCGGGATGGATTAGACCATCGTCCAGCGCCATGCCGTAGATAAAGGGCTTTAATACCGATCCCGGGGATCGGATCGCGTTGACCATATCCACGTGGCTAAAACGGCTGTCATCGTTGATATCCACCGAGCCAACCCAGCCTCGCACCTTCATGTCGGTATGATCGACCACGATCATCGCCAGCGAGCTGCGCGCAGGCAGGCGGGATTTCCAGTTCATCGCCAGCTCTTCCAGCTGCCGTTGCAGTCCGGCATCCAGCGTGGTGACAATTTTCGTATCTCGGCTTTTGCCAAGCATCATGCGTGCAAAGAGCGGCGCCAGCTGCGGCATCTGCCGGGGAGCCAGCCATACCGGCTCTTCACGGGACTCTTTCACCTGCTTTGCTGACCAGACGCCCTGAATCATCATGCGGTCGAGCACTTTGTTGCGTGCCGCTTCGGCCCGCTCGGGCCAGCGGTCCGGGCGCAGACGGCTGGGTGCCTGCGGCAGTACCGCCAGCAGCGCCGCGTCGGAGTAGCTCAGCTGCGAAGGGGGTTTTCCAAGATAGGTCCAGCTTGCCGCCCCCACGCCCTGCAGCGTGCCGCCAAACGGAGCGCGGTTGAGATAGAGCGTAAGAATGTCACGCTTAGAAAGATGCCACTCCAGCTGCATCGCCCGCCAGAGCTGGCGAATTTTGCCGCCAAAGGTGCGCGGATGCGGATCCAGCAGGCGCGCCACCTGCATGGTAAGCGTGCTTCCTCCCGAAACCACTCTTCCGGAGCTGAGATCCTGCCAGGCTGCGCGAAGAACAGAGAGCGGGTTTACGCCAGGATGATCCCAGAACCAGCGATCTTCATACTGGATCAGAGCCTCAAGATAACGGGGAGAAACCTCTTCAATCGTAACCGGGTAGCGCCAGATGCCTTCGCTATCGGCAAAACGCCAGAGCGGCGCGCCCTTTTCGTCTACCACAACTCGCGCGGGGTTAACCTCTTTCAGAGGCAGCGGCCACAGGCGGTCGGCGGCGACAATCAGCCCCCCTAAAACGAGAAGCGCTCCCGCCAGCCAGAGCCAGCGGGAGCGTATCAGACGTGCCATTCGCATGTTACGGAACAACAATCAGCGGGCCGCTGGCCGCACCCGTTGCCCGCCACTGCGGAACGTACATAGACTCCACCATCGGAACCGGCACCTGATAGGTTCCCGGCGTCACGGCGCGGGCCAGATAGACCAGCGTGACCGGCTGACCTTCGTTTACCGGCACGGCTGCCACAAAGCGGTCGTCGCGGAACTCCATATGCTGAATGTCCGCCTGCTGCATCTGGCTGAGCAGGTTCTGCACTTCGCTACCGCTGTCCTGCAGGCTGGCGCTGCTGCTCGCCAGGTTCTGGTTTTCCAGCTCCAGACCTGCCGGGAGAAGATCCACTACCAGCGCATCCGGCACGTTCTGGCTGGCTTTCACTTCAAGCCAGACCAGCACCAGCTCACCGCTCTTCAGCGAAGAGAGCGATTTGCTGCTGCCGTCTGTTGCCAGGATATGACGTTCAACCTGCAGCACGCTGGAGCTCGGCTGAGGCGCATATTCCGGATAGCCGGTGCTGTCCAGACGTACCCACAGCGGTGCCGTGCCGGTATTGGTTACCTGCAGCGCACCAAGCTGGTCGCCGTTCACGTTTTGTACCTGCGCCTTATCGCCGCCTGATGCGGTATCAGACAGGGAGGTTTTCGCCTGCCATGCGCCTGACAGGGTTTGCAGAGAACGTCCGGCCAGGAACAGCGCGTTGCTTTCCTGAGTAGACAGCCAGCGCTGGCTGAAAGCCTGTTCAGACAACGCGTTCAGCAGCGTATTTTGCGCATCCGGCAGCAGCTTGTACTCTTCCAGCAGGGAGAGCATCAGGGCATTGTCGCGCAACTGGCTGCCGTAATCAGCCATCCAGTTTTTGCTGTCGTTGCGCGGCGTTTTAAGTGCCAGATCCAGCGCCTGCTGGCTGCGCGGCGCGTCGCCCATCAGTTTAAGCGCCATACCCAGCTGCATCAGCGGCAGCCCGGAGGCGGCCTGAGCGTGACGCTCCCAGATTTCACGCAGCGCACCGAGCGGCGCTTTTTGCTGACGCGCCAGCACCAGCGAGGCATACGCCTGTACGGCAAACTTGCTGGCCTGGGTGTCGTCGCTGTAGCGGATAGACATCATGCCCGGATCCTGCAGGTAGCGCAGCAGACGGTTGCTGGCGTTGTTCACCGCATCGGCAGGCACGCTATAACCCTGCTCGCCCGCGCGCACCAGGAAGTCAGTCACATAGGCGGTCAGCCAGTACTCTTCCGGGCCGTTTTTATCCCACAAGGCAAAACCGCCATCATCACGCTGCATCTGCAGCAGGCGGGAGATCCCAATATCAATGGCAGCGCGGCGCTTGTCATCGGTATCTCCTTTGATGCCAAGCGCGGTCAGCTGCGCCGCGTTGGTATAAAGAGACGGGAACAGGCCGCTGGTGGTTTGTTCCAGGCAGCCATACGGATACGCCTGCAGTTCGCGGATGTAGCGTGCCAGGTTGAGCGGTGGTTTGCCGCTCAGCAGCAGTTGCCCCTGCAGGGTGGCAGGAGAGAAACCGTTACTATGCTGCGCCGGTGCGGTCCAGGACTCGCCGGGGGTCAGCATGGCACCGGTATTGACCGTCTGCGCCGGGAACGCCGGACGAATGCCGATTTTCCAGCTCTTCTGCTGCGGGGCAAAGGTTTCGCCCGGAAGCTCCAGGCCGGTAACCTGCGCCGTCACCTCACCCTCGCCATCCCCCTCCAGCGCGCGCACCGGAATGAACAGGGTGCTGCGCGCGCCCGGAGGCAACTGAACCGGCTGCGGCTGTGCGCCTTCCAGTGACAGTTTGCCTGTCGCGCTCAGGGCGACGTTCAGCGTTTGCGGTTTGTCGGTCAGGTTAGTGAGATCCAGCGTCAGCCGTGAGGTATCTCCACTTGCCAGGAAGCGCGGCGTATTAAGCTCGGTAATAACCGGCGCGGCCACCACAACCTTACTTTCGCTGCTGCCGAAATCATCTTCCGTCCACGCCTGCGCCATCAGACGCAGTTCGCCGTTGAAATCACCAATCGGCAGCGTAACGGTGCCTTCTCCGTTGGCATCCAGCGTAACCGGCTGAGCCTGCTGGGCAATAATGGTGACGTGGTTCACCGGCGGTTTGCCGCCGCGCTTGAGTTCATCGCCATCACCACCGAAGCGCAGCGCGGCCATACGGCCCTGCCCTTCAATGACCTGGCCGTAAATATCGTAGATATCCGCGCCGTAGCGCTTCTGGCCAAAGAAAGCCTGCCACGGATCCGGCGTGACGTAATCGGTAATGTTCAGCACGCCGCTGTCCACCGCCGAGACCAGCACGTTCACTTTCTGCGGAACCGCCCCCTCTTTCACGCTGGCCTTCACCTTCACGGAGAGCGTCTGGTTTGGACGCATTTTCTGCGGGTTATCCAGCGCTATGTTCAGACGGCGATTTTCGTCGCCCATCGGCAGATGCAGCAGACCGACCGCGCGCTTCGGCGTGGCGGATTTGGATTTATCGCCAGGACGCACCACCAGCGTGCTGAGGTAGAGATCGTGCCGTTTCCAGGCTTTATCCACCGGAATGGAGAGATCCAGACCGTTTGCCGGTACGTCGATCTCTTTCCACCACAGCGGCCCTTCGCTGGATTCAATCATGGCATAGCCCTTGCCTGCGGCTGGCGCTGCAATGTGCAGCTGGATGGTATCGCCTGGCTGATAGGCCGGCTTATCCAGTTTCAGCGTCACGCGGTCAGGGCGTGCGGCTCCCGTGCCGTCACTGTTATCCTGCCAGCTGTAGCCTGCCCAGAAGCGCACGCTGCTGACCATTTCATCAGGCGCTTTCACTTCCAGACGGTATGAGCCCCACTCCACCGGGAAGGTGACTTTGCCGGTTTCATCGGCCTTGAGGCTAAGCTCCTGCTCGCCCTCAACCAGATCTTTTTGATCGAACTGAGACTGCCAGCCTTCGCTCTCAGACCAGTTCCAGAAGTAGTCGCGGCGCTCGCGGATCAGACGAACCTGCAAGCCGGACACCGCTTTTTTCGCCCCGCTGGCGTCGGCATAGACGATGTCAAAGCTGGCGTTGCCGTTCTCATCGACAATCGGCTGGTTGACGGTGGTATCGGTACGGTAGTCGTAAACCGCTTTACTGGCGAACTGCGGGCGAATACCCGGCAGCTCCGCCGCGGGCCAGATGGCCTGCTCAGCGCGGCGCGTCACGGGACGACCGCCCGACTCCAGCAGGCTGGCCTGCAGAATCAGCTGCAGCGGCGAGTGTACCTCTTTCCACTGGCTTTCGGTGGTCACCTGCCCGCGCCCCTGCTCGTCCAGCGTAAGCTGCACTTCATCCAGGCTGCGGCTCAGGTTTTCCTCAGCAATATCACCGAACTGGAAGCCCGGCAGCGCAGCAACCGCCTCGCGCAGCGGACGCAGGAAAAGCTGGCCCTGCAGCGAGTTGCCGTTGGCCGGCGCGCCATAGAGGTAATAGCCCACGACGTTAAAGTCCACGTTATCCTGCGGGGAAACCGGCGCTTTTTGTCCCGTCAGGTTCAGCGCCATACGCTCAGGCATGAAGTCTTCGACGTGGAAGTCCCACAGGCGCTGCAGGTTATCGCCCGTGTTGGCGCGAATATGCCACATGCCGGTCTGCGCGCCGCTATCCAGCGGATAATTGAAGCGGTAGAGGCCGTTCTCAGGCTGAACAACGATCGTGCGTGCCACCTGGCCGTCCGGGCGCAGCACGTCAAGCTTCACGGGCTGGTCGGGAAGCGGTTTTCCGTCGCTGTCGCGCAGTAAGCCGTTGAGGATCACCGTTTCACCCGGACGATAGAGATCGCGCGGGCCAAACATAAAGAATTGCTTGCTGAAGCCCGGGTTACCGGCAATATCGAACTCCGCCAGATCCAGCGCCGGAAGCTTGAGGTCAAGCAGCGTGGTCTGGCCGTCTTTGCTGGCCAGAATCAGCGCGGCTTCTTTATCGGTTTCAAGCTTCGCATGACCGTCGGCGTCGCTGTTCGCCTCGGCAAGCGTCTGCCCTTTGTCATTCAACAGCGTGACGGTGACGCCGGACTGCGCCGCACCGTTTTCCAGACTCTGGGTGAAAATGTCCAGCCGGTTATGATAGCGGTGAGCGGACAAACCGATATCGCTCAGGGTAAAGAGCGTTGCGGCATTGCTGTAGTTGTAGTGCCCGGCCTGGTTCATGACGGCGATATAAACGCCGGACTGCTGAAGCGGCTTGATATCTTTGAGCGGCAGGAGCAATTTTTCACGCGTGTTGCGCGCCGGATTGAGGTCAAAACGACCGGTATAGACCAGTTCCGACATCTTCAGCAGATTGTCGGATTCCCAGTTGGTCAGGGCGTTACGGTACTCCCACTGGCTGACAAACGAGGCCAGCGATTCCGGCTTCACGCGGTAGAAATTGACGTCCACGTTGTTGACGTTAAGCGCCATCACCGGCAGACCTTCCACCACCTTGCCCGGCAGCAGCGAGCCGCGGCTGGCAAAACCGACCGTTGGTTCTATATCTCGCGTGGTCAGGGCTTTTTCATAATCAATGCCAAAGGTCGCTTTGTTCAGCGCCACCAGGCCACGATCCACGGTGATGACCAGGTTTCGGTTAGGCTCCAGATGACGCAGGCGAAGCTCTTTCAGGTTAGGCGCGAGTTCCCACGCCCCGTCAACTTTGCCGCTTTTCTTATCCACGACATGCACCGTTTTGGCGAAATCCTGATTTGGATCCAGCGGCACAGAGAAGGTCAGCACCAGCGTGGCGGCACCGTCGAGCTGAACTTCAGAGGCATCAAGCAGGGTCAGCGCTTTTCCCTGACTCTGGGCGGCCATTTTAGCCAGCTTTTCAGCGTCGGGCTTTTCTGCGGCTTTCGGTGTTGATGCAGTAGACGCTGCTGGCGCAGCAGCCTGAGGCTTATCGTCGCTGTTATCACAGCCGACAAGCGTAAACGTGGTGAGCAGCGCGAGAGAGATCGCGGCTAAGCGAAACGGTTTCATCCTGTGTCCCTGGCCTGAGGGGGCCTGTTGGTCGTCGTCCGGATAAGTATTATCCGCAAGTTTCGTTAATACCAAAAGTCCAATTTTAGAATCTGGAAAGCGCCTCGCAGAATGGTATTCCCCCGTTATACCGGGATGGAACAGCGATCACAGCGCATAACGTCACATGTTACCTTTTACGTCATTTGTTTTTAAAACAAGAAGATAGCTGGATATGTCCGCTCTGAGCCTGCTAGTTTTATGACCATGACGCACCCCGAGTGCGCGGTTCAATAAGAGAGAAAGCCATGAAACGAGCCGTGAACGCCCTACAAAATTTCGGAAAATCATTGTACGGACCGGTACTTATCTTACCTATCGTCGGTCTGTTTATCGCCTTTGGAAATGTGCTGGGCAACGGCAACCTGGCCGAATACTTGCCGTTCCTTGGCCATCCGCTTATCCAGAGTATCGGCCAGCTGATCGCCAAATCTGCCGTGTCGGTACTGGTCAACCTGGCGCTGGTGTTTGCCGTCGGGATCCCGATTGGCCTGGCGACGCGCGATAAAGGCTACGCGGCGCTGATTGGGTTGGTGACCTTCGTGGTGTTTATCAATGCCATGAACGTGACGCTACAGCTGCAGGGCGAACTGGCCCCTGCTGAGCAGATGAAAGCCGCCGGGCAAAGCATGGTGCTGGGCGTTCAGGTGCTGGAGATGGGCGTTTTCGCCGGGATCCTGACCGGGGCGCTCTCCGGTTATCTGTACAACAAATATTCCGGCGTACAGTTTAACGGCGCGATGGCGATTTACTCCGGCCACTGCTTTGTGGCGATTGTCATGTTGCCCGTCTCTATGCTGCTCGGCGTGGTAATGAGCGAACTCTGGCCGTTTGCCCAGCACGGCATTAGCGCGCTGGCGCTGGCCATTAAAGGTTCCGGCCCGTTCGGCGTAGCCATTTACGGTTTCCTTGAGCGCATTCTTGTGCCGACCGGCCTGCACCATCTGGTTTATACGCCGTTCCTCTATACCGAACTGGGCGGCACGCAGGAGGTGTGCGGCGCAACCTATCAGGGCGCGCGCAATATCTACTTCGCCGAGATGGCCTGCCCGGACGTGAAGCAGCTCAGCAGTACGGTAGTGTGGGACGCGCGCGGCATCAGCAAGATGTTCGGCCTACCCGCCGCCGCGCTGGCGATGTACATGACCGCGAAGCCGGAGCGTAAAGCCGTTGCGAAAGCCATTCTGATCCCGGCGGCGCTGACCTCGCTGCTGGTCGGCGTGACCGAGCCGATTGAGTTCTCCTTCCTGTTCGTCGCCCCGCTGCTGTTCGTGGTGCATGCGGTGCTGACCGGTATCGGCATGATGCTGTTCTCGCTGCTGGGCGTTCACGCCATCGGCGCCAACGGGATAATCGATTTCATTCTCTACAACCTGCCGCTCGGCACCGAGAAGTCCAACTGGCCGATGTACATCGTGGTCGGGCTGATCATGTTTGCCCTCTACTTCGTGGTGTTCCGCTTCCTGATCCTGCGCTTCAACATGAAAACCCCGGGCCGTGAGGATGAGGATCGGGAGACACGCCTCTACAGCAAGCAGGAGTACCAGGCGAAAGGTAATAACGACGGGCTGGGCGAGTCCATCGTGGTGGGCCTGGGCGGCCGGGAAAATATTGAGGTTGTGGATAACTGCTACACCCGCTTACGCGTCACGGTGAAGGATGTCGCCATCATCGACGAGCCGCGCCTGAAGGCGACCGGCGCGAAAGGGGTTATCAAACAAGGTAATAACGTTCAGGTGGTCTACGGGCTGCACGTCAAAAAAATGCGAGAAGCCGTTGAGACGTTTCTCTGAAAGGAGCTAAAGATGTTTACACCCCCATTCATTCTGTCGATTGCCGGCGGCGGCAGCACCTACACGCCGGGTATTGTGAAAAGCCTGATGGTGCGCCTGCAGGATTTCCCGCTGGCCGAAATCCGCCTCTATGACATCGACGAGGCGCGTCAGAACACCATTGCGCCGGTGGTTGAGAAAGTGATTCGCGACCACAGCCAGAGCATCAAATTTACCGTCACCAGTGACCCGGAAGTGGCGTTCAGCGGCGCGCATTTCGTCTTTGCCCAGATGCGCGTCGGCCAGTACAAAATGCGCGAGCAGGATGAGAAGATCCCGCTGCGTCACGGCGTGGTCGGCCAGGAGACCTGCGGCCCCGGCGGGCTGGCCTACGGACTGCGCACGATCCTGCCGATGGTCGAGCTTATCGATCTGGTGGATCGCTACGCGCATGAGAAAGCCTGGATCGTGAACTACTCCAACCCGGCGGCGATCGTCGCGGAAGGCGTGCGCCGCCTGCGCCCGCACGCTCGCGTGCTGAACATCTGCGATATGCCCGTCGCCGCGATGCGCAATATGGGGGCGATTCTGGGCGTGGATCGCCGCAGGCTGGAGGTGGACTACTTTGGCCTGAACCACTTCGGCTGGTTTACTCGCGTGCTGGTGGACGGCGAGGACAAGCTGCCGGAGCTGCGCAAGCATATCGCGAAGTTTGGCCTGCTGACGGAAGATGCGGCCAAAACCGATCCGCAGCACTCCGATCCGTCGTGGGTTAAAACCTGGCGCAACATCAAGCCGATTATGGATAACTTCCCGGAGTACCTGCCGAACCCGTATTTGCAGTACTACCTGATGCCGAACCAGATTGTGGAGCATCAGAACCCGGACTATACCCGCGCCAATGAAGTGATGAACGGGCGTGAGAAAAAACTTTTTGCCGCTGCTGAAGAGTACAAGCGCACCGGGATTTTACCGGATGCCTTCCACGTGGGCGTTCACGGCGAGTTTATCGTCGATGTCGCCTGCTCGCTGGCCTTTAACCTGCGCCAACGACATCTGGTGATGGTGGAAAACCGCGGGGCGATAACTAATCTACCGTACAATGCGGTGGTGGAAGTGCCCGCCTATATCACCTCCGAAGGGCCGGAGCCTGTGCGCGTGGGGCAGGTGCCGCTGTTCCATCAGACTCTGCTGCAACAGCAGCTGGCGTCTGAACAGCTGCTGGTAGAGGCGACCATCGAGGGCAGCTATGAGAAAGCGCTTCAGGCGTTCACCCTCAACCGCACCGTGCCGACCATGGAGCACGCGAAAGCGATTCTGGATGATATGATTGAAGCCAACCGCGACTACTGGCCTGCGCTGCAAAAAGCCTGGCAAGACGGCGAACCGGTGAAAAAATAGGGGCTTGCTCGCGAGTTGAACGAGGTTTGCTTGTCGGTGTCAGAAAAAACACCGACAATCCTTTTTTACGGAAAAGAATGGAGGCAACCCATGTCCACCTCATATTTTGTCGCCGCCGACTGGCTGATTGAGCACGGCGACGATCCGGAAGTCCAGATCATTGACGCGCGTATGGCCCCGCCGGGCCAGGAACATCGAGACGTTCCAGGTGAATACCGCGAAGGGCATCTGCCTGGCGCGGTATTTTTTGATATCGAAGCCCTCTCCGATCATACCTCCCCCCTGCCGCACATGCTGCCGCGCCCGGAAGCGTTTTCCGTGGCGATGCGCGAGCTGGGCGTCAGCAAAGACAAACATCTTGTTGTTTACGATGAAGGTAACCTCTTCTCCGCGCCGCGCGCGTGGTGGATGCTGAAACAGTTTGGCGTGGAAAAAGTTTCGATTCTGGCGGGCGGTCTGGCGGGCTGGAAGCGCGACGAGCTGCCGCTCCAGCAGGGCGACGTGACGCTGCCGGAAGGCGAGTTCGACGCGACGTTCGACGCTAACGTGGTGAAACGCCTGACCGACGTGCTGGTCGCGAGCCATGAAAAAACGGCGCAAATCGTCGATGCCCGCCCCGCCCCGCGCTTTAATGCCGAAGCGGACGAGCCGCGTCCGGGACTGAAGCGCGGACATATCCCGGGGGCGCTGAACGTGCCGTGGGGCGACCTGGTGTTTGAGGGCGAGCTGAAAACCACCGACGAGCTGCGCGCCATTTTTGATCGTGCGGGCGTGGATTTACATCGTCCGATTATTGCCAGCTGCGGTTCCGGCGTAACCGCCTGCGTAGTGATTCTGGCGCTCGCCACGCTCGGCGCGAACGACGTCACGCTCTACGACGGCGCCTGGAGCGAATGGGGTGCGCGAGACGATCTGCCGGTTGAACCAACGAAATAATGGATAACCGCCTGGCCACGCTGTTAACGCGCGGGGCGTCGCTGACCCGCGCGGAGTATCGCGTCCTCGCCCACCTCACGGAGCATCCGCTGCTGGTGGGCAACATCACGGTGCGTGAGCTGGCGCAGGCGACGTTTGTTTCGACCGCCACCATTATGCGGCTGTGTCAGAAGCTGGGGTTCAGCGGCTTTAGCGAATTTATCTGGCACTGCAAGCAGCTGCTCTCCGACACGCCGCATATTGCCGCCGAGGCGCAATCCCTTCCTGAACTCCCGGCGCTGTTTAATCAGTTTATCGCCAACTATCAGCACACCTTCCAGTGGGTCACGCAGGAGAAGCGCCAGCAGTTTGCCGGGCTGCTGCGCCAGAAAGAGAGCTTTTTTCTCTACGGGGCCGGATTTTCCTATCTGTTTGCCGAGTACCTGACCAAGAAGCTGCAGGTGTTGGGCAAAACGGCGTTCATCTCCGGGCCGGGGGACAGCCGGAATATTTTCCTCAGCAACGCCGCCCGCTATCAGGTGTTTATCGCCGTTTCGCGAAGCGGCGAAACGGAGCAGGTGCTGGATAAAGCGCGGATTGCCAAAAACGTCGGCATGACGATCGTCGCCTTTACCCGCGCGTCGGCCAATACGCTGGCGGGGATGGCGGACGTGCATTTTGCTCTCTATGACGAAGCGGTGCACTTCGCCGCCGAAGCCGCGGGCGTGACGTCGTTTGAGTCGAATCTGGTGCTGCTGATGGATCTACTGCTGCTGGAAGCAACGGGGTGATATTCACCCCGCCGTAATCAGATGATGCGGTTAGTCTTGAGATCGCGCAGGAAGCCGCCCCAGCGACGCTCGTAGAACGGGGGGATGTGTTCGGTGATAAAGTGGCTGATGCCCTTTTCACCTTTCGTCACCTGACAGATATCGATCGGCTCATCGCCAGGCAGCGTGTCGGTGGCCACGCTTCCCGCCGCCTGAATGATGTCGTCGATATCGCCGTCGGCCTCAATCCCAATCAGCAGAACAGGCTTTTCGTCAGCGCTCTCTTTGATCGAGCAGAGGAACGCGCGTCTAACCGGTTTCAGGGTTTTGAACAGCGTGGTCAGCGAATCGATCATCTGCGCAGGCGGCTCGGCCACCTCAGACAGCAGCAGCGTTTCTCCCCCTTCCAGCACCTCCTGGGTGCTGAGCGGGTTACCCTCTTCACCGATCAGGTGGCTGATTTCACGCGGGGTGAACTCTTTCCCGGTTGGCAGCTTAGCGTTAAGGAACAGCGTCTGGCCCAGCGTCATTTCAAACAGGGTACGCACCGGCATCACCACGAACGCCTGTTCATCTTCTACCGCTTCCTGCAGCGCTTCCAGCGAGGTGAAGAACGGGATCACCGAGGTGCCGTCGTCTTTCTCCCAGTGCAGCAGATCCAGCGCGCTGTCTTCGACAACCTGCTCACCTTCCGCCGCGGTGCCCGGCACCCAGACGGTGGATTCCAGCAGCGTGCGGAAAAATGCCGGACGGTGGGCGGGCTCGGTCGCCGCCTGCTCCAGCAGGGTTTCTAATTCGTTTTTGGTTTCGGACATAGTTATTCCAGATGGTGCTTTTCCCCTCACCCTAACCCTCTCCCCAAAGGGGAGAGGGAATTTGAACACCCTCTCCCCTTTGGGGAGAGGGCTGGGGTGAGGGGCAACGATTACTCAGCCGTCAGCAGGTTCGCCACGGTACGAACGCCCAGACCGGTCGCGCCCGCGGACCACTGCTCAACTGCCGCTTTACGGTAGGTTGCGGAGCAGTCGATGTGCAGCCAGCCTTCGTGATAATTCTCAACGAAGTGCGACAGGAAGCCTGCTGCGGTGCTTGCCCCCGCCGGGTACGCCGCGCTCGCGGTGTTGTTCAGTTCGGCAAAGTTAGACGGCAGCTGGCTGCGGTGGAACTCGGCCAGAGGCAGACGCCAGAACGGTTCGTTTTCCGCAGCGGCGCTTGCCAGCAGGCGAGCGGCCAGCTTGTCGTCGAAGCTGAACAGCGCGTGGTAGTCGTTGCCCAGGGCGGTTTTCGCCGCGCCGGTCAGGGTCGCCATGTCGATAATCAGCTCTGGCTTCTGCGCGGAGGCGTCGATCAGGCCATCGGCCAGCACCAGACGGCCTTCGGCGTCGGTGTTCATCACCTCAACGTTTTTACCGTTGCGGTAGCGAATGATGTCGCCCAGCTTGAAGGCGTTGCCGCTCACCATGTTGTCCGCGCAGCACAGGTAGAGCTTCACGCGCTTGTTCAGACCGCGGGTGATGGCGAACGCCAGCGCGCCGGTGATGGTAGCCGCGCCGCCCATGTCGGACTTCATGGAGTCCATGAACGCGCTCTGCTTCAGGCTGTAGCCGCCGGTGTCAAAGGTGATGCCTTTACCCACCAGGCAGGCAAACACCGGAGCTTCTTTATCGCCGGTTGGGTTGTAATCCAGCGCCAGCAGGACCGGAGGACGCTCAGAACCGCGGCCCACGGTGTGGATGCCCATGTAGTTCTGCTCGCGCAGATCTTCACCTTTGGTGATACGGTAAGACATCTTGTCGCCCGCCACGCCGCACAGCAGGTCAACCGCGCGCTGCGCCAGCTGCTCAGGGCCTAACTCTTCCGCCGGGGCGTTGATGGTGTCGCGCACCCAGTCGATAATTTGCAGGCGGCTTTCCAGCTCTTTTTGACCGGCTTCGTCGAGGTTCGCCCACTCAATTTTGCGGGTGCCCTTCGGGCCTTTGTAGCCCGCCCAGAATGCCCAGCTGCGGTCGGTGTCCCAGCCTTCGCCTTCCAGGGACACATGCTTAATGCCCAGTCCATCAATTTTACGCGCCGCGCGCTGGATCAGACCTAAATCATCTTTGCCCGTCAGGTGCAGGGTAATACCGTCGTTGTTGATGCTGTACGTGGCTTTCTCGCCCCAGCGCGCGTCGGCTGGCTGCGTAGAGAGCGTAATCTTCATCGCTTCGGTCATTTTATTTATCCTTATTAGCAAACGGGCCGCCTGAAGGCAGCCCGTTAAGTGATTTACTCTGCTTCATCTAACCAGACTAACAGAATCGCCTCCAGAATTTTTTCATTGGATGCGTTTGGATCGTCGTCGAAATCCTCTAAATCGCAGATCCACTGGTGCATGTCGGTGAATCGTACGGTCTTCGGATCGAGATCCGGGTTCGCGTCGTAGAGCGCTTCGCCGATTTCGCGGCTGTCTGTCCACTTCAGTCCCATATTAATGCTCGCGTGCGTGGTTGATGGTATAGCGTGGGAATTCCACGACCAGATCTTCATCGGTCACCGCGGCCTGGCAGCTCAGGCGGCTGTCTGGCTCCAGACCCCATGCTTTATCCAGCATGTCGTCTTCGTCTTCGGTGCTCTCGGCGAGAGAGTCAAAACCTTCACGCACGATGCAGTGGCAGGTGGTGCAGGCACAGGATTTTTCACAGGCGTGTTCCACTTCGATACCTGCACGCAGGGCAACATCGAGAATGGTTTCACCGGTCTTCGCTTCCAGAACAGCGCCATCCGGACAGAGGTCCGCATGAGGCAAAATAACAATCTTTGGCATATTAAACCTCGTCCACGGACTGGCCTTTCAGCGCGACGCGGACAGATTTGTCCATGCGGCGAGCAGCGAAGTCCTGGGTTTGTTTATCAACGTTTTTAATGGCTTCTTCTATTGCGTCAGCGTCATTGCCTTCAGCGACCTCGCTTAAGTGCGCGGCAGCCTCGTCAATTACCTGACGCTCAGCGGCGCTTAACAGCGCGGCATCGGCAGCAAGCGCGCCGTTCAGGCTTTCCAGCACGCGGGCGGCTTCAACTTTTTGTTCAGCCAGCATACGCGCCTTCACATCCTGCTCGGCGTAGCTCATTGAGTCCTGAATCATGGAGGCGATTTCGCCATCGGTCAGGCCGTAAGACGGCTTCACCTGGATGGACGATTCCACGCCGGTGGATTTTTCCATCGCCGTGACGCTCAGCAGGCCGTCCGCATCCACCTGGAAAGTCACGCGAATATGCGCCCCGCCCGCAGGTAGCGCCGGAATGCCGCGCAGCGCAAAGCGCGCCAGAGAGCGGCAGTCCTGCACCAGCTCGCGTTCGCCCTGCATCACGTGGATGGACATCGCGGTCTGGCCGTCCTTAAAGGTAGTGAACTCCTGCGCGCGCGCCACCGGAATGGTGGTGTTACGCGGGATCACTTTCTCCACCAGGCCGCCCATGGTTTCTAAACCCAGCGACAGCGGGATGACGTCCAGCAGCAGCATTTCGCTGTCCGGCTTGTTGCCGACCAGAATATCGGCCTGGATCGCGGCGCCCACGGCGACCACTTTGTCCGGGTCGATGGAGGTCAGCGGCGTGCGGCCAAAGAATTCGCCCACGCGCTCGCGCACCAGCGGCACGCGGGTCGAACCGCCCACCATGACCACTTCCAGCACCTCGCTGGCCTCGACGCCCGCATCTTTCAATGCGCGACGGCAGGCCAGCAGGGTACGTTTCACCAGCGGGGCAATCAGATCGCTGAACTGGTCGCGGGTGATGTCACCCTGCCAGCCTGCGACATTAACGGTAACCGCCTGCGCATCGCTCAGGGCGATTTTGGCGTCAATCGCCGCGTCCAGCAGTTCACGCTGTACGCGGGCATCGCTGCGATCGCTGATGCCCGCCTGCTCGCGAATGTAATCCGCCAGCAGATGGTCGAAGTCATCGCCGCCCAGCGCGGAATCCCCGCCGGTCGCCAGGACTTCAAACACCCCGCGGCTTAAGCGCAGGATCGAGATATCAAAGGTGCCGCCGCCGAGGTCGTAAACCGCGATTACCCCTTCCTGACCGGAGTCGAGGCCGTAGGCAATCGCCGCCGCCGTCGGTTCGTTCAGCAGGCGCAGCACGTGCAGGCCCGCCAGACGCGCGGCGTCTTTGGTGCCCTGACGCTGTGCATCGTCAAAATAGGCCGGAACGGTGATCACCACGCCGTCCAGATCGCCGCCGAGCGTCGCTTTAGCACGCTCCGCCAGCGCTTTGAGGATGTCAGCGGAAACGCGAATCGGGTTCAGCAGGCCGGCCGCGGTCGCGATCATCGGCAGGCCGTTTTCACTGGCCTGCAGCTGATACGGCAGATGCGGATAGCGGGCCTGAATATCGGCCAGCGAGCGGCCCATCATGCGCTTGACGGAGCTGATGGTGTTGGCCGGATCGCGCGCGGCGTTGGCGCGGGCGTCATAGCCGACCGCGTGCCCCTGCTGCTGGTAGTGAACCACGGAAGGCAGCAGATGGCGGCCCTGCTCGTCGGCCAGCGTTTCCGCCTGGCCGCTGCGCACGGTCGCCACGAGGGAATTGGTGGTGCCCAGATCGATACCCACCGCCAGTCGACGCTGGTGCGGTGCGGCACTTAAGCCAGGCTCACTAATTTGTAATAAGGCCATAATTGCTTCCGAAATTAAAAATCGAGCAGCTTTTCTTCGAGTTGTTCAGCGCTGCTTCGCAGTTTATCGAGAAAACGGAGTTTGCGCACAGTATCTGCCGCCACGTCCCAGGTCTCGTTGTTCAGTTGCTCCACCATCTGCTGATGGCGGGTATCGAACATGCCCTTTACGCGCTTAATGAAGCTTTCCAGACGCGCTTCGTCTTTGGCCTGTTCAATCTCGTCCAGCTCTTCGCGAAGCGTAAGCTGCTCCATCAGAAACGCCGTGTCGCGCACGGTGTGCTGCTCGCTCGCGAGATCAAAGCCGTGGAGCGAGAGCAGGTATTCTGCACGCGCCAGCGGATGGCGCAGCGTCTGCCAGGCCTGATTGATGGTGGCAGAATGGGAAACCGCAGCCAGCTGTTCTGCCTGCGTCCCGCTGGCGAATTTATCCGGATGATACTGACGCTGCAGATCCTGAAAGCGGACCGTCAGCGCCTGCAAATCGATCGGGTATTGAGCGGGTAGTCCGAAGAGAGTGAAGTAATCCATAACAATCTCAGGGGTAGCCTGTTAGAACAAACCCCACGCGTAGCAAAGCCACGGTGGGGTTTCGGATGACGCGCGGTTAAACGTGGAAGCTTTCGCCGCAACCACACTCGTCTTTAACGTTCGGGTTCGTGAATTTGAACCCTTCGTTCAGGCCTTCTTTTACGAAGTCCAGCTGAGTGCCGTTGAGGAATTGCAGGCTTTTGCCATCGACCACCACCTTCACGCCCTTGTCTTCAAACACGGTGTCGTCAGACGCCGGCTCGTCAACAAACTCCAGTACGTAAGCCATACCAGAACAGCCGGAGGTACGTACGCCCAGTCGCAGGCCAAAGCCTTTACCACGGTTCGCCAGAAAAGAGCTTACTCGCGCGGCAGCGCTGTCGCTAAGGGTAATCGACATACTCAAACCTCAATTATTTTGCTTCACGTTTGCTTTTGTAATCCGCAATGGCGGCTTTGATCGCGTCTTCTGCCAGAATTGAACAGTGAATTTTCACCGGCGGCAGTTCGAGTTCTTCAGCAATATCCGTGTTTTTGATTGCCTGTGCTTCGTCCAGAGACTTGCCCTTCACCCACTCGGTGACCAGGGAGCTGGACGCAATTGCAGAACCGCAGCCGTAAGTCTTGAAACGCGCGTCTTCAATGATACCTTCATTGTTGACTTTAATCTGCAACTTCATCACGTCGCCACACGCCGGTGCGCCAACCATGCCGCTACCGACAGATTCGTCGCTGTTGTCAAAAGAGCCAACGTTGCGCGGGTTCTCGTAATGATCGATAACTTTTTCGCTGTATGCCATGATTGAATTCTCCTTATGTACCGATTAGTGATGTGACCATTCAATGCTGTTCAGATCCACGCCCTGCTTAAACATTTCCCACAGTGGAGAAAGATCGCGCAGACGGCCGATGGAGTTACGAACCAGCTTGATGGTGTAGTCAATCTCTTCTTCGGTAGTGAAACGACCTAAAGAGAAACGGATAGAGCTGTGTGCCAGCTCGTCGGTCATGCCCAGCGCGCGCAGCACGTAGGATGGCTCCAGGCTTGCAGACGTACAGGCAGAACCGGAAGAAACGGCCAGGTCTTTCAGCGCCATGATCAGCGATTCGCCTTCAACATAGTTGAAGCTGACGTTGAGGATGTTCGGCGCGCCCTGCTCGAGATCGCCGTTCAGATATACTTCTTCCATATCTTTCACGCCGTCCCACAGACGGTTACGCAGCGTGCGCAGGCGCGCCATCTCGGTTTCCATCTCTTCTTTCGCAATGCGGTACGCTTCGCCCATGCCCACGATCTGGTGAACAGGCAGCGTACCGGAACGCATGCCGCGCTCGTGACCACCGCCGTGCATCTGTGCTTCGATGCGGATACGAGGCTTACGACGAACATACAGCGCGCCGATCCCTTTCGGGCCATAGATTTTGTGGCCGGAGAAGGACATCAGATCTACTTTCAGCTGGCTCAGGTCGATAGGCAGTTTGCCCACGCTCTGGGTCGCATCCACGTGGTAGATGATACCGCGCGCGCGGCACATTTCGCCGATGGTCGCGATGTCCTGAACGACGCCGATTTCGTTGTTAACGTGCATGATGGAGACCAGGATGGTGTCATCACGCATGGCTGCTTCGAGCTCTTTCAGGTCAATAATACCGTTGCTCTGTGGCGCCAGATAGGTTACTTCGAACCCTTCACGCTCCAGCTGGCGGCAGGTGTCCAGCACGGCTTTGTGTTCGGTTTTGCTGGTGATGATGTGCTTGCCTTTTTTCTGATAAAAGTTGGCTGCACCTTTGATCGCCAGGTTGTCGGATTCGGTCGCACCGGAGGTGAAAACAATCTCACGCGGGTCGGCACCCACCAGGTCAGCGATCTGATTACGGGCGATATCCACCGCCTCTTCAGCATGCCAACCAAAACGGTGTGAACGGGAAGCTGGGTTACCAAAGTTTCCGTCCAGGGTCAGACACTGCATCATTTTCTCGGCAACACGCGGGTCCACCGGCGTGGTTGCGGAGTAGTCGAGATAAATCGGTAATTTCATTGCTCTATAAACTCCGTACATCGCTTCAATGCAAGGAATCAGGCAACCGGCTGGATGTACGACCGAGTACGCGGGGTGTTATCACCCCGGCCTGATTCTGAAATACTTATCGTTTTATTACGCGCGTAATTTGACGTCGATAGCGTCCTGCGCGCGGGTGCTGCGTTGTGAATCATGGCTGTGCTGACGGCCTGATACGTCCAGAACTTCCTGGTTATTGACCAGCTCACCGAGGGTGATGTTGTTCAGGAAGCCGGTCAGACGGTCGCTCAGGTCGCGCCACAGCGCGTGGGTCAGGCACTTATCGCCGCCCTGGCAGCCGCCTTTACCTTGGCAACGGGTCGCGTCAACGGATTCGTCAACGGCGCTAATCACTTCGCCAACCGCAATACTGCCCGCGTCTTTCCCCAGCAGATAACCGCCGCCCGGGCCACGAACGCTGGAAACCAGTCCATTTTTACGCAGTCTGGAGAACAGCTGTTCCAGGTAAGAGAGGGAGATCCCTTGTCGTTCAGAAATATCAGCCAACGGAACCGGGCCCGCTTCGGAGTTGAGCGCAACGTCCAGCATCGCGGTCACGGCATAACGCCCTTTAGATGTCAGTCTCATGTCTTACTTAACCTCAAACTCGCCCCTGCCCGGGGTTTTTTATTGTAAAATGGGGGTATTGCATAGCAGGGCCAAGTCTGACATTCCTGACTAAAATGGTCAACTATTTACTTGACTGTTTTAGTCAGGTATTTAACCTTCCGTGCCGTTTTGCCGGGGTGCGGCCTGATGCCCTCAACCCGGCCCTCTGCCACTGGGAGAGGGCGAAAACAAACCGGCACTACTCTTTATTCTTCTGCTCAATCGACGCAAGAATTCCGCGCAGGATATTCAGCTCCTGGCTTTCCGGGCGCGCGCGGGTGAACATGCGGCGCAGCTTGTTCATTACCTGGCCAGGGTGGCCTTCACGGATGAAGCCGGTCGCGAGCAGCGTCTGCTCCAGGTGACCGTAGAAACGCTCCAGGTCGTCCACCAATGGATAGGCCGTCTCTTCTTTCGGTTCTGCCTGCTTCTCCTGCGTCGCCAGCCACGCCATACGCACTTCGTAGGCGATAACCTGCACCGCCATCGCCAGGTTCAGCGAGCTGTATTCCGGGTTGGCGGCAATCGCCACGTGGTAGTGACACTTCTGCAGTTCGTCGTTGGTCAGGCCAACGCGCTCGCGGCCAAACACCAGCGCAACCGGCGCCTGCTCTGCTTCCGAGACGCTTTTCAGGCCGCATTCACGCGGGTCCAGCATCGGCCACGGCAGCGTGCGTGAGCGCGCGCTGGTGCCCACAACAAGGCTGCAGCCGGCCAGCGCTTCGTCGAGGGTATCAACGATCTGCGCGTTGCCGATCACGTCGCTGGCTCCGGCCGCCAGAGCGATGGCCTGGGAGTCAGGCTTCACCAGCGGGTTAACCAGCCACAGGTTCGTTAAGCCCATGGTTTTCATAGCGCGGGCAACGGAGCCCATGTTGCCGGTGTGCGATGTTTCGACCAGCACGATTCGAATGTTTTGCAGCATAATTTTTAGATGTCTGGATTCAGTGTCTGAAGAATATTCGGGCATATTATCATAAACGGGAGACATAATCCGATCCCGCTGCTATACTCTGCGCCGATTTTCCTGTTCTTTAACATCCAGTGAGAGAGACCGATGCATCCGATGCTGACCATCGCCGTGCGCGCAGCGCGCAAGGCGGGTAACGTAATTGCCAAACACTACGAAACGCCAGACTCCGTAGAAACCAGCCAGAAAGGCAGCAATGATTTCGTGACTAACGTCGATAAAGCCGCAGAAGCGATTATTATCGAAACGATCCGTAAATCTTACCCGCAGCACACCATCATCACCGAAGAAAGCGGTGAACATGAAGGTACCGATCAGGATGTTCAATGGGTTATCGATCCACTGGATGGCACCACCAACTTCGTCAAACGCCTGCCACACTTCTCTGTGTCAATCGCAGTACGCATCAAAGGCCGTACTGAAGTCGCCGTTGTTTACGATCCAATGCGTAACGAACTGTTCACCGCTACCCGTGGCCAGGGCGCACAGCTGAACGGCTACCGTCTGCGCTGCAGCAATGCACGCGACCTGGACGGCACCATCCTGGCGACCGGCTTCCCGTTCAAGGCGAAGCAGCACGCAACCACCTATATGAATATTCTGGGCAAGCTGTTCACCGAATGCGCGGACTTCCGTCGCACCGGCTCCGCTGCGCTGGATCTGGCCTACGTTGCCACCGGCCGCGTTGACGGTTACTTCGAACTGTCACTGAAGCCGTGGGACTTCGCTGCGGGCGAGCTGATCGCGCGTGAAGCCGGCGCGATTGTTTGCGACTTCACCGGCGGCCACAACTACATGACCACCGGCAACATCGTTGCGGGTAACCCACGCGTTGTTAAAGCCATGCTGGCCAACATGCGTGACGAGCTGAGCGATGCGCTGAAGCGTTAATGCCGAAAATGCCCTCTCCCTGTGGGAGAGGGTCAGGGTGAGGGCATCAGGCCGCACCCTTTTAAAACGGCCGCAATCCCCGCCCCACCGGCACCGTACTCATCCACATCGTCACCGCCGCCACTAGCAGAATCACTCCCCCCGCCAGCGCGAGCGTTGTCCATCCTACCTGCCGCCACAGTACCGGCGTTTTATTGCCGCTGAGTTTTACCGCCAGCTGACGGAAGCTGTGAACCAGCAGGGCTAAAGATGAAATGGTGAGGGACGTTCCCGCCGCCATCGCCAGCGCCGAGAGCATGCCCCAGCCGAACACGCCAATCACCTTACTGAACAGCAGCACCATGATTGCCCCCGAGCACGGGCGCATCCCCATCGAGAGAACGATCATCAGCCGCGCGCGCCAGTCGTCACCGCTCTGTAATTGTTCCTGCGTCGGCAGATGCTGATGCCCGCAGCCGCAGTGTTCATCATGCACGTGGTGCGGCGTAAAGGTTTTGAATTTGGGCTTTTGCAGCAGCGCGCGCAGCTTTTTCAGCGCCCGCCAGCAGAGGATCAGCCCCAGCACGCCGACCAGCGCATAGCTGCCCTTCTCCAGCCAGAAGCTGCTCATGTGCAGCTGGCGCGCGGGAAGCTGTAATAGCGAAAGCACAACCACCACCAGCGCAATGGCCACGCCCCCCTGAAGCAGCGAAGAGGCCAGCGTCAGGCCAATGCTCGATTTCAGCTTCGACGGATGGGTCGCAAGCCAGGTGGTGATAACGATTTTACCGTGCCCCGGACCCAGCGCGTGCAGCACGCCGTAGATAAAGCTGAACGCCAGCAGGGAACCGCCCGCTTTGGTCGGGTTCTCCGCCACCGCCTTCAGCAGCCCGCTCATCTGCTGATTGACCTCACGCTGCCAGATGATGCTTTTCATCATCACCTGCGGCCAGGTCTGCCACAGCCAGAGCGAACCGCCGAAGGCTAACAGTAAAAAGAGCGCCAGCGGCCAGAGGTGCAGCCAGCGGCGCGGTTTTCGTACCGAAGAGGAGATCACTGACATTGTAACGTCACCTTCTGCGCAAACTGTTTACCCAGCTCCATGTCCTCCGGTGGCGCATCTTCTTTATCGAGGGAGACCGCAAAATTCAGCGTCTCTTCGCTGGGCTTTGGAGTGTGGACCGCAATTTTGCAGGTTTTTTGCAACGACGCCGGA
This sequence comes from Enterobacter sp. 168J2, assembly GCF_034107265.1. Classification (NCBI taxonomy): domain Bacteria; kingdom Pseudomonadati; phylum Pseudomonadota; class Gammaproteobacteria; order Enterobacterales; family Enterobacteriaceae; genus Enterobacter; species Enterobacter sp. 168J2. The sequence continues at coordinate 44,917 of NZ_JAWNEB010000009.1, read as the reverse complement.
AGCTGAACGTCGCGATCTTCGGCATAGCTCATGTCTACGTAGTACGTTGGATCAAAGGTGGAAAACGTATAGGTTTGTCCTGCCAGCGGCTGCGGGTGAGCCAGCGGCAGCACGAACGTCAGCACCGCCTGATGCCCGTCGCGGGACATGCCGTATTCTGTCGGGCGATTGAGGAACTTCACCTTTTGTCCGTTATGCCAGAACTCGGTGAAGTAGTGCTGCCCGAGCACGTTGGCCATCACTTCCGCCGCCAGCTTTTTCCAGATTTCGTCGCCGGGCTTCGCGTTGCCCGCATCATAAAGCAGATCCGCCGAGGTGATTTCATCCATCGTCCAGCGCATTTTCAGGCCGCTCAGCTGCGTGCCGTCGGTGACCAGCTCGGTTTTCAGGCTGATAAAACTGTGAGGATGTGCGCTGGCGGTGAAGGTGATAACCGCCAAAAATACCGCCATCGCATTTTGTTTAACTGTCTGCATCAATTCCTCACGTCAAAAATTCTGTGATGTTCCCCAGCAATCCTGAGTGAAAGGCCTGCCGGCGCGCTTTTCAGCGCCCATCCTTTAGCTATTCTTATCAAACATTCACACTGGATACCCGACAGATGATGACGACGCTTGAAATTCCATCTGTGCTTTCCAGTTCGCAGCGCCGCTGCCAGGTGCTATTAATGCTTTACCTGCCCGATGCTGCCGTCACCGCACAGAGCATAATCGCTGCCAACGGCGTGGACGACGTCATGGCACGGCAAGATATAGCCGAGACGCGCGATGAAATCCAGCGCTATCACCGGCTGGATATCGTCACGCACCACGACGGCAGCTACCGAATTGAAGGCACTGCCCTGAATCAGCGTTTATGTCTGCTGCACTGGCTGCGCAGGGCGCTCCGCCTTTGCCCGCAGTTTGTCTCGCACCAGTTTACCCCGGCCTTAAAAACCGCGCTTAAACAGCACGGCATCGCGCGGCCTCTTTACGACGATGCGAACCTGCGGGCGCTGATCGGCTTCTGCTCGCGCAAGCTGCAGCGTCAGTTTGAATGCCGGGACGTCCAGTTCTTACAGCTCTATTTACAATACTGCCTCATCCAGCACCACTTAGGAAATACGCCGCAGTTTTCCCACGCCCAGCGTAGCTGGACCCAGTCGCGGGGAGAGTATTTTACGGCGCAGGAAATAGTCCGTCACTGGAAGCGGCGCGTGCCGCAGGGCGCGCACGTGGACGAGCAGCTGTTTCTGGCGCTGCTGTTTATGATGCTCCGCACGCCCGATCCGGTGCTCGATAAGCACCAGCAGGATCAGCGTTTGCGCCGCGCCATTGTGCGCATGGTGGCCCGTTTTCGCTCCCAGACCGGGATGAACTTCAGCGACGAGCAGGGGCTGACCGATCAGCTGTATATCCATCTGGCTCAGGCGCTGGACCGCTCGCTGTTTGAGATTGGCATCGACAATAGCCTGCCCGAGGAAATTCACCGTCTCTATCCCCGGCTGCTGCGCACCACAAAAGAGGCACTCTTTGAGCTGGAGGCGGAGTTTGGCCTGCGTTTTTCCGATGAAGAGATGGCGCTGGTAGCGGTTATTTTCGGTGCCTGGCTGATGCAGGAGACCGATCTGCATGAAAAACAGGTGGTGCTGCTGACCGGGGAGGATAAATCCTGTGAGGAAGTGATTGAACAGCAGCTGCGCGAATTAACCCTGCTGCCGCTCAACATTCGCTATCTGACGCTGCAGGCGTTCCAGAAAGAGGGGGCACCGCGCGAAGCCGCGCTGGTTGTCACCCCCTATCCTACCGCGCTGCCGCTGTTCTCGCCGCCGCTGATCCACGCGGTTGAATCACTGAACGCGCAGCAGCGGGAACATATTCGCGCCATGCTGGAATCGTAGCTACGCCCGCGCAGCCACTTTAGGTCGAACAAACATCGCCGGGAGCGCCACCAGCGCCATGACCCAGAACACGCCGTGTCCCAGATGCTGGTAGAGGAAGCCCGCAAAGACCGTCATCACCGCAATGCTGCCGCCCATCGCCACCGCAGAGTAGACCGCCTGCAGACGTATCACGTCCCCGCCCTCGCGCGCCGCGATATAGCGCATCGCCGCCAGATGGCACACGGTGAAGGTGCCGCAGTGAAGAATCTGCGCCACAATCAGCCACGGCAGTTCGGTCGTCCAGCCCATAATGCCCCAGCGCGCCACGCCGCAGACGGCGGAAAGCAGCAGCAGGTCGCGCGCGCCAAAGCGGCGAAAGAGCTTTTTACTAAGCGCAAAGATGATCACTTCCGCAACCACGCCGAGCGACCACAGGTAACCGACCGCAGAGGCAGAGTAGCCCGCCCCCTGCCAGTAGATTGCGCTGAATCCATAATACGCCGCATGCGCTCCCTGAAGCAGGCAGACGCACGCCAGAAAACGCCAGCTCTGAGCCACCAGGCTCCGCCAGGCGGGCCAGCCCGCGCTCTCGTGATGGCGACTCTCCCCTTGCGGCATCACCGACGGACGCAGCAGCATCCCAAGCAGCATTGAGCCTATCCCGATACTGAGCAGAGCCAGAATTGCGCGGTAGTCGTATAGGCTGACCAGTTTCCCCACCAGCGCCGAGCCGATCACGAAGGCAATCGAGCCCCACAGGCGCACGCGGCCATAGTCCATGGTGATCTGCTTTTGCCAGGTGTTTGCCAGGGCATCCGTCAGGGGTACCAGCGGCGAGAAGAACAGGTTAAAACCGACCATCACCACCATCAGCCAGGCAAACTGGTGGCTGACCCAGAAGCAGGCCGCAAAGACCAGCGTCAGCAGCGCCAGAATACGCACCGCTTTAATCAGTAGAGAGGGATCGCTGACGCGGGGTGCAATCAACAGGCTACCCAGGAAACGTGCCACCAGCCCAGCGCCCAGCAGGATGCCGATGGTTTCTGGCGTCAAACCAATTCCCTTGAGCCAGACGCTCCAGAAAGGCAGAAAAATACCGTAGCTAAAGAAGTAGGTGAAGTAGCTGAGCGCCAGCCAGCGCGTGGAATGCAAGACCATGAATCCCTCCCGAAATGGAGGCCATAGTCTGGCGAGAATAGAAAAATTAAGCAAGTAGATAGCCTGCTATAAATTAACGAAAAATTAACATATTGCGCAGTCGTCTGGCTTATGGCGGGGAATGAAAATGTGTATTACGTTTAAATTACTCCACTTGCAGAGGTATTTCTGCCATGAACTCACTGCGTTATCTTGATTTTGGTCAGTCGCGTCATCTGCTGCTGCTGATTGGCCGCATCGCGCTTGTCGTACTGTTTATTATCTTTGGTTACCCGAAACTGACGGGATTTAGCGGCACCGTACAATATATGACCTCGCTGGGCACGCCGATGCCCATGCTGGCGGCCATTATTGCGGTGGTGATGGAAGTGCCTGCCGCCATCCTGATCGTACTGGGCTTTTTCACCCGCCCTCTCGCGGTTCTCTTTGTTTTCTACACGCTGGGCACGGCGATTATTGGTCACCACTACTGGGATATGAACGGTGATGCGGTGGTGCCGAATATGATTAATTTCTACAAGAACGTCAGTATTGCTGGCGCGTTTATTTTGCTGGCGATTGTGGGACCGGGGGCCATTTCCCTGGACCGACGTTAAGCCATAAAAAAAGGCCGCAAGCGCGGCCTTTTTTGTTTCTGCAAAGCAGAGGAATTATGCGTATACCGGGAAGCGTGCGCAGATATCCAGTACTTTACCTTTGACGCGCTCGATAACCGCGTCGTCATTGATGTTGTCCAGAACGTCACACATCCAGCCAGCCAGCTCTTTCACTTCCGCTTCTTTGAAGCCGCGGCGCGTTACGGCCGGAGAACCGATACGGATACCGGAGGTTACGAACGGGCTCTTCGGATCGTTTGGCACGCTGTTTTTGTTCACGGTGATGTTGGCGCGGCCCAGGGCAGCGTCAGCTTCTTTACCGGTCAGGTTCTTATCAACCAGATCCAGCAGGAACAGGTGGTTTTCAGTACCGCCAGACACCACTTTGTAGCCACGGCTCAGGAACACTTCCACCATCGCTTTGGCGTTCTTAGCAACCTGCTGCTGGTAAACCTTGAACTCTGGCTCCATCGCTTCTTTCAGCGCTACCGCTTTTGCGGCGATAACGTGCATCAGCGGGCCGCCCTGCGCGCTTGGGAACACGGCAGAATTCAGTTTCTTATACAGATCTTCGTCACCGCCTTTCGCCAGGATCAGGCCACCGCGTGGACCCGCCAGGGTTTTATGGGTGGTAGTGGTCACAACGTGAGCGTGAGGAACCGGGTTCGGGTAAACGCCAGCGGCGATCAGGCCCGCAACGTGCGCCATGTCAACGAACAGGTACGCGCCGATGCTGTCTGCGATTTCACGCATTTTTGCCCAGTCAACGATACCGGAGTAAGCAGAGAAGCCACCGATGATCATCTTCGGCTTGTGCTCTTTGGCCTGCTTCGCCATATCTTCGTAGTCAATTTTACCGGACTCATCAATACCGTAAGGAATGATGTTGTACAGTTTGCCGGAGAAGTTAACCGGGGAGCCGTGAGTCAGGTGGCCGCCCTGCGCCAGGTTCATGCCCAGAACGGTATCGCCCGGCTGCAGCAGCGCGGTGTAGACCGCGAAGTTAGCCTGAGAGCCAGAGTGCGGCTGCACGTTCGCGTAGTCAGCGCCAAAAAGTTCTTTCGCACGGTCAATCGCCAGCTGCTCAACGATATCAACGTACTCGCAACCGCCGTAGTAGCGCTTGCCCGGATAACCTTCAGCGTATTTGTTGGTCAGCTGAGAGCCCTGCGCCTGCATCACGCGCGGGCTGGTGTAGTTTTCGGAGGCGATCAGTTCGATGTGCTCTTCCTGACGTACTTTTTCCTGCTCCATAGCCTGCCACAGTTCGGCATCATAATCGGCAATGTTCATTTCACGCTTTAACATCCGCATCTCCTGACTCAGCTAACAAGTAAATTTTGGCCTGAAAAGGCAGTCCTGTTGGACGACGGGCAACAGTATAACTGAATAGTTCTGTGATAACAGGTCTTGACAAATGATTTTACGCAAACGTTTCCCTTCGCGCCACGCAAGGGTTTGAGGAATAAAGATCTCGCTATTTCCAGCGGATTTCTTTTCAGGTTTGTGATGCGTATTTTTCATCTTACAAAGAACCATTTACAAAGCATGGGTATTTTTTATAAGATGCATTTAAAATACATCATTAAAGTGACATCAGAAGGAAGCTGCTATGCTCGACGCTCAAACCATCGCTACCGTTAAATCCACCATTCCCCTGCTGGTGGAAACCGGTCCTAAACTTACCGCCCATTTCTACGATCGCATGTTCACGCACAACCCGGAGCTCAAAGAGATTTTCAACATGAGCAACCAGCGTAACGGCGATCAGCGTGAAGCGCTTTTCAACGCCATCGCGGCCTACGCCAGCAATATCGAAAACCTGGCGGCGTTGCTGCCCGCGGTGGAAAAAATCGCCCAGAAGCACACCAGCTTCCAGATCCAACCCGAGCAGTACAACATCGTCGGCACTCACCTGCTGGCGACGCTGGACGAAATGTTCAGCCCGGGCCAGGAGGTGCTGGACGCCTGGGGCAAAGCCTACGGCGTGCTGGCAAACGTGTTTATCAATCGTGAAGCGCAGATCTACAGCGAAAACGCCGGTAAAACGGGTGGATGGGAAGGGACGCGCGCCTTCCGCATTGTCGAGAAAACGCCGCGCAGCGCCTTAATCACCAGCTTTGAGTTTGAGTCGGTAGACGGACAGCCGGTGGCCGATTACCAGCCGGGCCAGTATCTGGGCGTATGGCTGAAGCCTGAAGGCTTCCCGCACCAGGAGATCCGCCAGTACTCCTTGACCCGCAAACCAAACGGCAAAGGCTACCGCATTGCGGTGAAGCGCGAGGACGGCGGTCAGGTTTCCAGCTGGCTGCACAACGAAGCGAACGTGGGTGACGTCGTTCATCTGGCAGCGCCGGCGGGTGACTTCTTTATGGCCGTTGAAGCCAATATTCCGGTGACGCTGATCTCTGCGGGCGTCGGCCAAACGCCTGTGCTGGCGATGCTGGACACGCTGGCGAAAGCAAACCACGGCGCGCAGGTTAACTGGTTCCACGCCGCGGAAAACGGCGACGTGCACGCCTTTGCGGATGAAGTGAAAGCGCTGGGGGCGGATCTGCCCCGCTTCACCGCCCACACCTGGTATCGCCTGCCGACGGAGGCAGACCGCGCAGCCGCTCGCTTTGACAGCGAAGGTCTGATGAACTTAAGCCAGATGGAAGGGGCGTTTAGCGCGCCGGAGATGCAGTTCTACGTCTGTGGACCGGTGGCGTTTATGCAGTATGCCGCGAAGCAGCTGGTTGAGCTGGGCGTGAATAAAGACAATATTCATTACGAATGTTTCGGGCCGCATAAGGTGCTGTAACGCAAAAAGCCCCTCGAACGAGGGGCTTTTTTTCGCCGGGTGGCGAATGGTTAAATCGCCGCGTCGTCTTCTTCACCGGTACGGATACGGATCACGCGCGCCACGTCAAAGACGAAGATTTTCCCGTCGCCAATTTTGCCCGTCTGCGCCGTGCGGATAATGGTATCCACGCAGGTATCGACGATATCGTCGCTGACCACGATTTCAATTTTCACTTTCGGCAGAAAGTCGACCATGTACTCTGCGCCACGATAAAGCTCGGTGTGGCCCTTCTGACGACCAAAACCTTTCACTTCCGTCACGGTCATCCCGGTGATGCCCACTTCCGCCAGCGCTTCACGCACGTCATCCAGTTTGAAAGGTTTAATAATCGCATCAATCTTTTTCATGGTGGGTCCTTAAACTCTTGCCTGTAAGCTGCTTCGTAATCGGTTGCTCACAGTACCATACGGCACTACTCTTTAAAATCGTTTGCTTCCAGCTCGTGGCGTGAGAGCAGCTTATAGAACTCGGTGCGGTTGCGTCCGGCCATCCGCGCCGCGTGGGTCATGTTGCCTTTGGTTATCTGCAGCAGCTTGCGCAGATAGTTCAGTTCGAACTGGTTACGCGCTTCCGCAAACGTCGGCAAGGCCGTGTTCTCCCCTTCCAGCGCCTGCTCCACCAGCGCGTCGCTGATAACGGGCGAGGACGTCAGCGCCACGCACTGCTCAATCACGTTCACCAGCTGGCGCACGTTACCCGGCCAGCTGGCGGCCATCAGCCGTTTCATCGCATCCGTCGAAAAGGCGCGCACGAACGGTTTATGCCGATCTGCCGCCTGGCGCAGGAGGTGATTCGCCAGCAGCGGAATATCTTCCGCACGCTCCGCCAGCGCCGGGATCTTGAGGTTCACCACGTTCAGGCGGTAGTAGAGATCTTCACGGAACTCGTTGCGGGCCATCACTTTTGGCAGGTCGCGGTGGGTGGCGGAAATGATTCGCACGTTAATATCAATATCGCGGTTGCTGCCCAGCGGGCGCACTTTGCGCTCCTGAAGCACGCGCAGCAGTTTGACCTGCAGCGGCGCGGGCATGTCGCCAATCTCGTCCAGGAACAGCGTGCCGCCTTCCGCGGCCTGGAACAGCCCTTCCCGGCTGCTGACCGCACCGGTGAATGCCCCGCGGGCGTGGCCAAACAGTTCAGATTCGAGCAGCTGTTCCGGAAGCGCGCCGCAGTTAATGGCGATAAAGGCGTTTTTGCTGCGCGGGCTGGCGTTGTGGATCGCCTGCGCCAGGATCTCTTTCCCGGTTCCGCTCTGGCCGTTAATCAGCACGCTAACGTCTGACTGTGCAACCATTCGCGCCTGCTCAAGCAGACGCAGCATTATCGGGCTGCGGGTGACTATTGATTCACGCCATGCGTCGTCGCCGGAGGGCGCGGCGTGCTCCAGCGCGCTGTCGATGGCTTTGTAGAGCGCGTCTTTATCTACCGGCTTGGTGAGGAAGCTGAACACGCCCTGCTGGGTTGCGGCGACGGCATCCGGGATTGACCCGTGCGCCGTCAGGATAATTACCGGCATGCCCGGCTGCTGCTTCTGGATCTCCGCGAACAGCTGCATGCCGTCCATTTCGTCCATCCGCAGGTCGCTGATCACCAGGTCGATCTTCTCGCGGCTGAGGACTTTAAGCCCCTCCTGCCCGCTTTCCGCGGTCACCACGGTATAGCCTTCACTCACCAGACGCATTCCCAGCAGCTTTAACAGGCCGGGATCGTCATCCACCAGTAAGAGATGGGCTGGTTTACGGCTCGTCATGCTTCACATCCTCTTGTTTCGGCATATCGCTGTCCGGCGCAGCAGATGAACTACCGGGCTGATATTTACGCGACGAGAGCTGTCTTTCGATATCGGTCAGGTTTTCCAGCTTGCGCGTCGTGGTATCCAGCTGAGTACGTAAATGCTGTTGCTGTTGGCGCAGCGTATCAAGCTCGCTGTCGGTTGACTGTTGCAGCTTGCTGTAGCGGGAGCGCTCTTCAGACAGCTGCAGCTGTAACGTCTGCCCATCCCGCCAGAGCTGGTATACCGGGCGCACCTGTGCCGGAAGATTGATGACAAACGTGTCAAGACGGGTCACGTTAGCCCGACGCTCAACGGGGGTAATTTTCGCATCGCCCAGTAAAATCCCACGCTTGAAAGCGTCCTGCCAGGTGTCTTCATCCAGCATCGCCGCCTTCGAGCGGGCGTCTACCGGCGCAAGCCGCTGGGCGCAATCTATTCCGCGCAGCCAGAACAGCGGATTATTTTCGACATCATGCCCTGAGAGGCTCCAGATATCGTCACAGCGGGTAGAGAGGAAATCCGCCAGCTGGTTATCGGGCCATTTATCTTCTTGTTTACCGCTTATCGCACTTTGCGGCGCATGGGAAACGCACCCCGCCAGAACTAAACAGGGCAGACTCAGGCGACCCGCTTTGCTGGAAAACACCGCGCGTATGGCGCGGAAAAAGACGTGTGACATACTCACCAGATATAGATTCATTTTATTAATTTTTCCGGCTCAGGGGCAGTTCAATACGGAAGCAAACATCTGAACGTTCGTCCGTGGCAATGTTTAGCTCACCCTGCATGCGTCGTATGCAGTCCCGGGCAATGCTTAAGCCCAGACCGCTTCCTTTTACCGCACCTTTCCGCTGATGACTCCCCTGGAAAAAGGGTTCGAAGATCATGGTTTTTTCGTCATCGGGGATGGGGGTGCCGGTGTTTGCGACGTCAATAAACACCCGGGAACCCTTCGTATAACTTCGGATATAAATGTTACCGGATTCAGTACCATAGTGCACCGCATTGGAGTAAAGATTATCCAGAACGCTCATTAATAGCATGGGTTCAGCGAGACAGGTCGGCGCAGTCAGCTCTACCCCGGTATGCATCATTTTAGCTCGTGCCGGCAAGCTATGGGCGGAGATCACCATATCCACCAGCGGCTCAATCTCGACGGTTTCCAGCACCACCACCCCGTCAGCCAGCTTGCGGTTGTAATCCAGAAGCTGCTCAATCAGCTTTTGCAGATTGCGGCTGCTGGCGTCCAGAATGTCGACAATCTCTTTCTGCTCCGGCGTAAGCGGCCCTGCCACCTCGTCCGCCAGCAGCTCCGTTCCTTCACGCATGCTGGCCAGCGGGGTTTTCAGCTCATGGGAAATATGGCGCAGGAACTGATGACGCTGGGATTCCAGCCACGCCAGGCGCTCGGATAGCCAGATAATGCGCTGGCCGACGGAGCGCAGCTCGCGCGGGCCTTTAAAGGCAACCGTATCCCCGAGCGATTTCCCCTCCCCCAGGCGGTTGATCATACGCTGGATACCCTTCACCGGGCCGATGATCATGCGGGTAAAGAGCAGCACCAGCCCGAGGCTCACCAGGAACAGCACCAGCGCCTGCCAGCCGAAGAACTGGCCGCGCTCGGCAATCTCCTGCTGCAGCTGCTGACCGCGAGAGAAAATGACCGTGCGCGTTGACTGCACCATTTCGGTATTGGCGGCGGCGAATGCCTCAAGGCGCGCGGCGGCAGCCGCATCCGGGCCGCTGTTCTGGCACTGCAGCTGCGCGAGATCGTTCAGATCCTGACGTAACGCCTGATACAGCCTGTCGTCCGGCAGCACGCCCGCGTGGGCATCCAGCATTTCGCTGTAGCGCTTGCGCTGGCTCTGGTACACCTTCTCCAGCGTCCGATCGTCGAGCACGCAGTACTGACGATAGCTACGCTCCATCTCCAGCGCGGCGTTGGTCATCGCTTCACTGCGTCTGGCATCGATAAGCGTGGTGCGGTTCGTCAGTGCCGCCTGGGCACTCAGCGCGTTGAGGCTCTGCCACGCCTGCCAGGCGAGGATAAGCAGCGGCAGCAGGATCAGCAGAAAGGCCATCATCACGAGCTGTCGCAGGGAGCGGGGAAAAACGGGCCAGCGTTTCAACGCATTACTCTCTTCATGGGGGTTTACGGAGAGCGTAACTGAGTCTGCCCTTCAGATACAACAAAGCCGGGTAAAAACCCGGCTTTGTCATGGAATAAGGCGGTGCCTAACTCGACGTTTCGCCCTGGCCTGATAAAGCATCGCTATGATCAGTAGTTGGACGGCAGGCACCTTTTTGTGCGTCATTCGAAGTTTATGTAGCACGTCCCGAAGGGGCTGACATAAGAAGGTGAATGAGCCACTGGTTAATATTATGCAACACCCATGCCAGAATGCAAAACAAAATATTAACATACTGAAATTTATAACTTTTATTCGCTTAACCTGTTCATTGTGCGCTGAATGATTTCCAGGCTAAGTGTCGCTATTAAGCAACACCTTAACGGGAACCCATACCAGCCTATATAAATCAATGATTTAAATGTCTCCTTTTGGAGACACCTGCATATATTATTTGTCGCGATTTTGCGACAGATACAAAAAAGCCCGGTGGCGCTACCGCTTACCGGGCCTACAAAGTACCTGCTTTACGTCTTAACCCAACTGTTTACGCGCGTTGCGGAAGATGCGCATCCACGGGCTGTCCTCGCCCCAGTTTTCCGGGTGCCAGGAGTTGCTCACGGTACGGAACACGCGCTCCGGGTGCGGCATCATGATGGTCGCGCGACCGCTTTCGCTGGTCACCGCCGTAATACCGTTGACGGAGCCGTTCGGGTTCGCCGGATAGGTTTCCGTGACCTTGCCGAAGTTATCGACAAAGCGCAGCGCTACCAGGCCTTTGCTCTCCAACTGAGCCAGATGGGCCGCATCGCGCACTTCCACCTGACCTTCACCGTGGGAAACGGCGATTGGCATCTGCGAGCCAACCATCCCCTGCAGCAGCAGAGACGGGCTCTGAGTCACTTCTACCAGGCTGAAGCGCGCTTCAAAGCGGTCGGACTGGTTACGCACAAAGCGCGGCCAGGCTTCGCTGCCAGGGATCAGCTCGCGCAGGTTAGACATCATCTGGCAGCCGTTGCACACGCCCAGCGCCAGGGTTTGCGGACGGTGGAAGAAGGTCTCGAACTCGTCGCGCACGCGGCTGTTGAAAAGAATGGACTTCGCCCAGCCTTCACCCGCGCCCAGCACGTCGCCGTAGGAGAAACCGCCGCACGCCACCAGCGCATGGAAATCTTCCAGACCGGTACGCCCGGCCAGCAGGTCGCTCATGTGGACGTCGATAGCGTCAAAGCCCGCGCGGTGGAAGGCAGCCGCCATCTCAACGTGGGAGTTAACGCCCTGCTCGCGCAGCACCGCCACTTTCGGACGTGCGCCGGTCGCAATGTACGGCGCGGCAATGTCTTCGTTGATGTCGAAGGAGAGCTTCACGTTCAGGCCAGGATCGTTGTCGTTAGCCTTCGCATTGTGCTCCTGATCGGCGCAGTCCGGGTTATCACGCAGGCGCTGCATCTGCCAGGTGGTTTCTGCCCACCACATGCGCAGCGTGGTGCGGCTTTCGCTGAACACGGCGTGACCGTCTGCTTCAATGACGAAGCGGTCGCCCTGAACGGCTTTACCCAGATAGTGCACGCAGTCTGCCAGACCGTGCTTCGCCAGAATCGCTTCCACCGCCTCGCGGTCTGCCGCGCGAACCTGAATCACCGCGCCCAGCTCTTCGTTAAACAGCGCCGCCAGGCGGTCTTCGCCCAGAGAGGCAATGTTCGCTTCCACGCCGCAGTGGCCGGTGAAGGCCATCTCTGCCAGGGTCACCAGCAGGCCGCCGTCGGAGCGGTCGTGGTAGGCCAGCAGCTTGCGCTGCGCCACCAGCGCCTGAATCGCATCGTAAAAGCCTTTCAGCTGCGCCACGTCTCGCACGTCGGCTGGCTTGTCGCCGAGCTGACGGTAAACCTGCGCCAGCGCGGTGGCACCCAGCGCGTTGTGACCTTTACCCAGGTCAATCAGCAGCAGGGCGTTGTCTTCGGTCACAAGCTGCGGCGTAACGGTGTGACGCACGTCTTCCACGCGGGCAAACGCGGTGATCACCAGCGACAGCGGAGAGGTCATCTCGCGCTGCTCGTTGCCTTCCTGCCAGCGGGTTTTCATCGACATGGAGTCTTTACCCACCGGAATGGTCAGGCCGAGGGCTGGACACAGCTCCTCACCCACCGCTTTCACGGCTTCATACAGGCCCGCGTCTTCGCCTGGGTGACCGGCAGCGGCCATCCAGTTTGCGGAGAGCTTGATACGTTTGATGTCGCCAATCTGCGTCGCCGCGATGTTGGTCAGCGCTTCACCCACTGCCAGACGGGCAGAGGCGGCGAAGTCCAGCAGCGCCACCGGGGTGCGTTCGCCCAGGGCCATCGCTTCGCCGTAGTAGCTGTCGAGGCTCGCGGTGGTCACGGCGCAGTTCGCCACCGGGATCTGCCACGGGCCGACCATCTGGTCGCGGGATACCATACCGGTCACGGTACGGTCGCCGATGGTCACCAGGAAGGTTTTCTCTGCCACAGCAGGCAGGTGCAGCACGCGGTTGACCGCTTCCGCCACGGTAATGCCCTGGCGATCCAGCGCTTTGCCCGCCGCTTTACGGGTCTGCAGCACGTCGCGGGTCATCTTCGGCGTTTTGCCGAGCAGCACGTCCAGCGGCAGATCGATCGGCTGGTTGTCAAAGTGGGTGTCGCTCAAGGAAAGATGCTGCTCTTCGGTCGCTTCACCGATGACGGCATACGGCGCGCGCTCGCGGCGGCACAGCTCGTCAAACAGCGGCAGCTGGTCGGCGGCCACAGCCAGCACGTAGCGCTCCTGGGATTCGTTACACCAGATTTCCAGCGGGCTCATGCCCGGCTCATCGCTCAGGATGTCGCGCAGGTTGAAGCGTCCGCCGCGGCCGCCGTCGCTCACCAGTTCCGGCATGGCGTTGGACAGACCGCCCGCGCCCACGTCGTGGATGAACAGAATCGGGTTGGCATCGCCCAACTGCCAGCAGCGGTCGATCACTTCCTGGCAGCGACGCTCCATTTCAGGGTTGTCGCGCTGCACGGAGGCAAAATCGAGATCCGCGTCAGACTGGCCGGAAGCCATAGAGGAGGCCGCACCGCCGCCCAGGCCGATATTCATGGCCGGACCGCCCAGCACGATCAGCTTCGCGCCGACGACGATCTCGCCTTTCTGCACGTGATCGGCACGGATGTTGCCGATCCCGCCCGCCAGCATGATCGGTTTGTGGTAGCCACGCAGCTCTTCACCGTTGTGGCTGTCCACCTTCTCTTCGTATGTACGGAAGTAACCGTTCAGCGCCGGACGACCAAATTCGTTGTTAAACGCCGCGCCGCCCAGCGGGCCTTCGGTCATGATATCCAGCGCGGTCACGATGCGCTCTGGCTTGCCGAAATCTTCTTCCCACGGCTGTTCAAAGCCAGGGATGCGCAGGTTGGAGACGGAGAAGCCGACCAGACCCGCTTTTGGTTTAGCGCCACGACCGGTCGCCCCTTCGTCACGGATTTCGCCGCCGGAGCCGGTCGCCGCACCCGGCCACGGAGAAATGGCCGTCGGGTGGTTGTGGGTTTCCACTTTCATCAGGATATGCGCAGGCTCCTGATGGAAGTCATAGCGCCCTGCTTCGCGATCGGCGAAGAAGCGGCCCACCTCGGAACCTTCCATCACCGCGGCGTTGTCTTTATAGGCAGACAGCACGTGGTCAGGGGTTTGCTCCATGGTGTTTTTGATCATTTTGAACAGCGACTTCGGCTGCTGTTCGCCGTCGATAATCCAGTCGGCGTTGAAAATCTTGTGGCGGCAGTGCTCAGAGTTGGCCTGCGCGAACATGTAGAGTTCGATGTCGTTCGGGTTGCGGTTGAGCTTAACGAACGCGTCCTGCAGGTAGTCAATTTCGTCTTCTGCCAGCGCCAGGCCGAGACGCAGGTTGGCGTCAATCAGCGCCTGACGGCCCTGCCCCAGCAGGTCCACGCTCTGTACCGGCGCAGGCTGATGGTGGGAGAAAAGCTTCTGTGCGTCATCAAGAGAGGCAAACACGCTCTCCATCATGCGGTCGTGCAGCTCTGCCGCAACCGCCTGCCACTGCGCCTCGCTCAGGGTAGAGGCTTCGACGTAGTACGCTACGCCGCGCTCCAGACGGTTAATCTGGTTCAGGCCGCAGTTGTGGGCAATGTCGGTGGCTTTGGAAGACCAGGGGGAGATGGTGCCCGGACGCGGCGTCGCAAGGATCAGTTTGCCGGTTGGCGTATGGCTGCTCAGATTTGGGCCATACTTGAGCAGGCGTTCCAGCTGTACGCGCTCCTCTGCATTCAGGGGGGCATTCAGGTCAGCAAAATGGACATACTCAGCGTAAATATTGCTTACCGGAAGGTCGGCCGCCTGAAAACGTGCCAGCAGTTTGGTAATACGGAAGGCAGACAGTGCAGGCGAACCACGCAGAATTTCCATCATAAGTCTCTCGTCTTCGAAGCGCCGGGGCGCTTACAGTGTGCGCAAGGGGGGAAAACGGGCGTCATTATAGAGAATCCTGAGCGCCGACGAAACCGTTTGCGTCGAAATAAAATCGACTTCAGCGTTTAACAATAGATGTGACCTGTCTCTCTAATTGGTTGCCAAGTGGCGCAAGTTTACGCAAAATGCCGCTCATTCAATGGCAAACCTTATGATTAACATGGCTACAGCAAACTGAGGCAACCGGCGTCGCAGAGAATTAACTAATTGAAAAAATTAAAGATTAATTATCTGCTCATCGGCATTGTAACGTTGCTGCTGGCAGTGGCCCTCTGGCCTTCCATCCCCTGGTTCGGCAAAGCCGAAAACCGTATCGCCGCCATTCAGGAGCGGGGGGAACTTCGCGTCAGCACCCTTAACTCTCCGCTGATTTACAGCGACATCAACGGCAAAATTATTGGTCTGGATTATGAGCTGGCGCAGCAGTTTGCCGATTATCTGGGCGTGAAGCTTAAAATTACCGTCCGCCAGAACATCAACCAGCTGTTTGACGACCTGGATACCAACAACGCCGATATCCTCGCTGCCGGGCTGGTGTACAACAGCGAGCGCAGCAAGAACTACCAGCCGGGCCCGACCTACTACTCCGTTTCGCAGCAGCTGGTTTATCGCGTCGGGAGCCTGCGCCCGCGTACGCTTGCCTCGATCAACGCGCAACAGCTGACGATTGCTCCCGGCCACGTGGTGATTGACGACCTGCGTGAGTTGAAGGAGAAGAAATACCCGGATTTGAGCTGGACGGTTGACCCTAAGCTCGGCACGACGGAGCTGCTGGAGCAGGTCAAAGATCGGAAACTGCCCTACACAATCGCCGATTCGGTGGCGATCAGCCTGTTCCAGCGGGTGCATCCTGAAATCGCCGTGGCGCTGGACGTGACGGACGAACAGCCGGTGACCTGGTTTACCCATCTGGATGACGACCAGACCCTCTCGGCGGCCATGCTGGATTTTTATAACACCATCAATGAAGACGGCACGCTGGCGCGACTTGAGGAGAAGTACCTCGGCCACGGGGATGACTTTGACTACGTTGACACCCGCAGCTTCCTGCGCGCGGTTGACAGCGTCCTGCCTGACCTGCAGCCGCTATTCGAAAAATATGCCCAGGAGATTGACTGGAAACTGCTGGCGGCTATTTCGTATCAGGAGTCCCACTGGGATACCCAGGCAACCTCCCCCACGGGCGTACGCGGACTGATGATGTTAACCAAAAATACCGCGCTGAGCCTGGGCGTGAACGACCGTACCGATGCGGAACAGAGCATCAGCGGCGGGGCGCGCTACCTGCAGGATATGATGGCTAAAGTGCCGGAAACGGTGCCGGAAGAGGAACGGATCTGGTTTGCGCTGGCGGCCTACAACATGGGCTACGCGCACATGCTTGACGCGCGGGCTCTGACGGCGAAAACGAAGGGAAACCCGGACAGTTGGTCAGACGTAAAACAGCGCCTGCCGCTGCTGAGCCAGAAGCCTTGGTACAACAAGCTGACGTATGGCTACGCGCGCGGACATGAAGCCTACGCCTACGTGGAAAATATTCGTAAGTATCAGATTAGCCTGGTCGGCTATCTGCTGGAGAAAGAGAAAGAGGCAACAGAGGCAAAACAGCTGGCGGAAAGTTACCCGGTTGTGGCGCCGGACGAGCTTAATCATCCGACAACTTCAATTCTGCCTTTTGTTGCTTTTTCTGCTGACGGCGCATTCGAAAGAAATCGCTTAATAGCCCCGAACACTCTGGTGCAAGTACCCCACCGATAGTCTGCACCTGATGATTCATCCCGGGATGACCCAGCACGTCCATCAGTGAACCGGCGGCCCCGGTTTTTTCATCCCGCGCGCCAAACACCAGGGTACCGATTCGGCTGTGGACCATCGCACCGGAGCACATCACGCACGGCTCCAGCGTCACGTACAGGGTGGTATCGAGCAGGCGATAGTTTTGCAGCACCAGCCCGCCCTGACGAAGCGCCATAATTTCGGCGTGCGCGGTAGGATCGTGGCGGCCAATAGGACGGTTCCACCCTTCCCCAATCACCTGGTTGTTATGAACCAGCACCGCGCCCACGGGCACTTCGCCCTCGTCCCAGGCACGTTGAGCCAGCGCCAGCGCGTGGCGCATCCAGTATTCATGATTGTGTTCTGAGGTGGACAAAGGCTGATACTCCAGTCGAAAAGCGGGCGGCATTATACACAGCCCTTATAGATAAGACTATTCGAGTTGCTGAAGTTCACCGAGGGGAGTAACGCGCCAGCGGTGCTGGCAAAAATAGAGCAGCGGGTTGTCCTGCTTGCTGTCGCTGTAGCCGCTGTACAGGCGCAGCGGCGTGCCGATACGTTTTTCCAGCTGGACCACTTTTTCATGTCCCAGACAGCGCATCGTCAGGACCCAGCCGCCGTAGCCGCGGGAAATTTGCGTGGCGATAAGATTCACGCGCGGCAGCCAGGGCGTATCAAAATAGACCTGCTCCACCAGCGTCTGCGGGGAGCCGGTAATCAGCCAGATGTCGGCATCGTTGGCGTCAAGATAGCTGGTCAGGCGCGCCTGCACCACGGGAAACGCGGCAACGTGGCCGCGGAACCAGAGAGCAAACTCCTGTTCGAGCTGTTTAAGCCGCGCTTCGCTGTGGCCGAACGTGCATCCCCAGAGCAGCAGGCTCATCGGCCAGCGCGCCGCCCGGCCTTTTACCAGCAGCGCGATGCCAATCACGGGTAAGAGCGGTAAGACGAGCAGCGCGTTCAGAGGCTGGCGCCGCAGGAGGTAGCGCATAAACGTACCGAACATATCCTGCTGATGCAGCGTTCCATCCAGATCGAAAAAGACAACGCGACGCTCGTGATTGGCCAAACCTTACTCCTCTGGGTCGTTGAATCCTAACAGCCAGGTAAACAGGAACCCGGCGATCACCGCTACTAAATAGCCTAACAGATAGAGCATGACTTTTCCGGTCACGATGGTTAACGCCAGCGGTAAACCGGAGAGACCGAAGGTGATAACGGTGGCGACTTTCCAGTAGCTGATAAGCGCCCCGCCTACCGCGCCCCCCAGACAGGCCGCAAGAAACGGTTTACCCAGCGGCAGCGTGACGCCGAAGATCAGCGGCTCGCCGATGCCGAGCAGCCCGACCGGCAGCGCCCCTTTAATCACCTTTTTCAGGCGCGCGTTGCGGGTTTTCATCAGAACGGCAATCGCTGCCCCCACCTGCCCGACGCCCGCCATTGAGAGAATAGGCAGCAGCGCGTTATAACCGTGCGCCTGCACCAGCTCAACGTGAATCGGCACCAGCCCCTGATGCAGGCCGGTCAGCACCAGCGGCAGGAAGGTACCTGACAGCACCGCCCCCACCAGCAGGCCGCCGCGGTCGATTGCCAGAGACGCGCCGTGAGCGATGGCGTCAGAGATCCACCCGCCCAGCGGCTGAAGGACCACAATCGCGACGCTACCGGTAATTAACGTGGTCAGCAGCGGGTTGAGGATAAGCTCAATCGAGCCAGGCAGAACCGCACGTAGCTTTTTCTCGATCCAGCACATCAGGATAACCACCAGCAGCACGGCAATCACCCCGCCGCGACCCGGCTGAAGCGCCTCGCCAAACAGCGTGATTTGCGCCAGCTGCGGGCTGGACAAGATCCCTGCCATTACGCCGCCCATGGCCAGCGAGCCGCCAAACACCTTCGCGGTATTGACCCCGACCAGGATGTTCATGATGGCAAACACCGCGCTGCCGAAGATCGCGAGAATGCCCAGCAGGTTCGGATACTGCGTGGCAAAGTCCCCGACGATATCCGGCCGCTTGAGGATATTGATAATCCCGGTGATCAAGCCGGAGGCTATAAACGCCGGGATCAGCGGGATAAAGACGTTTGCCAGCTGTCGCAGCGCGTCGCTCATGGGAGCTTTGTATTTGGCCTTCGCCTGCGCTTTGGTGCGTTCAGCGTCGTCGACCGTCACGCTCGCCCCGCCGACCATCAGCGCGCGCATGGCGTCGACAACCTGCGCCGCCTTGCCCGGCCCGACGATCAGCTGGTGCTGCTGCCCCTGTTTCACGTAGCCGCTGACGCCGGATAGCTTCTTCAAACCCGGCACGTCAAGCCGATCGTCGTTATGCACCTCGACGCGCACGCGCGTCATGCAGTTTTCCAGACGCTGAATATTTTTCTCCCCGCCGATCCCCTGCAGGATATCGCTGGCGAGCGCTGCTGTTTTGTCCATAAACGCCTCTGCTAGTTTTCTAATGCCGCCCGTAAGAAGCCGTTGTGCGCATCAAGTCTGGCTCGCGCAGCCGCCGCGTCCAGCCCGCTTAAGATCATCAAAATGGCGGGTTTAACGTCGTGATCGGTCTGCTTGAGTACCGCTTCTGCCTCTTCACGGCCAGCGCCTGTCGCCTCCATCACCATGCGGCAGGCTCTGTCCACCAGCTTGACGTTGGTGGCCTGCATATCGACCATCAGGTTCTGGTAGACTTTGCCGAACTTCACCATCGCTCCGGTGGAGATCATATTGAGCACCAGCTTTTGCGCGGTCCCGGATTTCAGGCGCGTGGAGCCGGTGAGCGCTTCCGGCCCAACGACCGGAGAGATGGCGATAGCGGCCACCTGCGCAATCGGCGAGCCGGGGTTGCAGGAGATGGCGACCGTCGTGCAGCCGGTCCGGTTGGCGTATTCCAGGCCGCCAATGACGTACGGCGTGCGCCCGGATGCCGCCAGGCCGACCACCAGATCGTTCGCCGTCAGGTTCAGATCCTTCAGGTCATCCTCACCCAGCTGTTTGTTGTCCTCCGCCCCTTCAACGGCTTTCAGCAGCGCACCGGGGCCACCCGCAATCAGGCCAACCACCAGACCGTGCGGAACGCCAAAGGTGGGCGGACATTCCGAGGCATCCAGCACGCCAAGACGCCCGCTGGTGCCGGCCCCCATATAGATAATACGGCCACCGGCCTTAAGAGCCTCCGCCGCCGCATCGACCGCTTTCGCCACCTCGGGCAATGTCTCTTTCACTGCCTGCGCGACCAGCGTATCCTGTTGATTAAAGCGGTTAACCAGCTCCAGGGTGGAGAGCGCATCCAGATCCATGGTTTGCGGGTTACGCGTTTCAGAAACAAGTGAGCCAAGATTCATCTTTTGTACCTCAAGAATTTTTAATTCATAATAATCACACTATAATGGAATATAAAATTCATTCAGGCGAGCAAAATTCGTATTTGCGCAGACAATCACATTTCCGCCGGGAGTACTTATGAACTGTTTAATTCGCATTCGCCAGCGCTACGCCGGCTTTGCTCGAAGCGACAAAAAGCTGGCGGATTTTCTGCTTTCTCAGCCCGATCGCGCCCGCCACCTCAGCTCTCAGCAGCTGGCAAGCGAAGCCGGGGTGAGTCAGTCAAGCGTGGTGAAATTTGCCCAGAAGATCGGGTTTAAGGGTTTTCCCGCTCTTAAGCTGGCAATCAGCGAAGCGCTGGTGAGTAACCCGAACCCGCAGTCCATGCCGGTGCATAACCAGATCCGCGGCGATGACCCGATGCGTCTGGTTGGGGAAAAGCTGATCAAGGAGAACGTGGCGGCCATGCACGCCACGCTGGACGTGAATACCGAAGAGAAATTACTGGAGAGCGTGGCGATGCTGCGGGCGGCGCGGCGTATTATTTTGACCGGTATTGGCGCGTCCGGTCTGGTGGCGCGTAATTTTGGCTGGAAGCTGACTAAAATCGGTTTTAACGCAATCGTCGAGCAGGATATGCACGCCCTGCTGGCGACCGTGCAGGCGATGGATCCTGACGATCTGCTGCTGGCGATCTCCTACTCCGGCGAGCGCCGCGAGATCAACATGGCGACCGACGAAGCCCTGCGCGTCGGCGGCAAAATCCTGGCGATCACCGGCTTTACGCCAAATGCGCTGCAGCAGCGGGCAACGCGCTGCTTGTATACCATTGCCGAAGAGCAGGCCACGCGCAGCGCGGCAATTTCGTCCACCAGCGCACAAATGATGCTGACGGATCTGCTGTTTATGGCGCTGGTACAGCAGGATCTGGAGCGCGCGCCCGAGCGCATTCGTCACAGCGAAGAACTGGTAAAGAAACTGGTTTGACGCGTATAATGCCCGCCCAGTTTGTGTTGTTTCTGAGAATTTCCTGATGGCGCTGTTAATTACCAAAAAATGCATCAATTGCGATATGTGCGAACCCGAATGCCCTAACCAGGCGATTTCGATGGGCGACAGCATTTATGAGATTAACAGCGACCGCTGCACGGAATGCGTCGGCCACTATGAAACGCCGACCTGCCAGAAGGTGTGCCCGATCCCCAATACTATCCTGAAGGATCCGGCACACGTCGAGAGCGAAGAACAGCTGTGGGATAAATTTGTCCTGCTGCATCACGCGGACAAAATTTAGCTTTCGATAATCACCGTCGCGCTGGCATAGTGGCGTTCATCCGCGATCGTCACGTGCATGTGATTCACCCCCAGCTTCTCCGCCAGCTTTTGCGCCTCACCCCACAGACGCAGGCTCGGTTTGCCCAGCTCATCGTTAAACACTTCGAACTGGTTAAACGCCAGGCCGTTACGAATGCCGGTTCCGAAGGCTTTGGCTGCTGCCTCTTTTACCGCAAAGCGCTTTGCCAGAAAACGCACCGGCTGCTGGTGCGCTTCCCAGATGGCCCATTCGTTATCGCTCAGCACGCGTCTTGCGAGGCGATCGCCGCTCCGGGCGATCACCGCTTCAATGCGGGCTATTTCGACGATATCGGTACCTAAGCCCAGAATGGCCATTACTGACGCGCTTCCAGCATTAGACGTTTCATCTCTGAAACCGCCTCTTTCAGGCCGCTCATCACCGCGCGGCCAATAATGGCGTGGCCGATGTTCAGCTCGTGCATTTCCGGCAGGGCGGCAATGGCCTTCACGTTGTGGTAGGTCAGGCCGTGACCGGCGTTAACCTTCAGTCCCAGGCTCGCGGCGTAGGTGGCCGCTTTGGCGATACGCTCCAGCTCTTTGGCCTGCTCGGCATCGTTTTTGGCGTCGGCATAGCAGCCGGTGTGAATTTCGATATACGGCGCGCCCACGTCGGCTGCCGCCTTAATCTGGGCGAAATCGGCGTCTATAAACAGAGAAACCAGGATACCGGCATCCGCCAGGCGCCTGCAGGCATCGCGCATTTTGTCCTGCTGCCCCGCCACGTCCAACCCGCCTTCGGTGGTCACTTCCTGGCGTTTTTCCGGCACCAGGCAGCAGAAATGCGGTTTAGTCTCGCAGGCAATGGTCAGCATCTCTTCGGTGACCGCCATCTCCAGATTCATACGGGTGTCCAGCGTCTGGCGAAGAATGCGCACGTCGCGGTCGGTAATGTGGCGGCGGTCTTCACGCAGGTGAACGGTAATGCCGTCGGCGCCAGCCTGTTCAGCGATAAACGCCGCCTGAACCGGATCGGGATACGCCGTGCCGCGTGCATTACGCAGCGTGGCGATGTGATCGATGTTGACGCCTAACAGTAATTCAGCCATGACAATCCTCGGTTTTCTTTTCGATTCTGTGGTCTAACGTTTCGGCATAAACTGCCTGAATAATTCGCGGCTCTTTAAGGGCTTGCCGCCAAGATACGGCTTGAGGGCAATCCGGGTAAAGCGTTTTGCGGCGCGCAGGGTGTCCCGATCGGGAAACTCGCGCTCATACAGCGCCCGAAGCTGGCGACCGGTAAAGGTGCTGTTGTCTATCACGACGCTGGCGATAAACCCTTTTTCTTCCCGGTAGCGGTAGGTCATCGCGTCTTCAACCTCGTCCCCGCTGCCCGCGCAGTGCAGAAAATCCACGCCGTACCCCAGGTGCCCCAGCAGCGCCAGTTCGAAACGGCGCAGGGCGGGTTCGGGCGTGCCGGTTGCACCCGCCAGGGCCTGGATACAGTGCAGATAATCGAAGAAAAGTTCAGAGAAGCGAGTCTCATGTTCAAGAACCCGTGAGATGAGCTCGTTGACGTACAGACCGCTGTAGAGGGTAATACCAGAAAGAGGAAGCGCCAGAGAGACGGCTTCAGCGCTGCGCAGGGTTTTGACTTCCCCTCGCCCGCCAAAGCGAACCAGCAGCGGCGTGAAAGGCTGTAGGGCACCCTTCAGGTTAGAACGTTTGGAACGTGCGCCTTTCGCAACAAGGCGCACGCGACCGGACTCTTCCGTGAAGACGTCCAGCATCAGGCTGGTTTCGCTCCAGGGACGACTATGGAGAACGAAGGCGCGCTGCCAACCTTCCATTATCGTCGTCTTGAATTACTGGTCTTCGCCGTAACCGAGGCTGCGCAGAGCACGCTCATCATCGGCCCAGCCAGACTTCACCTTCACCCAAAGCTCCAGGTGAACCGGCGCTTCGAACATCTCCTGCATGTCCTTACGGGCTTCGATACCGATGGTTTTGATCTTGGCGCCTTTGTTGCCGATCACCATCTTCTTCTGCCCTTCACGCTCAACGAGGATCAGGCCGTTGATGTCGTAGCCACCGCGCTCGTTGCTCTGGAAACGCTCAATTTCCACCGTCACGGAGTACGGCAGTTCAGCGCCCAGGAAACGCATCAGCTTTTCACGGATGATTTCAGACGCCATAAAGCGCTGAGAGCGATCGGTGATGTAGTCTTCCGGGAAGTGGTGAATCGCTTCCGGCAGATGCTTGCGCACGATCCCCGCGATGGTATCGACGTTCAGGCCGGTCTCAGCAGACAGCGGTACGATGTCGAGGAAGTTCATCTGGCTGCCCAGCCACTGCAGGTGCGGCAGCAGGTCAGCTTTTTCCTGCACGTTGTCAACTTTGTTGACCGCGAGGATGACCGGGGTTTTACCGTCACGCAGCTTGTTCAGCACCATCTCGTCGTCCGGCGTCCAGCGGGTGCCTTCCACAACGAAAATCACCAGCTCTACATCGCCGATGGAACTGCTCGCCGCCTTGTTCATCAGACGGTTAATGGCACGCTTCTCTTCCATGTGCAGGCCCGGAGTATCGACGTAGATCGCCTGATACGCGCCTTCAGTATGGATGCCGACGATGCGGTGACGAGTGGTCTGCGCCTTACGCGAGGTGATGGAAATCTTCTGCCCAAGCAGATTATTCAACAGCGTGGATTTGCCGACGTTCGGACGTCCGACGATGGCAATAAATCCGCAATAGGTTTTTTCTTCGCTCATTCCAGCTCCAGCATTTTCAACGCCTGTTCGGCGGCAGCCTGTTCAGCCTTACGGCGGCTTGAACCTGTGCCCACCACCGGTTCACTCAGGCCACTGACCTGGCAATGGATGGTAAATTCCTGATCGTGCGCTTCGCCACGAACCTGCACCACCAGATAGGATGGCAGCGGCAGATGACGACCCTGCAAATATTCCTGCAGGCGCGTTTTCGGATCTTTTTGTTTATCGCCCGGGCTGATTTCGTCCAGACGGGTCTGATACCAGTTAAGGATCAGCTTTTCTACGGTCTGGATATCGCTGTCCAGGAACACGCCACCAATTAATGCTTCGACCGTATCGGCAAGAATAGATTCACGACGGAAGCCGCCGCTTTTCAGTTCACCCGGCCCAAGACGCAGACATTCGCCCAGTTCAAATTCGCGCGCGATTTCCGCAAGGGTATTACCCCGCACCAGCGTGGCGCGCATGCGGCTCATATCACCTTCGTCCACGCGCGGGAAACGATGATAAAGCGCATTCGCAATCACGAAACTTAAAATAGAGTCACCCAGAAACTCGAGACGCTCATTATGTTTGCTGCTGGCACTGCGGTGGGTTAATGCCTGTTGCAACAACTCCTGATGATGAAAAGTGTAGCCCAGCTTCCGTTGAAGCCGATTAATTACGATGGGGTTCATGCGATACCAATCAATGAATGCGTCAAAAATGCAGCACACGAAACCGACCTGAGAAAACCAACGCGGTTTCGTGTGCCGTGGCACCCTTGCAGGGCCAACCTTAAACTTCGGGGGAATATTCTATACACAACGACAGGGGATGTCGTTAGTTCAAAGAGATTTATCGAGGAAATAATTCACATAGCCGCGAAATAACGCGGCTACGTGTTCTTTTCCTGAGAATTAATGGATTCCGCCAATACGATTCAGGCGTACGCCGGTCGGCCATTCGCCTTCCTGCTTCTCAAAACTCATCCAGATCGCGGTTGCTTTACCCACCAGATTCGCTTCCGGCACAAAGCCCCAGTAACGGCTGTCCGCGGAGTTATCGCGGTTATCACCCATCATGAAGTAGTGTCCCGGCGGTACGATCCAGCTGGCCAGCTGCTGACCCGGCTGTTTGTAATACATCCCCACTTGATCCTGCGCGATTGGCACGGTCAGGATGCGGTGCGTCACGTCGCCCAGCGTCTCTTTACGCTCGACCAGGCGGATACCGTTCTCTTTGGTTTCACCTTTCGGCAACTGGAAGAACCCGCTGGTCGCCTCACCGCCGTTACGACGGGCGAAGGTCTGCACAAAATCACTTGGCTCAACGTTTGAGTAGGTGATTGGCAGCGCGTTTTCACACGCGGTACCGGAGCTGCAGCCCGGCTGAACGGTTATTTCCTTCGCAACCGGATCGTAGGTTACTTTATCACCCGGCAGGCCTACCGCACGCTTGATGTAGTCCAGACGCGGATCTTCCGGATATTTAAATACCACGATGTCGCCACGTTTCGGATGACCGGTTTCGATCAGCGTTTTCTGGTAGATAGGATCTTTAATGCCGTAGGCAAACTTCTCCACCAGAATAAAATCCCCAATCAGCAGCGTTGGCATCATGGAACCTGATGGGATCTGGAACGGCTCGTAAATAAACGAACGTACCACCAGCACAATCGCCAGCACCGGGAATACCGACGCGCCCGTCTCCAGCCAGCCCGGTTTCGGGCCAACTTTCTTCAGGGTTTTCGCGTCCAGCTGGTCGCCAGTCGCTGCCTGCGCGGCAGCCTGACGTTCACGGCGTTTTGGGGCGAAGATAAACTTATCCAGACACCACAGCAGGCCTGTCACCAGCGTAGCGATGACCAGGATCAGGGCAAACATGTTCGCCATGCCAACTCCTTAAAGGTTATTTGCCGTCTTTACCGACATGAAGAATGGCAAGGAATGCTTCCTGCGGCAGCTCAACGTTACCGACCTGCTTCATACGCTTCTTACCTTCTTTCTGCTTCTGCAGCAGCTTTTTCTTACGGCTGACGTCACCGCCGTAGCACTTCGCCAGAACGTTTTTACGCAGCTGTTTCACCGTAGAGCGCGCGATGATGTGGTTGCCAATCGCTGCCTGAATCGCAATGTCGAACTGCTGACGCGGGATCAGATCTTTCATCTTCTCAACCAGCTCGCGGCCACGGTACGGCGCATTGTCGTTGTGGGTGATCAGCGCCAGCGCATCCACACGCTCGCCGTTGATCAGCACGTCCACGCGCACCATGTTGGAGGCCTGGAAACGTTTGAAGTTGTAATCCAGTGACGCATAGCCACGGGAGGTAGACTTCAGACGGTCGAAGAAGTCGAGTACCACTTCCGCCATCGGGATTTCATAGGTCAGCGCCACCTGGTTACCGTGGTAAACCATGTTGGTCTGTACGCCACGCTTCTCAATACAGAGCGTGATGACGTTGCCCAGGAACTCCTGCGGCAGCAGCATATGACACTCTGCGATAGGCTCGCGCAGCTCGTGAATGTTGTTCAGCGGCGGCAGCTTGGACGGGCTGTCGACGTAGATCACTTCTTTCGAAGTGGTTTCCACTTCGTAGACTACGGTCGGTGCCGTGGTGATCAGATCCAGATCGTATTCACGCTCCAGACGCTCCTGAATGATCTCCATGTGCAGCAGGCCGAGGAAGCCGCAGCGGAAGCCGAAGCCCAGCGCCGTTGAACTTTCTGGCTCGTAGAACAGGGAGGCGTCGTTCAGGCTCAGCTTGCCGAGCGCATCGCGGAAGTTTTCGTAGTCGTCAGAGCTGACCGGGAACAGACCCGCGTAAACCTGCGGTTTCACCTTTTTGAAGCCTGGCAGCGCTTTGTCTGCCGGGTTACGCGCGCCGGTCAGGGTATCGCCCACTGGCGCGCCGAGGATGTCTTTAATCGCACAGACCAGCCAGCCTACCTCGCCGCATTTCAGCTCGGTACGGTCAACCTGTTTTGGCGTGAAGATACCCAGACGGTCTGCGTTGTAGACCTGTCCGGTACTCATAACCTTGATTTTGTCGCCTTTACGCATGGTGCCGTTTTTAATACGCACCAGAGAGACCACGCCCAGGTAGTTATCGAACCATGAGTCGATGATCAGCGCCTGCAGCGGGGCATCCGGGTCACCTTCCGGTGGTGGAATGTCACGCACCAGACGTTCCAGCACATCTGGAACACCCACGCCGGTTTTCGCGGAGCAGCGCACGGCGTCGGTCGCGTCAATGCCGACAATGTCTTCAATCTCTTCCGCCACGCGCTCAGGATCGGCAGCTGGCAGATCGATTTTGTTCAGAACCGGCACAACCTCGAGATCCATCTCCATCGCGGTGTAGCAGTTCGCCAGGGTCTGGGCTTCAACGCCCTGCCCGGCATCGACAACCAGCAGCGCGCCTTCACAGGCCGCCAGCGAGCGTGAAACTTCATAGGAGAAGTCAACGTGGCCTGGGGTGTCGATAAAGTTCAGTTGATAGGTTTCGCCATCAGAAGCTTTATAGTCGAGCGTCACGCTCTGCGCTTTGATGGTAATACCGCGTTCGCGTTCCAGGTCCATGGAGTCCAGTACCTGGGCTGCCATTTCACGATCAGACAGGCCACCGCAAATCTGGATAATACGGTCAGACAGCGTCGACTTACCGTGGTCAATGTGAGCAATGATCGAAAAGTTACGTATGTTCTTCATATAGTTAAATAATTATGCCTTACGAATTCCTGGAGGCCGCTGTTCTTAGCCTGACGTTTTTCAGTGCGAAAACGCAGCATTCTACACTACATACCCGCAACCTGGAAATGCACTTAGACCCAAGCATAGCGCGAAGAAATGGCGTTTTCTTTTTTGAGATGTAAATAATGATAAAGCCCGGTGGATCACCGGGCCTCAGAAGAGAGCGTCTCGACGCGAAGTTGGTCAGGCGCCAGCGCAACGCTCAGAATAACGGGCTGCCACTCTTCGCGCGCGGCGAGCTTCGGTGAGATGCCTTTGGCAAGCCAAAATCCCCCTACGCCACCCAAAGCAGCACCGCACATGGCGGCCACGTCGGTACCAAACAGCATCTGGAAAAGGCCGCCCATGGCAAACAGCCCCACCAGCGGGGAGAGATAGACCAACATCGCGGAACTCAGCAGACTGCCTTCCGTAATGCCCAGCTCCACCTTCTGACCCGCCACCAGCGGCTGTTCGCTCGGCACGGAGATCGTATGCGATGTCTGTGGTCCTAACTTATTCAGCACGCGGCTGCCACAACCGGCTCGGGATGCGCAGCTATTGCATGAGGCTTTAACATCACAGCTGACCAGCGCAATGCCATTCTGCCAGGAGACAACGGTCGCCCACTCTTTAATCATTGTGCGGCCCTGAATTTAATGCTGTCTGAAATGCGCTTCGCCGTCTGCGGAGGTAATTCCCCCACAATCGTGATCTCTGCGTTATCTCGTACCGTGGTGCTGACCGTACGACGCCCGGTACGAAGCATTTGTTCAGCGCTGTTTGCCGTTGCGCGGTTGATATTCACCGAGAAGCTGAACAAGCCATCGGAATAGAGGCGTGATTCAACCGGCGTATCAATGGTGGGCAGCTGACGACGGCTGCTGGACACTTCGCTAAAGCCTTGCGGTATCCAGGAAGGAACCCAGTTGAAATTAGCGGAGTCCCCTGCAGGAACAGAAAGCAGCGGCGGCAGGCTGGCCTTCGCCAGATTCTGCATACTGTTGCCAACCTGATTGTTCACGCTGAAGGAGATAACGCGGAACTGTTCAAGCGTCTCGCCGTCGCGGTCGAGCAGGTCCACGCGCATCGGCAGCTTGGTTTCCGCATCAATCCAGACGATATAGCTGTAGCGCGTGCCATCGCGTGCAACCACGCGGATCACTTCACACAGCCTGTCTGCAATACGGGTACGCCCTACCGAAATAAAATCATAGTAAGGGGCAAGCCGCTTGAAGTCGGTATAGATAAGCGACGGCAAAGAATCAACGATATAGTCGCCATTCAGCGTGAAAGGCTCCAGACCGGGCTCGAAATAGCTGATTTCGTTGCCACGCTGGACAACTTCCCGACGCGGGCCATCCATCTGTAAAAGCTGGGCGAGTGGCTGGTTATCAAGACGGGCATGGCGGTAGCGTAACGACTCGACGCCCTGCTTATTGATGCTGATAAATGCCAACTCGTAATTGAGTGACTGGCTGGCCAGATTCATTTGCTGCAACAACGCCCCGGATGAAACATCAGCCGAGGCGTTAGCAGAGAAGAACAGGCTAGCCGCCATCAGAGACATGGCGAACCAAAGTTGCTTCATTACTGCGATTGCGTTCCTAAAGTTTGGTTTCCGGGCACCTGCACAGCAGCTTGCTGGGTTTGGGCCTGCTCAAACTGAAGCTGTTCAGAGTGCAGACGACGCTGCAACTCGTAATCCTGCAACATCGCATTAATGCGACGGCGCTGCTCCTGAACCTGCTGTTGCTGACCGCCGCTGGCGGAGGCATCAGCCGGTACGCCCAGACTTACCGGGCTGGCTTTGCCCATCATCGGCAGTGTGTTAAACACTGGCGCTTCTGGCTGCTGATTAGTTTCAGACTGAGTATTATAGTGCTGGACGCCAACGATAACTGCAAGCGATACGCATGCAGCCACCCCCATTTGGGTGAGCTGGCTGGCCCACGGACGCACCTTATGCCAGAACGGCATTTTCTGCCACTGGTGCGGTGCGGGTTGAGCTTCAGGAATCAGCGGAGTGGTCTGATGAACAGGCTCATTCTCGATGGCCGCCATCACGCGGGCTGAGATATCGAAATGGAGAACCTCTCCGGTATCACCGCGCAGCGTGTCACGGATGAGATGGTAACTCTCCCAGGTCTCTTGCATTTCGGGAGAATGAGACAGCTCGTTGAGCAGCTCACTATCCAGCGTCTCACCATCCATTAAAGCGGAAAGTTTTTCTTTCTGCATGCCTAATACCTTTTCCAGTATCCCGCTATCGTCAACGCCTGATAAGCGGTTGAACTTTATTATCAATAGCTTCTCGCGCACGGAAAATTCGTGAACGTACCGTGCCGACCGGACAATCCATGATAGCGGCTATCTCTTCATAGCTCAGACCATCAAGCTCCCGTAACGTAATTGCCATGCGTAAATCTTCCGGGAGCGACTCGATCGTGCGAAAAACAATTTGTCTCAGTTCTTCTGACAACATTAAGTTCTCAGGGTTCGAAATTTCTTTCAGCGCACCGCCACTTTCGAAGTTTTCGGCGTCGATAGCGTCTACATCACTGGACGGCGGACGACGGCCCTGAGCAACCAGATAATTCTTTGCCGTATTGACAGCAATACGGTACAGCCAGGTATAAAAAGCACTATCTCCCCGGAAAGATTCCAGCGCGCGATAGGCCTTAATAAAAGACTCTTGCACCACATCAGGTACATCACCTGACGGTACATAGCGGGAAACCAGACTCGCCACCTTATGCTGGTAGCGCACCACCAGTAAGTTAAAGGCTTTCTGATCTCCCTTCTGGACCCGTTCAACCAGGACCTGGTCCGTTAACTGCTCGCTCATCCGAGGTAATGTCTCCCCAAACCTAAATTCCACGCGTTATCGAAACGCCACTCTATAACTACCGCACTTTGAGCAAGCACCAGGTTAGAGTGTCCGATCTTCAATAAGTTCCGTAACGCCTTTGTTTTTGTTCATCGCGCCGCAGACCATTCATTTTCTCTCATTATAAGTCTGTTCACGATACGCACCACTTTCTGACAAGAAACATCTTTTTCCCGCCAGAAGAGTAACGCAACACAGGCTTTATTTCACCACAAAATCTGACGCTAACGATCTGCTTCGCAAAATAATTTCATTCATTTACCCTTCGTTTACCCCGGCCTGTGCGTTTAGCCATTGCAACTCTCATTAAAAAAAACGTGCGATATCTCGCATTCAGGTGCTATTCTGCCCCAACACTGTTTAGTAAATTAAACAACAATCATGAACACAACACCTGAACTTCATTGTGATGTACTGATCATCGGCAGCGGCGCTGCCGGTCTCTCTCTGGCGCTGCGTCTGGCCGAACATCAGAACGTCATCGTTCTGAGCAAAGGCCCGATAAGCGAAGGCTCCACATTTTATGCTCAGGGCGGTATTGCCGCGGTATTTGACGAGACCGACAGCATCGCGTCACATGTTGAAGATACGCTGATTGCCGGGGCCGGGATCGTGGATGCACACGCGGCAGAGTTTGTCGCCAGCAATGCCCGCCATTGCGTTCAGTGGCTTATCGATCAGGGTGTTTTATTCGATACTCAGGTTCAGCCCAACGGTGAAGAGAGCTACCACTTAACGCGTGAAGGCGGCCATAGCCACCGCCGCATCCTCCACGCCGCGGATGCTACCGGAAAAGAAGTGGAAACCACGCTGGTCAGCAAAGCGCTGAACCATCCTAACATCCGGGTCCTTGAGCGGAGCAACGCGGTTGACCTGATCATTTCCGACAAGATAGGCCTGCCCGGCACGCGTCGCGTGGTGGGGGCGTGGGTCTGGAACCGTAATAAAGAGAAGGTGGAAACCTGTCAGGCGAAGGCTGTGGTACTGGCTACGGGTGGCGCCTCTAAGGTGTATCAATACACCACGAATCCGGATATCGCTTCCGGAGACGGTATCGCCATGGCCTGGCGCGCCGGCTGCCGCGTGGCGAATCTCGAATTTAATCAGTTTCACCCCACCGCCCTGTTCCACCCTCAGGCGCGCAATTTCCTGTTGACGGAAGCCCTGCGCGGCGAAGGCGCTTATCTGAAGCGCCCTGACGGTACCCGCTTTATGCCGGACTTTGACGCCCGGGGTGAACTGGCGCCGCGCGATATCGTTGCCCGCGCCATCGACCACGAAATGAAGCGCCTTGGCGTGGACTGCATGTATCTCGATATCAGCCATAAGCCCGCAGAATTCATTCGCCAGCACTTCCCGATGATTTACGAAAAGCTGCTCAATCTTGGCATTGATTTAACACGCGATCCGGTGCCAATTGTGCCTGCGGCCCACTATACCTGCGGTGGCGTGATGGTTGACGATCACGGACGCACTGATGTAGACGGTCTGTATGCTATTGGCGAGGTCAGCTATACCGGGCTACACGGCGCGAACCGTATGGCGTCTAACTCGCTGCTTGAGTGCCTGGTGTACGGCTGGTCAGCGGCAGAAGACATCGCGAAGCGCATGCCTTACGCCCGTGAAACAGAGCGTTTACCGGCCTGGGATGAAAGCCGCGTGGAGAACCCGGACGAGCTGGTAGTGATCCAGCACAACTGGCACGAGCTACGGCTGTTTATGTGGGACTACGTTGGGATTGTGCGCACCACGAAACGTCTGGAACGCGCGTTGCGCCGCATTACGATGCTGCAGCAGGAAATTGATGAATATTATGCCCATTTCCGCGTCTCCAATAATCTGCTGGAGCTGCGCAATCTGGTGCAGGTTGCCGAGCTGATTGTTCGCTGCGCGATGATGCGTAAAGAGAGCCGCGGTTTGCACTACACACTCGACTACCCGGATCAGCTTGCCGAGTCCGGCCCGTCGATACTCGCCCCACAGGTTTACATAAACAAATAAAACGCCTGGGTCAGAGCGGTGTAATCTTCGGAATAACGCTGGTCTGGCCCACGGATCACCATGCGGTCATTAAAACACTCCCCCTCTTTTGGCGAGAGCGCCAGCAGTACGCGGTGCGGCAGTCGTCCTTCCGTATCAGAGATGTCAGTTCGCAAACGTAACGTCCAGCCGATCTCCTGCGCGGTAGCGATAAACGTATTGCCCGTACTTTCTGGCAGCACCACGCAGAAAAAGCCCTCTTCTGAGATAAGTTCAGCCGCGTTGACGAGCAGTGCTTTGTGATCGAGTGAACCGGTATAGCGCGCCTGTTCACGCTCCGGTGAACCGCACTCCACGCCGGGCTCGTAGTAAGGGGGGTTGCTGACGATCAGATCGTAACGCGCCGTTTGCTCTGGCGCCCAAGCCAGCACGTCCGCGCACTGAACGCTTATCCGGTCAGCCCAGGGGGACTCGGCCGCGTTTTCACCCGCCTGCCCTGCGGCCTGCGCATCCAGCTCCACGGCATCAATAGTGACATGCTCTTCAGTACGCTGCGCCAGCATCAAGGCCACCAGCCCGCTGCCGGTACCGATATCAAGAATACGCTTTACACCTGCGACAGGTGCCCATGCTCCCAGTAAAATGCCGTCTGTACCGACTTTCATGGCACAGCGATCGTGAGCGACAAAAAATTGTTTAAACGTAAAACCATCGCGGCGCAGCTGCGCTTTGAGTTGAGACATGTCAGGACAACCTTCTAAGTGAAACTGGAGTAGCATAGGGGAAAGCGAAGTGGCCGCAAAGCGATATCCATACAAACAGATGAAGATTACAGCCGTAACGTCTATAATCAGCGCCCCACACAGAGGTAGAACATGACTGTAACGACTTTTTCCGAACTTGAACTCGATGAAAGCCTGCTCAATGCTCTTGAGAGCAAAGGCTTTACACGCCCGACCGCCATTCAGGCAGCGGCCATTCCGCCTGCGCTTGAGGGCCGCGATGTGCTCGGTTCTGCGCCAACCGGCACGGGGAAGACAGCAGCCTATTTGCTGCCTGTGTTGCAGCACCTGCTCGACTTTCCACGTAAAAAATCTGGCCCGCCGCGTATTTTGATCCTGACGCCTACGCGCGAGCTGGCCATGCAGGTTGCCGATCACGCGCGTGAACTTGCGGCGAATACGCATCTGGATATCGCGACCATCACCGGCGGCGTTGCGTATATGAACCACGCCGAAGTGTTCAGCGAAAACCAGGACATCGTCGTCGCGACGACGGGCCGCCTGCTGCAGTATATTAAAGAAGAGAACTTCGACTGCCGCGCGGTAGAAACGCTGATCCTCGACGAAGCGGACCGCATGTTGGACATGGGCTTTGCGCAGGATATCGAGCATATTGCCGGTGAAACGCGCTGGCGTAACCAGACGATGCTGTTCTCTGCCACCCTTGAAGGGGATGCGATTAAAGACTTCGCAGAGCGCCTGCTGGAAGATCCGGTGGAAGTCTCTGCGACGCCATCCACGCGAGAGCGTAAGAAGATCCACCAGTGGTATTACCGTGCGGACAACCTTGAGCACAAGGTTGAACTGCTCAAACACCTGCTGAAGCAGGAAGACGCCACCCGCACCATCGTGTTTGTGCGTAAGCGCGAGCGCGTGCACGAGCTGGCTGAAATGCTGCGTAACGCCGGGATCAACAACTGCTATCTTGAAGGTGAGATGGCGCAGATCAAGCGTACTGAAGGCATTAAGCGCCTGACGGATGGCCGCGTTAACGTGCTGGTTGCAACAGACGTTGCAGCACGCGGGATCGACATCCCTGACGTGAGCCATGTCATTAACTTCGATATGCCGCGCAGCGGCGATACCTATCTGCACCGCATCGGCCGTACCGGTCGCGCGGGCCGCAAAGGGATTGCGATTTCACTGGTTGAAGCGCATGACTACCTGCTGCTGCAGAAAATTGGCCGCTATGTTGACGAGCCGCTGAAAGCGCGCGTTATTGATGGCTTGCGCCCAACCACACGTGCGCCGAGCGAAAAAATGACGGGTAAACCGTCCAAGAAAGCGCTCGCGAAACGTGCTGAGAGAAAAGAGAAAGAAAAAGAGAAGCCGCGGGTGAAGCAGCGTCACCGCGATACCAAAAACATTGGTAAGCGTCGTAAGCCAAGCGCTGCAGCGCAGGAAACGAAGACTGAAGAGTAAGAAAAAGCCGGGGAAATCCCCGGCTTTTTTATTCACCCCCCGTAGCTGAAGCCTTACAGGCTTTCAGTAAAGGTACGGGCGATAACGTCGCGCTGCTGTTCTGGAGTCAGTGAGTTAAAGCGAACCGCATAACCAGACACGCGGATTGTCAGCTGTGGGTATTTTTCCGGGTGCTCAACGGCATCCATCAGCGTTTCGCGGCGCAGTACGTTAACGTTCAGGTGCTGACCCCCTTCAACGCGCACTTCCGGCTGCACTTCCATTGGGATTTCACGGTATTCGATTTCGCCCAGTTTGTTCACCGGCACGACTTCATCTTCAGCAAAACCCGCTTTCGCGACTACACAGCGCGCTTCATTTTTCTCGCTGTCCAGCAGCCAGAAAGAGTTGAGCAGATCGTCATTTGCCGCTTTGGTAATCTGGATACCTGTAATCATGTGTTGCCTCCCTTAGGCTACATTAACTGATGCTGGCCTTACGCGGCCAATTGGTAAAACCATTGTTTCTTGTGTGTATATATATCATTCACACCACGGCGATTTATTGATTTGAATCAACAAAAACACCAACCACATAAAGAGTGTGGTTTGAATTTATTGCTTTAGATCAATTTCACGACACCACCATTTCAACTTAACTTGCATCATTTCAAAATAAATTTAATTACTTAGCACGCATTTCAGCGCGTAATTTTGCTCGCAAGAGTTAAACAGGTAAGCTAGTGACAGATTGAGATTCGCAGGAGAGCGACATGACGACACCTTTAACCTGGCATGACGTGCTGGCAGAAGAAAAGCAGCAGCCTTATTTTATCAATACGCTCAGCACCGTTGCTGCTGAGCGTCAGTCCGGGCAGACGATTTATCCGCCGCAAAAAGATGTGTTCAACGCGTTTCGCTATACCGAGCTGAGTGATGTGAAAGTCGTCATTCTGGGCCAGGATCCCTATCACGGCCCCGGGCAGGCGCACGGGCTGGCGTTTTCCGTACGTCCAGGCGTGGCTATCCCCCCTTCTCTGCTCAACATGTATAAAGAGCTGGAAGGAACCGTGCCCGGGTTTACCCGCCCCAACCACGGTTATCTGGAAAGCTGGGCGCGCCAGGGTGTGCTGTTACTGAACACGGTGCTCACCGTACGGGCGGGACAGGCGCACTCGCACGCCAGCCTTGGGTGGGAAACCTTTACCGATAAAGTTATCAGCCTGATTAACGAGCATCGTGAAGGGGTTGTGTTTTTACTCTGGGGTTCTCACGCGCAGAAGAAAGGGGCGATTATCGATCGTCAGCGCCATCACGTGTTGAAGGCACCGCACCCGTCACCGCTGTCTGCCCATCGCGGTTTCTTTGGCAGTAATCATTTTGTTCTGGCAAATGAATGGCTGGAAAAACGTGGCGAAACGCCAATTGACTGGATGCCTGTGTTGCCGGCAGAGAGCGAGTAGGGTTTGAATGTGCCGGGTCAGGCCCGGCACATAAGAGGCTTACGCTTTATTCTGACGCCACCACTCGGCCAGCAGCACGCCGGTCGCAACGGATACGTTCAGACTTTCCACATTGCCCGTTCCGTCGATAGAGACGCTCAGATCCGCACTGGA
Organism: Enterobacter sp. 168J2; assembly: GCF_034107265.1. Taxonomy (NCBI): domain Bacteria; kingdom Pseudomonadati; phylum Pseudomonadota; class Gammaproteobacteria; order Enterobacterales; family Enterobacteriaceae; genus Enterobacter; species Enterobacter sp. 168J2. The sequence continues at coordinate 8,531 of NZ_JAWNEB010000009.1, read as the reverse complement.
GAGCGCCGCGTCAGACAGACCATCGCGTTCCTGACCCAACACCAGCACCATCTTGCGCGGCAGCGTCGCTTTAAACAGCGGCGTACCGGCGTGGCTGGATGTGGTCACGATGGAATAGCCCGCTTTGCGGAACTGCTCGAGGGCATCCAGAACGCTGTCGCCGGTGATCGGCTGTACGTGCTCGGCTCCGCCTTCCGCAGTACGGATCGCGGCACCGGACTCCAGCAGCGCGGCATCCTGCAGCAGCACGCCCTTCACGCCAAAATGCGCGCAGCTGCGCATCATTGCGCCCAGGTTGTGCGGGTTGCCCACGTCTTCCAGCGCCAGCACGCAGTCATCGGCATCCGCCTGGCTGACCCACTGCTGAACGGTCGTGCCGTTACGTTTTTTGATCAGGAAGCAGACGCCGCCGTGGTGCTCGGTACCGGACGCTTTTGTCAGTTCAGCATCATCAACCACGTGGTAGGCTTTGCGGTTCGCCGCCATCCAGCGCAGCGCTTCTTTGAAGCGCGGGGTCACGCTCTGGATAAACCAGGCGCGGACGATACACTCAGGACGGCTCTGGAACAGCGCCTGGCAGGCGTTCTCGCCATATACGCGGGTCTCTTCCGCCCGCTGACGACGCAGCACTTCCGGGTCGATAAAGCTTTTACCGCTGATGCCGCCGTGATCGGCTTTTTCCGGTGTCTCATCGCCAGGGGCGCGAGAAACGGTGCGCCACGGGGAGGCGTTATCACGTGAGAAGTCATCACGCGGACGCTCGTCGCGTGGGCGGTCATTACGTGGGCGGTCGGAACGCGGACGATCGTCGCGTTTACGATCGTCACGTTTGCGGTCATCACCGCGGTTATTTCTGTCATCGCGGGCGGGGCGACGGCCACCGTCTGCACGAGAGGACGCCGGACGCCCGCCCCCTTTTCCGGTACGCGGATTTTGGGTGCGTTTATCAGAGTCATCATCACTGCGGACATACATCACTTTGACCTTGCCGCTTTTATTTTTCATTTCGTCGTTCATGCTTTTCTCCACCAGCGCTGCGCGAAGCGCGCAGATTACCCGATGTGCCAGCGCATAGCCATAATTTCGTACAAAAGCCTGTGACTATTGTTCTCATTGAATAAAACGCATTGTTGTTTCAAACAGGCTCATTGATAATATGTAACATATTAGAAACATTATCGGCGTTCTGCCGCTGTCCCACGGCTCTATCAGAGGTTAGTTATGAATACCGTATGTGCCAACTGTCAGGCTCTTAATCGCATTCCGGACGATCGGATTGAAGATGGTGCGAAATGCGGACGTTGTGGCCATGAATTGTTTGATGGCGATGTCATTAACGCGACGGGTGCTACGCTGGACAAACTCCTCAAGGACGATCTCCCGGTGGTGGTCGATTTCTGGGCGCCATGGTGCGGTCCGTGCCGCAGCTTTGCGCCGATCTTCGAAGATGTTGCCGAAGAGCGCAGCGGAAAGATGCGGTTCGTTAAGGTCAATACCGAAGCCGAACGCGAGCTGAGCGCACGTTTTCGTATTCGCAGTATCCCGACCATCATGATTTTCAAAAATGGTGAAGTGATCGATATGCTCAACGGTGCGGTTCCAAAAGCACCCTTCGATAGCTGGTTAAACGAATCGCTGTAACATTCCCGGGGCACACCTTGTGCCCCGTTCCCGCCTCTGCGAAAATAGGGTTTTTCCTCCATTTCGCCCATGACTGATAACGCCGTCCTTAAATTACGCGCCGAACGCCTTGCGCGCGCGACTCGCCCCTTTCTTGCTCGTGGCAACCGCATACGTCGCTGTCAGCGCTGCCTGCTGCCGCTAAAGGTGTGTCTGTGCGAAACGCTGGCCCCAAGTACGGCGGAGAGCCGCTTTTGTCTGGTGATGTTCGATACCGAGCCGATGAAGCCCAGCAATACGGGGCGTCTTATTGCCGATATTCTGCCGGATACCGCCGCGTTTCAGTGGTCGCGCACTGAGCCACCTCAGGCTCTGCTCGACCTGGTGGCAAGCCCGGACTACCAGCCGATGGTGGTTTTCCCGGCATCTTATGCAGGAGAACAGCGTCAGGTTCTGACTGCGCCGCCATCAGGAAAACCGCCGCTGTTTATTATGCTGGACGGTACCTGGACCGAAGCGCGGAAAATGTTTCGCAAAAGCCCTTACCTCGACGCCCTGCCGGTTATTTCTGTCGATCTTTCCCGCGTCTCGGCCTACCGCCTGCGCGAAGCGCATGCTGACGGGCAATACTGCACCGCCGAAGTAGCCATCGCGCTGCTGGATTTAGCAGGAGATACCGCTGCAGCAGGCGCCCTGGGCAACCATTTCTCATGTTTCCGGGAGCGCTATCTGGCGGGAAAAACCGTTCATAAGGGCAGCATCACAGCAACGGAGACAGAAAGCGTTTAAAATCATCAGGTCGCTTGCATTCACAGGAGGCCTGCATGAGCCAGAGAGGGTTAGAAGCGCTACTCCGTCCTAAATCCATTGCCGTCATCGGCGCATCAATGAAACCGGATCGTGCAGGCTATCTGATGATGCGCAACCTGCTGGCCGGAGGATTTAACGGTCCCGTTATGCCCGTCACGCCGGCTTATAAGGCCGTTCAGGGCGTGCTGGCCTGGCCGGACGTGGAGAGCCTGCCTTTCGTACCGGATCTCGCCGTTCTGTGTACAAACGCCAAACGCAATCCGGAACTGCTGGAGTCACTCGGCAAGAAAGGATGTAAAACCTGCATTATTCTCTCGTCTCCGCCTGAACAGCAGCCCGAACTGCTGGCCTGCGCCAGCCGCTTTCAAATGCGCATTCTTGGGCCGAACAGCCTGGGTCTGCTCGCGCCCTGGCAGGGGCTGAACGCCAGCTTCTCCCCGGTGCCGATCCGTAAAGGCAAGCTGGCGTTTATCTCGCAGTCGGCTGCGGTATCGAACACCATCCTCGACTGGGCACAGCAGCGTGAAATGGGATTCTCCTACTTCATAGCCCTGGGCGACAGCCTGGATATCGACGTTGACGAGCTGCTGGATTTCCTGGCGCGAGACAGTAAAACCAGCGCAATCCTCCTTTATCTTGAACACCTGAGCGACGCCCGTCGTTTTGTTTCCGCTTCGCGTAGCGCATCGCGCAATAAACCGATCCTCGTTATAAAAAGCGGCCGCAGCCCTGCGGCTCAGCGTCTGCTGCAGTCTCATTCCGGCATGGACCCCGCCTGGGATGCTGCAATTCAGCGCGCGGGGTTACTGCGGGTGCAGGATACACACGAGCTTTTTTCCGCCGTTGAGACGCTAAGCCATATGCGTCCGCTGCGCGGCGAGAAGTTGATGATTGTCAGCAATGGCGCGGCCCCCGCCGCGCTGGCGCTGGATGAGCTGTGGCTACGTAACGGCAAGCTGGCCACGCTGGGTGAAGAGACGCTGCAACGTCTCAGAGAGGCGCTTCCGGCAAGCGTGACGCCCGGCAATCCCCTTGATTTGCGCGATGACGCCAGCAGCGATCGCTATATCAGGGCAATCTCCATTTTGCTGGACAGCCAGGATTTCGATGCGCTGATGATTATCCACTCCCCCAGCGCGGTCGCGCCGGGCAGTGAAAGCGCGCGAGCGCTGATTGAGGCAGTACGAAACCATCCGCGCGGCAAATACGTCACCCTCCTGACCAACTGGTGCGGTGAGTTTTCCTCTCAGGAGGCGCGACGCTTGTTCAGTGAAGCCGGACTGCCAACCTACCGCACGCCGGAAGGCACCATCACGGCATTTATGCATATGGTGGAATATCGGCGCAATCAGAAGCAGTTACGCGAGACCCCGGCGTTGCCCGGTAACCTGACGGCGAATACCGTCGACGTTCACCGACTGTTACAGCAGGCTATCGAAGAAGGTGCGACCTCGCTTGATACGCATGAAGTGCAGCCCATACTGGGCAGCTACGGGATGCAAACTCTGCCAACCTGGATCGCCAGCGACAGCGCTGAGGCCGTACATATAGCCGAACAGATTGGCTACCCGGTCGCCCTTAAGCTGCGTTCCCCCGATATCCCGCATAAGTCGGACGTTCAGGGGGTCATGTTGTACCTGCGTACGGCAACGGAGGTGCAGCAGGCAGCCGATGCCATTTTCGATCGCGTCAAAATGGCCTGGCCGCAGGCACGGATCCACGGGCTGCTGGTGCAGAGCATGGCTAACCGCGCGGGCGCTCAGGAACTGCGGGTGGTGGTTGAACACGATCCCGTCTTCGGTCCGCTCATTATGCTGGGAGAAGGCGGCGTTGAGTGGCGTCCGGAGGAGCAGGCCGCGGTGGCGCTACCGCCGCTGAACATGAATCTGGCGCGCTATCTGATCATTCAGGCGATTAAAAGCAAAAAGATCCGTGGCCGCAGCGCCCTGCGTCCGCTCGATATAGCCGGGCTGAGTCAGTTCCTGGTGCAGGTGTCTAACCTGATTGTCGATTGTGCGGAGATCCAGCGGCTGGATATCCATCCGCTGCTCGCCTCCGGCACTGAGTTTACGGCGCTGGACGTGACGCTGGATATCGCCCGATTCGAAGGGGACAGAGAGAGCCGACTGGCGATCCGTCCGTATCCTCTGCAGCTGGAGGAGTGGGTTGAGATGAAGAATGGGGAACGCGCCCTGTTCCGCCCTATCCTGCCGGAAGATGAACCGCAGCTGCGTACCTTCATCTCTCAGGTTACGAAAGAAGATCTCTATTACCGCTACTTTAGCGAAATCAACGAATTTACCCACGATGATTTAGCCAATATGACCCAGATCGACTACGATCGAGAGATGGCGTTTGTCGCCGTTCGGCGCTCTGATAAAGGCGATGAGATCCTGGGCGTGACGCGCGCAATTTCTGACCCGGATAACGTCGACGCGGAATTTGCTGTGCTGGTGCGCTCCGATCTTAAAGGCCTGGGTCTGGGCAGACGACTGCTGGAAAAACTCATCAGTTATACGCGAGATCACGGATTGTTACGTCTGAATGGCATTACTATGCCGAACAATCGCGGTATGGTGACCCTGGCGCGAAAACTCGGATTTGACGTTGATATTCAGCTGGACGAAGGTATTGTCGCCCTATCCCTCGGCCTGACATCAGCAGACAAACCCGAGTAAGCTACTGGAAATGTTACCCACTTTGGACAGGACTGGTGGTATCATTGTCCGCTTATGTTGTTTGCATGGGACAGACAACCCTTCAATGAACAGAGAAGAAACGCACTGTGATGTTGTCAAAATTTAAGCGTAATAAACATCAACAACACCTTGCTCAACTACCGAAGATTTCTCAGTCAGTTGATGATGTAGAGTTCTTTTACGCTCCCGCTCATTTTCGGGAGACGCTTCTGGAAAAGATTGCCAGTGCCAGGCGACGCATTTGCATTGTGGCCCTGTATCTTGAACAAGATGAAGGCGGGCGCGCGATCCTGAACGCGCTCTATGAAGCCAAGCGTCAGCGTCCAGAACTGGATGTTCGCGTGCTGGTTGACTGGCATCGCGCCCAGCGTGGCCGTATTGGCGCGGCCGCTTCAAATACCAATGCAGACTGGTATTGCCGCACGGCGCAGGAAAATCCTGGCGTCGATGTGCCTGTTTATGGCGTACCGGTGAATACCCGCGAAGCGCTCGGCGTCCTCCATTTTAAAGGATTCATCATTGATGACAGCGTTCTGTACAGCGGCGCCAGTCTTAATGACGTTTACCTTCATCAGCTCGATAAATATCGCTACGATCGTTACCATCTGATCCGTAATCCGCAGATGGCCGATATCATGTTTAACTGGGTTGATAAAAACCTGGTACACGGCCGTGGCGTTAATCGCCTTGACGATCCTGAGCGTCCTAAGAGCCCGGAGATCAAAAATGATGTTCGCGCCTTCCGCCAGGAGCTGCGCGATGCGGTCTATCATTTCCAGGGGGATGCAAACAACGAAGAGTTATCCGTTACCCCGCTGGTTGGGCTCGGCAAATCAAGCCTGCTGAATAAAACGATCTTCCATCTGATGCCGTGCGCGGAACAAAAGCTCACCATCTGCACGCCGTACTTTAACCTTCCTGCCGTACTGGTGCGTAATATCATTCAGCTGCTGCGCGATGGTAAAAAAGTGGAAATTATCGTCGGGGATAAAACGGCGAACGACTTCTTCATTCCTGAAGATCAGCCGTTCAAAATCATCGGTGCGCTGCCTTACCTTTACGAAATTAACCTGCGCCGCTTCCTGAGCCGTTTGCAGTATTACGTAAACACTGACCAGCTGGTTGTGCGTCTGTGGAAAGATGAAGACAACAGTTATCATCTGAAAGGCATGTGGGTCGACGATGAGTGGATGCTGCTGACCGGTAACAACCTGAACCCGCGCGCGTGGCGACTGGATCTGGAAAACGCGATCCTGATCCACGACCCGCAGCATGAGTTAGCCGCACAGCGTGAGCGTGAACTGGAGTTGATTCGCACGCATACCACGGTGGTTAATCATTACCGCGAGCTGCAGAGCATTGCCGATTATCCGGTGAAAGTCCGTAAGCTGATTCGCCGCTTGCGTCGTATCCGTATTGACCGACTTATCAGCCGAATTCTGTAATATCCAGGCCCTGTTATCCGCAGGGCTTTTTTATGGAGCCCTATAATGCGCATCCTCCTGTTACTGAGCGTCCTCTTTCTGAGTGGCTGCAGTCATATGGCCAACGATAGCTGGTCCGGTCAGGACAAAGCACAACACTTCCTCGCTTCCGCTATGCTGTCTGCAGCCGGTAATGAGTACGCGCAGCATCAGGGATACAGCCGGGACCGTAGCGCGGCGATAGGGTTTATGTTCTCAGTGGGCCTTGGGGCATCAAAAGAACTGTGGGATAGCCGCCCCTCAGGGAGCGGCTGGAGCTGGAAAGATTTCGCCTGGGATGTCGCCGGCGCAACGACCGGCTATGCCGTGTGGCAGATGGCGCATTATTAAAGACGAATGCCTTTCCCTTTGCGATGCAGCATCAGGGAGACAACAAAGGCCAGCGCCCCCATTACCGTCACGTACCAGAAGAATGTCGTTTCACTTCCCCATGATTTAAGCGACAGCGCAACGTACTCCGCCGATCCGCCAAACAACGCGTTGGCTACCGCATAAGAAAGACCAACCCCCAGCGCACGCACCTGGGCCGGGAACATTTCGGCTTTCAGTATCCCGCTGATGGAGGTATAGAAACTGACAATCACCATTGCCATCATGACCAGCGCAAATGCGGCATATGGCGATGATACGTGCTGGAGCGCAGACAAAATAGGTACGGTACACAACGCCGACAGCCCGCCAAAAATCAGCATCGACGTACGTCGGCCAATTTTATCCGAAAGCGCACCGATGATCGGTTGGATGAGCATAAAGACAAAAAGCGCCACGGTCATTACAACGCTGGCGACGTTTGCGTGCATCCCGGTGGTGTTCACCAGGTACTTCTGCATATAGGTGGTGAACGTGTAAAAACTGAGAGAACCGCCCGCAGTAAAGCCCAGCACCATCAGGAAAGCCTTGCGGTTACGCCATAACCCTTTAAAGGTTCCCGCCTCCTTCAGCGTTCTGACCTCTTTCTGCGAGGTTTCATCCAGCTGACGACGTAGCCAAAGTGCGACAACTGCCAGCACGGCACCCATCGCGAAAGGAATTCGCCATCCCCAGGCGTGGAGTTGTTCGTCTGTCAGGATCTGCTGCAGGATCACCACGACGAGAATCGCCAGCAGTTGACCACCAATAAGCGTGACGTACTGGAATGAGGCGTAAAAGCCTTTACGGCCTTCCAGCGCAATTTCACTCATATAGGTCGCACTGGTGCCGTATTCACCGCCCACCGATAACCCCTGGAATAGGCGGGCCAGCAAAAGCAGCGCAGGAGCCCAGGTACCAATCGATTCATATCCTGGTAAACAGGCGATCACCAGAGAACCAAAGCACATCATACATACGGAGATCAGCATGGAGGCCTTACGCCCGCGACGATCAGCAATGCGGCCAAACAGCCAGCCACCGATGGGTCGCATTAAGAATCCTGCCGCAAATACTCCTGCTGTTTGTAGAAGCTGCGTCGTGGTGTTGCCGGAGGGGAAGAAAATATGTGCGAAGTAGAGTGAACAGAATGAGTAGACGTAAAAATCGAACCATTCTACCAGGTTCCCTGAAGAGGCGCTGACGATTGCCCATACCCTTCTTCGGGTATCGCTGTTAGCCAGCGTCCCGTTTGATGCAATGCTTTCTGTCATTGTGATTATGCTCCTGCCATAAACAGCGGCGTATTGAGCCAGCAGACTCAATTACCTCGTAAATGAAATGTTATAATTTTGTTATAAATAACATTGAGACAGAGATCACACATTCCATTAGCAGGATAAGGGATTAAGAGAAATGCCAGCGAGGAAAAGCACAAAGCAAAAAACCCCGCACCTTCCGGTACGGGGTTCTTCTTAATTAATGCCTGGCAGTTCCCTACTCTCACATGGGGAGACCCCACACTACCATCGGCGCTACGGCGTTTCACTTCTGAGTTCGGCATGGGGTC
>NZ_JAWNEB010000008.1:0-158483 GCF_034107265.1 Enterobacter sp. 168J2 | reverse complement strand
GCATATCCCACCAGAACCATCCCCTTCCCGCGTATAGCAGAGACTTGCAATCGTCTTACATATCAAAAATTAGAGCAGACGCCCCATCTCTATTTAAATAGCGAAGTTAGACAAGCGAAATAATGCCATTTCCAGCGCCGATGCCCATCGATATCACATATTTTTAATGTTTTTTTACCCTTAACCTAAATATCGCTACTAATTTTGGTAGTGCTTGCTTTGGGACTATTCCTATTTATGGTAGGGGTGGCATACTGAAGAAAACTAAAAAAATTCTCTCTGCTTATGCGTAATTACAGTCCGGCTATCTTTCGTTGTTCGTTATTGTATTGCCCCCTCGGCAATACCGCATCTCTTTCTCCTGACTGAACGTGATATTCGCCGCCTGCTTAATATCGGGCAGGGCGCCTGGTTTTATTATCCGGGCGATTTGGCACCTGAGCACCTCGACATTTATTACCGTATTGGGTTGATGATTTAAGGTAAAGGCATGGATAAGCATCCCGTTGGATTAGCGAAGCGTCTGATTAGTTATCTGGTCATGTTTCTGGTGGCAGGGCAGCCAGTCTTTCCTGCAGTCGCAGCATCCATCAACCCGGTGACGCCAGGTACCCGGATGGACCAGGCGGGGAACGGAGTGCCGGTCATCAACATCGCCACGCCAAACCAGGCAGGCATTTCGCATAACCAGTTCCAGGATTACAACGTCGGCAAAGAGGGGCTTATCCTCAACAACGGCACGGACCGTTTAACCCAGACCCAGCTGGGCGGGCTTATCCAGAACAACCCCAACCTGCAGGCCGGGCGGGAAGCGAAAGGCATCATCAACGAAGTCACGGGAGCTAACCGCTCCCAGCTGCAGGGCTACACGGAAGTCGCCGGCAAGGCGGCAAACGTCATGGTGGCTAACCCGTACGGTATCACCTGTAACGGATGCGGGTTCATCAACACCCCCAACGCCACGCTGACCACGGGTAAGCCGCAGTTTGACGCTAACGGTAACCTGCTGGCGCTGGACGTGACGAAAGGAGCCATCACGGTTGAAGGCCAGGGGCTGGACGCCAGCAAGAGCGACGCGCTGTCGATTATTGCGCGCGCAACGGAAGTGAACGCCGCGATTCACGCGAAAGATCTCACGGTAACCGTGGGCGCCAACCGGGTTGCCGCCGACGACAGCGTCACGCCTGTCGCAGGGGAAGGCGCCGCTCCTCAGGTTTCTGTGGACACTGGCGCGCTGGGGGGGATGTACGCCAACCGTATCCATCTTGTTTCCAGTGAAAAAGGCGTCGGGGTTAACCTCGGGGATCTTAACGCTCGCCAGGGGGATATCACGCTGGATACCAACGGTAAGTTGGTGGTGAATAACAGCCTTGCAAGCGGTAGCCTGACGGCGAAGGCGGATAGCGTTGTCCTCAGCGGCGATCATAAAAGTACGGGAGCGATGCTGATCAACAGCCGTTCAGACGTGGCGGTGACGAACGGCAAACTGGTTAGCGATGGGGATATTACGCTTGCCGGAAATGGAAAGCTGAGCGTCGCTAACGGTACGTTAACGGCGGGTAAAGACATCAACCTGACCTCTGGCTCGCTTACCGCAGATACCACCAGTGAGGTTAATGCGGCTGGCGCCATTCAGGCTAACGTCGCAGGTGCTGCAAACCATGCGGGTAAGATGGTGGCAGGCAGCGGTATCTCCCTTTCCGCAGGCCAGCTCGCTAACAGCGGGAAAATGACCGCGAGCGGCGATCTGAACGTGAAGGCGGGAGGTTTTACCAATAGCGGTGCTGTACAGGCGCAGAAAAATACCCGGCTCGATCTGGGCTCGTTTAACCATACAGGTCAGCTGCTGGCCGGCGGCGTGCTGGGGATCTCAACGGGGGATGCCTGGATTGACGGCATGCTCAGCAGCGAGAGCGATCTAAGCGTTAGCGGTACCGGCGCGCTGAATATCGGGCAAAACGGGCAATTGCTATCCACCGGCAGGCTCGGACTGCAGTCTGACAGCGTCATCAACAACGGGCTGGTCAGCGGGAAACAGAATCTCGCGCTCACCAGCCGTCAATTCAGCGCTCTTCAGGGGAGTACGCTGACCAGCGGGGGCAGCCTGCAGCTCAATGCGGGTGATGCGCAGATCGCCGGGGAGGTTCTGGCCCAGGGCGGCCTGTCCTTCAGCGGTGACCGGCTTACGACGCTGGCGAGCGGGCAGCTTCAGTCGCAGGGCGATATGCTGTTGCAGGCGCATAGCGCCGCCGGGCTGGACGGTGTCCAGGCTGCAAAAGGCAACCTGACGCTCGCTACCGGCAGCTTAACGCATCGCGGTACGAGCCGCGGCAGCAACGTTTCTCTGCAGGCTAACCAGATTGACACCAGCGGCACCCTGCAGGCGGATAATGCCATGGCGCTGAGCGCCGAAACCATTTTTCAGCAGGCCGGAGGGGCGCTGCTGGCGCAGAAAGCGCTGCAGCTTAATGCCAGCCAGTTGACCAACGGTGGTTCGCTGGATAGCGATGCCTTAACGCTTGCCATTACCGGGCATACGGATAACCACGCGAGCGGCAAAATGACGGCCCGCAACGGACTCACGCTGACGGGAAATACCTTAACTAACGACGGCCAGCTGGCTGCAAGCGCGCTGGCGCTGACGCTAAATAACGCCCTAACTAACACGGCCTCCGGCAGCGTGCTCGCCGAAAATACGCTCGGCCTGACCGCTCCGGTGTTCAAGAACGCCGGGAGAGTGGCATCATCCGCTCTGAACCTGAACGCAAATACCCTCGACAATAGCGGCCTGCTGCAGGGCGGGCAAACGTTGCAGCTCGCTTCCGAAAGGCTGGCTAACCGGAGCGAGGGGAAAATCATCAGCGGCAGCGGGCTGAAGCTGAATATTCCACAGCTGGTGAATGCCGGGCTGATTTCGGTGAAGCAGGGGCTCACCATTGAAAGCCTGATGCTGACGAACAGCGGCAATCTTGAAGCTCAGTCAATGGCGCTGAAAGCGGGGCAGAAATTAAGTAATCAGCAAGGCGGCGTACTGCTGGCAGAAGCGTCGCTGGCGTTGAGCAGCCCGGAGTTTGATAACGCGGGCAGCGTTCAGGGTAAAACGCTGACGATTGACGCCGGGGAGTGGAGCAACGGGGGGCAGGTTTCGGGGCTGGACGATCTGTCGGTCAATGTCCGCGATACGTTTACTAACCTCGCCGACGGGCGGCTTGTTAGCCAGCAGGCTGGTCGCGTGAACGCCGGACAGTTTGCTAATTTCGGCGGCGTCACGGCAGACAATCTGCGCATTAGCGGCAACAGCCTGACTAACGACGGCTGGTTGCAAAGCGGCGGGGCGCTGGATCTGAATGTCGGCGCGCTGGCTAACCGGCTTTCCGGCACTCTTCAGGCAGGCAGCGGCCTGGCCGTTACCGTACAGCAGCTGGTTAATGCTGGCGCGATCTCCGCTCAGCAAGGCGCTGCTCTTGATGCGTTAACGCTGGATAACAACGGGCGGATTGAAGCTCAGGATCTGCAGCTGACGCTGCGCGAAAAGCTGAATAACCTGGCTGAGGGGATCCTCCTGGCCCAGCGTAGCCTGAAGCTCGCGACGCCGCAGCTCAGTAACGACGGACGTCTGATGTCGGAAAGCGCGACGCTGAACGCGAAGACGCTCGTCAATAAGGGTTTGCTGCAGGGGAGCGCGGCACTTTTCGCTGACGGTGAGCAGTTTAACAATGCTTCTGAAGGCGAAGTCGTCAGCGGCGGTACGCTTACGTTCAATGAGACCCAGCGGTTCAGCAACGCCGGTAAGGTGCAGGGCGAGACTATTGGTCTGAATACCAGAAAGGCGGATAACAGTGGCCAGTTGCTGGGATTATCTGCACTTAGCCTGAGCGGAACCGAAAGCCTCACCAATAGCGGTAATTTGCTCAGCAAAGGCAAACTGAGCCTTACGAGCGAGCAGCTGGATAACCAGGGGCAGATTGCGGCGCCCGAGCTGAATATCAACACCCGGCAGATGACCAATAACGGTTTGCTTCAGGGTGACCAGCTGTTTGGTTTTACCGCCTCCTCACTCCATAACCAGAAGCAGGGCAGCATTATCAGCGGCAGCGGGCTCAGGCTTGCCATTCCCGACCTGGTTAACGCTGGTTTGATTTCGGTCATTCAGGGGCTGGCTATCGAGGCCGCGACGCTGGACAACGCCGGTAACATCGAGGCGAAGGATTTAAGGCTGACGCTGCGCCAGCAGCTGAATAACAAGGCGAAAGGTGTGCTGCTGGCGGATGATACGCTTCATCTGTCGACGCCTGTATTCACCAACCAGGGGCAGCTGATTAGCCGCTCAGGCACGATAATTGCCGATACCCTGTCAAATGCGGGGTTACTGCAGGGAAACCAGGGGCTTTCCGTCAGCAGCCAGACGCTGGATAACCTTTCAGGGGGGCAACTCCTGAGCGGTAGCGCGCTGACCCTGAATACCGTGCTGGGAAAAAACGCCGGTCGCCTGCAGGGGGATACGGTTCAGGTTGATGCGGAGCGGCTGGATAACAGCGGCCAGGTGCTTGCTATCAACGACCTGTCGCTCACCGCCGGGGAGTTGAATAATACTGCTGGCGCAGAAATGAGCGGCAGTGGGGGCAGTTTACATGTTGAGCAATTGGTCAACGCCGGACTGATCTCGGTCAGCCAGGGGCTGGCTATCGACGCGCTGACGCTAACGAATGGCGGCAATATAGAAGCGGGCAATCTGACGTTAACGTCGGTACAGATGCTGAATAACCAGGCCAGTGGCGTACTGCTGGCGGACAATACCCTCTCGCTTGACGCTGCCAGCGGTGATAACGCCGGGAAGCTTATTGGCAGCAACGCGCGTCTTGCGGTGAGCAGCTTAACAAACAGCGGGCTGATTCAGGGCAACCAGTCCCTCGGGCTGCAGGGCAGCCAGCTGAACAACATTGCCAGCGGCCAATTGCTGAGCGATGGCGATGTCGGGCTTAACGTTGCCCACCTGGAGAATGCTGGTCGGGTTCAGGGGAAAAAACTGACGCTCACGGGCGGACAGTCTGGCGGGGTTAACCGCGGACAAATGCTGGGCCGCGAGGCGCTGAATATCCTGTTCGCCGGAGCGTTCAACAACGACGGGCGCCTTATCAGCCAGAGTAACCTCAGCCTGAAAAGCGGAGGGGTTACGAATACCGGCGTCATTGCTGCCGCGACGATTGACGTCGACAGCGCGGCGGCGCAGGCAAAAAACAGCGGGTTAATTCAGGCCGACGGCAGGCTCAGCTTCGCCGCCGCCTCCTTGTCCAACCAGAAGAGCGGTTCGCTGGTGGCAGGCGATGATATAGCGCTCACAGTATCTTCGCTAATCAATGACGGGCTGATTTCGACGGGGAAAAACCTGCGTCTCGATGGGACGTCTCTTGATAACCGCGGTGGCCTGGAAGCGCTGAACGTGCAGCTGAATCTGTCCGGTCAGGTAAACAACCGGCCTGAGGGGCATCTTTTTGCTGACGACCTGCTGACGCTTAACGCCGGAAGCTGGCGTAACGACGGACAGCTTATCGGCAACAACGTCATTATTACGTCCGGCCAGGGGCAAAATAGCGGCCTGTTGCAGGGCGATACCGGCCTTAAACTTACCGTTACCGGCCTCGATAACGATCGAGCAGGCAAGATAGTCAGCGGCGGGCTGCTGGATATCACCGGCCACGAGCTGAATAACAATGGTCTGATGCAGGGGCAGAGCACGCTTCTGCACGGCGCGGATTTCACTAATGCGGGTTCGCTGACGGGCAAAGGCGATCTGACGCTGAATGTGGATAATACCGCGATCGTCACCGGGCAAATGCTGAGCCAGGGCACGCTACAGCTTGCTGCGAATCATCTTGATAATAGCGGTATTCTGGCGGCGAATGCGGTGAGCGTGAACACCGGAGAGCTCAACAATACCGGGACGCTGCAAAGTAATGGTGCCCTGGACCTCGTGGCGGACGCGTTCAGCAACGTTGGTACGCTTCTGGCCAAACAGGCGCTGAATCTCACGAGCGCAATGCTGACGAACAGCGGCGTGATCCAGGGCGACACGCTGACCCTCGCGGTAAAAAATGCGCTAACCAACGGGGACACGGGCAAAGTCCTTGCCACCCAGGCGCTGGCTTTTGACGGCAATACGTTAACCAACAGCGGCACGCTGGCGGCAGATAATGCGCGTCTGGCTCTCGGGATCCTGAATAATAGCGGCCTGGTGCAGGGTAACAACGGGCTGGCGATCCAGGGACAAGCGGCACAGACCTCGGGCCTGAGAAGTGCCAACGTCGCGCAGACGCCTGCTGCCAGAGTGATTAATAACCTGATCGGCGGACAGCTGTTAAGCGGCGGTGATTTAGCGCTAGCCGCGGATAAGGGCGATAACGCTTGCACGCTACAGGGCCGGACGCTGAATGTTAAGGCCGGAAGCTGGAATAACGAGGGGACATTGCTCGGCCAGCAAGGCGCGAGCCTGAACGTCAGCAGCACGCTGGCAAACAGCGGAACGCTACTCAGCCAGGCCGGGTTTGATATTCAAGCTGGCGCTTTAGATAACCGCGGTCAGCTGGCGGCTGGCACGCTTAACCTGCAATCGGACAGCATCAGCAACAGCGGTTTATTACAGGGCAGCGCGGCGTTGACGTTCAATACCCGGGCTCTGGATAACTTTACCGGTGGACAGATTCTTTCCGGCGGATCGCTCAATCTCGATCTGCCGCAGTTTACCAACGGCGGGCTCGTTCAGGCGAGCCAGGACATGACGCTGACGACCGGCAGCTTTAACAACCTGGGCACATTGTCTGCCGGGGCATTAAACCTTAACGTCGCGCAACAGCTAAATAACCAGAGCGGGGGCAAGCTGCTGGCGGCCCGTCAGCTAAGCAGCCAGAGCGCCAGCCTGACGAATAACGGCGTGCTTGCCGCGAAGAGTGTCGATCTCATCAGCGGCCAGATCGACAACAACGGTATCCTGCAGGGAGACAGCGCGCTGGGGCTGCACACGCCGCGGCTCAACAACCTTACGAATGGGCAAATTGTTAGCGGCAGCTCGCTGAATCTCTCCATCCCGCAGATGGTCAACCAGGGGCTGATGTCTGTAAAAGAGGCGCTGATCCTTTCCGGAGCCACCCTGGATAACCAGGGCACGCTGCAAGGGAGCCGCGTGGGACTAAGCTTCTCCGGCGACGTCGTGAACCGCAGTAATGCGCGCCTGGTGGCACAAAAAGATCTCACCCTGAGCGCGGCCAGTCTTAACAACCAGGGTACGTTAGCGGGAGATTCGGTGAATATCATCACCAACCTGTTGACCAACGTCGGCTTGCTGCAGGGCAACAGCGCGCTGGCGCTGAACTCCCTCACGCCATCCACCCTGGCGATTAACAATAAAACCAGCGGGCAAATTATTACCGGCGGGGCGCTGACGCTCACTTTGCCGCAGTTGACCAACCAGGGGCTGCTGCTTTCGCAGCAGGGGCTCACGCTTAATCTCGATAATCTCGACAACCAGGGTATTGTGCAGGCGCGCGATCTGGGCCTGAACATCGTCAACCTGCTGACGAACCAACAAAGTGGCCGACTGCTCGCTCAACAGGGGGTGACTCTGACGGCCGCACGGCTGGACAACGCAGGTCAGCTGGCGGCGAGTAATGCCACGCTGGCAGTCAATATCCTGAATAACCGCGGCGTGCTTCAGGGCGACGGCGGGCTGTCGATTACCGCACCGACGCTGAACAACCTGACGGGCGCGAAACTGCTGACCGGCGGACAGCTGACGCTTAAGGCCGGTCAGCTCGCGAATGGCGGGATAATGCAGGGGCAACGGCTCGGCGTGAACGCGAGTGGCTGGAACAACAGCGGCAGCGCGCTCGGTATCGACGGAGTGACCGCGCAGGTTGATAACCAGTTGACCAACACGGGTCGCCTGCTTGGCCAGGGGAGTACGCGCGTCACTGCGGGGACGCTGAATAACCAGGGCTCGCTGCTGGTTGACGGTGATCTGATACTGGACGGCGGCAGCCTGTCAAACGGGGGCAGTCTTCAGGGCACTACCCTGACGGTAAATAGCGGCACGGTCGATAACGCCGGTTCCGTGATTGGTCTGAACGCCCTTACGCTTCAACCTCTTCAGGGGCTAACCAACCGGGCCGGTGCGTCGATGAAAACCCAGGGAACGCTGCTGGCGGGTGGACAGAGCATCACGAATGATGGTCTGTGGCAGTCGCAATACCTGAAGGTTAATGCGCGGCAGTTACAGAACAACGGCACGCTGCAAAGCGCGGGAAATATGGATCTCGCGCTGGCCGCTTCACTGATCAATACGGGCTCAATGGTGGCGAACGGGACGGCCACGTTCGGGGCGCCAACGCTGAAAAACCAGGGACAAATGCTGGCGAAGAAGATGTCGCTGTCGGGCGGTTCGCTCAGTAACAGCGGCAACATCAGCGGTGCTGACGGCCTTGGCGTCACGCTCAGCGGCGATCTTGACCAGCTGGCGGGTGCGAAGCTGTTAAGCAACGGCCTGCTCAGCATGGGCGCCAATATCCTGACCAACCTCGGCCATATTCAGGGGAACACCCTGACGCTGAATGCCGGAAGCCTGAATAACCAGGGCCGCATGGAGGCCAATACCGCACTCAACGCCACGCTGCGCGGTAACGTCGATAACGGACGCAATGCCGTGATGCTGAGTCAGGGCTCGTTCCAGCTGGGCGCACAGACGCTGAATAATGACGGTACGCTACAGGGGAACGGTAATACGCAGCTCGACCTGCGCGAACGCGGCAGTAATCAGGGGCAGTTACTCAGTGGCGCAACGCTGACGCTGAACGCGTCGGGGCTGACCAACAGCGGCTGGGTGCAGGGTTTTGCCCTGTGGCTCAACGCCGGTTCGCTGAATAACAGCGGTACGGTGCTGGCGCATCAGCAGGGAACGCTGGGCGGCAATGATATTGTAAACAACGGCATGCTGCAGGGCGCGAGCCTGACGGTTAATCCGGGTCGGCTCGATAATAACGGTACGGTGTATGCCACCCAGAATCTGGGGATCGCTGCCTCGCAGGTCAATAACGCTGCTGCTGCCCGGATGCTAAGCCAGGGTAACCTGGCGATTAACGCCGGGAATACCAGCCTGCAGGGGCAGGTTGTGGCGCTGGGGGACCTCTCCCTCGCGAGCAAGGCTTCCTATAATCAGCTGACTACGCTGGCCGCGGGGAATACGTTGTCCGTCACCAGCCAGGGCGATATCACGACCAATGGCCTGATGCAGGGCAAGGGGATACAGCTTTCCGCTGCGGGTACGCTGAATAATAACGGCCAGCTGCGGGCGGGCTATGGCGAAAGCCAGCTCAGCGCAGGGCAGCTAAACCTGAATGGTACAGGCAGCGTCGAGGCGGGCGGTACGCTGCGCCTGAGCAGCCTGAACGGTATTAATAACGCAGGGTTTGTCGGAACCGCAGGCGATCTGATTGCCAGCGCCGGAAGCACGCTGCTGAATAGCGCCCTGCTGTACGCGGGCAATAATATGAGCCTGCTGGCGAACAGCATCCGTAACGCGCGCGGCGATATTCTGGCCGGCAACAGCCTGTGGATGCAGCGCGACAGCGCAGGTAACGCTAGCGCGGAGGTCGTGAATACTTCAGGCAGTATTGAAACCCAGCGTGGCGACATTTCGATTCTGACCGGGCATTTAGTAAACGAGCGGGATGGGCTCAATGCTGTGCAGAGCGAAACGAATATCGCGCCGTCCTGGGTTAAGGGGGGAACGGCGGATATTCCAGTGGACTGGATTTCGTCTTCCGGTACCGGCAAGTACGGTATGTATGTGACGGAAGGACAGCGTTTTCACGGCCACGGTGACGACTGGTACCAAATGCTTGGCAACTATGCGCCTTATGAAGACGCGGATGTTCAAAAAGTTGCCGTTAAAACTGTTTCGGTTTCCGTGAGCGCGAAGGGGCAGCAGTCCCGCATTGCGTCCGGCAGAGACATCATCGCCCGGTCTGATAACGTTGAAAATATGGCGTCGTCGATTCTGGCGAACAGAAATATTCAGCTTTCAGGAAGTACCTTAAATAACCAGTCATGGCTAAACGGCACGTCGACGGTTTATAACGTTTATCGCTATGGGGTAGGCAATAAATATGCCCCCAGACCTGATGAGACCACGCGAAGCTATGACAAGCTGGTATCAAAATCGATTAGCTATGTTCTTGACAGTGTGACCACTGAAGGGACCAGCGGAGACGTTTATCGCGCCGTTATCCAGGCCGGCGGTGCGGTAGTCGCCAGCTTCAGCAACAATATAAGCAATACCTCCACCACGGCGAACGCTCCTGGCTATAAGCCTGAGCTCAGTGCCCCCGGGTTGAACCTGTCGGGCGGCCCGACGGTTGCGTCTGGCGCTAAGGCCACCGGACTCGGTGCGGCAACCAACCAGAGCGTTACTGCACCGCAGGCAACCATTAACCTGCCCGGCGGTGGGAATGGCATAGGTAATGCGGAAGCGCTCACCAGCCGCAATGCCGGTAATAACGGTCTGGCATCGATTGATAACCATCCACAGAGCATCGGTGATTTTGGCCAGGCTGGCGGCAAGCTGGCCGACGTTCACCTGCAGGCAACGGGTTTAACCACCCAGAACGGTGCGAACGGTACGCCGGTTGATTTAACCGGGACCGGTGCAGCCCTGGTGGTTCCCGGCAGCGCGGGTGGCAAGCATACGACTATTGCCAGCGATGCCGTGGTGCTGGCGGGGCAGCAGCAGTCGGGGACAAGCGGGACATCCTCTCTGGCTTCCCGCGATAAGATCGGTGAAATCGCTGCGGTAACGGCTCAGATCATTTCGCTTTCCAGCGGCGGGAAAACGCCTCCCCCACCGGGTTATAACTACCGCCCAATTTCGCTTACCGATATCTCGTCAGTTGCCCCAGCGCTGACCCGCAATGGTTCGCCGATTAAGCTGAGCGACTATCCGCTACCGGCCAATAATAACGGCTATTTTGTGGCAAACCGCGATCCGAAAAGCCCGTATCTGATTGTTACCAACCCGAAACTGGCGGGTTTAGGTCAGCTGGACAGCAGCCTGTTTAATGATTTGTACAAGCTGGCCGGGACGACGCCGCCTTCGGCACCGCAGGAAACCCGTACAACCTATACCGATGCCACGCAGTTCCTGGGGTCGGATTATTTCCTGGCGCGTCTGAATCTGCGTCCGGAATATGATTACCGTTTCCTGGGCGATGCGGCCTTTGACACCCGCTACGTCAGCAATCAGATCCTGAACGAGACCGGTAGCCGCTACGTTAACGGCGTGGGCTCCGACCTTGAGCAGATGCAGTATCTGATCGATCGCGCCGCTCAGGCCCGGGATAAGCTGGGGTTACAGCTCGGCGTCAGCCTGTCGGAAGAGCAGGTTGCCTCGCTGGATTCCAGTATCCTGTGGTGGGAAAACACGGTGATCGAGGGGCAAAATGTCCTCGTGCCAAGGCTGTACCTGTCGGCGAAGGATGTGGCGTTTAACAAAGGGAGCATTATCGCCGGGAACCAGGTGATCCTTAATGCCGGCAGCATCACGAATGACGGCAGTACGCTGCAGGGTAAAAGCCTGCTGGCAGCCAGCAGCCAGAGCACAATCAATAACATCAATGGCGGCCTGATCGGTTCCAGCGGAAGCCTGCAGCTTAGCGCCCTGGGCGATATCAATAACGTGGGGTCAACCATCAGCGGGCAGAAGGTTAGCCTTGAGAGCGTGGGGGGCAGCATTATTAACCAGACGCTGACCAACCAGTGGACTATCTCGGGCGCCACGAACGGATGGAACAGCCAGGCCGTCTCGCTGACGCAAACCGACCTGGGCGCACTTGCTTCCATCAACGCGACGGACAGCCTGACCCTGAGCGCCGGGAAAGATATCATCAATACCGGCGCTAACCTCAGCGCGGGTGGCGATATGTTGTTAAAAGCGCTTGATGATATCTCTATTATCGGGAATCAGCTGGTGACGCGCGATCGTTTTGGCCGCAATCTTAATGAGATCGTCACCAACCAGGGCAGTACGGTAAACAGCGGGGGCAACCTTGGACTGCAGGCGGGGCACGATCTGAACGTTACGGGCAGCAATCTGACGGCCGGAGGCAGCGCTGCGCTTTGGGCGGGCAACGATCTGGTGCTGGATGTGGCGCAGAATAGCCGCCACAGCCAGACCGCGAAAACGGATTCCCTGAAGACGGATAATACGCGTACAGTCATTAGCGCTGGCGACGATCTGACGCTGGCCGCAGGCCGCGATCTGCGCAGTAACGCCGCAGCGCTTGCCGCACAGGAGCGCGTGGGGCTGCAGGCTGGGCGGGATATCGATCTGCTGGCGGCAGAGTCTACAACCAGCGATAAATACAGCGCGAAGAAAAAAGTCGAGATCAACCAGTCCGTGCGCCAGCAGGGAACGGAGATCGCCAGCGGGGCGAATACGCAGATCCTCGCCGGACGCGATGTCACCACCGAAGCCGCGCAGGTGACGGCGAAGGGCGATATCGGCGTGGCGGCAGGCCGCGACGTCAGCCTCGATACCGCAACCGAAAGCGATTATCACTACAAAGAGGAGACCAAAACTAAGAAAGGACTCTTCAAGAAAACCACTACGCACACTATCGATGAGGAGAGTGCGACTTACGAGAAAGGATCATCGTTCAGTGGAAATAACGTCACTGTCACAGCCGGAAATGATGTGACAGTGAAGGGATCTTCGATCATTGGTGATAGTGATGTTGTTCTCAAAGCGGGTAACGATGTCAATGTTGTGGCCGCGACCAATGAGCAATCTTCATATCATTTGAAAGAGAAGAAAACCAGCGGCCTGATGGGTAGCGGTGGTATCGGCTTTACGATCGGGACCAATTCCACTCGTCACCGGGTTAACGAAGACGGCACGACGCAAAGCCAGAGCGTGAGTACCATCGGCTCCACTGGCGGTAATGTCAGCATTATTGCGGACAGCAAAGCACATATTAGCGGTGCAGATGTAATCGCTGCTAAAAACCTGAATGTAGCTGCCGGAGAAATTGCAGTTGACCCGGGCAATGATCTGCTTCGCCGAAAAGAAACGTATGAACAGAAGAAAAGTGGCCTGACGCTGTCCGTTTCGTCTGCCATTACTGATGCGGCAATGGCGGCAAATAACGCCATTAAGCGCGGCACTGAAGTCAGCAACGATCGCCTGAAGGCACTTTATGGCGTAAAAGCCGCGCAGGAAGCCTGGGTTGCCGGCTCTGGCGTGGCTTCCATGGCTGGTGGTGCTGCCGGTGGTGACATGAATGCTGTTCGGGTTGAACTGAATATTGGCTCAAGCAAAAGCAAATCCACTTCAGAACTGAAGCAAAATGAAGTCCGAGGCAGCACGCTCACAGCCGGAGGCGACGTGAATATGGTCGCTACCGGAAATAATGGGGCGAGCGGCGATTTGCATATTACAGGCAGTGGTGTAACGGGAAATAACGTTACGCTAGTGGCGCAGAACGATCTGATACTTAATGCTGCCTCCAATAATCGTGATCAAAAAAGCTCTAACAACAGTAGTGGGTGGGCGGCTGGTGTGCATGTCTCGGTCGGAAAGGAAACAGGGATTGGTGTTCAGGCGAGTGGCTATCAGTCCAAAGGTGGTGATGACGGGAAAACGACTGAGCATGTGAATAGCCGTGTCAATGCCCGCGACGATCTAAGCATGAGCAGCGGACGTGACATGGTCATTGCCGGTGCGCAGGCGCTGGGTGACAAAATTACTGCCGATGCGGGCCGCGACCTGCTGATAACCAGCCTGCAGGATACTGATGACTACCGCAGCTGGCAGAAAGACGTCAGCGGGGGAGCCAGTTTCACGTTCGGTACCATGACGGGGTCAGCTTCACTCAACATCAGTAACAGCAAAACTAAAAGTGAGTATGCGAGCGTCGGTGAGCAGAGCGGCCTTTTTGCGGGGGAAAAGGGTTTTGATATCACCGTCGGCAAACACACGCAGCTGGACGGGGCTGTCATCGCCAGCACATCTACAGCGGATAAAAACTCTCTGGAAACGGGCACGCTTGGCTGGCGTGACATCCATAACAATGCCGAATATAGCTCAGACACGAAAGGAATCAGTGCAGGGTATGCAGGCGACAAGAATGGAAGCGGCGGTAGCGCAGTACCAGTTATTGGAATAGGGGCGCATGGCGATACGTCCGGCACGACACATTCTGCAATAGCTGACGGCGCAATAACCATTCGTGAAAAGGAAAATCAACAACAGGATGTCGCTGAGTTAAGTCGCGATACGCATAACGCCAACGGCCATATTGATAAGATCTTCGACAAAGAAAAAGTTCAGGAGCAGCAGGAATTAGCCGGCCTGTTCGGTCAGATCGCGAATCAGGCTGCTGGCGACCTCGGCGCTAAAATGGGCTGGGGTGCAGACAGCAAAGAGAAAGCCGCTATTCATGGCGTAATTGGTGCGCTTCAAGCGAGCCTGGGTGGCGGTAATGCCTTGGCTGGTGGTGTTGCAGGTCTTAGCAGCGAAGCCTTTGGCGAAATGGTAACGGATTATCTGGGCACCCACACTTCACTCGGTGAAAGTGAGAAAGGGGCAATTGTTCAGTGGGCGGCAGCGATAAGCGGCGCCACCATTGGTGGGATCATTGCCGGAACGAACGGGGCGCAGTCGGGGGCGGCGGCTTCAATAGATTCTGTGCGTTACAACTACCTTAATCATAAAGAGGCCGAGCGTAAAAAACAGGTTGAACATGAGCTTGAGAGCGGTGATTTAACCGCAGAAGAACGCCAGACGCTAACGCAAGAACTTGCTGATATCAACGCCATGGATAAAACCCGCGATCAGCAAATTCTGGATGTATGTACTCAGGGCAATAAGAGCAGCGCAGGCTGTGGGCAACTTGTTGTACAAGCACAGAAAGCATTGGAAGGATATGGCGATAGCGCTGCGGGTTATAGATTATCATACAAGGACATCTTCCCAGAAGATTACAGTAATGCTGCCGCAATTATGGAAGGTCTTGATTCTGGGAGCATTACTCGCGATGCGGCAATTAAGGGTATAGTTGATAGTACTGGCAAAAAATGGGATGAAGTGGCTAAAGCCTATGATGACGCAATGCAGACACATGCGATTGTGAGCATCATTGCAGGAATGAAAGGAACTGATTCTGTAACACCAAAAACAACTGTTGTTGAAACGGCATCCGGTCAAAAAGCTACAATAAAAACCACAGGTAACGTTGCAGAAGTAACTTATCCTGACGGAATTAGCTTTAAAATAAACCAGCCTGCTCATCTTTCAACACTTGATGGCTACTCGCAGAAAAAAGGCATAACTGGCGCGCATAATGCAGAGGAATTTTATGCTGCGGCAAAAAAATACAATGTCAAAATTGTTAGTAAAACGTATACTGAGACAAAAGGAATAACTCAAGTAACTTATCAGATACCGTCCTACGATAGAGCCGGAAATGTGACTGGATACAAAGCTGCAGAGTTACCTAAAACTATTTATGATCCTAATGTTTTCACTGATAGCAAAATGTTGGAGTTAGGACAACAAGCAGCAGCCAGCGGTTATGAGGCAGCTATGAAACAGGGGTTGCAGGCATATGATGCCCATGCTGGAGGTGTGAGTTTTAGAGTTTATATCGATAAAGCTACTGGCATGGTCAATAATTTCCATCCTCAGTGAAAGGTAATAAAATGAGCAAAGAATTATTTGGACAACCATATGATAAAAGTGATCCATATTGGATTATTAAGTCATACTTCGATCGAATGTACGGAAGTGGATTGTTCATTAAGGCTATCGGTTACATGGCCGAAAAAAATAGTTTCCATCTTGATGGCGCATATTGCAGCTTTCCTGATATGGACAGTTGCTTTGAGGAAGAGCATTTTGAAGGGGTTGAATTTTCATATGGCTATCCTCCAGATGATAGCGATACGATCATTGTAAGTGAAAGTATTTGTTATAAATACCTTGCAAAAGCTTGCGATAAATATTTAAAGTATCATCCAGAAGATGATTTAAAAGTCAACTCCATTTTGGAAAGATCATTTCTTAAAAATGGCTAATTGATGACTAGATTCTCTTTTATGATCACCTTGAGTCTTGAAGTCAATGGTTTCTTTATATAGGATTACATTTTAATTAAAACCTTTGACTCTTTAAGCTGTGGGTGATCGCTAAAGATTATCATTGAGACGTAATCGAAAATTCATCTCCTTATGCTCGTATGAGTAACTTTTTTTAATTAAAGATAGAGCGATTGTCAGGGCTCTAATATATGGAAATTAATACTTTAAAAATGTTCATATTTTTAATTCCACCTAAGATTAGGTGATTTTATTCTTCTCAACCATTAATGATTGATTTGCATCTTTCAGTGAGTTGATTAATCTCCGGCGGTCCGGCCTCATCAGCCCTTTTTTATGGTTAAGCCGGGCCGGATATCTGGTTTTCTTTATTGGCATGCTTCACTGAAGCGAGATATTGCAAAACAGTCTCCGTGCCTCTGGAGACTACCCCAGCCTCTCCACCCTCGTCTCCCCCTCCGCCATCGACAGCTGATACAGCGAGAACGATCTCTGCTTCTCAATCAACGTCGCCAGCTCCGGCGAGTGGCTGGTGAGCCAGATCTGCGAGTAGCGGCTGGCCTCGGCGATTAAGCTCGCCAGCGCGGGCAGCATCTGCGGGTGCAGGCTGTTCTCCGGTTCGTTCAACGCGATAAACGCCGGTGGGCGCGGGCTTAACAGCGCTACCGCCAGGCACAGAAAGCGCAGGGTGCCGTCGGAGAACTCCGCCGGTTCCAGCGGCCTGCTTAGCCCCTCGCGCTGCATCATCATGCGAAAACGTCCGCCGGTGTTGTCGCTATAAAACACGCAGCCGGGGAAGGCCTGGTCGAGAATGCGCATCAGCAGCAGCTCGTCGCCAATCTCCACGATGGTCTGAAACGCCGCCGCCAGGTTAGCGCCGTCGCTGGCCAGTACCGGAGAGCGGAAACCGACCTGCGGGGCGCGCATCGCCGAGCCGGATGAGACGGAAAACTCATGATAAAAGCGCCAGTTACGCAGGGACTCGCGCATCTGCGACACTTCCGGGTAAAGATGCGGTTCGCCGAGCTGCCCGAATACCGATTCGTTCTCATACAGCGTGCCGCTGTGGGTCACTTTTTCATGATGCACGTTGTTCAGAAACACGGCCTGATTCCTGCGCTTCATCAGCTGTGACGAAGGCCGACGGTGCTGGCCGCTCAGCCAGATGGACTCCTCTTTGATCACCGGGTCGAGTTGAAACTGCGAGGGATACGGCAGCTTCTCCACAAATCCGACCTGCAGCTCGTATTCGTAGGATTCGGTTTCCACCGCCAGATTCATCCGCCGCAGCTGGTCGCTGCGGGTTTTGCCTGCCCAGAACACCTTCAGAATGCCGCCCTCGTTCGCCAGCGCCTGGGAAAACTGCCCCTGGGCGGCGCTGTGCATCAGGTATATCGCCTTGTAAATATTGGATTTTCCGGTACCGTTCGGCCCGAAGACGATGTTGAGCTGCTCCAGCTCCAGCGACATCTCGCGGATGGAGCGGTAGTTTTGAATGTGCAGGGTGTTGATCACAGGCAGGCCCCTTTTGCAGAATAAGCCTGTATATAATCACAGTCTTTGAGATGAAATGCAAAAAAGAGACGACAGTGAGGATGTCGTCTAAACGGGGTACTGCTTTGGGCCTCTACGGGTCAATGGGGCCTTCGCATTTTTATGATCACTTAACTGCCAGACGCAGACCCAAATCATCAGGATAGGGATCAAAGTAGTTTTGCGTCATCAGATACCGGTCGGGGTACTCGGCCAGGTAGTGCTTCAGCAGCGTGATCGGCGCGAGGATAGGCAACTGTCCGTTGCGATAGTGCAGGATCACGTCGCGCAGCTCGCCGCGCTGGCGGCTGTTCAGCTGGTTACGGAAATACCCCTGAATATGCATCAGTACGTTGGTGTGATTCTTCCGTGAAGCAGGTTTTTTCAGGATGGTCATCAGCTTTTCCCGGTACGCCACGAAAAAGGCGTCCAGGTCTTCCCACTCGTGCAGCGAGGCAACGAACGGACCGATTTCACGGTAACCCGCCTGGTGGTGCGCCAGCAGCTGAAGCTTATAGCGGCTGTGGAAGTCCAGCAGCGCGCGGCGCGTGAGGCCATTTTTACGCAGCGTGTTCAGTTCGTGCAGCGCAAAAACGCGCTCGACGAAGTTTTCCCGCAGCACCGGATCGTGCAGGCGTCCGTCTTCTTCCACGGGCAGCCACGGCAAGGTTTCAAGGAGGGCGGCGGTGAACAGCCCGACCCCCTCCTTGCGGCCCCGGTTGCCGTTTTCATCGTACAGCCGCACGCGTTCCATGCCGCAGCTTGGGGATTTTGCACAGACAACAAAGCCTGCGAGATCGCCGATTTTCGGCAAATAATCTGCCGCAAAGTCAGCCATTTTCTGCGTAACGTCTTCGTGAGGGGCGTGGCTGAAGCGCATCTGCGTTTCACCGTCTGTCGTGACGATAAGACGCAGCGCCGGACGAGGCGTAGGCAGGCCGATGGCCATCTCCGGGCAGACGGGCCTGAAATTCACCCACTGGGCCAGCTCATCCATGACGAAGCCCATGCGTTTGTGTCCGCCGTCAAAGCGAACGGCGGATCCGGTCAAACATCCGCTAATACCGAGCACAGGTTTCGTTGTCATGGTGTAGTCCTCCCGTTCATATAACTAAAACTTACACAACATGACTAATTTGTCCAAGTATTCGCGGAACTATTTTTTATAATCCTTTAAAATCAATGCGTCTTAACTGCCCTTGTAGGTCGAGTAACCGTACTGGCTAAGCAGAAGCGGGATGTGTAGCTTCTCGTTGGTGCGGGTCACGGTAAACAGCACCGGGATCTCCGGGAAGAAGGTGTCCAGCTTTTTACCGTGGAAGTACTCTGCGGTTTTGAAGGTCACTTTATACACGCCGGGCTGCATGTCCTGATCCTGCGGATAGAGTGATTTGATACGGCCATCGTGGTCGGTTTTGCCGCTGGCGACCTGAGTCCATTTATCCTGCTGCTGCTTTTCCAGCGTAACGGTAACGTCTGATGGCGGCATTCCGGTTTGCTGGTCGAGAATGTGGACGCTTAGCGTGCCGGCAGGGGCGCTAAAGGCGGCAGGAGCAAAGGCCATCGAGGCCAGGATCAGCAGAGGGATAGTTTTTTTCATGGTGTTTTCCTGTTGAGTTAGTCGTCACAGGAAAACGTTAGCATCTGCGGCGCGGGAAAATATTCAACTTTTCGTGAAGATTCCCGCAGGAGAAAATTATCAGAGGATAATCACTTCAAGCGATACCTGCTGCTGCCACTGTTCCACCTGCTTTTTCCGCCCGGCGGTGAGCTTGCCGCTGGTGACCAGCAGCCATTTCCGCTCCGGGAAAATCTCCGGTGCCAGCGCATCAGGGGGAACCGGCAGGATGTCGATCCGGTGGCCCTGTCCGGTGCGCGTTAAGGCTTCGAGCCAGATCTCGCACGGGTCATTCAGGTGCCAGCCGCTGAGCAGAATGTTATCACCCGGCGCTTTTTTATCGCCTTCGAGGCAAAACGAGGTGTAGGCGATGATGATGCCGTCGAGGATCGCGCGCAGGGTCATGGCGGCGGCGACGTTGGCCGAGACCTGGCTGCGCAGCGGACGCAGTACGTTCGCGACCAGTTCGGGTCTTGGGTATTCGCGTCCGGCGTCGTAAATCATCTGGCGCAGGGACTCGACTTTGCCGTCCTGCAGGCGTTGCAGCATGTTCTGCTGCAGGGTTTGCCAGTTGTTGGTCCGCCCCAGCGTCGGACGTTCCAGCAGCGGTTTCACCTGGCCAATCGGGACGCCTTTTTTTACCCAGTCGAGGATTTTGAGCGCCTGCTGGACGTCCTCATCGCTGTACTGGCGGTGGCCGCCTTCCGTGCGCTGGGGCTTGAGTAAACCGTAGCGACGCTGCCACGCCCGCAGGGTGGTGGCGGTGATGCCGCTGAGTCTGGCGAATTCGCCGATGGAGTAAGCCATGTCCGTGTCCAGAGTGGAGGAATACTCTCAATATACTACGAATTTTCCCGAACGGGATGAAGCGCCGAAAGGGTGCACTACACTTAACTTCCAACCGTGCAAATGAAAGGAATTCTCATGAAGCTATGGCCTGTTGTGACCGGTGTTGCGATTGCCCTGACGCTGGTCGCCTGTAAATCCCCCACTCCGCCGAAAGGCGTGCAGCCTATTACCAACTTTGAAGCCAGCCGCTATCTCGGCAAATGGTACGAAGTCGCTCGTCTGGAAAACCGCTTTGAACGCGGTCTGGAGCAGGTGACGGCGACCTATGGCGAGCGCAGCGACGGCGGCATCAGCGTGCTCAACCGGGGTTTTGATCCGGTGAAGAACAAGTGGAACGAGAGCGAAGGGAAAGCGTACTTTACCGGCGAGCCGACCACCGCCGCGCTGAAGGTGTCGTTCTTCGGCCCGTTCTACGGTGGGTATAACGTGATCAAGCTGGACGATAAGTATCAGTATGCGCTGGTTAGCGGCCCGAACCGCGACTACCTGTGGATCCTGTCGCGCACGCCGACCATCCCGGATGCGGTGAAGCAGGATTACCTGAACACCGCGCGCAGTCTGGGCTTCCGGGTTGACCAACTGGTGTGGGTGAAGCACTAGCCCCTACTGGTAGGAAAACGTAATGCTGGCCAGCGCATTGGCCGAGCCGGGGACCAGCTCTCCGGTTCGGATGTATTGCGCCTGGAACGGCAGGGTGAGCGTTTGTGCTGCGGCAGTGCTCTGGATAAAAAACTGGCCCGTCGCGCCCGCTGCCGAGCTGTCCGGCCCCATCATCAGCGGGCCGGTGCCGTTGTAGAAAAATTGCACCCCAACGCCGGACGCCGTGGAGTCTCCGGTCAGCGTCACCACCGACGACGTATTTGACGGCGTGGTCTGATCGGTCATCACCGCGTGAACCGCCACGTTCGCGTCGCAGGTCAGGCCAACGGTAAACGTCCCCGATGGCGACGTGCTTCCCACCGTGGGCAAGGTGCGAATATCAATGGTGCCCAGCGCCACGCTGGCGTTTTTACTGCCGACCGTGCACCCGCTGGCGGTCACCGTGATGGTGGTCGGGCTGATAATCACCCGCGCCGTTTTCGTCTCGTTGTTATAGGCGGTTAATACCGCGGCTTCGATGGTGGGGATTTGATAGATGCCGGATTTCAGGGCGGCACCGGTTTTAATAAAGGTGACTTTTGCTGACCAGCCTAAGCTGGTCGCATAACCGCTGGTACCGTCTGCCGGGTAGCTTTGTGTAACACCGCTTTGCAGCGGCATCCAGGCGGAGCCGTTAAAATCTTTCAGCCCGATGATATACCCCACGCCCGGCACGCTCGTTTCGAAAATGGTGTAATTCGCGCCATCGATCGTGACCGTCATGCCGCTTGAAATGGCGCTACTGCTCGGCTCCAGTGTGCCTTTGGAACAGGTAAAGACCCAGCCGCACCAGAATACCTGCTGGACGCTGGCGGTGGCGCTCCAGGTGGAACCAATAATTTTACCTGGAACCACCGAATCCGCCGGACCGCTGTAGGTCATCGGCTGAGGGGAGAGCGTAATGTCCGATTTCCAGTCCAGCGCCTGTACGCTGGCGCAGAAAAATAACCCGCTGATAAAAAACAGTAAACGCATCACAAATACTCCGTTGTCCAGGTGGCGAAGGCTGACACGTCCCCGGCGCTCACGGGTGCGCCGGTGGCCACCAGCTGCGCGTAGAAGGTCATCTGTACGCTGTCATCCCCCGCCGTTCCATACGCGATGGTTTGCGTGTTGAGAGGAACGAGCACGTTCTCTTTATCGAGGATCTGAACCGCCACGCCGGTTGCGCCGCCGTCGGCAATTTTTAGCAGCTGCGGATTAGTGTCATCCGGCGTGCCGCTGAAGCGAATTTTTACGCCTGCAAAAGTCGGCCCGCACGCTTCGAGCCTGAGCGTAAAGGGCGTTTTAATATTGCTGACGGCCCCGGCCCGGCTGAACTGCTTAATGCCGATGGTTCCCAGCGGCACGTTTTGCTCCTCAGAGCCCTCTGCTACCACGCAGGTATTGCCGATCAAATTGCCGGTGACGGAGACCAGCACGTCATAGCCGCGAACGGGAAGGGTGCAAACCAGCAGCAGCGTGATGCAGCCGATTCGAAGCATTACTGGCATACCACCTCCTGAGAATAGAGACCGATGCGGGCGTTATAGTTTTGCTTGCTTAACGCATAGGAAATGGCGCAGCGCTGGCCGCTGCCGCGACCCCACTCGGCGTTCAGCGTGCCCTTCGCGGGCAAACCGGAGAGATACAGGCTGCCGCCATCGCCAACGATACCGCTGGTTTTGTCATCATCGAGCGAGACCAGCGTGCCGAAGGGGAGCACGTCGTTGCCGTGACGCACGATAAACATCGCTTTTGCCCCCCGGTGCGTGGTGAAGGTGGCGCGAACCAGGGCGCCGTCGGTAGGCGTTTTGTTGGCGATGGCATTTTCCAGCTCCACGTCGTTGTCGACGGTCGTTACGTCCAGCGCGACCTGGTTGACGCGGTATGGCGTGGCGTACGGGATCACCGCGTAGCCCCGGCGGTCCGTTTTAATGCCCTTGTGGTTAAGTACGGCGACGTTGCTGGCCCCCGGGGCTTTCACCAGAATGTTGGTGTTCCCGAGCGGCTGGCTTAGCGTCAGGCCATCTTCATGCAGTACCGCGCCGCCGCTGATGCCGTAGCTGAGGTTGCGGGAGTCGCTGGCGTAGCTGTAGCCCAGGTTGTAGTCTCCCCACGCGCCTTCGTATTGCAGGTTGGCATCGCCGCCGTAGTGCTGTTGTGCGCTGTAGCGCTGGTTGACGCTATAGAACAAATTCTCCTGGCCCGGCAGGTAGCCGCTCACGCCCGTACTGGCGGTTGTGCCGGTTGAGTCCGCATGGGTTGTGGAAAAGCGCGCGCGGGTCGACAGCGCCGGGTTGCCCAGCGGGACCGAAATCGACATCGACAGGATGTTATCTTTCTTGTCGTCATACAGGCTCGAGCTCCGCTGGGCGCTGACGCCAAGCGACACATTACGAAACGTGGCGTTCCACGCAAACTGCAGGCTTTGCGTGGTTTTCGACGTGTTCCAGTAGGTCTGCTGGTCCCAGGAGAGCGACAGCGAGCCGTATTGCCCCATCGGCTGCGACAGCAGCAGCTGGTTTTTTGCTTTGCGCGACATATGCAGGTTGTACACGTTGTCGTAATGGGTGGTCACGGTGCCGTCGTTTTCCACGGTCTGCTTTGGCGATCCGCCCGTCATCCCTTTGTAGGTGGTATCGCTGAGGGTATAAAACCCTTTCGTGGAGTAGCGCAGCGAGAAGAAGTTAACCCGGGTACCGATATCGTTCAGCAGCTTGCTGTAGCGCAGGCGCACCGAATCACCGGTGTAGCGCCGATCGTCAGCCAGCTGGCTGCGGGCGTGGGTCATGTCGATGGAGTAGGCGCCAAAGCGGCCAAGGTTCTGCCCAAACCCGAAGGCCAGGCCGTTATAGCGATCGGCAAACTGCGCCCCGCCGTAAAACGTGAGGCCGTATCGCCAGCCGTAGAACAGCTCGCCCTGCGCGAAAGCGGGCGCATCCTGGTTGCTCGTCGGACGGTATTTCCCGACCCCCAGGGCATATTTCACCTGTCCGTTACGCACCAGGTTCGGCACGCTGGCAAAGGGAAGCGTGTATTGCGTTTTGCTGCCGTCGTTCTCCTGAATGGTGACCGCCAGATCGCCGCCCGAGGAGGTCGGGTAGAGATCTTTCAGCACGAACGCCCCCGGCGGAACGGAGGTTTGATAGATGATGTTGCCGTTCTGGCGAACCGTCACGGTGGCATTGCTACGCGCGATGCCGCGAACTTCAGGCGCGTAGCCGCTGAGGCTGGCGGGCAGCATGTTGTCATCGGTTTTCAGGGCGATGCCGCGCAGGCCCACGGAATCGAACACCTGCGCCGATGTATACGTTTCCCCGGCGTAAACCTGCGCGCGCAGGGCGCGTATATCGCGCTGCAGCCAGGTTTGCACGTGGGTGAGCTCATTGCTGTCTTTGGTCCACGTGGTGAAATCACGCAGACGCCACGCGCCCAGGTTGACGCCGCTGTTAAGGCTCGCAAACAGCTGCTGTTCCCGCGTGCGCGTCTCGCCGCGATACTCATTGTTCGAGCCATTGACCACATAATTCAGCCACGCGGCAGGAATGCCCGTCTCCCAGCTTTCCGGGCTGATGTACCCGCGCGGCAAATTGCGCATCGCACTTTGCGGTACGGTGAAGCTCAGGGTGAGCGTCTTCTGGTCCAGATCAAACTGCGCATCCGCAAACGCCTTCGTTAAGAAGATGCAGCGTTGCGCCAGCGCCAGCGCGCCGCCCTTCGCCTGATGACTATCGATGCCCAGCGCGTCGAATTGCTCTGGCGTGAGGCAGGGCAGCGCTTCACCCGTGCCGTCTTCAGCAAGGCGGAACGTGACGTTACCTGTGAACGCGTAGCTGGTATTGATATACACGTTGAGGTTGTAATCACCCGGCGGCAACGCGCTCCCGGCGTTGACCCAGGCGAGATCGGCGCTGTTTGCGCTCTCGCCGTTGAGGAACGCGGGGTTAAAGCGCAATTCGCTTTCAGCAGCCACGGCTTGCCGAATCACCAGGGCGATCGCCGTGGCGCACAGGATTTTTATTTTCACGTGGTCACGCCTTACTGTTTTTATTAGTGGGATAACGACGCGCGCGTGGCGGGCGTCCATGCCCCGTAATCGTTAATGGTCTGATAGCTCATGCTGCCCGCATGGCTGAAGGTTTCGGCTAGCGTCACGCTGCTTTTCGGGGGCACCATCACCGGCTGCACCGGCATCCCGTCAATTTTCACGTTGATGGTGGTGAGGTAGTACGGCGTGGGGTTGCTGAGCGTGACCTTTCCGGCCCGGTAGGCACCGGCCAGTTTTTTCCACGCTTCTCCCGGGCTCTCACTGAGTCCCGCCGGGCGATAAAAGACCTTGATGCGGTTTGCCGACGCAAACTGCAGCGTATTTCCGGCGCCGCTTTTAGCCTGCTGTGGGATGGCTTTCACTGTCATCCAGTAGAGCGTCTCCCGATCCTCTGGCAGAGCTTTGCCGTTAAACATGATTTTCACCGCGCTTTCGCTGGCCGGTTTTATGACGTACAGCGGTGGTGTTATCACGAAGTCGTTGGTGCGTTCGCCTTTCTCGTTCTCCATCCAGGACTGGATCAGGAACGTGGCGTCGGGATGGGTGTTTCTCACCTGCATCATGGCCTGATTGGTGGCGCTGGAGTAGACCATTCGCGTTGCGCCCAATCCCACGCCACCGGCAGAGACGGCGGATGAACATAACGCGCCCGCCAGGCAAATCCATGTATTTACGCGCATAGTGCGTCTCCTTAACGCTAAGCCAGGCCCGGCCCGCAGACCGGGCCTGTAAATTACGAATAGGTCACGGTGTAGGTCGCGACGGCGCTGGCATCACCTGCGGTAGCGCTGCCCTTCGGCGAGTAATATTTCGCGCTGAAGTTCAGGGTGTTGGCACCCTTACGCAAAGGAATGGCCGCAGCAGGTTCACCCAACTTCACCACGTTGCCCTGTTCGTCATAAAGGCGAATGGCCACGTTTTGCGCAGAGCTGGCGCTGCCGTTTGCCCCGACGGACAGGCTATTAACGTCGGAACCGTCCGGCGTTCCGCTGAAGGTGACCGCTACGGTTGTTGCGGCAATCGGGTTCTCTTCCGTTGAGGCCGAGGTATCGGCGATTTCACAATCTTCCAGGGTGATGGCAAAGGCTTTTGCCGTGCTGGCTTCACTGCCTGGGCTCGCCAGCGTCGCGGTACGCACTTCACCCATATCCACGTCAATGTTGGCGCTTCCTGCGCTGATGGCGCAGGCGGAGGTCACCACTTTGCCGCTAAAGTTCACCGTGCCGCCGCTGGTGCCGGCAGCCAGCGCCGTGCCTGCTGGCAGTAATGCAGCAATAGCGATCGCAAGCAGCGATTTAGTATTGAATTGAGCTTTCATTGTCCTGATTCCATTATGTTGTTATGTCGAGATTTGCTCTGAAAGCAGCAGGTCTAACTGGTTAAAAAGACCAGCAAATCTGTCTTGTTCCTGAGCCCAAGTTTTCTTATCGCTGAGCTTTTTAACGCGCTGACACGACGGTAAGAAAGCTGCTCTGTTTCGGCGATGTAACGCATATCCAGGCCCTTGCGGAGCTCCTTCAATACCCTCCATTCACCCGGCGTCAGCGATAACGCCGTGGGTTTCTTTGTTGGGCGATAACGGCTATCGACCATTTTTAATACGCTGGCTCGCCAGTGATAAAGCGGGTCCTGAAGCGAGATATAGGCGTCTATATCGCCACGTATCCACAGCCAGGAATTTGCCGGTGCGGAATACATGCAAATAAGTACGCCGGGATAGAGGACTTTCATCTTCCTGATATATTTCAGACAATCATATCCCGCATGATATTTCTCCGTGCCGGATAAGAAAATCACGTCTACCGGTTTTGCCGCGAGTATTGTTTCGATCTCCGCGTAATTATCGATCGATGCTGTAATCTGCATAGTCGGGGCAATATTTTTTAATAACGCAGCGATCCCCTGGCGCGCAAAGTGATCCCCACCCAATAGTGCGATATTTAAATGACGTGTGTTGTTGAGCTTATTCGCCATGTCATTCCCTCGATTTATAATTGTAATGAGACTCGTCCGGGCAGAACGATGCCTGTATTTTCGAAGCAATTAAGCATTGCACGGTGTGAGCCCACTATACCCAGGGCGTAAAAGAGGTAACCTGAATTAATCTTAATTTGTTTTAAGTGCAGTTTAGGTGTAGCGTCAATTTCTCCTCGCTGAACCGGCTTTTGCTTATCTGCCTGTAAATAATCATACCGGTAGTTTTTATTGAAAAGTTAGCTTTAATAAATGTTTTGTAAGGAAATAGTCTGAGGACGTCATGCGAGGCGGCTGGTTACTGACGCTGGCTAACAGTTTCGTGCAGAAATTATTAATCAGGACGACAGCTTTCGAATGAGCCGTAATTTCGAAACCCGCTGGCAGAGCGCGTCCTCTCTGCTTTTTGTTAAAAAAACAAATTAAGCACGCTGAATAATTCAGACAACGATGACTAAAGCGTTCAACGGGTGACTTTGTCGAGTTTTGTCAGTGTCAAGACGGCTTTAAATGGCGGTTAAGAAAACTTCAGGCCAGTCAGATAAACAGAAAGGAAAAATAAGATTTTTCGCCAGGCGCCAGGATATACAGTTGCGCATTTATCCGTCACATTAATCCTTACACAGGCGAGGGATACGCAGGTTAACCATGAAGGGAATCAACTGGAACAACAGGCGTTGACCGGAGGTATTTAGCCCATTCTATGCATAAGCATTACATTATTAATGGCCTGGTAGAGTTTCACCCAGCCGCCAGCACATTACGCAATCTCAACAATCCTGACCAGGTGGTGGTATTAAATTCCCCGGCGGGCCGCTGCTTGTTGTTATTAATTGAGAGAGTCGGAAGTATTGTGACCCAACAGGAGTGCATGGATATTGTCTGGCAGCGCCGGGGGATGCTGGTTTCGCCTAATACCTATTACCAGAACATTTCTATTCTGCGTAAAGGGCTGAAGAAGGTGGGGTTTGAAACCGATCCGATTGTCACTATCCCGCGCATTGGACTGACGCTCGCAAGCGATACGCAAATCACCATTAAAGAGACGCAGCCGCAGGCTGAAGAGGAAGGATGCGCTGCTCCGGATGTCTGCGAAGAGACTGTCGCCCCGACTATCTCTGTACACCGCTTCTGGCTGCCGGGCGCGCTGGTGGTATTGCTGGTACTGGCTGGTATGAGCGTTATCAGCCATAGCCTGCTGCATGACAGCTATTTCGTAGACGGATACCGCTTCGCGATGAAGATGGGCGAGTGTCAGCTCTATTTTTCTCGCGATATTGAAACGCAACGCGATCGGGATAAAGCCTTGTCCTATGCCACTCCGTTTAAGGACCAGTGCGCGAACTATCCCTGGATATATGTGAGCGGATACATCCTGCTGCCTCGCGCGTCGGTCATTCGTTGTGACAGGCCGATGACGGAACCCAACCGCTGTATGTCTGATTATTTTATAGAGGATCGCTAGTATGGTTCGCTATCGCCAAACGTTTGTTGCGCTCTGTCTATGCCTGTTAATGGGAGCTGTCGTGGCGGCGTATTACCTCTGGCATCGCTATTACATCCAGCCTTTTGCCTGTCAGGTGAACTTTATCCAGCATCACCGTGATGAGACGCTCTCTCTGTGGCTGAATTACACCGTGGAGGGTAACAGCGGAATACTCAGCATGAATGGGCGGGTGAAAAGTGACCCAGCGAAAACGTTGAACCGCAAAGTATTCTTTCAGATTGAGCGCAAAGACAGTGTCTATAATCTGACGTCCATACGCAATATGAAATTTCCGGACGACAACATCAGCGACAGCTGGCTGGAGAAGTACGAACCCTTATTTTTTATCTATCCGAATAAGAATATTTATATGCGCATTAAGAAACAGCAGAATGAGAATTATTTATTTATTCTGGGAGCGCTGTCGACCTATGTGTGCCACACGTCAAAAAACGGATAGCGACAGGGAGAAATGTTTTTAAGTTTTTGCGGGCATCATTTATGCTTGATTTAACAGCCAGGACCTATCTTAGGAAAATATAACAGCAACATTAATGTTGCGATAATGTAATTATTAATTCTTCGGCAAGTTAATGAAAACTTTAATTGATGATAGCGTCAGAATGACGCCTGCACGGAATAAATCCCTGCATATGGGTTTACTCCTGTGGCCCCATTTCTCTCTTTTGGCATATTCAGGATTGATAGAGGCGTTACGTATTGCATCCAGCGTCCAGAAGCGTAGCCAGAAAATACGCTTTAAACTCAGCCTGATAAGCACTTATTCCGACTTACCGGTAGTCAGCAGTTCGGGGCTCAGCGTGCGGCCAGAGGCCGCCCATGCGCCGCCCGGTGACTTTGACTATATTGCAGCGATCGGTGGAGGTCTGGAGCATCTTCACCAGGGACACCGTGGCGACAGAGCGTTTCTCACGGATGCTCATCACAGCAACGTTCCTCTGATAGGTATTGGTACCGGGAGCTTTATTCTGGCGGAGGAAGGCTTACTGAACGAGCGCCGCGCCTCGATCCATCCTCATCATCATGGCGTTTTCACGCAACGGTTCCCGCAGGTTTATGCTGAGCAAGGCCTCGATTTTATCGACGAAGGTGATGTGCTGACCTGCCCGGGAGGGATCTCAACGCTCACCCTGGCAACGGCGCTGATCCGCGCCCACGGGGGAGACGACATAGCGGCCATAACCTCCCGGCGTCTTTCACTTCCTCCACATGACGCCGCCACGCCACGGCCTGCGAATATCGCCATGATCCCTGATTCACGGCTGCGCAGGGCGGTGATGATTATCGAACAATATCTGACTTACCCGCTGAACGCCGCCAGGCTCGCCCAGGACGTTAGGCTGAGCGAACGTCAGCTCAACCGCCTGTTTCACGCCGAGTTTGGCAAAACGGCGCGGGAATTTATTCGCAGCGCCAGGCTGCGCTATGCCTGCTGGCTGCTGAAGAACTCTCAGCAAAGCGTCACGGATATTGCGCGACGGATGCGTTTTAGCGACTGCGCCCACTTTATTCGTCATTTTCAGGCCGAGTATGGCTGTACGCCGGGAGTATGGCGCACGTCGCAGAACTGATGTGCCGATTTCGTGCTTTCTTCGTAGGGTGTTACTGGCTTGCCTGGATAGACTTCCGTTAAAAGCCTAACGGAGGGAAGACGATATGAACTGGCAGCCTTTTCGCGGCGATGCACCGGAAAATATGACGATTTTCAGTGCGTCCTTTCCCGACGTCAGCGACCAGTGGCCAATGAAAGACGATGCTGCCCGTGAAATCGCCACCCTTGATCGCGCCCTGAAAGCAGAGCCAGCGCTCCGGCCGCCGAAAGTGGAATACGACGAAGGAGGACAGGCCGTGCTTGTCCCGCAGAACCGCTATTCCGAACAGGCCTTCCGTAACCGCCCGGCGCTCGCCGCGTGGCGCACCCGGCTGGTGCCCTCCGCGCTGGCGCTGTTTGTGGTGCAAAACCCGCTGGAGGATCGCCTGCCCGACGGCACTAAAATGGACAGCGATAGCCGCCAGTGGTTTATCCACGCTAACGACGCGGTCGGCGTGCGCTCCCGCGCCCGCGTGCTGGCCGCGCTGGTGGAAAAGTACATTCATAATGAGAGCGAGAACAACTGGATCAGCCTCGCGAGCGGTGCCGCCATCCCGGTGCTGGAGGCGCTGCGCGAAGCAAAGCTCGACGGCCAGCAGGTGTATCTTACGCTGGTGGACAAAGACCCGGTGGCGCTCAGCTGGGCCGAAACCATGGCGGCGCAGGAGGGCATCGTGGTGGGCGAACAGCTGACCCTGCTCAGGCGCAACCTGCTCCATACGCTGGTGCGTAACGAAGACCTGCTGCTGGAGCTGGGCGAGCATCAGGCCGAACTTGTCGACGCGCTGGGGATCTTCGAATACTTCAACGATACCGACGCAGTGATTTTTCTCCAGCGCGCGCTGCGGCTGGTCAAGCCAGGCGGGGCGTTGATTGTGTCGAACATGCTCACCAGCAGCCCGCAGATTGATTTTGTGCTGCGGGGCATCGGCTGGGAGGATATTTACCCGAGGTCGTTACAGCAGCTGCAGGATATACACCTCGCGGCGGGCGTGCCGGTGGAAAACGTCACCGTGGTAGTGCCGAAGGACGGGGTGTACGCGGTGATGGAGATTAGGGTAGGGGATGAAAAACCGCACGTTCAGTTCCCTCTCCCCGTGGGAGAGGGTGAGGGTGGACAGAGCGCAAGGAGTGACTTGAATTAACGTTCTAAACCGCACATGATCCCCCCATGAAAATAGAAACCGCACTTCCCTCACACTTCGAACGTCTGGTCGCGATCTGGGAATCCTCCGTCCGCGCCACCCATCACTTTTTACAGGAAAGCGATATTGCGGCGCTGCGCCCGCTATTGCTTAACGCCTATCTGCCTAACCTTAAGGTCGTGATGGCTCGCGATGACGCAGGCGTTATTCACGGCTTTTTAGGCGTGGATGAAAACCGCATTGAGATGCTGTTTGTTGATGATGCGAGCCGGGGGAAGGGGGTCGGGAAATTGCTGCTCCAATATGCCATCGCAGAGTTTGGTGTGAACGAGGTGGACGTGAATGAGCAGAACCCGCAGGGCGTCGCGTTTTACCGCCATATGGGATTTGAGCAGGTCGGACGCTCGGAACTGGACGGGCAGGGGAATCCGTTTCCGTTGTTGCATATGCGGTTGGGTGGACAGGCTTAACGCCCTCTCCCTAAGGAGAGGGAGTCTGCAAGCTAGTTACTGGTAATTTGCCCGATGATTACGCCACGCACTTTTTCGCCAGCGAAGTAATAAGAGACGGTATTGCTCTTGATGAATCCATTCTGTACTGGCGTTTCCTGGTAAAAAAGCATCGCTTTCTTGTTGGCGATCTCTTTCTTGCCGAACAATGCGGCTAAATTCCCATGCGTCGCATTTAATAATGGAACATTAGCGACTGAGACGCTGACAGGTTCCGGTGTTTTAGCACACTCGTGATGGATGCCATCTTTGGCTATAACTAGCGCAGTTAACAATCCAGCGCCCATTTCCTTATCAGAAATGAACCAGTAATTCGTGCCATCGTCGTCATGAAGGCAGATCCAGCGAGCGGAACTGTCTTTGTTGACTGGTGTGCTGGAGATGTCTGCCAGATGAGTAACCTCCATTTGCACGGTTTTCTTACCGATGGTGATGATTGGAGTAAGGGGCATTGTTGTTGAAATTTCCGTCAGCGAGCCGTCTTCATCGTAATATTGGGTCGCGAAGCCGGTCATTTCCGTTGCTGAGACGTGCGAACTGACTGCAACGAGTAATGGCAATAAACAAAATAAATGCTTCATTTGACAATCAATACCGTATCGTTGCTTTTCCAGATACTCCTTCTGGCACTCAGGGGAGCAATGATGCAGCCCTCTGAAGAGTCGTCGGGGTGCAAACTGCTTTTACCATGTATTTTAAATGAGTCTCTACCACACATATCATTTGTCGAGTAGGGCGTGAGGCTGAGAGTATATTTCCCGGTGTGGGCTGAATTATGAGGGGACCCAATAGTGTAGGTACCTCGTGGCAGCGGTCCGCTGTTTTTTACACATTCTTGTGACGGATCGTTTTTGTAACCACTTGCACCTGCGTAATCTGCATCAAATTGGTAGACACCATCCAGATAAAATTTATGCTCTTTTACATCATATTCCCAGGACATATTTTCTCCTTAAGCGCGTTCTTTCCAGGTATCAGAGTGAGTGATGTTTCCATCAATGTATTGCCATGTGATTTTTTCATATGTCAGATCTACATATTCATGGTGTGTATAGTGTTCGTTATGCGGATGTTTAATATCAAACATGACAGGTTCAATTTGAACAACTCTTGCATTTTCTAACGTTGTCTTAAAGTAAGCCTCCTCGAGTCCGTTATAGTTGATCCTGTAAAATATAAATTCTGCTTTTTTTAGTGTTTGCCCAGTGCACAATGCTTTGTATAGATATGAGGATGATGAATCAATCTCTTTCATGAATGCATAGGTACTACAAATGCGTTTTGCTGTGATTTTTCCGGAGAATTTATCTATAGGTTGTTCTATAGAATGCATAAATTCAATTACTTCTATTGAACCTTCGCGATCTTTTATATCGACAGAACCATTAATCCTCCGGCCTGAATCATCCTCGAGCCATAAGTAAACAGGTATAGCCATCTCAATCTCCTTTTATAGACTGAGGTAAACTACTCTTCTTTAAGGGTTTAGATTGTGACTTTCGTTTCAAAATAGAAAAGCAAATATAATAAT
Organism: Enterobacter sp. 168J2; assembly: GCF_034107265.1. Taxonomy (NCBI): domain Bacteria; kingdom Pseudomonadati; phylum Pseudomonadota; class Gammaproteobacteria; order Enterobacterales; family Enterobacteriaceae; genus Enterobacter; species Enterobacter sp. 168J2. The sequence continues at coordinate 125,420 of NZ_JAWNEB010000008.1, read as the reverse complement.
AGAGTGGGACTTAAAATTGCTCTTTGCGATGTATTAGTTTCTCAGATAGATTTTTAAAAATTATAACGTTGAATTATGATTTCGTTGCCATCGTAAGATAAATGCTAAGTTAAAATCGCATCAGGTATTGAAATGATGAATGTCATCAAATATTGAACTTGTAAGTTAGCATTACATGTTGGGTTCGATTGCTTTTTGGATGTTATGGAAGAAATCTGGCATTCCATATTGTTTTTTTATGTTGGCTGCATGCCCAGCAGCCAACTTGATAACAGCGGGAATAGTTATGATAATTGCAAGCTCGCCAGCGTGTTCTCGATCTGGCATAACTTTGTTTTAGTGCGTTTGTAATCGTCCAGAATCCTTTGCTCCTGCTCGTTATACGCCACCAGAACGATGCACCCTTTCATCACCTTTACCGTAACCTGCTGTCCGGTATCAAAACCCGCCGCGCGAAGCCATTTGCCGGAAAGGATGATTTTTCGGCATGGATTTGTCGAAAACATTCGGGCGGTATCCCACAATTAACGAACGCTCGGTTCCGGTTTGGTCGGTATCTGGGGTAGAATGCGAATCAGCCATAATCAATTCCTTGATAGTTGGTGAGGTTAGACGCTCCAGTTGTGTTTCCGCACATCGGGGCGTTGCAAGTACAGGAGGTTTAGGTGGCCTCCTATGTGTGCCAGAGTAGATGGATAGATGGCCTCATGTCGATCATATCGCGCGAAAAAAAACCAAAAGGCGGCGGGCAGTCTCCGCAGTTTAAGATGCGAATTGATCCGGCATTGAAGGAACAGTTGGATGCAGTGGCTGCTGAGGAAGGGGTGAGTCTCGCCAGCTGGTTGAAGGAGCTGGCGAGGGAGGCTTTAAGAGAGAAGCGTATAGAGCCACTAGGTTAAACTCTTTTAATTTAGAAAGTATAACCAAATATATCTGAAATTGTTAAAAAGCAAATCTATAAATGTTTTATTACAATGTATAAAGTTCCTCTGCTATCTTATTAAGCGCGGTTTCTCTTTTCTGGAGGTAATCTTGAATCAGCATCTAATTTTGAGAACGTTGTCACAAAAACATAACGGACGAGCCTTGAATGAAGCAGATACACGAGCAAATGTGATTGATACGATTATCCATGAGGTGCTTGACTGGCCTAAGTCTTCAGTTAAAAGAGAAGTGTCAATTCACCCCGGCTATGCAGATTACATGCTTTACAATACCGCGGGTAAGATAGCATTGGTAATTGAAGCAAAGAGGGAAGGTGTTTCATTTGACTTTCCTAAGAAAGCCGGATTAACATCTGATAACCAGATACGTTTTGTTTCGGTTCGGACACTATTAACCAGCCAAAATACTAAAGATGCAATGATCCAAGTTCGCAACTATTGTTTGGAAATAGGTTCAAACTTTGCTTGTGTCACTAATGGTCATGAATGGATTTTTTTAGAGTATTCGAGACTAGTACAGATTGGAAAAGTTTAAGAGCTTTCGTAATTCCCTCATTAGAGTCGATTGATACTGACTTTATAAAATTCTATAATTCATTATCTTATAAGTGTATTTCATATGATGGCTCTCTAAATGCCTTAATTTCAAGAACTCCAAATGAAAACAGAGAGACATATCGCGCTGGACATGATATTCCAGTGTACACAAGAACTATTGAAGCTAACAAATATGTTCAATATCTGAGGCCGATCGCAGAAAGGTTTTTCGGGCAAATAAATGCATCAGATGTTGAATTAATGAATGAAGTATATGTATCAGATTCAAGTTACGATTCAGCTTTTAAATCAGCTTCTGCAATATTAGTAGATTCAGTAACACCATATTTAGAGAATTTTGGAGTAAAAGATACAACGATAAGTGATGATGGCGGTATTTTCGGAATCAGATTAGAAGAAAGTATAAAAAGAGAGTCACGAGCAGATGTAGTGGTATTGTTTGGAGGAAAGGGAATTGGTAAATCAACATTTTTACGACGATTACTCTATGTCAAACCTCCGAAAATTGTAAAGGAGAATGCAGTAGTAGTTTTAATTGATCTTCTGACTGTTCCCGAAGACAAGCATGCAATCGAAGAAACTATTTGGAATGAACTAGTCATTAAAATGGATATTGACAATATTTTGAGTTCAAATAGGGACGTTTTACTCGATTTATTCAAAGATAAATATGAAATAGCACAGCGACAGTCTTTATATGGACTACCTACCGATTCAATTGACTATAATAGATTCCTAAATGAATTGGTTGATACGTGGAAAAATGATAAGCCATATGTAGTTCGAAGGTTATTTAATTATCTTAAGACGCAAAAGAAAGGTGTTATAGTTGTAATAGATAATACAGATCAATACAGATCAATACAGAGCGTTGCAAGAATATAGTTTTACACATGCCCAACAAATAGCTAAAATGCTCGGGTGCTTAGTCGTGATTTCTATGAGAGAAGAGCGTTTTTATGCTTCAACAATAAAAGGTGTGCTCGATGCTTTTCAAAATTCAGGTTTTCATTTAGGTTCTCCTTCACCTCACAATGTTTTTTTGAAACGGCTCGATTATGTTCTTAAACTCTTAAATAGCCCTACAAAAACATATAACTTCCTTCCAAGCGAAATTACTCCTGAAATTGTTTTAACGATCCAAGTATTATTGCGAAATTTGCGTTCAGAATTCAGTTCTAATCGCTCTCATTTGGCTGGTTTTTTAACTGCATGTGCACATGGTAATATTAGGCTTGCTCTTGAGCTATTTAGAGGATTATTGCAGTCAAGATATACAAATATAGATGAAATAACTTCACGTACTGATTGGACATGGCAAATACATCAAGTTTTAAAACCCGTAATGATTCCGAATAGATTTTTTTATGAAGAGTCGGAAAGCTATGTGCCAAATGTTTTCCAACTTCGTTCGAAGCAGAAATCTTCCCATTTTACAATGCTAAGATTTTTATCAATATTGACAAATCATAATGAAACGCATGGTTCTTCTTTTTATGCTTTACCACAATTAATTACTGAGCTTTCAAACAAATTTCATATAGAAGATGATCAAAAAGAATCACTAGATGTATTGCTTCGTTACGGGCTTATAGAATCCAATAACAGATTGGATGAATATACAGACACAATTGATTCGGTTCGTGTAACAAATTACGGTAGTCATATATTCCATAATTTATCTTCAGCATTCACTTACCTGGATTTAGTATCCACCGATACTGCTTTGTATGACTCATATGTATGTAATGAACTTACGAGACTAGCGTTGGACGAGTATACAATTTGGGAAAGCTATAACACGATTAAATCAAAAAGAATCGAGCGTGTCGAAAAACGCATACAAAAAGCTACAGAATTTATTTCTTATTTAGAGAAGGAGGAATTAAAAGAAGCAGAGTCTTACGGTTTAACGCTTCGTGAAAGATTTATGCCATCAATAAGAACTAAATTTGACAGAGAAATAGAAAACGTAAGACGTAGCGCTTCAAGGCAAAAATATAGATAATTTGTTACTATGTTTAAGTTATGAAAGATTGTAGCATTTTTGGCGGAAGATCACAGGAGTCGAACCTGCCCGGGAACGCTGGCGCCCCCAACTGGATTTGAAGTCCAGCCACCTCACCGGAGATGACGATCTTCCGCGCCTGCATTGCTACATGGAGGCGGGGCGCATTATAGCTACTTTCAGGCATTTACCACATCCCCCCGCACACTTTTTTCACCTCTCTTTTGACCTGTACACCCCTGTTTCAGTTAATTCTTAAGAAAATCCTCAGGTTAGCCTTTCGTGCTCTCCGACATTTACCGCGATCACAAAAAACAAGAAACGTAATCTGCTAACCAGAAAACGCAATACCCGCCTTTGAAACAATGGTTTAAAACCAATGCAACCGGTCTCAGCGCCCCCTACAGCGTGAAGGATAAAAAAAGATGAGCGAAGTATTGTCTGTAAAAGAGAAGATTGGCTACGGCATGGGAGACGCCGCCAGCCACATCATTTTTGATAACGTCATGTTGTACATGATGTTTTTCTACACCGATATTTTCGGCATTCCCGCCGGGTTTGTCGGCACCATGTTCCTGCTGGCGCGCGCGCTGGATGCGATCTCCGACCCGTGCATGGGGCTGATTGCCGACCGCACCCGCAGCCGCTGGGGCAAGTTCCGTCCGTGGATTTTGTTCGGCGCCATCCCGTTCGGCATCGTCTGCGTGCTGGCCTACACCACGCCGGACCTCAGCCTCAACGGCAAAATGGTTTACGCCGCGGTGACCTACACGCTGCTGACCCTGCTCTATACCGTGGTCAACATCCCCTACTGCGCGCTGGGCGGCGTGATCACCAACGACCCGACTCAGCGTATCTCCCTTCAGTCCTGGCGCTTCGTGCTGGCGACGGCGGGCGGCATGCTCTCCACGGTGCTGATGATGCCGCTGGTGAACCTGATTGGCGGCGACGATAAGGCATTCGGCTTCCAGGGCGGGATCGCCGTGCTGTCGGTGGTCGCGTTCCTGATGCTGGCGTTCTGCTTCTTCACCACCAAAGAGCGCATCCAGGTGCCGCCGAGCACCACCTCCATGCGGGAAGACCTGCGCGACATCTGGCAAAACGACCAGTGGCGCATCGTCGGCGTGCTCACCATCCTCAACATCCTCGCCGTCTGCGTGCGGGGCGGCGCGATGATGTACTACTGCACCTGGATCATGGGCTCGCCGGAGGTGTTCGTCGCGTTCCTCACCACCTACTGCGTCGGCAACCTGATCGGCTCCGCGCTGGCGAAACCGCTCACCGACTGGAAGTGCAAGGTCAGCATCTTCTGGTGGACCAACGCCGCGCTGGCGGTGGTCAGCGTGGCGATGTTCTTCGTCCCGATGCATGCCACGGCGCTGATGTTCGGCTTCATCTTCGTTATCGGCGTATTGCACCAGCTGGTGACGCCGATTCAGTGGGTGATGATGTCCGATACCGTCGACTACGGCGAATGGACCAACGGCAAGCGCCTGACTGGCATCAGCTTTGCGGGCACGCTGTTCGTGCTGAAGCTCGGCCTGGCGCTGGGCGGGGCGATGATCGGCTGGATGCTGGCAGGCGGCGGCTACGACGCGGCAGCCAAAACCCAGAACAGCGCGACCATCAGCATCATCATCGGCCTGTTTACCCTGGCTCCGGCGGTCTGCTACGTGCTGAGCGCCATTATCGCCAAACGCTACTACACGCTGAAAACCCCCTTCCTGACCAAAATCCTGGGCGAGCTGGCGCAGGGTGCGCGCCGCAATCAGCAGGAGTTTGAAAATCTGCCGGTCAGCAAAGAATTGCAGAACTAAGAGGACGAAAGCATGAAAATCAGTGATGGAAACTGGCTCATTCAACCGGGCCTGAACGTGACGTATCCGGTTCAGGTGTTCGACGTGGAGCAGCAGGGCAACGATCTGGTGGTATTTGTTGCGCCGCGCGACGTGCGCGAACGCACCTGGCAGCTCGACACGTTGATGTTTACGGTGCGCCTGTTTGCCCCGCAGGAGGGGATCGTCGGGGTGCGCATCGAGCACTTCCAGGGCGCGCTGAACAACGGCCCGCACTATCCGCTGAACGTTCTGAAGGACGTGAAGGTCGAGATTGAAAACAACGCCGATTTTGCCGAGCTGAAAAGCGGCAGCGTCAGCGTGCGCGTCACCAAAGGCGAGTTCTGGGCGCTGGATTTCCTGCGCAACGGCCAGCGCATTACCGGCAGCCAGCTGAAAAACAACGGCTACGTACAGGACAGCAATACCGATCGCAATTACGTATTCGAGCGGCTGGATCTCGGCGTGGGGGAAACGGTCTACGGCCTGGGCGAGCGCTTTACCGCGCTGGTGCGCAACGGCCAGACGGTCGAGACCTGGAACCGCGACGGGGGCACCAGCACCGAGCAGTCTTACAAAAATATCCCGTTCTATCTGACCAACCGCGGCTACGGCGTGCTGGTGAATCACCCGGAAAACGTCTCGTTTGAAGTGGGCTCCGAGAAGGTTTCCAAAGTGCAGTTCAGCGTGGAAGGGGAGTATCTCGAGTACTTCGTGATCGACGGCCCGACGCCGAAAGAGGTGCTCAACCGCTATACGCAGTTCACCGGGCGTCCGGCGCTGCCGCCTGCCTGGTCGTTCGGCCTGTGGCTTACCACCTCGTTCACCACCAACTATGACGAAGCGACGGTAAACAGCTTTATCGACGGCATGGCCGAGCGCGACCTGCCGCTGCACGTGTTCCACTTCGACTGCTTCTGGATGAAGGCCTTCCAGTGGTGCGACTTCGAGTGGGACCCGGTGACCTTCCCGGACCCGGAAGGGATGATCCGCCGCCTGAAGGAGAAAGGGCTCAAAGTCTGCGTGTGGATTAACCCGTACATCGGCCAGAAGTCGCCAGTCTTCCGTGAACTAAAAGAGAAGGGCTACCTGCTCAAGCGCCCGGATGGCTCCCTGTGGCAATGGGACAAATGGCAGCCGGGCCTGGCGATTTACGACTTCACCAATCCGGACGCGTGCCGGTGGTATGCCGACAAGCTGAAAGGCCTGGTGGCGATGGGCGTCGACTGCTTCAAGACCGACTTCGGCGAGCGTATCCCGACGGACGTGCAGTGGTTTGACGGGTCCGATCCGCAGAAGATGCACAACCACTACGCCTACATCTACAACGAACTGGTGTGGAACGTGCTGAAAGAGACGGTGGGGGAAGAAGAGGCGGTGCTGTTTGCCCGTTCGGCGTCCGTCGGCGCGCAGCAGTTCCCGGTGCACTGGGGCGGCGACTGCTACGCCAACTACGAATCGATGGCCGAAAGCCTGCGCGGCGGGCTGTCGATTGGCCTGTCCGGCTTCGGGTTCTGGAGCCACGATATCGGCGGATTTGAAAACACCGCTCCGGCGCACGTCTACAAGCGCTGGTGCGCGTTCGGGCTGTTCTCCAGCCACAGCCGCCTGCACGGCAGCAAATCCTACCGCGTGCCGTGGGCGTACGATGACGAGTCCTGCGACGTGGTGCGCCATTTCACGCAGCTGAAGTGCCAGCTGATGCCGTACCTGTACCGTCAGGCGGCGCTGGCGCGCGAGTTCGGCACGCCGATGCTGCGGGCTATGTTGCTGGAGTTCCCGGACGATCCGGCGTGCGATTACCTCGACCGACAGTACATGCTGGGGGATTCGGTGATGGTCGCGCCGGTGTTCTCCGAGGCGGGCGACGTGCAGTTCTACCTGCCGGAAGGCCGCTGGACGCACCTGTGGCACAACGACGAAATTCAGGGCAGCCGCTGGCATAAGCAGCGGCATGATTTCATGAGCCTGCCGGTCTACGTGCGCGATAACACCCTGCTGGCGCTGGGCAGCAACAACCAGAAGCCGGACTACGCGTGGAACGAGGGGACGGCCTTCCAGCTGTTTAACCTGGACGACGGCGCAACGGCGGTGAGCGAAGTGCCTGCGGCGGATGGTTCTGTGGTGTTTACGCTGAAGGCGTCACGTCAGGGCGACATTGTGATCTTTACCGGCGCGGGAGACGCGCAAAACTGGTCGGTATGCTTGCGCAACGTCCAGAAGGTGAGCGGCGTCAAGGGTGGCTCGCACGCTGGCAGCGAGTGGGGCGTGGTGGTGAGAGCTGAGGGGGATGAGTTGGTGGTTCACCTTTAATTCCCCTCACCCTAACCCTCTCCCCAGGGGCGAGGGAACGGTTTACTCCCTCTCCCTTTCAGGGAGAGGGCTGGGGTGAGGGTGGTGTCGACACCACGCCGCCCGTCATCGTCTGCTGCACCTGCTGTTTATCCATATTCACCGCGTTCAGCTTGCCGTTCACCGTCGGCTTCAGCGGGGCATTCGCCTGCATGCTGCCGCTGGCGGTCATCTGAATATTGCCGTCGCCCGTAATCGGCAGCGCAGGCCAGCCCCACTGCTGCAGCACGTTGAGCGGTACGCCGCGCCCGTTCAGGCTCACCGTGGTCTGCCGCTGCGGCAGCTGTGAAACCGTCGCCGTGGCTTCCAGAATCCCTTTCTCGGTAAAGGCGCTCAGGTCGCTAATGTTGACCGTAGCGGCGTTCGCATTCAGCGCCAGCGACGGACGGCGCACGTCCACGCGGTTAAAGGTCGCCGCCGCGCCGTTCAATGTTGCGCTGCCGCCCCAGACGCCCCACTGGCGATCTTTCGCCAGCTGCAGGTTTGCGCCATAGCCGTCCAGGGAGGTGATCTGCCACGGGAAGTCGGGATCGATGTCGATCACCAGGTTGCGGCTCAGGCCGAATTTTTGCAGCGTGACGCTGTTCAGCCATTCCGGCAGCGGCTCCATCCACAGCGTTTTCCAGTTTTCGGGCAGGGTGTATTCCAGCCCGGCGATGGCGACATCGTCCAGCACCAGCGCTTTGCCGTCGCGCAGCCAGTTGCCGGACGTGCGCATCATGCCGCCTTCCCAGCGTGAGGTGAACTGGCGCAGCGCCATGCCCTGTGGGGAAAACTCCGCATTCAGGATCGGGTCAAACAGATGCAGCGAACCGTAGATAAACTCGCTGGCGTTCATGGACAGGCGGCCTTCCTGGCTCTGCCAGTCGCCTTTGCTCAGCGTCAGGTTGCGCAGGCTTAAGTCGAGATCGGTCACCGCCCAGTCCGGGCCCTGCAGGCGGGCGTCGGTGACTTCCAGACGGCCAATCTGTAGAGAAGGAATGGTGGCCAGCGGCGCGAAGAACGCCTTCAGCGTTTTGTCGCTCTGCAGGCGGATCTCGTTCAGGCGCATGGTGTCGATAATCCAGCTTCCGTCGGCGTTGCGCAGGGCGGAGCCTGTGAGCGAGCCACGGGCCATATCGGCACCAATGGTGTTCAGCACTACCTCCTTGCCGTTCAGCTGGCCTTCGATCAGCACGTTGGTGGCCGGTACGCCGTTAAGAGTGAGCGAGCCCGCGCTCATCTGTATCTGCGCGTTTTTACCCAGCACGTTGCCCGCTTCCGGCTGCCACGGGCTGACGCCGCCCGTGACCTTTTGCGCGCTCAGATCCCATTCAGTATTCGGGCTGTTAAAGGCCATATTGTTCAGCTGCAGACGATCGGCCTGGAAGGGCAGCGGCGCCGTTTGAGGCGAGAGATTCAGCGTGCCGTCGAACAGGGTGATGGTGCCCATGTGCAGCGGATCGGTGATCTGGCGGCTGCTCAGGCCAATATCGACTTTTTTGGCAACTAATGTGGCGGGTTTACCGTCCCTCCCAAAGGTGACATTTTCCAGAATGAGGTGGGAAGGGGACGAAAAGCGGTGATTCATCTTATCGAAACTGAGTTCGTAGTCGGTATTCACCGTTATCCAGCTGCTGACCTGAGCCGCGCCCCAGCGGGTCTGGAGCAAAATATAGAACGCCAGCAGCACAATAAGCAGGGCTACCAGAAGATAGACGAGTAGCTTTCCAATAAATTTCATGGTCTTCCATCCCGCAAAACGAACATAAGGGAGTTATGCACGATTTATGCGCAATGCTCAAGGCGGGAATGGTGTAATTAGATGTCACGGCAGGCATTGACTGCCTGCCGTGAGGGAGATCAGTTCTTCTCAGGCGGGAAAACGAGGTTCAGCACGATAGCGGTGATACCGCCGGCGGCGATGCCGGAAGAGAGCAGGTTTTTCACCCAGTCAGGCGCAAACTGCAGGATCAGCGGCTGCTGGGAAACGCCCAGACCAACGGCCAGCGACAGCGCGATAATCATGATCGCGCGGCGGTTCAGCGGCTCGCGGGAGACGATACGCACGCCGGAGGCCGCGATAGTCCCGAACATCACCAGCGTTGCGCCGCCCAGCACCGGTTCAGGAATGTGCTGCACAAAGCCGCTCACCGCCGGGAACAGGCCGAGGACGATCAGCATCAGCGCCACCACGAAACCAACGTAGCGGCTGGCCACGCCAGTCAGTTGGATCACGCCGTTGTTCTGGCCGAAGCAGGAGTTCGGGAAGGTGTTGAATACCGCAGAGACAAATGAGTTCAGGCCGTTCGCCAGCACGCCGCCTTTCAGGCGCTTCATGTACAGCGGGCCGGACACCGGCTGCTCGGAGACGTCAGAGGTGGCGGTAATATCGCCGATGGTCTCCAGAGAAGTGATCATAAAGACCAGCATCAGCGGCAGGAGCAGGCCCCAGTCAATGCCCAGGCCGTAGTAAAGCGGCGTTGGGACGGTGATCAGCGCGCTGTTGGTCGGCGCGGTGTTCTCCGGCAGCATGCCCAGCGCCCACGCCAGCAGATAGCCCGCCGCCATGGCGATCACCAGCGAGGCCACGCGCAGGTAAGGGTTACGCTGACGGTTAAGCAGAATGATGATCGCCAGCACCACGCCCGCCAGCAGCAGGTTTTTCGGCGCGCCGAAGGTGTGGTCGCTCATTGCCGCGTAGCCGCCGCCGATGGAGGTGAGGCCCACCTGAATCAGCGACAGGCCGATAATCATAACGACGACGCCGGAAACCAGCGGGGTGATCACGCGGCGAGCCAGATGCAGCACGCGGGAGATGACCATCTCCGTGCAGCTGGCCAGCATCAGCGTGCCGAACAGCGCTGCCATCATCGTCGGGACATCTGCGCCGCCGGTTTTTAGCGCCGTACCGCCCATGATCAGCGGCGCCACGAAGTTAAAGCTGGTGCCCTGAATTGACAATAATCCAGAGCCCACCGGACCCCAGGCTTTAATTTGAATAATGGAGGCCACGCCGGAGGCAAACAGAGACATACTGATAATGTGCTGCGTGTCCTGCGCCGGTAAACCGAGCGCCTGGCAAATCAGCAGCGCCGGGGTGATCACCGCAACAAACATTGCCAGAAGATGCTGGCAGGCGGCGAAAAGCGTCTGCGGCAGCGGCGGGCGGTCTTCAAGGCGGTAAATCAGTTCGCTATTTTGCTTCTGCGCAATCGGTTGCGCATCGGGCGACTCTATGGTGTTAACGGACATCGGCGGCAATCCCACGGTGGAAAAGCGGGCATTTTATCTGACCATCTGGTAAAAGCAAACGATTGCCAACAAAAAAAAGGAAGAAAATCTGCCGATGTGAGCAGGTTTTTTACAACCTATCGGAAAAAAAAATTACACTTTTTGCGCCGGGGGCTCATGACGAGCGCAACCCGGCCCAGGATAACGCCGCGTGTGTATGGAACACGCGCATAACAGGAGCCTTTTATGATTCATCTCGATACGTTGTCGACCCTTGTTGCCGCAACGCTGGTTCTTCTGCTTGGTCGCAAGCTGGTCCACAGCGTTTCCTTTCTGAAAAAATACACTATTCCTGAACCTGTCGCCGGCGGTCTGCTGGTGGCGCTGGCCCTGCTGATACTGAAAAAAAGCATGGGTTGGGAAATTGATTTTGATATGTCCCTGAAAGACCCGCTGATGCTGGCTTTCTTTGCCACCATCGGCCTGAACGCCAACCTGGCAAGCCTGCGCTCGGGCGGTAAGGTGCTCGGCGTGTTTCTGATTGTGGTGGTGGGGCTGCTGCTGATGCAAAACGCCATCGGCATCGGTATGGCAACGCTGCTGGGGCTGGATCCGCTGATGGGCCTGCTGGCTGGGTCGATTACCCTTTCGGGCGGTCACGGTACCGGGGCCGCGTGGAGTAAGCTTTTCATCGAACGCTACGGGTTTGAAAACGCGACGGAAGTGGCGATGGCCTGCGCGACCTTTGGCCTGGTGCTGGGCGGCCTGATTGGCGGCCCGGTAGCGCGCTATCTGGTGAAGCACTCCACCACGCCGAACGGCAGACCGGACGATGAAATGGTGCCGACCGCGTTCGAAAAGCCGGACGTTGGCCGCAGCATCACCTCACTGGTGATGATTGAAACCATCGCGATGATTGCCATCTGCCTGACCGTGGGCAAAGTGGTTGCGCAATGGCTGGCGGGCACTGCATTTGAACTGCCAACGTTCGTCTGCGTGCTGTTTATCGGGGTGATCCTGAGCAACGGTCTGGCGCTGATGGGCTTTTACCGCGTGTTTGACCGTGCGGTATCGGTGCTCGGCAACGTCTGCCTGTCGCTGTTCCTGGCGATGGCGCTCATGAGCCTTAAGCTGTGGGAGCTGGCCTCGCTGGCGCTGCCGATGGTGGCGATTCTGGCGGTGCAGGCGCTGTTTATGGCGCTGTACGCCATGTTCGTGACCTGGCGCATGATGGGGAAAAACTATGATGCGGCGGTGCTGGCGGCGGGTCACTGCGGGTTTGGTCTGGGGGCTACCCCAACGGCTATCGCCAACATGCAGGCGATCACCGAACGGTTCGGGCCATCGCATATGGCGTTTCTGGTGGTCCCAATGGTTGGCGCATTCTTCATTGATATCGTCAACGCGCTGGTGATCAAGCTGTACCTGATGCTGCCGATGTTTGCCTGAGATCAGGCGTTGGAATACCGTTCGGTTTCCGGCATCCAGCGCTCAATTAACGCTGCCGCCTGTTCGGGGTAGCGTTCATGAATATGGCGCGCAAGGCGCTGAACTTCGGGGATCATGGCCTGATCGCGCAGTAAGTCCGCCACTTTGAATTCAGCATTTCCCGTCTGGCGCGTGCCCAGCAGTTCGCCCGGGCCGCGTATCTCCAGGTCTTTTTGCGCAATCACAAAGCCGTCGTTGCTGTCGCGCAGCACCTGCAGCCGCATCTGGGCGGTTTTTGAAAGCGGTGCTTTGTAAAGCAGCACGCAGTGCGACGCTACCGCGCCGCGGCCGACGCGCCCGCGTAGCTGGTGGAGCTGAGCAAGCCCCAGACGCTCCGGGTTTTCGATGATCATCAGGCTGGAGTTGGGCACGTCAACGCCCACTTCGATGACCGTCGTCGCGACCAGCAAATGCAGCTCCCCCTGTTTGAAGGACTGCATCACCGCCTGCTTCTCGGCAGGCTTCATGCGGCCGTGAACCAGGCCAACGTTCAGCTCGGGCAGCGCCAGCTTGAGCTCTTCCCACGTCGCTTCGGCGGCCTGCGCTTCCAGCAGCTCAGACTCTTCAATCAGGGTACAGACCCAGTAGGCCTGGCGCCCTTCATGGGTACAGGCGTTGCGCACGCGGTCGATGATATCGCTGCGGCGCGTATCCGGTATCGCAACCGTTGTCACCGGCGTGCGGCCCGGGGGCAGCTCGTCGATGGTGGAGGTATCCAGATCGGCATAGGCGGTCATCGCCAGGGTACGCGGGATCGGCGTGGCGGTCATGATCAGCTGATGCGGGTGGAAGCCCTGCTGCAGCCCTTTTTCCCACAGCGCCAGACGCTGATGCACGCCAAAGCGGTGCTGTTCGTCGATAATCACCAGCGCAAGGCCGTTAAACTGCACCTGCTCCTGGAAGATAGCGTGCGTGCCGACAATCATCTGCACCTGGCCGCTGGCGATGGCTTCCTGCTGCGCAAGACGCGCTTTGCCTTTTTGCTTCCCGGCAAGCCAGCCCACCTCAATCCCGAGCGGCGCGAACCAGGCGCGGAAATTATTGGCGTGCTGCTCGGCCAGCAGCTCTGTCGGCGCCATCAGGGCGACCTGTTTGCCGTGGGCGATGGCGCGTAACGCGGCCAGGGCGGCAACCAGCGTTTTACCGGAGCCTACGTCGCCCTGCACCAGGCGCATCATCGGCACGTCGAGCGCCATATCGCGTTCAATCTCGGCGGTGACGCGCGCCTGCGCGCCGGTGGGCTCAAAGGGCAGAGAGGCCAGCAGCTTATCTTTGAGCACATCATTCGGGCTTAACGGCTGAGCGTGGAAACGCTGTGCGCCGGCGCGAAGCGCCAGCATGCTCAGGTTATGCGCCAGTAATTCCTCAAGGATAAGACGCCGTTGGGCGGGGTGTTTGCCGCTTTCTAAATCGCTGAGCAGCAGCGTTGGCGGCGGGCGGTGCAGGGTGCGCAGCGCCTCGGGCAGGCTCATCATCCCCTGAGCCAGTTCTGGCGGCAGCAGCTCGGTAATGGCGCAAGTATCGAGCAGTTCAAGGGCCTGATCGGTGAGCTTACGCAGCGTCGCCTGCTTAATGCCTTCGGTCGTCGGGTAAACCGGAGTAAGCGTCTCCTGCAGCTCCGGCGTGCTGAGATCGCCCTGCACGCGGTACTCCGGGTGGATCATCTCTGCGCCGTATTTCCCGCGCTTGGCTTCGCCATAGGCCAGCACCCTGCGGCCTGTCGCCAGGCTGTTTTTCATCGCCGCGCTGAAGTTGAAAAAACGCATGGTGAGGATGCCGGTGCCGTCGCTGATCTGACAGGTCATCATCCGGCGTCCGCCGAAAGTGATATTGCAGTTCAGGACTTCGCCTTCAACGGTGGCGTAAATGGCGGGAAGCAGATCGCCAATCTTGTAGAGCTGGGTGCGGTCTTCGTAACGCAGGGGAAGGTGAAGCAGGAGATCCTGCACGGTGTGCAGGCCAATTTTTGCCAGCTTATTGCTTTGCGCCGCGCCCACGCCCGTCAGGCTGTTGAGCGGGATAGCATCCAGCAGGCGGCCTTTCATCGGTTACCCGGCGTACTGCATGGTGGCCCACCACTCGGCATCGGCTTCAATCTCGCCCTGCGCGTTGACGTGGGGGTAAGGCAATTTTTTCTGCTTCGCAACGCGTGCCAGCACCGGATAGCCTCCTTCAAACAGCAGGCGCTGCTGTTCCTCTTCCGGCAGCATGCTGTTGCTGCGCTCGTACATCCCGGCGTTCTGACGCTGGCGCTGCGCTTCATACAGAATGAGCGCGGACGCCACGGAGACGTTAAGGGACTGAACCATGCCGATCATCGGAATGATGATGTCCCGATCCGCCAGATCCAGCGCTTCCTGGGAGATCCCGGTTTTCTCCTGCCCCATCAAAATGCAGGTCGGGCGGGTGTAGTCGATCTCGCGGAAATCCACGGCTTTTGCGGACAGGTTTGTCGCCAGGATCTGCATCCCGCGTCCTTTCAGATGCGATACGGCATCGCCAATCGTCTGGTGAGATTTGACGGATACCCAGCTGTTACTGCCTGCGGCAGCAGAGACCATGGTTCGCATCCGGTGACCCGGCCAGACGGCGTGCACTTCATGCACGCCGACGGCATCTGCGGTACGGACGATGGCAGAGACGTTATGGGGTTTATGCACCTGCTCCATGCAGACCGTCAAGTCAGGCTGACGTCTGGCGAGCATTTCGCAGATACGGGCATAACGTTGTGAATTCATAAACCTAGTTTCGGTTTCGGGTGACTTTAATCACGTCCGGCATGACGCGGATCTTGCGCATAATGTTCGCCAGGTGCACGCGGTCGCGGGCGGTCAGACGAATAAAGGCGCTATAGACGCGGCCGTCTTTTTCTTCCGTGTTCAGACTTTGAATGTTGGACGAGGCCGTGTTGATGGCTGCCGTCAGGTTCGCCAGGGCACCCTGGTGGTTGAACATATCCACCTTAATTTCAGTGATAAACTCCTGCGCCGTCTCTTTATCCCACTCGACCGCCATAAACTTCTCAGCTTCTTTCTGGTAGCCGCGAATGTTACGACAGGATTCATGGTGGATAACCAGCCCTTTGCCGGGGCTGACGTGCGCAATAATCGGGTCGCCAGGGATTGGACGGCAACATTTTGCGAAGGTGATCAGCACCCCGTCCGCGCCTTTAATCGGCAGATGCGCATGGCCGGATGCGCCTGGAGCAGCAGGCGTCGCTTCACCCTGCTGCAGGTTTTTCGCTACTACAACGCTCATCGCGTTACCCAGACCAATTTCCGCCAGAAGATCGTCCAGAGACGTGAGCTTCATACGGTCAAGTTCACGCTGGATATGCTCCGGTGGGATCTCAGCCAGCTTGCGGCTGCCGCCCAGCGCGTGGTTGAGCAGACGACGCCCCAGGCTGACAGAGTCATCGCGCTTGAGGTTTTTCAACAGCTGACGAATTTTGGCGCGCGCTTTGGAACTCACGACAAAGTTCAGCCAGGCCGCGTTCGGACGTGCGCCCGGCGCGGTAATAATTTCGACCGTCTGGCCGCTGGAGAGCGGCTGTGACAGCGGATAAGGCTGTCTGTCGACGCGTGCGCCCACGCAGGCATGCCCGATATCGGTATGCACGGCGTAGGCGAAGTCGACCGGCGTTGCGCCCGCAGGCAGTTCGACAATGCGGCCTTCTGGGGTGAAAACGTAAATCTCATCCGGGAAGAGATCGGATTTAACGCTCTCGATAAATTCGAACGAGCTACCCGCACTCTGCTGAAGCTCCAGCAGGCTCTGCATCCAGCGCTGGGCGCGGATTTGTGCGGTCGTGCTGCTTTCGCCACCGTGCTCTTTGTAAGCCCAGTGTGCGGCAACCCCCATCTCTGCCATCTGGTCCATGTCTTCGGTGCGGATCTGCACTTCAACAGGCACACCGTGCGGACCGATCATCGAGGTATGCAAAGATTGATAGCCGTTCGCTTTCGGAATGGCGATGTAATCTTTCATGCGCCCCGGACGCGGTTTGTAGAGGCTATGCATCTGCCCCAGCACGCGATAACAGGTGTCCGAGTCATGGACGATCACGCGGAACGCGTAAATATCCATGATCGAGTGAAAACGCTGCTCTTTGAGCACCATTTTGCAGTAGATGGAGTAAAGATGTTTTTCGCGACCGCTGACGCGGCACGGAATTCCCGCTTCCTGCAACCGCCCTTCAATTTCAGAGAGGATCTTTTGAATCATCTCTTTACGGTTACCGCGTGCGGCTTTCACCACCTCTTTAATCACGCGATAGCGGTTCGGGTACAACGCTTCAAAGCCCAGCTCTTCCAGCTCGGTTTTGATGTGGTGGATACCTAAACGGTGCGCCAGCGGACTATAAATTTCGAGGGTTTCACGGGCAATGCGGCGACGTTTATCCGGGCGAAGTGAGCCCAACGTGCGCATATTGTGGGTACGGTCAGCGAGTTTGATGAGAATGACGCGGATATCCTGCACCATCGCCATAATCATCTTGCGAAAGTTTTCGGCTTGCGCCTCTTTCTTATCGCGGAATTTAAGCTTATCAAGCTTAGAGACCCCTTCCACCAGCTCGGCAACGCTTTTGCCAAACAGCTGTTCCATATCCTGGTAGGTGGCAGGGGTATCTTCGATCACGTCGTGCAGCAGGGCGGCCATCAGCGTTTCGTAGTCGAGTTTCATCTCGGCCAGAATACAGGCTACCGCAACCGGGTGCGTGATGTAGGGTTCACCGCTTGAACGTGTCTGGCCCTCGTGAGCGTCACGTGCAACGAGATACGCCTGCTGAAGACGCTTAATCTGGTCTTCAGGCAGATAGGTTTGAATCAGTTGATTCAGGCTTTCAAACAGATACAAGGGCGACCCGCAGGTTTAATTAACGACGACCTTCAGCAATGGCGGTTACGGCCTGCAGTTCTGCGGCTTCCTGCTCTTGCTGCTCCTGGCGCTCACGCACGTCGAGGATCTGGTTGTTGATCAGACCTTCTTCGATTTCGCGAAGTGCAATAACGGTGGTTTTATCGTTTTCTTCCGGTACCAGCGGATCTTTACCGCCTACCTGCATCTGACGAGCGCGACGCGCGGCGACCAGCACCAGGTCAAAACGGTTACCAATTTTCTCTACAGCGTCCTGAACAGTTACGCGTGCCATACTTAAAATGCTCCACAGGTGAAGAAATGACTGGGCATGATACTGAAAGTGGGTTCAGTCTGCCAACAGTTTGGTGATTAATGCGTCATGTCGCTGCTTCTGGCGGCTCATACGCAGTCGTTCTGCGCGAAGAATGGTTTTGAGATCGCTCAGCGCGGCATCAAAATCATCATTCACAATAAGGTAATCATATTCCGCGTAATGGCTCATTTCTGCAACTGCCTGTTCCATACGCTTTGCGATGACTTCTTCACTGTCCTGACCGCGGCCACGCAGGCGGCGATCCAGCTCATCTTTCGACGGCGGTAAAATAAAGATACTGCGCGAGTCAGGCATTTTCTTGCGAATTTGCTGTGCGCCCTGCCAGTCGATATCCAGGAACACATTCACGCCCGTCGCCAGAACCTGCTCAATGGTTTCACGCGAAGTGCCGTAGTAATTACCGAACACTTCAGCGTGTTCAAGAAACGCGTCTCTGCCGATCATCGCTCTGAACTCGTCGTGATCCACAAAGAAATAGTGTTCACCGTGCACTTCACCCGGGCGCGGCGCTCGCGTGGTGTGAGAAACAGAAACCTGAGTGTCGTACAACGGTTGGGTTTTTAACAGTGCCTGAATAAGGCTGGATTTACCCGCGCCACTAGGGGCAGAAACAATATAAAGCGTGCCTTGAGCCATGAGAGTCTTTTGTATGTGTTAACGAAGAAGTCCTACATACGGGCTTATTATACACGTCGCCGCTGTGTGACGTAGCCTTTGTCACACTTTTTACCCTGGATTATTGAATTTTGCGTACCGTTTTCAGGTTTTACCTGCGGTTTGCAGCAATAAAAATTAACGCTGGATAGCGCCTCGCAGCGTGAAAGGTTGCTATTAGCGTCGTTTCTCACGCCAGGTTATATCTCCTGCATTGCAAAGGAGGGGTAGCGATGTGGCGATGGATAAGCGGGTTAATGCTGTTGTGGTGTGGTTACGGGGCGGCGGTGTGTCCGGTGTGGTCACAGGCAAAAGCCGAAAAAGAGATTGCGTCATTAAGCGCACAAATCAAACGCTGGGATGAGGCTTACTGGAAGCAGGGGGTGAGCGAGGTCAGTGACGAAGTGTATGACCAGCTCAACGGACGTTTAACCCAGTGGCAGCGCTGTTTTGGCAACGATTTTGTTGAGAGCACCCTTCCTGCGCTGGAGGGAAACGTAAAACATCCTGTTGCCCATACGGGGGTACGTAAAGCAGCCAGCAAAGAAGCGCTGGGTCACTGGATGCACGGTCGAAAAAATCTCTGGATGCAGCCAAAAGTCGACGGCGTGGCGGTGACGCTGATGTATCGCAACGGAAAGCTAGCGCGGGCCATCAGCCGTGGTAATGGGCTAAAAGGCGAGGACTGGACGGCCCGCGTGCGTTTGATCCCGTCCGTGCCTAAGGAGGTATCTGGCGCCCTGGCAAACAGCGTCTTACAGGGGGAGCTTTTCTGGCTACGCGAAAACCACGTCCAGCGGCAGATGGGTGGAATGAATGCACGCGCAAAAGTCGCGGGTGCGATGATGCGACAAAAGGACAACGCGCTTCTGAGCCAGACAGGAATATTTATCTGGGCCTGGCCAGATGGACCGAAAGGAATGGAAAACAGGCTTTCTGAGCTGTCCACCGCAGGCTTTTCCCTGACGGCACGCTATACGCTGCCCGTACAAACTATTGATGCTGTTGAAAAGCAGCGTTTGGCCTGGCAAAACACGGCATTACCCTTTGCCACGGATGGCATAGTGGTTCGGTCTGCGGAGTCTCCTTCAGGGGAGGGTTGGCTGCCCGGCGAAGGCAACTGGGTCATCGCATGGAAATATTCGCCTGCGGCGCAGGTCGCAGAGGTCAGGAATATTCGTTTTTCCGTGGGGCGCACGGGCAAAATTTCTGTCGTGGCGGCACTTGAGCCTGTGCAGCTGGACGATAAACAGGTGCAGCGAGTGAGTCTCGGTTCGGTTGGGCGCTGGCAGAGGCTGGATATTGCCCCGGGCGATCAGATCCAGGTCAGCCTGGCCGGGCAGGGTATTCCCCGGTTTGATAAGGTGGTCTGGCGAGGAGCGGACAGACAAAAACCAGAGCCTCCGGCCTCGCGTTATCACTCCCTGAGCTGCTTTTATGCCTCGCCGGAGTGTATGGAACAGTTTTTTGCCCGGCTGACGTGGCTCAGTTCTAAGCAGGTATTCAACATTGAAGGGTTAGGTGAGTCAGGCTGGCGGATGCTCTGGCAGGCGCATCATTTTGAACATCTCTTTTCGTGGCTGCTGTTAACGCAGGAGCAGCTGCAGTCGACGCCGGGGTTTTCCGCAGCGCGCGGACTAGCGCTCTGGCATCGCTTTAATCAGGTGCGTGAGCAGCCTTTTACCCGCTGGATTTTAGCGCTGGGTGTTCCGCTACCGCAGGCGTCGCTGAAGGCGTTGGGGGAGGTGTCCTGGCAGAAGATGAGCGAACGCAGTGAAAAGGCGTGGCAGACCTTACCGGGGACGGGAGAGGAGAAGGCGCGGCAAATCGTTAGCTGGCTGCACTCGCCAGAGATTGATGTGCTGGTCAGGTGGCTTGCCCGACAGCACATCAACGGATTCTGAGATTAGTGAGCGCCGTGCTTATAGTGAAAGACGGGCAGCCCGAGCTTCAGACGCAGCGCCAGCATGCGGGCCGTAAAGCCAAACAGCAGCGTGGAGATGACCACCACGTCATGGTTTGATACGTAATGCTGCAGGGCAATGTAGAGCACCGCTGCGGCGAAGGAGATGCCGGCGTACAGCTCTTTTTGGAAGACCAATGGAATGCGTTTGCAGAACATATCGCGCAGCACGCCGCCGAAAACGCCCGTTACCACGGCAGCAATGGTGGCGATAACCGGGCCTTCTCCCATATCGAGCGCGATTTGCGCGCCGATGATGGAAAACACGATCAGCCCCAGCGCATCAAGCACCAGGAACAGACGGCGAAGATGAGGCATAACGGGTGCCACTATGGTGGTTAATACGGCAGCCGTTGCGACGATAATCACATACTCAGGATGCTTCACCCAGCCGAGCGGGTAATGGCCAAGCAGGATGTCGCGCACGGAACCACCGCCCAGCGCGGTTGCAGTGGCAATAATGATCACGCCGAAGGTGTCCATCCGGCGACGCCCGGCGGCGAGAGCGCCAGTCATGGCTTCTGCGGTGATACCAATGAGATAAAGAATGTGAAGCAGCATATACCCTCCGGTGTGAACGCGGAAAGGTTAGCGATTTGTGCGCAAGATCACGATTGAGATTTTCTAAGGCGATGGGATTTCACCTATAAAATTTAATCAATACACGTTGAATATCTTTGATACTTGGCTGGTGAATTAGAAAAGAGAGGGAAATTCGGATTAGAAATAATAATGGGTGGCGTCAGCCGACACCACCCAAAAAGCGATTACTCAATATTCTGGATCTGCTCGCGCATCTGCTCAATCAGAACCTTGAGTTCAATCGCTGAGTTGGTCACTTCAGCATTGATAGACTTAGACGCCAGAGTGTTCGACTCGCGGTTGAACTCCTGCATCATAAAGTCCAGGCGGCGGCCTACAGCTTCCTTCTTCTTCAGGATGTTATAGGTCTCTTTCACGTGCGCTTCCAGACGATCCAGCTCTTCGGCCACGTCAACACGCTGCGCCATCAGCACCAGCTCTTGTTCCAGACGGGTATTTTCCAGCTGAACTTCCGCTTCTTCCAGCTTGGCGACCAGGCGCTCGCGCTGCCATTGCAGCACTTCCGGCATGTGGGTGCGGACTTTGGCTACTTCAGCGCTGACGCCTTCAAGACGCTGCTCAATCATCGCTTTCAGCGCCTGGCCTTCGGTTTCGCGGGCAACGATAAAGTCGTCCAGCGTGCCGTCGAGGGCTGCCAGGATTTCAGCGGCAATGGCATCCAGATCCTGCTCTCCGGCGGCCATGACTCCAGGCCAGCGCAGAATATCAACCGGGTTGATTTCGCCTTCATCGCTCTGCATTTTGACCCAGTTCGCCGCATTCACGAGCTGTTTCGCCAGCTTTTCGTTGAGGATCAGTTCGCCCTGCGCGCTGGCATCTGGCTCAAAGCGCAGGTTGCATTCCACTTTCCCGCGGGTCAGACGCGTACGGATACGTTCGCGCACCACAGGTTCAAGGCTGCGGAACTGTTCCGGCATACGGAAATATGTTTCCAGATAGCGCTGGTTTACCGAACGCATTTCCCAGGTAGCGCTACCCCAGCTACCCTTGATTTCACGCCGGGCGTAGGCGGTCATACTGCGGATCATAGACATTCCCGTTTTTAAAGGAGAGATGGGGGGATTATAGCTTTCGGGGGCTTCTCAGGATAGGAATAAGCGTCCTTTATCCGTATAATGCGCAGCCACATTCGTTTCAAGCCGGAGAATCCATCATGCGTCCATCAGGTCGTAGCGCCAATCAGGTGCGTCCCGTCACCCTGACCCGTAACTATACAAAACACGCTGAAGGCTCCGTGCTGGTTGAGTTTGGTGACACCAAAGTGCTGTGTACCGCATCCATCGAAGAGGGCGTTCCGCGCTTTTTGAAAGGTCAGGGCCAGGGCTGGATCACCGCCGAGTACGGCATGCTGCCGCGCGCGACCCATACCCGTAACGCCCGTGAAGCGGCAAAGGGTAAGCAGGGTGGCCGTACCATGGAAATTCAGCGTCTTATCGCGCGTGCGCTGCGCGCCGCCGTTGACCTGAAAACTCTCGGTGAATTCACTATTACTCTGGACTGCGACGTGATTCAGGCAGATGGCGGCACGCGTACCGCGTCCATTACCGGTGCCTGCGTGGCGCTGGCCGATGCCCTGAACAAGCTGGTTGCAGCCGGTAAGCTGAAAACCAACCCTATGAAAGGGATGGTCGCGGCGGTTTCCGTGGGGATCGTTAACGGTGAAGCGCTTTGCGATCTGGAATACGTTGAAGATTCCGCCGCCGAGACCGACATGAACGTGGTGATGACCGAAGACGGTCGCATCATTGAGGTGCAGGGCACGGCGGAAGGCGAGCCGTTCACTCATGAAGAACTTCTCTCCCTGCTGGCGTT
The DNA here is from genome assembly GCF_034107265.1 of Enterobacter sp. 168J2. NCBI lineage: Bacteria > Pseudomonadati > Pseudomonadota > Gammaproteobacteria > Enterobacterales > Enterobacteriaceae > Enterobacter > Enterobacter sp. 168J2. Next base: position 102,796 of record NZ_JAWNEB010000008.1, on the reverse strand, counting down.
GGCCCGAGGGGGAATCGAATCCATTGTAACGACGCAAAAAGCGGCGTTAGAAAATTGATTTTAAAGGCGACCAGTGAGTCGCCTTTTTTTTGCCTGTAAGACAGAAAAAACCAAAGGAGCGAATCCATGAAATCGTATCAGCGCCAGTTTATTGAGTTTGCGATTAATAAACAGGTACTTAAGTTTGGCGAGTTTACGCTGAAATCCGGGCGTAAGAGCCCCTATTTCTTCAACGCCGGGCTGTTTAATACCGGGCGCGATCTGGCACTGTTAGGCCGTTTCTATGCCGAAGCGCTGGTGGATTCCGGAATTGATTTTGACCTGCTGTTTGGCCCGGCCTACAAAGGCATTCCAATTGCGACGACCACTGCAGTCGCGCTGGCAGAACACCATGACCGTGACGTGCCGTACTGCTTTAACCGCAAAGAGGCCAAAACCCACGGTGAAGGCGGTAATCTTGTGGGCAGCGCGCTGCAGGGCCGCGTGATGCTGGTCGACGACGTGATTACCGCAGGCACCGCGATCCGTGAATCTATGGAGATTATCCAGGCCAACGGTGCGACGCTGGCTGGCGTGCTGATTTCTCTGGATCGTCAGGAGCGTGGTCGCGGCGATATCTCTGCTATCCAGGAAGTAGAGCGTGATTACAGCTGCAAAGTGACCTCTATCATCACCCTGAAAGACCTGATTGCGTATCTGGAAGAGAAGCCAGAGATGGCGGATCATCTGGCGGCGGTTCGGGCGTATCGCGAAGAGTTTGGCGTGTAATTGAATTGCCCGGCGGCGCTACGCTTACCGGGCCTGCGGTGCTACTGCAGCTGCGCTGCCACTAACGGCCAGCGGGCGTCAAAATCGTCCGTTGGTCGGTATTTAAATTCGCTGCGCACAAAGCGGGAGAGCATGCCTTCACAAAACGCCAGGATCTGGCTTGCCAGCAGTGTCTCATCCGTATTGTATCCTTCGCCTTCACGCATTTTCTTCTCGCGCAGCACCTGGCGCAGCTGTGCTTCAATACGCTCGAAAAGCTGATTGATGCGGCCCTGCAGCCTGTCCTGCTCAAACATCAGCGCGTGGCCGGTCAGGATACGGGTTAATCCCGGATTGCGTTCCCCAAAGCCCAGAATTAGCAGCACAATCAGACGCAGACGCGCGGTGGTGTCTTTTTCGTCTTTCAGAATCAGGTTAATGCGCGTAATCAGACTGTCTTCAATAAACTCGATCAGGCTGTCGAACATTTTTGTTTTGCTGGGGAAATGACGATACAGTGCCGCCTCAGACACGCCCACAGAGGCGGCCAGTTTGGCGGTGGTGATGCGTTGACTGCCATCGCTGGATTCAAGCATCAGAGCCAGAGATTGAAGTATTTCTTCGCGACGATTCCTTTTCGCGGTTTGTTTTTCTGCCATGTTACAAAATACCCCTGAAAAATAAGCACTTGCCAGGCTGGCATCCACACAGCGACCGCAAACTGACGTTTGCGGTTTGTTATTGCGTTATGGCGCTGCGAGATACGTGTGTGTCGGGCGGTTATTTGCGCCCGGAATGGCCGAAGCCGCCTTCGCCACGGTCGGTGGCATCAAAGTCTGCCACCAGGTTAAATTCTGCCTGTACCACCGGTACAAAAACCATCTGCGCGATACGCTCGCCCGGTTCAATGGTGAAGCTATCCTGGCCACGGTTCCAGACGGACACCATCAGCTGACCCTGGTAATCGGAGTCGATCAGGCCGACCAGGTTACCCAGCACAACGCCGTGCTTATGGCCCAGACCAGAGCGCGGCAGGATGACTGCCGCCAGAGACGGGTCAGCAATGTGGATCGCCAGGCCCGTCGGGATCAGGGTAGTGGCACCGGGCGCCAGTTCTACGGCGTCATCGAGACAGGCGCGCAGGTCAAGTCCGGCAGAGCCGGAGGTGGCATAGGTTGGCAGCGGGAATTGCTCGCCAACACGCGGGTCCAGAATCTTAACGTCGATTTTTTTCATCATAACGGGTAACGATCTCGTCCAGTAATTGTTGGCCCAGGAGTTCCTTGCGCTCAAGCGGTAAGATTTTATCTCCATCCTGCCAGAAAAGGTGCAGTGCGTTGCTGTCGCTATTAAATCCTTGCGTGGCCAGCGATACGTCGTTCGCGCAAATTAAATCGAGGTTTTTGCGGGTACGTTTTTGCCGGGCATATTCTTCCACATTATTCGTTTCTGCGGCAAATCCAACAACGTAAGGACGATGGCTTTTTAATGCGGCGACTCCGGCAACAATGTCCGGGTTTTTCACCATTTTCAGTGTTAATTCATCGCCTTGCTTTTTGATTTTAGACTCGGCGATGGTCTCGGCGCGATAGTCTGCCACGGCCGCACAGCCGATAAAAATCTGCTGGCGTTGCGCATGAGCCTGCACGGCGGCTTCCATCTCCAGCGCGGTGGTGACATTAATGCGCTGCACAAAAGGTGGCGTAGGTAGCGAGACCGGGCCGCTGACCAGCGTGACGTTAGCACCGCGTTTTGCCGCTGCGGCAGCAATTGCAAAGCCCATTTTGCCGGAGCTGTGGTTGGTGATGTAGCGCACCGGATCCAGCGGCTCGCGCGTCGGGCCCGCGGTAATCATGATGTTGAGATGTTGCAGGTCGTTGACAGGCGAGAAATGAGCGGCGGCCATATCGACAATCGTCAACGGGTCGAGCATACGCCCTGGGCCAACGTCGCCGCAGGCCTGGCTGCCGCTGTCCGGGCCCCAGATAAGCAGGCCGCGCGAGGCCAGCGTCTCCAGATTATGCTGAGTCGCGGCATTGCGGTACATCTGCTGGTTCATGGCGGGCACAACGGCGACGGGCGCAGGCGTCGCGAGGCAAATGGTCGAAACCAGATCGTTCGCCATACCGGCCGCCACGCGGGCAATTAAATCTGCCGTGGCAGGGGCAAGAATCACCAGATCGGCCCATTTACCAAGCTCAATATGCCCCATCGCGGCTTCGGCGGCCGGGTCGAGCAGGCTGTCAGATACCGGGTAGCCTGAAACCGCCTGCAGGCTCAGAGGGGTGATAAAGGCTTTACCGCCTTCGGTTATCGCGACCCGCACGTCCGCCCCGCGCTCGCGAAGACGACGCACCAGCTCCGGCGCTTTATAGGCAGCAATGCCGCCGCTCACGCCAAGAACGATTTTTTTACCGGCCAGGCTCATCATGATTCTTTCCTGTTGGGTTTCACCAGAGAGCGGGCATTTTATCACAATCCCAAATAGGGGGTGATGAAGTCCTTTATTCACTTTGCGAGGCGCTACGCAAGAACGAAACCTCAGCGTCGAGCCCCGGATTTGCCTGTGGCAGCATAATGGCAAACAGAAGGAGGCCGGGCATGGAAGAGACTGAACTGCTGCTACCGCGCGAAAAATTGCTGCGTCATGGCGTCACGTTATTAAAAGATGACGAACTGCTGGCGCTCTTTTTACGTACAGGTACGAAGGGAAAAACGGTATTTACGCTGGCGAGAAATCTGATAGACCATTTTGGTTCACTACATGGTCTGCTGACAGCCGAACTGGAGGAATTTACGCACGTAGAAGGCATTGGCGTCGCGAAGTATGCCCAGTTACGGGGTATTGCTGAGCTTGCCCGGCGATTTTATAACGTGCAGATGGAGGAGCAAGATCCGATCCTTACCCCTGACATGACCCGCGAATTTTTGCAAAGCCAGCTATCCGGTCTGGAGCGGGAGATCTTTATGGTGATCTTTCTCGACAACAGGAACCGGGTACTGAAGCACAGCCGCCTGTTTTCGGGTACACTGAGCCACGTTGAGGTACATCCGCGTGAAATTGTGCGTGAAGCGATAAAAGTGAATGCAGCGGGCGTGATCCTCGCGCATAATCACCCCTCTGGCTGTGCAGAACCGAGCAGAGCTGACAAAGAAATCACCGAACGCATTATCAAATGCTGTCAATTCATGGACATTCGTGTGCTGGACCATCTGATAATTGGCCGCGGAGAGTACATTTCTTTTGCAGAACATGGCTGGATTTAGGCTATTTCTCGCGATCCATCGGGATCTTTGTCTGTTCGGGACTTGAGCACACCGCCGAGTCAGCGTATACTACGCCACCTTTGAGAATCTCGGGTTTGGCATTTGGGCCTGGCAATCGAGAGTTCACTTAGAACTACGCGATGACCGGGCTGTAAAGCCTGACGAGGCGCCGATACCCCATACGAAGCTCGAGCTAATTTGATTTTTGGAGAATAGACATGTCCCGAGTCTGCCAAGTTACTGGCAAGCGTCCGGTGACCGGTAACAACCGTTCCCACGCACTGAACGCGACTAAACGCCGTTTCCTGCCGAACCTGCACTCTCACCGTTTCTGGGTTGAGAGCGAGAAGCGTTTTGTCACCCTGCGCGTATCTGCTAAAGGTATGCGTGTAATCGATAAGAAAGGCATCGATACAGTTCTGTCTGAACTGCGTGCCCGTGGCGAAAAGTACTAAGTACTTAAAGAGGAAATAAATCATGGCTAAAGGTATTCGCGAGAAAATCAAGCTGGTTTCTTCTGCTGGTACAGGTCACTTCTACACCACCACGAAGAACAAACGTACTAAGCCGGAAAAACTGGAACTGAAAAAATTCGATCCAGTTGTACGCCAGCACGTACTGTACAAAGAAGCTAAAATCAAATAATTTTAGCCTCCTTGTATTGAAAAACCCCGCAACTGCGGGGTTTTTTGCATTCTGCATCTCAACGGAGGAACCATGCCTGAATTACCTGAGGTAGAGACCAGCCGTCGCGGCATTGAGCCCCATCTGGTCGGCGCGACTATTCTTCATGCTGTCGTTCGCAATGGACGACTGCGCTGGCCGGTGTCCGATGAGATCCACGCGTTAAGCGACAAACCCGTCCTTAGCGTGCAGCGCCGCGCGAAATACCTGCTGCTGGAGCTGCCTGACGGCTGGATTATTATCCATCTGGGAATGTCCGGGAGCCTGCGCATCCTGACCGAAGAACTGCCTGCGGAAAAGCACGACCATGTTGACCTGGTAATGAGCAACGGCAAAGTGCTGCGCTACACCGATCCAAGGCGCTTTGGCGCGTGGCTGTGGACAAAGGAGCTGGAAGGTCACAACGTGCTGGCGCATCTGGGCCCTGAGCCGCTTTCAGACGCGTTTAACGCGGACTACCTGAAAGAGAAGTGCGCGAAGAAAAAGACCCCGATTAAGCCCTGGCTAATGGATAACAAGCTGGTGGTCGGCGTGGGGAATATTTACGCCAGCGAATCGCTGTTCGCGGCCGGGATCCATCCCGATCGGCTGGCTTCGTCGCTGTCCGTGCAGGAGTGTGAGCTGCTGGTTCGGGTCATTAAAGCCGTGCTGCTGCGCTCGATTGAGCAGGGCGGGACCACGCTGAAAGACTTCCTGCAAAGCGACGGTAAACCGGGCTATTTTGCCCAGGAGCTGCAGGTGTATGGCCGTAAAGGTGAGCCATGCCGGGTATGCGGGACGCCGATCGTTGCCGCGAAGCACGCCCAGCGCGCCACGTTCTACTGCCGCCACTGTCAGAAATAGCGCTACTTTAGCTTTTCCATCAGCGCCTGGTGGACGTTATCCGGCAGGAAATGGGTAACGTCCCCGTGATGGCGCGCCACCTCTTTCACCAGTGTGGACGAGATAAACGACCACTCTTTTGACGGCATCAGGAATACGCTTTCCAGCTCCGGCATCAGGTGGCGGTTCATATGTGCCAGCTGCATCTCATACTCGAAGTCTGCCACCGCGCGCAGGCCGCGAATCAGAATATTGGCCTGCTGGGCGCGGGCGAAATTGGCCATCAGGTCGCTGAACCCGACGACTTCAACATTCGGCAGGTGAGAAATGGCATCAGTGGCAAGCTGCACGCGCTCGTTGAGATCAAACATCGGCTTTTTGCTTGGGCTGGCGGCAATCGCCAGGATCACCTTGTCGAACATGCCCGCCGCACGGGTAATGATGTCAAGATGACCGTTAGTGATCGGATCGAAGGTACCCGGATAAATCGCTTTTGTGCTCATGGCTCACGTTTTCTCTGAGTAGCCGCGGCAGAGCGCCCACAGCTCGGTGTATTTGTTGAAAGTATACTGGGCATTCACTACCGCCAGTAACCAGCCCTGCTTACCATCCAGCACGCCACCGCGCAGCAGCAGCGTTTTCAGAAACGCGCCCAGCGTGTGGGTGAAGATTCCCGTCAGCGAAGCCTTCTTGCCCCTCTGGTGACGCTCCTGCGCCCATGCGGTGGCATAGTTAAGCTGCTTTTGCTGGAAGCTGGCGAAATCACGGCAGGTCAGGTGCAGCAAATCACCCGTCAGGGGGATGACCTTGGCGCCGTCGCAGGCCAGTGACTCATGGACAAGGTTGTCGTTGTACTGATAGCGCTCGCGCTCGTAGAGGCGCATTACGCGATCTGGATACCAGCCGCTGTGGCGCATGAAGCGGCCAAGGAAGTAGTTGCGACGCGCGATGCTGTATACGGCGCCAGGCTGGGGTGAGGAAAGCATCGCCTGAATAGCCTGCTGAAGCTCCGGTGTGATGCGTTCGTCGGTGTCGAGCATCAGCACATAATCACCGGTGGCATACCCCTGCGCACGCTGGCGCTGGATGCCATAGCCTTGCCAGTCAGTATCGGTAAAAACTTTTGCGCCCGCAGCCCGGGCGATGTCCACCGTGTTGTCCGTGCTTCCGGAGTCGAGAATAACAATTTCGTCAGCCCAGGCGACGGAGGCCAGGCAATCCGGAAGCAGGTCGGCGGCGTTTTTGGCGATCATGACGACCGACAGACGCGTAGACATTAGTGGCTCCGCTGAGGCAGATAAGGTTGCAGAAGCTGCAGCAAACGGGTGAGTGCGCCCTGGTTCTGGTGCAGCACTTCGACGGCGTGGCGACCGTACCACAGGCGGTAATCTTCGTCCGTCAGCAGGGTCGATACTTCTTTGACGACCGAGTCCGCATCGGTCACGGTAATTAAACCATCGGCCTGCTGCAATTTAGCGCAGATATCTTTGAAGTTAAACGTATGTGGACCCATCAGCACAGGAATGGCGTGGGCTGCCGGCTCCAGCGGGTTATGGCCTCCGCGCTCCACCAGGCTGCCGCCAACAAAGGCGAGATCAGCAATGCCGTAGAGCAACATCAGTTCGCCCATCGTATCGCCAATCACCACCTGGGTACTGCCGGAAGGGATCTCTCCGCTGCTGCGCAGGGTGAAGCTGAAGCCGCCTTTCTGCACCATTTCGCGGGCGTCTTTAAAGCGTTCGGGGTGACGAGGCACCAGAATCAGCAGTAGGTCCGGGAAGGTTTCCAGCAGCTTGCGGTGCGCCTGCAGGATAATCGCCTCTTCGCCCTCGTGAGTACTGGTCGCGATCCAGACCTGCCGACGCGGAGCCCACTGGCGGCGCAGCGTGATGGCGCGGGCGGCCAGTTCAGGGGTAACGGAAATATCGAATTTCAGGCTGCCGGTCACGGCAAGCTGGTTGCGCTTCAGGCCCAGGGAGATAAAGCGCGCCGCGTCTTCTTCGTTCTGCGCGGCAATCAGCGTGATTTTGCTCAGCAGACGGCGCATAAATTTGCCCAGCTTGCCGTAGCCTTTTGCCGAGCGCTCTGACAGGCGCGCGTTGGCGATCACCAGCGGAATTTTACGGGCATGCAGCGCGGAAATCATGTTCGGCCACAGCTCGGTTTCCATCACGATCACAAGCTTCGGGCGAACGGTATTCAGGAAACGATTCATAGCGCAGGGCAGATCGTATGGGAGGTAGACGTGATGAACGTCTTTGCCAAACGCGGATAACGCGCGCTCCGAGCCGGTTGGCGTCATGGTGGTGACGGTAATCGGCAGAGACGGGTAGCGGTGGCGCAGAGCGCGAACCAGCGGGATCGCCGCCAGCGTTTCACCGACAGAAACGGAATGCAGCAAAATACCGTCCGGGGCGACTTTATTGCGGCAAAAGCCATAGCGTTCAGCCCAGCGTTTACGATACGCAGGCGCTTTACGGCTACGAAGCAACAGTCTCAGCCACACCAGTGGCTGAATGATATAGAGCAGGGCGGTATACAACAATTCCAAGCGATTATCCGTCTTTTTAGTTTCGGCGGGCAAATTCTAAGCATTTAAGCCAGGTAAAGCTATCTCTTATGCCAGATACCGTTTTAAACGGAAGTAGCGTCGGCCCAGGCGCCAGCGCAAACGCGGGCTTTTGGCACTTTTCCAGATAAGCTTCCAGATCCCAGTGTCGAAGAACTCTTTGATAATCATTGTTTTCTTCGTCTCATCCTTCATATTGTCGAAGGTATGAATGATCCCGAGCCCCTCTTTGGCGATTTGCCAGTGGCAGGCGGGGATATTTTTCACTTTATCCGGATAACGCTGGTTAATGGCATCAAGCATCTGCAGGATTTTCATGTAGTGGCGCGCGGAGCGAATCAGCGTGTCGTCATTATCCGGCATGTGCGATACCGAGGCAGAGTGAATGTAATAGTCATAAAAGCGTTCGCTGGTGTACTGAACGCGCTCTGCGGCCAGCAGCACCTCGGTGGTCCACGGGATATCCTGATGACGCAGGCCGGGTTCGAAATGGAAACTGTGTTTACGAATAAAATCGTGGCGATAGATATTAAGCCAGGTCACGTGCAGGAACTTACGTGAATCCAGCGCCATCTTTAGCCATGCCGGGCCCGTCATAACGCCCGTCGAGGCGAGTTTATCCTCAGGGAAGATAGGACGAGACGGTTTCTTATCATTTTCCCAGACGTAGTTGCCGTTGCAGGTGGCGACGTCCAGATCCTGCGTAACGGCCATATCCAGCAGACGCTGGTACATGCCAGGTTTGAAGACGTCATCAATATCCGGGAAAGAGAGATACTGACCGGTTGCAACGGCCAGGCCGGTATTCCGCGCGATGGAAACGCCCTGGTTTTGCTGTTCAATCACCTGCATCTGCGGCAGTTTTTCACGCCAGCTTTCGACGATCTGCATTGAGCGGTCAGTCGAGCCGTCATTGACAATGATGACTTCCATGCTGTCGATGCGTTGATTCACAAGGCAGGTAAAGAACTGATCCAGAAAAGCTTCGCCGTTATAAACGGCAACCACCACGCTTAATAATGGCGCTGAATTTTGCATAAGAAACCTGATTATTTTTGATTGTCGACCAAAGCAATGTACTGCTGGCAAATGGCATTGATACCGAACGACGAAATCGTTGCATCGCCAACGACCGGCGGGGCGGTATAAATATCTACCAGGGTTTTTGCCAGTGAGGCGTCATTTAGCTCTGCCAGCCCGCGCGCTAAGTCGCCGGTGAGGATTTCTGCGGGGCCACCCGGACAATTGGTACTGACCGGTGGCGTCTGGCAGATAATGGATTCCACCAGCACATTACCAAAACCTTCGCAGTCAGAACTTAACACTAAGAGGCGTGCCCCTTTAATCCAGGGGTAGGGGTTGGAGTCGAAGGGACGGAAAACCGTTTTGTTTTCAATACCCAAGTCGCGGGCAAGCTGTTTGAGCTTTTGAATTTTGGCTTCGGAGCCATTGCCCATCATGACAAGCGTAGTGTCAAGCTGGCTCTGCGCGAACGCGCGCAAAAGGCGGTCGTGGCGTTTGTGTTCATGGAAGCGGCCGACATGGATGATGTAATCCTTCCCTTGCATCTCGAAGGGGGCATCCGCCAGACGCTGAATTTCAGGGATATCAAAAGGATTGTGGATAACCGCTTTACGCCGGAGTTTGAGAGCCAGCGTCTCGGAAAGATCTTTCAACACGGCGCCTGAGACGGCGACAACGTTTCGGTTTTCGTAGGTATGACGAATTTTAAGATGTTTAAACCAGCGCGAAAGCCCGCTGCGATGGCGAAGATAAGAGAACGAGAACATGCCATGCACGCAGAACCAGACCTTATCGCGTTCCAGCGCGCGGCAGTGCGCCACAATGCGGTCCGTTTTGTGCAGATGAGAGAACACAACGTCAAATTTTCCGCTGCGCTCAGCCCGCTCAATTGCCCGATCCAGCAGGTGGGCCCGGCGTTGGATCTCCGTCAGCTTGCGCCACGGTTTTTTGCAGGTATCCTGAACCACCTGATAATCAATGCCTTCCGGGATGGCGTAATCACACACTTTCCGCAGAGAGAAAAGGGAGACCTGATGCCCCATCTCTGTTAATCCGCTGGAAAGTGTAAGAACCGTTTTTTCAGCTCCCCCACCGGGTAAACCATCAATAATCATTAGGATGCGCATTTTTAATCCAGTAATTTTTGATAAAGCGTAATAAGCTGACTTGACAGTTTCTCAGGGGTGGCATCTTTAACACGTTCACGCGCCGCTTGCCCCATATTGTTATTTTTTCCCAGAGAAGGGGTAGCAGCAATCGCTTCCTTCAATGTGTGGATATCAAGTGCGTCACAATAAAATCCGTTCCGGCCTTGCTGAATAAATTCGGCACCTCCACAACTTTCTGAAGTAATGACGGGCAATCCGCAGGCCATCGCTTCAAGAATGACGTTTGGAAAGGGATCATACAGCGTTGGCAGCAGTAAACCATCGGATAGCTGATAAAAAGGCAGCGTCTCTTTTTGCATCCCCAGGAAGCGGATTTGACCTTCGCAGCCTAATGAGCGGGCGAGGTCGCGATAACGGCTTTCTGCTTTATCCTGTCCCACCACAATCAGCCAGGCTGCTGTGCCTGCGATAGCGCGTATAGCGCTGGCCAGGCCTTTTCGTTCAAACCCTGACCCAACGAAGCAAAATATTACGGCATCGGCTGGCAAGCCAAACTGCTGACGTAGTGTAATACGCTGTGCCTCTTCAACCGGAACGAAACGGGTGGAATCTATTGAATTATAAATCACATGTATTTTTTTTGCGTCAATATCAAAGTCTTCTACGATTTCGCGTTTGATCATCTCCGCATTACAAATAACCGCTTTCAACTCGGGCGCCTGGTACATTTCACGTTCGGCGTGCATCACGTAGCGGTGATAGCGGTCGACCATCAGCATTTTCGCGCGCCAGGCGGGCAGAATGCGCGCGCGCTGCAGCAGCCAGCGTCGATGTACGCCATCGCCAGCGCGGTAGATGTCACAGCCCGGAATACGCTCGTGGCTTTGCACAATATCAAACTGCTGCTGTTGCCACAGCGCCCGGGCGGCATGGGCAAAACCACGCTCGCGGCTGATGCGGCCCCATTTGCGCGGGTCGCAAATATGGATATGCCAGTCGGCCTGCTTTTCGCCCTGCCATTCACGCGTAATGACGTTGAGTTCAAGATTCTGGTTGCTCAGCGCGGTGAGAGCACGTGAAACGAAGCGCTCCGCCCCGCCGTCAGGGCGATACTTTTGGCGAACAATCGCCAGACGATGGTGTTTCATGACAGATATCTCCTTGCAGCGGAGACGACAGCATCAACAGGAATGGCGTCGAGATAGCGTTCTTTCGTTTTGGTATCAATAGCGTCGGGATCGGGAAGGGGACCGTAGTCGCCAGCCCAGATGACTTCACCGTTGACCTGCCATGGAGACCAAAACGTCAGTTTGGAAGGGCCAAACAGCGCCACGCAGGGCGTCTGCAGCGCGGCGGCCATATGCATCGGAACGGAGTCAACGCCAATAAAAAGACACGCATGATCGATGAGTGAGGCCAGCTGACGCAACGTGAGCTGGCCCGCCAGCGAGACGACTCCCGTGTTCGGTGAGGCGGCGAGAATGCGATCGATCATCGCCAGCTCTTTTTTATCCGGCCCGGCCGTGAGGACGACGGTATGCCCATCCTGCTGCAGCGCGGTGATGGTTTCCGCCATTTTGCTCTCATCCCAGCATTTGAAGAACCAGCGTGACGTTGGCTGGATGACGATGTAGTTATCGCCCACTCCTTTTTGCACCAGCTGCTGGCGGGCGTGGTGCCAGTCTTCTGCGCTGTAGGCCATGGTAACAGCTGGCTCAGGCGCGACCTGTAATGGCGACAGAATGGAGAGATTTTGTTCGACGGTGTGCAGGGATTTGTGATTTGCAACAGAGACTAATTCGCTATGGCAGAAACGCCAGAAGGGATTGTTGCGTTTGTTAAAGGCGAATCCGAGGCGAACCGGCGCACCGGTGAAGCGGGTGACGATAGCGCTACGCCACTGATCGGCAAGATTAATCACCAGATGATAATGTTGCTTTCGTAACGCGCAGAGCAGCTGCCACTCCTTTTGGAGGTGCTTTAACGTGCCCAGCTGCTTCCATTTACGATCGATGCCATAAATGGTGCCAATTGCCGGATGTGCGGCGAGCATATCGCGCGTTTCTTCATACAACAGCACGTCAATTTGCGCGTGTGGCCATTTTTGACGTAACGAATCAATGACGGGAGTGGTCAATAACATATCGCCATGATGGCGGAGTTTGATCAGTAAAATGCGCAAATCAGGCGTGTCAGGTAAGTTATTCATCATCATCTTATCGGCGTTGTACTGTTGGCAATTCTAATAGACCTGGTAGCGACTTGCACTCTTTCTCCATAATCTCAGGAATTTCCCAGGAAGGGTTTACTCAGGCTTTGGAGAGTGCGTAACATAGCGCTAACTTCCCTGTCATGCGGACTCATTATGAAAAAACCAGCGTTTATCATCACGATTGATACTGAGGGCGATAATCTCTGGCAGAATCACCGCGTCATTAAAACGGAAAACGCGCGCTACCTGGCCCGGTTCCAGGCCCTGTGTGAGCGTTTTGGGTTTAAGCCCGTATGGCTGACAAACTATGAGATGGCAATCGAGCCCGTTTTCATTGAATTCGCCAGGGACGTGATAGCTCGCGGGCAGGGGGAGGTGGGAATGCACCTTCACGCATGGAATAGCCCCCCTGAGCACGATCTCACGGGAGATGACTGGCGATGGCAGCCGTATCTGATTGAATTTTCAGACGAGGTGATGCGTGAGAAAGTGCTGTTCATGACCCGCCTGCTGGAAGAGACATTCCAGACCAAAATGCTGAGCCACCGCGCCGGGCGTTGGGCATTTGATAGCCGCTATGCAAAATTGCTCGTTGAGCTGGGCTACCAGGTTGATTGCTCCGTGACGCCGCGCGTGAACTGGCGCAACGCGAAAGGCGCCCCGCAGGGCAATGGCGGAACGGATTATCAGCATTTCCCCGACCATGCCTATTTTATGGATTTAGATACTATTTCCCGGGCAGGTAATAGCCCCTTACTCGAAGTGCCGATGAGCATTCAGTATAAACATCCGGCCTGGCTGAATACGATCAAACAGGGATACGATCGGCTTCGCGGTAAATATCGTTCGCCCTCCGTGAACTGGCTACGACCGACCGGTGGCAATGCCTCGCAGATGATTCAGGTGGCGCAGCAATGCCTGTCGCAGGGAAAGGATTATGTGGAGTTTATGCTGCATTCCTCGGAATTTATGCCGGGTGGAAGCCCCACGTTTAAAGATGAGGCGGCGATTGAAGGGTTGTATCAGGATCTGGAAATGCTCTTTAGCTGGTTATCCGACAAGACGGTTGGGATGACGCTGGCGGAGTTTTATCAGTACAAGAAAAAATAATGCCCGCATGGCGGGCATTATCGCTTATTAACGTTGTCTGGTTTGCGAGAGTGGAGTGCTCAGGGCAAACACAGTAACAAAAAATATTAAGGCTTCTGAACTCAATAAAATGACGTCCGTCAGACCATAGAGTAATAAAAGAAGCATCGTTGTCAGCAGCAAACCATTTCTGTTTTTAAGTGCGTGAGCGAACATCGAGACGAAGAAAAAGAGTAATATCGCTATACCCGGAAGCCCTTGCAGAGAGTATTTTTCGATAAATTCATTGTGTAGATGTATTTTTAAATAGCCAAGTGCACTGATTAGATTAGGATGTCCATCATTAATATAATGCTGCGTCCAGAAATACCTTTCTTCTAATGATTGCCCTAATGGATGTGCAAGCCCATTCTGAATACCTACATTCCACATGGTAAAACGAGAGCCAAGTGAGGTGCTGTCAACACCACTTTCATATTTCTCAAGTTCAGCCTGTGCTTGCATAATCTTGGGTGAAATTAATGGCTTGTAACTAACGATAACTACACCTGCCACAATACATAAAAAAATCAGCATTGATTTTAGGTGAATTCTTCTGAAGTGGTAGAGCGTGAGCACAATCGCCAGAAGCAAATACAGCCCCATTGCGGCCCGTGTACCCGTTAAGAGAATGACAAAATAAGATATTAAGACGATGAGCCCTGCAGCAGCATACAGCTTTATGTTTTTTTGTAGGTAAAGGCCATATACAAACGCCAGTGATAGTACAGAGTAAACATAGGCCGACACGGTCGCACGATTTATGGCCATCTCGATACGCCCCATACCTTGCGAGGCCTGCCATAAGCCATAGCTAGTGGCAAGTACAAACCCCGCGCCAGAAGCGTATAAGAAATATCTCTGAAAGGATGCTTTATCAATGTAAGACTTAAACCGGTCAAGATAAAAAACGAGAATGCTCGATAAAATCAGTTTTTTACTGGCGCCCAGATAATCGCTGTAAGCATTTAAACCTTCGCTGTGATATTCGTACACCATATACCAGACAAGATTGAGCAGCCCAATCAGCAAAATGGGTAGCGCGATTGAAAAGGGGCGCAGGGTAATTTTTTTATATTCGCAAGCTAAGCCGATAATGCTGGCATAAACCGCAATATAGAAAAATTCGCGTTGTTTACCTGAGCTCAGCAGCGCCAGTGCAAACGAAATGAGGCTCAAAATCAGCGTCAGCTGATAGAGCCGCAGTTTTACTTTTTCCATAATGCCTCAATGACCCTTTTTTTGTAGCTGAAACGTACATCTCTGGAGAAGAAAAAAGAGAAAGAATAAAGTGCATTCACCCGCTGCTTAACCAGTTTGAGCTGCGGGTCGGTCAGATGTTGCCGATGGTTACTGTAGATATCAAACCAGTGGCAATCAACAAGATGCTTAAACGAGCGCGAGAATGTTTTTTCCATCTGTAACGTACATTCAACGAGCGTAGTGATTTTACCGGCGTCGAGACGGCTCGATAAACTGTCGCTGCGTTTGATGTAATAATAGTGCCCCTGACGCTGGTAGAATATTTTACCCGCTTGCATCAGCATGCCGGGAAATACCGCGAAATCCTCATAACAGACCATTGAAGGGATCGGATTGCTTGCATACAGTTTGCGATGCACGAATTGCCCGATGAGATGCGCCTGAAAATCTTTGTGCTGTAGGAAACGCTTTATTGCATCGCTTTGCGACAATATGGCAGGCGTGAATCCCTGCCAGTCGGAGGTGATTTTCCGCATGTCCCGTATTTCCAGCAGGCGCGTCAGCAACATATCAGGCCGCTCTGCTTTCAGGAATGCGACGGCGTCCCGGATGCTGCCTGGTTTCAACAGGTCATCGCTATCCAGCATCGTAATGTATTCGCCTGATGCGAGAGAGACCGCACCGTTTCGAACATGTCCTACGTTACGATACTCAACGTATTGGGATTGCGCATGCGGAAGCTTTGGCAACCACGCCTCAATAATATCCTGTGTGGAATCATTGGAACTGTCGTTAACGATAATAACTTCTACATCATCGCCTGTATTCTCGATCGCGTTTTGCAGACTTTCCAGCGTGGCGTGAAGCGTGTTTTCGGCATTATGTGCGGCAATAATGATGCTGAGAAAAGCCATAGTAATTAGTTTCCCTGAGCATCAAAGGCAGAATTTGCTGTTGGCAGTCCGCAAATGAAATGTTTGAGTTCGTCCAGCGATTCATCTGTTACCGCGAAGAGTTCTTCCCGGCCTTGTGAGAAATAATAACGCGTTTCAAAAACATACGAGCAAATGTTGTCATCGTTGCCAATCAGCAGCACGTTGCCAAGCGGGCGCTGCTCGTAGTGACAGCAAGGACCGAACAGTAAGACAACCGGCACTCCCACTGCATCGGCGATATAGACATTTCCGGAGTCGGATGCGATATAGCAGTCCATTTTAGAAATGGCCCACGGAAGCTCTTCAAGCGAGATCTTACCAATCAGATTAATAAAGTTGGGCAGTTCACCGTAAGCGCGGGTGATGTCATCCATCCACGACTGTTCATTCGGAGCACCAAAGACATAAAACTCGCAGGGCAGGTCGGCGAGATGATCGGCAATTTGCTTCCAGATGACCGGCGGAACGGTTTTTGCTTTATTCCCCGCGGCCACGCTAATGCCAATGCGGATCGCGCCGGGTTTATCAAGGATTGCCGGGTAAGTCGCGGGTTTAAACAGGGGCTTTGTGGCGTGCTTTGGAGAGTCCTGCCACGTCAACGAACGGTCGGCCAGCTTCAGGTAATTGGTCACTGATAGCGTTTTTTTGCCGTGCTCAACGGTACCGTCGGCGGTGAGATAGAAAATCCCGTGATACCACCTGCGCGTGTATGTGCTTAAAAATTGCTTGTTTTTGGCGTTACACACGGAGGCGAAAAAGAGATTCACGCTGTTAGGCTGCAGGAGATAGACGTTGTCATAGCGGTTCATGATCCTGCAGGCAAAGCGAAGCTTTCGCCACAGGTTACGCTTATGCTGCTCGATAAAAAAAATCTCTTCGATCGTCTCATCATGCTTCGCCAGCGCGCCTACGCCGCGGCTGATGAGCACGTCGCTTTTCTGCAGCCAGGCCAGAAGAGGCGTTGCATTAACAAAATCGCCGATTTTGGCTGTCTGAATGACCAGGTTTTTCCCTGTCTCTTTGCGGAACAGCTTCCGGATAAGCTTCACCGGAAAGAGTAAAATCAGCAGAAATACGTAACTCATGGGTTAAATATCCCTGTTGGAAAGCCAACGGCTGCCCTGTAAAAATGAAAAAATCTCATCTGCGCTGATATCCTTCGTTTGCTGAGTCGGGCTGACCATCTGATGCTGGTTTTTGCCATAGCCCCCGATCAGGCCGGGATCGGTCGGGCCAAAAAGGGTGATATTTGGACGATCCAGCGCCGCGGTTAAATGACTTAAACCCGTATCTACGGAAACGACGGCGTTAGCGCCTGCCAGCTCTGCGGCAACCTGCGCCAGCGTGAGTTTGGGTAAAACCTCTACGTGGGTAAAGCCTGCTGCCAGACGCTCCGCACGCTGCCGCTCATGCTCAGCGCCCCACGGGAGTTTAATATGGATACCGGAAGGTTGCATTAGTTCAATCAGCCTTCGCCAGTGCGTTTCCGGCCAGTGCTTATCGTCACGCGTTGTGGCATGCAGGAAGACAAGATAAGGCTGAGCACAGGGATCTGTATTGCGCAAAAAGTGCTGCGCAATGGCGTAGTCGCCCTGCGCTTCCGGTTTCGCATAGCCGAGGCTTTTCGCAAACAGCTCGCGGGTGCGTTCTACGGCGTGTTGCTGCTTTGCGATGCGGTGGCGGCGGTTATAGAACAGGCTCGCCAGCGGTTCGCGGGCGGTGTGCCAGTCCATGCCGTGCTTTACGCCATGCGCCAGACGCGTGACCAGCGCGGCGCTTTTCACCAGCCCCTGGGCGTCGATGATTGCGTCGTAGCGCTGCGCCTGCACCGTTTCACGGAAGGCTTTACGCTCGGCTTTAATCGGCGCGGAGAACCACGCTTTGCGCCAGCGGCGAATCGCGACCGGGATCACGCGGTCAACCGCTTCATGCCAGGTGGGGATCTGCGCGAAGCCTTCTTCTACTACCCAGTCAAAACGGATGCCGGGAATGGCCCGCATGGCGTCCGTCAGCGACGGCAGCGTATGCAGCACATCGCCCATTGAGGAGGTTTTAACGATCAGTACCCGCATCCGTTATCCTTCTTCGCTCAACAGCAGTTCATTGAGCTCTTCGAGAACGCGCTGCGGGGTAATATCGATCAGGCTCTGATGGTAGCCTTCTGCGGCATCGCCTTTGCGTACCTTGTGGTAGCCGGTGATCAAACGGATTACGCGCGCCTTGTGCGACAGCGGCGGCGTGAAGTCCGGGCTGCTTGGGCCATACAGCGCAACCAGCGGACGATCCAGCGCGGCGGCGACGTGCATCAGGCCAGAGTCATTGCTGACCACGGCCTTACAGGCGGCGATCAGGATAACCGCCTGCTCGAGCTGCGTTTCCCCAGCCAGGTTACGGCACCAGGCCTGCTGCTCGTTGCTCAGCGTGGCGAGAATTTCGTTGCCCGCCTCGTGGTCCTTCGCCGAGCCAAACAGCACAATCTGGTAGCCTTCGTCGATCAGCTGTTTCGCCAGTTCGGCGTAGTGGTAGTGCGGCCAGCGTTTTGCCGGACCAAATTCCGCGCCGGGGCAGAAGCCAATCATCGGGCGTTCAGACGAAATGCCAAACGCGTTGCAGGTATGGGATTTCTCCCCGTCGTTAACCTGCAGCTGCGGCCACAGCAGCGGCTGAGGCAGGTCTTTCGCGCTGCGCATCACCCCTTTGTCGTAGGCCAGCGCCACGTAGCGCTCCACCATCAGCGGCCAGGCCTCTTTATCCAGCACCCGCGCGTCGTTCAGCAGGCCGTAGCGCATTTCGCCGCGCCAGCCGGTACGGTGCGGGATGCCCGCAAAGAAAGGCACCAGGGCGGATTTAAAGGAGTTTGGCAGGACATACGCCCGGTCGTAGCGCTTCTCGCGCAGGCTATGACCGAGCTTGCGGCGTTCGCCGATTTCCAGCGCCCCGTGGCCAAGCGGCATCGGGATCGCCTCGTTCACTTCCGGCATACGCGATAGCAGCGGACGGCACCAGGCGGGTGCCATCACGTCGATTATCGCCTGGGGATAACGCGCCTTGAGCGTGCGATAGAGACTTTGCGACATCATCATGTCGCCCACCCATGACGGGCCGATCACCAGAATCTTCATACTTATGCGTCGCGGTTCAGCCAGGCCATATATTCCGTTACGCCTTCGGCAACGGTCTTGAACGGCTTGTCGTAGCCTGCGGCGCGCAGGTTGGTCAGGTCAGCCTGGGTGAACGCCTGGTAGCGGCCTTTCAGCTTATCCGGGAACGGAATGTACTCGATGCTGCCTTTCTTGTGGTACGCCAGCGTTGCGTCAGCCACCGCCTGGAAGGATTCCGCGCGGCCTGTGCCGAGGTTAAAGATACCGGAGACACCGTTTTCCCAGAACCACAGGTTAACGGCTGCCACGTCGCCCACGTAGACGAAATCACGCTTAAAGCCGTCGCTGCCTTCGAACAGTTTCGGGCTCTCGCCGTTATTCAACTGGGTATTCAGGTGGAATGCCACGCTCGCCATGCTGCCTTTGTGGCCTTCGCGCGGCCCGTAGACGTTGAAGTAGCGGAAGCCGACAACCTGCGAGTTCGCTTCTGGCAGAACCTGACGCACGTACTCGTCGAACAGGAACTTGGAGTAGCCGTAGACGTTCAGCGGCTGCTCGTACTCGCGGGATTCGATGAAGTCCGAGGTGCGGCCGCCGTAGGTTGCCGCGGAGGAGGCATACAGGAACGGAATTTCACGCTCCAGGCAGTAGTGCAGGAGCTCTTTGGAGTACTGATAGTTGTTGTCCATCATGTACTTGCCGTCCCACTCGGTGGTGGATGAGCACGCACCTTCGTGGAAGATGGCTTCGATCTCGCCGAACTCTTCACCTGCCATAATCTGGATAAGGAAGTCTTCTTTATCCATATAGTCAGCGATGTTCAGATCCACCAGGTTAACGAACTTGGTGCCGTCTTTCAGGTTATCCACCACCAGGATGTCGGTGATGCCTTTGTCATTGAGGGCCTTGATAATGTTGCTGCCGATAAAGCCCGCGCCGCCGGTAACGATGATCATAACTGTAACCTTTAAAGTGTGGAGCCCGGGGACAATCCCGGACGCTAATATTCATATCATATCATTAGTATGGCGACCCTTCAGCCATTCACCGATATGCAGCAGGGTTACACGTGATTTATGCTGCAAAAACGAGAAGAGATACTGCGTCATCTCGTCATGAACTATAGGTTTGGGTAATATGTGCCGAAATTTGCCGAGTCTGGAGAATTGCAATGCGTGGTGATTTTTACAAACAGTTAAACAGCGACCTCGACACCGCACGTGCGGAAGGGTTGTTCAAGGAAGAGCGTATTATCACGTCTGCTCAGCAGGCGGACATCACCGTTGCCGACGGCAGCCATGTGATCAACTTTTGTGCGAACAACTACTTAGGTCTTGCGAATCACCCTGAGCTGATTGCCGCTGCAAAAAACGGCATGGACACCCACGGTTTCGGCATGGCCTCCGTACGTTTCATCTGCGGTACGCAGGACAGCCACAAGCAGCTTGAGCAAAAGCTGGCGAGCTTCCTTGGGATGGAAGACGCGATCCTGTACTCCTCCTGCTTCGACGCCAACGGCGGTCTGTTTGAGACCCTGCTCGGCGCAGAAGATGCGATTATCTCCGACGCCCTGAACCACGCCTCCATCATCGACGGCGTACGCCTGTGTAAAGCGAAGCGCTTCCGCTACGCCAACAACGACATGGTTGAGCTGGAAGCGCGCCTGAAAGAGGCCCGCGAAGCGGGTGCTCGCCACGTGCTGATCGCCACCGACGGCGTGTTCTCCATGGACGGCGTGATCGCCAACCTGAAGGGCGTGTGCGACCTGGCGGATAAATACGACGCGCTGGTGATGGTCGATGACTCTCACGCGGTCGGCTTTGTCGGCGAAAACGGTCGCGGTTCCCACGAATACTGCGACGTAATGGGCCGCGTGGACATCATCACCGGTACGCTGGGCAAAGCGCTCGGCGGCGCGTCCGGCGGCTATACCGCCGCGCGTAAAGAGGTGGTTGAGTGGCTGCGCCAGCGCTCTCGCCCGTATCTGTTCTCCAACTCCCTGGCGCCGGCGATTGTGGCCGCCTCCATCAAGGTGCTGGAGATGGTGGAGTCCGGGGCCGAACTGCGCGACCGCCTGTGGTCCAACGCCCGTCTGTTCCGTGAAAAAATGAGCGCCGCAGGCTTCACCCTGGCCGGTGCTGACCACGCGATCATTCCGGTGATGCTGGGCGATGCGGTCGTCGCGCAGCAATTTGCCCGCGAGCTGCAGAAAGAAGGGATCTACGTCACCGGGTTCTTCTTCCCGGTGGTGCCAAAAGGTCAGGCGCGTATCCGCACCCAGATGTCTGCGGCGCACTCGCCTGAACAAATTGAATGTGCGGTGGAAGCCTTTACCCGCATCGGTAAACAGCTGGGCGTAATTGCCTGAGGACGTGTGATGAAAGCGTTATCCAAACTGAAAGCGGAAGAAGGGATTTGGATGACCGACGTGCCGGAGCCGGAAGTCGGTCATAACGATCTGCTGATCAAAATTCGTAAAACGGCTATCTGCGGTACTGACGTTCACATCTACAACTGGGACCAGTGGTCGCAGAAAACTATTCCGGTACCGATGGTTGTCGGTCACGAATATGTCGGCGAAGTGGTCGGTATCGGCCAGGAAGTGAAAGGCTTCAAAATTGGCGATCGCGTCTCCGGTGAAGGCCATATTACCTGCGGCCACTGCCGTAACTGCCGCGGTGGACGCACGCACCTGTGCCGCAACACCGTCGGCGTGGGCGTAAACCGTCCGGGCTGCTTCGCGGAATACCTGGTGATCCCGGCGTTTAACGCGTTCAAAATCCCGGACAATATCTCTGACGATCTGGCCTCCATCTTCGACCCGTTCGGCAACGCGGTACACACCGCGCTCTCCTTCGACCTGGTGGGTGAAGACGTGCTGGTCTCCGGCGCGGGCCCAATCGGCATTATGGCGGCTGCCGTGGCGAAGCACGTGGGGGCGCGCAACGTCGTGATCACCGACGTGAACGAATACCGCCTGTCGCTGGCGCGCAAAATGGGGGTCACCCGCGCGGTGGATGTCTCCAAAGAGAGCCTGACCGACGTGATGGAAGAGCTGGGCATGACCGAAGGCTTTGACGTGGGTCTGGAGATGTCCGGCGCGCCACCGGCGTTCCGCACCATGCTCGACACCATGAATCACGGTGGCCGTATCGCGATGCTGGGTATTCCGCCGTCAGATATGTCCATCGACTGGAACAAAGTCATCTTCAAAGGGCTGTTCATCAAGGGCATCTATGGCCGCGAGATGTTCGAAACCTGGTACAAGATGGCGGCGCTGATCCAGTCCGGGCTGGATCTGTCCCCGATTATTACTCACCGTTTCTCCATCGACGAGTTCCAGCAGGGCTTTGACGCGATGCGTTCCGGCCAGTCAGGGAAAGTGATCCTGAGCTGGGATAAGTAATAAAAAAGGGGCCAGCGGCCCCTTTTTTTACTGATTCTTTTTCTCTTCGTCCGTCAGATAACGCACCTTGCGGGTGTAATCCTGACCTTTGAACAGCAGCTTATTATCCGGCGATTCAAGATACTTCTGCCATTCGGAAAGCGGGAAACCACCGTGCGCGCCAATCACCTCTTTCGGCACAACGGCTTCCTGACCACCGATCTTCTTGGAGACCGGCCAGTTCATCCAGTCGCCCAGGTTAACCGTTTTTAAATCCAGCATGTCCAGCAGCGCGGCGAGCGGCAGCTGATCGGTCGGCGGCTGCGTGTCGTCCATCAGTTCCCAGGTATCCTGGAACAGCGTCAGCCACAGCGGGCAGATACGGCGCCAGGTCTTTTTGGTGGCGGCAAGAAACGCGCCGTTAACGTGATCGACCAGATACGGACGCACCGTCTCTTTGTAATACGCCGGCACTTTCTCCGCTGGTGCGCCGTCCAGTTTGGCAATCATTTTGCCCTGACGGAAGCTGGAGTAGATGTGCATATCGGCCATGTTAATCTCTGGCATCTTCAGCAGGTTGAGATCGGAGTCGATCATCAATACCCCTTCGCCGCGCGCCTGCAGCGGAGCGTTCAGCTTCACCAGACGGCTGAGGTAGATCTGCTTATAGCGGTAACTTTCCTCGCGTACCGGAAGGGTAAGCGTAACGACGCGGGTTTTTGGCGGCAGTTCACCGAAAGCGGATTCAGGCTGATCGCTGACGATAACAATTTCGCTGACGCCGGTGGCATAACGCTCTGCAAAGGTCGCTGACAACAACGCTTCTTCCACGAAATCCGCGCCCGTACACGGAATCACGATGGAATCCACCGCAACGAGATCGCGCGTGACCGGAAGGGAAGCGTACGGAATGTTATGTCGCCCGGTGATGTGGCGGTAGCGAGCATTCAGGAATTTAAACATGTTCTTCTCGTTTGGTTATTGCGCGCCAAGAACGGCCTCGACACCGTTAACATAGCTTTCAATGGCATACACGTTGCAGACATTCTGATACGCGGCCGCGGCGAGCCGGGCGCGCAGATCGGGATCCTGCCAGATATTATCCAGATGTTGAGCAAGTTTCGATACATCGCTCCACGGGAAAAGCAGCCCGGTCGACTCGTGATCGATCAATTCTGCCGTGCCGGTCACCTTTGAACCAATGACGGGAATGTTCAGCAGCATCGCTTCCAGCACGACGCGGGGCAGGCCTTCGCTCTGGGAGGCCAGAATAAACGCGTCAAAGGTGGCGAGATAGTCAAAAGGCGTGTTCTGGAAACCGGTAAAAATCACGTGTTCAGCAATACCCAGCGCGTCAGCCTGTGCCGCCAGCGCGCCGCGTTCAGCCCCTTCACCGACCAGCACCATCTTCCATTTTGCCTGCGGATGCTTCTGGCTGAACTGGGCCAGCGCCTCCAGCGTGTGGTGGTTGGCCTTGCGAGGGATAAGCGACCCAATGCTGCCGAACACAAAGGTGTCGTCATCAATGTTCAGACGCTGGCGCATGGCGCGTCGGTCGGGCAAAGGCTGGTGGATGTCGATGGCGTTGTTGACCGTTGTACACAGCTCGGGCCGGACGCCATGCTGAAGTAACACGCGCTCAACGCCGTGCGAGACGGCGATGATTTTTGTGGCATGGGCATTCACCAGCTTCACCAGCGGCGGCGTCAGCACCGGCTCAATGCGGCAGTGCTGGATGATCCGCGCATGCAGCTTCGCGCCCGCCAGATAACCCTCTTCGTTAGAGCCTGGCTGGTTGTTCATGTACAGCGTATCAAAACCGCCTTCCCGAAAAATCGTCTCGATCTTGCTGACGTTGGGGCGAATGCGCCAGAGGGTATCAATATGGCGCGTAAACGCCTTCCGGGCGCTGCGGGAGAAAAACAGCAGGCTGCGACCCAGCTCTTTTGCGATTTTCGCCCATGCAGGCTGTTTATGCTGGGGAATCACAATTAAAGGAATACCAATGCCGTTCAGCACCTGGCCGATGGTTTGCCCTTCGGCCCGGCTGTAGTCGCTGTAAAAACAACAGGTAATATCGAACTTCTCGCGGTTAATGCGCTTCAGAAGTTCGAGCATGCTGTTGGTGCCTCCTCCCCACTCTTTACCGGTATCGAGGAGCAGAATTTTGTATCGTTGCGGCATTGTTCTACCTTAATCGCCCGTCACTGGGACTGGTTCGCTGAGACTTTTTTACCCCATCCCTGCCACTGGTGCTGGAAGTATTGCACCAGCGTACTCTGGCTCACGCTTTCGCTGATGACCGCGAAGAAGCGGGTTGCAGGCACCGGTTCAGGCGGTTTTTTCAGCGTGCAGTTCTTCACGCCGCGGAACGGATTGCGCGGCTGCGTGGTGGGAGGTTGTGCGCTACCCGGACGAGACGTGTCCACCTGCGGTTCATTAAGCAGATCGCTCGGGCGTACCAGCGTGATATCGGCGGGTAAGGTCGGCAGCATTTGCTGTAAAACGCGAACGGTAGACGGATGCGGGTGCCCGATGGCAATGGCCGAACCGTTACGACGCGCCAGCGCTACCGCGCGGTTAAACTGTACGCGGATATCCGCTGCGTTTTGGGAGTCGTCCAGGAAGACTTTACGCTTAATGACCTTTACACCCGTACCCTGAGCGGCACGCATCGCCTGGCTGTTGCCGATGGTCATACTGTCGAGGAAATAGAGATTGTAACGCTCCAGCGCCTGCATCACTTTCAGCATACCGTACAGGCTGGAGGTCATCGCGCTGCCCATATGGTTGTTCAGACCCACGGCATACGGCACTTTGTTGTAGGCGTCGCGGATGATGCGCTCGATCTCATCGCTGCTCATATCCGGGCGCAGGGTATCTTTTTCCAGCGGCTGCTTGCTGAGCGGTGCCATCGGCAGATGGATGAGCACCTGATGACCGCTATTGTGGGCTTTGGTTGCCATCTCATGCGCGTGTGGCGCATTCGGCAGGACGGCGACGGAGATGGCTGACGGCATCGCCAGCACCTGATTTTCATAGTGTGGACGATAACCGAAGTCATCAATCACAATCGCGAGTTTGCCTGCATATACCGGTGCAGCCAGCGCCAGCGCGCTGACGACGGAGAGAACCATTTGACGAAACTGAAGCAAAACTTATCTTCCCAACCACGGCTGTGGATTGACCGCCTGACCCTGACGACGAATTTCGAAATAGAGTGACGGGCGGCCCTGACCGCCACTGCTGCCCACAAGGGCGATGGGTTGGCCGGCGCGCACCTGGGTGCCGACGCTGACCAGCGCGCTCTGGTTGTAGCCGTAAAGACTCATGTCGCCTTTACCGTGTTCGACCACTACCACAAGCCCGTAACCCTGCAGCCAGTCGGCCAGAATAACGCGGCCATCGGCGATGGCTTTCACTTCGCTACCTTCAGACGCACCGATAACGATCCCTTTCCAACGTAGCTCACCCTGCAGCTGTTCGCCATAGCGATGCAGAATAGTGCCGCGAACGGGCCAGTAGGCCTGGCCGCGAGGGGAGCCCAGACCGCCGGTACGCGACATCAGGGAACGTTCGCTTTCGCTTGGCTTGTAGGTGGTCCCTTTGCGGGAGGCTTCCTGCTGCTTGTCGCGAACCGCCTGCGCCTCGCGGGCCTCTTTTTCAGCGCGCGCCTTCGCTGCGGCTTCCGCACGGGCAATGCTGTTGCGCAGTTTTGATTCGTTGGCGCGCATTTCGCTCAGCTGGCTCTGTCCTGCCTGAATGGAGGACTCAAGACCGGACAGCGTTTTCTTGCGCTCGTTACGGGCCTGCTCGAGTTTTGCCTGCTGCGCTTTTTGTTCGTAGAGCAACGTCTGCTGCTGGCTCTGCTTCTCTTCCAGCTCCGCTTTTTGGGTGGAGACCTCTTCACGCGTCTGCTTCAGCTGCGCGATCGTCTCCTGACGCGCCTGGTTCAGATAGCCGAAATAGGCCTGCAGGCGCTGGCCGCGCTGGCTCTCTTCACCGCTGAGGATCAGCTGGAGTCCGGTATGTTCACCCTGGCGGAATGCGGCATCGAGCTGAGCCGCGAGGTTGCGCTCCTGCGCATCACGCTGGCGCTCCAGTTTGGCAATCGACGCGTTCATCTCGTCGATCTGTTTGTTCAACTGGGTGAGGGTGTTTTGCGTTTCACGGAGCTTACGTGCGGCAGCGGAGATGGCCTCTTCCTGCTGCTTAAGCTGGGCGAGCAGGGTGGCGCGCTGCTGTTGCTGCTGGCGTACCGCACGCTCTTTGGCGGCGATATCGGCCTGAATGGATTTAAGCTGGTCGCGGTCATCCGCGTGGGCGGATGCGGCGCACAGCAATACGCCAGCGCTGAGTGCGCTGGCGCAAAGCAGAGGTCTGACTGATAACCTAAGCGGCTTCACGACCCATGTGATTGAAAAAATCGCCTTTCCCCTCATGGGGAGCGATTATTCCACGATGAACAGCGGCTTACCAGTCATCTCTTCAGGGATCGGCATACCCATCAGCGACAACATGGTTGGCGCGATGTCGGAAAGCTTGCCGCCTTCCACTGCTTTCAGTGATTTATCACCCACATAAATCAGCGGAACCGGCAGGTTGGTATGGGCGGTGTGCGCCTGACCGGTCGCCGGGTCGCGCATCTGCTCGGCGTTACCGTGGTCAGCGGTGATCAGCAGCTGGCCGCCAACGGACTCAACCGCTTTCGCAACCTGCTCAACGCAGTGGTCCAGCGCTTCAACCGCCTTCACTGCCGCTTCCATCACGCCGGTATGGCCGACCATGTCGCCGTTCGGATAGTTACAGATGATGGTGTCGTACTTGCCGCTTTCGATGGCCGCGACCAGTTTTTCAGTCAATTCTGCAGAGCTCATTTCTGGCTGCAGATCGTAAGTCGCCACTTTCGGCGAGTTGATCAGAATGCGCTCTTCGCCTTTGAACGGCTCTTCAACGCCGCCGTTAAAGAAGAAGGTCACGTGCGCATACTTCTCCGTTTCGGAGATACGCAGCTGGGTTTTGTCGTTCTTCGCCATCCACTCGCCGAAGGTATTGGCCAGCGAGGCAGGTGGGTAAGCGCAAGGCGCGTTGATGTCTGCCGCGTATTCGGTCAGCTGGATGAAGTCGATGTTCACCACTTTTTTACGGGCGAAACCGTCGAAATCGCTATTCACGAACGCACGGGTGATTTCGCGCGCGCGGTCAGCGCGGAAGTTCATGAAGATCAGCGCATCGCCATCTTTCATGGCGGCATCAGCCTGGCCTTCAGCGCGGATCACGCTCGCTTTCACGAATTCATCGTTTTCATCACGCGCGTAAGCGGCTTCCAGGGCTTCAACGGCGGTCGCGAACTGGAATTCCCCTTTTGCCAGGGTCATCAGATCATAGGCCTGTTCAACGCGATCCCAGCGGTTGTCGCGGTCCATAGCGTAGTAACGGCCAATGATGGAGGCCACGCGGCCTTTGCCCAGCGCGGCGAATTTGTCTTCGAAGGCTTGCAAAGAGCCTTTTGCGCTGCGCGGCGGCGTATCGCGACCGTCCAGGAAGGCGTGCAGGTAGATTTTTTCCGCACCGCGTTCAGCGGCCAGCTCAACCATCGCCATGATGTGATCTTCGTGGCTGTGCACGCCGCCCGCGGAGAGCAGACCCATGATGTGCACCGCTTTACCTGCCGCAACGGCTTTGTCTACAGCGCCGCAGAGAACCGGGTTCGCGAAGAAGGTGCGTTCTTTGATTTCGACGTCCAGACGGGTCAGATCCTGATACACGATACGGCCTGCGCCCAGGTTAACGTGGCCGACTTCGGAGTTGCCCATCTGGCGATCCGGCAGACCCACTTCCAGACCGGATGCGTCAATCAGGGTATGCGGACGTTTTGCCCACAGTGCATCCATGACCGGGGTTTTTGCGTTGAAAATAGCGTTATCCTGGCTGTCTTCACGGTAGCCATAGCCATCCAGAATCACCAGTACCATAGTTTTTTTAGAAACCGACATTGCAACAACCTCATGCTCAAGAGTCAAAATTTGCGTAATTTTACTACAGCTGAATCGATCAAATAGCCGCAGAAGATCAAAGAAAGCGCGGGGGCAAGATGCTGACCGGACCATTTTGAAGCATTTTTTTAGGTGGCATGCCGCAGAAAATGGATTAGGTTATGGTCGCTGGCTGTATTTGCCAGAACGCACAGGTATACTCCTGTCCTGGTTTTTTTTATCACTTAGTCGGGAGTAGTTACCCTCCATGCAAGAAATTATGCAATTCGTTAGCCGCCATCCGGTACTGAGCATCGCGTGGATTGGCCTGCTGGCTGCTGTGCTGTTCACCACATTTAAGAGCCTGACGTCTAAGATTAAGGTTATCACCCGTGGTGAAGCGACGCGTCTGATTAACAAAGAAGATGCCGTCGTTGTCGATCTGCGTCAGCGTGACGATTTCCGTAAAGGTCACATTGCCGGCGCAATCAACCTGTTGCCAGCTGAAATCAAAGCCAACAACGTTGGTGAGCTTGAGAAACACAAAGCCCAGCCCATTATCGTTGTGGATGCGACCGGTATGCAGGCGCAGGAATCTGCCAGCGCGCTTTATAAAGCGGGCTTCGAAAACGTAACGGTACTGAAAGAAGGGATTTCCGGCTGGAGCGGGGAAAATCTTCCTTTGGTTCGCGGTAAATAAGGAGTTCAGTCATGGCCAATATTGAGATCTACACCAAAGCGACGTGCCCGTTCTGCCACCGTGCGAAAGCGCTGCTGAGCAGCAAAGGCGTCACGTTCAAGGAACTGCCGATCGACGGTGACGCGATTAAACGCGAAGAGATGATCCAACGTAGTGGTCGTACGACGGTTCCGCAGATTTTTATTGATGCGCAGCACATTGGCGGCTGTGATGACTTGTATGCGCTCGACGCCCGTGGTGGACTCGATCCGCTGCTGAGCTAAGAGACTTTAGGACAATTAAAAAGGGTATTTCCATGTCAGAACAAAACAACACCGAAATGACTTTCCAGATCCAGCGTATCTACACCAAGGATGTCTCTTTCGAAGCGCCAAATGCGCCGCACGTTTTCCAGAAAGACTGGCAGCCAGAGGTTAAACTTGATCTGGATACCGCATCCACCCAGCTGGCGGATGACGTGTATGAAGTCGTACTGCGTGTGACCGTGACCGCCTCTCTGGGCGAAGAAACTGCATTCCTGTGCGAAGTACAGCAGGGCGGTATCTTCTCCATCGGCGGCATCGAAGGCAACCAGATGGCGCATTGCCTGGGTGCATACTGCCCGAACATCCTGTTCCCGTATGCCCGTGAATGCATCACCAGCCTGGTTTCTCGCGGTACATTCCCGCAACTGAACCTTGCGCCAGTGAACTTTGATGCGCTGTTCATGAACTATCTGCAGCAGCAGGCTGGCGAAGGTGCCGAACAACATCAGGATGCCTGATGAGCACTGTTAATGCGTCAATGACTGTGATCGGTGCCGGCTCATACGGCACCGCTCTTGCCATCACGCTGGCAAGAAATGGTCACGACGTGGTCCTGTGGGGCCACGATCCAAAACATATTGCCACGCTGCAGCATGACCGTTGCAATGTGGCGTTTCTCCCGGACGTTCCGTTCCCTGACACCCTGCACCTGGAAAGCGATCTTTCGACCGCGCTGGCGGCCAGCCGCAACATTTTGATTGTGGTGCCGAGCCATGTCTTTGGCGACGTGCTGAATCAGATCAAGCCGCTGATGCGCCCGGATGCGCGTATCGTCTGGGCGACCAAAGGGCTGGAAGCGGAAACCGGACGCCTGCTGCAGGACGTTGCCCGCGAAGCGCTGGGCGATGAGATCCCGCTGGCGGTTATCTCCGGCCCAACGTTTGCCAAAGAGCTGGCTGCGGGCCTGCCGACGGCGATCTCGCTGGCATCCACTGACCAGGTCTTCTCCGACGATCTCCAGCAACTGCTGCACTGCGGCAAGAGCTTCCGCGTCTACAGCAACCCCGATTTCATCGGCGTGCAGCTGGGCGGCGCGGTGAAGAACGTGATTGCCATCGGTGCCGGGATGTCTGACGGTATTGGCTTTGGCGCCAACGCGCGTACGGCGTTGATTACCCGCGGCTTAACCGAGATGTCCCGTCTGGGCGAAGCGCTGGGCGCCGATCCGGCCACCTTTATGGGGATGGCGGGTCTGGGCGACCTGGTGCTGACCTGTACCGACAACCAGTCTCGTAACCGCCGCTTTGGCATGATGCTCGGACAGGGCAGCGATGTAAAAAGCGCGCAGGAGAAGATTGGACAGGTGGTGGAAGGCTACCGCAATACCAAAGAAGTTCGCGAGTTGGCGCACCGGTTTGGTGTCGAAATGCCAATAACCGAGGAAATTTATCAGGTATTGTATTGCGGAAAAAATGCGCGCGAGGCAGCATTGACCTTATTAGGTCGTGCGCGCAAGGACGAGCGCAGCAGTAACTAGTCGGAACCGTTGTCACCTGAATGACCCAGCCAGCGCAGAACTGGCTGGTCATTATACTATCGTCTGGAGTTAGCAATGCCGTGTGAAGAACTGGATATCGTCTGGAATAATATTAAAGCCGAAGCCCGGGCGCTGGCCGACTGTGAGCCGATGCTGGCCAGTTTTTACCACGCGACGTTACTCAAGCACGAAAATCTCGGCAGCGCGCTGAGCTACATGCTCGCCAACAAGCTCGCTTCCTCCATCATGCCTGCTATCGCCATTCGTGAAGTGGTGGAAGAGGCTTACGCCGCAGACCCGGAAATGATCGCCTCTGCCGCCTGTGATATCCAGGCCGTGCGCACGCGTGACCCGGCGGTGGATAAATACTCTACGCCGCTGCTGTACCTGAAAGGCTTCCACGCCCTGCAGGCGTACCGCATCGGCCACTGGTTATGGAATGAAGGCCGCCGCGCGCTGGCGATTTTCCTGCAAAACCAGGTCTCCGTGACGTTCCAGGTCGATATTCACCCGGCGGCGAAGATTGGCCGCGGAATCATGCTCGACCACGCCACCGGCATCGTGGTGGGTGAAACGGCGGTGATTGAAGATGACGTCTCGATCCTGCAGTCGGTTACCCTGGGCGGTACCGGTAAAACCAGCGGCGATCGCCACCCGAAAATTCGTGAAGGGGTGATGATTGGCGCGGGGGCTAAAATTCTCGGCAATATCGAAGTCGGGCGCGGCGCGAAGATTGGCGCGGGGTCGGTTGTGCTCCAGCCCGTACCGCCGCACACCACCGCCGCTGGCGTACCGGCGCGCATCGTTGGTAAGCCAGACAGCGATAAGCCGTCGATGGATATGGACCAGCACTTCAACGGCATTCACCATACCTTCGAGTATGGTGACGGCATTTAACTTCTGAGAATGGCGCCGGGATAACCCAGCTGGCGCCAGGCTTCATACACCACCACCGACACCGCGTTCGACAGGTTCATGCTGCGGCTGTCCGGCATCATCGGAATACGGATCTTCTGCTCAGCGGGCAGGGCATCCAGGATCGTGGCCGGCAGGCCGCGGGTTTCCGGGCCAAACATTAGATAGTCACCCTCCTGATAGCTCACTGCGCTGTGCGCTGGCGTGCCTTTGGTGGTCAGGGCGAACATGCGCTGCGGCTTCTCTGCTTCCAGAAACGCGGCGTAATCGTGATGGCGAACCACGGCGGTAAATTCATGGTAATCCAGCCCCGCGCGGCGCAGGCGTTTGTCGTCCCACGTAAAGCCCATCGGCTCAATGATGTGCAGGCGAAAACCGGTGTTGGCGCACAGGCGGATGATATTGCCGGTGTTCGGCGGAATTTCTGGTTCGAATAAAACGATGTTAAGCATGCTGCCCCCTTAATTGCGGGGGCAGAATAGCAGAAAAGAGAGGAACTACGCGACGCCGGGTTCCTGCGAGCGGCTATACAGCATTTTGTAGACGGTTGCCGCCGCGGCCACCAGGGCGGGCACGCTGAGGATCATTAAAATACTGTCTGCCTGCCACTGCATAGAAAGAAGCTGGGCGCTGGTCATAGTGCCCGCCACCCCGCCAAAGCGGCCGATCCCCTGCATCCAGGCGATGCCCGTCGCGCGGCACTCGGTAGGGTAAAAGGTGGCCGCCAGGGTCTGCATGCCCGACTGCGCGCCGTTCATCGCGATCCCCATCAGGAAAATCAGCCCGCCAAACAGGGCGATATGGTTATGCTCAAGGCCGAGTAACAGGATCAGTCCCATCGTCAGGACAAATCCCCCTGCGACCACCTTGTGCGCTTCCCAGCGGTCCATCATCCAGCCCGCGAGCAGAATGCCTGCGGTGCCGCCGAAGGTGAACAGCGAGGTGAGCCAGGCGGATTCCGCCAGGGCATACCCCATCCCCTGCATCAGCGTCGGCATCCAGCTAA
Organism: Enterobacter sp. 168J2; assembly: GCF_034107265.1. Lineage (NCBI taxonomy): Bacteria > Pseudomonadati > Pseudomonadota > Gammaproteobacteria > Enterobacterales > Enterobacteriaceae > Enterobacter > Enterobacter sp. 168J2. Next base: position 70,233 of record NZ_JAWNEB010000008.1, on the reverse strand, counting down.
GCAGGACGTAGTAAATCACCAGCCCCATAAAATAGGTCACCCACAGCATCAGGGTGCCGGGCAGCCAGGGCATGGAAAACAGCTGTCCCACGCTCCCTTTTTTAGACGCGACTTTCTCTTCCGCCAGGAAAAAGCCCGTGACGCTCTCCAGCGTGCTGCGGCTGAACCGGCTGGCGATACGGCGGACCTGCATAACGTCCTTCCCGCGCTGCACCAGAAACTTCACCGATTCCGGCAGCAGCAGCGCCAGCAGCACGGTTAAAATCAGCGGGGCAATCGCGCCGGTCAGCAGCACGCTTCGCCAGCCGTGGTGGGGAATAAGCCAGGAAGAGATCGCGCCGCCGCCCGCCGCGCCCAGAGGGAAGCCGCAGTACATGGTATTAATCGCCATGGCGCGGCAGCGCTGGGGGGCGAACTCCGAAATCAGCGTGATGGCGTTTGGCATCGCGGCACCGAGCCCGAGGCCCGTCAGAAAGCGCCACAGCGTAAGGGTATTCAGGCTTTGCGCCCAGGCCGTCCCCAGGCTCGCCAGGCCGAAGAACAGGCACGAAAAGACCAGCACGCGCTTGCGCCCCATCCGGTCCGATACCGGGCCTGCAATCAGGGCACCCAGCGACAGCCCCAGCAGCGCCGCGCTCAGCACCGGGCCCAGATCCTGTTTGTGTATCCCCCATTCTGCCGACAGCGTAGGCGCGATGTAGCCCATTGCTGCGGTATCAAAACCATCGATCGCCAGAACCAGAAAGCCCAGCACGATAAGAAGCCAGTGAAACCCTGAAAAGGGACTCTCGTCGATTACCTGCTGAATATCCACCTTACCTGAATAGGCCATATGCTCCTCTCTGATGTGATGTTGTTTTTGTGCTCTTGTATTTGCTTGTCTATACAATTGCTAACCGGAGGGGTGTGTCAAATTTTCTTATCCAGAATGTTACGCAGGTGTTATTTTCGACAAAAAAAGCGCCCGAGGGGGAAGTCGGGCGCAGGAGAAAAATAGTTACAGATGAAAGTCAGGCCGCGTTTCCCTGCGAAAGGGGGGCCAGCGCCGCAGGCAGCTTGCTCAGCTCCTGCACCAGCGAATCCTTGCTGATTTCACCGATCGTTTTCGCGCCGGTCAGGGTCATCGCCACCTTCATCTCTTTCTCGATCAGGCTCAGCAGGTTTGCCACGCCAGCCTGGCCGCTGGTGGCCAGCGCGTAAAGGTACGCGCGGCCCAGCAGCACGCTGTCTGCGCCCAGGGCAATCATGCGCACCACGTCCAGCCCGTTGCGGATGCCGCTGTCGGCCAGAATCGCAATATCCCCTTTCACCGCATCGGCAATGGCCGGCAGCGCGCGGGCAGAGGAGAGCACGCCGTCGAGCTGACGTCCACCGTGGTTAGAGACCACAATCCCGTCCGCGCCGAAGCGCACCGCGTCGCGGGCATCTTCCGGGTCAAGGATCCCTTTGATCACCATCGGGCCGTCCCAGAATTCGCGGATCCACTCCAGGTCTTTCCACGAGATTGACGGATCGAAGTTGTTCGCCAGCCAGCCGATGTAATCTTCCAGCCCGGTGGGTTTACCGAGGTATGCCGAGATATTCCCCAGATCGTGCGGACGACCGTTCAGGCCGACGTCCCACGCCCACTGCGGATGCGTAACTGCCTGCCAGTAGCGGCGCAGGGCGGCATTCGGGCCGCTCATGCCGGAGTGGGCATCGCGGTAGCGCGCGCCGGGTGTGGGCATATCGACGGTAAAGACCAGCGTGGAGCAGCCCGCCGCTTTGGCGCGCTCAAGGGCGTTACGCATAAAGCCGCGATCGCGCAGGACGTAAAGCTGGAACCACATCGGGCGCTTGATGGTCGGGGCGACCTCTTCAATCGGGCAGACTGAGACGGTAGAAAGCGTAAACGGAATGCCTTTGGCATCCGCAGCGGCGGCGGCCTGCACTTCGCCACGGCGGGCATACATGCCGCATAAGCCGACAGGCGCGAGCGCGACGGGCATGGAGAGCGTTTCGTTGAACAGCTTTGTTTCAAGGCTCAGGTCAGACATATTCTTCAGCACGCGCTGGCGCAGGGCCACTTCAGACAGATCCTCCACGTTGCGGCGCAGGGTGTATTCGGCATACGCCCCACCGTCGATGTAGTGGAACAGGAACGGCGGCAAAATGCGCTGCGCCGCGGCGCGGTAGTCACTGGCTGCTGAAATAATCATGCTTTGTTCTCCCTGGAAATATCACTGTCGCCAGGCAGACGGGTAATACGCGCCTGTCGGGCCTGGTCTTCATCGAATCGTTTAATGGTGGTGTGCACGAAGCCGAGATGCGCCATCATCGCCTTGCGCGCGGCTTCGGCATCGCCGGCCAGAATGGCGTTGAGCACCGCCTCGTGCTGTTCGGTCAGCTGGGCAAAGACCGGCGGGACCAGATACATGCGCTGGCGGCTCTGCTTCACGGAGGATTGCAGCAGGTCGAAGAACCCGCGCATGGTCTGGAGCAGCACCACGTTGTGCGAGGCCTCGGCGATTGCCAGGTGAAAGCGGACGTCCGCCTGGGAGGCGATGTCCGGGTCGCTGCTTTGCGTGGCCTCAAAACAGGCTTTGAGCTTCTCTTTGTCGGCTTCGGTTGCCCGCATCGCCGCGTGCCACGCGGTACTGGTTTCGATGGCGTGACGCGCTTCAAGAATGTCGAAGCTGTAGTCCGGGTCGTTTTCCATCAGCGTTTTCAGCGGCTGAACGATGTTTTGCTCGGACCAGTCGTCATGCTGCCAGCGCACAAAGGTGCCGCCGCCGCGACGGCTCACCAGCACGCCTTCGCTGACCAGCGTCGCGAGCGCCTCGCGCAATGAGTTACGCGATACGCCAAGCTGGGCGGCAAGCTGGCGCTCGGCGGGCAATTTCATGCCCGCTTCCAGCTGTTGTTCTTCAATCAGCGCCCGCACGCGAGAGGCAATCTCGTCGGACAGGCGTCTGGGCATCACTATCATGGGATCATCCAGGTTAAGACATAGGCCTGCAGGGTGGTGATCACGCCCACCATGCAGGTGAATATCAGGCTGTGTTTAACGGTAAAGCGGAACAGGTCCGACTCTTTGCCCACCAGTCCCACCGCGGCACAGGCAATGGCGATGGACTGCGGGGAGATCATTTTGCCGGTCACGCCGCCGGTGGTGTTCGCGGCCACCAGCAGCACGTCCGACACGCCAATCTGCTGCGCCGCCGTTGCCTGCAGGGCGGCAAACAGGGCGTTAGACGAGGTATCTGAACCGGTCAGGAACACCCCCAGCCAGCCGAGGAACGGCGAGAAGAAGGTGAACGCGTGTCCGGTGTGGGCCAGCGCTAACGCCAGCGTCGACGACAGGCCGGAGTAGTTCGAGATAAACGCGAACGCCAGCACCATGCCGATGGAGTAGATCGGCAGCATCAGCTCTTTAATCGTCGCCGCAAAAGTCTGTACCGCTGCGGCAGGCTTCATGCGCAGCCACACCACGGAAAGGAGTGCCGCAAACAGAATCGCCGTGCCGGTGGCGGAGAACCAGTCAAACTTAAACACTGCCGCATACGGGGTGGCGTCGTGCACTACCGGCGGCATACGGGCAACCATCTTGTCGAGGAACGGCACGGAGATGTTAATCACCATGTCGTACAGCGCGCCGCCCGGAGCGAACAGGGCTTTAAACGGCGGAATGCTCCACAGCGTCACGGTGGCGGTCAGGAACAGGAACGGCGACCAGGCGCGGACGATCTGTCCTGCGGTATAGCCCGTGCGGGCGAGGGTCTGATCCACGTGCGACGCGCCCATGTCGGCAAAGCGGAAGATGCGCACCGGCTGCCAGCGTTTCAGGAACAGCGTCAGACAAATCAGCGACACCAGCGAAGAGATAATGTCCGGCAGTTCCGGGCCGAGGAAGTTCGAGCTGAGGTACTGGGCAATGGCGAACGAACCGCCTGCCACCATCACCGCAGGCCAGGTCTCCTTCACGCCGCGCCAGCCGTCCATAATCGCCATGATCCAGAACAGGACGATAATGGTCAGGAACGGCAGCTGGCGGCCTACCATCTGGCCGATCTCAAAGCTGTCCAGCCCGGTCACCTGTCCGGCCACCAGAATCGGGATCCCCATCGCGCCAAAGGCTACCGGCGCGGTGTTCACAATCAGGCACAGGCCCGCGGCATACAGCGGGTTAAAGCCCAGACCCACCAGCAGCGCAGCGGTGATCGCCACCGGTGCGCCAAAGCCTGCCGCACCTTCGAGGAACGCGCCGAAGGAGAAGCCGACTATCAGCATCTGCAGGCGCTGGTCCGGGGTGATGGAGAGAATCGACGAACGAATGATGTCGAACTGCCCGGTCTTTACCGAGATTTTATAGACAAAGACCGCGGCGATGATGATCCACGCAATCGGCCACAGGCCGTAGAAGAAGCCGTAGACAACGGAGGCCAGCGCGCGGTCGACCGGCATTTTGTAGAAGAACAGCGCCACCAGCAGGGCGATGGCAACGGTATACGTCGCGGCGAGGTAGCCCTTCAGCTTGAGCTTAATCAGCGCAAAGAAGAAGAACAGGATCGGAAGCGATGCGATCAGGCTCGACAGCCAGATATTTCCGGCCGGGTCGTAGTTTTGTTGCCAGAGGCTCATGCAGGTCTCCTGGGGACCAGACAGCCTGTGCTGCGGGTGAGTCTCCGCTCAACTCTGCGTCACAAACTGTGTAAAAGTGGTCCTGCCAATATTGTGTTGTAGGGTTAATGACAATGAATGGTTAACCAGATGTTATGAGGTGGCAATGGTTTTGTGAGCGGAAATAATGAAATTGTGAACCGGGGAAGGAAGAAAACGGGGATTGGTTGGGCCAATTTTAAGCTGGTGGGGCCTGAATCCCTCACCCCAGCCCTCTCCCAGAGGGAGAAAACCGCACCGTACAGTCCCCTCGCCCCTTTGGGGAGAGGGTTAGGGTGAGGGGAAGAATAGTTAAAAAGCCGTCTTACAAAAACCCGTCATCTCTTTCAGGCCCATCTCGCGGCCAAGCTCGGTCATCGGGTGCACCACCACCAGGCCACGGACGCTTTTCTTCAGCTTGCCCATGTCGGCCTGCTCTTTTTTGGTGATCGCGCGGCGGTGCGGCATGCCCATCAGCTTCTGCGCTTCTTTGCTCAGCTTCTGGCCTTTCACTTCGCGCAGGCGCTCGATTTCAGCTTCCAGCTTCGCGGACTCTTTTTCCAGCTCGGCGTACTTCTCGGCGGAATCGACCAGTGACAGGCCAGCCATCTGATGACGGATCAGATCCAGGCGGTCGCTCAGGCGCTTAATTTCGTTCTTTTCGACTTCTTTCATGACAAATGACTCTGAAAACGGGGAATTTAGAGGGAAGGATACACCAATGTGAACGGGCTTACTTCTGAAACGCTTTTTTTAAGCTGATTTTAGAAATCAGCTCAGTCAGGGAAAGGACCATAGTGGAACGGACAACCTGTTGATAGCGCAGCTTTTGCATCGCGTACAGTTCAGGGTCGCTATTATCAAAATGGGGAGCAGGGGGCAGGGCGGTTACGCAGTGCAGTTCGCCGAAAGGCCCCAGAATCTCATCATCGGTAAAGGTGTACTCATTACCGTCATGATTGAGCTCTTCGCGCAGCGCCATTAACAGCTCCGCATCTTCATACTCTTGCCGGTTCAGCACGCCAAGACCATAAATCAGCTTCAGGCGCACCGACAGATCGCCCAGCGGTCCGTCTCCGTCCAGTAACGGTTCTACAGCGTACTTTACCGCGTAGTCGTCTTTGCGAAACACCTGAAGCACCAGAATGTTCACCGCCTCGGTCAGTAATTCGACGGCGGCAATCAGGAAGCTTCGTACGGTTTTGCCAGCATTCAGACGCTCAAGCACACGATTTTCAAAGGCCTGGGTTTGTTCCATTATTGCCTGCATATCTGACAATCTGTTATTCGGGCGCAGGCTAACCTGCGCCGGATTCTGCATCATTTGGTTGCGTTGTATGCGTTAACCGCCTCCGCAACCACGTCGCTGCTGGCGTCCAGACCGGAAATCTGCGCCAGCGCAGCCTGCGCGCCTTTGTCATCAATCAGCTGAGCCAGCTCAATCGCCTGCGGGTCCTGCTCGCTGCGGTAGTGCATCGCGGCGGCAATTCCTTTCACCAGGTTGGCGTGCGGCAGGCCGTATTCCAGCGTGCCGAGCAGCGGCTTAATCAGGCGGTCGCCCGCGCTGAGCTTACGCAGCGGCTGACGGCCCACGCGCTCAACGTCATCTTTCAGATACGGGTTTTCAAAACGACCGAGGATTTTCTGGATGTATGCTGCGTGTTTATCAGCATCAAAACCGTAGCGTTTGATCAGCACCGCGCCGCTCTCTTCCATCGCCCCTTTTACCACCGCGCGGATCTGCTCATCGAGGATCGCGTCACGAATGGTCTGATGACCGGCCAATTTTCCGAGGTACGCGGTTATAGCATGCCCGGTGTTCAGCGTGAAGAGTTTGCGTTCGACAAATGCCATCAGGTTATCGGTTAATTCCATTCCCGGAATGGTCGGCAGCGCGCCCTTAAACTGGGTTTTATCGACGATCCACTCGCTGAAGGTTTCAACAGTGACTTCCAGCGGATCGTTGGTGGCGGATTCAGACGGCGGAACGATGCGGTCCACGGCGGAATCGACAAAACCGACGTGCGCTTCAACCCAGGCTTTATCTTCGTCAGCCACGGCCGCCATAACGTGTCCTTTCAGCTGCGAGGTGCCGCGCACCATGTTTTCGCAGGCGATGATGTTCAGCGGAGCGTCGTTGCCCTGCGCTTTGCGTTTAGCCAGGCCTTTCGCGACCGCAGGAGCAATACGCTCAAGCACCACCGGACCCACGGCGGTGGTCACCAGATCAACGCTGGCGATCAGGTCAATCACGTCGTCGCCGATGCTGCTGACCGCGTTGACGCCAGAGACCGTTTCAACCTGCTCGTTTTCACCCACCACATGAACCTGATAGCTATGACGGGCATTCAGGGCATCCAGAACCACCTGATTCACATCGGCGAATGTCAGAGTAATGCCCGCGTCTGCCAGCAGTTTACCGATAAAACCACGACCGATATTACCTGCGCCAAAATGTAATGCTTTCATAGTGTTAACCTTCATCAATGTTTTTACCCGAGAGGGCTGGGGTGAGGAACGTTTTCCCCTCACCCTAGCCCTCTCCCCAAAGGGGAGAGGGAAGAGGCGCTGCTATTTGTTGAGCAGGGCCAGAACTTCTTCAACGCTTTCAGTTTGTGCCAGGCGCTCGATGACGGACTCGTCGTCCAGCGCGTTGGTCAGGCTGGTAATCACCTGAATGTGCTCGTTATTGCGAGCGGCGATACCAATCACCAGACGGGCGATGTCGTCCTCTTCTTCACCGAAGCGCACGCCATCAGGATACTGACAGAACACTACGCCGGTTTTCAGCACGCGGTCTTTCGCTTCAACCGTACCGTGCGGAACCGCGATGGATTCGCCCAGGTAGGTTGGCGTCAGTTTTTCACGTTCCAGCATCGCGTCAACGTATTCTGGCTGAACGTAGCCGCCTTTCACCAGCTGTTCACCCGCGAAGCGAATCGCCTCTTCTTTGGTGCTCGCGGTACGGCCGAGGAAGATGTTCTCCGCGCCCAGCTTAAACAGGTGAGCATTGCTCTCGTCAAAGCTGTCCTGCAGGCTGGTACGCACTTTCACTTCGTTGTCTTCGTGACGCTGCGCGGCAACCAGACGTTCGGTCAGGCTGGTGTACAGGCCGCTGTCCAGGAAGTTGGTCAGCGAGATGTGCTGTGCCTGCGGTACCTGACGCATAGCGCGCTCGGTCAGATCGCGGTGCGTGATCACCAGGTCAACGTCCGGCGGCAGGTTGTTAATCGCGCTGTTGGTCACGGAGATATTGGTCAAACCCGCATCCTGCACTTTCTTACGCAGCACACCTGCACCCATAGCGCTGGAGCCCATACCGGCGTCGCAGGCAACGATGATTTTACGCACGTGGCTCAGGTCGTTAGAGACATCGCCAGCCGCCAGCGGGGTCGCGCCTTTGGATTCGGCTTTCATGTCGTGCATACGACGGGTTGCCGCTTCGATATCGTCGTCTTCTTTCACCTTGCTGGTTTTCAGCAGGATAGAAGAGACCACGAAGGAGACCGCCATCGCCGCACAGATCGCCGCGATATTCGCGAAGTACGCGCCTTTCGGCGTCATCGCCAGCACCGCCAGGATAGAGCCCGGAGAAGCAGGGGAGACCAGACCGCCGCCCAGCACGCTCAGGGTGAACACGCCGGTCATACCGCCGAGGATAACGGCCAGGATCAGACGTGGGTTCATCAGCACGTACGGGAAGTAAATTTCGTGGATACCGCCCAGGAAGTGGATGATAGCCGCGCCGCCAGCAGACTGCTTCGCGCTGCCGCGGCCAAAGAACATGTACGCCAGCAGAACGCCCATACCCGGACCCGGGTTCGCTTCAATCAGGAAGAAGATGGACTTGCCGAGATCGTGAGACTGCTGAATACCCAGCGGCGAGAAGATACCGTGGTTAATGGCGTTGTTCAGGAACAGGATTTTCGCCGGTTCAACGAAGATAGACGCCAGTGGCAGCATGTCGTGCGCTACCATGAAGTTAACGCCCGCCGCCAGCAGTTTGGAGAGCACTTCAACAGCCGGGCCAATACCGAGGAACGCCAGAATCGCGAGGATCATCCCGATGATGCCCGCAGAGAAGTTGTTCACCAGCATTTCGAAGCCGGATTTGATCTTGCCATCAACCCAGACGTCGAATTTCTTAATCGCCCAGCCGCCCAGAGGACCGGCAATCATCGCACCGAGGAACATCGGCATATCCGCACCGACGATAACACCCATGGTTGTGATGGCACCCACGACGCCACCACGGTCACCGCCCACCAGACGACCACCGGTATAACCGATGAGCAGCGGCAGGAGATAGGTAATCATTGGGCCGACAAGTTTCGCCAGCGTTTCGTTAGGCAACCACCCTGTCGGAATGAACAATGCGGTGATAATACCCCACGCGATAAACGCGCCGATATTTGGCATCACCATGTTGCTGAGGAAACGACCAAAGCTTTGAACTTTGATCTTGAAATCGGATGACATAAAACACCCCTTCTTATGTTTACGCTTAGGCTTGCGGCCCGAGGTTTATCGTTAATGTGCGGCGGCAGAGGTAGCCGGGCCCTGTTCTGATGCTGTGAAATCTGGCACTGAATCGTTCAACTGTCCAGACAGCGGAATTTTGTGTGATACATGTCACGTAAATCTAGGGGGTGTGGCGCTGAATGGGGTGATCTGAATCACAAAATTGGTGGGTGAAAAAAATACGATGGCGAGAAATAGAGCAAAAACCACCTCTTTATGTGATTGATGTCACATTTTGTTTTTGCAAGTTTGTTTCTGGATTGTGACTGGTTTCACAAAATATTTTTATGCAGATTTCTCCGACTGCTATCGGCGTCAGGATGGCCTGGAGTGACACGTAAAGCTAAAAAAATACTCTTCATATGTTGTATGGCGAAAAGTTAAAACCTGAATTACGCTCATAATGTAAGGTTGAGTATATTATTATTCAGGATATATTTTGACACGCTTATAAACTTGCATGGAGATATTATAAAAACCGATACTCCCCGGCTCTGAAATAATCAGCGTACCTTTTAAATTTAAAAATAAATTAATTAGGCTGCGTGCTGTTTTATTAATGTAATGAGTTGACGTTGTTTAAGTGAGGAGAATATGTTTCTCAACTATTTCGCGCTGGGCGTGTTGATTTTTGTATTTCTGGTTCTTTTTTACGGAATCATCGCCATCCATGACATCCCCTATAATATGGCCAAAAAGCGCAATCATCCCCATGCCGATGCTATTCATACGGCAGGCTGGATCAGCCTGTTTACGCTCCATGCCATCTGGCCGTTCCTGTGGATTTGGGCCACGCTGTACCGGGAAGATCGCGGCTGGGGAATGCAGAACCACATCACTAAGCCTGATGAGGTTCCGGGCATGGACGCACTGGCCAAACGCGTGGCCGAGTTAGAACACAAGCTGGCAGCGGTTCAGCCCTCTGATGATAAAAACACGCTGGAGCGCTAATCATGGATCTGTTGATTATTCTGACCTATGTGGCATTTGCCTGGGCAATCTTTAAAATATTCCGTATTCCGGTAAACCAGTGGACGCTTGCTACCGCGACGTTAGGCGGGGTGTTTATTGTTGCCGGACTTATTCTGCTAATGAACTATAACCATCCGTATACCTTTACGGCGCAAAAAGCGGTAATTTCCATTCCGATTACGCCGCAGGTCACGGGGGTGGTTACGGAAGTGACCGATAAAAATAACCAGCTCATTAAAAAAGGCGAAGTGTTATTTAAGCTGGATCCGGGCCGCTATCAGGCGCGCGTCGACAGACTGAAGGCAGACCTGGTGACCGCGACGCACAATATCGACAATCTGAAAGCGCAGCTTTCGGAAGCGGTTGCCAATACGACACGCGTCTCCGCTGAACGCGATCGCCTGTATAAAGATTATCAGCGCTACCTGAAGGGCAGCCAGGCGAAGGTGAATCCGTTCTCTGAAAGCGATATAGATAACGCGCGGCAGAACTATCTGGCGCAGGATGCCATGGTGAAAGGCTCCGTTGCTGAACAGAAGCAGATTCAAAGCCAGCTGGACAGCATGGTAAACGGCGAGCAGTCGCAAATTGCCTCGTTACGCGCCCAGCTTGCTGAAGCGAAATACAATCTCGATCAGACAGTGGTGCGCGCGCCGAGCAATGGCTATATCACCCAAGTGCTGATCCGTCCGGGAACCTATGCCGCCGCGCTGCCGCTGCGCCCGGTGATGGTCTTCATTCCTGAACAGAAGCGTCAGATTGTGGCCCAGTTCCGTCAGAACTCGCTGCTGCGTCTGAAGCCGGGCGATGAAGCGGAAGTGGTATTTAACGCGCTGCCGGGCCAGGTGTTCACCGGTAAGCTCACCAGCGTTCTGCCGGTGGTGCCGGGCGGGTCGTATCAGGCACAGGGCGCATTGCAGGCACTGACCGTTGCGCCGGGTACGGATGGCGTACAGGCGCTGATTGAGCTGGAGCCTAACGCCGACGTCGATGCTTTGCCGGACGGTATTTATGCCCAGGTGGCGGTCTATTCGGATCATTTCGCCCACGTCTCGGTGATGCGTAAAGTGCTGCTGCGTATGACCAGCTGGATGCACTACCTCTATCTCGATCACTAATCCTTCCGGGGCAGGAATGCGACACGCATACCTGCCCTTTTTTCATCGCTTGATCCATACTGACTTTTTCCCGGCATCAAGGATCAGGCAATGAAACTCATCGGTAGCTACACCAGTCCCTTCGTGCGAAAAATCTCGATTCTCCTGCTGGAGAAAGGGATTGAATTTGAATTCGTCAATGAACAGCCCTACAACGCCGAAAACGGCGTCGCGCAGTATAACCCGCTGGGGAAAGTTCCGGCGCTGGTAACGGACGAGGGCGAATACTGGTTCGATTCCCCCATTATTGCAGAGTATATCGAGCTGCTGGGCGTTGCCCCGGCAATGCTGCCGTCTAACCCTAAAGCGGCGCTGGCGGTGAAGCAAATTGAAGCCCTGGCCGACGGCATTATGGATGCGGCACTTATCTCCGTACGCGAGCAGGCGCGTCCCGCCGCCCAGCAGTCAGAAAACGAATTGCTGCGCCAGCGGGAAAAAATCAGCCGCAGTCTGGATATGTGCGAACAGCTTATCCGGGAGGGCAAGATCCACACCGACAGCCTGAACCTGGCAACCATCGCTATCGCCTGCGCCATCGGCTATCTCAACTTCCGCCGGGTGTCCCCTGGCTGGTGCGTGGACCGTCCGCTGCTGGTGAAACTCGCTGAAACGCTCTTTAGCCGCGAGAGCTTTGCCCGTACAGAACCGCCAAAGGCTTGACGCGGGTTATAACACTTCGGCGTCGGAGGCGGTACAATCCCTCCACATGTTAACTCCCTCTCCCGTCGGGAGGGGGGAAGATATTTACTCGCCAGGCGCTTTCATGACTACTCATCATTCGCTGTACAGCCAGATCCCCGCGACCGACCGACTTCTTCGCGATCCCCGCATTCATGCTGCCGTTGAGCGCTTCGGCCATACCGCGACGGTGGAGATGCTGCGTCTGCTTCAGGATGAAGCCCGCGGCCATATCCAGGCCGAAAATGCCTTGCCCGACTGGTGCGCGGCGTGGGAGCAGGAAGTGGAGCATCGGCTGGGCGAGAAGGCGCAAAGCGCGTTACGCCCGGTGATTAACCTGACGGGGACCGTGCTGCACACCAACCTGGGACGCGCCCGGCAGGCGGAAGAGGCTGTGGCTGCGGTCGTGCAGGCCATGCGCTCGCCGGTGACGCTGGAGTACGATCTGGACGGCGCCGGGCGCGGGCATCGCGATCGCGCGCTGGCGGATCTGCTCTGCCAGCTAACCGGCGCGGAGGATGCCTGCATTGTGAATAACAACGCGGCGGCGGTGCTGCTGATGCTGGCGGCGACCGCAAGCGGCAGAGAGGTGGTAGTGTCCCGCGGCGAGCTGGTGGAGATTGGCGGGGCGTTTCGCATCCCGGACGTGATGCGCCAGGCGGGCTGCACGCTGCATGAAGTGGGTACGACTAACCGTACCCATGCGAATGATTATCGCGCGGCGGTGAATGAAAACACCGCCCTGCTGATGAAGGTCCACACCAGCAATTACCATATTGAAGGCTTCACCAAAACGGTTGAAGAGGCCGAGCTGGCGGCGATTGGGCGCGAGCTGAATATTCCGGTGATTGCCGATCTTGGCAGCGGCTCGCTGGTGGACCTCAGCCAGTACGGGTTACCGAAAGAGCCGATGCCGCAAGAGATGATCGCCGCGGGCGTGAGCCTGGTCAGCTTTTCCGGCGACAAACTGCTGGGCGGGCCGCAGGCCGGGATTATCGTCGGCAAGCGCGAGCTGATTGCGCAGCTGCAGCAGCACCCGCTCAAGCGCGCCCTGCGGGCCGATAAAATGACCCTTGCCGCGCTGGACGCGACGCTGCGGCTCTATCTCCACCCGGAGAAACTGGCCGACCGCCTGCCCACGCTGCGCCTGTTAAGCCGGGATGCCGCCTCGATTCGCGCCCAGGCCGAACTGCTGCTGCCGCGCGTTGCCCCGCACTACCCCGATTTTGACGTTCGCATTGAGCCCTGCCAGTCGCAGATTGGCAGCGGTTCGCTGCCGGTGGACAGGCTGCCGAGTGAAGCGCTCACCTTCACCCCGCGTGATGGGCGCGGTAGCCGCCTTGAGGCCCTGTCGTTGCGCTGGCGCGGCCTGCCGACGCCGGTCATCGGACGGATTTACGACGGCCGCATGTGGCTGGATCTGCGCTGTCTTGAAGATGAAGAGCGATTTCTGGAGATGTTGTTGAAATGATTATTGCCACCGCCGGTCACGTCGACCATGGAAAAACTACGTTACTGCAGGCAATTACCGGCATAAACGCCGATCGCCTGCCGGAAGAGAAAAAGCGCGGCATGACCATCGATCTGGGCTATGCCTACTGGCCCCAGCCCGATGGCCGCGTGCTGGGCTTTATTGATGTTCCGGGGCATGAAAAGTTTCTGTCCAACATGCTGGCGGGCGTAGGGGGTATCGACCATGCCCTGCTGGTGGTGGCGTGCGATGACGGCGTGATGGCGCAAACCCGTGAACATCTGGCGATCCTCCAGCTGACCGGCAACCCGCAGCTGACCGTCGCGCTGACCAAAGCCGATCGCGTTGACGACGCGCGCATCAGCGAGGTGCGCGAAGCGGTGCAGGCGACCCTACGGGAATATGGTTTTGCCGATGCGCCGCTTTTTGTCACCGTGGCGACTGAAGGGCGCGGTATCGACGATCTTCGCCACCATTTACAGCAGCTTTCGTCGCGCGAACACGCCAGCCATCACCGCTTCCGTCTGGCGATTGACCGGGCGTTTACCGTCAAAGGCGCGGGTCTGGTGGTCACCGGTACGGCGCTGAGCGGTGAAGTGAAGTTGGGCGATAGCCTGTGGCTGACGGGCGTTAATAAGCCGATGCGCGTGCGCGGCTTGCATGCGCAAAACCAGCCTGCGGAGCACGCCCACGCAGGGCAGCGGATCGCGCTCAACATTGCCGGGGATGCGGAAAAAGAGCAGCTTAACCGCGGCGACTGGCTGCTGGCCGACGCCCCGCCCGAGCCGTCTGACCGCGTCATTGTCTCCCTGCAGACAAACGTGCCGCTGACCCAATGGCAGCCGCTGCATATTCACCACGCGGCCAGCCATATCACCGGGCGGGTGTCGCTGCTGGAAAACGATCTTGCCGAACTGGTTTTTGATGCGCCGCTCTGGCTGGCGGACAACGACCGTCTGGTGCTGCGGGATATTTCCGCACGGGAAACGCTGGCCGGAGCGCGGGTGGTGACGCTGAACCCGCCGCGACGCGGCAAGCGTAAGCCTGAATACCTGCAATGGCTGGCTGCGCTGGCGCAGGCTCGGGATGATAACGCCGCGCTGCGGGTGCATCTTGAGCGCGGGGCGGTGAGCCTGAGTGATTTTGCATGGGCGCGCCAGCTGAGCGGCGAAGGGTTGCGTCAGCTGACCCAACAGCCGGGCTTTATTCAGGCCGGCAACAGCCTGCTCGATGCGCCGGTGGCTGCACACTGGCAGCGTAAGTTACTTAACACCCTCGCGACTTACCATGAACAGCATCAGGATGAACCCGGTCCTGGTCGTGAGCGCCTGCGGCGCATGGCGCTGCCGACGGAAGACGATGCGCTGGTGCTGCTGCTGATTGAAAACATGCGCGAAAGCGGGGTGATTAAAAGCCATCACGGCTGGCTGCATCTGCCGGATCACAAAGCCGGGTTCACCGCAGAGCAGGAGGCAATCTGGCAAAAAGCGGCCTCGCTGTTTGGCGATGAGCCGTGGTGGGTTCGCGATCTGGCGCGTGAAACGAACACCGACGAGCAGGTGATGCGTCAGGTATTGCGCCATGCGGCGCAGCAGGGGCTGATAGTCGCGATCGTGAAAGATCGTTATTACCGTAACGATCGCATTGTGGCGTTTGCTAACCTGATCCGCGAACTGGATCAGGCGCGCGGCTCCACCTGCGCAGCCGATTTCCGCGATCGGCTGAACGTAGGCCGCAAGCTGGCGATTCAGATCCTGGAATATTTCAACCGTATCGGGTTTACGCGTCGCCGGGGTAATGACCATCTGCTTCGCGACGCGCAGCTGTTCCCTTAAGCGTTACGAGCGAGCTTCTGCTTCGCCAGCCATACCGCGCCCAGTCTTCCCGCCTGGTTACCCAGCTCGCAGGGCAGAATGGGCACCTTGAGCGCTTCCCATTCCTCGAATCGCTGCAGGTACTTATCGAGCAGGAGATAGATTTTCTCCTGCTCGCTTACCCCGCCGCCAATCAGCACTGCCTGTGGATCGAACATCGAGATCACGCTATAAACGCCGCGCGAGAGAAAATGCGCCCAGGCTTCAATAGCTTCGCGCAGGTGCACATCGCTCTCCATGCGTTTAAACAGCTCCTCGCCGTCAGGCATCTCTTCTTCTGATACGGCCAGCGCGCGGCGGCAGGCTTTCATCAGGCCGCTGGCAGACGCAACCTCGTGCATCGGTTCGCCCTTGTCCCCCACGGGCAGCACGCCAAATTCACCGGCGCGGTAATGCGACCCGCGATAGAGATCCCCTTCCATCACAATCCCGCCACCGATGCCCGTGCCGATGGTGATACAGACGAAATGCTCGTAATCCTTACCCGCGCCCTGCCAGCGCTCGCCCAGCGCCGCACAGTTGGCGTCGTTTTCTACGGTGACGGGAAGGTCGGTCAGACCGGCGAAAAGTTCGCACAGGTTTTCGCCGTCGAGGTACTCGAGCGCGCCCGCTTTAGCCGCTTCGCCGCTGTGGTGGTTAATATGGCCGGGAAAGCTCACGCCGATACCGACGATGTCGTTTTCGTCCTGATACGCTTCAACCACCGCTTTCCACTTCTTTTTGAAGGTATTTTTATCCTCAGGGGTATCGTACTCGTCCGTCGTCAGCTCCTTGCCATTTTCATCAATCACGCCGTGCTTGATGTGGGTTCCGCCTACGTCAAAACCGATAAATAGCTGCATCGCATCGTTCCTTATGAGCTCTTGAACTGTTAAGTATGGCTCAGTGGCAGAAACGAAACGTAAAGTACGGTAATCCGTGATACGGCTCGTAAACCCGTCACCCACTGGCGAGAAAACCGCCAGCCGGGACTACCCTTGTTGTACAACAACAGCAAGGAGACGGTCATGACAAACAATCCTCCCTCTTCGCGTATCCAGCCCGGCGAGTATGGTTTTCCCCTCAAGCTGAAGCCTCGCTATGACAACTTTATCGGCGGCGACTGGGTGGCCCCCGTCGACGGCGAATACTATTCCAACCTGACGCCCGTTACCGGCCAGCCGCTGTGCGAGATTGCCAGCTCCGGCAAGCGTGATATCGATTTGGCGCTGGATGCGGCGCACAAAGCGAAAGATAAATGGGGCAACACCTCCGTTCAGGATCGCGCCGCCATTTTGTTCAAAATCGCCGACCGCATGGAGCAGAACCTGGAGCTGCTGGCGACGGCGGAAACCTGGGATAACGGCAAGCCGATTCGGGAAACGATGGCGGCAGACGTGCCGCTGGCTATCGACCACTTCCGCTATTTTGCCTCCTGTATTCGCGCGCAGGAGGGCGGAATAAGCGAAGTTGACAGCGATACCGTGGCGTACCACTTCCACGAACCGCTGGGCGTCGTCGGGCAAATTATTCCGTGGAACTTCCCGCTGCTGATGGCGAGCTGGAAAATGGCGCCCGCGCTGGCCGCCGGGAACTGCATTGTGCTCAAACCGGCGCGTTTAACCCCGCTCTCGGTCCTGCTGCTGATGGAAATTGTGGGCGATCTTCTGCCGCCGGGAGTTATTAACGTGGTGAACGGCGCGGGCGGTGAGATAGGGGAATATCTGGCCACCTCAAAACGGATCGCTAAAGTGGCGTTTACCGGGTCGACGGAAGTGGGCCAGCAGATTATGCAGTACGCCACGCAAAACATCATTCCGGTGACGCTGGAGCTGGGCGGGAAGTCTCCGAACATTTTCTTCGCGGACGTGATGGAGGAAGAGGACGCCTTCTTCGATAAGGCGCTGGAAGGGTTTGCGCTGTTCGCCTTTAACCAGGGCGAAGTCTGCACCTGCCCAAGCCGCGCGCTGGTGCAGGAGTCCATCTACGAGCGCTTTATGGAGCGGGCCATTCGCCGCGTCGAGTCTATCCGCAGCGGTAATCCGCTCGATAACGTCACCCAGATGGGCGCGCAGGTCTCGCACGGACAGCTGGAAACCATCCTCAACTACATTGATATCGGCAAGAAGGAAGGGACGGATATCCTGACCGGCGGTCGCCGTAAGGTGCTCGGCGGGGATCTGCAGGAAGGGTATTACCTTGAGCCGACGATCCTGTTCGGACAGAACAACATGCGCGTCTTCCAGGAGGAGATTTTCGGACCGGTGCTGGCCGTGACCACCTTCAAAACGATGGAGGAGGCGCTGGATATTGCCAACGACACGCCGTATGGCCTGGGGGCGGGGGTCTGGAGCCGTAACGGTAATCTGGCCTATAAAATGGGCAGGGGCATACAGGCCGGGCGCGTCTGGACCAACTGCTACCACGCCTATCCGGCGCACGCGGCGTTTGGCGGGTATAAGCAGTCGGGCATCGGGCGTGAAACCCACAAGATGATGCTGGAGCACTACCAGCAGACGAAATGTCTGCTTGTCAGCTACTCCGATAAACCGCTGGGGCTGTTCTAATCCCCCGGTTCAGGCCGTCCGTGGGCGGCCTGAGCAATTTGCTGGCGCAGACGGTTCAGTACGCCATCCAGAACATACTGTACGCGCCAGGGCTGGTATTCGCGTTTGCGGAAGATAGCGGTTAGATCGAGCCACCACTCTTCCTGGTGCGGGAAGCAGGGGACCAGCGTGCCCTGCGTTAATTCTTTCTTCAGGCTTTCTTTCGGCGCGAACACAATGCCAAGGTTATTTCTTGCCAGCTCCAGGGCCGTCTGCGTATTGTCGCAAATATAATTGCCGGTCACCCGATAATCATGCACATCCTCACTGCCGTGTACGCGAAAACGCCAGATATTGGCATCATCGACGAGCATGGAGTCGATCAGGATACACGAGTGATTAATTAAATCTTCAGGTCCGGTTAAAGGGTGTTTATTTAAATATTCCTGGGTAGCGAATGCCGTGACGGAATATTTCGTTAACACGCTGGCGACAAGATTTTCATCTTTAGGTTGCGCATAGGTAATTAAAATATCGCAGTCGTCCGGGAAGGACACGCCTTCTGAATATTCGTTGCGATCCAGGTTGTAGGTTTTCAGGGAAATGCGAATGTCCCCGATGTCCTTTATCTGGTGGATCACGTGGCGCGCGAGATAGGTCACGATGCCCGTTGGGGCGTAAATCGTGACTTTTCCACGCTTTTCATGCTTGTAATCAGCAATGAAATTAATAAGTTGCGTATTTTTGTCCAGCGTGGCGTCGACATAAGGAAGTAATGCTTCACCGAACTGCGTCAGAGCGAGCTGGCGGGTCGTGCGCTCAAAAACCTTCAGCCCAACCCGCGTTTCAAAATCCGAGAGATATTTACTGACGTTGGCCTGCGCCATGCCCAGCAGGGCGGCGGCATCACCAATGCTGTGGGTGGCTGCGATGACGGAGATTATTTTTAATTCGCGTGGCTTTAGCTGTAATTTATTCATCATGCGCACCCATCTATATGGTTTTATATATAATATTATATAAACCGCAGCGTTGCACAGGCAAATTTGTAACCATTATTATTCGCCCCGCTTATTTGGCGTATAAATGGATTACTTCACATGACTATTAAATACAATTTACTGATTGCTGCCACGTTATTTGCAACATCTTCTGCAATGGCCGGTGACTTTTCACTTGGCGCGGGGGCCGTATTTAATGAGTCTCCTTACAAAGGCTATAACGAAAATACCACCGCGGTGCCGTTAATTAGCTATGAGGGCGATCGCTTTTATGTTCGCCAGACCACGGGCGGATGGATCCTGTGGAAAGACGCAAAAAATGAACTCAGCCTGACCGCATCCTGGATGCCGCTGCATTTTGATCCGGACGATAACGACGACCATCAGATGAAGCAGCTTGATGAGCGTAAAGCCTCTGCGTTCCTCGGCGGTGCGTACTACCGCCACGAAAGCTGGGGTTCTTTGAAAGTGGCGGTCTCTGGCGATGCCACGGATGAAAGCGGCGGCGTGGTGGGCGAGGTATCCTACTTCCGCCCAATCAGGATGGAACGCCTGACCCTGACGCCCTCTGTCGGTGTTTTTTACAGCGACGAAAGCTATAACGACTACTACTACGGCGTATCCGGCAGCGAGTCTCGCCGCTCAGGTCTGGATCAATACACCGCTGGCGACAGCTGGACGCCGTACGTTGGCCTGGCAGCTAAATATCAGCTAACCCAGAAGCTGTACCTCAACGCCAGCGCGGTCTATACCGTGCTGCCTGACGACGTGAAGAACAGCCCGATGATCGACCGCGACGACAGCTTCGCGCTGATGACCGGCCTGACCTGGCGTTTCTGATGCGATAAAGCCGGGTGGCGGCGTTGCCTTGCCCGGCCTACGATCGTGCCTGCATATTTGTCTGCAATACAATGTATTCCTTTTTCATTTCTCGATGCTTCTTCCCGTTCCGTCAAAACACCGCTGCACTGATGTTCCTTGTGAGCTAATGTGATTTAACCCGGTAGTGATGGTGTGTATTATGTGTATAATCATGGAAGGATTGGGATGTGAAAAGTGCGGATGTCATTACTGTTCTGATCGGCCACGGCTGGAAATGTGTCAGAACGAAAGGAAGCCATCATCAGTTTCGCCATCCCGTGCAGAAAGGACTGGTTACCGTCCCACATCCTAAAAAGGATATTAAACCGGGCACGCTCGCGCAGATATGGCGGCAGGCGGGAATCAAACACTGATATCAGGAGTAGTTATGTTTTATCCGGCTTACATTCATTCTGATACCGACGGCAGCGCCAGCGGCTTTTTCCCTGACGTTCCAGGCTGTTTTTTTGCAGGTGATTCCCTGGATGACGCATTTCAGGATGCACGTGAGGCGCTCACAGCGCACTTCGAAGCGCTGTTTGAAATGGATGAAGCATTGCCGCTCCCGGGTAACGTGGAAGCGCACCTGGAAAGTCACCCTGACGACTTCACTGGCGGACAATGGCTTCTGGTGGATATCAATATGAAACAGTTCGACGGCAGGGCCGAGCGTATCAACATCACGATGCCTCGTCGTTTACTGATGAAGATTGACTCCTTTGTCAGCGAGCATCCTCAGTTCAGCAATCGAAGTGCGTTTCTGGCTGAGGCAGCACGTCGCGTGCTGCCATAGCGTTCACCCTCTCCCGTGGGTGAGAGCAACAGACCGAATATATTCAGCCTTCATCCACCCATATCCGCATTTCCCCTTCTCCCCGGTTAGCCCAGCTAAACCACGGAATAAAGGTCAACGTCTGGGGCTGACGCTGTATCGGCGGGCGGTCGTACTGCCACAGCGCATTCGTGTCCTTTGCCTGGCACCCAATCCCCTCTGCCTGTATCAGCATCTTGTGCGCGAAGATGCCTTTGCCTTCAAACACCCGGAACTCGCTCTCTCGGGGCAGGGAGAGGTTATGCAGGTTGGCGCCGTTATCCGCTTCTTCCAGGCAGTAAACCAGCGGTCCGCGCTGGAGCGCGACTTTACCCGCCTGCTGGCGCACCTGGGGGTTACCGTACACGCGGCGGACCGGCATCGGTAGCGTCAGGGTCAGGGTGTCGCCTTCCTGCCAGCGGCGGTTGAGGTAGAGGTATCCGCGTGAAGCTTCACCGGTAATGGCTTCGCCATTCAGCGAAACAGCAGGTTCCGCGCACCAGTCCGGCAGCCTGAGTGCCAGCGTGTGGGTGACCGGAACCAGCGAGGTGATTTCGATCTTCACCTGCTCCTGCCACGGATAGTTACCGCTAATGCGCAGCTGTAGGGTGCTATCCCCCACCGGAATGGCGACATCGTTCCCCACGTACAGGTTAATCAGCAGCGCATCCGGGCGAACAGTATAAATGTAGTGCCCCAGCGAGGTCAGTACGCGGGCGATATTCGGCGGGCAGCAGGCGCAGCCGAACCAGCGCTGGCGCACCGGCTTCACGTGGTCATAGATATGGTTAAAGGCCAGCGTTTTCGGGTGCACTTCCAGCGGGTTCACATAAAAGAAATGCTTACCGTCCAGCGCCATCCCGCCCAGCACCGTGTTATACAGCGCGCGCTCCATCACGTCGGCGTAGTGGCCTTCTGCCTCCATCTCCAGCATCCGGCGGGCAAACATCATCAGGCCGATTGAGGCGCAGCTTTCGGCGTACACCGTATCGTTGGGCAGATCGTAATCGCTGCTGAACGCTTCCCCGCTGCTCTGCGAGCCAATCCCGCCGGTAATGTACAGCTGGCGCTGCGCCATGTTGTTCCACAGCCGCAGACAGTCCTGCCGTTTACCCTCGTCATGACTCAGGCGCGCCAGGTGCGCCATGCCCGCCATCAGGTAGACAAAACGCACGGCGTGGCCGATGGCCGTTTGCTGCTCGGCAAGCGGCTGATGCGCCTGGCTGTAGGCTTTGTCCTTGACCATCCACGCCGGGCCATAGGTGTTCCAGTAAGACGTTTTGCCGCGCTTCTCGTATTCGCTATCGTAGAAGTGAGGCTGCGCGCCGCGTTCTTCGATAAAGTATTTCACCAGATTGAGATAGCGCGGCTCCTGCGTGATGTCGTACAGCCGCATCAGCGCCAGCTCGATTTCCGGGTGGCCAGGGTAACCGTGTAGCTGCGTCTCGCCCGGTCCAAACACGCTGTCGATATGGTCCGCCAGCCGGCACACCACGTCCAGCAGGCGACGTTTTCCGGTTCCCTGGAAATACGCCACGCCCGCTTCAATCATATGCCCGGCGCAGTACAGCTCGTGGCATTCGGCCAGATTCGTCCAGCGTTCCTCGGGGGCTTTTACCGTAAAGTAGGTATTGAGGTAGCCATCTTCACACTGCGCCGCCGCGACCAGCTCAATTACCTCGTCGGCGGTTTTTTCCAGTTCTGCATCCGGCTTCTGGCACAGCGACCACGCCACGGCTTCGAGCCATTTCGCCACGTCGCTGTCCTGAAATACCATCCCGTAAAACTCCCCCTGTTCCAGCCCGGCCGCGATGCGGAAGTTGGCGATGGCGTGGCTGGGTTCGGCCTCCGCCACGCGGTCGTTAAGCGCATCCCACTGGTATGGGATCACCACGTCACGGACCAGCCGTTGATATTGTCCGAGAAACGGATCGTTGATTTTCAGCTGGTGCAGGTCGGGTTCCATTATGAACATAGCGTTCTCCTCAGGACGGTACGTGACGCTGGCGCAGGTCGGTGGCAATGCGCGACATCACAGGGTTATTAAGCCTGCACCAGCGGATAGCGACCGCCAGCAGCAGGTGGAAAAGGGCAGGCAGCAGCGTCTCCATGGCGGTGATGCCCTGCAGTGAGGCTGGCGTCTGGTTGCCCGCGCCTGGCTGATAGGCCACGGCAATAAACACCAGGCTAATGATCCCGGCGCTGGACGCCCACGCAAGCTTGATGAAAAACAGGTTGAAGGCGAAGTTCATTCCCGACGAACGGACGCCGGTTTTCCACTCGCCGTAGTCATCGGCAAAGGCCATAAGCGAGAAGTGCAGCGGCAGGGTGAAGCCCAGGATCACGCCGTTGCTCAAAATGACGATCAGCCACAGCGTCTGGTGCGCCGGGCCACCCGGCAGAAACCACATGCCCACTGCAAGCGCCGCGAGCACCAGGTTGGTGTAGTAGTAGAGTTTGACGGTATCAATACGGCGGGAAAGCGGGCTGACGATCACCGCGCCCAGAATGGCGGCAAAGGTTACCATGGTGAAAAACAGCGAGGTGTACGCCGTGCTGCCCTGAAGCACGTAGGTGATGAAGTACATATATCCGCCGCCGCGAATGTTAAAGACGTTGATCAGCAGAAACGACATCAACAGCATCAGCAGCAGCTGATCGTTTTTACGCAGGCCCGCCAGGTGCTCGCGCAGGGTGAATTTGCCCATCAGCGCCAGCGGGACGCGTTCGCGCACCCAGAAGAAGCAGCACAGGAACATCACCACGGCGATGGCGCACAGCACGCCAACGCCCAGCTGATAACCCTTTGCGGCATCGCCCTGGCCCAGCTCCGCCACCAGCCACGGCAGGCCAACGGAGACCAAAAAGCCCGCCACGCCGCACAGCACAAAGCGCCAGGACTGGCAGGCGATCACCTCGTTGTGGCGGGTGGTCATGGTGTTAATCAGCGCGCAGTAGGGCACGTTGATGGCGGTATAGCCCACGGATAACAGCAAATAGGTGCCGAACGCCCAGGCGATTTTCACGCCCATGCTGGCTTCCGGAACGGTGAAGGTCAGTACGCCGATAATGCCTATCGGGACCGCGACCCACAGCTGCCAGGGACGAAAACGCCCCCAGCGGCTCTGCGTGCGGTCAGCAATGACGCCCATCACCGGATCGGAAATGGCGTCAAACACGCGAAGGGCAATAAACAGCGTGCCCACCAGCGCAGGGGTGAGGCCAAATACATCGGTATAGAAAAAGGTCAGAAAGTTCATGATCAGGCAGGTAATCACCGTGCCGCCCGCATCGCCCAGGCCGTAGCCAATTTTCTCGCGGACGGACAGCCGGTTATCGACTTTCTGTTTTGCAACGTCTGCGTCTGTAATCGGTGTGGAAGTCATGGGTAACTCCTCGATAAACGATTTTTTATCGTATTTGTAGGTACCCCATTTATTCTGCATTCAACGGTCAGACCAACAAGGGAAGGGAAAAGTATAAAAAGGTGACGATTCCGACCTGATGATAAAAATGTGATTCCGATCGGACAGATATTCGAATATTAATTAATAATCAACGGGTAAGTTGAATATTAGCGGCAATAAAAGCGGAATGGTGAATATCCATGCTCGAATTATCCATAGCGCTTCCGGTTAAGGTCCAAAACGGCGGGCTATTTATCTCCCGCGGAGTGGGCCGCCATCCTGCGCGAAAATTAACATCGTGGGAGATTATTTTCGTCGAAAAAGGGACATTAACGATTCAGGAAGAAAATCATCTTTTTGACGTTAATGCGGGAGAGAGTTTGTTGCTCTGGCCGCAGCGTCGGCATGTGGGCGTGGAGGATTTTCCGGCGGACCTGCGCTTTTACTGGCTTCATTTTGAGGTGGAACCGCAAGATTCAGCGTTACCCAACGCCGCTCCTCTGGCAATAGAACAACACTGCCGGGTAAGGGATGCGGAATATGTAATTGCGCTATTTCGGCAATTCCTCAGCGAGCAGGAGAAATTACAGCGCAGCCTGGCGCTGGAGATGATTTTATTATTGATTTTACAGCAGGTGTCGAACTCTTCAGGATATGAAGACAGCGCCGATCAGGCCGGCGCGGCGATGGCCTGGAAGGCAAAACAGCTTATTCGCACGCAGTTTCATTTACCGATATCCACCTCGCAGCTGGCAAAAGCGTTGCACTGTAATGCGGATTATCTCGGGCGCGTATTTCGCCGGACTTTCCATTTAACCCTGACGGAGGCGATACATCGCCAGCGCGTCAGGGCGGCGGAAAAACTGCTGCTTAACGATTCTGCATCGTTAACCGAGGTCGCAGCGCGCTGCGGCTTTAATGACGTGGGGTATTTCCGGCAGATATTTTCTAAGCATACCGGGTTAACCCCCGCCGTCTGGAAACGGCGGTACTGTAAGGAGCATATTAACTCCGGTTGACCCGTGCCGGGGCCGCCAGACTACGCTCGACTCTGCGGCACAATCTGGCGTAACGCGTTATTGACCGCCTTCGTGCCAGGCTTTTTCAATTTCTTCGGCGAGAATTTTGACGCCCGCTTCGATTTTTTCCGGATCGGGCACGTAGTTCATGCGCATGCACTGGTGCGTATGCGGCCACGGCTTATCCAAACCCGGGAAGAAGTAATCGCCCGGCACCATCAGCACGCCGCGTTTTTTCAGGCGCTGGTAGAGCAATTCGGTGGTGATCGGCAGATCCTTAAACCAAAGCCACAGGAAAATCGCCCCTTCAGGTTTGTGGATCAAGCAGCGTTCTTCCGGCAAATAGCGGCGAAGCGTCGCAATCGTCTCCTGAACGCGCTGGTAATAGAACGGCTTGATCACCTCGTTAGACAGACGCAGCAGGTCGTTGCGCTTGATCATTTCGCACATCATCGCCGGGCCAATGCCGCCCGGTGAAAGGCTGATAATGCCGTTCATATTGGTAATGGCGGTGATGATTTTCTCGTTGGCGATGATGATGCCGCAGCGGCTGCCCGGCAGACCCAGCTTTGAGAGGCTCATGCACAGAACAATGTTCGGGTTCCACAGCGGGCGTGCTTCGCTGAAAATAATGCCCGGGAACGGTACGCCGTAGGCGTTATCGATCACCAGCGGGATGCCGTGCTGATTCGCCAGGACATCCAGCTTCATCAGTTCGTCGTCGGTAATCACGTTGCCCGTTGGGTTAGTCGGGCGCGATACGCAGATCATCCCCGTCTCTTCACCGATATGCAGGTGTTCAAAATCGACGTGGTATTTGAACTGGCCTTCCGGCAGCAGCTCGATGTTCGGGCGCGCGGAGACGAACAGATCCTCTTCCAGACCGGAATCAGCATAGCCGATATACTCCGGTGCCAGCGGGAACAGTACCTTTTTGGTTGTGCCGTCGGCACGACGCCCTGCGAAGAGGTTAAACAAGTAGAAAAACGCGCTCTGGCTGCCGTTTGTCAGTGCAATATTCTGTGGTTCGATATCCCAGCCCAGCTCTTCACGCAGCATTTTGGCAAGGAGAGTCAGTAGCTCGGTTTTACCCTGCGGACCGTCGTAATTGCAGAGCGCATCGGTCGCTTTGCCGTTTTCCAGCATCTGTGCGAGCAGCGTCTGGAAATAGGTCGTCATCTCCGGAATTTGCGCCGGGTTTCCGCCGCCGAGCATGATGGCGCCCGGTGTGCGCAGCCCGTCGTTGAGGTCCTCCATCAGGCGAGTAATGCCTGAATGGCGGGTGAATTTGTCGCCGAAAAGTGAAAACGTCATAGCAGGTGTTCTATCGAGCTTATTTTGAAAGTGGGTAACCATAACGCTAGCACCGTGCTGGTGCAAATCTGGGGGTGTGGTCGGATTTGTTTTTTTGTATGGCGGAGTTGGATTTGTGTAGTGAATAGTTCTGATGGAGGTACCCCTCACCCCGGCCCTCTCCCCAAAGAGGCGAGGGGGAAAAGACGGTGCCGTGCGGTTCCCTCTCCCCTGCGGGGAGAGGGTTAGGGTGAGGGGGCGGGGAAATTATTGATTACCCGCCCATACCACCATCACCTTATCGCCCTTGTGCTCGCGCACGAAGCCGTACCCCTCTTTCAGCGACAGCGTGGTTTGCCTGCCTTCACCGATCGCCGGATGGCGGGCGCGGAACTGGCCCAGCGTTTGCCAGTGGGCGACGGTTAAGGCCTGCTTGCCCGTCACGTCCTGCCAGTTCATATCCGAGCGGGTACCCTGCAGCGGGTCGGATCCCGTCAGGCCAAACGGACGCTCGGATTCATCCCCGTAATAGATTTGTACACTGCCCGGCGCCAGCAGGAGCAGCTCCGCTGCGCGCTGGCCCCCTTCGCGGAACAGGCGCGTGTCATGAGAAGATAGGTAGCTCAGGACGTTGAAGCTTTGCAGCTTTTCCGCCATCTGCTGCCACGTCAGGTCGATATCGGCTAGGCAATTCACCGCTTTCGCCGCCTGCTCCTGATAATCAAAGTTGATCATCGCGTCGAAACCGTGGCGGTAATAGTCGCTTTGCATCACCCCGTGGCCCCAGGATTCGCCGGTCATCCAGAACGGTGCGTTATCGAGCTTTTTGTCCGGGTTGGCCCCTTTCCACGCGGCCAGCGCCTGGCTTGCCTGGTCTTTCAACTGCTGCCAGGCCTCAAGCTCGACGTGCTTCGCGGTGTCCACCCGGAAACCGTCAATGCCGTAGTCGCGTACCCACTGGCTGAGCCAGTGGGTGAGATAGTCGCGCGGGGTATATCCCGGGATGGCCTTCGCGTGGGTATCGGGCTTGTGCTGATAAAAGTTGGGTAATCCGGAAGGGGCGGTGGATTCCGTTTTCAGATCCGGGAGAAACGCCAGCGACATGGTTAAATCGTCGAAGCCGGGGTTGTCGTAATCGCCAATGTCGGTGCGGATCCATTTCTTGCCCCACCATTTTTCCCATGCGGCTTTGTCGCTAAAGTTAATGTAGTCATTAAAACTGTGCCAGCTTTGGCCAGCGCCAGGCTTCCAGTCAGTCCAGCGGTTGCCCAGGGTCTTTTTCAGCTCATCCCCCTGCAGATACAGCGAGCCAAACTGGTACTCCTGCATGTCCGCAAGCGTCGCGTAGCCCGCGTGGTTCATGACGATATCGAACAGGACGCGAATGCCGCGCCTGTGCGCTTCATCAATAAGATGGCGCAGGTCATCCTCGGTGCCCATATTGGCATCGAGCTTCGTCCAGTCCTGGGTGTAGTAGCCGTGATAGGCGTAGTGTGGGAAGTCCCCTTTGGTGCCGCCTCCTACCCAGCCGTGGATCTGCTCAAGCGGGGAGCTTATCCAGAGCGCGTTCACCCCCAGCTGCTGTAAATAGTCGAGCCTGCTGGCGAGCCCTTTGAGATCGCCACCGTGGAAGGTGCCAATCTCCTGCATGCCGTCTTTGTGGCGGCCATAGCTATTGTCGTTGCCCGGGTCGCCATTCACAAAGCGGTCGGTTAGCACAAAATAGACGGTGGCGTTCTGCCAGCTAAACGGCGCTGGTTTGTCGGTTTCGGCGCGCTCAAGCAGCAGCAGGCCACCACTGCTGGCGGCTGGCTGCAGGGTAATGTTTCCGTTCTGCACCGTCGCGGTCTGTTTGCTGTAGAAATCACGCACCACGGTGCCTTCCGGGAAGGTATGGCTGACGTCCAGCGTCAGCGGTTTACCGTCCCACTTCGGGCACTGACGGATAACGTTTGCAACCGGCTGTTCTGCGGCACTCTGAATGGTCAGCAGCAGGGTCGGCGTGCCGGATCGGGTATCAATCCGCATCTGGTATTCACCGTCGCGGAACAGGCGCCACTGCGGCGGTGTGCCGTCGCAGGGCTTGAGCGACAGCATCTCATTGAGTTTTATCGCCTCCGAAGGCTGCCAGCACGTCTTGTCAAAACTCAGCGTCAGAGGACGCGTACCCTTCGCAAGCTTTGCCTGGCTGGTAAAAACCCCGGTGCCTTCGGCGTGAAATGCGTTAAACCCCGGCGATGACCAGTCGGCATGTGCCAGAGCGGGTAACATCAGAAATGCTAATGCGGTGCGTTTCATTCCATTTTCCTGTCGCGGCATTTTTGACCAGTGTGCCATCAGGTTGTGGTTAAAAACTCATCCCCCATCGCTTTCTCCCGGGAGGACGCGTGAGGATGAGTGATCCCGCGCAAAATGAGGCAGTTATCTGCGATATCGCACACATTTTTTCAGCAATGATGTTTTTATGAGCAAGTTTCAGGTGACATAGTTTCAGATTTGGACTATTTCTATACGTGCTCTTGAAGTCTATTTTTGATATGATTTGAGATTCCGCTCTCAAATTTGTGAAAAAAATAAGGTGTTGGGATGATTACATCCGACCAGGAGACCTAATGATATCGACTCCCATTCGACGATATGGGGCCGCGATACTCATGTTACTCACCACGACATTTTCGGGTGGGGTGCTTGCGAAGACGCACACGGATACAACGAGTAAGAAAGCCCACGTAATAAAGACGACAAGTAGTAAGGTTAGCAGTAAACAAGAGTATTCTCGCAATAGTGCAAAGAGTAGTTCACTTCCTGATTTGCGAAAATACCCTTCCGGAACACCAAGAAAAAAAGCGTTTCTCCGGACGGTAATGCCTTACATAACAAGTCAAAATGCCGCGATTACGGCGGATCGTAACTGGCTGATTTCAAAACAGTACGATAGCCGCTGGTCGCCGTCTGAACGCGCGCGTTTGAAAGACATCACGAAGCGCTACAAGCTGAGCTGGAACGGCAACACGCGTCGCGTACCGTGGAATGCTCTCCTTGAGCGTGTGGACATTATCCCAGGCAGCATGGTTGCGACCATGGCAGCAGCCGAAAGCGGCTGGGGAACGTCTAAGCTGGCGCGTAATAACAACAACCTGTTCGGCATGAAGTGTGCGAAAGGGCGTTGTAATAATGCGCCTGGCAAAGTGAAGGGCTATTCACAGTTCGAATCAGTAAAAGATTCCGTGAATGCTTACGCGGTGAATCTTAATACGCACCCGGCCTACTCATCGTTCCGTAAATCACGCGCTCAGTTGCGTAAAGCGGATCAGGAAGTAACGGCCAGCGCAATGATTCACAAGCTGAAAGGTTATTCGACGAAGGGAAGTAGCTATAACAACTATTTGTTCGCTATGTACCAGGATAACCAGCGCTTAATTGCCGCCCATATGTAATCTCAAAAAACGCCTTCCATCGGAAGGCGTTTTCTTTTCTATATCAGCACCTCGCTGTGGCGATCCCGGTACTCTTTTGGCGTGGTGTCATACTCTTTGCGAAACACCGAATAGAAATACTGTAGCGACGGGTAGCCGCACATCTGCGAGATTTCGTTGATCGACAGTGACGTAGAGACAAGCAGGCTGCGGGCCTTCTCCAGCTTCTCCGCATGGATGACGGCATGGATGGTTTCGCCCACCTCTTCTTTAAACCGCTTCTCCAGATTCGAGCGGGAAATGCCCACCGAGTCCAGGACCTGATCGACCTTAATCCCTTTGCAGGCATGGTTGCGAATATAGTGCATGGCCTGAATGACGGCCGGATCGCTTAGGGAGCGATAATCGGTTGAGCGACGTTCCACGACGCGGACAGGCGGCACCAGCAGGCGCTGAAGCGGCAGAGACTCTTTATCCAGCAGACGGTGCAGCAGCTTCGCCGCCTGATAGCCCATCTGACGTGTGCCCTGTGCAACGGAGGAGAGCGCCACGCGGGACAGATAGCGGGTAAGCTCTTCGTTATCAATGCCAATCACGCACAGTTTTTCAGGCACCGGGATATGCAAATGTTCGCAGACCTGCAGCACGTGTCGGGCGCGGGCGTCCGTGACGGCAATAATCCCGGTTTGCGGCGGCAGCGTTTGCAGCCAGTCCGCCAGGCGGTTTTGCGCGTGCTGCCAGTTTTCCGGTGCGGTTTCCAGCCCCTGATAGACCACGCCGCGGTACTTCTCCTGCGCGACCAGCTGGCAAAATGCATGTTCACGCTCAACGGCCCAGCGCTTGCCGCTGGTGGTGGGTAAACCATAGAACGCGAAGCGATGAACGCCTTTCTCCTTTAAATGGAGAAAGGCGGCCTCGACCAGGGCATGGTTATCGGTAGCGATATAGTGAACCGGGGGATAGTGTTCGGGTGAATGGTAGGAGCCGCCGACGCCCACTATCGGGACGTCGACGTCGGTCAGCAGCTGCTCGATGACGGGATCGTCATAGTCGGCGATGACGCCATCGCCCAGCCAGTCTTTGATGTTCTCCAGGCGGGTGCGGAAGTCTTCCTCGATAAAAATATCCCACTCGGATTGCGACGCCTGCAAATATTCACCAACACCTTCCACCACCTGACGGTCGTAGGCTTTGTTGGCATTGAATAACAACGTAATGCGGTGACGCTTTTCAAACATGGCTCGCTTCCCAATTAAGTCACAATGCGGTTATCAGGCTCGTCGCTTGGTGGCAGAGTCCATCCAGACTGCCAGTAAAAGAATGGCCCCCTTGACGATATACTGCCAAAACGTCGGGACGTCCATCATACTCATCCCGTTATCCAACGACGCCATGATAAATGCCCCCATAACCGCGCCCGCCACGCTTCCGATACCGCCTGCGAGGCTGGTACCACCGATGACGCAGGCGGCGATAGCATCCAGCTCGGCGATGTTACCGGCGGAGGGTGAGCCGGCCCCCAGACGCGAACTGAGGATCAGCCCGGCGATAGCGACCATCAGGCCGTTAATGGCGAAAACCGCCAGTTTGGTACGTTCGACGTTAATACCCGAAAGGCGAGCAGCTTCAAGGTTGCCGCCGATGGCATAAATACGGCGGCCAAACGCGGTGCGCGTCGCCATAAACATGCCGCCGAGCAGCAACAGCGCCAGCAGCAGCACCGGCGTCGGAACGCCGCGATAGTCGTTAAGAAGCCAGATAGCGCCCAGCACAATGACCGCTGTCAGCGCCTGACGTCCTACCACTGACGTTGACGCTGGCGACGTAAGACCCAGCGCCTGACGGCGCATACGTCCACGCCACTGCCACGCGACAAAGGCCAGCAGTCCCACCACGCCGATCGTAAAGCCTATGCTGTCGGAGAGGTAACTCTGGCCAATTTGCGACATCGCCGCGCTGGTGGGGGAGACGGTCGTACCGTTGGTAATACCGATCAAGATCCCACGGAAGGCCAGCATTCCCGCCAGGGTGACGATAAACGATGGCACCTTCCGGTAGGCAACCCACCAGCCGTTCCAGGCGCCTAAAACCAGCCCCAGAACCAGCGTGACAGCCACGGTCAGCGGCAGCGGCCAGCCGAGCCAGACGTCAAAAATGGCCGCCACGCCGCCGAGAAGACCCATCATCGACCCGACCGACAGGTCGATTTCCGCAGAGATGATCACGAACACCATGCCCACGGCCAGGATGCCGGTGATAGCGGTCTGGCGGAGCAGGTTAGAGACGTTACGCGCGCTCAGGTAAGAGCCATCCGTCATCCACGTGAAGAACAGCATGATGACGATAATCGCCGCGATCATCACGAAAACCTGCAGGTTCAGCGCTTTTAGCCCCGCGAACGCGCCGGGCGTCGGAACAGCGACTTTGATATCAGACGGATTGCTTTTCGACATGACGTTCGCTCCTTAAAGCGGCTTCCATCACCTGCTCCTGCGTCAGGTTCTGGTTAATCAGGTTGGCTTTCAGTTTCCCCTCGTGCATGACCAGCACGCGGTCGCTCAGGCCGAGCACTTCGGGTAACTCAGACGAGATGACAATGACGGCAATCCCTTGCTGTACAAGCTGATTAATCAGTTTGTAGATTTCGTATTTGGCACCGATATCGATCCCACGCGTTGGCTCATCAAGGATCAAAATGCGTGGATTGAGGAGCAGGCAGCGCGCCAGAATCGCCTTCTGCTGGTTACCGCCGCTCAGGCGGCCAATCGCCAGTTCCGGCGAGGAGGTTTTGACCTTCAGCCGGGCAAGTGACTGAAGGATGCACTGCTGCTCGGCGGCATCATCCAGGCTGCTCAGCGCGCCGGAGAACCGATCGAGCACCGCAAGGGTGATGTTTTTACCCACCGCCATGACCGGCACAATGCCGTCTTTTTTGCGGTCTTCCGGCACCATGGCAATGCCGCGGGCAATCGCCTGCTGGCAGTTGTCGATTTTCACCGGCTGGCCGTCTATGTAAATCGTGCCCTCCCAGCGCCCCGGCCACACGCCAAACAAGCACTGCACGGCTTCGGTGCGCCCGGCACCGACGAGTCCCGCAATCCCAAGAATTTCGCCGCTGTGAAGGGAAAACGAAACGTTATTGACCCGCTTAATGTGGCGGTTAACGGGGTGCCACGCGGTCAGGTTTTCCACGCGCAGCACTTCATCGCCCTGAGTGTGGGGCTCATTCGGGTAGAGCGCGGTCAGCTCGCGGCCCACCATCATGGTGATGATGTCATTTTCACTCATGCCCGCGGCTTCACGCGTGCCGATGTGTTGCCCGTCGCGGATCACGCAGATGGTGTCCGAAATGGCTTTAACCTCGTTCAGCTTGTGCGAAATGTAGATGCAGGCGATACCGTGGTTTTGCAGATCGCGGATGATATTGAGCAGAACCGCCGTTTCCTGTTCAGTGAGCGAGGCCGTTGGCTCATCGAGGATCAGCAGCCTGACCTGTTTATTCAGCGCCTTCGCAATTTCGACCAGCTGCTGTTGCCCCAGACCCAGATCGCCCACGCGGGTATCCGGCGAAATGTTGAGGCTCACCTGTGCCAGCAGCTTTTCACAGCGGAGCGTCATGGTGTCGTAATCCAGCACGCCGTGGCGGGAAATCTCGGCTCCGAGGAAGATGTTCTCCAGCACGGTGAGATGTTTCACCAGCGCCAGCTCCTGGTGAATGATGGCGATGCCTTTGCGTTCGGTGTCGCGAATGTGTGTCGCCTGGATGACTTCACCGGCAAAGACGATTTCGCCTTCGTAGCTGCCGTGCGGGTAGATCCCGCACAGCACTTTCATCAACGTTGATTTGCCCGAACCGTTCTCGCCACACAGCGAAACCACTTCGCCGGGGTTCAACCGGAGACTGACGTTGTCGACGGCTTTCACCGCCCCGAAGCGCTTGGTGATGCTTTTCATTTCAAGTAAATAAGGCATAACTGCTCCACATAACCCGAGGGAAGAACAGTACAACGTGATGCGCCCCCGCAGGGCAGGGGCAGCGCCGGATTACAGTTCGCTCTTCTTGTGGAAACCGTCTTTAATCACGGTGGCGTCAATGTTCTCTTTATTAACTTCAATTGGCGTGAGCAGGCGAGCCGGGACGTCTTTCAGGCCGTTATTCAGCGTC
The DNA here is from genome assembly GCF_034107265.1 of Enterobacter sp. 168J2. NCBI lineage: Bacteria > Pseudomonadati > Pseudomonadota > Gammaproteobacteria > Enterobacterales > Enterobacteriaceae > Enterobacter > Enterobacter sp. 168J2. The sequence continues at coordinate 36,424 of NZ_JAWNEB010000008.1, read as the reverse complement.
GCGTCTGCTTTAGGTTGCGTACCGTTGCCCAGCTCAACGGCAATTTCCGCCGCCGTATTGGCAAGTTCGGTAATCGGTTTGTAGACCGTCATGGTCTGGGTACCTGCGATAATGCGTTTTACGCCTGCCAGGTCGGCATCCTGACCAGAAATCGCGACTTTACCGGCCAGCCCCTGGGCACTCAGGGCCTGGATAGCCCCGCCGGCTGTGGCATCGTTGGAGGCCACGACAGCATCAATTTTGTTGTTATTGGCCGTCAGCGCGTTTTCCATAATCTTCAGGGCGTTTTCTGGCAACCATCCGTCGGCCCACTGATCGCCAACCACCTTAATTTTTCCGTTGTCGATGTACGGCTTAAGAACCTTCATTTGCCCTTCGCGGAACAGTTTGGCGTTGTTATCCACCGGCGAACCGCCCATCAGGAAATAATTGCCCTGAGGCACTTTATCGATCAGGCTTTGCGCCTGTAATTCGCCCACTTTTTCATTGTCGAAAGAAATATAATAATCAATATCGGCATTATTAATCATGCGGTCATAAGCGAGAACTTTTATGCCTTCCTGCTTCGCTTCTTTCACCACGTTACTTAATACCTGGCCGTTATAAGGGATAATGACCAGAACATCGACTCCCCGGTTGATCATATTCTCGATCTGCGACATTTGCGTTTCTTCATTGCCGTTAGCCGACTGAACAAACACATTCGCGCCGAGTGATTCCGCTTTTTTCACAAAAATATCGCGATCTTTTTGCCAGCGCTCCAGACGCAGGTCGTCAATCGCCATGCCAATTTTGACCTCCTTGGCATGCCCTGCAAAGCTTGCAAGGAGAAGCGTAGTGCAGAGCGTTAGGGTCAGGTTCTTTATCTTCATAATTATTAGGCCTTTTTGTAGGGGTATGTGTTGCTGAGATAAAAGAAACATTCACTGCTGGGTCGCAGCAAATTTTTAACGCGGAAAGGCGGGCTGGCAATTACAGATTTTTATCTTCTCATTACGATATTTGGTTTATTTCTGAATTTATGACCGCGATCGGATTTTAAAATTCGTAACGCCTTAATTACATTTGATTCTGGAATACGCGCCGAAAAATAGTTTGTCTGCGCATTATTTTGCGAGCCAGCGCACAGTTGTGCATTCTCTCAATAGCAGTGTGAAATAACGTAATTGAGCAACCTAAAATGTCTATTCACTATTACTCCTGTATCAACGACTCGCCGCATACCCTGATTATGGAGCTCAATATGCAAGCTTATTTCGACCAACTCGATCGCGTTCGTTACGAAGGCCCAAAAACGACCAATCCTTTAGCATTTCGTCACTACAACCCGGATGAGCTGGTGCTGGGTAAGCGCATGGAAGATCATCTGCGCTTTGCCGCCTGTTACTGGCATACCTTCTGCTGGAACGGCGCCGATATGTTCGGCGTGGGTTCCTTTGACCGTCCGTGGCAGCAGCCGGGTGAGGCCATCGAGCTGGCGAAACGCAAAGCCGACGTGGCGTTTGAGTTCTTCCACAAGCTGAACGTGCCGTACTACTGCTTCCATGATGTCGACGTGTCGCCGGAAGGGGCGTCGCTGAAAGAGTACCTGAACAATTTTGCGCAGATGGTGGATGTGCTGGCGGCAAAACAGCAGCAAAGCGGCGTGAAGCTGCTCTGGGGTACGGCAAACTGCTTCACCAACCCACGCTACGGCGCGGGTGCGGCCACCAACCCGGATCCGGAAGTGTTTAGCTGGGCGGCCACGCAGGTGGTGACGGCAATGAACGCCACGCATCAGCTGGGCGGCGAAAACTATGTCCTGTGGGGCGGTCGTGAAGGCTATGAAACCCTGCTCAACACCGACCTGCGCCAGGAGCGCGAGCAGATTGGCCGCTTTATGCAGATGGTTGTCGACCATAAGCACAAAATCGGCTTCCGCGGCACGCTGCTGATCGAGCCGAAGCCGCAGGAACCGACGAAGCACCAGTATGACTACGACGTGGCGACGGTGTATGGCTTCCTGAAGCAGTTCGGTCTGGAAAAAGAGATTAAAGTGAACATTGAGGCCAACCACGCCACGCTGGCGGGCCACTCATTCCATCACGAAATCGCGTCTGCAATTGCGCTGGGTATCTTTGGCTCTGTCGATGCTAACCGTGGCGATCCACAGCTGGGCTGGGATACCGATCAGTTCCCGAACAGCGTGGAAGAGAATGCGCTGGTGATGTACGAGATCGTCAAAGCGGGCGGCTTCACCACCGGCGGCCTGAACTTTGACGCCAAGGTGCGTCGCCAGAGCACCGACAAATACGATCTCTTCTACGGCCACATTGGCGCGATGGACACCATGGCGCTGGCGCTGAAAGTGGCGGCGCGTATGATTGAAGACGGCGAGCTGGATAAGCGCGTGGCGAAGCGCTACAGCGGCTGGAACAGTGAGCTGGGCCAGCAAATTTTGAAAGGTCAGTTATCGCTTGAGGAAATCGCGAAGTACGCTGAACAACATCAGCTGGCGCCGCAGCACCAGAGCGGCCACCAGGAGCTGCTGGAAAACCTGGTTAATCACTACCTGTTCGATAAATAACAGCATGCAGGCCCGGCAAGCGGAAGCACCGCCGGGCATTTCTGTCAAAGGAGTCACCGCAATGTATATCGGGATCGATCTTGGCACATCGGGTGTAAAAGCCATCCTGTTAAGCGAGCAGGGCGACGTGTTAGCAACGCAGACTGAAAAGCTGCAGGTTTCACGTCCGCATCCGCTGTGGTCGGAGCAGGACCCGGAGCAGTGGTGGCAGGCGACGGATCGCGCAATTAAGGCGTTAGGTGAACAGCATTCTCTGCGTGACGTGAAAGCCCTGGGGATGGCCGGGCAAATGCACGGTGCAACCTTGCTGGATAGCGAGCATCGCGTGCTGCGTCCCGCGATCCTCTGGAACGATGGCCGCTGTGCGGAAGAGTGTGCGCTTCTTGAGGAACGCGTACCCGCGTCCCGCGAGATCGCCGGCAACCTGATGATGCCGGGCTTCACCGCACCAAAACTCTTGTGGGTTCAGCGCCACGAGCCGAAGATTTTCCGTCAGGTGGCGAAAGTTCTGCTGCCAAAAGATTATCTGCGTTTTCGCATGACGGGCGATTTCGCCAGCGACATGTCCGATTCCGCGGGCACCATGTGGCTCGACGTGGCGAAACGCGACTGGAGCGAGGCGATCCTGGATGCCTGCCATCTGACCCGTGAACATATGCCCGCGCTTTTCGAAGGTAGCGAGGTGACAGGCACGCTGCTGCCGGACGTTGCCGAGCGCTGGAACATGCCTACCGTACCGGTAGTCGCCGGGGGCGGCGATAACGCGGCGGGCGCCGTGGGTGTCGGGATGGTTGAGGCGGGGCAGGCGATGCTGTCGCTGGGCACCTCCGGCGTCTATTTTGCCGTCAGCGACGGGTACCGCAGCAACCCCGAAAGCGCCGTGCACAGCTTCTGCCACGCCCTTCCCGGTAAATGGCATTTGATGTCGGTGATGCTCAGTGCGGCGTCCTGCCTGGACTGGGCAGCAAAGCTCACCGGCGTGGCCGACGTTCCTGCGCTCATTGCCGCGGCGCAGCAGGCGGATGACGCGGCGGGGACGGTCTGGTTTTTACCGTATCTTTCCGGCGAGCGTACGCCGCACAACAACCCGGAAGCGAAAGGGGTGTTCTTTGGCCTAACCCATCAGCACGGCCCGGCAGAACTGGCGCGTGCGGTTCTGGAAGGCGTGGGATATGCACTGGCCGACGGGATGGACGTGGTGCACGACTGCGGCCTGAAGCCGACAAGCGTCACCCTGATTGGCGGCGGCGCGCGAAGCCCTTACTGGCGACAGATGCTGGCGGATATTAGCGGGTTGCAGCTGGATTTCCGCACCGGCGGGGATGTCGGGCCCGCGCTCGGTGCCGCGCGTCTGGCGCAGATCGCCATGAACCCGGAAAAACCGCTTTCGCAGCTGTTGCCGCAGCTTACGCTTGAGCAGGCGCATTTCCCGGACGCGGCGCGCCATGCGCGGTACGCGGAAAGGCGCGACGTGTTCCGCAAAATTTATCAGCAGCTGCTGCCGCTGATGTCATAAACACGCTTGTCCGGGAGAGGCACGAGGATGTCCTTTTTTGGTCTGTGCGTGCCTTCGTTTCCTCGTCAGGATAAGGTCATACCCACTGACGAGGAGTTCCATCATGTCCCGCATCGCATTAATCAACATTGATACTCAGCAGTCGTTTCACCACCGCAGCTACTGGCAGGAGGACGATATTCCCGCCTTTCAGCAGGCGATGCTGGGGCTGATTGAAGGCTGCCAGGCGCGCAATATTCCGGTCGTTGATATTTTTCACGTTGATGAAGACGGCCCCTTCACCCTGCAAAGCGGCTATGTAAAACCGATGGCCTTTTTGCGTCATCAGCCGGATGTGATATTCCAGAAACACGTCCATAATGCCTTCACGGATACCGGGCTTGACCGCTGGCTGCGCGAGCGTGATATCAACCGGCTGATTATCTGCGGCATTCGCACAGAACAATGCTGTGAAACTACGGCCCGGGTGGCATCCGATCTGGGTTATGCTGTGACCTTTGTGAGCGAGGCAACGCTGACGTTTCCCATGACGTATAAGGGCATTACCCTTAGCGCAGCGGAGATTCGCCATCGTACCGAGACGGTGCTGGCCGGGCGTTTTGCCGAGATTAAAACGGTAGCGGAGACGCTGGAGTCACTGTAATGCGCATCGACGTCTGGTTTGTGATGTTGCCCGGAGTGCTGTCATTAGACATGACCGGCCCGGCAGAAACCTTTGTTCTGGCAGGCGATGCGTTTCGCCTGCATTACATAGGCCCGCAGCCTGATGTTCAGACGTCGATTGGCCTGTCGATGAGCGGCATTCAGCCGCTGCCGGAAAGCCTGCCTTCAGGCTGCCTGCTGGTATTGCCGGGTGTGAGCGACTCACGCTTTCAGTTCTCAACGCCACAGGCGCAGCAGATCCAGCACTGGCTGATGCGGCTGCAGCCGCAAATACAGCGCCAGGAAATCACCGTGATGTGCGTCTGTTCAGGGGCGCTGCTGGCGGCAAAATCGGGCCTGCTAAATAACCGACAGTGCACAACCCACCATGACGTTATCAGCCGTTTACGCACCGCGGCCCCTACGGCGACGATTAAAGAGAACCGGATATTTGTGCAGGATGAAAATATCTGGACCAGCGCAGGGATCACCTCGGGCATCGATCTGGCGCTGCACACGATCAACCGCCTGTGCGGCCCTGAAAAGGCGCTGGCAGTGGCGCGTGAGATGGTGGTCTGGTTCCGCCGCTCCGGTGACGATCCCCAGCTTTCTCCGTGGCTACGCTACCGCAACCATCTTCACCCGGCGATTCATCGGGCGCAGGATGCGCTCATCGCCGAGCCGCAAAAAACGTGGAGCTTGCCTGATATCGCCGCGCTGGCGCACGTCAGCCCGCGCCACCTTACCCGGCTTTTCCAGTCACATTTAGGGATTAGCGTTCGCGATTATCTGGAGCAGCTGCGTCTGGCGGTGGCGGAGCAGTGGCTGATGCAGGGACGCGGCGTGGAGCAGGCCTCACTGGCGGCAGGGTTTTCCTCCCCGCGCCAGTACCACCGCGCCCGGCAGCGAAGCGCTAACTGACGAAGCGGCGAACGTCTATTTTTTGCAGCAGCATCGACAGCAGCAGGCTGACAGCCAGCGTGGCGGCAAAAATCCAGACGATATCCAGCACCGGCCAGCTTTTCAGCTCAACGCCCCTCGTGCGCAGCGCGTGGATCACCAGCGCGTGAAAGCCGTAAATCCCGAGAGAGTGTCGCGAAATAACGTTCAGCACGGGCAGGGGACGCGCGTTCAGGGTGTTTTTGACGAGCGTAAGCAGCGATACGGCACAGATAAAGACCATCGGCCCGCAATAGAGATACCAGGTATCGGCAAAATTGCCGCGCCACTGAAGCTCATGCAGCGTCCCGCGTGAAATCACCGCCACGCCGGCGATAAACAGCGCCCCGCAGAGCCAGTTCAGACCGCGTTTTTGCGTGTCCATCATCCCGATGGCGCGCCCCAGCATGCCGTAAAGCACGTAGTAGAAGGTATCGCCGTTGATATAGAGGTTCACCGGCAACCATTCGAAACCGTCGATTTTCTGCGAGATCGTATTCGGGTTGGCGACAATGCCAATCACCACCATCAGGGCCAGGAGCATTTTCCCGCTGACGTTTTTCACCTGAATGAGCGGAGAGACAAGATAGATAACGATGATGGCGAAGAAGAACCACAGATGGTAGAACACCGGTTTTTGCAGCAAATATTTGAGGGATAACCCGGCGTTAATGGAGGTAAACAGGGCGATATAGAGCAGGGCAACGGCGCTGTAGAACCCCAGGCAGGCCGCGATGCGGATGAAGTGCCTCGGCTGCGCGCTACGCTCGCCAAAAAAGAGAAAGCCGGAAATCATAAAAAACAGCGGCACGCTGACGCGCGACGCGGAGTTGAGGATATTGGCAATATCCCAGTTAACGGGGCTGATGCTGTGGGCATTCGTGACATACCAGGTCGTCGTGTGGATCATGACCACCATCAGACACGCTATTCCTCGCAGGTTATCAATCCAGTTAATTTTTGACGGCATCAGTTCCTCGTATTCCCTGTAAAGTGAGTGTGACTCCCGTTGTCCAAAAGTCTTCGTTTGGAAAATTCTGAGTTTTATGTGCAGGCTTGCCGGGAGACCGTGAGATTCGCAGAATGGCAGACCTTAATCTATAAAAGTGTTGATACTAAAAATAACAGCCGCTGACCAGGACGGTAATAAAAATGATGATGAAGCGTGTGGTATCACTCTTTCTGCTGTTGATGCTGGCAGGATGCAGTGCGCCACAAGAAGTACCCGTGCAAAAAGCGCAGCAGGGCAAAATAAGCCCGGAGCGTTCACTGAATATGGAAGCGCTCTGCAAAGACCAGGCCGCTCGACGCTATAACTCGAACGCTCAGAAAATTAACGTCATCGGATTCGAGCGCTTTCAGGGCAGCTATGAGCTTAGAGGGTATACTGCGCGTAAAGAGGGCTTTGTCTGCTCGTTTGATGCGGACGGTCAGTTTTTACATCTCTCCATGCGCTAGCCTGCTCGCATAATCAGCAGCCAGACGCCGCCAGCGTTCTGGCCGGAAGGCTTATTTCCCCAATTTTCCCTAAACAACCCCGTTTCGTACTGTATATCTTGCAGCCAGCGGGTATACTGGTCCCTTCCATTTAAAACCACACGTATCCAGCACGAAATACTATGCAAAAGTTTGATACCAAGACCTTCCAGGGCCTGATCCTGACCTTACAGGATTACTGGGCTCGTCAGGGCTGTACCATTGTTCAACCTTTGGACATGGAAGTCGGCGCCGGCACTTCACACCCGATGACCAGCCTGCGCGCGTTGGGGCCAGAGCCAATGGCGACCGCGTATGTGCAGCCTTCCCGTCGTCCGACCGATGGTCGTTACGGTGAAAACCCGAACCGTCTGCAGCATTACTATCAGTTCCAGGTGGTGATTAAGCCATCACCCGACAACATTCAGGAACTGTACCTCGGGTCGCTGAAAGAGCTGGGTATGGATCCAACCATCCACGACATCCGTTTCGTGGAAGACAACTGGGAAAACCCAACGCTGGGTGCCTGGGGTCTCGGTTGGGAAGTGTGGCTGAACGGCATGGAAGTGACCCAGTTCACTTACTTCCAGCAGGTTGGCGGTCTGGAATGTAAGCCAATCACCGGTGAAATCACCTACGGTCTGGAACGTCTGGCGATGTACATTCAGGGCGTAGACAGCGTTTACGACCTGGTCTGGAGCGACGGCCCGCTGGGTAAAACCACCTACGGCGACGTGTTCCATCAGAACGAAGTGGAGCAATCCACCTATAACTTCGAATACGCGGACGTGGACTTCCTGTTCACCTGCTTCGAGCAGTACGAGAAAGAAGCGCAGCAGCTGCTGGCGCTGGAGACTCCGCTGCCGCTGCCTGCCTACGAGCGTATTCTGAAGGCCGCCCACAGCTTCAACCTGCTGGACGCCCGCAAAGCGATCTCCGTGACTGAACGTCAGCGCTACATTCTGCGTATTCGTACCCTGACCAAAGCCGTTGCAGAAGCTTACTACGCGTCCCGTGAAGCCCTTGGCTTCCCGATGTGCAACCGAAACAAATAAGAGGCGGCCATGTCTGAGAAAACTTTCCTGGTGGAAATCGGCACCGAAGAGCTGCCACCAAAAGCCCTGCGCAGCCTGGCTGAATCTTTTGCTGCGAACGTGACCGCCGAGCTGGATAACGCTGGCCTGGCGCACGGTAAAATTGAGTGGTTTGCTGCACCGCGTCGTCTGGCGCTGAAAGTGGCAAATCTGGCGGCGTCTCAGCCGGATCGTGAAGTTGAAAAACGTGGCCCGGCGATTGCCCAGGCGTTCGACGCGGAAGGCAAGCCGAGCAAAGCGGCAGAAGGCTGGGCGCGCGGCTGCGGTATCACCGTTGATCAGGCCGAGCGTCTGACCACCGATAAAGGCGAATGGCTGCTGTATCGTGCGCACGTGAAAGGTGAAAGCGCTGAAGCGCTGCTGCCGAATATGATCGCCACCTCGCTGGCCAAGCTGCCGATTCCTAAGCTGATGCGCTGGGGCGCGTCTGACGTTCACTTCGTGCGTCCGGTGCATACCGTGACCCTGCTGCTGGGCGATACCGTTATTCCGGCCACCATTCTGGGCGTGGCGTCCGATCGCGTGATCCGCGGCCACCGCTTTATGGGCGAGCCGGAGTTCACCATCGACAATGCCGACCAGTATCCGCAGATCCTGCTGGAACGCGGTAAGGTCATTGCCGACTACGAACAGCGTAAAGCCAAAATCAAAGCGGACGCGGAAGAGGCGGCCCGCAAGATTGGCGGTAATGCCGACCTGAGCGACAGCCTGCTGGAAGAAGTTACCTCTCTGGTTGAATGGCCGGTTGTGCTGACCGCGAAGTTCGAAGAGAAATTCCTGGCCGTTCCGGCTGAAGCGCTGGTGTACACCATGAAGGGTGACCAGAAGTACTTCCCGGTCTACGCCAACGACGGCAAGCTGCTGCCAAACTTCATCTTCGTGGCGAATATCGAATCGAAAGATCCGAGCCAGATTATCTCCGGTAACGAAAAAGTGGTGCGCCCGCGTCTGGCGGATGCCGAATTCTTCTTCAATACCGACCGTAAAAAGCGTCTGGAAGATAACCTGCCGCGCCTGCAGACCGTGCTGTTCCAGCAGCAGCTGGGTACGCTGCGCGACAAGACCGACCGTATCGCGGAGCTGTCCGGCTGGATCGCCCGTGAAATCGGTGCCGACGTTAACCACGCGACTCGCGCGGGCCTGCTCTCCAAGTGCGACCTGATGACCAACATGGTGTTCGAATTCACCGACACCCAGGGCGTGATGGGCATGCACTACGCGCGTCACGATGGCGAAGCGGAAGACGTGGCGGTGGCCCTGAACGAGCAGTATCAGCCGCGCTTTGCGGGTGACGATCTGCCGTCCAACCCAGTTGCCTGCGCCGTAGCGATTGCCGATAAGATGGACACCCTGGCGGGTATCTTCGGCATCGGCCAGCATCCTAAAGGCGATAAAGACCCGTTCGCGCTGCGTCGTGCCGCACTGGGCGTGCTGCGTATCATCGTAGAGAAAAACCTGAACCTCGATCTGCAAACGCTGACCGAAGAAGCGGTGCGTCTGTACGGCGACAAGCTGACCAACGCGAACGTTGTGGATGACGTGATCGACTTTATGCTCGGTCGTTTCCGCGCGTGGTATCAGGACGAAGGTTACACCGTCGACACCATTCAGGCGGTGCTGGCGCGTCGCCCAACCCGTCCGGCTGATTTCGATGCGCGTATGAAGGCGGTGTCCCACTTCCGTACCCTGGAAGCGGCATCTGCCCTGGCCGCGGCCAACAAGCGAGTGTCCAACATCCTGGCGAAATCCGACGAGACGCTGAACGAGCGCGTAAATGCCGCGTCCCTGAAAGAGCCGGAAGAGATTGCTCTGGCGATGCAGGTTGTGGTGCTGCGCGACAAGCTCGAGCCGTTCTTCGCGGAAGGCCGCTACCAGGAAGCGCTGGTTGAGCTGGCTGAGCTGCGTGACGTTATCGACGCCTTCTTCGAGAAAGTGATGGTGAACGTAGAAGATAAAGAACTGCGTATTAACCGTCTCTCCATGCTCGAAAAACTGCGCGAGCTGTTCCTGCGCGTGGCGGATATTTCGCTGCTGCAGTAATGTGCCCGCTGTTACAAATGCTTAAAACCCGCTTCGGCGGGTTTTTTTATACCGTGTCGCTGAAAATTTAACCTTGAAATGGTCAACCCATTACCGCTATCCTTATCCCCGTTAAATTTCTCGCTTCGGAGCGCCCGCCAAAAATGAACAAACACGACTGATGAATTTCGATCCTTGCTAAACGCCACCGCGTGGGCAGGGGATGTTTTGATTTCATTCAGGAGTGCTTATGGCTCATTTTGCGCAGTCCCCTTCTTTTATTTTGCATCAGGTCACCTGTCAGTTTGCGACGGGCGATACCCTTTTTGGTCCACTGAGTTTTTCGCTGGAGCCGTCTCTGTGCGCGCTGGTTGGCCGCAACGGCAGCGGGAAAACGCGTCTGCTGCGTCTGCTGGCGGGGCTTGATGAGCCTGCAAGCGGGCATATCGAACGTACCGGAACACATGTCTATGTGGCTCAGCAGCAGGACATTTCGCCGCACACGACGCTGGCTGAGCTGCTCGGGTACGAGGCGATCTTCTCGGCGCGAGCGCGCATCGACAGCGGCGATTACCAGCCTGACGATCTGGAAACGCTTGATGGATTCTGGGATTTAGCCGAACGTCTGGGCGAGGCGTTTGCCCGGGCGAAACTTCCGCCGTTTGAACCAGATAAGCCAGCCGGTGAGCTCAGCGGCGGCGAGCGCATTCGCGCGCTGCTGTGCGGGGCATTTACGGCTGAAGCGGATTTCCTGCTGCTGGACGAACCTACTAACCATCTCGATCGGCAAGGGCGGGCGTGGTTCTACGACCAGCTTAGTCGTTACCAGGGCGGCGTGCTTGTTGCCTCCCATGACCGTGAGCTGCTGGCGCAGGTGCCGCGTATTCTTGAGCTGAGCAGCGGCGGCCTGCGCAGCTACGGCGGGAATTATGCGGATTATCAAACCCAGCGCGATGCCGAACTGCAGGCGGCCCGCGCGGTGCTGGAGCATGCGGCCACGGAGCGCAAACGCACCCGCGCACGCATGCAAAAAGAGCATGACGACAGCCAGCGGCGTTCGGCAAAAACGTTGCGCACCGTCGATACCCTCAATATCGCGTCGTTTGAACGCGTCAAATATAAAAGCGCGGCGAAGGAACGTATCGGCTCATGGAAAAAACAGCACAGCGAGCAAAATGAAGCCCTGAACGCCGCGGTAAACAAGGCGCGTGAGCGGGTTGAAGAAGATAACCCGGTGATGTTTACCCTGCCGGGGAGTCAGATCCCGGAAGGCAAACAGGTGCTGGTGCTGGAAGATCTGGTGCTGCCGCATGTGCCTGTTCCTCCGCTCAGCTGGCGGATGGACGGGCCAATGCGCGTGGCGCTAAAAGGACCGAACGGCTGCGGAAAATCGACGCTGTTGAAAACAATCCTCGGCGACATTAGTCCACGCTCTGGAACCTGTAAGGTGTCGGTCAGCTGCGCTTATCTCGATCAGCATCTTTCCCGGCTCGATCTCTCGCAGTCGGTCATGACGCACCTCAACCTGGGCAATACGCCCCTGGAAGAGGGGATGTTACGCACCCGTTTAGCCCAGCTTCAGCTGGGGGCCGACAAAGTCTCGCTCCCGCTGGCGGAACTGAGCGGCGGTGAGCGTCTGAAGGCTGCGCTGGCCTGCGTGCTATGGCGCGCGGAGGCCACGCAGCTCCTGTTGCTGGATGAACCGACCAACCATCTGGATCTGGCCTCGGTGCAGGCGATTGAAGCGGCACTGGCCGGTTTCCCCGGCGCGCTGCTGGTGGTGTCACACGATGATGCGTTTTTAAAAGGGTTAACGTTGACGCACGAGATGGTGTGGGAGGAGACGGGCTGGCGTTTCGAGAGCCTTTAAACACAAGCCCCCGCAGAGGCGGGGGCGTTCAAACTTCACTACGCTATCTGTTTGCTGAGTGCAGGGTTGGCCTGAATCAGGCGCATCAGCTTTAGCTCGGTTGGGGTGGGTTTCTCTCGTTTTGACTCCCACTCCAGCACCATAGCCACGCTGACACCCATCGCTCTGGCGAATTCTTCAGTTTTCAGTCCTGTCCCTTTGCGCAATTGCTCATATTCTGTAAAGGGATTGGATTTTTGTTGCAGGGTAATGGCCTGCGGTACATCTTTAAAAACGATCTGTTCCAGACTGCTCAGCAGCTCAAACTCAGGATCTTTATATTCCATTGAGAACTCCTCTTAAATCTCACATCGTGATCAAGAACATCAGAGAGCCAATTAAGAATAGTCCCTAATACAAACCCAGGATCGTCACGGCTGTGACTAATCGTGCGGTAACGATCGCTTTATCCGATTCAGCTATATGGATAGTTATGCTAATTCCCTGATTAACCATATGTCGGCTTCGCCAGGTATTTTTTTGTAAATAGTAAGAAATAAATCGGCAATAGTCGTTTTACATGAAAAGAGTATCTTGCAAGGCTGACCTGGACTATCCTTGTCAGCGTCGGGCACGCGTGTGCCGGTGTGCGCTTTTTTGGGTGAAAGGAGTAATAAAATGGCGACAGGAAAGTCCTGCTCTCGCTGGTTTGCGCCTATTGCGGCGTTGTTGATGGTTGTTAGCCTGAGTGGGTGTTTTGATAAAGAAGGCGATCAGCGCAAAGCGTTTATCGATTTTCTGCAGAATACAGTGATGCGCAGCGGCGAGCGGTTGCCGACGCTGACTGCGGATCAGAAAAAACAGTTTGGCCCCTTTGTGTCCGATTACGCCATTCTTTATGGGTATTCACAGCAGGTGAGCCAGGCGATGGACTCCGGTATCCGCCCGGTAGTGGATAGCGTGAACGCCATCCGTGTTCCCCAGGATTATATGACTCAGCGCGAGCCGCTGCGCCAGTCCAACGGCGCGCTCGGCGTGCTGAGCCAGCAGCTGCAGAATGCGAAAATGCAGGCTGACGCGTCACGTTCTGCGTTGAAGCAGGGCGAGGATCTGAAACCGGTCTTCGATAAAGTGTATGAGAAAGTGGTGACGAAACCGTCTGAAGCGATACAACCGCTGATTCCGGCCGCGCAAGTCTTCACTCAGCAGCTGGTTCAGGTCGGGGATTTCATCTCCCAGCAGGGGACGCAGGTGAGCTTTGTTGCTAACGGCATTCAGTTCCCAACCTCGCAGCAGGCAAGTCAGTACAATACGCTGATTGGGCCGCTGGCCGCCCAGCACCAGGCCTTTAGCCAGGCGTGGGGCGCAGCTGTTGCTGCCACAGAATAACCCGAAAAACCCCGCCTCAGGCGGGGTTTTTTTATGCCTGCAGAAAATAACGCTTGTTATTCTTCTACCACATCGGTATAACTATCCCCGTCGGTTTGTTACACAGACCTAAAGCAGTTTAGTAAAGCAGTCCAGATTGTTATCCATAGATACCCTTCGTAGTGACCCTTCCTTCATCGCTTAAAAATCTGTAACGCAATCCATCAAGCCGGAAGGCACAATATATTTGTTAATAAGGTAATTTCTATGTCTGCTAAAATGACTGGTCTGGTTAAATGGTTCAACGCTGATAAAGGTTTCGGCTTCATCACTCCTGACGATGGCTCAAAAGACGTGTTCGTACACTTCTCTGCTATCCAGAACGATGGCTACAAATCTCTGGACGAAGGTCAGAAAGTTTCCTTCACCATCGAAAGCGGCGCTAAAGGCCCAGCAGCTGGTAACGTTGTAAGCCTGTAAGCTTCCAACCCAGTAGCACAAAATTCAAAAACCCGCCTTCTGGCGGGTTTTTTCGTTTCTACCGTTGGATCTGCGGGTTCACGCAGTTTTTATCCACTTTTCCGGCAAGCGCGGCAATCAGGTTGTCTACCGCCGTCGCCGCCATGTTGTAGCGCGTTTCGTGGGTAGCAGAGCCGATGTGTGGCAGGGCGACGACGTTTGGCATGCTCAGCAGCGGAGAATCCACCGGAAGCGGCTCCTGTTCGAACACGTCCAGACCGGCGGCGTGGATCTCGCCGTTTTGCAGCGCCTCAATCAGCGCCTGCTCATCTACCACCGGGCCGCGACCCGCGTTGATGAAGATGGCGGACCTCTTCATTTTTTCAAACGCGGATTTGCCAATCAGATGGCGCGTTTCCTCCGTCAGCGGCAGGATCAGGCAGACAAAGTCGGCTTCCTGCAGCAGCGTATCCAGCTCGCAGTAGCGCGCGTTGAAGCGTTCTTCTGCTTCACTGTGATGACGGCGCGCGTTATACAGAATCGGCATGTTGAAGCCGAAATGCGCGCGCTGCGCCAGCGCCAGCCCGATACGCCCCATACCCACGATGCCCAGCGTTTTGCCATGCACATCCACGCCGAACCAGTCCGGCCCAATGCTTTTCGTCCATTCGCCGGCTTTCACGCGCTCGGCCACTTCCACCACGCGGCGGGCCGTGCTGAGCACCAGCGCCATCAGCGTGTCCGCCACGGTTTCCGTCAGGGCATGCGGCGTATGCATCAGCAGGATTTTACGGGCGTTCAGGGCATCCACGTCGAAATTGTCATAACCCACGGAAACGGTAGAGGTAGCACGAAGCTTCGGCATTTTCTCCAGCAGGGCGATATCCACTTTTTCGCTTGAACCCAGCAGGCCTTCGGCGCTGGCGAACGCATCGGCGTGCTGCGCCACGGTCTCCGGGCTCAGGTTCTTCACCTGCGTAACGGTGAAGTGTTCTTCCAGGCGTTTCTGCAGATCTTCCGGCAGAGCTTTATACAAAATGACGGACGGCTTCATGCTAATCTCCGTTGATTTTTAAGGATTCAGGCGTGGCGTGCGCCGACGATGTGCTGTTGATTATTAGCAGGCTTAACAATCAGAGTAAGCCACACGGAGGCGAAAAGCGCCACCCCCATAAAGATGTACGACGCGGACGGGCTGCCGGTGGCACCGTTCAGGTAGCCGACAAACCAGGAGCCGCAGAACGACCCCAGCGCGCCCATGCTGTTAATCAATGCCATCGCGCCACCCGCGACGTTACGCGGCAGCATTTCCGGGATGATGGCAAAGAACGGACCGTACGGGGCGTACATGGCGGCACCGGCAATCACCAGCAGGGTATAAGAGGCCCAGAAGTGATTTGCGCCCACGGCCCACGAGCCGATGAAGGCGAAAGCAGCAATCAACAGCAGCGGCCAGACGAACAGCTTGCGGTTTTGCAGCTTGTCCGACGCCCAGGAGACGATAATCATCGCGATAGTCGCGGCCAGATACGGCACGGAAGAGAGCCAGCCCACTTCCACCATGCCGAGGTTTTCGCCGCCGCTGCGGATAATCGACGGCAGCCACAGCACAAACCCGTACACGCCGATACTCCAGGCAAAGTACTGCGCGCAGAGCAGGATAACGTTGCGGGAGCGGAACGCTTCACCGTAGTTACGTACCGCCTTCAGCCCCTGCTGCTCTTTATCCAGCTGCGCCTGCAGCGCGGCTTTTTCATCTTCGGAGAGCCACTTCGCCTGGGCAGGCTTATCTTTTACCAGCACCCACCAGCAGAATGCCCAGATAATCGCGGGAACCCCTTCGATGATAAACATCTCGCGCCAGCCGAAGGACTGGATCAGGTAGCCGGAGACTACCGACATCCACAGTACGGTGACCGGGTTACCGAGGATCAGGAAGGTGTTCGCGCGTGAACGCTCAGACTTAGTAAACCAGTTGCTGATGTAAATCAGCATCGCCGGCATGACCGCCGCCTCAACGACGCCGAGGATAAAGCGAATGGCGGCCAGGGCAGGAATATTGTTCACCACGCCGGTCAGTGACGCGCAGGCGCCCCACAGGATCAGACAGATGAAGATCAGCTTACGCACGCTGCGGCGTTCCGCGTAAATCGCACCGGGGATCTGGAAGAAGAAGTAGCCCAGGAAGAAAAGGGCGCCCAGCAGGGATGAAATACCTTTGGTGATCCCGAGGTCTTCGGTGATCCCCGCCGCGGACGCGAAGCTGAAGTTGGCACGATCGAGGTACGCCAGGCTGTACGTGATAAACACGATTGGCATGATGTACCACCAGCGTTTTACTGCATTGGTCGAACTGTTCATAGGCTTGCCTCTGTTGTTGAGGTTGTTACCGCCGTTGTCTGTAGGGTACACGGTGGCTTAATTATTTGGTGCGGCTTGCTGCCCTCACCCTGGCCCTCTCCCACAGGGAGAGGGAATTTAAACGCCGAGCTCTGCTCGCGTTGGCAATCCTTCGCTGTCTCCCTGCACCTGAATGGCCAGTGAGCCAATCTTGTTGCCCCGCGCGACGGCCTGCTGCAGCGGTTTGCCTTCCAGCAGCGCGCTAATGACGCCCACGGCAAAGCCATCGCCCGCGCCGACGGTGTCGACCACGTTCTCAACCTTCACCGCCGCGACCGCGCCCTGTTCGCCGTTGGCCGTTTTGAACCATGCGCCATCGGCACCGGTCTTCAGCACTACCGCTTTTACCCCTTTGTTCAGGTAGTAATCAGCAATGCCTTCCGGCGTATTTTCACCCGTCAGGATCATCCCCTCTTTCAGGCCCGGCAGAACCCAGTCCGCCTGGAACGCCAGGCGGTTCAGCTTCTCGACCATTTCCGCTTCGCTTTTCCACAGCACCGGGCGCAAATTCGGATCGAAAGAGATCGTTTTGCCCTGCGACTTCATGGTCGTTGCCGCATGGTCCAGCAGTTCATAGGAACTGTCAGAGAGCGCTGCCGCCACGCCGCTCAGGTGCAGATGGCGCGCGGCGGCAAAATAGCCGGCGTGGTAATCTTCCGTTGAGAGATGGCTTGCCGCCGAACCTTTACGGAAATACTCCACGATGGGATCGGTTCCATTTTCGACCTTCGATTTAAGCTGAAAGCCGGTCGGAAAGCGTCCGTCGAGGGTGACGCCTGCGGCATCAATATTCTCTTTTTTCAGCGAGTCGAGAACGAAATGGCCAAAGCTGTCGTCCCCCACGCGGCTGACCCAGCCGACGTTCAGACCGAGACGCGCCAGGCCGGTCGCGACGTTCAGCTCTGCGCCCGCTACGCGTTTGATAAAGTGCTCTACCGCGCTCAGCTCGCCCGTTTCGGTCGCGACGAACATCGCCATGGCCTCGCCGATCGTGATGACATCCAGCGTCTTGTACATGGTTTACTCCTCGCGCAGCAGGTTGACGTAATGGCGGGTAACGGCGGTCAAATCCGCCCCTTCCAGCGGGAACTCAATACCGCGCGGGGCATCTGCGGGCAGCTGGCCGAGCAGATCCAGCCAGCGCGCATCTGCGCGGTCCGGCGCCACGGCGCGGAAGTTATCTTTATGCGGAACGGCGGCTTTAACGTGGATATAGCTCACCGCTGGGGCCAGGTGACGCGCGGCCTCTTCGGGGGAGTCGCCGACCCACAGCCAATTGCCCATGTCGAAGGTCAGCGTGACGGGCAAGGCCAGTTCCCGGCAGGCGGTCTGGAAGCGTCGCATGGGCGCGAGCTGCCCGCAGTCGGTCTGATCGTTCTCCACGACCAGCGCCATACCGCTGGCGTTCAGCAGGGCGCGCAGGGCGTCGAGAGGCTGCGCGTCGCGGAAATGGCCCAGGGAAACCTTCAGCCACAGGGCGTTAAGGGTGTTGGCCTCAGAGAGATAGCGGGGCAGGTCCGGGTTGAGAGTGCCGTCGGACATAAACAGGGCGGCGGGCGCAGAGTAGCACGCCAGCAGACCCATCAGCTCAATGGATTCGCTCAGTGCGGGCAGCGCCAGCAGCTCTTCGCTGGTAAACAGTTCGCGGCGGATCTCCACGCCGTCTGCCCCTGCGCCTGCAATAACGGGCAGCATCGCCCGCTGACCGCCTGCCTGTCGCACCTGTTCCGCGCCATACGCGGCGGTGACCACCATGATTTTCCTGCCCATCTCCGGACTCCATCGCAACATATCAATACTATTACGCTAGATGGAACCGGTTCCAAAGAAAAGATCAGGATGTCGAATTTATGATCGGTATCACAAGGGGGAATTAACGGGCGGTGGAGCCGCGAACGATCAGCTCGCCGGAGAAGACCTGCTCGCGTACGGCATCGCGGGTGCCTTCTATACGACGAACCACTTGTTCTACAGCAGCATAGCCAATCTGCCAGGTGGGTTGTTTAAGGGTCGTAATGCCAACGCCAGCCAGCTCTGCCCACTCCAGCTCATCAAAGCCCAGCAGACCGATATCGCTGCCCCAGTGCAGGCCAATGCGCTTAAGCGAGCGGGCGACCTGAAGCGTCAGCGCCCCGTTGGCTGAGATAACGGCTTTGCGCATCCCGCGATGGCGAGTATGGAACTGGCGCAGGGTGTTGTCGATCTGGTCGGCTTCGTGAAGCGGCGTTTCGGCATTTTCGGCGATCGCACCGGGATAACGGGCAAGCGTGGCGCGAAATGCCGCCAGGCGATCGCGTCGGGTATTTACCATGCCCAGCGGTTCGCTCAGGAACAGAATCGCTTCGAAGCCCTGTTCGATCAGGTGCTCGGTCGCGGTTGTGGCTGCCTGGGTGTTATCCAGCCCAACCACATCGCAGGCGAATTCCGGGATTTTACGGTCGATGAGGACCATGGGCAGGGAGGATTGCTGCAGGCGGTTCAGGCCCTCTTCACGCATGCCTACCGCGTTAACCACAATCCCTTCCACCTGGTAGCTGCGCAGCAGATCGAGGTAGTGCAGCTCCTGGTCAACCTCGTTATTGGTATTACAGACCAGCGGCGTAAAACCCTTCTCGCGGCAGGCGGCTTCAATACCGCTGAGGACGTTGACGGAGTAGGGGTTGGTGATATCGGCGATGATAAGGCCAATCAGTCGGGTGCGGCCGCGTTTGAGCCCGCGCGCCATCAGGCTGGGGCGGTAGTCGAGATCGGCGATAGCCTGTTCAATACGCGCCAGCAATGCGTCGGACAGCAGATGTTTCTCGCCGTTAAGGTAGCGCGAAATGCTGGTTTTACCGGTTTTGGCGGCTTTCGCTACGTCGCTGATGGTGGCCCGGGCTGGTTTGCTCATCGCTGATTTCCCTGAATTTAGTGAGAATACCTTAGCGGGAAAATCAACGATGGCAAGTGGTTCATTATGGAAGGTGCTGCTTGATGCCCTCACCCCAACCCTCTCCCACGGGAGAGGGCGCAAACACTAAAAACGGCAACGGGGTTGCCGTTTTGCTTTTACCTACTGAATCGGGCTCAACGTAATCTCTACGCGACGGTTCTGCGCTTTACCTTCCGCCGTGCTGTTGCTGGCGATAGGGTTGGCAGGGCCCATGCCGCTGGTGCGGATGCGGTTTGCATCAACGCCCTGGGTAATCAGCGAGCTGGCCACGGAATCGGCGCGCTGCTGAGACAGACGCATGTTCAGATCCTGGCCGCCGGTGCTGTCGGTGTAGCCAATCACGTTAACTGCGGTCTTGTTGTACTCTTTCAGCACCATCGCCACGCCGGTCAGGGTGTTCGCGCCCGCAGGTTTCAGCGTGGCGCTGCTGCTGTCAAAGGTCACGTTGTTCGGCATGTTCAGGATGATGTTGTCGCCGCTGCGGGTGACGCTCACGCCGGTTCCCTTCATTTTGTCGCGCAGTTTTGCTTCCTGTACGTCCATGTAATAACCGACGCCGCCGCCCAGGGCCGCGCCCGCCGCTGCGCCAATCAGCGCACCTTTGCCGCGGTCTTTCTTGGAGGAGGAGAGCGCCCCAACGCCTGCGCCTACCAGCGAGCCGATGCCTGCGCCGATGCCGGATTTACCCGCTTCGCGCTCACCGGTGTAAGGGTTGGTTGTGCAGCCAGAAACAGCCAGTGCACCGCTCACCAGAGCGGCAATAACGAGTACGCGTTTTTTCATCTTCTTTCCTTAATCCTTTTTATTCTTTGCCACGGCGAGCGTGGCAGTTGATTATGACGTCCAGATACGGAGAAAATTCCGGGTATAACTCTGAAATTTGTGACAAACCATAAACGGCCTCAACGAGAAGGCCGTAAAACCTGCACGCAACCAGGAGCGCACGCTTGAGCACCTCAACAAAAACCATTCTGACCGCCGCCCACTGGGGGCCGATGCTGGTCGAAACCGATGGCGAAAATGTTCTGTCCTCCCGCGGGGCACTGCCAACACAACATCCCAATTCGTTACAGACCGTCGTTCGCGATCAGGTGCACAGCAAAACGCGCGTGCGCTGGCCGATGGTGCGCAAGGGTTTTCTGGCCTCGCCGGATAAGCCGCAGGGGATCCGTGGTCAGGATGAGTTTGTTCGCGTGAGCTGGGACGACGCGCTGGCGCTGATCCATACGCAGCATAAGCGCATTCGCGACAGCTATGGTCCATCGTCCATTTTTGCCGGCTCTTACGGCTGGCGTTCGAACGGCGTTCTGCACAAGGCCTCGACCCTGCTGCAGCGCTATATGAGCCTGGCGGGAGGCTATACCGGTCATCTGGGCGACTACTCGACCGGCGCGGCGCAGGCAATCATGCCGTACGTCGTGGGAGGAAACGAAGTGTACCAGCAGCAGACCAGCTGGCCGCTGGTGCTGGAGCACACCGACGTAGTGGTGCTGTGGAGCGCCAACCCGCTGAACACGCTGAAAATTGCCTGGAATGCCAGCGACGAGCAGGGGATTGGGTATTTCGACGCGCTGCGCAAAAGCGGGAAGCGCATCATCTGCATTGATCCGATGCGTTCTGAAACCATGGATTTCTTCGGCGACAGCGCCGAGTGGATTGCTCCGCATATGGGCACCGACGTGGCGATGATGCTGGGCATCGCGCATACGCTGGTGGAGAACGGCTGGCACGACCGCGACTTCCTCGCCCGCTGCACCTCCGGCTTCGACAAATTCGCCGACTACCTGACGGGCCAATCCGATGGGGTAGTGAAAACGGCAGAGTGGGCCGCGGAAATTTGCGGCGTTCCTGCGGGGAAAATCCGCGAACTCGCGACACTGTTCCATAAAAATACCACGATGTTCATGTCCGGCTGGGGGATGCAGCGCCAGCAGTTCGGCGAGCAGAAACACTGGATGCTGGTGACGCTTGCCGCGATGCTCGGACAGATTGGCACGCCGGGCGGCGGTTTTGGTCTTTCCTATCATTTTGCGAACGGCGGTAACCCAACGCGTAAAGCGGCGGTGCTGGCGTCCCTGCAGGGCTCGGTGCAGGGCGGCGTGGATGCCGTGGATAAAATCCCGGTGGCGCGAATCGTTGAAGCCCTGGAAAACCCGGGCGGTTTTTATCAGCATAACGGCCTGGACCGTCACTTCCCGGACATTAAGTTTGTCTGGTGGGCGGGCGGGGCGAACTTCACGCACCATCAGGATACCAATCGCCTGATCCGCGCCTGGCAAAAGCCGGAGCTGGTGGTGATTTCCGAGTGCTTCTGGACCGCCTCGGCCAAACACGCCGACATCGTGCTGCCGGCGACCACGTCGTTTGAGCGTAACGATCTCACCATGACCGGCGATTACAGCAACCAGCACATGGTGCCGATGAAGCGCGTGGTGGCCCCGCGTGACGAAGCGCGTGATGATTTTGACGTGTTTGCCGAACTGAGCGAGCGGTGGGAAGCGGGCGGTCGCGAACGCTTTACCGAAGGGAAAAATGATCTGCAGTGGCTGGAGAGTTTCTATCAGATCGCCGGACAGCGCGGTGCGGCGCAGGGCGTGACGCTTCCGCCATTTGCTGAGTTCTGGGAGGCGAACCAGATTCTCGAAATGCCGGAAAGCGAACAAAACGCCCGGTTTGTCCGTTTCGCCGATTTCCGCCGCGACCCGGAGAACCATCCGCTGAAAACCGAGAGCGGCAAGATTGTGATCTACAGCGAGCGCATCGCCAGCTTTGGATATGCCGATTGTCCGCCACACCCTTCGTGGCTGGAGCCGGACGAGTGGCACGGCAACGCTCAGCCGGAGCAGCTGCAGGTGCTGTCTGCCCATCCGGCGCATCGTCTGCACAGCCAGCTTAACTACACCTCTCTGCGCGAGCAGTATGCGGTCGCCGGGCGAGAGCCGATTACGCTGAACACCCTTGACGCCAAAGCGCGTGGGATTGCGGACGGTGACGTGGTGCGCGTCTGGAACCAGCGTGGACAGGTGCTGGCAGGGGCGCTGGTCAGCGACGGCATTAAGCCAGGCGTGATCTGTATACACCAGGGAGCATGGCCCGACCTTGAGCCAGCCGAAGGTGGGATCTGTAAAAACGGGGCGGTTAACGTGCTGACCAAAGATCTCCCCAGCTCGAAGCTGGGGAATGGTTGCGCGGGGAACACGGCGCTGGCCTGGGTTGAGAAATACCAGGGCCCGAAGCTTACCTTAACGGCGTTTGATCCGCCTGCCAGCTCATAATCCACGTCGGGTGCTGGGTATCATCCTGCCAGGCGCTGTCTTCAATGCGAAAGCCCTGAGCGTGGTAGAAATTCACCGCCCGGACGTTTTTCTGGTACACCTCCAGGCTTAAGTGCGGGAAGCGCTGTTGAACATGGTTCAGCAGCGCGCGCCCGATGCCTTTTCCGATATACGCTGGCGTAACGAACAGCGCCCCCACAAACTGCGACTGTATGACGCTGATAAACCCGCGCGGCGTGCCGTTCTCTTCCCACACCCAGGTTTCCGCCGCGGGCAGGTAGACCTCCCGCACCATGGCTTCGTTCTCTTTCCAGTAGCTTGCGCTAATAAACGGGTGCGCCTCGGTGGTGCTTTCAAGCCACAGGCTCAGGAGCGGATCGGCATTTTCACTTTGCCATTTGCGGATCATGTTGCCTCCCCGGATGACAGAAGCAGCCGGTGACATGGTCGTTGACCAGGCCACAGGCCTGCATAAAGGCGTAGCAGATGGTGGAGCCGACAAACTTAAAGCCGCGTTTTTTCAGTGCCTTAGATAGCGCGTCAGACGCAGGCGTGGACGCCGGGATCTCCGCCAGCGTGGCGGCCTGCGTGATTTGCGGATCGTTATTCACGAACGACCAGACAAACTCTGAGAACGATTCGCCGTTTTGTTCCATCGCCAGCCAGGCGCGGGCGTTGCCGATGATGGCCTGGATTTTACCGCGATGGCGGATGATACCGGCATCCTGCACCAGCCGCTCTACGTCATCTTCGGTCATGGCGGCGACGGCAACGGGATCGAACTGGTGGAAGGCGTTGCGGTAATTTTCGCGTTTCTTCAGTACCGTAATCCATGATAACCCCGCCTGCTGGCCCTCCAGGCAGATCATCTCAAAGAGTTTTTTGCCATCCGTCTCCGGTATGCCCCATTCCCGATCGTGATAGTCGATATAAAGCTGATCCTGGCTTACCCAACCGCAACGTTCCATCCGTCATCTCCCTTATTGATACTGAATTTCGCAAAATTTTCATTCCGTCAGTCTTGACGTGCCTGGTATAAAGACAATAGTTAATACAGGGCCATATGCTCTCTAAAGTCTTCCTGAATAACGACAAATATCGCCGAATTCGGCTCTCTCTGGGGTCGCTTTGATGATGATAAAAAAAATCAGTGGTCGCCATGCTGTTTCTGGCCTGGTGGGGATTTCAGCCTGCCTGTTGTTGTGTAATACAGCGTTTGCCTGGCAACAGGAATATATCGTTTCAGACGCCCAAAATAATACGGCGGAACGCTATACATGGGACGCGGATCACCAACCGCGTTATGAGGATATTCTGGCTGAGCGTATTCAGTCTTCCCAAAATTCGCCGGGACTGGCCCTGGCTGTGCCTTCTGGTGCGAAAACGGAAGCGGCGATGAGCGTAGGCTGGAATTTTCCGGTTTCAGCGCGGGTCACCACCGGTCCGGTGATGGCCTGGCGGTATGACGGCTCGACGCCGATGATGATCAATCAGTTTGGTGATAGCGCGACGACGCAGACGCTCGCCGATCCGCTCTGGCATGCCAGCGTGAGTACGCTAGGCTGGCGCGTGAATACCCGGTACGGCGATCTCCGTCCCTGGGCGCAGATTAGCTATAACCAGCAGTTTGGCGAAAACCAGTGGAAATCGCAGTTTGGCATGCCTCAAACGCCGGCCCCTGCCCAAAACGGTAACTGGATGGACGTCACCGTGGGAACGGACATTCCGTTTAATACGCACATGGCGGCCTATGCGTCGCTGGCACAGGGGGAACGCGCCACCACCGGCGAAGAGTTTCTCTATACCTTGGGGGTGAGCGCGAATTTTTAGTGTTGTTATTTTTTTACACGTTACGATAACATCTTAAAAACAATAACCACAGGCTTTACAGCGATAGCAGGCACTAACCTGTTATCGCTTTCTTCCCCGGCAAGGTCGTTCATTCCCGATTCCAGGCATTTCATTCCGTTCTTCCTGCATTTCATGACGTTTTACCCCATCGGTATTAAGGTTTTGTTTATCGTTGTCCTCAGCGAATTCCCTTAATTTCTGTTGCAGGACAACGGCCATGAACACATCAACCTATAATCGTACGCGCTGGCTCACGCTCTTCGGCACCATCGTCACCCAGTTCGCGCTGGGATCGGTCTATACCTGGAGCCTGTTTAACAGCGCGCTTTCTGACAAACTCGGCGCCCCGGTCAGCCAGGTCGCGTTTTCCTTCGGCCTGCTGAGCCTGGGTCTGGCGATTTCGTCTTCCGTCGCGGGCAAGCTGCAGGAACGTTTCGGCGTGAAGCGCGTGACCATGGCGTCCGGCATACTGCTGGGCCTGGGCTTTTTCCTGACGGCGCATTCCAGCAACCTGATGATGCTGTGGCTGAGCGCCGGCGTGCTGGTGGGTCTGGCAGACGGTGCAGGTTACCTGCTGACGCTGTCGAACTGCGTGAAGTGGTTCCCGGAGCGTAAAGGCTTAATCTCCGCGTTTGCTATCGGCTCCTATGGCCTGGGCAGCCTCGGCTTTAAATTTATCGACTCTCAACTGCTGGCGTCCGTTGGCCTCGAAAAAACGTTCATGATCTGGGGAGCTATCGTCCTGGTGATGATTCTGTTTGGCGCCACGCTGATGAAAGATGCGCCGCAGCAGGAAGTGAAATCCGTTAACGGCGTGGTGGAGAACGATTTCACCCTCGCACAGTCCATGCGTAAACCGCAGTACTGGATGCTGGCGGTGATGTTCCTGACGGCCTGCATGAGCGGTCTGTATGTTATCGGCGTGGCAAAAGATATCGCGCAGGGGATGGTAAAACTGGATGCCGCGACGGCGGCGAATGCGGTGACGGTCATCTCCATCGCTAACCTCTCGGGCCGTCTGGTGCTCGGTATTCTGTCTGACAAAATTGCCCGCATCCGCGTGATTACGATTGGGCAGGTGGTTTCGCTGGTGGGAATGGCGGCCCTGCTGTTTGCACCGCTGAATGAAGCAACCTTCTTTGCCGCGATTGCCTGCGTGGCCTTTAACTTCGGCGGCACCATTACCGTCTTCCCGTCGCTGGTGAGCGAGTTTTTCGGCCTGAACAACCTGGCGAAAAACTACGGCGTCATTTATCTCGGCTTCGGTATCGGCAGTATCTGCGGTTCGCTGATTGCCTCGCTGTTTGGCGGGTTCTATGTCACCTTCTGCGTAATCTTTGCCCTGCTGATTATTTCACTGGCGCTGTCCACGACTATCCGTCAGCCGCAGCGTGAAGTGTATAAAGAAGCGCACGCATGATTCGATAAAAAGAGGCCTCCGGGCCTCTTTTTTTATCTCCGCATCGCTGCCAGACCTGTTATTTTGTAAAAATCTTCATCGATCACACTCTCTGTTGCCACTTTTTTTCCCCGCTGTGGTCTACTTATCGCGCTTGTGGACGTTTCTGATAACGGTTTCTCTCGCATCTACTTACTCTGTCTGCTTTCTCGATGAGATTCGGCGGGTCTTTATACCCCTTCCCCCAGGGTTGTTTGCATGAAATATATTAGGTCTCTTACCCAGCAAAGATTATGTCTGATGCTGGCTGTCTATATCGGTTTGTTTCTGAATGGCGCGGTACTGTTCAGACGCGTGGAAGGTTATTTTGAACACCTCACCGTAAGAAATGGAATTTTTGCCGCCATTGAAGTGTTTGGCTCTATCCTGGCAACTTTCTTCCTGTTACGCCTGCTCTCTCTGTTTGGGCGTCGTACATGGCAAATTCTGGCCTCGCTGGTGGTGATTATTTCTGCCGCCGCAAGCTATTACATGACATTCATGAACGTGGTCATTGGCTACGGCATCGTTGCCTCGGTGATGACCACGGATATCGACCTCTCGAAAGAGGTGGTGGGTCAAGGGTTCATCATGTGGACGATTTTGACCTGCCTGATCCCGCTCTTCTTTATCTGGAGTAATACCTGCCGCTATACCCTGTTACGCCAGCTGCGTACCCGGGGACAGCGCATCCGCAATATCGCTGTCGTTCTGCTGGCGGGCCTGCTGGTGTGGGCGCCGATTCGCCTGATGGAAAAACAGCAAAAACGGATCGAAAAAGCGACGGGCGTAGATATGCCAAGCTATGGCGGCGTGGTGGCTAACTCGTATCTGCCGTCCAACTGGCTGTCCGCGTTAGGTCTGTACGCCTGGGCACAGGCGGACGAATCCAGCGATGTGAAATCGCTGATTAACCCGACCAAAAAGTTCACCTACCAGGCGCCGGCTGACGGGCTGGATGATACTTACGTGGTCTTTGTCATCGGCGAAACGACGCGCTGGGATCACATGGGTATGCTCGGTTATGACCGTGATACCACCCCGAAACTGGCGCAGGAAAAGAATCTGGTGGCTTACCGCGGCTATTCCTGCGATACCGCCACGAAGCTCTCGCTGCGCTGTATGTTTGTGCGTGAAGGCGGGGCGAGCGATAACCCGCAGCGTACCCTTAAAGAGCAAAACGTGTTTGCGGTTCTGAAGCAGCTTGGATTTAGCGCCGATCTGTTCGCCATGCAAAGTGAAATGTGGTTCTACACCAACACCATGGCGGATAACATCGCCTATCGTGAGCAGATTGGCGCCGAGCCGCGTAACCGTGGAAAGAACGTTGATGACATGCTGCTGCTCTCCGAGATGGAGCAGTCGCTGAAAAACCATCCGAAAGGTAAGCATCTTGTCATTCTTCATACCAAAGGATCGCACTACAGCTATTACCAGCGCTATACCCGCGATTTCGCGAAGTGGAAACCGGAGTGCGTTGGCATTAATAAAAACTGCAGCAAGCAGGAGCTGATCAACGCCTACGATAACTCCGTTCTGTATGTGGATACGTTCCTGAGCCGCGTAATCGACCAGCTGCGTGATAAAAAAGCGATTGTTATCTACGCCGCAGACCACGGCGAGTCCATCAACGAGAAAGAGCACCTGCACGGTACGCCGCGCAAGCTGGCACCGCCGGAGCAGTTCCGCGTGCCGATGATCATGTGGATGTCCGATAAGTACCTGGAGAACCCAGACAAAGCCAAAATGTTTGCCCATCTGAAACAGCAGGCAGAAATCAAGGTACCGCGCCGTCACGTTGAGCTGTACGACACCATTATGGGTTGTCTCGGCTATACCTCACCGAACGGTGGGATTAACGAAAACAACAACTGGTGTAAACTCCCTGATAACACCGCAAAAGCCGCGCAGTAGCTGCTCTGGCGAGAATATCGCCAGTTGAATGGCTTTTTGAAAATAAGGGATTGACGGGGGCGCACCTCAGCAGTAAGATGCGCTCCGCATTCGGCGAGTAGCGCAGCTTGGTAGCGCAACTGGTTTGGGACCAGTGGGTCGGAGGTTCGAATCCTCTCTCGCCGACCACATTCTGAAAAGGGCTAACCGCAAGGTTAGCCCTTTTTGCATTAACGGCTTACTTATCCTGATTCAGCAAAACGCCCTTTATCCCCGCTTCTCCCTGCGTGTTAACGATTTTGTGACATAATCCATTGTATTTTTTTATATATAGATTGATCTTTTTTCGCGTTGCTTATGGATAACCTCAGCATTTTTCGCTGTGCGTTTTAACGTTCGCGGTATTTAGTGCTCAGATAATCACCATTCTGCAAGAAAATTTACCCATTCTGAATAAAAGTTAATCACTGATTGTTGCGAAATATGAAGATATTTGTGCTGGAAGTTGGCGAGTAGCATAAATTTCCCTGCTGAAAACTGGCGTTCAGGGTTTTTTTAATCTTTGTTTGCGGTTTCTCACACTCGGCGCAAATCCCCGTCACCTGTATTGACGTTTTCACATTCTGTTGACAGATTGTAGGGCATGAGGGGCATTTCAGGGACGATCTGCGCTGCAACTCAAACGCTCTTCTGAAAGGATTCTCCATCCCTTTAACGCCTTCGGGCACCTCCGACCGGACCGGGTAAAAAATAAATAAAGGTCTGGCGGCGTAACACAACAAAGCAAAACATCACATTGGAGCAGAATAATGAGTATTTCCTTGAAGAAGTCAGGGATGCTGAAGCTTGGTCTGAGCCTGGTGGCTATGACCGTGGCAGCAAGCGTACAGGCAAAAACCCTGGTTTACTGTTCTGAAGGCTCGCCGGAAGGCTTTAACCCACAGCTCTTTACCTCTGGTACGACTTACGACGCAAGCTCTGTACCGATCTATAACCGTCTGGTTGAATTCAAAACCGGCACCACGGAAGTGATTCCGGGTCTGGCCGAGAAGTGGGACATCAGCGAAGACGGTAAAACCTATACCTTCCACCTGCGCCAGGGCGTGAAGTGGCAGGACAGCAAAGAATTCAAACCAACGCGCGACTTTAACGCTGACGACGTTGTGTTCTCCTTCGACCGTCAGAAAAACGCCCAGAACCCGTACCACAAAGTGTCTGGCGGCAGCTACGAATACTTCGAAGGGATGGGTCTGCCGGACCTGATCGCCGAAGTGAAAAAAGTGGACGACAAAACCGTTCAGTTCGTGCTGACCCGTCCGGAAGCGCCATTCCTGGCTGACCTGGCCATGGACTTCGCCTCTATTCTCTCTAAAGAGTATGCGGACAATATGCTGAAAGCCGGCACGCCGGAAAAAGTGGACCTGAACCCAATCGGTACCGGCCCGTTCCAGCTGCTGCAGTACCAGAAAGACTCCCGTATTCTGTATAAAGCCTTCCCGGGCTACTGGGGCACCAAGCCGCAGATCGACCGTCTGGTCTTCTCCATCACGCCTGATGCGTCCGTACGTTACGCTAAACTGCAGAAAAACGAATGTCAGGTTATGCCGTATCCAAACCCGGCAGACATCGCGCGCATGAAGCAGGACAAAAACATCAACCTGATGGAGCAGGCGGGCCTGAACGTGGGTTATCTCTCCTTCAACACCGAGAAGAAACCGTTTGATGACGTGAAAGTGCGTCAGGCGCTGACCTACGCGGTGAACAAAGAAGCGATCATCAAGGCCGTTTACCAGGGCGCGGGCGTTGCGGCCAAGAACCTGATCCCACCAACCATGTGGGGCTATAACGACGACGTTAAGGACTACTCCTACGATCCTGAGAAAGCGAAAGCGCTGCTGAAAGAAGCAGGCCAGGATAAAGGCTTTACCGTCGAGCTGTGGGCGATGCCGGTACAGCGTCCGTACAACCCGAACGCACGCCGTATGGCGGAAATGGTCCAGGCTGACTGGGCGAAAATTGGCGTTCAGGCCAAGATTGTGACCTACGAGTGGGGCGAATATCTGAAGCGCGCCAAAGCGGGTGAGCACCAGGCGGTGATGATGGGCTGGACCGGTGACAACGGGGACCCGGACAACTTCTTCGCCACCCTGTTCAGCTGTGCGGCGGCAAAAGACGGCTCTAACTACTCTCGCTGGTGCTACAAGCCGTTTGAAGATCTGATCCAGCCGGCGCGTGCGACCGACGATCACAACAAACGTATCGAACTCTACAAGCAGGCTCAGGTTGTTATGCACGATCAGGCTCCGGCGCTGATTGTTGCTCACTCCACCGTGTATGAGCCAGTGCGTAAAGAAGTGAAGGGCTACGTGGTTGATCCACTGGGCAAACACCACTTCGAAAACGTATCGGTTGAATAATAAGTAGGGTGTTCTCCCTCTCCCTCTGGGAGAGGGCAGGGGTGAGGGGCGTGCATGCATCCCCTCACCCTAACCCTCTCCCCATGGGAGAGGGAATTTACATTTGTGAGCAATACAGACGTCACGCCACTGGTCGTGCGTCATCAGAGAGAATCCGGGTTATGTTGCAGTTCATCCTCCGACGTCTGGGACTTGTTATCCCGACGTTTATCGGTATCACCCTTCTCACTTTTGCCTTCGTCCATATGATCCCCGGCGACCCGGTAATGATTATGGCGGGCGAGCGTGGTATCTCCCCTGAACGTCATGCGCAGCTGCTGGCCGAACTCGGCCTCGATAAGCCGATGTGGCAGCAGTACCTCCACTATATCTGGGGCGTGATGCACGGTGACTTGGGGATTTCGTTAAAAAGCCGTCTTCCGGTGTGGGACGAGTTCGTGCCGCGTTTTAAAGCGACGCTGGAGCTTGGCATCTGCGCCATGATTTTTGCCACTGCGGTGGGTATTCCTGTTGGGGTACTGGCTGCCGTTAAGCGTGGCTCTATTTTTGATCATACCGCCGTGGGTTTGGCGCTGACCGGCTACTCCATGCCTATCTTCTGGTGGGGCATGATGCTGATCATGCTGGTCTCGGTGCAATTGAACCTGACGCCGGTCTCCGGGCGCGTCAGCGATATGGTCTTCCTTGATGATACCAATCCGTTAACCGGCTTTATGCTGATCGACACGGCCATCTGGGGCGAGGAGGGCAACTTCATTGATGCCGTCGCGCACATGATCCTGCCTGCCATGGTGCTGGGCACCATTCCTCTGGCGGTGATCGTGCGTATGACCCGTTCCTCCATGCTGGAAGTTCTGGGCGAAGATTACATCCGTACCGCGCGCGCCAAAGGGTTAACCCGCATGCGCGTCATCATCGTCCACGCGCTGCGTAACGCCATGCTGCCGGTGGTGACCGTTATCGGCCTCCAGGTAGGTACGCTGCTGGCGGGGGCGATCCTGACGGAAACCATCTTCTCCTGGCCGGGCCTCGGACGCTGGCTGATAGATGCGCTGCAACGCCGTGACTATCCGGTGGTGCAGGGCGGGGTGCTGCTGGTCGCGACGATGATAATCCTCGTCAACCTGCTGGTCGATTTGCTGTACGGCGTGGTGAACCCGCGTATTCGTCATAAGAAGTAAGGGGCCATCATGTCACAGGTTTCTGAAAACAAAGCTGTTGCTGCACCGGTTCCAATGACGCCGCTGCAGGAGTTCTGGCACTACTTCAAGCGCAATAAAGGCGCGGTAGTCGGGCTGGTGTATGTCGCCATCATGATTCTGATTGCGGTGTTCGCGAACTTTCTGGCGCCGTATAACCCGGCGGATCAGTTCCGCGATGCGCTGCTGGCACCTCCTGCATGGCAGGAAGGCGGCAGTCTGGCGCACCTGTTGGGTACCGATGATGTGGGCCGCGACGTGCTGTCGCGTCTGATGTACGGCGCGCGTCTGTCGCTGCTGGTTGGCTGTCTGGTGGTGGTGCTCTCCCTGATTATGGGGATCATCCTCGGCCTGGTTGCCGGTTACTTCGGCGGCATCGTTGATAACATCATTATGCGTATCGTCGACATCATGCTGGCGCTGCCAAGCCTGCTGCTGGCCCTGGTGCTGGTGGCGATCTTTGGGCCGTCGATCGGTAACGCCGCTCTGGCGCTGACCTTCGTGGCGCTTCCCCACTACGTGCGTCTAACCCGTGCGGCGGTGCTGGTGGAAGTGAACCGCGACTACGTCACCGCGTCTCGCGTGGCGGGTGCGGGTGCGATGCGCCAGATGTTCGTCAATATCTTCCCGAACTGCCTTGCGCCGCTGATCGTTCAGGCGTCGCTCGGTTTCTCTAACGCCATTCTTGATATGGCCGCTCTTGGCTTCCTGGGCATGGGTGCGCAGCCGCCAACACCGGAGTGGGGCACCATGCTCTCGGACGTGTTGCAGTTCGCACAAAGCGCCTGGTGGGTTGTCACCTTCCCGGGTCTGGCAATCCTGCTGACGGTGCTGGCATTTAACCTGATGGGTGATGGTCTGCGTGATGCGCTTGATCCCAAACTGAAGCAGTAAGAGGCACGAGATGGCGTTATTAAATGTAGATAAATTATCGGTGCACTTCGGCGACGAAGGCACCCCGTTTCGCGCCGTGGACCGCATCAGCTACAGCGTAAATCAGGGCGAAGTGGTAGGCATTGTCGGGGAGTCCGGTTCCGGTAAGTCAGTGAGTTCACTGGCAATCATGGGGCTGATTGATTACCCGGGCCGCGTGATGGCGGAAAACCTGCAGTTCAACGGTCAGGACCTGAAGCGCATTTCTGAGAAACAGCGCCGCCAGCTGGTGGGCGCCGAAGTGGCGATGATCTTCCAGGACCCGATGACCAGCCTGAACCCGTGCTATACGGTCGGTTTCCAGATTATGGAAGCGATTAAGGTGCACCAGGGCGGTAACAAGAAAACCCGTCGCCAGCGGGCGATCGACCTGCTGAACCAGGTCGGTATTCCTGACCCGGCATCGCGGCTGGACGTTTACCCGCACCAGCTTTCCGGTGGGATGAGCCAGCGCGTGATGATCGCCATGGCGATTGCCTGTCGACCAAAGCTGCTGATTGCGGATGAACCGACAACGGCGCTGGATGTGACCATTCAGGCGCAAATCATCGAGCTTCTGCTGGAGCTGCAGCAGAAAGAGAACATGGCGCTGGTGCTGATTACGCACGATTTGGCGCTGGTGGCCGAAGCCGCGCATAAAATCATCGTGATGTATGCCGGCCAGGTGGTCGAGACCGGGAATTCGCACGATATCTTCCGCGCGCCGCGTCACCCGTATACCCAGGCTCTGCTGCGTGCGCTGCCGGAGTTTGCCCAGGACAAAGCGCGCCTGGCCTCGCTGCCGGGCGTGGTTCCGGGTAAATATGACCGACCGCAGGGCTGTCTGCTGAACCCGCGCTGCCCGTACGCGACGGATAAGTGCCGGGCGGAAGAGCCAGAGCTGAACCAGCTTGCTGACGGCCGCCAGTCGAAATGTCACTACCCACTCGATGATGCCGGGAGGCCAACACTATGAGTACGCAACAGGCCACCACGCAGCAGCCGCTGTTGCAGGCCATCGACCTGAAAAAACACTACCCGGTGAAGAAGGGGATTTTTGCCCCGGAACGCCTGGTGAAAGCGCTGGACGGCGTGTCATTTACCCTCGAACGCGGTAAAACGCTGGCGGTAGTGGGGGAGTCAGGCTGTGGTAAATCCACGCTGGGCCGCCTGCTGACGATGATTGAAGTGCCGACCGGCGGTGAGCTCTATTATCAGGGGCAGGATCTGCTCAAGCACGATCCGCAGGCGCAGAAGCTGCGTCGCCAGAAAATCCAGATTGTGTTTCAGAACCCGTACGGTTCTCTGAACCCGCGTAAAAAAGTGGGACAGATTCTGGAAGAGCCCCTGCTGATTAACAGCAATCTGAGCAAAGAGCAGCGCCGTGAAAAAGCGCTGGCGATGATGGCGAAGGTCGGCCTCAAAACCGAGCATTACGACCGCTACCCGCATATGTTCTCCGGCGGGCAGCGTCAGCGTATCGCCATCGCCCGCGG
The DNA here is from genome assembly GCF_034107265.1 of Enterobacter sp. 168J2. Taxonomy (NCBI): domain Bacteria; kingdom Pseudomonadati; phylum Pseudomonadota; class Gammaproteobacteria; order Enterobacterales; family Enterobacteriaceae; genus Enterobacter; species Enterobacter sp. 168J2. Next base: position 2,683 of record NZ_JAWNEB010000008.1, on the reverse strand, counting down.
GCTGATGCTCGATCCAGACGTGGTGATTGCCGATGAGCCGGTTTCGGCGCTCGACGTCTCCGTGCGCGCGCAGGTGCTGAACCTGATGATGGATCTCCAGCAGGAGCTGGGGCTCTCTTATGTGTTCATCTCCCACGACCTGTCGGTGGTGGAGCATATTGCCGATGAAGTGATGGTGATGTATCTGGGGCGCTGCGTGGAGAAGGGGAGCAAAGACCAGATCTTTAATAATCCTCGTCATCCGTACACCCAGGCGCTGCTGTCTGCGACGCCGCGTCTGAACCCGGACGATCGTCGCGAGCGCATTAAGCTGACGGGGGAACTGCCCAGCCCGCTGAATCCGCCACCGGGGTGTGCCTTCAACGCGCGCTGCAGCCGCCGCTTTGGTCCTTGCACCCAGCTGCAGCCGCAGCTGAAGGATTATGGCGGTCAGCTGGTTGCCTGCTTCGCGGTCGATCAGGATGAAAATGGCGAGAAGCCACACGCATAACGAAAAAAACCGGCGCTAAGCCGGTTTTTTTATGTCTGCCTGACTATTTTCGCAGGCGAATCTGGTCGACGGCGTGCTTCTCGCTCTTGGTGAGGATCAGGCTCGCGCGCTCGCGCGTCGGCAGAATGTTCTCTTTGAGGTTAACGTAGTTGATCTCATTCCACAGCCCCGTCGCCACATTGATCGCTTCTTCTTCAGAAAGCTGGGCGTAGTGGTGGAAATAGGAGTCCGGGTCGGTGAATGCCCCTTCGCGGAACTTCAGGAAGCGGTTGATATACCAGTTCTGCAGCAGGTCTTCCGGCGCATCAACATAGATAGAGAAATCGACGAAATCCGAAACGAACACATGATGCGGGTCGTGTGGATAATCCATTCCGCTTTGCAGCACGTTCAAACCTTCCAGAATCAGGATATCCGGCTGGACTACCGTTTTATCCCCATCCGGGATGCGGTCGTAAATCAGGTGTGAATAGACCGGCGCCGTGACGTGCGGCACGCCAGATTTCAGGTCAGAGACAAATTTCACCAGACGGTGCATATCATAAGAGAGCGGGAAGCCCTTCTTCTTCATTAGCCCGCGTTCTTTTAATACCTCGTTCGGGTGCAGGAAGCCGTCAGTCGTGATCAGCTCAACGCTGCGGTGTTCCGGCCAGCGGCTCAATAGCGCCTGCAATACGCGTGCGGTGGTGCTTTTACCCACGGCCACGCTGCCTGCAATGCTAATGATATAAGGAATGCGTTGACCGTTCGTGCCGAGGAACTGCTCCAGCACCGCCTGACGGCGCAGGTTGGAGCTGATATAGAAGTTAAGCAAGCGAGAGAGGGGGAGATAAATTTCTGCCACCTCTTCCAGGGACAGATCTTCGTTTATCCCTTTTAACCGTGCGATTTCACCTTCCGTCAGCGTCATAGGGACGGAATCACGCAGGGCAGCCCACTGGCTGCGGTTAAAGTGAAGATAAGGCGTCATTAACGTTTGCTCTTTTTTGCTCATAAGCATGCTTCAGTGAGCCAGCGCTATGCTGCCGGGACGTGGCTCATCACACAGTTAATTTTGGACAATGGGCAGGAGGTTAACACCAGATGGCGGGAATAATAAGAAAAAAGATGGAAAGCGCTGCGTTACGCGGAAGCCGTCACGCTACGGTGTATGCGGTGTAAATCACGCATGTATGTTGATTATTTGACCCGCAATGGCTACTTTTACATCGCTTAGCGCTGCGTTCGCATAAAATGTGAGCGAAAGAACGTTTTATGCAAATTTTTAGTTGCATGACCGCGCAGGTATCCATAGAATGCGCGCTACTTGATGCCGACTTAGCTCAGTAGGTAGAGCAACTGACTTGTAATCAGTAGGTCACCAGTTCGATTCCGGTAGTCGGCACCATCAAGTCCGGTGGGGTTCCCGAGCGGCCAAAGGGAGCAGACTGTAAATCTGCCGTCACAGACTTCGAAGGTTCGAATCCTTCCCCCACCACCACTTTCTGGCAGCGTAAATGCCGCCGGAGCTGGTTGGAAAAATTAGCCAGCTCAAACTGAAAAAGAGAGAAATCTCTTTTTTTGTTACAGAAAGAACTGGGTAGCCGAGTTTCAGGATGCGGGCATCGTATAATGGCTATTACCTCAGCCTTCCAAGCTGATGATGCGGGTTCGATTCCCGCTGCCCGCTCCAATACGTGCTGATATGGCTCAGTTGGTAGAGCGCACCCTTGGTAAGGGTGAGGTCCCCAGTTCGACTCTGGGTATCAGCACCACTTCACTTCTCCTTCCCGTTTCTCTCTGTTTCAATTTTACTGTATTCAACAATTCAGGCATTTCGCCTGGTTGATGTGGTGATATCACCGATTTATCCGTGTCTTAGAGGGACAATCGATGTCTAAAGAAAAGTTTGAACGTACAAAACCGCACGTTAACGTCGGTACTATCGGCCACGTTGACCATGGTAAAACAACGCTGACCGCTGCAATCACTACCGTTCTGGCAAAAACCTACGGTGGTTCTGCTCGTGCATTCGACCAGATCGATAACGCACCAGAAGAAAAAGCTCGTGGTATCACCATCAACACCTCTCACGTTGAGTACGACACCCCGACTCGCCACTACGCACACGTAGACTGCCCAGGCCACGCCGACTATGTTAAAAACATGATCACCGGTGCTGCGCAGATGGACGGCGCGATCCTGGTTGTTGCT
>NZ_JAWNEB010000007.1:0-179537 GCF_034107265.1 Enterobacter sp. 168J2 | reverse complement strand
TAGCGCGGTGGTCCCACCTGACCCCATGCCGAACTCAGAAGTGAAACGCCGTAGCGCCGATGGTAGTGTGGGGTCTCCCCATGTGAGAGTAGGGAACTGCCAGGCATCAAACAAGTGAAGAGGCCATCCGTAAGGATGGCCTTTTTGCGTTTCTGCCCTGCACAAACTAATCCCCCAACGCCCTGCTTATACGGTAAACTACCTGCGTTTTTGCATCAGGATAGCGTCTATGAACCACTCCCTTAAGCCCTGGAATACCTTTGGCATTCAACGTAATGCTAACCAAATTGTACGTGCCGATACTGCACAGCAGCTGCTGGATGCATGGCAAAGCGCAACAGAAAATAACGAACCCGTACTGATTCTGGGCGAAGGAAGCAATGTCCTGTTTCTCGACGATTTCTCGGGCACGGTGATCGTTAACCGCATCATGGGCATTGATGTGGAAGAGCGCGCCGATAGCTGGCTTCTGCACGTGGGTGCCGGAGAAAACTGGCATCACCTGGTGCAATTTACCCTCGAAAAAGGGATGCCGGGTCTGGAAAACCTTGCACTGATCCCAGGCTGCGCCGGATCGTCACCCATTCAAAACATCGGTGCCTACGGCATCGAGCTGAAGCATGTCTGTGAATATGTCGACTGCATCGAACTGGCGACCGGAACGGCTACGCGCTTAACGGCAGAGCAGTGTCGTTTTGGCTATCGTGACAGTATCTTCAAGCATGAATATCAGGATCGCTACGTGATTGTCGCCGTAGGCCTGCGTCTGCCAAAGAACTGGCAGCCGGTGCTGACCTATGGTGATTTAACGCGGCTCGATCCGGCTACCGTCACTCCCCGCGACGTATTTGACTCAGTTTGTCATATGCGAATGACCAAACTTCCCGATCCGAAAGTAAACGGAAATGCAGGAAGCTTCTTCAAAAACCCGGTTATTAGCAGCGAAAATGCAAAAGCCTTCCTTGAGGGATGGCCCACTGCGCCACATTATCCTCAGGCAGATGGCAGCGTGAAGCTGGCCGCAGGCTGGCTGATCGATCAATGCCAGTTAAAAGGCACGTCCATAGGTGGCGCTGCCGTTCACCAGCAGCAGGCTCTGGTACTGATTAATCAATGCGATGCAACCAGCGATGATGTTGTACGGCTGGCGCATTATATTCGTCAGCGTGTGGGCGAAAAGTTTAACGTCTGGCTGGAGCCAGAAGTCCGCTTCATTGGTCGCTCAGGTGAAGTGAATGCCGTGGAGACCATTGCGTGAAGGACAATACCATTCCGTTAACCCTGATTAGCATCCTTGCTGACGGGGAGTTTCACTCTGGCGAGCAGCTGGGCGAGCAGCTTGGCATGAGCCGTGCCGGCATTAACAAGCATATTCAGACTCTCCGCGACTGGGGCGTCGATGTGTTCACGGTGCCGGGAAAAGGCTACAGCCTGCCGGAGCCCATTCAATTGCTGAATGAAGACATCATCCGCAGCCAGCTTGGACACGACAATGTTGCGGTGCTGCCGGTGATTGATTCGACGAACCAGTATCTTATGGATCGGCTGAGTGAACTTTCATCCGGAGATGCCTGCGTTGCTGAATACCAGCAGGCCGGTCGTGGCCGTCGCGGCCGCAAATGGTTCTCGCCATTTGGCGCCAATCTCTATCTGTCCATGTACTGGCGTCTGGAGCAGGGGCCTGCCGCAGCCATTGGCCTCAGTCTGGTCATTGGTATCGTCATGGCGGAAGTGCTGCACGATCTAGGTGCCGATCGAGTACGCGTTAAGTGGCCAAACGATCTGTACCTTAACGATCGCAAACTTGCCGGTATCCTGGTCGAACTGACGGGTAAAACCGGTGATGCGGCGCAAATTGTCATTGGCGCGGGGCTCAATATGGTAATGCGTACTGTCCAGAACGACGTGGTGAATCAGGCCTGGACCAATCTCCAGGAGGCGGGGATCGTTATCGATCGTAACACCCTTGCCGTGCGCATGATTAAAGAGCTGCGCAGCTCACTCACGCTTTTTGAACAGGAAGGCCTGGCACCGTTCCTGTCTCGCTGGGAAAAGCTGGATAACTTCATCAACCGTCCGGTGAAGCTGCTGATTGGTGATAAAGAAATCTACGGGGTTTCCCGCGGCATTGACGCACAGGGCGCGCTACTTCTGGAGCAGGATGGCGCGATCAAGCCCTGGGTGGGCGGTGAGATTTCCCTGCGAAGCGCCGAATAACCGGATGGAGTGAACGATGCGAAAATCCGTCTGCGCTACCTGCTGGTGCGGATTTCAGCGCAATAATAACGCACTGACTATCTCCTCTCCCCTGTGGGGAGAGGGTTAGGGTGAGGGGTAAATCAGTTACTGCGGATACGGTACCCAGTCCCCGCCGTTCAGGCGAACGTACGGTTTGTTCTGATACTGAATCACCACCGCGTTAGCGTTCTCGGAGACTTCTGCCGTTTGCGGCAGGTTGCTGGTGAGCTGATCCCAGTTCACGCTATCTTCCACAAACAGCTTCCCGTCAACGGCGCGGGCAACCAGTTCTGAAATAGCCAGATAGCTGCTTGGCTGGGTAATCTCAATCGGGGCGCCCTGGTGCGGAGCCTTCATTCCAAAGAATTTAATGCCGGCAGGCACGTTGGTAATGGATGGGCTTGGGATATCGCGCAGGCCGGATACCTGCATTCTGTCGCCTTTCAGCGCGCCACCGTGCTCAGGTACCACGACCACCATCACTTTACGGCCAGATTTTTCCAGCTCCGTGAAGAACGCGTCCAGCTCGTCGAAGAATTTCTGCGCCCGCACTTTGTAATCCGCCGTTTTGCTCACGCCCGGGAAGTGGTTACCGTCGTGAAGCGGCAGGGTGTTATAGAACGTTGCACTGCGCGGATTACTGTCTTTTTCGATGGTCTGCAGCCAGCGCTGCAGCACGGCGGTATCGTCATAAACCGGCGAGCCATCGAAGCCCAGCAGCGTAACGGGAAGACCGGTTTGATCCATCAGCGGCGCCTGCATGCCGCCCTGTTCACGTACCTCTTTCAGGAAGTTACCAAACTGGCCGTTATGCCCCAGCATCAGGTGCTGCGTAAAGCCCAGCTTCGCGAGGTTATCGAACAGATAACACTGGTTGCCGGCGGGCTGATAGAGGTTTTTATGCGATGTCTGACCGCAGCTTGCTCGCAGCAGGCGGATTGCCGCCGGGCCGCTGTACGAGGTGGCAGAGTTAAAATCTTTAAACTGGATGTCAAAGTGGGACCACAGCGGGTGAGACATCAAACCGGCGGCATCCACGTCGGCCCAGGAGAGGGAACAGATGTTAATCACCAGCAGCTCAAATGGCTGCGCATCGGCTGGCAGCGCGTCCGGGAATTTCGTCTGTCGCTTATCTTCAGCGGTATAGAAGCTGGAGAGCCAGGCATTAAGATTGGTGGAGGTCGGCGGTGCGGTCTGCGTTGGAATATCGCCCACCACCGGCGTATCGCCTGCCGTCGTAACGGTAGCCGCTGCGCTTCCTCCCGTTGTGGTCACCGTTGTCGTCGGCTGGCCGGCAGGCCACAGAGAAAAGCCTGGTCCCGCCAGCGTCAGCACGTTCAGCCAGATCATAATGGCGACGACAAACACCGTGACGCGGATCCACTGAGACAGGAACAGCCAGGCAACCAGCAGGACAAAGACGGCGCCAATCATCTGCCAGTTAATGAAACGCTCAACCAGGTCAAGCATATAGTCTGCACTGAAGCCCGCGACCTGCGATCCCTGGCTCATTATGCTTTCCGGACCAGGCAGCCAGGTATCGTGCCAGAACAGCGCAAAGCCGATGGGGATGGCCACCCAGTGGCGTAACCGATGCAGCCTGATGTTCGGCAAAGGCATCAGCAGGAAGGCCATAAACACCAGGTTAAGCAGGGGATGGAAATTCAGATAGCCTGCCCAGAGCAGACCAAACTTCACCAGAAAGTAGAAATTCCAGCCGGAAAGGCCGCGCCAGTATTGCCAGAGCGGCGAGGGTGACGAAGCGGTATAGGAAGAATTAGTCATGTTTACGGTCTGCCTTGACGTGTGATGCCCGTGTCAGTGTTCCGGCTGGTTTAACATAGCGAGGTTTTACAAACATCACTCTGGCCGTATCACGGATACGGCGTATGGAATGGCGCGCATAGTAGCCAAGCGGGAAAAAGATCAGCGCACAGAATACGACAAGTTGAATGATATCGCTGATATTCATGATGGTGCGTTCTCCCCATTCTCAGTTAATAAGCGAAGGGGTTCCGGAACCCGACGCCAGACGTGTCCGTCATGTCTGGCGTTGAGGATCGGTTTTACATCGCTCGTGATTGCGAGCGGTTTAACCCATTGTTCAGGCTGGAGAGCGCGCATCTGCACCAGCTCTGCGCTAATAGCATTATCTTCGAACCAAATCATACGGTTCGAGAAAATATCCCCGGTAGGCAGGGGGAAGATGTGGTTAAGCGCGGTATCAAGATCGTTGACCCGGCAAAACGACAAAAACAGCACCAGGCGATTGTCGCCAATGGTCATGATGTCCCCTGTACGGTTCGGGCGGCATAAGGTCAGCGCCTGCTCAACGCGAATGCCCGGGACCGGCCGCAGGGCAACCATAACCCCTTTCCCGTCTGCCGGAAGTAACGTGTTGCTCATCATGTTGCCGACGGCATCGCAGAACGTATCCCATTTCTGGTAGCCACGCAGCTTCATAGGCTGGGTCATGGAGAGCAGCGTGGAGATATCTTCCGGTACATGGCGGCTGAACTGCTGGCCCTGAACGCTTTCAATAAGCGTCAGGCAGCGTGACAGTGGCGCATTCCAGGGGATAACCATATTTGCCCCGCAGCCCAGAAGCAGACGCTCATCGGTGGCGCGCAGGCTGGTATTATTTTCGCGCACCACAATTTTTAACGCGCTGCCGCGCTGGCGGCGCAGGGTGTGAATTTGTCTCGCCAGCGTCTCAATCTGGTTATTTTGCATCAACGAGAAAACAAGGGTGGCTGCCTGAGTGGTACGGGCTTCATGAAAAAGCGCTTCGTTAGACTCAAACAGCGACCAGTTTTCCGAAAGCGCGGGCGCGCCCTCTAAAACCGCAATATGGCTCAGGATGCGTTTTTCGTCGCTGCGCGGCTGCACCACGGTTTCTTCCTGCTGTGCCAGGTGCCATTTCCCCTCAATATGTTTAAGGGTCAGCTGTTGCCTGGCGCTTACGCCCTTTTCATTGCACCAGAAGGCAATATCGTAGAGATAGCTGCCTGCCTGGTCACGAAGGCTTGCCAGTCCGAACAGGGAGCGATATTCGCCCATTAAAAGTGAGAACAGCTTGTCATTATTACTGCCGGGGTTGACAACCAATAGCGTGCAATTTTGAAACTTGGCCCATTTATTGATTTTTTCCAGCCACGACAGCAGTTTTTCGGCAGGAATATTTTGCAGTATGTTATTTGCGCATTTAAGAATCACTAAGTAGTGATCCGGATCAATAGAGCACTGAACGTCGCGGGACAAAAAGTATAGACTATCCGCTTCCGCTGACATGGAAAACAAACGTACTTTCTGGGGGCCGCTGTCACTTTCCAGCGTAATAATTTTCTTTGGCTCTTCGCCCATGCTAATGACGGCCACGCGGGAATCCTTGTCCTGAGCGGCAATTGTCTGGTTTACCAGGCTGATAGCGTCTTCATTACGATCCGTATTAATCCACCAGACTCCACCGACTGGCATGTGGCTCAATTCGTCCCATAATGACTGGATGCCAATAGAAAATATGGAGTCCACGATGTCCCTCTTTTCGTCTAATTTGCCTGTATCTCAGTTTACTAGCGAAAGCATAGAAATAAACCTAACATTGAAATTAAAGAACATCAGATTTAGCATGTAAATGAAATTTGTCGGGGCAGGACGCCCCGCAACTTCCGAGCGTGCGTTTTTCCTCAAAGGGATGGAATAAGAATGGATAATAACGAACCTGGAACCCCAGTCGACTCGACTCTGGGTTACACATTCCAAAACGATTTTCTGGCGCTTGCGCAGGCCTTTTCACTACCTGAAATAGATTACACCGATATTTCCCAGCGGGAACAGTTGGCCGCGGCTATTAAACGCTGGCCGTTATTAGCTGAATTCGCCCATCAACATTAAGGGAGCCATTGATGGCCATACTCGGATTACAGGGCGTCCGTGGCGGTGTGGGTACCACATCTGTTACCGCGGCGCTGGCGTGGTCATTACAGCTTTTAGGTGAATCGGTGCTGGTGATTGACGCCTGCGCCGATAATTTGCTGCGTATGTCGTTCAACGTCGATTTCACTCGCGAAGAGGGCTGGGCCCGCGCGCTGCTTGATGACAAAGACTGGCGGGATGCGGGCCTGCGCTATACCTCCCAGCTGGATTTATTGCCTTTTGGCCAACTGACCACCACAGAACGCGAGAACGAGGCCGCCTATCAGCGTCTGTTCTCGCAGTTCACGCTTGCGCTGCAGAGCCTGAAAGAAAAGGGTCACTACCAGTGGATCCTGCTGGATCTGCCGCACGGCGCCGGGACGCTGACCCGGCAGCTCATCGCCCAGTGCGACCATGTGCTTTCCATCGTGAACGTCGATGCGAACTGCCATATTCGCCTGCATCAGCAGGGGCTGCCTCAGAACGCGCATCTCCTGATTAACGATTTACGTATCGGTAGCCAGATTCAGGACGATCTCTATCAGGTGTGGCTGCAAAGCCAGCGCCGCCTGCTCCCCATTGTGATTCATCGGGATGAGGGAATGGCGGAATGCCTTGCCTCCAAGCAGCCGCTCGGCGAATACCGCAGCGACTCGCTGGCAGCAGAAGAGATCCTGACGCTGGCTAACTGGTGTCTGCTGAACTTCGCCAGCAAGGCGGAGCCGGCAGGGAGTTCGGTATGAGTCGACTCGCCAGCTGGCTTCTTATCCCGCCGGTCAGTTCGCGTTTGAGCGACCATTACCGGCACTTTCGCCGGCATGGTGCTCCGGCATTCAGCGCCGCGCTCGGCTGTTTCTGGCTGATTCTGGCCTGGACGTTCATTCCGCTTGAACACCCGCGCTGGCAGCGAATCCGTGCGCGCCGCGGCGAATTATACCCACACATTAACCCCGACCGGCCACGTCCATTGGATCCGGCACGCTATCTTATTCAGGCCGTCTGGCTGGCGATCTCGTCATCCCGAACGGAGAAAATAACGCCGCACTGGCGCAGCTATTCCCGCGTACAGCAGTTACGCGAACGCTATCACCAGTGGCTGGATAAACTGCCCAATAGCGTCAGCGATAAGACCAGCCATCTGGATAACCATAAAGAGCTCGGGCACCTCCACCCGGGCTTACGGCGTTTTATTCTCGGCGTGATTGTCGTGTTCTCGCTCATTCTGGCGCTGGTCTGTATTACGCAACCTTTCAACCCCCTGGCGCAGTTCACTTTCCTGATCCTGCTGTGGGGCGTGGCGTTGCTGGTTCGCCGTATTCCGGGCCGCTTCTCGGCGCTGATGCTGATTGTGCTGTCGCTGACGGTTTCTTGCCGCTACATCTGGTGGCGTTACACCTCAACGCTGAACTGGGACGATCCGGTCAGCCTGGTGTGCGGTCTGGTGCTGCTGTTTGCTGAGACCTACGCGTGGATAGTGCTGGTGCTGGGCTATTTCCAGGTGATCTGGCCGCTCAACCGCCAGCCGGTTCCGCTGCCTAAAGACACTACGCAGTGGCCGACCGTCGATCTCTTCGTCCCGACCTACAACGAAGATCTGAGCGTGGTGAAAAACACCATTTATGCCGCGCTGGGCATCGACTGGCCGAAAGATAAGCTCAAAGTCTGGATCCTGGATGACGGCAACCGTCCGGCGTTTCGCCAGTTTGCGGAAGAGGTCGGCGTTGAGTACATCGCCCGTCCGACTCACGAGCACGCGAAGGCCGGGAATATCAACAACGCCCTGAAGTATGCCACCGGGGAGTTCGTCTCGATCTTCGACTGTGACCACGTCCCGACGCGCTCGTTCCTGCAGATGACCATGGGCTGGTTCCTGAAAGAGAAAGAGCTGGCGATGATGCAGACGCCGCACCACTTCTTCTCGCCGGACCCGTTTGAACGTAACCTTGGCCGCTTCCGTAAAACCCCGAACGAAGGCACGCTGTTCTATGGACTGGTGCAGGACGGGAACGACATGTGGGATGCCACCTTCTTCTGCGGCTCCTGTGCGGTTATCCGCCGTAAGCCGCTGGATGAAATTGGCGGTATTGCCGTTGAGACGGTGACCGAAGATGCGCACACCTCTCTGCGCCTGCACCGTCGGGGCTATACCTCTGCCTACATGCGTATTCCTCAGGCCGCCGGTCTGGCGACGGAATCACTCTCGGCGCACATTGGCCAGCGTATTCGCTGGGCGCGCGGCATGGTGCAGATTTTCCGCCTCGATAACCCGCTGATAGGCAAAGGGCTCAAGCTGGCGCAGCGTCTCTGCTACGTCAACGCCATGTTCCACTTCTTGTCCGGCATCCCGCGGCTGATCTTCCTGACCGCGCCGCTGGCGTTCCTGCTCCTTCACGCCTATATCATCTACGCCCCCGCGCTGATGATTGCGCTGTTCGTTCTGCCGCACATGATCCACGCGAGCCTGACGAACTCGAAGATTCAGGGCAAATACCGCCATTCGTTCTGGAGTGAAATCTACGAAACGGTGCTGGCGTGGTACATCGCGCCGCCGACGATGGTCGCGCTGATTAACCCGCATAAAGGGAAGTTCAACGTCACCGCGAAGGGCGGTCTGGTGGAAGAGGAGTACGTCGACTGGGTGATCTCCCGCCCGTATATCTTCCTCGTGCTGCTGAATATTGTCGGCGTGATTGCCGGTATCTGGCGCTACTTCTACGGCCCGGAAAACGAAATTCTGACCGTCTTCGTGAGTATGGCCTGGGTGTTCTACAACCTGATTATCCTCGGCGGCGCGGTGGCGGTGTCGGTAGAGAGTAAACAGGTTCGTCGCGCGCATCGCGTTGAAATCTGCATGCCTGCGGCGATCGCCCGTGAAGATGGTCACCTCTTCTCCTGTACGGTGCATGACTTCTCTGACGGTGGTCTGGGGATCAAAATCAACGGCCAGGCGAAAGTGCTGGAAGGGCAGAAGGTTAACCTGCTGCTTAAGCGCGGCCAGCAGGAGTACGTCTTCCCGACGCAGGTTGTGCGTGTGGCAGGCAGTGAGGTGGGTCTGCAGCTGATGCCGCTGACCAAAAAGCAACATATTGATTTTGTGCAGTGTACGTTTGCCCGTGCGGATACATGGGCTCTCTGGCAGGACAGCTTCCCGGAAGATAAACCTCTGGAAAGCCTGCTGGATATTCTGAAGCTGGGGTTCCGTGGCTATCGTCACCTTGCAGAATTTGCCCCGTCGTCGGTGAAATTAATTTTCCGGTCACTTACTTCGCTGGTTTCCTGGGTCGTGTCGTTTATTCCTCGTCGTCCTGAACGGGATGAGGCGAAGCAGGCGGACCCGGTTATGGCTCAACAATGATGATAACGCGATGAAAACAAAACTTTCCTGGTTATGTGCAGTGGCAATGGGCGTGAGTGCACTCCCCGCAACAATGGCTAACGCAGCACCCGGTAACGCAGCGGCTACGCCTGCGCCGACGGTACCCGTGGTCGCGCAGGCAACCGATCCGGTTGTCACGGCGGCACCCGGTCAAACAGAAAACGTCATTCCGAACCAGCCAACGGAGGGGAACACCCTGCCGGCCGGGAACCCGGTCATCGGGCAGGTCATGCCGGGCGTGCCCGGGGCTAACGCGCCCGTTGTCGCGGATAATGTGCCGCCGCGGGACGTGAAGCTGACCTTCGCGCAAATCGCGCCGCCGCCGGGCAGCATGGTGCTGCGCGGCGTCAACCCTAACGGCAGCATTGAGTTTGGTATGCGCAGCGATGAGGTTGTTTCGAATGCGGTACTGAACCTTGAATACACCCCGTCACCCTCCCTGCTGCCGACGCAGTCTCAGCTGAAGGTCTATCTCAACGATGAGCTGATGGACGTTCTGCCGGTGACCAAAGAGCAGCTGGGTAAGAAAACGCAGGCGCAGGTGCCGATTAACCCGCTGTTCATTACCGATTTTAACCGTATCCGTCTGGAGTTTGTTGGCCACTACCGCGATGTCTGTGAAAACCCGGCCAGCAACACGCTGTGGCTGGACGTCGGGCGTAACTCCTCGCTGCAGATGACCTACCAGCCGCTGGCGCTGAAAAACGATCTGTCGGCGTTCCCGGTTCCGTTCTTCGACCCGCGCGATAACCGTCCGCTCACGCTGCCGATGGTGTTTGCATCGTCCCCTGACGTGACCGAGCAGCTGGCGGCGACCATTGTGGCCTCCTGGTTTGGTTCCCGCTCCGGCTGGCGCGGTCAGAACTTCCCGGTGATGTATGACAAAATGCCGGACAGAAACGCGATTGTCTTTGCAACCAACGCGAAGCGTCCGGGCTTCCTGCGCGACCACCCGGAAGTCAAAGCGCCAACCATTGAGATGGTAAGCCACCCGGATAACCCGTACGTGAAGCTGCTGGTGGTCTTTGGTCGTGATGATAAAGATCTGGTCCAGGCCGCGAAGGCGATTGCTCAGGGCAACGTCCTTTTCCGCGGCAATAGCGTGGTGGTGGACGACGTTAAGCCGCTGCTGGCGCGTAAACCTTATGACGCGCCAAACTGGGTGCGTACCGACCGCGCCGTGACGTTTGGTGAACTGAAAACCTATGAAGAGCAGCTGCAGGCCTCCGGCCTTGAGCCATCGCCGATTAGCCTGTCGCTGAACCTGCCGCCGGATCTGTACCTGCTGCGCACCAACGGCATTGATATCAATCTTAACTACCGCTATACCGCGCCGGCGACGAAAGACAGCTCGCGCATGGATATCAGCCTGAACAACCAGTTCCTGCAATCGTTCAGCCTGCAAAGTACCCAGGACACTAACCGTCTGATGCTCCGCCTGCCGGTGCTGCAGGGGCTGCTGGACGGCAAAACGGACGTCTCTATTCCGGCGCTGAAGCTTGGCGCAATCAACCAGCTGCGTTTTGATTTCCAGTACATGAACCCGATGCCCGGCGGTTCGGTGGAGAACTGCATCACCTTCCAGCCGGTACAGAACCACGTTGTGATCGGCGATGAATCGACCATCGACTTCTCGAAGTACTATCACTTCCTGGCGATGCCGGATCTGCGCGCCTTTGCTAACGCGGGCTTCCCGTTCAGCCGCATGGCCGATCTCTCTGAATCCATTGTGGTGATGCCGAAAGCGCCAAACGAAGGCCAGGTGACGACCCTGCTCGACACCATGGCAACCGTCGGCGCGCAAACCGGATTGCCGGCAATTAACGTCACGTTGACGGACGATGGCAGCCAGATCCAGAACAAAGATGCTGATATCATGGTGATCGGTACCATCCCGGATAAGCTGAAGGATGAAAAGCGTATCGATCTGCTGGTAAAAGCCACCGAGTCCTGGGTTAACACGCCGCTGCGTCAGACCGAGTTCCCGAGCATTATGCCGGACGTGAACGACCGCAAGGCCAGCGCGCAGACGGCCGTAACCTCTCAGGGGGCGATGGCTGCGGTGGTGGGCTTCCAGTCTCCTTACAACGACCAGCGTAGCGTGATAGCCCTGCTGGCGGACAGCCCGCGTGGCTATGAGCTGCTGAATACCGCGATGAACGACAGCGGTAAACGTGCCGCGATGTTTGGTTCTGTGTCGGTGATCCGCGAGTCCGGCGTCAACAGCCTGCGCGTGGGTGATGTGTACTACGTCGGCCATCTGCCGTGGTTCGAACGCCTGTGGTATGCGCTGTCTAACCATCCGGTTCTGCTCGCCATCCTGGCTGCGGTCAGCGTGGTCTTGCTGGCATGGGTGCTGTGGCGTCTGCTGCGCATCATCAGCCGTCGTCGCCTTAACCCGGATGAGTAAGACGTGATGAAAGCCTTTCGCTGGTGTTTAGTCGCAGCGTTGATGCTGGCAGCGATCCCGCTTCGCGCCGCCTGCACCTGGCCTGCCTGGGAGCAGTTTAAAAAGGATTACATCAGCGAGGGCGGGCGCGTCATCGATCCGAGCGACACGCGCAAAATTACGACGTCGGAAGGGCAAAGCTATGCGCTGTTCTTTGCCCTGGCCGCTAACGATCGCAAGGCGTTTGACCTGCTGCTGACGTGGACGCGCGATAACCTTGCCAGCGGCAATCTCAACGATCGTCTGCCCGCCTGGCTCTGGGGGCAGAAAGACAAAGAAAACTGGGGGGTGATTGATACCAATTCCGCCTCAGATGCCGATGTCTGGATTGCCTGGTCGCTGCTCGAAGCGGGCCGGCTATGGAAAGACCCGGGCTATACCCAAACGGGCAAGGCACTGCTAAAACGCATTGCCAGCGAGGAAGTGGTAAAAGTGCCGGGGCTCGGCTCAATGCTGCTTCCCGGTAAAGTCGGCTTTGCCGATGAAAACGCCTGGCGCTTTAACCCCAGCTACCTTCCTCCACAGCTAGCGAGCTACTTCACCCGCTACGGTGCCCCGTGGACCACGCTGCGCGAAACCAATCTGCGGCTGCTGCTGGAAAGCGCGCCGAAGGGATTCTCGCCAAACTGGGTGCAGTATCAGGAAAACAAAGGCTGGCAGCTACAGCAGGATAAAACGCTGGAGGGGGGCTATGACGCCATCCGTGTCTATCTTTGGGTGGGCATGATGAGCGATAAAGATCCTCAAAAGGCCCGGCTGCTGACGCGCTTCCAGCCGATGGCGGCAAAGACAATCAAACAGGGCGTGCCGCCGGAGAAAGTGGATGTGGCGACGGGTAAACACACCGGCAATGGCCCGGTCGGGTTCTCTGCCGCGATGCTGCCGTTTTTACAGCAGCGCGATGCCCAGGCGGTTCAGCGCCAGCGCGTGGCAGACCATTTTCCCGATAACAATGCCTACTACAGCTATGTATTGACTCTTTTTGGTCAGGGATGGGATCAGCATCGTTTTCGCTTCACCGCTAAGGGTGAATTAATACCGGATTGGGGCCAGGAATGCGCAAGTTCACAGTAAATCTACTCACTCTATCGCTTGGGCTGGCACTGATGCCGCTGGCGCAGGCCGTTAACTCTCCGCAGCAGAAACAGCTGCTGGAGCAGGTTCGGCTGGGCGAATCGACCCATCGTGAGGATTTGGTTCGTCAGTCGCTCTACCGTCTTGAGCTGATCGACCCGAACAACCCTGACGTTATTGCCGCCCGCTTTCGCTACCTGCTGCGCCAGGGCGATAACGCCGGCGCGCAAAAAGAGCTGGATCGCCTGAAGGGGATGGCCCCGGACTCCAGCGCGTACCAGTCCTCACGCAACACGATGCTACTTTCCACCCCGGATGGCCGCCAGCAGCTTCAGCAGGCGCGCTTACTCGCCACAACAGGGCACACGCAGGAGGCGATTGCCGCCTATGACAAGCTCTTTGACGGCAACCCGCCGGGTGGCGACGTGGCGACGGAATACTGGAATGTGGTGGCGAAAGATCCTGCCCGTCGTAATGCGGCCATTAACCAGCTGAAAAAAATAAACAGCAGCAGCCCCGGGAATACGCAGCTGCAGACCACGCTGGCCCAGCTTCTGTTCCAGAACGGACGCCGTGATGAAGGCTTTGCGGTGCTTCAGGAGATGGCTAAATCTACCGGCGGCCGCAGCCAGGCGTCTGACATGTGGTATGAGCAGATCAAAGACCAGCCTGCCAGCAGCGCCAGCGTAACCGCGCTGCAAAAATACCTGACCGTCTTCAGCGACGGCGATAGCGTCGCGGCGGCGCGCGCCCAGCTTGAGGCGCAGCAAAAACAGCTCGCTGACCCGGCGTTTCGCGCGAAAGCGGAAGGGCTGGCGGCGGTGGATGCCGGGCAGGGGAGTAAGGCGGTGGCGGAGCTGCAAAAAGCCGTCAGTGCCAACCATGCCGACAGTGAAGCAGTGGGAGCCCTGGGACAGGCCTATTCCCAGAAAGGTGACCGCGCCCGCGCGGTGGCACAGTTAGAAAAGGCGATTGCCCTCGATCCGCAGAGCGATAACCGCGGGAAATGGGACAGCTTGCTGAAGGTTAACCGCTACTGGCTGCTGATCCAGCAGGGTGATGGGGCGCTGAAGGCGAATAATCCGGCGCAGGCGGAGCGTTACTATCAGCAGGCGCGCAACGTCGACAATACCGACAGCTACGCGGTGCTGGGGCTGGGAGATGCCGCCGCGGCGCGTAAAGATAACGACGCGGCGGAGCGTTATTATCGTCAGGCGCTGCGGATGGACAGCGGCAACAGCAATGCGGTTCGTGGCCTTGCCAATGTTTACCGCGCGCAGTCCCCGGAGAAAGCCTCGCAGTTTATCCAGTCGCTCTCCGCCAGCCAGCGCCGGAGTATTGATGATATTGAGCGTAGCCTGACTAACGAGCAGCTTTCCGCCCAGGCAGAACAGCTGGAGAGTCAGGGGAAATACGCCCAGGCGGCAGAAATTCAGCGTCGCCGTCTGGCGCTCTCGCCCGGCGACGTCTGGATAACCTATCGTCTCTCGCGCGATCTCTACAGCGCAGGCCAGCGCAGCCAGGCGGATACCCTGATGCGCCAGCTTGCCAGCCAAAAACCGTCTGACCCGGATCAGGTCTATGCCAACGGGCTCTATCTTTCCGGAAACGACCAGGATCGGGCCGCGCTGGCGCATCTGGATACCCTGCCGCGCAGCCAGTGGAACGGTAATATTCAGGAACTTGCCGACCGTCTGCAAAGTAACCAGGTGCTGGAGACCGCCAACCGCCTGCGCGACAGCGGCAAAGAGCAGGAGGCGGAAAATCTTCTGCGCCAGCAGCCAGCCTCCACCCGCATCGACCTCACCCTGGCGGACTGGGCGCAGCAGCGTGGCGATCTGAACGCGGCGAAAACGACGTACAGCGCCGTCCTGCAGCGTGAGCCGCAGAACGAGGATGCGATCCTCGGTCTGACCGAGATTTACAGCGCGGAAGGTAACATAGAGGCCGCCCGTGCAGAGCTCGCGAAACTTCCCGCCGGGCAAAGCGGCCAGCCGCTGTCGCTCAATATGCAGCGCCGGATCGCGATGGCGCAGGCAGGCCTGGGCGATTCCGCTGCCGCAGAACAGACTTTCAGCAAAATTATTCCGCAGGCCAAATCGCAGCCCGCCTCCATGGAAAGCGCGCTGGTGCTGCGTGATGCTGCCCGCTTCCAGACGCAAAACGGCCAGCCGCAGCAGGCGCTGGAGACGTATAAAGATGCGATGGTGTCGTCAGGCATCACCACGACGCGTCCGGTGGACAATGACAGTTTCACCCGTCTGACACGTAACGATGAAAAAGATGACTGGCTGAAGCGCGGCGTGCGCAGTGACGCCGGTGATTTGTACCGTCAGCAGGATGTTAACGTCACGCTCGAGCACGACTACTGGGGCTCCAGCGGCACGGGCGGCTATTCCGACCTGAAAGCGCATACCACCATGCTCCAGGTGGATGCTCCGCTCTCTGACGGGCGCATGTTCTTCAGAAGCGATCTGGTCAACATGGATGCCGGCACCTTTGATAACAATAACGGCACTTACGACCCTAAATGGGGGACCTGCTACGATACGCCGTGTAGCGGCAACACCAGCCAGAGCGACAGCGGCGCCAGCGTCGCCGTCGGCTGGCAGAATAAAACCTGGGCGATGGATATTGGTACCACGCCAATGGGCTTCGACGTCGTCGACGTGGTGGGCGGTATCAGCTACAGCAGCGATTTAGGCCCCATTGGCTACACCGTCAACGCCCATCGTCGGCCGATCTCCAGCTCTCTGCTGGCGTTCGCCGGGCAAAAAGATACCAATACCGGCACAACCTGGGGCGGCGTGCGCGCGACGGGCGGCGGGGTAAGCATCAGCTATGATAAAGGCGAGGCGAACGGCGTCTGGTCAAGCCTGAACGCGGAAACGCTGACCGGTAAAAATGTGGAAGATAACTGGCGCGTCCGCTGGATGACGGGTTACTACTACAAGCTCATTAATAAAAACAACGAGCGTCTGTCGGTCGGCGTCTCCAATATGCTCTGGCACTACGATAAAGATCTGAGCGGCTATTCCCTCGGCCAGGGCGGCTATTACAGCCCGCAGGAGTATGTCTCCTTCGCGCTGCCGGTGACCTGGCGTAAGCGCACGGAAAACTGGTCCTGGGAGCTGGGTGGCTCGGTGTCCTGGTCCCACTCCAAAACCAAAGACGAGCTGCGCTACCCGATCCAGAGCCTGATCCCGACCGATGAGCCAGGCCGCTATACTGACCGTGGCGCGATGGAAACCGGCAGCTCCTCCTCCGGGACGGGTTATACCGCGCGGGCGATTATCGAACGCCGGGTCACCTCCAACTGGTTTGTGGGCATGGGCGTGGACATTCAGGAAGCGAAAGACTATACCCCAAGCCATGCGCTGATTTATGTGCGTTACTCTGCTGCAGGCTGGCAGGGCGATATGGACTTACCGCCGCAGCCGCTTATTCCTTACGCGGACTGGTAATCGGATTTTCCTTAATCCATTTGTAAGTCTCTCTTAATAGCGCGGCAATCGGGTATACTCAGGCGCGCCAGGTTTACACCCTGGCGCGCCCTGCGCTTCGAGTTTTGTGGAGAGTCATTTTGCGTGTCAGCCGTTCCTTAACGATCAAACAAATGGCGATGGTCTCAGCCGTCACTATGCTGTTTGTACTGCTCTTCTGCGTAATTTTGCTGTTTCATTCCGTACAGCAGAATCGCTATAACACGGCTTCGCAGTTAGAAAGTATCGCCCGCTCGGTGCGCGGCCCGCTCTCCGCCTCGATCCTGAAAGGGGATATTCCCGAAGCGGAAACCATCTTAAAACGCATTCAGCCTGCCGGCGTCGTTAGCCGCGCCGATGTCGTCTTGCCCAACCAGTTCCAGGCGCTGCGGATGAGCTTTATCCCGGAGCGTCCCGTCCCGATGATGGTGATGCGCCTGTTTGAGCTGCCGGTGCAAATTTCTCTGCCTGTCTATTCGCTTGAACGCCCTGCTAATCCGCAGCCGCTGGCCTACCTGGTCCTGCAGGCGGACTCGTACCGGATGTATAAATTCGTCATGAGTTGGGTGGTTACGTTAGTGACCACTTGCTTACTTATGACCCTTATCATCAGCGTAGCGCTGACGTGGTGTATAAACCGCCTCATTGTCCACCCGCTGCGCCGTATCGCCCGCGAGTTGAACGGGCTTACGCCGCAGGATCAGCTGGGGCACCAGCTTGAGCTGCCGCGCCTGCATCAAGACGATGAGATCGGTATGCTGGTGCGCAGCTACAACCTCAACCAGCAGCGCATCCAGCGTCATCAGGATGAGTTAAACAACAGCGCCACGCGCTTCCCGGTGTCGGAATTACCTAATAAAGCGTTTCTGATGGCAATGCTGGAGCAGACCGTTGCGCGGCAGCAAACCACGGCGCTGATGGTGATTGCCTGTGAAACCCTGCAGGACACGGCGGGCGTGCTCAAGGAGAGCCAGCGTGAAATGCTCTTGCTGACGCTGGTGGAAAAGGTGAAGTCCGTCCTTGCCCCGCGCATGGTGCTGACGCAGGTAAGCGGTTACGACCTGGTGGTGATTGCCAACGGCGTGAAAGAGCCGTGGCACGCTATCACATTAGGTCAGCAAGTACTCACTGTCATAAATGAGCGGCTGCCCGTTCAGGGTATCCAGCTTCGTCCAAGCGCCAGTATCGGTATCGCCATGTTCTACGGTGATTTAACGGCGGAGCAGCTGTACCGCCGCGCGTTCTCCGCGGCGTTTACCGCCAGGCGCAAAGGGAAAAATCAGATCCAGTTCTTCGACCCGGAGCAGATGGAAAAGGCGCAGCAGCGCCTGACGGAAGAGAGCGATATCCTGACCGCGCTGGACAACCGTCAGTTCGCCCTCTGGCTACAGCCGCAGGTGAATTTACAGACGGGGGAAGTAAAAAGCGCCGAGGCGCTGCTCCGCGTGCAGCAGCCGGATGGCTCATGGGAGCTGCCGGAGGGGCTGATTGAGCGCATCGAATCCTGCGGTCTGATGGTTACCGTAGGCTATTGGGTGCTGGAGGAGTCCTGCCGCCAGCTTGCCGCCTGGCAGGAGCGCGGCGTAACGCTGCCGCTGTCGGTCAATCTGTCAGCGCTGCAGCTTATGCATCCGACGATGGTCTCCGAGATGCTGGAGCTGATCCACCGCTACCGGATCAAGCCTGATACGCTGACGCTGGAAGTGACGGAGAGCCGACGCATTGACGATCCTAACGACGCGGTGGCCATCCTGAAGCCGCTGCGCAATGCCGGCATTCGCATCGCGCTGGACGATTTTGGCATGGGATACGCCGGGCTGCGTCAGCTTCAGCACATGAAAACCCTGCCGGTGGACGTGCTCAAGATCGATAAATCGTTTGTCGACGGGCTGCCGGAGGACAGCAGCATGGTGCAGGCCATCGTTCAGATGGCGCGCAGCCTCAACCTGCATCTTATTGCCGAGGGGATTGAAACCGAAGCGCAACGCGCCTGGCTGGCAGAGGCGGGCGTCGAGAGCGGCCAGGGCTATCTTTTTGCCCCCGCGGTGCCGCCGGATGTCTTCGAGCAGCGATACCTTTCTGGCGCTGACCATAACGCAAAAGTGTAATTTTGTTGCTGGCTTGTGCGAGCCAGTTCAAAGTTCTTAACATTTGTGTTTCAAATTTGAACTGAGTTTATTTCTGTCCTGTTATACGGGTGTTATTTTAGAGCCGCAGGTTAACCATAACCTTACAAAGCCTGTGGTTTTTCTTCCCAAGGACACCCTATGAAAACCTCACTCTTCAAAAGTCTTTATTTCCAGGTCCTGACAGCCATCGCCATCGGTATTCTGCTGGGTCACTATTACCCGGAGCTGGGCGCGCAAATGAAACCGCTTGGCGACGCGTTCGTTAAGCTCATTAAAATGGTCATCGCCCCGGTGATCTTCTGTACGGTGGTAACGGGCATCGCTGGCATGGAAAGCATGAAGGCGGTGGGCCGTACCGGTGCAGTGGCGCTTCTCTACTTTGAAGTGGTCAGTACCCTTGCGCTGATAATTGGTCTGGTCATCGTCAATGTGGTGCAGCCTGGCGCGGGTATGAACGTTGACCCCTCTACGCTGGATGCCAAAGCGGTCGCGGTCTATGCCGAACAGGCCAAGGATCAGGGCGTGGTGGCCTTCCTGCTGGACGTCATCCCCGGCAGCGTCATCGGCGCCTTCGCCAGCGGAAACATTCTGCAGGTGCTGCTGTTTGCCGTGATGTTTGGCTTCGCCCTGCACCGTCTGGGCAGCAAAGGCCAGCTTATCTTCAACGTGATTGAAAGCTTCTCGCAGGTCATCTTTGGCATCATCAATATGATCATGCGCCTGGCCCCGATCGGCGCCTTCGGTGCGATGGCCTTCACCATCGGCAAGTATGGCGTTGGCACGCTGGTGCAGCTGGGCCAGCTGATCATCTGCTTCTACATCACCTGTATTCTTTTCGTGGTGGTGGTGCTGGGCTCCATCGCCCGTGCGACAGGCTTCAGCATTTTCAAATTCATTCGCTACATTCGCGAAGAGCTGCTGATTGTTCTGGGGACCTCCTCTTCAGAATCGGCGCTGCCGCGTATGCTCGATAAGATGGAAAAGCTCGGGTGCCGTAAATCGGTTGTCGGCCTGGTGATCCCGACGGGGTACTCCTTCAACCTTGACGGTACCTCGATATACCTGACGATGGCGGCCGTGTTTATCGCCCAGGCGACCAACAGCCATATGGATATTTTCCATCAAATCACCCTGCTGGTGGTGCTCCTGCTCTCCTCTAAAGGGGCGGCGGGCGTGACGGGCAGCGGCTTTATCGTGCTGGCGGCCACCATTTCTGCGGTGGGGCATCTGCCGGTGGCGGGTCTGGCGCTGATTCTTGGTATTGACCGCTTTATGTCTGAGGCGCGTGCCCTCACCAACCTGGTGGGTAACGGCGTGGCAACGGTGGTGGTCGCGAAATGGGTGAAAGAGCTGGATCACAAGAAGCTTAACGATACGCTGAATAATCGCGCGTCTGATAGCAAAAATCCTGGTTTAACCTCCTAATCTTGTCACAATTGCCCGCATTCCCTTGTCGGGATGCGGGCTCCTGCGCATAATAACTGTTCATACCTGTCATAATTCGACAAGATTTTTTTTGGGTATATTTCACTTCGGACCGTGACGTTTTGCCGAACGCGCGGTCTAATCGACGTGTTTTCATCGTCATCTTTTAGAGTGAAGCGCGTCGCGAGACACTCTTTTTAACCAGGAATGTTGATCAGGGGTTCACATGCAGGGCACAAAAATTCGACTCTTAACCGGCGGTTTGCTGATGATGGCAGCAGCCAGTTATGTGCAGGCAGATGCGCTCCAGCCAGACCCGGCCTGGCAACAAGGCACGTTAGCGAACGGTTTTCAGTGGCAGGTGTTATCTACTCCACAGCGTCCCAGCGATCGTATTGAAATCCGTCTGTCCGTTAATACCGGCTCCCTTACGGAAAGCACTCAGCAAACCGGTTTTAGCCATTTTATTCCCCGTCTGGCGCTCACGCAGAGCGGCAGCTTGCAGGCAGTACAGGTGCGTTCGCTGTGGCAACAGGCCATCGATCCGAAACGCCCCCTTCCTCCGGCTGTGGTCTCCTATGACTACACCATGTTTAACCTGAGCCTGCCAAATAACCGTAACGACCTGCTTAAAGAAGCCCTTACCTATCTCTCCGATGCCTCTGGCAACCTGGCGATTACGCCGGACACCGTGAACTACGCGTTGAGCAACGGCGACATGGTGGCGACCTGGCCTGCGGATACCAAAGAGGGCTGGTGGCGCTACCGTCTGAAAGGCTCAACGTTGCTGGGGCACGATCCGGCGGAGCCGCTGAAGCAGCCGGTGGACGTCGAACAGGTAAAATCGTTCTACCAGAAATGGTACACCCCGGACGCGATGACGCTGATCGTCGTCGGCAACGTGGATAGCCGCGCGGTGGTTGAGCAGATCAACAAAGCGTTTGGCGATCTGAAGGGCAAACGCGAAACGCCAGCCCCCGTTCCGACGCTCTCTCCGCTGCGAGCCGAGCCCGTCAGCATTATGACGGACACCGTGCGCCAGGACCGGCTCTCCGTGATGTGGGATAACGCCTGGCAGCCTATTCGCGAGTCCGCGGCGCTGCTGCGCTACTGGCGTGCCGATCTGGCGCGCGAAGCACTGTTCTGGCACGTACAGCAGACGCTCAGCAAAAACAACGTGAAGAACATTGGCCTTGGCTTTGACTGCCGCGTGCTGTTCCAGCGTGCGCAATGCGCCATTAACGTTGAATCGCCGGGCGATAAGCTGAATGCCAATCTGGGCGTGGTGGCGAAAGAGCTGGCAAAAGTGCGTAAAGAGGGGCTCTCTGAAGAGGAGTTCAACGCGCTGGTAGCCCTGAAAAAACTGGAGCTGCAGAAGCTGTTTGCCACCTACGCTCGCGCCGATACTGACATTCTGATCAGCCAGCGTATTCGCTCCCTGCAGAATCAGGTTGTCGACATTGCGCCTGAACAGTACCAGAAGCTGCGTCAGGACTTCCTGAACGGTCTGACCGTGAATATGTTGAATCAGGATTTACGTCAGCAGCTGTCGCAGGATATGGCGTTGATCCTTCTGCAGCCGAAAGGCGAGCCGGAATATGACATGAAGGAACTTCAGAAGACCTGGGATTCCATTATGGCCACCGCGTCGCAGCCGGCGCAGGCGGCCTCGGCGGATGATCTACACCAGGACGCGTCGGATATTCCGCAGGGGCAGTAATGCTTAAACATTCCCTCTCCCCGTGGGAGAGGGTTAGGGTGAGGGCATCAGCCCGCACCTTACTTAAACAGGCATCGCCTCGCGCGGAATAATCGCCCCGCGATACTGAATCACGGTGCTGGCCGTCAGATGCCCACGCTGTGCCGCCGCTTCCGGCGTTCCCCCGGTCAGGCGTACCGCCAGGTAGCCCGCGCTGAAGGAATCCCCCGCCGCGGTGGTATCAATCACTTTCTCTTTGGCCAGCTTCACCGCAGGGACCTCAACCACCGCTTCACCCGCAATCGCGACCAGGCACGACTCCGCGCCGCGCTTAATCACCACTTCGCTCACGCCTGCTGCGTGCGTGCGGGCAATCACCTCATCGACCGGCTTCTCACCCCACAGGGCGTCTTCATCGTCGAGCGTCAGGAAGGCGATGTCCGTGCACTGCAGCATCTGCTGATAAACCTGCTGCGTCTCTTCGCGGCTGGCCCACAGGCGCGGGCGGTAGTTATTATCGAAAATCACCTTCCCGCCGTTGGCGCGACATTCGCGCAGCAGCGAGAGCAGCTTTTCGCGGCTGGTCGGACTTAAAATCGCCAGGCTAATGCCGCTCAGATAGAGATAGTCAAACGTCGCCAGCTCTTCGCAGATGGCTGCGGCAGCATCGCTCTCCAGCCAGAATTTGGCCGCCGCTTCGTTACGCCAGTAATAAAACGTGCGTTCGCCGGTGCTGTCGGTTTCGATGTAGTACAGCCCTGGCAGGCGGTTTTCCATACGCTGGATCAGCGAGGTTTCTACACGTTCACTCTGCCAGGCTTCCAGCATCTGCTGGCTGAAGCTGTCCGTACCAAGGGCGGTGACGTAGTTCACGGTGAGTGCCTCAGGCGCAACCTGACGGGCAATGTAAACCGAGGTGTTTAACGTATCGCCACCAAATCCGCGGCTGACTTCCGCGCCTTTTTGTGACAGCTCAATCATACATTCGCCAATCACGGCAATTTTTTTGGACATAGTCGTGAACCTGAACAGAAGAATTTTCAGCAGTGTGCGCTGAGTGAATTAGATGGTCAACTATATTAAAACGACGTTCCATTATTTTGTTTGAGCCAGCGCGTGTTCCGGCAAATTTCTGTCATCTTAATTTCATTTTCGCGGTGAATTGAACATAAAGTTCTCAATTATCGCGCCGATAACCCATTGACGAGTCCAGAAAGGCCATCCCAACAACAGGACATCTGAAATGAAGTCAGAGCAGGTTATCCAGCGGCTGAGCACTACGCCTGAAGCAAGTATTGAGAACTTGCAGGAGCATCGCTACTGGCTGCAATGCGAGCGTGCGTACACCTATCAGCCGATCTACCGAACGGACGGTCAGCTGATGGCTATTGAGATTTTGACCGTCGTCACGCACCCGTCAAACCCTTCCCAGCGTATCGCGCCGGATCGCTATTTTGCCGAAGTTGCCGTTCGCCAGCGTCTGGACGTGCTGGAAGAGCAGCTCCGTATGCTGGCGACGAAACAGGCCTTTTTCGAGCAGCATACTATCCTTGCCTCGGTTAACGTGGATGGCCCAACTCTGCTGGCGCTGCGCCAGAACGCGAAGCTGCAGGAGCTGATCGCCACCCTGCCGTGGCTGCGCTTTGAGCTGGTGGAGCACGTGCGCCTGCCTCAGGATTCTTCTTTTGCGTCGATGTGCGAATTTGGCCCGCTGTGGCTGGATGACTTTGGCACCGGTATGGCGAACTTCTCGGCCCTCAGCGAAGTGCGCTATGACTACATCAAGGTGGCCCGCGATCTGTTCATCATGCTGCGCCAGACCCCGGAAGGGCGGAATCTGTTTACGCTGTTATTGCAGCTGATGAACCGCTATTGCCAGGGCGTGATCGTTGAAGGCGTAGAAACGCTGGAAGAGTGGCGTGATGTGCAAAACTCTCCCGCAGCGGCGGCGCAAGGCTATTTCCTCTCTCGCCCCGTGCCGATGGATCTCCTCGAAAGCGTCAGAACGACCCTCTGATAACCCCGCTTCCCTTTGTCTGGACTATAGTTTTACAGGACAGGTCATCAGGAAAGGGGATAAAAATGACAAAAACAACCAGGGTCATTTCCTGGATTACAGGGATTTTCTTGTTGTTGATCGCGATCGTTGTCGTCATCATCGCGACGTTTGACTGGAACCGCCTTAAGCCGACCATCAACCAGAAAGTCTCAACTGAGCTGAACCGTCCCTTCGCCATTCGCGGCGATCTGGGTGTGGTATGGGAGCGTCAGAAAGAGGAGACCGGCTGGCGAAGCTGGATCCCCTGGCCGCACGTCCACGCCGACGACATTATTCTCGGCAACCCGCCGGATATCCCCGAAGTGACCATGGTGCATCTGCCGCGCGTGGAAGCCACGCTGGCGCCGTTAGCGCTTCTGACCAAAACCGTCTATCTGCCGTGGATCAAGCTCCAGCAGCCCGATGCGCGCCTGATCCGCCTCTCTGAAAAAAACAATAACTGGACGTTTAACCTTGCCAGCGACGGCGAAAAAGATCCGAATGCCCAGCCCTCGTCGTGGTCATTCCGTCTGGACAATATTCTTTTCGATCGCGGGCGGATCGCCATCGACGATAAGGTCAGCAAGGCGGACGTGGAGATCCTGGTTGATCCGCTGGGCAAACCGCTGCCGTTTAGCGAAGTTACGGGCAACAAAGCGAAAGGCGATAGCGCCAAAGCGGGTGATTACGTCTTCGGCCTGACGGCAAAAGGGCGCTATAACGGCCAGCCGCTGACCGGAAAAGGGAAAATAGGCGGCATGCTGGCGCTCCGAAGCGAAGGCACGCCGTTCCCGGTGCAGGCGGATTTCCGCTCGGGGAATACGCGCGTGGCGTTTGTGGGGACGGTGAACGACCCGATGAACATGGGAGGCGTCGATCTGCAGCTCAAGTTCGCCGGCGATTCGCTGGGCGAGCTGTATGAACTGACCGGCGTACTGTTGCCCGATACCCCGCCGTTCGAAACGGACGGGCATCTGGTTGCCAAAATCGATAGCGAAAAATCGTCCGTTTTTGACTACCGGGATTTCAACGGCCGCATCGGCGACAGCGATATTCACGGCACGCTGACCTACACCACCGGGAAACCTCGGCCCAAACTGGAAGGGGATGTCGAATCCCGCCAGCTGCGTCTGGCCGATCTTGGCCCGCTGATAGGCGTGGATTCGGGCAAGGGGACAAAGTCAAAAGAGGTCAAAAAGGACGTTCAGCCTGCGGGCAAAGTGCTGCCTTACGATCGCTTTGAAACCGACAAATGGGACGTGATGGATGCGGATGTGCGCTTCAAAGGACGCAAGATTGAGCATGGCAGCACGCTGCCGCTGAGCGATCTCTCGACGCATATCATCCTGAAAAATGCCGACCTGCGCCTGCAGCCGCTGAAGTTTGGCATGGCGGGCGGGACGATTTCCTCCAACATTCACCTGGAAGGCGATAAGAAGCCGATGCAGGGGCGGGCGGAGATCCAGGCCCGTCGATTGAAGCTGAAAGATCTGATGCCGAACGTAGAGCTGATGCAGAAAACCCTCGGTGAAATGAACGGCGATGCGGACATTCGCGGGGTGGGGAATTCCGTGGCGGCGCTGCTGGGCAGCGGCAACGGTAACCTGAAGCTGCTGATGAACGACGGTCTGGTCAGCCGCAACCTGATGGAGATCCTGGGGCTGAACGTCGGTAACTTTATCATCGGGCAAATCTTTGGCGATGACGAGGTGCGGGTGAACTGCGCGGCGGCGAATGTGGATCTGGTTAACGGCGTGGCGCGCCCGCAGATTTTTGCCTTCGACACGGAAAACGCGGTGATTAACGTGACCGGCACCGCCAGCATGGCCTCCGAGCAGCTGGATTTGACCATCGATCCGGAAAGTAAGGGGATTCGTATTATTACCCTGCGCTCGCCGCTTTACGTGCGCGGGACCTTTAAAAATCCGCAGGCGGGCGTCAAGCCCGGGCCGCTGATTGCGCGTGGCGCGGTGGCCGCAGCCCTCGCGACGCTGGTTACCCCGGCCGCAGCGCTGCTGGCGTTGATTTCGCCGTCAGAAGGCGAGGCGAATCAGTGCCGGACGATTTTGTCGCAGATGAAGAAGTAGTTCCCTTTCTCCCTCTCCCTGTGGGAGAGGGGGGGGGGTGAGGGCATCAGGCCGCAATAAATTACAGCGCCTGATGCTTAGTCTCATGCGTCAGCAGCAGCGCAATCAGCGTCAGCGCCGCCATGGCCGCCAGATACACCCCCACGTAGAACAGGCCGTAATTTGCCTGCAGCCAGGTGGCGATATACGGTGCCACGGACGCGCCCAGAATGGACGAGACGTTATAGGAGAACGACGCGCCGGTATAGCGCACTTCCGTCGGGAACAGCTCCGGCAGCAGCGCGCCCATCGGGCCGAAGGTCAGCCCCATCAGGCTCAGGCCAATCAGCAGGTACGCCATCACCAGCGCCGGGCTACCTGAACTCAGCAGCGGCGGGAAGACGAACAGAGCAAACAGAATGATCAGCGTAGTGATCGTAATCATGCTCGCACGACGACCGAATTTATCCGCCAGCAGGCCGGCAATTGGTACCATCACGCCAAACCCAATCACCGCCATCATCAGCATCCACAGCACTTCGTTACGCGGCAGGCCCAGCCCAACCGGCGCGGCGGCGGTACTGTAGGTCATGGAGTAGACCGTCATGATGTAGAACAGCGTATAGGTCGCCAGCATGATAAACGTGCCCAGCACGGTCACGCGCACGTGTTTGGTCAGCAGGGTGCCCAGAGGCACTTTTACCTGTTTTTTCGCCGCGGCTACTTTTGCGAACACCGGCGTCTCATGCAGGGAAACACGCACATACAGGCCAATCAGCACCAGCACGGCCGAGAAGACAAACGGAATACGCCAGCCCCAGCTCATGAACTGTTCGTCCGTCAGCAGCCAGGAGAGCAGCAGGAAGGTCCCGTTAGCAAAGAAGAAGCCAATCGGCGCGCCAAGCTGCGGGAATGAACCGTACAGCGCGCGTTTACGCGGCGGGGCGTTCTCGGTCGCCAGCAGCGCCGCGCCGCCCCATTCACCGCCCAGCCCCAGACCCTGACCAAAACGCGCCAGCGCCAGCAGGACCGGCGCCAGAATGCCGATGGTTTCGTAGGTCGGCAGCAGGCCGATTGCCACGGTGGAGATGCCCATCGTCAGCAGCGAGGCCACCAGGGTGACCTTACGCCCAATACGATCGCCAAAGTGTCCAAACAGCGCGGAGCCAATCGGACGCGCCACAAACGCGATAGCAAAGGTTGCCAGAGACTGTAGCGTTGCCGCCGTCGGGTCTCCCTGCGGGAAGAAAATATGCGGGAAAACGATGACCGCCGCGGTGGCGTAAATGTAAAAGTCGAAGAACTCAATGGCGGTGCCAATCAGCGATGCGACGACAACTTTATTGCGCGAGTTTACCGGGACGTTTTCCGCACCAGAGTCGAGTGTTGTGGCTGTTGATTGCATAATATTTTCTTATTTTTTGTCGAACGAAAGGCCATATTACGCACAGCAAAAGCGACATTTCAATCTGTAACAAAGCCGCCTGTCGGTTATAAAAGCAACAAAAAGCGGATAATGTTCAGGCCAGCCAAAATGCTTCCATGAAATGCTTCACAGTTTTTAAATATTGGTGGATAAAACTGGTTTTCGGTTAAATAAAAGTTACGGACTGGATTTATATGCTGAAATGATGAGTCGGGCTGAAATATCAGCCCGAGAGCGGGGTTAGCGATGTGTTTTTCCGGGCATTCGCGTGTCGCCTTTGTACTCGGCGGTGGCAATCCACGCCGCGCAGAACAGGGTCAGGCGGGCGAAGAAGTAGAAGAAGGCCATGAGTCCGAGCACCGAGCCAAACGCCGCGCCGGACGGGGATTTCACCAGCGACGGCAGGGTGTAGGTCATCACGATCTTGATCACTTCAAAGCCGATTGCCGCAATCAACGTGCCCCGGAGCAGCGCCTTCTTACGCGGGCGATGACGCGGCAAGCGCCAGAAAATCCAGAAGAACAGCAGGTAGTTGGCGAAGATGGAAATCGCCAGCCCGATGCCGCGCCAGGCGGGCTTCAGCCATTCGATGTAATCCAGATAGAGCGCAGAAATAATCATCTGCTGCGCGGAGCCGGCCACGGAGGTAATGGAGAGCGTGACGACGAGCGCGATAAGCAGGCCAATCAGCGAAACAAAGTCGCGGAAATATTTAACCCAAATTTTCTCCTGATCCTGCGGTTTACGCTCCCACACCTCGCGCGACTGGGCGCGAATAGCTTCGCGGAGGTTGCCCATCCAGTTAACGCCGGAGTAAAGGGCGATGAGCAAACCGACAATCCCTACCGTGGTACGCTGCTGCACGGCGGTATTGATGGTGCTTTTCAGCGTGGTGGCGAGGGTCGGGTCACTGACGTTATTCAGGATCTTATTGAAGATATCCTGCAGCAGCGTCGGGTGCGACGCGAGCACAAAACCGGCCGCTGCAAATGACACCATCAGGATGGGGATCATCGACAGGAACGAAAAATAGGTGATCGCGGCACCGAACTGGTTCCCCATGCGGTCGTTAAAGCGCTCGGTCGCACGTATCAGATGCGCAACCATGGGAAACTGCTGAATTCTCTCCGCCAGACTGGTAACCGTGCCCAGCGCCTTGCTGGCGGTACCGGGAGCTTTAGCCTCTTCTGGCTCGGTTTCCATCTTCTTGATGGGTTCATACTCTAAATGTTGGGTGGGTCGTTGCGGGTTATTTTCCGGCGTCACGCGTCTTTTCCTTTTTCGTTTGGCTGGATGTTACTGAATTATAGCTTGCGACTAATCCACGTAAGCTTTTGTGAGTTCGGTCAGCCACTCCATAAACAGATGAACCCGGCGAGAGAGGTTGCGCCGGTGTGGGTAAATCAGGGAGACAGGCATCGGTTCCGCGCGATACTGCGGGAGGATCTCAATCAGTTTCTTTGCGCGCAGCAGGTCTCGCACCCCAACGCGCGGGGCCTGAATGATCCCCAGCCCGGCAAGGCAGGCGGCCTGGTAAGTTTCCGTGCTGTTGACGGTTAGCACCCCGCCCGTTTTTATCCACTGGGTCGTGCTGCCGTTATAAAATTCAAAGCCCTGAGGGCGGCTTCCCAGCATCGCGGCGTAGTGAATCACGGCGTGCGAGCCTAAATCGTCCAGCGTGTCAGGGTAGCCAAAACGCGCCAGATAATCCGGGCTGGCGCAGTTGATCACCGACAGCTTGCCCAGCGGACGGGCTATCAGCCCTGAGTCCTTCAGGGAACCCACGCGGACGACGCAATCAAACCCTTCGCGGATCACATCCACCAGACGATCGCTGCTGCTGAGCTCCAGTTCGATACCCGGATACTGCTGTAAAAACGCAGGCAGTTTGGGGATGACGACATTTCGAGCAACGCCAACGGGCATATCCACGCGCAGCCTTCCGCTGATGCTCGAGGGATCGTGCTGAAACATGCCGTCCAGTTCATCCAGGTTCGCCAGCAGGTCTTTTGCCCGTTCGTAATAGACCATACCGTCCTGCGTCAGGCTGACGCGGCGCGTGGTGCGGTGCAGTAGCTGGGTGCCAAGCCGGTTTTCCAAAGCCTGAATTTGCCGGGAAACGCTGCCTTTCGGCAGCGTTAATGTCTCTGCCGCGCGGGAAAAACTTTCCAGCTCCGCGACGCGAACAAAGAGCTGCATTGCGTGAATTTTATCCATAGATGAAGCTCATTGTTGTTTGCACTGAAACAGTGAAGCGTTATTACCCATCTTTATTGATCTTCTATCACCTAATAAGCTCTTTCTCAATCTCCATAACAGCCAAAACGAGGTTTATGATGACTGAACGTATCGCATTAGTGACGGGTGGTAGCCGCGGCCTGGGTAAAAACGCTGCGTTGAAGCTGGCGGCAGACGGCACGGGAATTATCCTGACCTACAATCGTGGCCAGCAGGAAGCGCTGGAAGTTGTGCACGAAATTCAGGAAAAAGGCGTCAAGGCGGCGGCATTACAGCTCAACGTCGGGGATATCGCAAGTTTCGAGAGTTTTGCTCAACAGCTTCAGGAGATCCTGAAGAACGTCTGGCAGCGCGAAACCTTTGATTATTTATTAAACAACGCCGGGACGGGTTTATACGCACCCTATACCGAAACGACGGAAGCCCAGTTTGATGAGGCGCTGAACATCCACTTCAAAGGGCCCTTCTTCCTGACGCAGCGCCTGCTGCCCCTGCTTAACGATGGGGGCCGGATCCTCAACGTCTCCAGCGGACTGGCCCGCTTCGCCCAGCCAGGCTCAGGAACCTACGCGGCCATGAAAGGGGCGATGGAGGTGCTCACCCGCTATCAGGCGAAGGAGCTTGGCGCGCGCGGTATCTCCGTCAATATTATCGCACCAGGCGCGATCGAAACCGACTTTGGCGGTGGACGCGTGCGCGACAACGCAGAGCTTAACCAGATGCTGGCGTCGCAGACGGCGCTGGGGCGGGTAGGGCTGCCGGACGATATCGGCGATGCCATTGCGGCGCTGCTCAGCGATAGGCTGGGCTGGATGAATGCGCAACGTATTGAAGTGTCAGGCGGTATGTTCCTGTGATGTCTGCTGTTAAGGGGAGGGAACCCCTTAAGGAAATCCTTAATATGGATGTGTCAAAATGCGGGTAAATATAAAAACCACTGGTGGATTTGTAACCTCTCCATTCATTGAGTTTTTTCTTAAATAGCGCCTCTGTAGAATCCCCCTTCGCTATTCTCAGAGGGAGAAATACGATGCGAGTAATCATGGTTGACAGGCAGTCGATATTTATTCATGGAGCGATACACGGTTTGCGGAAATTAATTCCTGGAATAAATATAACGGGGGCTTGTCAGGCAGACGATTTATGGGCGCAAATATCCGCGTCACCGTCTGCTATCGTCATGATTGATGGCAATTTAATTCAGGATGAGGGCAGTTCTTTCCTGGACGAAATCATGCATCGCTTCCCGTCGGTACGGGTGATGATGGTTCTGGCAAAAAAAGAGAGCCGATGGGTTGAACAACTCATGCAGCTAAACGTGATGGCGATTATCCCCCGTAACGCCAACCCTGAGCGGTTTGCCGCCGTGCTGGATTCCGTGTCCAGAGGGATGGTCTGCTTTCCCGGTGAGTGGGTCAGCCAGCAATCGTCAGCGCAGGCGTTACTTTCCTTAAGCGAGCGTCAGCGTGAGGTTCTGAAGCTGCTGGCGGCGGGGGAATCAAACAAAGAGATTGGCCGCAATCTCAACATCAGTGCGGCCACGGTAAAAGCGCATCTGGAAGCGCTTTTTCGCCGGCTGGAGGTGAAAAACCGAACCCAGGCCGCCATGTACTACACCCGGGCGACGGCCTGAAGCAGCGCTTTCGGGAGTGGAGACGTCACGCCGAAACTCACTATCATCAGTACCAGCGCGTCATGCTGCTGCTGGGTTAATGGATGTAAACATTTTTCCCGCAGCAGCGTTTCACACAGCTGAATATCTTCATGGAGTAAATATTCCGCCTGAAGAGGCGTGATAAGGCCGTGAAAAGTTTCCCGTTCGCGGATCACATGCCCATAGCCGATAACCCATAAACCCTTTTCATCACGATATTTCTCCAGTGAAAGCCCTTGATGTTTCTTTATTAATTCTATGGCGGCAGAAGATATATTCAGCGCATGACCGTTCATATTCGTTTCCTCTTAATGGCGATACTGTAGAGGAATCAAGGTACGAGCAATATCCGCCAAATGGCTATTGATCAGGAATTATTGTTCAGGTATTCCTGTCGTAATAACCCAAATAACCAGTCATTTTGCCAGCGACCGGAAAGGTAATAGCTTTCGCGAAGCTCGCCTTCCAGCTGGAAGCGGGCTTTTTCCAGCAGGCGCCTGGAGGCGACATTTCCCGCGGTGACGGTGGCGGTGAGCCGACGAATACCGCCCTGATGAAAGGCGTAATCGCAAAGCGCCAGCAGGGATTCAAAGCCGTAACCTTTGCCCTGCGCCTCGGGGGCAAAAAGAAAGCCCACTTCGGCGCAATCCTCTTCCCGATGAATATATCCGGTAACGCCCAGCGGGGCCTGTGAGAGGGCGTCACGGACGACGAGGCACAGCCAGTGCGCGCTGCCTGGCGTCCAGGGCGTCAGGCGCGAATCAAACGCCTCGCGGATCGCCGCGACGGGGCGGTTCTCCGCCACAAAGCGCATGACCTCGGGGTGCTGCTGCAACGCCAGAAAAAAGGGCCAGTCTTGCTCCTGCAAGGGGGAGCAGTTCAGGCGTGAGGTCATTAATACTGGCATTAAGATTCTCCTGAAACATTTTAAATGATTTTAGGGTTGTCACTTTATTTCAACAGAAAGTCAGGTATGGTTAAGCGCGTATAAATAAAAAGAAAAACGGCCATTAGTGCCCATTCCGGATGTCTTCGTTGTCGCTTAAGGAAAACAATGACTCTCAGCACATCACATCATATCCGCGAACAGTTTGAACACTGTCTGGCGGTCATTCGCCAGGCGTCGGTGGAAATCTTGCTTCTTCTGAATGTACATGTTTCTGAGGGAAAAGATCCACGCTGGTTTCTGGAACAGCTGGACAGCGCGCGTTTAGGCCTCGGGGGATGGGCTACGGTTGCGAAGAAGCTCAACCTGAATGATGCCGAGATGTCGGAATTTACGCTGCAGCTGCGCCTGCTGCAGCAGCGCGTCCCGCAGTATGAAAGCGGGCAGGATGTCAGTGAAAACCAGCTTATTGCGGCAATGCGGTTTGTGACTACGCTGGAACATCTTCGTCTGCAGCAGCCGCTTCTGACCTACAGCACCGAGCTGGAGCCGGGTAGCGAGCTTCAGCAACAGCAGGCGCACAAGCAGGTACGCGCAATTGAGTTAATGATTAAAGGCCTCATTCAGCAGGCCTGGCCCGATCAGGTGCGGCTCAATAACCACCTTAAAACCTTATTTAACGCTGACCGCGTACGGCGCTGGCTGAAGCATGGCGAAATCAACGATGTCCTGAGCGGCATGATGTTCAGTGAACTGGCGCAGATGCTGGTGGATAAAAAAGAGTTCAGCCGCTATTACGCCTCGCTGTTTAACGACCCGTCCATGCTGACGCTGCTGGTGGAGCCGCGCAAAACGCTGCAAACCTTCCTCGACGACATTCGACAAATCCGCAACAGCATCACGGTGCAGAAAACGTTAAGTTCGGCGCAAATTCAGCTGCTGGATAACTACTACATGCAGATCTCCCGTCCGGTTCAACGCGCGTTCGAAGAGGGGAGAACGCGCGTCAACCCGGCCGGATTCATGGCGGTGGATGCCAGCGAGCTGCACGCGTTCTGGGAAAAAGCGCAAAAAATGGATCGGGTCACCGGTGGGGATCTGTTTGAAGTCCGCGACACGATTGAAAAGCCGACCCAGCGCGCGCCGCGCACGCCCGAACAGCGTGAGCAGCTTATCTCCGGTGCGTTGTGGGGAGCGGTAGGCGTGATGGTAATTGCCATCGTGGTAGGCGGCTTCTGGCTGGTGACCAGCAGCAAACCGCAGCCTGCGGCCGAAAATACGGCGCAAGCGGCGGCTCCGCCGCAGGAGATGCGCGAAACCCCTTCCTCGCGCGAGACGCTGACGCGCATGGGGGTGACCTGGGACGATAATAATTTCCGTTCGGCGATTAACCGCAACGATACCCGCGTGGCGCTGCTTTTTTTGCAGGGTGGAATGGACTGGAAGCTGTCATGGACCGAAGAGGCGATGTCGGCAGGCTATGACGACGTTCTGGAGCTTATGCTGCGCTACCGGCAGAACATGGCGGAAGAGAAGCCGTGTCGTCGTTTCATCAATACGCTCAGCCACGCCATGTCGAACGGCGAGTCTCTGACGTCAATACGTAAAGAGTATCTGAAAGCGTTCTGCACCGTGCCGGCCGTGGTGAAGCGCCAGAAGCACGATCTTGAGATGGCAACGCGACGCGCGCAGTCACAGCCGGATGCCACCACAAAAAAATGGCAGTCTATTCAGACCGCCATTTATGAGGTGATTCGATAAAATTTTTCACCCCTCACCCTAACCCTCTCCCCTTTGGGGAGAGGGTTAGGGTGAGGGGCCAAATCGCACCCCCTCAAGGCTCCCCATACAACCCAATCAACCGCCGCACCACGCCGTTCGTCCAGCCGAAGCCATCCTGCAGCGGATACTCCCCGCCGCCCCCTTCGCGCGGCGTGCTGCTGGCGATGTGGTACTTCTCAATCAGCTTGTGGTGCGTCTTGTAGAAGTGGTTAACCGTATGCAGCCAGCTCCAGGCGATTTCATCCCCCAGCGAGTCGTTGCCGTACTGCTTGAATCCCTGAATCGCCATCCACTGCAGCGGCGCCCAGCCGTTGGGTTTATCCCACTGCTCGCCGGTTTCGTACTCGGTTGCCAGAATCCCGCCCGGCGTCAGCAGACGCGCCTTTACCGCGTCCGATAAACGTTCTGCCTGCTCATGCGTCGCCATTCCAACATACAGCGGCACAATGCTGGCGGCAGAAAACAGCGCCAACTCCTCGCGCCGCCAGTCGTAATCGCGGTAACAGCCGCTCTCCTCGTCCCAAAGATAGCGGTTCACCGCCGCGCGGCGATCGGTGGCCTTCTGGCGGAACAGCTCGGCCGTCTCTTTATCCCCTTTCGACGCCGAAATATTGGCGATGGCGCTCTCCAGCTTAAACAGGAAGGCGTTTAAATCGATGGGGATAAACTGCGTCGTGCGGATGCTGGCGAGCCGTGACGGATCGCGCAGCCAGCGGGAGGAGTAGTCCCATCCAGACGCTGCACCCGCACGCAGATCGCGATAGACCTCATTCGGCGGGCGGCCCGAGTGGCGGGCGGTTTCCACGTCCTCAATCCACGATTCGTCGCGCGGGGTGTCACGGTCGTCCCAGTAGCGGTTCAGCAATGAACCGTCCGGCATGCGCACCGCGCTGCGGTAGGCCTGATTAAGCAGCAGCGACTCCGCGCCGTCCATCCAGAAGGCGTGCTCCATTTTGAGGTGGTCGAGGTAGCGCTTCGCGCCGCGCACGCCGTCCTCTTCAAACAGCTCCACCATCAGGGCAAAGACCGGCGGCTGCGAGCGGCTGAGATAATAGGTGCGGTTGCCGTTCGGGATATGGCCGTAACGCTCGATCAGCCACGCGAAGTTATCCGCCATACACTTCAGCAGATCGTTACGGCCGCTCTCCGCCAGCCCCAGCATGGAGAAGTACGAATCCCAGTAGTAGGTCTCGCTGAATCGCCCGCCGGGGACGATATAGGCCTGCGGCAGCGCCAGCAGGGACGACCAGGGAATATGGTCCTGCGGTTCGCGCGTCAGCACGGGCCACAGGCTATCAATGTGCTCTTTCAGCGACAGGCCGGGGTCGGAGACGTATTCCGTGCTGTAGGTTTCAGGCAGCCAGAAGTGGTTCTCCACAAACTGGCGCAGGTCGAAATCCCGATGGCGTCTGACCTTGCGGTAGCGGATCAGAATATCCAGCGGATCCATCTTCGGCGCGCAGTCGGGGAAGGTTTTGCTGTCCGCAAACAGCCGCGTCGACTGTACGTGCTCGAACAGTTCAAGGTAGCGATCGGCGGGCGTCAGGGCATCGGAGGCGGGTAGCCCCTCGATCATTTCGGGTTCCGGCTCCGCCTCAATCATCTCATCCAGTTTTAACTCGCAGGGATCGGTCTCGTAGCGCAGCTCTTCTGCAATCTCGAATTCGATGTTCTCGGTAGCCTGTAGTTTCTGGTTGAACATGGTGATAGGGACCTCCGGTTGTGTGTTCTAAAGACAGGTTTCTCCGGGCGTCCTATAAGCGTAGACATTCGCTTCGGTAGATGTGGAGGGAAATGTGCGGTAGATCACTCTTTTCGGAGCATTCGTTTTGCAACGATTTATGTATGTGAATAAAAAAAGCCCCTCCGGAGAGGGGCTTCTGCATTATCGCATCGTAACAAACTCTTCCGCCGCCGTTGGGTGGATCGCCACGGTGTTGTCGAAGTCTTTCTTGGTCGCGCCCATCTTCAGCGCTACCGCGAAGCCCTGCAGGATCTCATCCATACCGAAGCCGATGCCGTGGATACCGACAATCTTCTCTTCCGGGCCCACGCAGACCAGCTTCATGCGGCACGGCTGACGATGGGAGGTGACGGCGGTATACATCGCGGTGAACGCGGATTTATACACTTTCACCTGGTCGTCGCCGTACTGCTCGCGCGCCTGCGGCTCGGTTAAGCCGACGGTGCCGATTGGCGGGTGGCTAAAGACCACGGTCGGGATATTGCTGTAGTCCAGATGCTCGTCCGGCTTGTTGTTGAACAGGCGCTCGGAGAGACGACGGCCCGCCGCAACGGCGACCGGAGTCAGTTCAACCGCACCGGTGTTATCACCGACGGCGTAAATGCCCGGCACGCTGGTGTTCTGGAACTTATCGACGACGATGTAGCCTTTTTCGTCGGTTTTAACGCCGGTTACGGCCAGGTTGAAGCTGTCGTTCGCCGGTTCACGGCCAATCGCCCAGATCAGGCAGTCGACGGTCTGGCTGCGGCCATCTTCCAGCTCAAGCGTCAGGCTGCCGTCCGCGTTTTTAATAACCGCTTTAGGCACGGCGCTGGTGTGCAGGGTCGGGCCTTCGGCGTTCATCACTTCAACCAGCGTATCGACGATCAGCGGGTCAAAGCTGCGCAGCGGCGCGTGTTTACGCACGAACAGGTGCGCTTCCGCCCCCAGGCCGTTAATCACGCCAGCCAGCTCTACTGCGATATAGCCCGCGCCCACCACGGCAACGCGCTCAGGCAGGGCAGGCAGCTCGAAGAAGCCGTCGGAGTCGATGCCGTATTCCGCGCCCGGGATGTTCGGGTGGCTTGGACGGCCGCCGGTGGCGATCAGGATATGATCGGCGGTGATCGTCTCGCCGTTCACTTCGATCGTTTTCGCGTCCACAAAGCGGGCGAAGCCGTGGATCACGTCTACGTTATTTTTGCCCAGCACGTTATCGTACGAGGTATGAATGCGATCGATGTAGGCGGTACGGCTGGCGATCAGCTTGTCCCAGTCGAAATGGTTGATCGTGGTGTCAAAGCCGTAGTCCGGGCCGTACATATGGATCGCTTCGCGGATCTGCGCCGCGTGCCACATCACCTTTTTCGGTACACAACCCACGTTCACGCAGGTGCCGCCCAGCGCTTTGGCTTCAATCAGCGCACACTTCTGGCCGTACATGGCCGCGCGGTTGATGGAGGCGATGCCGCCGCTGCCGCCGCCGATTGCGATGTAGTCATAATGCTTAGTCATAGCTCTTGTCCTTAATCGTGAATTGCCGCGATTGTATACCTGAAATCAATAGTTTCCACCGATGGCTGCGATTACTCCGGCACGATCCAGCTGACGGTGGCGTGGCCCGTTCCGGCTGGCACCAGCGTTTTGTGCAGCCACGGCAGCACGTTGTTCATCTGCGCTTCGAGCTTCCACGGCGGGTTGATCACAATCATGCCGGAGGCGGTCATGCCGCGCTGGTCGCTGTCCGGGCGTACCGCCAGCTCAATTTGCAGGATTTTGCGGATGCCTGTCGCCTCAAGGTCTTTGATCATGCGCTTGATCTGCGCACGCAGCACTACCGGGTACCACAGGGCATAGGTGCCGGTGGCAAAACGTTTATAGCCTTCGTGAATGCCGGTCACCACCGCCTGATAGTCGGTTTTGATCTCGTACGGCGGGTCGATCAGTACCAGGCCGCGACGGGAAACCGGCGGCAGCTTGGCTTTCAGCTGCTGGTAGCCGTCGGCTTTGTCGACGCGGGCGCGGCTGTCTTTCTGAAACTCAGAGCGCAGCAGCGGGAAGTCGCTCGGGTGCAGCTCGGTCAGCTGGATGCTGTCCTGCTCGCGCAGCAGCTGGCGGGCAATCAGCGGTGAGCCAGGGTAGTAGCGCAGCTGGCCGTTGCGGTTGAAGTGATTCACCACGCCAATGTAAGGCTCCAGCTCGGCGGGCAGGTCGTCCTGCTGCCAGATGCGGGCGATGCCCTCAAGGTATTCGCCGGTACGCTCGGCATGCTCGCCGCTCAGCTGATAACGGCCCGCGCCCGCATGGGTGTCCAGATAGAGAAACGGCTTCTCTTTCTCCTTGAGCGATTCAATGATCAGGCTCTGAACGGTGTGTTTGAGGACGTCGGCATGGTTGCCAGCGTGGAAGCTGTGGCGATAACTGAGCATGGGTAATGATATTCCGCTGAATTGACGATTTGCCACAGTTTACAGCAGAACGGCACAGATTACCCGCAGGCCCGGCAAGCGCGGCTATTGAAATCCTCTACACTTAACCCCATTACTGAACAATATGCACAGCGCCGGATGCGCGCTTCATTCACCT
Organism: Enterobacter sp. 168J2; assembly: GCF_034107265.1. Lineage (NCBI taxonomy): Bacteria > Pseudomonadati > Pseudomonadota > Gammaproteobacteria > Enterobacterales > Enterobacteriaceae > Enterobacter > Enterobacter sp. 168J2. The sequence goes on along the minus strand of NZ_JAWNEB010000007.1, from coordinate 141,351 downwards.
ATTTCAACAGGACAGCGTTTATGACCAATCCATTACTGACGCCTTTTTCGTTGCCGCCGTTTTCTAAAATCCTCCCTGAGCATGTGGTTCCAGCCGTTACCCAGTCGCTGGACAACTGCCGCGCGGCGGTAGAAAGCGTGGTCGCGCAGGGCGGGCCGTACACCTGGGAAAATCTGTGTCAGCCGCTGGCCGAAGTGGACGACGTGCTTGGGCGTATTTTCTCCCCGGTGAGCCACCTGAATTCGGTAAAAAACAGCCCGGAGCTGCGCGAAGCTTACGAACAAACCCTGCCGCTGCTCTCCGAGTACAGCACCTGGGTTGGTCAGCACGAAGGGCTGTACAAAGCCTACCGCGACCTGCGCGACGGCGACCACTATGCCGAACTGAACACGGCGCAGAAAAAATCGGTCGATAACGCGCTGCGTGACTTTGAGCTGTCCGGGATTGGTCTGCCAAAAGAGAAGCAGGTTCGCTACGGTGAAATCGCCGCGCGCCTGTCCGAGCTGGGCAACCAGTACAGCAACAACGTCCTCGACGCCACCATGGGCTGGACGAAGCTGATTACCGATGAATCCGAACTGGCCGGTATGCCGGAAAGCGCGCTGGCGGCGGCGAAAGCCCAGGCCGAAGCGAAAGAGCAGGAGGGCTTCCTGTTAACGCTGGATATCCCGAGCTATCTGCCGGTGATGACCTACTGCGACAACCAGGCCCTGCGCGAAGAGATGTATCGCGCGTACAGCACCCGAGCCTCCGACCAGGGGCCGAATGCCGGTAAGTGGGACAACAGCCCGGTGATGGCGGAGATCCTCGCTCTGCGCCACGAGCTGGCCCAGCTGCTGGGCTTCGACAGCTACGCGGATAAATCTCTCGCCACCAAAATGGCGGAAAACCCGCAGCAGGTGCTCGACTTCCTGACCGACCTCGCGAAGCGCGCCCGTCCTCAGGGGGAGAAAGAGCTGGCCCAGCTGCGCGCCTTCGCGAAAGCGGAGTTCGGCGTGGACGAGCTGCAGCCGTGGGATATCGCTTACTACAGCGAAAAACAGAAGCAGCACCTCTACAGCATCTGCGACGAGCAGCTGCGCCCGTACTTCCCGGAAAACAAAGCCGTTAACGGCCTGTTCGAGGTGGTTAAACGCATCTATGGCATCACTGCCAAAGAGCGTACCGACATCGACGTCTGGCACCCGGACGTGCGCTTCTTCGAACTGTATGACGAGAAAAACGAGCTGCGCGGCAGCTTCTACCTCGATCTCTACGCGCGTGAGAACAAGCGCGGCGGGGCGTGGATGGACGACTGCGTGGGCCAGATGCGTAAAGCCGACGGCTCCCTGCAGAAGCCGGTCGCCTACCTGACCTGTAACTTCAACCGTCCGGTGAACGGCAAGCCTGCGCTGTTCACCCACGACGAAGTGATCACCCTGTTCCACGAGTTCGGTCACGGCCTGCACCACATGCTGACCCGCATCGAAACCGCCGGCGTTGCCGGCATCAGCGGCGTGCCGTGGGATGCGGTCGAGCTGCCGAGCCAGTTTATGGAAAACTGGTGCTGGGAGCCGGACGCGCTGGCGTTTATCTCCGGCCACTACGAGACCGGCGAACCGCTGCCGAAAGAACTGCTGGATAAAATGCTTGCGGCGAAGAACTACCAGGCGGCGATGTTCATTCTGCGTCAGCTGGAGTTCGGCCTGTTCGACTTCCGCCTGCACGCCGAGTTCAGCCCGGCGCAGGGGGCGAAAATCCTCGAAACCCTGGCCGAGATTAAAAAGCAGGTTGCCGTTATTCCAGGGCCGAACTGGGGCCGCTTCCCGCACGCGTTCAGCCACATCTTCGCGGGCGGCTACGCGGCGGGCTACTACAGCTACCTGTGGGCCGACGTGCTGGCGGCAGACGCCTTCTCTCGCTTCGAGGAGGAGGGGATCTTCAACCGTGAAACCGGCCAGTCGTTCCTCGACAACATCCTGACCCGCGGCGGTTCTGAAGAGCCAATGGTGCTGTTCAAACGCTTCCGCGGCCGCGAGCCGCAGCTGGATGCGATGCTTGAGCATTACGGAATTAAAGGCTGATTGTTACGTGAAGATCTGCTTAGTTGATGAAACGGGCGCCGGAGACGGCGCCTTATCTGTTCTGGCGGCCCGCTGGGGGCTGGAACACGATGAAGAGAACCTGATGGCGCTGGTGATGACGACAGCGCATCTCGAATTACGCAAGCGCGACGAACCGAAGCTCGGCGGGATTTTTGTCGACTTCGTTGGCGGCGCGATGGCGCACCGGCGCAAATTCGGCGGCGGTCGCGGCGAAGCGGTGGCCAAAGCGGTCGGCATTAAGGGGAGCTATCTCCCGGACGTGGTGGACGCCACGGCGGGTCTGGGGCGCGATGCGTTTGTGCTGGCGTCGGTGGGCTGTCACGTGCGGATGCTGGAGCGCAATCCGGTGGTGGCCGCGCTGCTCGACGACGGGCTAACGCGAGGCTACGCGGACCCGGAAATCGGCCCGTGGCTGCAGGAGCGTTTGCAGCTTATCCACGCCTCCAGCCTGACGGCGCTGACCGATATCTCCCCGCGTCCGCAGGTGGTCTATCTCGACCCGATGTTCCCGCATAAGCAGAAAAGCGCGCTGGTGAAGAAAGAGATGCGGGTGTTTCAGTCGCTGGTGGGGCCGGATTTAGACGCAGATGGCCTGCTGGAGCCGGCTCGTCAGCTCGCGACGAAGCGGGTGGTGGTAAAGCGCCCGGACTACGCGCCGCCGCTGGCGGACGTTGCCACGACCAACGCGGTGACCACGAAAGGGCATCGGTTTGATATTTATGTCCCCTCACCCTAGCCCTCTCCCCATAGGGGAGAGGGAACGATCGAGCCCCTCGCCCCTCTGGGGAGAGGGGTTGGGGTGAGGGGTAAGCTAAGGTACGTGCTTTACTTACTCGTCTTCTTCGTCGCGCAGCGGAACAATCAGCATGTCCACGTGAACGGTGTTAATCAGCTGGCGCGCTGAAGACATCAGCTTGCTCCAGAAGTCCTGATGGTGACCGCATACCACCAGGTCCATATCGTATTTCTTAATCGCATCAACCAGCACCTGGCCCAGGTCGCCGCTGCCGCTCAGGGTTTCGGTGATCGGATAGCCCGCGTTGGTGGAGAGCTCGCTCAGCGCGTGATGCGTCTCTTCGGAGATGCGTTTCTGCATATCGCCCAGATTAACGTCGATCAGACCGGTGTAGAGGTCGGAGTAATTCACATCAACGTGAATCAGGGAGACTTTCGCGTTGTAGGGACGTGCCATGGATACCGCTTTATCAACCAGCACTTTGCTCTCCGGGGAGAGATCTACCGCGATGAGAATGTGTTTGTAAGCCATAGTGTTACTCCTTCCTTAAGTTATCGATGACTAAATGGGAAAGCCGTCGTCTGATGCTTTCATTACGGCCCAGTTAAACATATTTTTCAAGCTTTGGTGTTGATAACGATTAACCTTGTGGCAAAAAAATTAATGGATCTCCTACACTATTTAATGAGCCGTTCGGATATTAAAACGCGAACCGGATCGACTTTTGGTCATTCTTTCACTGAACTGTCTGTCAGGGCATTGGGGTGCGGTAGCTCAGGAGCCTTGCTTCGTGGGCGGACGCCGGGGAGGATGTATGATTAGCACCGTCGCATTGTTTTGGGCGTTATGCGTAGTTTGCATAGTGAATATGGCGCGCTACTTCTCATCGTTACGTGCGCTGTTAGTGGTACTTCGTGGTTGCGATCCGTTGCTGTATCAGTATGTGGACGGTGGAGGGTTCTTCACCTCGCATGGACAGCCCAGCAAGCAGATGCGTCTGGTGGGGTATATCTACTACCAGCGCTACCGCGATCATCACGATGAAGAATTTATCCGTCGCTGCGAGCGTCTGCGTCGTCAGTTCATTTTGACCAGCGCCCTGTGCGGGCTGGTCGTGGTCAGCATGATTGCATTGATGATTTGGCACTGAGCATGACAGCAGGCGGGGTAAGCCCCGCCTTGTTTCATCTGGCTCAGGGCTTAACTGAGAACTGGAGATTTGAAACAGTGTCCTCAATCGAGATGACCTTCCCGCTATAGGTAATTTTCACTTCTCCGTTTGCATCAATGCTGGCAGAGGTAATTGTGCCTGTACCTTCAATGACCGGATGCTTCATTGCGAGCTGTTGGATAATGTCAGTATCTTCCCCTGCTATCTCTTGCGAGAGATAGTAGCGGTAGATTGTTGGCACGGTTGCGCCGCCTTGGTTGTTCACGGTCATATAGAGCCAGACGCGGTCAGATAATTGATAAACGCGTTGAAGTTCATCACTCGCTTGCCGGTTGGGCTGGTGGTTGAGCCAAAAAAATCCAATGACAAGAGCTAAAAGCGATAATGTCACAAGGCGATGAATCCATTTAGTAGCCGTTTTGAATGGCATACTCTATTCCTTCTCTGATATTGCGTTGGTCCGTCGGGTCGTCCCCGTAAGGTGGTTTTTCGTGCCATTTTCCCCATTCAGGTTTTGAGGTGCCAGCACGGCTTTGAGCCCAGCCTGCGCCCATAAGAAGGATATTTGCGGGGATGCCCGCAGCAGTTCCGGCGGCGCCGAAATTGAAGTTACCAAATGCTGCAAAGTATGGGTCGAATTTTTTATAATCCCAGGGACCACCATTGCGGACTTTTTGGTAGAACCAATAATACGTTGAGGGTGTGGCCATATTACGCGACATACCGTGAAGGCGTGCTTCACGCATGTTGTTCGCTATAACGATTGAACCTGGTCCTGCAATAGGGACAGAAGCCATATATTCTCCTTTGTCTGGTTTTTCTTCTGGGTGCCATGATAGATTTTTCTTTGATATAGGGCTGGACAAAAAATGTTCAGGAAATCCTGACGTTATAAAACGTCTGACTACAAATAACAGCCATAAAAAAAGCGGGCCAGTTTCCTGACCCGCTTTTTTGTCGCCTTCAACCGATTAAATCAGCTTCAGCGAAATCCAGTACAGACCACCAGACAGCAGGATGGACGCCGGAAGGGTGAACACCCAGGCCATCAGAATGTTGGTCACGGTTTTGCGCTGCAAACCGCCGCCGTCAACAATCATGGTACCTGCCACGGACGAGGAGAGTACGTGGGTGGTGGATACCGGCATACCGGTGTAGCTTGCCAGACCGATAGATACCGCAGCCGTCATCTGCGCGGACATACCCTGCGCATAGGTCATGCCTTTCTTACCGATCTTCTCGCCGATGGTGGTCGCCACACGACGCCAGCCAATCATTGTACCGATACCCAGTGCCAGCGCGACGGCCATGATGATCCAGATTGGCGCGTACTCGATGGTGTTGAGCATGTCGCTTTTCAGTTTCTTCAGCAGACGTTTGTCGTCTGAATTCACCTCTGGCAGCTTCGCGACTTTATCGGTCACGTCAGAAATGCAGAGCATGATACGACGCAGCTGACCACGCTGTTCAACGGCCAGTTTATCGTAGCTTTCGATATTGCCCAGCATGCCTTTGGCACGTTCCAGCGCGTTAATCGCGTTAGCCGGATGGCAGTGGAATTCGCCCGGTGCCGTCGTTGCACCTGATTCCGGGGAAGGGATCAGCTGATCAACGCCGGTCGCTTTTTTCAGCAGCTCAGGATGCTGCTGGAAATAGGTCTCAACGTTGTTGACCGCATCACGGGTACGGGTAATTTCGTAACCAGACGCGTTCATGTTCACCACGAAGCCCGCCGGAGCGACGCCAATCAGAACCAGCATCACCAGACCAATGCCTTTCTGCCCGTCGTTCGCGCCATGAGAGAAGGCCACGCCGATAGCGGAAATGATCAGGGCGATACGCGTCCAGAACGGCGGCTTTTTCTTGCCGTCTTTCTTCTCACGCTCTGCTGGCGTGAGGTGGATACGCGCGCGTTTCTTCGTGTTGCTCCAGTAGCGACGCAGGATGAAAATCAATCCACCCGCTACCACCAGACCCACGATAGGGGAGATGATCAGAGAGCCGAAAATGCCCAGTACTTTAGGCAGGTTCAGCGCATCAACAACCGATGTCCCGGTCATCAGGGCGTTAGTTAACCCGATACCGATAATCGCGCCGATGAGAGTGTGAGAGCTGGATGCAGGCAGGCCAAAATACCAGGTACCGAGGTTCCAGATAATGGCAGCAAGCAGCATTGAGAACACCATGGCAAGGCCATGACCGGAACTCACGTTAAGCAGCAGATCCGTTGGCAGCATATGCACGATCGCATACGCAACGCTCAGTCCGCCCAGGAGGACACCAAAAAAGTTAAATACCGCCGCCATAACAACCGCAAGCTGCGATCGCATTGCGCGAGTGTAGATAACCGTTGCTACTGCGTTTGCAGTGTCGTGGAAGCCGTTGATCGCTTCGTAAAACAGTACAAAAACCAGAGCAAGCAATAGTAAAAGCCCGGTATGTAAATCCAGGCCGGCAAACAAATGTAGCATAGGACGTTACGCCATTTTGAGGACATGAACGCGGCGCATTATCCAGGACAAATGCGCAACGGGCAAAGTGAAATATAGACTTTTTTTGACATACCACCTGATTTGAGAAAAGTGCCTGAAAGGATAATCGTTAAATTTCAATGGAATGGCTTTGTAATATCTTTTTACGCTGGTGTGACCACAGAGGAAACTTTACAATCCGCGGCAGTTAACGAAGAGGGTTTTGACGTGGAAAGGTTTGATGCCGTGGTAATTGGCGCCGGTGCGGCGGGTATGTTTTGTGCGGCGATGGCCGGACAGGCGGGTCGTCGCGTACTGTTGCTGGACAACGGAAAAAAGCCAGGCCGCAAGATCCTGATGTCGGGCGGCGGGCGCTGCAACTTCACCAATCTTTATGTCGAACCCGCGGCCTATTTAAGCCAGAACCGTCATTTTTGTAAATCTGCGCTGGCGCGTTACACCCAGTGGGACTTTATCGACCTGGTGGGTAAGCACGGCATCGCGTGGCATGAAAAGACTCTGGGACAGCTGTTCTGCGACGACTCCGCGCAGCAGATTGTCGATATGCTGGTGGCCGAGTGTGAGAAGGGCGGCGTGGTTATGCGCCTGCGCACGGAAGTGCTTGAGGTCGCCCGCGACGAGCAGGGCTACACGCTGCAGCTCAATGGTGAAACCGTCAGCGCCGAAAATCTGGTCATCGCCAGCGGCGGCCTCTCGATGCCGGGACTGGGCGCCTCACCGTTCGGCTACAAAATCGCCGAGCAGTTTGGCCTGAAGGTGCTGCCAACCCGCGCCGGGCTGGTGCCGTTTACGCTGCATAAGCCGCTGCTGGAGCAGCTTCAGACGCTTTCCGGCGTCTCTGTTCCCTCCGTTATTACTGCCGAAGACGGGACGGTGTTCCGCGAAAACCTGCTCTTTACCCACCGCGGTCTCTCCGGCCCGGCGGTACTGCAAATCTCCAGCTACTGGCAGCCGGGCGAATTCGTCACGGTCAATCTGGTGCCGGACTGCGATCTGGACGCGTTCCTCAACGAGCAGCGCGGAGCGCACCCGAATCAGAGCCTGAAAAATACCCTGGCGATGCAGCTGCCGAAGCGTCTGGTAGAGTGTTTGCAGGGGCTGGGGCAGATCCCGGATGTGTCGCTCAAGCAGCTTAACAGCCGCGAGCAGGAAACGTTGGTGGATACGTTAACGAACTGGCGCGTTCAGCCAAACGGCACTGAGGGGTATCGCACAGCGGAAGTGACGCTGGGCGGCGTTGATACGAATGAGCTTTCTTCACGCACGATGGAAGCGCGTAACGTACCGGGGCTCTACTTTATCGGCGAGGTGATGGACGTGACCGGCTGGCTCGGCGGGTACAACTTCCAGTGGGCATGGTCGAGCGCCTGGGCGTGCGCGCAGGCGCTGCAAAATGCGCAATAAATTGCCGGGGAGTCTCCTCCCCGGCGGTGTTGCCCCATTCAGGTGACGTAATAATTAATCCGGGATGATGTAATCCGCAATGCGGAAGGTGACTTTACCCGTCCAGCTGTTATCACGGTAAGAACCAATGGCGAGACTATCCTGGGTGAAGCCATTGAAGCTGCCGGCCGCAACGGAGGCACCGAATTTTTCATACTGATTTTTACCCCAGTAGACTTTCGCAACGCCTTCACTCACCAGCGTATTAATATTGATCATGCCCTCATCGTCAGCGTAATCATCCAGGCTTTTACCGCCGTTGATCACATACACGGCGCCCACCTGAGTGCCGCTGGAGTTCAGCGCATTCGGATCGCCAATCACCAGATCCTTCTTGCCGTCACCGTTCAGATCCACGTTTCCGAGAATGCTATTCCCGAACCCTGCCAGCTTGCTGCCTGGCCTGTCGGCGTAAATGGCATAGCCATCTCGTACGCTAAAGTTTTTGTTGAAGTTCAGCCGGGTGTGCGCCGCATCAAGGAACAGGGAGGATGGCAGCTTAGTGCCGTCGGTCTTACCTTTGATAATCCAGACCAGCCCGGAACGCTTTTTGTCGATGCCCATGTCGGCAGGGGCGCTAATGGCAAAAGCGTTATAGTGCGTACTCAGGAAGTTACCTAACGGCGTGATGGTGCCGTTATTGGGTTTATCCTGCGTATAGGCGCTATGATCGTTACTCCCTTCACCTCCACCAGACTGACCGCCAAGGAAAGCCGCCCCCATACCGTGAAGACGGGTCGCTTGCGTCGCGTTTAGCGAGGCGATGTCGAGATTCCCCTGGTTGAAACTGCTGCCGTAGACAAGATACGCCGTGCCGCGTCCATCAGTGCCGCTGTTCTCTGATTTACGGCCTTCATTGACGGATTCCGGGTCGACGATCAGATAATCACTGAAGCCGTCGCCGTTAATATCTCCGACATCACCGATCTGCTGCCCGAGGTTGTAGTTAAGCGGTTTCTCCGGACCGTTGGTGGCGGTCATCTGCGGGCGAATATAGGCACCGGTCGCGGCAGGGATCTCCCAGTCGCCCAGGCTGTTGCGCTTAATATCAATGTTCTGCCACTGGTCGCCAGGCTTCTGGGCGCCGTAGATAATGACCGCGCCGCCGCGTCCGCCAGTGCCTTCGATATCGCCGATAGCGAGATCGACCATCTTGTTGGCCACAGCAGAATTTTTATATTTAATTGGGCCTACCGCGGCGCCAAACCAGCCGCCGGTATTAGCATTGCCTGAAGAATTAACCGTACGGATGCGAATACCCAGGCGAGCATCGCCGTTGTCGATATCATTGAGGTCTATCTGATTAGAAAGCCGCGCGCCTGTGCGGTGATGCGGCCCGCCCCAGATAATATAGACCTGATCATGCCAGTGGGAGGCGATGACTAAATCGTCATATCCGTCGCCGTTAATATCACCAATTTTGCGTACCGCGACGCCCATCCATTTTGTCGTCACTGAGCCAGGCTTATTCGCTTTATTGCTGTGGAAGATTTTAAGCGCGTTTTGCGGATCGAATTCACCTACGTTGTTCACTTCCTGCATGGTTTTACCGCCGGAAGTACCGAAAATAACGTACGCGAGCCCTTTCGCGCTATCCCCCCAGGGGGCCGTAATCACAATATCTTCGCCCGCGATATGTGAGCCATTGTCCTTATCGGAAAACTTACCGATCGTGGCCATTGTCATACCGAAATAGTCTTTACTCTTTTCTCCCTTGATGGAGAAAGGCGCTGAGTAGGGCTCAATATCGCTGGCGATGGCCTGAGAGGCCGTCATGCCTGCGCCTAATAAGGCCGCAACGCAAAGTGCTACGCGCGTTTTACTTTTCAGTTTCATATTATATATCCTTATACAAATCCATTTAAGTTACCCGGCAACTCATTTCTATAGTGCTATGAGTTGCAGTGAAATAAGATGTATCTTTAGTGGATTAAGTTTTTTCTTTATTTAAACTCGAAATCCAGCGTTGAGGTGGCTTCAAATTTTCCCGGTTCTGGAAATTTTTCTCCTTGTTGCACGGGCGTAGCTACAATAGTGACATTACCCCCCTGTGTCGGAATGGCCGAACTGCTGCCATCAATTTTATTACCGTTGTGTTCAAGTTTTATTCCTAAATCGTTGCGATCCCCTCCTTCTTTATTACGGGTTCTGATAAAACCAGCGTCATTAAAATCGGAGGTGCGGAATTTAATCTCCGCCCTGCTGACATCCGCTTCGTCATCACAGGTTACGTTGAGCGGAATGCTTTTTTGCTTACTGTTGGCTTCAGGCGTAAATTCATTTGCTGTAATATCACCAAACGGGATGTTAATGGGTTCTCCGCCATTAATCGTACAATTTGGCGGAATAGTAATAATCATTTCAAAGTTGAGTTTCACAAACGGTTTAGTGGGATCGAAATCACCTGATTTTTTTCGGGCGTAAACTGTAAGTAGCTCTTGTGCAGGGTATACATGTTGGCCTGTGATCTTCTTGGTTAACTCTACTGAAACCGTCCCGCTAGAACCCGTTTTAAACGGATGTTCTTCATTAACATCGTCACAATCTAAATTCGTTATGTTTTGATTATCTACCCCTGAACTATTTTGCAAATCAACAGTCGCTTGATTTTGGATAGTACCACCAATGTCTATCTTAAAGCCGATATTAATACCTTTCTCTTCATCGAATGGATAGTAAATAAACTCGCCATTACGTTTACCACTTCCCGATTTCAGCACGTCACTGGTAAATTTAAAGAAGACACTTTCTTTATCGGACGAATTTATACAGAAGCATATGCCCGAAAAGTTTCGATTATTATCCCATCCCTCCTGTACAGACCCTGGTATATGTTCGGCAGTGAGATTTTTGCTAATCGGAAAAACGGTTGCTCCGCCAATTGGCCAGCAACTGCCCGGAATAGCAGCAAAGGCAGGCGATCCCATCAATCCGCCTGCTGCCAGGCACACGAGTAACGCTAATTTTTTCATGATTAATTCCTTAAATCATTAACGGGTTTTTTGCAGATCTGTGTTAACTGCACAATTCCGCTAATCGTGGGTTCCTGGCCAGAAAGCTGATAGTTAACCTGGCAACGCTGATTGGGTTTCTTACCCCAGCTCACGTCTAACGTTCCTTTTTCTGCCATCCCGGTAAGGAATACGCTGCCTTCATCACCCACAATGCTGCTGGTGGTGTTTTGAGAAACAACGGCGCCGAACGGAACGGGTTTACCCTGCGCATCTTTCAGCGTCATCATCAGGCGTTTACCCACCGCGGTGGTAAAACGTGCCCGAACGATAGCTCCCCGGGTGGGAACGACTTTATGGCTATTGCTTTCCAGCTCAACATCATCTGGCAGCGTGTCGGGTCTCAGCTGGATTGTGCTCTCCTGATAAGGGGCCAGGTACGGCACCACGGCATATCCCCGGGAGTCGGTACGCACGCCAGCGTGGTTACGGACGCTGACACCCGCTGCATCCGGCGCTTCAACAAGAGCGACCGTTTCACCCAGCGACTGCGCCAGCGTGACGCCATGCGGGTGAACCAGCACGCCGCCTCGCAGGTTATAATTCAGCCGCTGTGCGTCCCGGCTATAGCCATACCCGGCGCCAACCTGCGCATAGCGTCCGCTATAGCTAAGCGATACATCACTGCTGTTTGCCTGGCTGCCTGGATTGATGTTCTGCTGTATGCTCCAGTTCAGGTTATTGTCCTCAAGGGCGCTGCCGCTCAGGGAAACGCTGTGGCCAGGCGAGCGGTTATCTGCTGCGGAAAATGAGTAACCGGCACGTGCAGAGCTGAGCCATTTGTCCAGAGGAACGCTCACGCTCAGGCTGAACAGATTGTCCTGGTTATAGCGACGCTGGTTATCCTCTTTTGTTACGTTCAGATAGTGGCTGTAGTTCAGGCTATAGCTAATACCGTTCCAGCTATTGCCATAGCCCAGCGAGGCAGAGGTCGTGCGTTTTTTGCTGGTGTGGTAATCCTCGCTGACCAGCATGGAGGAGAGGTAGCCGAGGTTGTCTCCCAGATTTTGGTTCAGCGTCAGTTCCGTACGGCTGCGACGTCGCTCCGGGATAGAGTGCTCCGAGTGGTAGCTGCTCAGCGTTTCACCCAGCGTGTAGTAATCGGACGTTGAGTAGCGATAGCCCGCAATCGCAACGTTAGTGCCGGTAGAGAGCAGGTTTTTGTTATAGCGAAGGCGTAGCGACTGCCCCCGGTTTTTCTCTGCATGCTTGGTGGTTGCCCAGGCCTGGGTAATATCAAATGACAGTGCGCCAAAATCCCCCATGTTTTTTCCCATGCCAAAGAGCAGGGACTGGTATTGACTGGCGGCCTGCATGCCACCGTATATCGAGGTTTCCCATGGAAGACCGTAAATCAGGCTCCCTTGCGAAAACGGCGCATTCTCAGCATCGCTGCTGCTGGAACGATAGGTGCCGCTAATGACTTCATATTTATATTGCCCTTCCCGCTGCATAACCGCTAACGACGCGTAGGGCACTAAAGAGACTTGCTCGCTGCCATCCGCCTCTTTCACGACAACTTTCAGCTCGCCGCTGCTGCCGAGGTAAAGGTCGTTGATAACAAATTCGCCGGGCGGGACATAGCTTTGATAAATGCTGTAGCCATTCTGATAAATGGTGATCTGGGCATTAGTGCGGGCGATACCGCGGATTACGGGGGCATAGCCCCGCATGCTTCCCGGAAGCATCTGTTCGTCGGAGTAGAGCTGCACGCCGCGAAATGGGGTGCTGTCAAAGACGTCAGAGGTAGAACTATTATCCCCGACAATCAGCTGGCTATTCAGGGCGCTGATATCGCGCTGTAAATAGGTATAGACCGATTCCCAGCGACCGGCTTGCCCCTGGCTATTGCTCCAGGTCGAAAAATTGCGTAAACGCCATGGGCCAACGTTCAGACCTGGACGCAGGCTAAGGTACTGGCTATCGGTTCCCGTCCCGTTATTCGAGGTCCAGCTGGCGCCGCTGTAGTTGTAGCTGAGCGTCAGGCCCGGAATTCCCTGCTCCCGACGAGCGGGATCGATGTAGCCGTGAGCCTGGCTGTCCAGGGCCGCCTGGGGAATGCTAAGTCTTAACGCCTGCTCGCTGAAGTCAAACTCGCTGCTCGCGTGTGGGATTGCCGCCAGTTTCGCGCAGCCCTGGGTATCATCCTGCAGCAGCGGGAAGGCCGCTGTTTTTACGCCAAACGACTGAAGCGTCTCCTTGCTAAGGCACGGAGCGAGAATATTTTTATGCTGTGCGTTCTCTTCGAGCCTAAACGTGATATCGCGCGTGTCGATCATTTTCTTGTTAAGAAAGAGGTCAACACGATAAACGCCTGGTGTCTGGCTATCTTTATTCTCAAAGAGAGAAAGATCGACTGCGGTACGCGGCGCGCCGCCTGTTTCCAGAAACGCCGGGTCGAAATAATCACTGGCGTATAGTGCGCTGGGTAATATCCAGGCAAAGCAAAGTGCTGGACGAATGCCCCAAAATATAGTCATGAAAAATATCCCTGAGAGGTTATTATTTTAAAGTCGTTATTCTATTTTTTGTGTGATTAACGGGCTGTTGCCGCCATAATCATTGATATATTTCCATTGTACGGTCGCGTTGTTTTTTAATTGCGCGTTATTCAGCTTAAGTGCTTTGCTGGTTTTAGGTGCCAGCATGTCAATCTCAGTCCATTTTTTGTTATTGATCTTCACCTCCGCAAATGAAATGTAATAAGACGATTTATTGCTTACGATGAGTTCATTGTTTTTAACGGACCACTGAACATTCTTGCCAATGCCCCTCGTTTCATCTGCTAAATTCGCCGGGCGATAAAATAATTTGATCCGGGTGTTTACCGCTATCTGCAGTTTGTTGACATCCTCTCTTGAAGAGGACGGGATCGATTTTACGTTGAGCCAGAAAAGCGACTCACGATCCTGCGGCAACGCGGCGCCGTTATAGATAATACGTAGCGCGTTGGCTTTACCTCCATCAAGACGAAATAGCGGTGGCGTCACAATAAACGGGGCTTTGGTACCCTGTGTATCATTGCCTTGTACCCAGCTTTGTACCAGGAAAGGGTTGGCAGTATTGTTTCTGACGTTAACATTGCTCTCTTTCTTGTCGGCATTGTATACCACTCGCGTATTGGATAAGGTCACACTGGCGTGTGACAAACAAGAGCCAAAGAGCAAGGCCAGCAGCGTCAGGTAGCGTTTCCTTAACATAAAACATCCTTGCGTTCCGGGCTTTTAGTCATAGCCCGGAACTGAGTTGATTAATTTAGTTATAGATAATGGTGTAATCCGCAACAGCATTTGCTTCACCGGCGGTGACTGTAGCAGCGGTTGATTTATAACGTGCAGAATAAATCATGGAGGCGGTGCCATCGGTAATAGGGACAGATTTATTTGGATTCTCACCCAGTTTCAACAGTGTTCCATCTTCATTCAGAAATTCAATTCCCAAACCTTCTGCTGTCGCATCATCCTTTTTAAGCGCAAGCAGATCATGATTCACGGGATCGTAGGCACCACTAAATCGTGTCTTGGCTGCTGTAAGGGCGGTTTGACAATTAGAGAGATCTATTTGGATTCGGTGAGCACCTGCAACATCACCAATCTGCTTAAATGCAGAAGAAGAAATAGTGCCCATTTGGATCGTTGGGTTACCACCCTGACCGTTAATATCGACATCACAGGTGCTCTCGGTAATAGTGCCCGTGAAATTGATTTGCCCTGCACCCTTACCAGGAACTGCATCTGCCGCATGGCTGGAAGGGCTGGCAGCGGCAGCCAATAATAATCCCATGGCAATGACGGATTTATTCATCTTTAAACTATTCCTTAGTGTGTAAATGTTAGAACATTATTATTTCAGAGTTGTAACTCAACAGAGTTATTGCGTCCGCGATGCGGATATTCCGTTAATGCGAAAAGTTAACGCGGGTATTCATCATTGCTTACCAGTACGTATGAACAATTTCCATCGCCAGAAGTCTGAATATATGTCGTAATCAGGTTAACAAGAGCTTAAAAAAAATAAAGTGAGAACGCTGTGATTTGTCTTTTGTTCATTTAAAATCAGTGAGTTACGATTTTCTTATCAGAGTTTAATCAGCATTTCTTTCTGAGAATTTTACGGCTTATTTACTACTCGCTGAATATCGGGTGATGCTCTGCTGATAAAACTCTCAGAATAATGAAAGAATAATTGGCCTTTATGAGAGGTATGAAAGGGATGCATGTTAATACAGGACTTAATGCCGTTGCGCTACGCGTTTTTAACCCCTTCACCCTCAGGCAAATTTAACATCACATTTACATTGCCGGGCTGGCGCGAAGAAGTGTTATTATTATTCTCTTGCCCGGTGATACGGGCGTTTTCATCTTTTTGTTGCAAACGTTGTCTCTGCCAGCGCGCAGATGAATGTTAAGGATAGATTCATGGCTTCTGCTCATCTCGGTTTCCCGACTGAAACCGTTGTTGTCTTTGTGGTGATGGCCGTTGGGGCGATGTTTATCGACCTCTTCATGCACCGTCACGATAAACCTGTTTCGCTGAAAAGTGCGTCCATGTGGTCCGTTTTCTGGTTCTCGATGGCGATGGCCTTCGCCGGGTTTCTGTACATCCACCACGGCGCCGAGATGGCGAGCCTGTTCCTCACCGGTTACGCGCTGGAAGAGGTGCTCTCCATCGATAACCTGTTCGTGATGATGGCGATCTTCGCCTGGTTCGGCGTGCCGGATAAGTACCGTCACCGCGTGCTCTACTGGGGCGTGCTGGGGGCGATTGTTTTCCGCGGTATTTTCGTGGCGATCGGCACCAGCCTGCTGAGCCTGGGGCCGTATGTTGAGGTGATTTTCGCGCTGGTCGTCGGCTGGACGGCGGTGATGATGCTCAGACGCAATGAAGAGAGCGACGAAGTGGAAGATTACTCGGGTCACCTTGCCTATCGCCTGGTGAAACGCTTTTACCCCGTCTGGCCGAAAATCAGCAGCCACGCGTTTATCCTGACGCAGAAAGAGGTGGATGCGGAGCTGGAGAAGCCGGAAAACCAGGACGTAACGGTTGGCCGCGTGAAGAAGGCGAAACGCTATGCAACGCCGCTGCTGCTCTGCGTGGCGGTGGTAGAACTCTCTGACGTGATGTTCGCGTTTGACTCCGTACCGGCCATCATCGCCGTGAGCCGCGAACCGCTGATTATCTACAGCGCCATGATGTTCGCCATTCTCGGCCTGCGTACCCTCTACTTTGTGCTCGAAGCGCTTAAGCAGTATCTGGTGCACCTGGAGAAAGCGGTGGTGCTGCTACTGTTCTTCGTGGCGTTCAAGCTGGGTCTGAATGCGACCGATCACTTCTGGCACCACGGTTATAGCATTGGCGCGACGGCCAGCCTGTTTGTGGTCTTGGGCGTGCTGGCGCTGGGGATTATCGCGAGCGTAATGTTCCCGGGGAAACGTGAAGCCTGATGTACCGTTTTTCGCCCTCCCCCACAGGGAGAGGGCCGGGCTGAGGGCATCAGGCCGCACTTAACCCTTAATCGGTGAATTCCGGCGCTTGCGCGGATGATGGAAGTGCCGCCAGTGCGGATCCTGCGCCGCGGCCAGCAGTTCGTGGTCGCCGCGGGTGTCTCCCCAGGCGCGCAGATGATAGTCGTTCAGATCGCCATATACCTTCTCCAGCCTCGCCACTTTCTGGGCGCAGCGGCAGTTATTGCCCGTAATGCGTCCCGTCAGCTTGCCGTCCTTCACTTCCAGCTGCGTGCCAATCAGCTTAATGCCGAGCTTGTCCGCCCACGGCTGGAGCACCAGCGCCGGCGACGCAGAGCAGATAGTCACTTCCGCTCCGGAATTCACCTCAGCCGCCACCGCCAAAACCCCTTCGGGGCGCATCAGCTTGTTCCAGTATTTTTCGCAAAAGGCTTCCGCCTGCTGGCGTAGCCAGCGTTCGTCCACGCCCGTCAGGAACGTTTTAATCAGCACTTCCTTCAGCTCATCACGCGTCAGCTTGCGGCGCACGCAGTGAAGCGTGGGCAGCGCCATGCGCACCAGACGACCGGCAAAGTAGCGTTTCCCAAATGCAAAACGCAGGAAAGGGATAAAGCTGTCGTGGTGCGTGAGCGTTCCGTCAAAGTCAAAGACAGAGAGCACGCTGGATTTAGCCACCGTCTCGTCGGCAATCATATTGGTCATAAATACGTCTTAGCTGAATTACACATTCTGTCGATCAGTTTACCTGCTTTATCTGAACAGTCCTTACATCACCACCCTTTTTTTTCTCAATCTTGCGATCTGAAAGTGAGTCCAATTTTGGCCTCAATAAGGGTTGGTGAAAAAATGAGCTGTCTATATTATCGCCACATCGAAAGATATTTCGGGGGAACGTTGGCCCCCACAGGTAAGGAAAAATTCACTCTTAGCTCCTGTTTAGATATGACATTCAGATCGCTTATTTCAATCCTCACGTTAAGTTTTGCTTCGTTTTCCGCGCTGAGTTTTCAGCTGCCCGCCTCCATGATCTCGGTGAGGAGTGGCTTTGCGGAATCGCCGGTAAAGTCGGCCCTGCTTCACCAGGAGACGGGCCCACTCCGCTCCCGGATACTGGATCAATACCAGAAATGGAAAGGGACTCACTATCAGTGGGGCGGCACCACGCACCGCGGAGTGGATTGCTCCGCGCTCATGCAGCATCTGTTCAGCGATGCGGCGCACCTTCACTTACCGCGCACGACGAGCGAGCAGATCCATCGCGGCGTTCGGGTGGCGCAATACCGTCTGAAGGCGGGAGATTTGGTCTTCTTCCAGACGGGCCCGAACCGCAAGCACGTCGGCGTTTATATTGGTAACAGCCAGTTTATTCACGCCTCCAGCAGCCAGGGCGTGACGGTCTCAACCCTGACTGATGACTACTGGCAGGATCGCTACATTACCGCCCGTCGTGTCGCGGGCAGCGCCGCCTGACGACGTTAAATAATGTCATCCACCACGCCACCATCGACGCGCAATGCCGCGCCCGAGGTGGCGGAGGCCTGCGCTGAACAGACATAAATCACCATATTAGCCACCTCTTCAACCGTGGCGGCGCGCTGGATAACCGAGCTGGGGCGGTTGGCCATGACAAATTCTTTCGCCAGCTGCTCCAGCGATTTACCGGTTCTCTCGATCTCATCTTTCATCATTTCAGCGAAACCGTCCGACATCGTCGGGCCCGGCAGCACGCTGTTCACCGTCACGCCGCTTCCCGCCACGAACTTCGCCAGCCCGCGCGCCAGCGAGAGCTGGGCCGTTTTGGTCACCCCGTAGTGGATCATGTCTGCCGGGATATTGCAGGCTGACTCGGAGGAGATAAACACCACGCGGCCCCAGCCTTTTTTCACCATGCCCGGCAGCAGGGCGCGGGAGAGGCGCACGCCGGACATCACGTTGGTCTGCCAGTAGCGCTCCCAGGTTTCATCGTCGGTGCCATAGAAATCCTGCGGGCCGTAAATCCCGGCGTTGTTCACCAGAATATCGACGTCGCTCGCGACCTTCAGCAGCGATTCAACCCCTTCCGCGGTGCTGAGATCGGCAATGGCGGCACGCACCTGCACGCCAGGCACAACCTGCTGCAGCTGCTGAATACCTTTGTTCACCGAGTCGGTGCTGCGGCCATTAACGATCACTTCCGCGCCGCTTTCTGCCAGGCCTCTGGCAATGGCGAACCCGATCCCGCCGGTTGAGGCGGTGACCAGGGCCACTTTCCCCGCAAAGTCGATTTTCATCATCAGCTCCTTATCGTTTTAACGTTCGGACCTTAAAGCGTAGCAGGTGATGATGACGGCTCCTGGCTAAAAAGGGCCAGCAGGGTTTCAACCTGCTCATCCAGCGGGGCGAGGGTGCGTTTCACGATCAGATGCAGCGGCGTGGCCCGACGCACGCCGTGGCTCAGCGGGAGGATTTTCAGTACGCCTTGCTCCAGCTGGGGCTGAATGCGTTCCTCCGGCAGCCAGCCGTAGCCGACCTGCGAGACGACCGCCTCTATGGCAGCGTCGATGGTCGAGAACGTCCACGACTCGCCGACCGCCCGCGCGGCGTTCTGGCTGTCCGCAATCTGGATAAGCGGCCACGGGCGCAGCATCTCATCATTCAGCGGCGCGTCGAGGCTAAAGAGGGGATGCTGGTGATGCGCCACGGCGACAAAGTCGATATTCATCAGCCATTCGCCGAGCCCGGTAATGTCCTGGCGGCGGGTTAAAACCATCACATCGGCCTCGTTGTTCATGGCATCGGCGCGGGTATTTTCCAGCACCTCCGTGAGGCGGACCTGAGTTTGCGGATACTGCTGCTGGAACTGACGCAGAATGGCGAACAGGCGGCGGCGCGGGAAAATCGAGTCCACCACCAGGTCCAGCCGCGTGCGCATCCCGTTACGTAGGGTCGCCGCGCGCGTCTCGACGTACGAAAATGCTTTCAGCAGCGGTTTCACCTGGCCGAGAAGCTGTTCTCCAGCCGGGGTCAATACCGCCCGTCGCCCCTCCGGCGCCAGCAGCGCCACGCCCAGCCGCTCCTGCAGCAGCGACAGGTTATAGCTCACCGAGGACTGGCTGCGGTGGGTTTCTTCCGCGGCTTTGGCAAAGCTGCCCGCGTCAACCACTTTTTCCAGTAAAGCCCACTGTTCCAGCGTCGTCTTGTGCATAATTTATCTAAAATTTGGATGAATTTGATTAAAAAATAGCGTTATTCATTCATTTTTTGAAGGCTTAAGATCGTCTCATCAAAACGAAGGAGACATCTTATGAACACATTCGACAAACACGACCTAAGCGGCTTCGTTGGTAAACATCTGGTATATACCTACGATAACGGCTGGAATTACGAAATTTACATCAAAAATGAAAACACCATCGACTACCGTATTCACAGCGGCCTGGTGGGCAATCGCTGGGTGAAAGATCAGCGGGTGTATATCGTTCGCGTCGGTGAAAGCATCTATAAAATTTCCTGGACCGAGCCAACCGGCACCGACGTCAGCCTGATTGCGAACCTGGGCGATCGGCTGTTCCACGGCACCATCTTCTTCCCACGTTGGGTCATGAATAACCCGGAAAAAACCGTCTGCTTCCAGAACGATCATATTCCGCTGATGAACAGCTATCGCGACGCTGGCCCGACCTATCCAACGGAAGTGATTGATGAATTCGCAACAATCACCTTTGTACGCGACTGTGGTGCCAACGATGAAAGCGTGATTGCCTGCGCGGCCAGCGAGTTACCGGAAAACTTTCCAGATAACTTAAAATAAGCGCGACAATTAACTAAAAAGAAAAGTTCCCGGTTATTTCTTCTTTTTCAGAAATAACCGGGATTTTTTTTGTTTGTTTATGTTTGGTTTAAAATAATGACGAAGAAAATTGAATTAGATCACGAAATAAATAATTCATAATTAGTTAAGTATTTGTTTATAAATGAATTGATATTGATTTCGTTACATCTGGAATACGCATCTTAATTTTTCCCTAAGAAATGAACGATACCTTGATATGAGTTTATGGTTCGTTGAAATAAACGAACAGGCAATTGGTTAATATCAAGCGCGTGCCATTCTTATTGCAAGGAAATTAATGATGAGTGATTTTTTGCCTTTTTCCCGCCCGTCGATGGGTAATGAGGAATTAGCGGCGTTGCAGGAGGTTTTAACCTCCGGCTGGATCACCACCGGGCCTAAAAATCAGGAACTTGAAGCGGCATTTTGTCAGCTGACGGGGAACCAGAACGCGATTGCCGTCTGCTCGGCGACGGCGGGCATGCACGTCACGCTGATGGCGCTGGATATTGGCCCGGGCGATGAGGTCATTACCCCCTCCCAGACCTGGGTCTCCACGCTGAATATGATCGTGCTGCTGGGCGCCACGCCGGTCATGATCGATGTGGACAAAGAGACATTGATGGTGACGCCGGAAGCAATTGAAGCCGCCATTACCCCGCGTACCAAAGCGATTATTCCCGTGCATTACGCCGGCGCGCCGTGTGATATCGACGCCATTCATGCCGTCGGCGAGCGTCACGGTATTCCGGTGATTGAAGACGCGGCCCATGCCGCCGGAACGTACTACAAGAACCGTCACGTGGGCTGGAAAGGCACGGCGATTTTTTCCTTCCACGCCATTAAAAACATGACCTGTGCGGAAGGCGGTTTAGTCGTCACGGATAACGCCCGGCTTGCCGCGCGGATCCGCAGCCTGAAGTTCCACGGCCTGGGCGTGGATGCCTATGACCGCCAGACGCACGGCCGTGCGCCGCAGGCCGAAGTGATCTCGCCGGGGTATAAATACAACCTGGCGGATATCAACGCCGCGCTGGCGCTGGTGCAGCTGGGCAAGCTGAAAGAGGCCAACACGCGCCGCCAGGAGATTGCGCAGCGCTACCTGCGCGAACTTGCCGATACGCCGTTCCAGCCGCTGAGCATTCCGGCATGGCCGCACGTTCACGCCTGGCACCTGTTTATTATTCGCGTTGATGAAGCTCGCTGCGGGATCTCACGCGACGGCCTGATGGCGGCGCTGAAGGAGCAAGGCATCGGTACCGGCCTGCATTTCCGCGCGGCACACACCCAAAAATACTACCGCGAGCGTTTTCCTGATGTATCGCTCCCGAATTCGGAATGGAATAGCGCGCGTATTTGTTCTCTCCCACTTTTCCCGGACATGACTCATGACGACACAACCCGCGTCATTACCGCGCTCCATCAGCTTGCAGGACATTGATATGTTCAGCGCACCGCCTGTACAAAAAGTTTCCGTGGTCATCCCTGTTTATAACGAGCAGGAGAGCCTGCCCGAGTTGATCCGCCGCACCACGGCTGCCTGCGACACGCTGGGCAAAGCCTATGAAATTCTGCTGGTGGACGACGGCAGCAGCGATGATTCCGCGCTGATGTTGACCGAAGCCGCCCAGGCCGAAGGCAGCCATATTGTCGCCGTGCTGCTCAACCGTAACTACGGCCAGCACTCCGCCATTATGGCCGGGTTCAGCCACGTGACGGGCGATCTGATTATCACCCTGGACGCGGATCTGCAAAACCCGCCTGAGGAGATCCCGCGCCTGGTCGCCAAAGCCGATGAAGGCTATGACGTGGTCGGCACGGTGCGCCAGAACCGTCAGGACAGCCTGTTCCGCAAGCTGGCCTCGCGCACCATCAACCGTCTTATTCAGCGCACCACCGGCAAAGCGATGGGCGATTACGGCTGCATGCTGCGCGCCTACCGCCGCCATATTGTCGACGCCATGCTGCACTGCCATGAGCGCAGCACCTTTATTCCGATCCTCGCCAACACCTTTGCCCGCAAGGCAACGGAAATTCCGGTCCTGCACGCCGAGCGCGAGCACGGGGAATCGAAGTACAGCTTTATGCGTCTCATCAACCTGATGTACGACCTCATCACCTGCCTGACCACCACGCCGCTGCGCCTGCTGAGCGTGTTCGGCAGCGTCATCGCCCTGGCCGGTTTTACGCTGTCCGTCCTGCTGGTGGTGCTGCGGCTGGTCTTTGGCCCGCAGTGGGCGGCGGAAGGGGTCTTTATGCTTTTTGCCGTGCTGTTTATGTTCATCGGCGCCCAGTTCGTCGGAATGGGCCTGCTCGGTGAATACATTGGCCGTATCTATAACGATGTTCGCGCACGTCCGCGCTACTTTATTCAACGTGTTGTCCGTCAGGAACACAAAGCATCTCAAGAGGAAAACCACCCATGAAAGCCGTTGTATTTGCCTATCACGATATGGGGTGCGCGGGCACGCTGGCCCTGCTGGACGCGGGCTATGACATTGCTGCAATCTTTACCCATCCGGACGCGGCAGGAGAAAATCACTTTTTCGGCTCCGTGGCGCGTATCGCCGCCGAGCGCGGTATTCCGGTTTATGCCCCGGACGACGTCAACCACCCGCTGTGGGTGGATCGCATCCGCGCGCTGGCGCCTGATGTCATCTTCTCGTTCTACTATCGCAACCTGATCTGCGACGAGATCTTAGGCCTGGCCGCAAAAGGGGCGTTTAACCTTCACGGCTCTCTGCTGCCCGCCTACCGTGGCCGCGCGCCGCTGAACTGGGTGCTGGTCAACGGCGAAACGGAAACGGGCGTGACGCTGCACCGCATGGTGCGCCGCGCGGATGCCGGAGCCATCGTCGCCCAGCAGCGCGTGGCAATCGACGCGGATGAAACCGCGCTTGAGCTGCATCATAAACTCTGCACCGCGGCGCAAAGCCTGCTGCGTGACGCGCTGCCAGCCATCCTCAACGGCACCTTCAGCGAGACCGAGCAGGACGAAAGCAAGGCCAGCTGCTTTGGCCGCCGCGCGCCGGAAGATGGTCGCCTGGACTGGAATAAACCCGCCCGCCAGCTGCACAACCTGGTGCGCGCCGTGACCGACCCGTGGCCGGGCGCTTACAGCTTTGCGGGCGTCAGCAAATTTATCGTCTGGAAATCTCGCGTGCGTGACGATATCCCGGCCGCTAAGCCGGGCACCGTCGTCTCCGTCTCCCCGCTGGTGGTGAGCTGCGGCGAGCAGGCGCTGGAGATCGTCACCGGGCAGACCGACAACGGCCTGTACGTTCAGGGCACGCAGCTGGCGCAGTCTCTGGGGCTGGTGGCCGGGGCGCTGATCACCAGCGCGCCGGTGGTGGCCATCAAGCGCCGCACCCGCGTGCTGATCCTCGGCGTGAACGGCTTTATCGGGAACCACCTGACCGAACGTCTGCTCAAAGACGATAACTACGAGATTTACGGTCTGGATATCGGCTCTGACGCCATCAGCCGTTTCCTCAACAACCCGCGCTTCCACTTTGTGGAAGGGGATATCAGCATCCACTCCGAGTGGATCGAATATCACATTAAAAAATGCGACGTGGTGCTGCCGCTGGTC
The DNA here is from genome assembly GCF_034107265.1 of Enterobacter sp. 168J2. Lineage (NCBI taxonomy): Bacteria > Pseudomonadati > Pseudomonadota > Gammaproteobacteria > Enterobacterales > Enterobacteriaceae > Enterobacter > Enterobacter sp. 168J2. The sequence goes on along the minus strand of NZ_JAWNEB010000007.1, from coordinate 117,546 downwards.
GCCATCGCCACGCCAATCGAGTACACCCGTAACCCGCTGCGCGTGTTCGAGCTGGATTTCGAAGAGAACCTGAAGATCATCCGCGACTGCGTGAAATACGACAAGCGCATCATCTTCCCGTCCACCTCTGAAGTGTACGGCATGTGTACCGACAAAAACTTCGATGAAGATGCCTCCAGCCTGGTGGTCGGGCCGATCAACAAGCAGCGCTGGATCTACTCCGTCTCCAAGCAGCTGCTGGACCGCGTGATTTGGGCCTACGGCGAGAAGGAAGGTCTGCGCTTTACCCTGTTCCGTCCGTTCAACTGGATGGGCCCGCGTCTGGATAACCTGAACGCGGCGCGTATCGGCAGCTCCCGCGCGATCACCCAGCTGATCCTGAACCTGGTGGAAGGCTCGCCTATCAAGCTGATTGAAGGCGGTAGCCAGAAACGCTGCTTTACGGATATCAGCGACGGTATCGAGGCCCTGTTCCGCATCATCGAGAACAAAGATAACCGCTGCAACGGTGAGATCATCAACATCGGTAACCCGGAAAACGAGGCGAGCATTCGCGAGCTGGCAGAGATGCTGCTGGCAAGCTTTGAGCGCCATCCGCTGCGCGATCGCTTCCCGCCGTTCGCCGGTTTCCGCGAAGTGGAAAGCAGCAGCTACTATGGTAAGGGCTACCAGGACGTCGAGCACCGTAAGCCAAGCATCCGCAACGCGAAGCGCTGCCTGAACTGGACGCCGACGGTGAAGATGGAGCAGACCATTGACGAGACGCTCGACTTCTTCCTGCGCACCGTGGAGCTGTCGGAACAGGCCTCATGAAAAAAGTCGGTTTACGCATTGATGTCGACACCTTCAGGGGAACGCGTGACGGCATGCCCAGGCTGCTGGAACTGCTGAGCAGGCACGGCGTGCGCGCCAGCATTTTCTTCAGCGTGGGGCCTGACAACATGGGACGCCATTTGTGGCGTCTGGTTAAACCGGCATTTCTGTTCAAAATGCTGCGCTCGCGCGCGGCATCCCTCTACGGCTGGGATATTTTGCTGGCCGGCACCGCCTGGCCCGGCAGACGCATCGGCGCGGGTAATGAAGACATTATCCGCGCGGCGGCGCAGCATCATGAGATTGGCCTGCATGCCTGGGACCACCATGCCTGGCAGGCCTGGGCGGGCGTCTGGGATATCCCGCGCCTGTCCCGTGAGGTTGAACGTGGAATGCTGGAGCTTGAGGCCATCATCGGCCAGCCCGTGCGCTGCTCCGCCGTGGCGGGATGGCGTGCCGACCAGCGGGTGGTCAAAGCCAAAGAGCATTTCGCGTTTCGCTACAACAGCGACTGTCGCGGAACCGGGCCGTTTTTGCCGCTGTTGGGCGAACTTCGCTACGGTACGGTGCAAATCCCGGTCACGCTTCCCACGTGGGATGAGGTGGTGGGGCGCGAGGTGAAGGCGGAAGCATTTAATCGCTACATTCTGGACCGCATCCATCGTGACGCCGGAACGCCGGTCTATACCATCCATGCAGAAGTGGAAGGGATTGCGTACCAGCATGATTTCGATGCGCTGCTGACGATGGCCGCTCAGGAGGGCATTGCGTTCTGCCCGTTGAGCGAGCTGTTGCCGGACGACCTCAGCACCCTGCCCGTGGGCAAAGTTGTCCGTAGTGAACTGGCTGGCCGGGAAGGCTGGCTTGGCTATCAACAAACCGTGAGTTCGGTCCCATGAAAACAGCCCGTTATGGCGTAGCGCTTTTCGCACTGTTTATCGTTTATTACTTCATTCCGGTCGATATCCGCCTGCTGTGGCAGCCTGATGAAACGCGCTATGCGGAAATCAGCCGCGAAATGCTGGCATCGGGGGACTGGGTTGTCCCGCATTTCCTGGGGCTGCGCTACTTTGAAAAGCCGATCGCCGGCTACTGGATCAACACTATCGGACAATGGCTGTTCGGGCACACGAACTTTGCCGTACGCGCCGGGTCGATCTTCTCCACCGGGCTGGCGGCGCTGCTGGTTATCTGGATGGCCTGGCGTCTCTGGCGGGATAAGCGTACGGCCATTTTCTCCGGCCTTATCTTCCTGACCCTGTTCCTGGTGTATGGCATCGGCACCTATGCGGTGCTGGATCCCATCGTCACCCTGTGGCTGGTGGCGGCGATGTGCAGCTTCTGGCTCGCCTCACAGGCGCACACCGTGGCCGGAAAAGCGGGCGGCTATGTGCTGCTTGGGCTGGCCTGCGGCATGGGGGTAATGACCAAAGGCTTTCTGGCGCTGGCGGTACCGGTGATTGGCGTGCTGCCATGGGTCATCGCCCAGAAGCGCTGGAAAGAGGTGCTGATTTTTGGCTGGCTCGCGGTCCTGAGCTGCGTGCTGATTGTTCTGCCGTGGGGGCTGGCCATTGCGCACCGCGAGCCTGATTTCTGGCGCTATTTCTTCTGGGTTGAGCATATTCAGCGTTTTGCCCAGAGTGACGCGCAGCACAAGGCACCGTTCTGGTATTACCTGCCGTTCCTTCTCGCGGGCAGCCTGCCGTGGCTGGCGCTGCTGCCAGGCGCGCTGCGTCTCGGCTGGAATGACAGACAAAACGCGGGCGGCGGGTTCTACCTGCTGGGATGGGTGGTAATGCCGCTGCTGTTCTTCAGCATCGCCAAAGGCAAGCTGCCGACCTATATCCTGCCCTGTTTTGCCCCGCTGGCTATCCTGATGGCGCGCTATGCCTGCCTCGCGGCAGAAAAAGGGGCCAGAGCGTTGCGCATTAACGGCGGGATTAACCTGGCGTTTGGTGCAATCGGCGTGGTGGCGGCGCTGGCGGTCTCGCCGTGGGGGCTGGCTAAGCATCCGGTCTGGACGTCGGTTGAACTGTATAAAGTCTTCTGTGCGGTGGTGGCGTTCCTCATCTGGGGCGCGTTAGGCTGGTTTACGCTGCGGCAGAGCCAGCGGCGCTGGTGGCTGGCGGCGCTGTGTCCTGCGGGCCTGGCGTTGCTGATTGGTTTTGCCATTCCGAACCTGGTGGTGGATTCCAAACAGCCGCAGTCGCTGGTGGATACCGTGCGCGAGCCGCTTCAGGGCAGCCGCTTTGTGCTGACCAATAACGTTGGCGTGGCCGCGGGCCTGGCGTGGGAGCTGAAGCGCAGCGACATCACGCTGTTTGCTCAGAGCGGCGAGCTGCGCTACGGGCTGAATTATCCCGATGCGAAAGATCGCTTTGTCAGTGAAGACGACTTCGCGCAGTGGCTGGCAACGCATCGTAAGCAGGGAAGCGTGTCGCTGGTGATGCTGCTGTCTAAACGTGACGATATTTCAGAGGCGAATTTACCGCAGCCGGACAATCTCTATATCCAGGGGCGTCTGGCCCTGCTGGAGTATCTGCCGAAGTGATGGCCTGGACCTGGCTGATACTGGCAAGCCTGCTGAGCTGCGCGGGACAGCTGTGCCAGAAACAGGCTACCCGTCCGGCGAAGGACGGGCGGCGTGGCGCGCACGTCATGCTGTGGCTTGGCCTGGCAATGCTGGCGCTGGGCTGCGGGATGCTGGTCTGGCTGGCGGTGCTGCAGCGCCTGCCCGTCGGCGTGGCTTACCCTATGCTGAGCCTCAATTTTGTCTGGGTGACGCTGGCGGCGAAGCTCTTCTGGCGCGAGCACGTTGCTGCGCACCACTGGCTGGGGGTCGGGTTCATCATCATGGGGATTATCGTGCTGGGAGGAAGCCTGTGAAAGGCGCGTTCTGGGCGTTATGCAGCGTGCTGTTAGTCAGCGCCGCGCAGCTGTTGCTGCGCGATGCCATGCAGGCCCTGCCGCCTGTCAGCGATCTTCTGACGTTTATCTCCGCGCTGTGGCACGTCTCGTCCGGCACGGGCGCGCTGCTGCTGGGGTTGACGGGATACGTGGCCTCCATGGGCTGCTGGTATCTGGCGCTGCACCGCATGGCGCTCAGCAAAGCGTACGCCTTGCTGAGCCTCAGCTATATCCTGGTGTGGGGCGCGGCAATCCTGCTGCCCGGCTGGGGGGAGCGCTTCTCCTGGCACGGGCTGGCGGGCGTCGGGTTGATTATGCTGGGTGTGCTGGTGATTTTCCTGCCCCGACGTGAATAATCGACTCGGTGGTCAGGGTATACGGTGTGGGTGTACAAACGGCCAGGCTCAGTGAACCGAGCTGTAGCTGGCTGACCGAGTGCGACTGCGCCGTGCTGTCGATGCTGACAATCTGCCAGGCGCTGCCGCCGCGCTGCTTCACAATTGCTTCTTTACGCGTCCAGATACGCCAGAAGGCAGAAAGCTGTTCCTCGGGCGCTTCACGCTCCAGCTCGTCATGCTCTGTCAGGCTGAAAACGGCGTTGGCCAGCGCCTGCCAGTTCTGACGGGGGCGAATCACTTCGATATCGCAGCCCACTTCGCCTTCATCGCTCATCAGCAGGGCGATATCATCACCGCTATGGCTCAGGTTGAACCACAGCGGATCCCCCTTTGCAAAAGCCGGTTTCCCCTGCTCGCCGTAAATGATGTCGGGGAGCGGAGTGGGGGATAACGTTCTGGCGAGCAGCGTCCGGCCAGCCAGCCAGGAGGCCTGTCGGGCACCCTGAGGTGCCCTGTCTGCGAGCGTTGACGCCAGCGGGTCCGCGCAAAGGGTGGAAATTTTTCCCAGTACAAACCGGTACATAGTTACGCCCAGCGTTTAATGATAATCGAGGTATTGATGCCGCCAAACGCGAAGTTATTGCTCTGCAGATACTCGCAGTCAATCTGACGGGCTTCTCCCATAATATAATCTAAAGCCCCGCATTGCTCATCCGGCTGCGTTAAATTGAGCGTCGGGGCAAACCAGCCTTCGCGCATCATCTGCAGGCTCATCCACGCTTCCAGCGCGCCGCAGGCCCCCAGCGTGTGGCCAAAATAGCTCTTCAGCGAAGAAACCGGCACGCTGTCACCGTAGATGGCGGCCGTCGCCTGGCTTTCGGCGATATCGCCGCGGTCGGTGGCGGTACCGTGCGCGGAGATATACCCCATATCCCTTGCGCTTAACCCCGCCATCGCCAGCGACTGCTCCATGCAAATCTGCATCGTGTCACGCTGCGGCTGGGTGATATGGGCCGCGTCGCAGTTGGTGGCGAAGCCCACGATCTCACCGTAGATGGTGGCCCCGCGCGCTCTGGCGTGCTCCAGCTCCTCCAGAATCAGGGTGCCTGCGCCTTCCCCAATCACCAGACCATCGCGCTGCGTATCAAACGGCGACGGGGTGGTTTTGGGTTCGTCGTTGCGCTGGCTGGTGGCAAACAGCGTGTCAAACACCGCCGCTTCAGATGGACAAAGCTCTTCCGCGCCCCCCGCGACCATAACGGTCTGATACCCGTGGCGAATCGCCTCCCAGGCGTAGCCAATCGCCTGGCTGCCGGAGGTACAGGCGCTTGACGTCGGGATCACGCGGCCGCGCAACCCAAAGAACAGGCCGGTATTCACCGCCGTGGTGTGCGGCATCATCTGGACGTAGGTTGTCCCGGTGATGTTATTAGTGTGCTTTTCGGTAAGCATGGTCGCGAATTCGCTGACCGGGCCGGTGCTGCCTGTTGAAGAACCGTAGGCGATACCGGTTTGCCCGTTGGTGAGCACCGCTTCGCCAATCAGCCCAGCCTGCTCCAAAGCCAACTCGGTGGCACGGGTCGACATCAGCGACACGCGGCCCATGGCGCGGATGCGCTTGCGGGTATAGTGTTCCGGCAGCGCGAAATCGTCGATCGGCGCGCCCAGCAGGGTGTGCAGGCCATCGTACACCTGCCATTCCGGCATTTTACGCACGGCGTTTTCATACGCCAGCAGCCGGCTGGAAACGGAGTGCCAGTTCTCGCCAAAGGCGGTCACGCCGCCCATGCCCGTAATCACCACGCGACGCGTCATAGCATGCCTCCGTTAATCGAAATGACCTAGCGGGTCACGTAGCCCGCGATATCCGACATCAGATAGCTTGCCAGCCCGGCAACCTCCTCGGCCTGGCCCATACGTTTCATTGGGATGATGGACATCGCTTCTTTGAGCGCGGCTTCCTCCATCTCAATCATGCCGGTATCAATCAGCCCTGGCGCAATGCAGTTCACGGTGATTTTGCGTTTTGCCAGCTCGATCGCCAGCGCTTTGGTGGCGCCGATAATGCCCGCTTTGGCCGCGCTGTAGTTCACCTGGCCGCGGTTGCCCATCACGCCGGAGACGGAGGATAAGGTAATAATGCGCCCGCCTTGACGGGTGCCGATCATGGGCATAATGCAGGGGTGAATGACGTTGTAAAAGCTGTCGAGATTGGTGTGGATCACGCTGTCCCAGTCGTCTTCACTCAGCGCCGGAAAGGCGCCGTCGCGGGTAATTCCGGCGTTGCTGACCACGCCATACCATGCGCCATGGGTTTCGATCTCCTGCTCCAGCACCTCGCGGCACTGCTCGCGGTTGCCCACGTCAAACGAGAGTAAACGGCCGCTGCCGCCCGCCTGGGTGATGGCGTCCAGCGTCTCCTGCGCGCCTGCGGCATCACGATGGTAATGCACGCCGACGGTGAACCCGTCAGCGGCAAGCTGGCGGGCGATGGCGCGACCAATGCCTTTGCTGGCCCCTGTGACCAGTACGGAACGACTCATGCGTGGGATCCCTGATTAAAAAGCGATGTTAATTCTTCTGCACTCGGCTGGAAGGTGTTGACCCGGCCCGTGGCCAGCGTCTCTTCACCTGCGCAAATCGTGCATTCAAAACTGCCGAAGCGTTCGTCCTGCATCAGCAGCTTAACGGTAATGTCCAGCGTTAAGCCGTTGGCGAAACGCCCGCTGGCGCAGACCAGCTCGCGCGCGCCGAGCACCATGCCCAGCGCGATATGTTCCTGCCCCTGCTGCTGACGATGCCAGCCCGACCAGACGCCAACGGTCTGCGCCATCAGCTCGAGCGCGTACCAGCCCGGCAGGTCGCCATCGGCATTGAGAAACGGCGCCAGCACGCTTTGCCTGTCAACCGCCACGCGGCAGACCGCCATGTCATCCGTTACATTCTCAACGGACCCCAGCAGCATCATGGGCGCATCGTGCGGCAAATAGGCTTCGGGTGATAGATAGCTCATGACGCTCTCCCCAGCAGAATGCTGGCGTTGTTGCCGCCAAACGCGAACGAGTTAGATAAAATGACCGGCTTTTTCAGGGCGGCGCGCTGGTGCAGCAGGCCGCACGGCGCCAGCGTCTCGTCCGGAGCGTAGCGGGAAAAATCCTGCGGCGGCAAGGGCAGATCGCGCGTCAGGATAAGCCAGCTCAAAGCCGCTTCGGTAATGCCGGCAGCGCCCAGCGTGTGGCCGGTAAGATGTTTGGTTGAACTGCACGGCACGCTTTCCCCGAAGAGATCGTGAACCACCTGTGATTCAATCTGATCGTTGAGCGGCGTGGCCGTGCCGTGCAGGTTGATATAGCCGATGTCGTCCGGCTGCATGCCCGCTTCGCTGAGCGCCTGAGTGATAGCCCTTATCGCCCCTTCGCCCTGAGGATGCGGGGCGGAAATATGGTACGCATCGCTGGATTCGCCCGTCCCGAGCAGCGCCACGTCCGCGGGTTCCCGGCTCAATACCATCAGCGCCGCCGCTTCACCGATGGTGATCCCCCGGCGGTCCCGGCCAAACGGCTCGCAGAGCGTGGGGGAGAAGGATTCAAGGCTGTTAAAGCCGTTCACGGGCATCCGGCTCAGGGTATCGGCCCCGCCGACAATGGCGATATCCACCAGCCCGGCTTCGATCAGACGTTTGCCGCCGATCATCGCCCGCGCGCTGGAGGAGCAGGCGGTGGAGATCGTATAGGCCGGGCCTTCAAGCTGCAGCCAGTTGGCGAGAAAGCGGGACGGATCGCCCAGCTCCTGCTGCGGATACTGCCAGCGCGTGCTGGTCTCGCCGTCCGTCATGCGCCTAACGTGCTCATCGCCTTCGTCCAGCCCGGAGGTGCTGGTTCCCATCACCACGGCCACGCGGTCGCGGCCAACGCGGGCGATGGCCTCGTCGACGGCGGGCTGAATCTGCGCCAGCGCGGCCAGCAGCAGCTGGTTGTTGCGGGTGCGGTGTGCAGAGAAGGTGTCCGGGATGAGCGGCAGCTCGCCTTCCACGCCGCCCAGTACCGCTTCGGGTATTCCCTGCAACCAGCCGGTCCGGGCGTGCATGCCCGGCGCCACGCCCGCAGCCAGGTTGGCGGCAATCTCATCAGGCGAGTTGCCCAGCGCGTTGACCATGCCAACAGCGGAAATATAGATCATCTCAGTCACCCAGATATTGAATGGTGATGTGGTATTTAAAGACGTGCTGCTCGATGCTTATCGGCTCGCGCTTGCCCTTGCGCTGGAGGTAGACAATCTCCGTCACCAGCTTGCCGCTGGCGTTGCGCAGCTCGCGCCGATCGCCATTGTCCTTCAGCGTCCAGCCCTTCGGCAACTGCGGCTGCCAGGCGCTAATCGGCCAGTGGCTGAGCATCACGTCGGCCAGCACCTGGCTGGCGGGCGGCAGCTGCGGCACGACGATGGACTGCTCGGTATGAATACCGCTCTCGTCGTACGTTGCCAGGAACAGACGGATCCCCACGGAGGAGAGGCCGGCCAGCGTGACCTTATGCGCATCCGCGTTGAGCATCACCAGCAGGGACTGCGTTTGCCCGTTAAAGCTGCCGGTCAGCAACTGCTGGGAGCTTACCGCCGGGCTGATGCCGGGCGGCGGAAGCGTGACTTTGGTGCCCGGCTGGAGCCAGGCCTGAGGCCGCGTCTCTTGGGTATCGGTCGAATGGCTGCAGCCTGCCAGCAGCAGCGCCGCGGCCAGCGCGACGGCGCGATAAACAGCGTTCATTTACGTTTTCTCTCTTTCTTATCCGGCATCGCCAGCGGGGCCAGCAGGAAGGCGGTGAAAATACCGCTCACCAGCACAATACCAAAGCTGCTGATGGCCTGGGTGGCGCTGAAGACGAGCATGCCCAGCGTCAGCAGGGTGGTCATCATCGCCAGGGTAATCGCCAGCATCGAGGTCAGCGGCGTACCGCGCGGGTTGCTGAAGAACAGCGTGTAGTTAATGCCAATGCCGAGCACCAGCACCAGCGCCAGCAGTGAGAACAGATTCACCGGGTGGCCCGTTGCGGCCAGGGCCGCCAGCCCGCAGCTCAGCGACAGCGCGGACGGCACCAGGCTTATCAGCCCTTTACGCCAGCCGAGGCGCAGCATTGCCCCGCAGGCAATCACCGCCAGTGCCGCAAACAGGAGCCCCGTCAGCAGCGTGCGGTAGAGGGCAAACAGGCTGTCAAAGCTGGCTTTGCGGTCCACCCAGACGACGCCGTTATGGCGCGCGGCCAGCTCACCGAGCGCCGCGCTGTTTTTTGCGCCGTCCACCGGCACGAGCACGCCGCTTTCCCCGTCGGGCAAAGTTAGCCAGAGCAGACGCCAGCCTTCGCTGGCCGGGCTGTTAAGCCACGCGTCCACGCTGACCGGCATGGCCTCCAGATTCGGGGATACGGCGTTGAGCCCTGCGCTTTTCAGCACGTCCGTCACCGCCGGCGCGGCGTTCCGCAGCAGCGTAAGGTCGCTTTTCTGGCGGGCCAGCGAGTTCAGCGGCAGGGTGCGCCAGCGGGCAATCTCTCCCGCTTTTTGCGCCTCGGCCAGCGCCGGGGTAAAGGCCTCCAGCCGCTCCAGCGTTTGCTGGGGCGAAGCGCCGTGCACCACAAACCATTTCTGATCGACGCTTTGGCCGGTCAGGGCGGTAATGGCTTTCTCCTGCACCAGAATATCTTTCGGCAGCGCCTGCAGCTGGGCGATGTCGTCGTCCACCCTCAGGGTGCTCATTCCCACGGCGGAGAGCAGCGCCAGCGCGACGGGCAGGCCAACGGACAGTTTTTTACTGCGTCGCCAGGCGGCCAGCCAGCGCAGCATCAGGACCATAAAGGGAACCGGGCGCACCGGCAAACCCCGGCACAGCCACGGATGCCAGAAAATCACCGTCAGGCAGGAGGCGCTCAGCCCTACGGCGGCAAATACCGCCATCTGGCGGATCCCGGGGAAGGGAGCCAGCATCATAATCAGGTAGGCGGCGACGGTCGTCAGCAGCGCCAGCAGCAGCGCATTGCGCACTTTGGCCAGGCTTTGCCAGGGGGAGAACTCCGCGCCGTGGACCATCCGTTCGGTCAGGTAGTAAAGCGTGTAGTCTGCCGAAATACCGATGATGCTCATGCTCATCACCAGCGTCATCAGGTGCAGTTCGCCAAAGAGCAGCAGCGTCACCGCCGTGCCCGCCAGCGCGCCGATGGCAATCGAGAGCACGCTCAGCAGCAGCGGGCGCAGAGAGCGGAACACCGCCACGATCAGCAGGAACACCCCAAGCAGAGTGGCGATGCCCAGCGTCGAGACGTCGCGCTTGGCCTGCTGGCTGGCGTAATCGCTGTAGAACACGGTTCCGCGGGAAAGCAGCTGCGCCTGCGGGTAGCGCGCTTTCAGCGTCTGTTGCAGCGCGTTAAGCGTCGTCACGAGCCGGTGGGTCTGCTGCATATCAAACGACGAGCCCGCCAGCTCGCCGTGCAGCAGATACCAGTAGTTTCCCGCCCCATCTTGCGTGACCAGCCAGCCGTCCATCAGCCGCAGCTTCTGGCCGTTTTGCGCCAGGGCGAGCTGCGAGCCGCGCATCAGCATCAGCGGATCGTTTTGCAGCTCTTTGCCGCTGACGCCGGAGAAGGTGGAGTAGAGCTGGGATAAAATCCACTGCGCCTGCGCTTCTCCGCCGTTTTGCAGACGGGCGCGGGTGGCCGGGTCAATCAGCCCGTTGCGGTGCTGCCAGAAGAATTCTCCCCAGGCCTTTTGCCCGGCGGCGTCCATCGGGCCCTTAACCTCGCGGAGCGAGTCGCTGCTGTGCAGCAGTTCAAGCCACTGCTGCGCCACGCGCGGATCCGGCTCTTTGCCGGGGCTGACCAGCCAGACCAGCTGGCGGTCGAGGCGCTGCATAAACCCGTCGTTGAGCGCCGGCGGGATCGCCCCCAGCGTCTGCTTCGGCAGCATGGCCAGCACGCTGCTGTTCAGCCGCGCGCCGGGCAGCAGCGACAGCAGCACGCCCAGCATAATCAGGCATACCGTGGCCCACAGCAGCGCCGGGCGCAGGGATTTACGGTGCGGCAAAGCGTTGGCGTTCGTCATCGGTCAGGGTGGCGGGCGTCAGTTGGTGGTTTGAAAGGGAGATATCAGTACGGTCGCCCTGCTTATCGTTCAGGCGAATCGTCTCCAGATAGGTCGCGCCGCCCAGATCGAGGGTGGCGAAAATCTTGTCCAGCGGCGTCGTTTTTGGGGTAAGCACCAGCGACCAGCGGCCCGCGCCCAGGTCTTTAAAATCGATGCGGAAGTTCTCTTCCAGCACCTTGCGATCGGCCTGGAACAGGGCCCGCAGCAGGTGGTTGAACTGGAACATCTGCGGATTATTGTCGGCGGTGATGGTCTGCGGCGGCTGGCCGTTGATCGCCTGAACCATCCGCTTGTCGTCCAGCAGCAGCGTCATCGGAAACGGCGCTTTTTGATCCCACAGCAGGCCGCTGTCGCGGGCGATCAGCATCTCGCCCTGCGAGCGCAGCGGCTGCGGCATATCTTTTATCGTGCGGACCTGTTCGAAGTGCGCGCGCACCACGGGCTGCTCGGTGAAGCGCTGCTGCAGCTCATCCAGCGTCACGGCGCTGACCAGCGGGCTGACGATCAGCGCCAGCAAAGGCAACCATTTCATGGCGTAACTCCCATTCGTTCAAACAGTATTGCCGGGCTGACAAAGCACATTTCGCGGGTGGCTTCTTCCACCGCCACCTGGATGGTGTATCCGGTGGTGGTGCGTTTGCCGGTCTGCGCATCGAAAATTTGATAGGCAATGCGCAGGCGGTTTTCATACTCTTCAATCTGCGCGCGGACGCGAATGCGCTGCTCAAAGGTCACCGCATCGCGGTATTTCACCCGGGTGTCGACAACGGGCCAGACGTAGCCGGAGGCCTTCATCTGGCGATAGCCATAGTCAAACTGATTGAGCAGCGCCTCGCGGGCGATCTCAAAGTAGCGGAAATAGTTGCCGTGCCAGACCACGCCCATCATATCGACGTCGTGGAACGGAACGGTGATCTCAACTTCAGTCGTAAAGCGGGGATCGGTCAGCACCCTTTACTCCTTCTCTCTGGACTCTGGCAGATGCCAGAAATCGAAAAAATTAAACCAGTCGAGCGGCGACATCAGGGCGTAATGCTCCAGCCGCTGCGCGTAGCGATCGACGGTAGCCTGCAGCGCCTGCTGGCGTTCCCCGCGCGGCAGGATCAGCGGGTCGGCAAACGGCTCGCTGTGCAGGACAAGCTTACCCTGCTGGCGCAGGGCGAAGATCAACACCACCGGGCAGCGCAGGATGGAGGCCAGGATAAACGGCCCCTGAGGGAACGGCGCGGGCTGGCCCATGAACCGGCTCCAGATCACCCGCCACTCGCCGCCACGCTGCGGATTGACCGCGATGCGGTCGCCCACAATGGCGACCCATTCTCCGCGCTCAAGCTTCTCTTTGATGGCAATCGCGGTGTCCGGGCCGATGTCGGTGACCGACATCAAATTCACGCCCGCCTGGGGCGCCATTTCGCTCATTATCTGCTTAAAGCGCCGGGCGTTCTCGCTGAAGACCAGGGCGTTGATGGTTTTGCTGCCGTCCAGCTGGGCCAGCGCCCGGCAGGCCTCTACGTCGCCAAGATGGGAGGCCAGCAGCAGCTTGCCCTGCGGCGCCTCGATATTAAGCGTTTCGCTCGCGCCGGGGGCAAAGACCACGTCGCGCGTAAACTTCAGCTCGCCGCGCCAGCTGGCGACTTTGTCCAGCATCGCGTTGCCGAAGCGCATGAAATGGAAAAAGCTGTTGAACCGTGCTGGAACGGGCAGGTTCCGCTGCATCAGCACCTGCTTCACGCGTGCAATCCACTGCCGCGAAGCCTGCCGCGCCGGACGCGCGATAAGCCAGTAGACGCCGATCACTGGCCACAGCAGCACGGTAAACGCCCGCCGCCCCAGCAGCTGCCAGACGCGCAGCATCAGGCGCATGCCCCACAGGCCTTTAACCTCGTCCTGCTGCGCCCAGTGCTGGCCGCGTCGACGGAAGAGCAGGCCGGGAATGCGGGGCAGCATGCCGAAGAACAGCCGGGTATGCATCAGGGAGATCCGCACGTTATCTTTTAACGCGTCGAAGTGGGACAGCCCGTCCTGCGGATAGGTCACGCGGGTGGGCAGAAAGACGCTGGTGTTGCCCTGCCAGTAGAGACGAACCATCACTTCGGTATCAAAATCCATCCGTTTACCGAGCGTTTTACGCGCGGCGAGCCGCAGCGTGGGCGAGACCGGGTAGACCCGAAAGCCGCACATGCTGTCTTTCAGCTGCAGGGATAAGGTTTCAATCCATACCCAGACGTGGGTGACCCAGCGCCCGTAGAGCCGCGAGCGCGGGATGGAGTCATCGTAAACAGGCTGGCCGGAAATCAGCGCGTCCGGGTGGCGCTCCGCCAGCGCCAGCAGTTTGGGGATATCTTCGATGGCGTGCTGGCCGTCCGCGTCCACCTGCAGGGCGTGGGTGTAGCCCGCGCGCGCGCACTCCTCCAGCCCCCTGATGACAGCCGCACCTTTTCCGGCGTTTTGCGCCAGACGGACCAGCGTCATCTGCGGCTGCTCCGCCGCCAGCCGCTCAAGCTCCTGGCGGGTGGCGGTTTCGCTGCCGTCATCCACCACCAGGCACGGCAGGCCAAACGGCGCGAGACGCGACAGCACGCTGGCCATCGTGGCGCCGTGGTTGTAGCACGGGATCAGCACGCAGGGGCGGAAGGTTACTGACATAGACGAATTTTCCCGCTGCTGGCGGTATGGCGTTCAGCCCCGTCATGACGCAGGTAGCTGAAGGTCAGCATTTTGCGCCCGGCATGCCACTCAAGCACCAGCGTCACCGTGGTTTCCGGCAGCAGAGGCGCCTGGAACTTCACGTTTTGAATGCTGTGAAAGCGGTAGCCCGGCGCCAGTAGCGTCGTGGCGTAGTGCATCACCCAGTCAAGCTGCGCAACGCCGGGCAGCAGCGGCTGTACGGCAAAATGGCCCTGAAACCAGAACAGAGAGGCGTCGAGATGCAACACGATCTCCAGCTTCTCCGGCTGTGCCTGATGGCGCTCGATTTCATGAATTTTCATGAAATAACTCCTCTAACTGCGCATAGACACGCTTGTTCATACTGTTTACCGGCATCTCATCAACAACGCGCCAGTAGCGCGGCACGGCGACCGGCTCAAGCCACGGCAGCAGGGCGCGACGCCAGGCGAACTCCTGCGCTTTTTTATCCTGCATATACCCGCGCTGACGAACCGCCTCATCCAGCACCAGCAGTGCGCCAATCCCCTGGCGGCCCCCGCGCGTAACCGGCAGCGCCGCCGCCTCGCAAACACCGTCGAGCTCCAGCAGGCGACGTTCTATTTCGTTAAGCGAGATGCGTTTTTCTTCAATTTTAACCACCCGCCCGCGGCGACCGGCAATGCTGAAAAGCCCCGCGCTGTCGAAGTGGAGGATATCGTCGAGCTGAAGTCCCTCTGGCTCGTGGATCAGCGGCGACGTGACGCGACACGCTTCACCTTCCTGACAGAAGCTTACGCCGGGGAAGGGCAGCCACGGCAGGTTATCTTCCACGCGATGGCGCCAGGCGAGGATCCCGGTTTCGGTGCTGCCATAAATTTCGTCCGGCCAGATGTGAAGCCAGCCAACCGTGGTGGAGACGTCACGCCAGGGCAGCATTCCGCCCGCGGAAATCAGCACCCTGACGGGCGGCGCGGCCAGCTCGGTATCGAGGCGCTTCAGGAACGCCGGGCTGCTGATGAACAGGTAATGCCTGTCATGAGGAAGGGCGGCCAGCTGCTCTGCGTAGTAGAGCATCGCGGCGTGCAGCGGCAGGCCCATCGCCATCGGCAATACGATGCGAAATGTCAGGCCATAGAGATGCTGCGGGACGACGGAGGCCACAACGCTACAGCCGGCCAGGCGCGCGCCGAAGCGGTCAGCCAGCAGACGGGCTTCGCGATCCAGGCTGACGATGTGCTTAACCACCCGGCGCGGCGTTCCCGTGGAGCCGGAGGTGAACAGCTCTACGAAGCGGCTTTCGTCAATCTCCGGCAGGGGAGCCCAGCGGGCGATCGTCTGATGGCGGGAGGCCACCACAATCAGCTTCCCGTCAATATCGAGGTGCCGATCGCTCAGGACGCCGCTAAACAGATACTGCTGCTCCTCAAGCAGCGAAACGCGGCTATGGCCGGGAATGACCGGCGTTTTACCCGCATGCAGCGAGGCCAGCAGCGCCACGATAAACAGGTAGCTGTTTTCAAAGCACAGCGCCCAGCGCTCGCCTTCCTGCTGACGCAGGGTGTCGACCAGTAGCGTCACGTCGTGGCGCAGCTGGCCCAGCGTCCAGGTACGATCGTCAAGCCAGGCGACGGGCGTGTCGTCTGGGCGGGGCGCGTTTAACCACTGGCCCAGCGGAAGGGGGTTAGTCATTCTGCATCTCTTTTTTTATCACCCGCTGACGCACCAGCCACTCCGTCGCCATCAGCGTCCCCATCAGGATGTAGGCCACCATGCCGTTCCACAGCGTCCACAGATGCATGTCGCCGTGCAGGACGGTAAACAGCGCCATCGCCCCGTTGCCGATGAAAAAGCCGCACCAGACGAGGGTCACCCTGCGGGTATAGCGCACGCCCTCCGGGGGCAAATTAGGCTCACGCAGGCGCGCCAGGCGTTCGACCAGCGGCATCGCTGTCCAGAGCGAACCGCCGAACACGGCCAGCATCACAAGATTAACGACCACAGGGTAGAACAGCAGCCACTGGTGGGTTTTCAGCAGGTAGCTTGCCGCGCAGAGCGCGATTCCCGCCAGCGCCACGCACTGCACCACATACCGCATCGGGCCGGTATTTCGCCGCGCCTGACGCAGCCGCAGCAGCAACAGTAGCGCCATCACGGGCAGCAGCCACGGCAGGCTGTTATGCGTCAGCCCAAATCCAATCAGGAAGGGCCACGCCAGCAGCATCAGCCCCGTCAGGAGTGGGATGACCGGGAACGTCCGTCCACCACGCACGGTGTCTTACTCTTCGCGCAGCAGCTGTTCGACGGCGTCTACCACATCCTGAACGGTACGAACCGATTTGAAGGTTTCCGGCTTGATTTTCTTACCGGTTTTCTTCTGGAGATGGACAATCATGTCCACCGCGTCAATGCTGTCCAGCTCCAGGTCTTCGTACAGACGGGCTTCGGGGGTAATGTCCTGCGGGTCGATTTCAAAGAGCTTGGTCAGAAGGCCGCAGACTTCCTGATAAATGGTTTCTTGTTCAGTCATAGTTCACATCTCAGGCGCGTTGGGCGTGGATAAAGGACGCCAGGGTGGCGACGGAAAAGAAGTGCTGGCGCATCTCTTCGCTTTCGGCAGAAAGCACCACGCCATACTGGTTTTTCACCGCCAGACCCAGCTCCAGCGCGTCGATAGAGTCGAGACCCAGCCCGTCGCCAAACAGCGCGGCATCGGTATCAATATCCTCTGCGGTAAGCTCGTCCAGATTCAGCGTGGTGATAATGAGATTCTTAATTTCAAGATAAAGCGCTTGCATCATTAATTCCTGACAAAGATTGAAGGCCTGATGTTAATCGATGCTGCAGGTGCCGGTTTAACTGCCTTGCCGCCAGTGCCGGTTCTTGTTGCCTTGCATCGTAAAATTCGTCGATGTTCACGCGATCGCGCACATCGACGGTAAAGACGGGTTTTGCGGGCGGTACATCATACCAGCGGCTTTTTTTATCCAGCAGGTGCTCGCTGCAGTGGATGAGTACGATCCGCAGATCGCTGCGGCAGCGCACGGCGATATTTGCCGCGCCGCGCTGGAGGGCGATAGCCTCGCCTGGCCGGGTACGCGTGCCTTCCGGGAAGATCAACAGCGTGTCGCCCTGGGCCAGACGCTGCTGGCTGGCGGCGAGCAGGGGCTCGGCTTCACTGTTAATCAGATAATCCGCCGCGCGGATAACGCCGCTGACAAAGGGGTTGCGCAGCAGCGCGCTTTTCACCAGACAGTCGGTTTCGGGCATCACCGACGCCAGAATCACGTAGTCAATTAACGTGGGGTGGTTAGCCACCACCAGACAGCCCCGATCGCCGCGCAGGGCATCAAGATTGTGAATGCGATAGTCCAGCACCCCGGTGCCGCGGGCAACGGTTAAGAAGAAGCGGAAGCTGGCCGCAATGCTGCGGCGCGCCAGGCGACGGCGTTTGGCGCGATCGCGCTGAACAATCAGCAGCAGGTTGAACCAGACCAGCGACAGCAGCAGGCCGCCCGCGCCAAACAGCACGAAGCAGAATCCGGTCATGACCAGACGCCATAACCAATTGATCCGGGCGGCCAGGCGGTTCATTGGCGCGCCCACTGCCACAGCAGGCGTTCGCCGGGCACCACAAACTGACGCTCCTCGCGGAGATAGCGTTGCAGGAACATCAGGCTTTGCGGCAGGGCGGGTTCCTCACCCGTGCTGCCGCTGCGGGTTTCGCACTGTAATCCGTTGCCGGATTCAATCAGCAGCGCCACCGCGTACGGCCAGGTGGGCATCTGCGGCGGTAGCGCCGGATGGTAAAATTCCGGCAGCGCGCCGTCAAAATCCACCAGCAGGACGCGGGAGTAGCCCGCGTGCAGCAGGCTCAGCACTTCACACAGGGCCTGCTGGAAGGTATCCAGCCCGGCTGAAATGGATGACGAGACAACAGGCTGGCGAGCGGCGATCGTGAGATTGCCCACCGCGGAATTGTGCACGGACATGGCGAAGTCGGTGGGCGAGACGGCCTGCCCGGTCGCCAGCGTGTGCAGAATACGGTAATTGCGCTCCAGCTCGCCGTGGCGGCTGGAGTAGACGACGGCATCAACGGCGTGGCTTTGCAGCATGGCAAGACCAATATCTACCGCCAGCTTACTGCCTGAGTTAAGGCGGCGCGCGGTCATCATGGGTAACGCGGTCAGCCGGGGCAGAGGAGCCGTTGGGTCGATGGTCGACTGCAGGCGCGACCACGCCTGCCACTCTGCGGCATCGCTTAGTCCTGGCGCTCTTGCCTGCCAGTCAATAATGTTCAGTGAAAATTTCATCTACGCGCGTCCGCGGAATACCGTATTCAAAGGGCAGGCTGGGCCACCCGGGCAGCCAGGCTGCGCTATTGTTCACGTTTGGTGCAAATTAACAGGGTATGACCTACCCCAAGGTTATCCAGCCGCTGCTCTATGCTGAAGCCCGCCCTTTCCAGGTAGTGATAAAACTTCTCTACGCTGTAAAACCGGCTATTGCCATTCGCCATACAGGTGAAATAGAGCGAGGTGGCATTCAGGCTGAAAGCCGCCGCTTCATATTTCTGGGCATCCCAGAAAAGCTCCATAATGCACAACCGTGCGCCTGGCTTCATGACCTCTGCGACGCGCGTCAGCATGGCGACAATCTGATCCGGAGAGAAACAGTCCAGGAACTGGCTCATCCACCAGACGTCGGCATCTCCCGGCAATGCCGACGGACTAAGCATATCGACAGCATGGAATCCAATACGATGAGAAAAACCTGCTTTTTCGATGTTTTCCTGCGCCAGCGCTATCTGCTGCGGGAGATCGAGGATCGTCACGGCAACATTGTCGTCATAGCGGCAGCAGCGTAACGACCATTTACCCGTATTTCCGCCCACATCGTACAATTTTGTCGGCGAGCTTGCGAATATATATGGCAGCGCAGCGTCAAAAGCGGCGTCAGAATAGTAATGATCGAAGGCAAACCAGCTCTCTTTTGCCGGGGCTGGAAGCTGGGATAAGGCCGGATAGATGGTTGGCCAGTCGCCAAACACGGATAATCCAGCCGGTTTTTCTTTCTGCAGGGCGTCGGCCAGGTGAAATAATCCCTGGTAACAGACGTCCTGCGTGAAATCCATATTAACGCGGGTCATGGGATCGTGGAGTAAGAAATGGCCCACTTTCGCCAGGAAATAACGACCTTCTTTATAAGTAATTATCCGCCCGCTTAATCCCATGTCTAACAATACGCTGACGGCATAACTGCTCAGGGTACTGTTTTCGGTTATTTCGTCGAGGCTTGCCCCCTTATTACCCTGTTTATCGAGCCAGGCGAGAACGCCCGAGTTACGCAGACAAAGCGCGGTCTGAAATAACATCGGCGCAAAAGCGATGCGTTGCGCTTCGGTAATGGCATCCAGCGCGCTGAGCGTGTCCTTTTCGTACATTGTTGCGTAACCTTTCAGGGCAAGAAATGAGGTTATCGGGCCATGTCCGGCCCGACTTTAGAAAAATATTACAGCGCGGCGCCCGCAGAGAGGTTCAGCTGAATATCGTGGTCGAGGTTGTTCACCCAGCGGTTATAATTTTTGTGAATTTTACCGTCTGCCGCTTTCAGGTTCAGGCTGCTTTCGTAATTAATTGAATAGCTTGTCGCAGAGTAGGGAATACGCACCTGGACCGAGTGATCGCGTGCCTGCAGACGGCCCTTAATAACGCCCGGGCCCGCTTCCGTCATGATCCAGTCACGCTTCTGGCCTGCTTTCAAAATGGCGGTTTTCACCTGATCGGCAGTATGACCCGCGCTCACGACAGAGTGAACCTGAGCGATAGGGGCGGTACGCGCACAGCCAGCCAGTGCGCCAACGAATACGGCAGCAGCGCACCATTTAACGATCTTTTTCATCAACAACTCCATATCAATAATAACAATTAAAGGTAGTCTTTTTACAAACAAGCATCACCAGGCTTATGGATTAAGTCAGGTGTGTGTTTAATCAATATTAATGTTTACATTACGTCGTCGCTAAGGCGGGGTATAATATCACGCAAAATAATTAATCATTCCGTTTTTTTTAATTTGCTTTAAGGGGCTTGTTGCATATAAGCGAAATCTGGGCGAGTTGATATAAATCGGAATGAATAAGCCTTAACGCAAATAAAAATACCGCGACGGTGAGCGTCGCGGTATTTGACGGTATAAACCAGCTTACACAGACGGATACGTTACCCCGGCAACCGGCTTTTCGGCCGCCCCGGCCCAAGCAGGATCGCCAGCTTGCTGCCCCCTTTGGTGGTTTCCATCCAGATTTTACATACGCTGGTCAGCGGGACCGAGAGCAGCATGCCGACCGGGCCCAGCAGCCATCCCCAAATCAGCAAGGATAAAAACACCACCAGCGTCGACATGCCCAGCCGGTGCCCCATCATGCGCGGTTCAAGAATGTTGCCCAGCACCATATGCACGACGAGGAACAGCGCCCCGACCAGCATACATTCGTAGAAACCGTTAAACAGAAACGCCTGGATCATCGGCGGCACGGCGGAAAGCACCGCGCCGATATTCGGCACGTAGTTCAGCAGAAACGCCAGCACCCCCCACATCAGCGCGAACTGGACGTCCATCAGCATCAGCCCCAGCCAGACGATAATCCCGGTCCAGACGCTCAGCAGCGTTTTCAGCGCCAGATATTTGGAGACGCCCTTTAAGGCGCGGTGCAGGCCGGCAATGTGTATTTGCGGGTTATTTAAAGCAAAGCGCAGCTTATATGGAACATGGCGCACTTCGAACAGCATAAACACCACCGTCATGACCAGCAGCAAAATGCTGGCCATCGCGCCGGACAGACCGGTCATCAGCGTGGTGGCGTAGGTCATGACCTTCTCGGAATCCATCCTGCGCAGCATCCGTTCTGGCGAAATATGCAGGTTAAGAAAGGGCATCATCTCCTGCAGCGCGACGATCTTACGCGTCAGCTCTTTATTGTACTGCGGCAGCATGGTGGAGAATTCGCTCAGCGATGCCGCCAGTACGCCGAAGAGCGCCGTCAGGCCAATCAGCATCACGATAACCACGATGGTGATGGCCACCGGGCGGCTCACGCCCCGGCGTAAAAACCAGGTCACCAGCGGATTGAGGACAATGGCAAAAAAGAGCGCCAGCAGGAGCTGGACGATAATGTCAGCGGCAGCATGAATGCCCGCAAGGATAACCACCAGACAGGCGAGTTTTAATAAGATGTGGAGCCCTGCTTTATCGGGCTGGGGAGCTAACATGCGCGTTCCTTAATATGATGACCCGTTAAGTGTAGTGCCTGGGGGCCGCTTCGTCTGGCACTGATAATCTGAAAGTCGGGGCTGATTTTCTTATTGCGCCGTGGTAATAGTGAAACACTGTTGCAAAAATTCAGGTAGAACCCCATGCCCGAAACTGCCGCCGAACCGGCGCTGAGCGGATTGCGCCTCAATCTGCGTATTGTTTCCGTCGTTATTTTCAACTTTGCCAGCTATCTGACGATCGGCCTGCCGCTGGCGGTGCTGCCGGGCTACGTCCATGACGTGATGGGTTTTAGCGCGTTCTGGGCTGGGCTGGTCATCAGCCTGCAGTATTTCGCCACGCTCCTCAGCCGCCCGCACGCCGGGCGCTACGCCGACCTGTTCGGCCCCAAAAGCATCGTGGTGGTGGGATTATGCGGCTGTTTCCTGAGCGGTCTGAGCTACCTGCTGGCCGCAGCTACCGGCGCCTGGCCGCTGGTCAGCCTGGCGCTGCTGTGCCTGGGCCGCGTCATTCTCGGGTTTGGGCAAAGCCTGGCAGGAACCGGCTCGACGCTGTGGGGCGTGGGGGTTGTCGGTGCGCCGCACATTGGCCGGGTGATCTCCTGGAACGGAATTGTCACCTACGGGGCGATGGCGCTCGGCGCGCCGCTTGGCGTGGCCTGCTATGCCTTCGGCGGGCTGTATGGCCTGTCGCTCACCATTATGGCGGTCGCGCTTGTGGCGATACTGTTTGCGCTGCCGCGCCCGAAGGTGAAGGCCAGCAAGGGCAAGCCGCTGCCGTTTCGGGCCGTGCTGGGGCGCGTCTGGCCGTACGGCATGGCGCTGGCTCTGGCGACCACAGGCTTCGGCGTGATTGCGACCTTCATTACCCTGTTTTATGACGCCAAAGGCTGGGAGGGCGCGGCCTTTGCGTTAACCCTCTTTAGCGGAGCGTTCGTAGGCGCACGCCTGCTTTTCCCGAACGGTATCAACCGTCTGGGTGGGCTGAACGTGGCGATGATCTGCTTTGCGGTTGAGATTGTCGGGCTGCTGTTAACCGGCATCGCCAGCGCGCCCTGGATGGCGAAAATTGGCGTCTTCCTCGCAGGGGCCGGTTTCTCGCTGGTCTTCCCGGCGCTGGGCGTGGTGGCGGTTAAAGCGGTGCCGCAGCAGAACCAGGGGGCGGCGCTGGCGACCTATACGGTATTTATGGATATGTCTTTAGGCATTACCGGGCCGCTGGCGGGGCTGGTGATGGCCTGGGCGGGGGTACCGGTGATCTACCTTGCCGCGGCGGGCCTGGTGATAATTGCCCTGCTGCTGACGTGGCGGCTAAAAAAATGGCCCCCGGTGCAGGCACCGGAGGCCACGTCATCGTCGTGAAGGGTTACTGGATCACGATGGTGTTAATGATGTTTTCAGCAGCCGTCTGCGCTTTCTGCTGATCTTCTGCTGGCAGCGTGATCTGCAGGGTCAGCAGTTTGTTATCAACCTTGCCCAGCACCACAGAAGACCAGGCGGTCTGGCCTTTTGCGGAGATGATGCTGTCCAGCTGCTGCAGCTTGTGGCCTTTCAGCTCGATAGATTTATTGGTTACCACCTGAAGCTGCGGATCGCGGCCGCGCTGCTGGTCTTCCAGACGTTTGGACAGGACGGCCAGGTCTTCGCTGGTGTCGTCGCCTACAATCACAATGACCGCTTTCTGGCCGGTTGCGTCGGAGTAAACGTGCATATTGTTCGCCTGGGTGCCCAGCTTGCCGCTCTGGTCAGTCATATCGGCTGGCAGAGAGAAACTGAGTTTGCCATCCATCAGATTCACCGGCTGACCGGTCGCGTTGCTCTCTGCGGATGCGCCCTGAGCAGGCGTTTTCGTGTCGCTGTTATCACAGGCTGCAAGACCCACAACCAGCAGGCCAATCCCGACATATTTAACCAGATTGCGCATTGACTTCTTCCTTTCGATAAACGGCCATAGCGGCTCATTCACCCATCTTATCACAACTGATAAAGCGAACCCTTAACCAGCCTGCAATGCGGTGATTTCAGATTTATCTGCCAGCCTTTTCAGCAGCATATTCAGCAGCACGCTGTACATCGGCAGGAAGAAGACAATGCTGATGAGCACCTTGAAGCAGTAGTCCACCAGCGCGATCTCCATCCAGTGCTCGGCCATAAAGGCATCCGGGCTGCGCCAGAAGGCGATGAAGAAGAAGGCCAGGGTATCGCTCACGTTGCCGAACAGCGTGGACGCGGTCGGCGCCATCCACCAGCGGTGATTCTGACGCAGGCGGTTAAACACGTGCACGTCGAGGATCTGCCCCAGCGCGTAGGCCATAAAGCTTGCCGCGGCGATACGGGCGACAAACAGGTTGAAGTGGGTTAGCGCCTCAAAGCCCTGCCAGCTTCCCATGTAAAACAGGGAGGAGATCACGTACGAGATGAACAGCGCCGGAAGCATGACCGCAAAGATAATGCGGCGCGCCAGCGGTGCGCCAAAGATACGCACGGTCAGATCGGTGGCGAGGAAAATAAACGGAAAGCTGAACGCGCCCCAGGTGGTATGAAAACCAAAAATGGAGATAGGGAGCTGTACCAGATAGTTGCTGGAGGTGATCACCAGCAAATGGAAAAGCGAAAGCCAGAACAACGCTTTTACGCGCTGTGATTCAGAGAACTGCGTCATATTGTGACCTTTTTATACGTTGGGGTGAGGGAACCCAATAAAAACCGCAGCATGATACTGCTTTGGCTGGACATTGCAATGGTTAGTTTTTGCGCAATCGTTAACCTGGTTTGCATTGCCCGCGCCGGGGCGTAAACTACAGCCGTTTTTACCTGACCGAGAAGATCATGACCGACCTGTTTTCCAGCCCAGACCACACTCTTGATGCCCAGGGCCTTCGCTGCCCGGAGCCGGTAATGATGGTACGTAAGACCGTGCGTAACATGCAGACCGGTGAAACGCTGCTGATTATTGCCGACGATCCGGCCACCACGCGCGATATTCCCGGTTTTTGTACCTTTATGGAGCATGAGCTGGTGGCGCAGCAGACCGAGGCGCTGCCGTATCGGTATTTGATTCGTAAGGGGTAGGTGGGCAGTCCTCTGCGGCCTGATGCCCTCACCCCGGCCCTCTCCCACGGGGAGAGGGTGCAAACACTAAAATTGGCCATGCAGTGGCCTTGCTAGCCTTTCATCCACGCCCGGATCCCGTCCAGGAACATCTGCGTTGCCATCATCACCAGAATCAGCCCCATCAGACGCTCCAGCGCGTTCACCCCTTTCTCACCCAGCAGGCGCAGGAACAGCGACGACTGTAGCAGGATGATAAACGTCCCGCCCCAGGCGATCAGCAGGGCAATCACCAGATGGCTCATCTGGTTCGGATACTGATGCGACAGCAGCATCAGCGTCGCCAGAATCGTTGGTCCGGCGACGAGTGGGATCGCCAGCGGCACAATAAATGGCTCTTCACCCGCGGGCAGGCCGCTGCTGCTGCCTTCGGCGCTCGGGAAGATCATCTTAATGGCGATCAGGAACAGAATAATCCCGCCGGAAATCGAAACCGTTTCGGCGCGCAGGTTCAGGAAGGCGAGAATTTTTTCACCGGCAAACAGGAAGATAAACATCACCAGCAGGGCAATAAGCAGCTCGCGGATCATGATCGCCCGGCGACGCTTCGGCTCGGTGTGTTTCAGCACCGACATGAAGATTGGCAGGTTACCCAGTGGATCCATTATCAGGATCAATAAAACCGCTGCTGAAATGATTTCACTCATGTAAATTATCCCTGAAACTCTCTATGGTTATTATGATAATTAGCTGTATTTCTGATTGCCGGGCAATCATCGATTAATTTCGCTTGCGACTTTGGCAGCATTTTGTAATGTGAAGCATATCCCAGTTCAATACTGGCTTGCACAATCAGCACACACCCTCAGCAGGAAAAAAATGCTATGAAAAACGTTGGTTTTATCGGCTGGCGCGGTATGGTCGGCTCTGTACTCATGCAACGCATGGTTGAAGAGCGCGATTTCGACGCTATCCGCCCGGTCTTCTTCTCCACTTCCCAGCTCGGCCAGGCTGCTCCGTCCTTTGGTGGTACCACAGGCACGTTGCAGGATGCTTACGATCTGGAGGCGTTGAAGGCACTTGATATTATTGTGACCTGCCAGGGCGGCGATTATACCAACGAAATCTATCCAAAGCTGCGTGAAAGCGGCTGGCAGGGCTACTGGATTGACGCGGCTTCTTCGCTGCGCATGAAAGACGATGCCATCATTATTCTCGACCCGGTTAACCAGGGCGTCATCACTGACGGCCTGAACAACGGCGTGAAAACCTTTGTTGGCGGTAACTGCACCGTCAGCCTGATGCTGATGTCCCTCGGCGGCCTGTTCGCGCAGGATCTGGTGGAGTGGGTCTCCGTGGCGACCTACCAGGCCGCGTCCGGCGGCGGCGCGCGTCATATGCGCGAGCTACTGACCCAGATGGGCCAGCTGCACCACAGCGTTGCGGCCGAGCTGGCAAACCCGGCGTCCGCTATTCTTGATATCGAGCGTAAAGTCACCGAGCTGACCCGCAGCGGCGAGCTGCCGGTGGACAACTTCGGCGTACCGCTGGCCGGTGGCCTGATCCCGTGGATCGACAAACAGCTGGACAACGGCCAGACCCGCGAAGAGTGGAAAGGCCAGGCTGAGACCAACAAAATCCTCAATACCGCGTCGGCGATCCCGGTTGACGGTCTGTGCGTGCGTATCGGCGCGCTGCGCTGCCACAGCCAGGCCTTCACCATTAAACTGAAAAAAGATGTGTCTATTCCGACCGTGGAAGAGCTGCTGGCCGCGCACAACCCGTGGGCGAAAGTGGTGCCAAACGATCGCGATATCACCATGCGTGAACTGACTCCGGCAGCCGTTACCGGCACGCTGACCACGCCGGTTGGCCGTCTGCGCAAGCTGAACATGGGGCCGGAGTACCTCTCCGCGTTCACCGTCGGCGACCAGCTCCTGTGGGGTGCCGCCGAACCGCTGCGCCGCATGCTGCGCCAGCTGGCGTAATAATTTGTTAACTACCGGGGGTGATTTTCACCCCCTTTTTTTTGCGTAATACATGGAGTAACGCGCGTATGTCTTATTTTTATCAGGAGTCATGTAGAGCGTTGGCTATGCTTTAAGGAAGAGTCATTTCTTACCTGAGGTTAGGACGGGACTAAGTGGATGCCCGTTCAGGTCACATTAAAGTCGTCCCAGGCGCTAAAAAAGGACGACATAAAAAACAGGATGAATACCATGTCCGATCGTGTGGATAGAGACGTGATTAATGCGCTTATTGCGGGTCACTTTGCCGACCCCTTTTCCGTGCTGGGGATGCACCATACAGAGGCCGGGCTGGAAGTCCGGGCGTTGTTACCGGATGCCACCGAAGTCTGGGTCATTGAGCCCAAAACCGGCCGCAAGGTGGGCAATCTGGAGTGCCTCGACTCGCGCGGCTTCTTCTCGGGCGTCATGCCCCGCCGTAAAAACCCCTTTCGCTATCAGCTCGCCGTTATCTGGCACGGCCAGCAAAACCTGATTGACGATCCCTACAGCTTTGGCCCTCTGCTGAAAGAGATGGATGCCTGGCTGCTCTCCGAAGGCACTCATCTTCGCCCTTATGAAACGCTGGGTGCCCATGCGGATACCATGGACGGAATTACCGGTACGCGGTTTGCCGTGTGGGCGCCTAACGCCCAGCGCGTCTCCGTCGTTGGGCAGTTCAACTACTGGGACGGTCGCCGCCACCCGATGCGCCTGCGCCGTGAGACGGGCATCTGGGAGCTGTTTATCCCCGGGGCGCATAACGGCCAGCTCTACAAATTCGAAATGATCGACGCGCACGGCAAGCTGCGCATTAAAGCCGACCCGTATGCCTTCGAAGCGCAGATGCGCCCGGATACCGCGTCGCTGATTTGCGGCCTGCCGGAGAAGGTCGTCCAGACCGAGGAGCGCAAGCAGGCCAACCGCTTTGATGCGCCGATCTCCGTTTACGAAGTCCATCTCGGCTCCTGGCGCCGCCACACCGATAACAACTTCTGGCTCAGCTACCGGGAGCTCGCCGACCAGCTGGTGCCGTACGCCAAATGGATGGGCTTTACCCACCTTGAGCTGCTGCCGGTTAACGAGCATCCGTTCGACGGCAGCTGGGGCTATCAGCCCACCGGGCTGTACGCCCCGACGCGCCGCTTCGGCACGCGGGATGACTTCCGCTATTTCATTGATGCCGCGCACGCCGCCGGGCTGAACGTGATCCTCGACTGGGTGCCGGGCCATTTCCCGTCGGATGATTTTGCGCTGGCAGAGTTCGACGGCACGAAGCTGTACGAGCACAGCGACCCGCGAGAAGGCTATCACCAGGACTGGAACACGCTGATCTACAACTACGGTCGCCGTGAAGTCGCCAACTACCTGGTCGGGAACGCGCTGTACTGGATAGAACGGTTTGGCATTGACGCCCTGCGCGTGGATGCGGTGGCGTCGATGATCTACCGCGACTACAGCCGCAAAGAGGGGGAGTGGATCCCGAACGAGTATGGCGGCCGTGAAAACCTGGAAGCGATTGAGTTCCTGCGCAATACCAACCGCATCATTGGCGAGCAGGTGGACGGCGCCGTGACCATGGCGGAAGAGTCGACGGACTTTGCGGGCGTCTCTCGCCCTCCGTCATCAGGCGGTCTGGGGTTCTGGTATAAGTGGAACCTGGGCTGGATGCACGACACGCTCGACTACATGAAGCTCGACCCGGTTTATCGTCAGTATCACCACGATAAGCTCACCTTTGGACTGCTCTACAACTACACCGAAAACTTCATGCTGCCGCTGTCGCACGATGAAGTGGTGCACGGCAAAAAATCCATTCTCGACCGCATGCCGGGCGACGCGTGGCAGAAGTTTGCCAACCTGCGCGCCTACTACGGCTGGATGTTTGCCTTCCCGGGCAAAAAGCTGCTGTTTATGGGCAATGAGTTCGCCCAGGGGCGCGAGTGGAACCACGACTCAAGCCTCGACTGGCATCTGCTGGAAGGCGGCGATAACTGGCACCACGGCGTGCAGCGCCTGGTGCGCGACCTGAACCTGACCTACCGCCACCACAAAGCGCTGCACGAGCTGGACTTCGACCCGTACGGCTTTGAGTGGCTGGTGGTGGACGACCACGAGCGCTCGGTGTTTGTCTTTGTGCGTCGCGATAAAGCGGGCAACGAGATCATCGTCGCCAGCAACTTCACGCCGGTGCCGCGTGAACACTACCGCTTCGGCATCAACCAGCCGGGCAAATGGCGCGAGATCCTGAATACCGATTCCATGCACTACCACGGCAGCAACGCCGGTAACGGCGGGCTGGTGCAAAGCGATGCGATTGAAAGCCACGGGCGGCCAAACTCCCTGAGCCTGACGCTGCCGCCGCTTGGCACCATCTGGCTGATGCGGGAGGGCGAATGACGCAGCTTTCGGCAGGTAAACCCGAACCGCTCGGCGCGAGCTTTGACGGAAAGGGGGTGAACTTCACGCTCTTTTCTGCTCACGCGGAGCGGGTGGAGCTCTGCGTGTTTGACGGGGAGGGTAACGAGCACCGTTACGATTTACCGTCCCGCACGGGAGACATCTGGCACGGTTACCTGTCCGGCGGGCGTCCGGGAATGCACTACGGTTTTCGCGTCCACGGCCCGTGGGAGCCTTCGCAGGGGCACTGGTTTAACCCGGCGAAGCTGCTGATTGACCCGTGCGCGCACCGCGTGGACGGCGAGTTTAAAGACGACCCGCTGTTCCACGTCGGCTACGGCGAACCGGACCACCGCGACAGCGCGCCCGTCGCGCCCAAAAGCGCGGTGGTGCACGATCTCTACGACTGGGAAGACGATACCCCGCCGCGCACGCCGTGGGGCAACACCGTCATCTATGAAGCGCACGTCAAAGGGCTGACCTACCTGCACCCGTCGATCCCCAAAGAGATGCGCGGCACCTATCAGGCGCTTGGGCATCCGACCATGGTCGCTTACCTGAAGCATTTGGGCATCACGGCCCTGGAGCTGCTGCCCGTGGCGCATTTCGCCAGCGAGCCGCGCCTGCAGCGCCTGGGGCTGAGCAACTACTGGGGCTACAACCCGCTGGCGATGTTTGCCCTGGAGCCGCGCTATGCCGCGCATCCGGAGAAGGCGCGGGATGAGTTTCGCGACGCGGTGAAGGCGCTCCACGCCGCGGGCATTGAGGTCATCCTCGACGTGGTGCTGAACCACAGTGCGGAAAGCGATCTTGACGGTCCGACGCTCTCACAGCGCGGAATCGATAACCGTAGCTATTATTGGATCAGGGAAGATGGCGATTACGAGAACTGGACCGGCTGCGGTAACACCCTCAACCTCAGTCATCCGGCGGTCACGCATTACGCGTACGAGTGCCTGAAATACTGGGTAGAGACGTTCCATGTGGACGGTTTTCGTTTCGACCTGGCGCCCGTGATGGGGCGCACGCCAGCGTTCAGCCAGCAGGCGCCGCTGTTTGAGGCAATCAAGAACTGCCCGGTGCTTTCACAGGTGAAGCTTATTGCCGAGCCGTGGGACATCGGTGAAGGCGGTTATCAGGTGGGGAACTTCCCGCCGCTGTTTGCCGAGTGGAACGACCACTACCGCGACGCTATCCGCCGCTTCTGGCTGGCGCGCGATCTGTCGCTGGGGGAGTTCGCCGGACGCTTTGCCGCCTCCAGCGATCTCTTTAAGCGCGACGGCAAACGTCCGTCGGCCACTATCAACCTGGTGACTGCGCACGACGGTTTTACGCTGCGCGACTGCGTTTGTTTCAATCAGAAACACAATGAGGCCAACGGCGAAGAGAATCGCGATGGCACTAACAATAACCATAGCTTCAATCATGGTATAGAAGGGTTAGGCGGAAGTCTGGATGTGATCGAGCGGCGACGCGCCAGCGTTCATGCGCTGCTGACGACGCTTTTGCTGTCGCAGGGCACGCCGATGCTGCTGGCGGGCGACGAGCACGGCCACAGCCAGCACGGTAACAACAACGCCTATTGCCAGGACAACACCTTAACCTGGCTCGACTGGGGAGAGGCGAACAGCGGATTGACCCATTTCACCGCGGCGCTGATCCACCTTCGCCAGCAGATCCCCGCCCTTACCGCCGACAGCTGGTGGGAAGAGGGCGACGGCAACGTTAGCTGGCTGAATAAAGACGCGCAGCCGTTGAGCGCGCAAGAGTGGCAACACGGCATCACCTGCCTGCAAATCCTGCTCTCGGATAAGTGGCTGGTGACGCTGAACGCGACGGACGACGTCGCAGAGATTGTTTTACCTGACGGGGAGTGGCGAGCTGTTCCCCCCTTTGCCGGAGCGGATAATCCGGTAGTAATGGCTGTCTGGCACGGGCCTGCGCACGGAGTGTGCGTATTCCAAAGATGATAAAAAAGGAGTTAGTCATGGTTAGATTAGAGAAGAACGATCCGTTAATGTTGGCACGCCAGCTACCATTAAAAACCGTTGCCCTGATACTCGCGGGCGGGCGTGGTACCCGTCTGAAAGATTTGACCATCAAGCGCGCCAAGCCGGCCGTTCACTTTGGTGGTAAGTTCCGCATTATCGACTTTGCGCTCTCAAACTGCCTGAACTCGGGCATTCGCCGCATTGGCGTCATTACGCAGTACCAGTCGCACACCCTGGTGCAGCATATCCAGCGCGGCTGGTCATTCTTCAGCGAAGAGATGAACGAGTTTGTCGATCTGCTACCGGCGCAGCAGCGCGTTCACGGTGAGAACTGGTACCGCGGCACGGCGGATGCCGTGACCCAGAACCTCGACATCATTCGCCGCTACAGCGCGGAATACATCGTAATCCTCGCGGGTGACCACATCTACAAGCAGGATTACTCGCACATGCTGATCGACCACGTCGAAAAAGGGGCGCGCTGCACCGTGGCGTGTCTGCCGGTGCCCGTTGCCGAGGCGACGGCGTTTGGCGTGATGCACGTGGATGCGGACGACAAGATTATCGACTTCGTTGAAAAACCGGCGAACCCACCAACCATGCCGGGGGATGACACCAAATCGCTCGCCAGCATGGGGATCTATGTCTTTGATGCAGATTATCTTTATGAGCTGCTGGAAGAAGACGACAAAGACGAAAGCTCCAGCCACGACTTCGGTAAAGACATCATCCCGAAAATTACCAAAGCTGGCATGGCCTATGCACATCCTTTCCCATTGTCCTGCGTGCAGTCCGACCCGAATGCGGAGCCTTACTGGCGCGATGTGGGAACCCTGGAAGCGTACTGGAAAGCCAACCTCGATCTGGCGTCCGTGACGCCTGAGCTGGATATGTACGACCAGAACTGGCCGATTCGTACCCACATGGAATCCCTGCCGCCGGCGAAGTTTGTTCAGGACCGCTCCGGCAGCCACGGCATGACGCTGAACTCGCTGGTCTCTGGCGGGTGCATCATCTCCGGTTCTGTGGTGGTGCAGTCCGTGCTGTTCCCGCGCGTGCGTATAAACTCATTCTGTAATATCGATTCGGCGGTTCTGCTGCCGGATGTCTGGGTAGGGCGTTCGTGTCGTCTGCGTCGCTGCGTGATCGACCGCGCCTGCGTCATTCCTGAGGGAATGGTGATTGGTGAAAACGCGGAAGAAGACGCGCGTCGCTTCTACCGTTCTGAGGAGGGGATCGTGTTAGTCACACGGGAAATGTTGCGGAAGCTGCAGATCAAACAGGAGCGATGATGCAGGTTTTACACGTATGTTCTGAGATGTTCCCGTTGTTAAAAACGGGCGGCCTGGCGGATGTTCTTGGTGCATTACCCGCGGCGCAAATCGCTGGCGGGGTGGATACCCGAGTCCTGCTGCCCGCCTTCCCGGATATCCGGCGCGGCATACCTGATGCAAAGGTCGTGACCCGCCGTGAAACGTTTGCCGGACGCATCACCCTGCTGTTTGGGCATTACAACGGCGTAGGGATCTACCTGATCGACGCGCCGCACCTGTACGACCGTCCGGGCAGCCCGTATCACGATACGAACCTGTTCGCCTATACCGACAACGTGCTGCGCTTTGCGCTGCTCGGCTGGGTGGGGGCGGAGATGGCCGTCGGGCTGGATCCGTTCTGGCGTCCGGATGTGGTGCACGCGCACGACTGGCACGCCGGGCTGGCGCCTGCGTATCTGGCGGCAAAAGGGCATCCGGCAAAATCGGTGTTTACGGTCCACAACCTGGCGTATCAGGGCATGTACTACGCGCATCATATGAATGACATCGATCTGCCATGGTCGTTCTATAACATGCACGGGCTGGAGTTCAACGGGCAAATTTCGTTCCTGAAGGCCGGGCTGTACTACGCCGACCACATCACGGCGGTGAGCCCCACCTACGCGCGTGAAATCACCCAGCCGGAGTTTGGCTACGGTCTGGAAGGATTGCTGCAGCAGCGCCATCGTGAAGGCCGCCTGTCGGGCATTCTGAACGGCGTGGATGAGCAGATCTGGAGCCCGGAAACCGATCTCCTGCTGGCCGCGCGCTATGGCCGCGACTCCGTAGAAGACAAAGCGGAAAACAAACGCCAGCTGCAAATTGCGATGGGGCTGAAGGTCAACGACAAGGTGCCGCTGTTTGCGGTGGTCAGCCGCCTGACCAGCCAGAAGGGGCTGGATCTGGTGCTGGAGGCGCTGCCCGGTTTACTGGAGCAGGGCG
Source organism: Enterobacter sp. 168J2 (assembly GCF_034107265.1). NCBI lineage: Bacteria > Pseudomonadati > Pseudomonadota > Gammaproteobacteria > Enterobacterales > Enterobacteriaceae > Enterobacter > Enterobacter sp. 168J2. Next base: position 84,746 of record NZ_JAWNEB010000007.1, on the reverse strand, counting down.
GACAGCTGGCGCTGCTCGGCGCGGGCGACCCGGTGCTGCAGGAAGGGTTCCTCGCCGCCGCCGCGGAACATCCGGGGCAGGTGGGCGTGCAGATTGGCTATCACGAAGCGTTCTCGCACCGCATTATGGGCGGCGCGGACGTGATTCTGGTGCCGAGCCGTTTCGAACCTTGCGGCCTGACGCAGCTCTACGGCCTGAAATACGGCACGCTGCCGCTGGTGCGCCGCACGGGCGGGCTGGCGGATACGGTGTCGGATAGCTCTCTGGAAAACCTGGCGGACGGCATCGCCAGCGGGTTTGTCTTTGAAGACAGTAATGCCTGGTCGCTGCTTCGGGCGATTCGGCGTGCTTTCGTCTTGTGGTCCCGTCCATCCCTGTGGCGTTACGTTCAGCGTCAGGCGATGTCCATGGACTTTAGCTGGCACGTTGCGGCGCAGTCGTACCGCGATCTCTATCAACGCTTGATGTAACGAGGCGAAGTTACTGATATGAACGCTCCATTTAGCTACTCTTCACCCACGCTCAGCGTTGAGGCGTTAAAGCACTCCATCGCCTACAAGCTGATGTTCACCATCGGGAAAGATCCGGTCATCGCCAACAAGCACGAGTGGCTGAACGCTACCCTGTTTGCGGTGCGTGACCGCATGGTCGAACGCTGGCTGCGCTCTAACCGCGCCCAGCTTTCGCAGGAGACGCGGCAGGTTTACTACCTGTCGATGGAATTTTTGATTGGCCGCACCCTCTCCAACGCGCTGCTGTCGCTCGGTATCTACGACGACGTTAAAACCGCGCTGGAAGAGATGGGGCTGGATTTAGAAGAGCTGATTGACGAAGAGAACGACCCGGGGCTGGGCAACGGGGGGCTGGGGCGTCTTGCCGCCTGCTTCCTCGACTCGCTGGCGACGCTGGCGCTGCCGGGCCGCGGGTACGGCATTCGCTACGACTACGGCATGTTCAAGCAGAACATCGTTGATGGCCGTCAGAAAGAGTCTCCGGACTACTGGCTGGAGTACGGCAACCCGTGGGAATTCAAGCGCCACAACACGCGCTACAAGGTGCGCTTTGGCGGGCGTATCCAGCAGGAAGGGAAAAAATCCCGCTGGGTGGAAACCGAAGAGATCCTCGCCGTGGCCTATGACCAGATCATCCCCGGCTACGACACCGATGCGACCAACACGCTGCGCCTGTGGAACGCCCAGGCGAGCAGCGAGATCAACCTCGGTAAATTTAACCAGGGCGACTACTTTGCGGCGGTGGAAGATAAAAACCACTCAGAGAACGTCTCCCGCGTGCTGTACCCGGATGACTCAACCTACTCCGGGCGCGAGCTGCGCCTGCGTCAGGAGTATTTCCTCGTCTCCGCGACGATTCAGGACATCCTCAGCCGCCACCATCAGCTGCACAAAACCTACGCCAACCTGGCGGAGAAAACCGCGATTCACCTCAACGACACTCACCCGGTGCTCTCCATTCCCGAGCTGATGCGCCTGCTGATCGACGAGCATAAGTTCAGCTGGGACGACGCGTTTGAGGTGACGTGCCAGGTGTTCTCCTACACCAACCACACCCTGATGAGCGAAGCGCTGGAGACCTGGCCGGTGGACATGCTCGGCAAAATTCTGCCGCGCCACCTGCAGATTATCTTTGAGATCAACGACTACTTCCTCAAGACGCTGCAGGAGCAGTACCCGAACGATACCGGCCTGCTGAGCCGTGCCTCGATCATTGATGAATCCAACGGTCGTCGCGTGCGCATGGCCTGGCTGGCGGTGGTGATCAGCCACAAGGTCAACGGGGTGTCCGAACTGCACTCGAACCTGATGGTGCAGTCCCTGTTCGCTGACTTCGCGAAGATCTTCCCGACGCGCTTCTGCAACGTCACTAACGGCGTCACGCCGCGCCGCTGGCTGGCGCTGGCCAACCAGCCGCTCTCCGACGTGCTGGATGAGAATATCGGCCGCACCTGGCGCACCGATTTGAGCCAGCTGAGCGAGCTTAAGCAGCATATTGATTTCCCGACGGTGAACAAGGCCGTGCGGGAAGCCAAGCTGCTGAACAAGAAACGTCTGGCGGTCTGGCTGGCAATGCACCTCAACGTGGTCGCAAACCCGAAGGCGCTGTTTGATGTGCAGATCAAGCGCATCCACGAGTACAAGCGTCAGCTGATGAACGTGCTGCACGTGATCACCCACTACAACCGCATTAAGGCCGATCCGACCGCAGAGTGGGTGCCGCGCGTGAAGATCTTCGCCGGTAAGGCGGCTTCCGCCTACTACATGGCGAAGCACATTATTCACCTGATTAACGACGTGGCGAAGGTGGTGAACCAGGATCCGGAGATTGGCGACAAGCTGAAGGTGGTATTCATCCCGAACTACAGCGTGAGCCTGGCGCAGCTGATCATCCCGGCGGCAGATCTCTCCGAGCAGATCTCCACGGCGGGAACGGAAGCGTCCGGCACCAGCAACATGAAGTTTGCCCTTAACGGCGCGCTGACCATCGGCACCCTGGACGGGGCGAACGTCGAGATGCTGGAGCACGTAGGGGAAGAGAATATCTTTATCTTCGGTAATACCACTGAAGAAGTGGAGGCGCTGCGCAGGAAAGGCTACTCCCCGCGTGAGTTCTACGAAGGGGATGAGGAGTTACGTCAGGTCCTGACGCAGATTGCGACCGGTGTGTTCAGCCCCGACGAGCCGGGCCGCTATCGCGATCTGGTGGATTCGCTGATTAACTTTGGCGACCACTACCAGGTGCTGGCGGATTATCGCAGCTACGTGGACTGCCAGGATAAAGTGGACGAGCTGTACCGCCAGCAGGAGAAGTGGACCAGCGCGGCGATGCATAACATCGCCAACATGGGGTATTTCTCGTCTGACAGGACCATCAAGGAGTATGCCGAGAATATCTGGCATATTGATCCGGTGCGGTTGTAAAAACAACCCCTCACCCCAGCCCTCTCCCCGAACGGGAGAGGGTGTTAAAGTCCCCTCTTCCCTTTGGGGAGAGGGTTAGGGTGAGGGGGCATCAGCCCGCACCGATCGTATTAAGACGCCAGCGAAAGCTCACGCTTTCCCGCATGCTGCTGCAGCCACTGCGCCACGCGAGACTGCTGCTCGGCGTTAAGCCACATCCCTTCTTTAGTACGACGCCAGATGGCATCTTCCAGGCGGCGAACCCACTCGTGCTCGACCAGGTAGCGCAGCTCGGCCTCGTACAGCTCGTGGCCGAAATGTTCACCCAGATCGGCAAGCGATTTCGCGTCGCCCAGGAACAGCTCGGTATTGCTGCCGTAGGTGCGGGCGTAGTGGCGCGCCATCCCTTCGGTAATGAACGGGAAGCGACGGCGCAGCTTCGCGGCGTAATCGTCGCGGTTTCCGCCGATATCTCCGCCGGGCAGTACCGCCTCTTTGGTCCACGCCGGGCCAATACCTTTATAGTACGGCGCCAGTTTTTCCAGCGCGTGCTCGGCCAGCTTGCGGTAGGTGGTCAGCTTGCCGCCAAACACCGACAGCAGCGGTGCCTGACCGTCTACGTCGTGTATATCGAGCGTGTAGTCGCGGGTGATGGCCTGCGGTGAGTCAGACTCGTCATCGCACAGCGGACGCACGCCGGAGTAGGTCCAGACCACGTCATCGCGTGACAGCTGTTTCTTAAAGTGCGCGTTATACACTTTCAACAGGTAGTTCACTTCGCTCTCGTCGATCTCAACGTTTTTCGGATCGCCTTTGTACTCCACGTCGGTAGTGCCGATGATCGAAAACTCGTCCATCCACGGGATCACAAACACGATGCGTTTATCTTCATTTTGCAGAATGTAGGCCTGCTTCTGGGTATGCACGCGCGGCACCACAATGTGGCTGCCTTTGATCAGGCGGATGCCGTACGGGGAAGGCAGATGCATGCCGTCGTCGAAGAACTGCTTCACCCACGGGCCGGTGGCGTTCACCAGACCGCGCGCTTTCCAGCTGAATTTTTCGCCGGTATCAATGTCTTCCGCTTCAACAATCCACAGGCCGTTTTCACGACGGGCGGCGGTCGCGCGGGTGCGGGTTTTCACCTCGCCGCCTTTCTTCTCGACCATCTGCGCATTCGCCAGCACCAGGCGCGCGTCGTCCACCCAGCAGTCGGAATATTCGAAACCGCGCACGATCTCCGGCTTAAGGACCGATTCTGAGCCAAAACGCAAACCGTTCGAACCTGGCAGGCTGGTGCGTTTACCCAAGTGATCGTACATAAACAGGCCGATGCGGATCATCCACGCCGGACGCAGGTGCGGTCGGTGAGGCAGGCGGAAGCGCATCGGGATCGCCAGATGCGGAGCCATTTTCAGCAGCACTTCGCGTTCGGCCAGCGCTTCGCTGACCAGGCGGAATTCGTAGTGTTCCAGGTAGCGCAGGCCACCGTGGATCAGCTTGGAGCTGGCGGACGACGTCGCGCAGGCGAGATCGTTAGCTTCCAGCATCAGCACGGATAAACCGCGTCCTGCGGCATCAACCGCAATACCGGCACCGTTGATGCCACCGCCTATCACAATCAGATCTTTGGTTTCCATAGCACCCTCATGCACTTTCGTTAAAGCTCAAAAATGTTCGATATCGCTCATAATAGCAAAGGAACGCGCTTTTGGTAACATCAAAAAAACAATTTAGAGTGATATGGATAACATAATGGCGTTTACCCGCCGCCAGGACGTACACTACGGGGTAAAATCTTGTCGTTGACCACTGTAAAGAGAGCACCATGGATCAGTTTGAATGTATTAACGTAGAAGAAGCCCACCAGAAGATGCACCAGGGAAAAGCGGTGCTGGTGGACATCCGCGACCCGCAGAGTTTTGCGATGGGCCACACGCCGGGCGCGTTCCATCTCACCAACGACACGCTGGGCGCGTTTATGCGCGATAACGACTTCGAAACGCCGGTCATGGTCATGTGCTACCACGGCAACAGCAGCAAAGGCGCGGCGCAGTACCTGATTCAGCAAGGCTATGACGCGGTATACAGCGTCGACGGCGGCTTCGATGCCTGGCATCGTCATTTCCCGGCAGAAGTGGAATACGCGTTTGAGCGCTAATCCCGCTATACTGTTCCCTTTTGTGTGGAAATAAGCGACCGCTGCCCATGTTGATGATCACCTCTTTTACCAACCCGCGCGTCGCCCAGGCGTTTGTCGACTATATGGCGACGCAGGGCGTTATTCTGACCATTCAGCAACATACTCAGACCGACGTCTGGCTGGCCGATGAGAGCCAGGCAGGGCGGGTCAACGAGGAGCTGGCGCGTTTTCTTGAGAATCCCGGCGACCCGCGCTATCTGGCGGCGAGCTGGCAATCCGGCCAGACCGGCAGCGGACTGCACTATAGCCGCTTTCCCTTCCTTGCCACGATTCGCGAGCGCGCGGGCCCGTTTACGCTGCTGCTGATGGCGGCCTGCATTATCGTCTTCATTATTATGAACGTGGTGGGCGACCAGAGCGTGATGATCGCGCTGGCGTGGCCGTACGATCCGTCGCTGGATTTTGACGTCTGGCGCTACTTTACCCACGCGCTGATGCACTTTTCGGTGATGCACATCCTCTTTAACCTGCTGTGGTGGTGGTATCTCGGCGGTATCGTTGAGAAGCGGCTCGGCAGCGGCAAGCTGATTGTCATCACCGTGATTAGCGCCCTGCTGAGCGGCTATGTGCAGCATAAATTCAGCGGCCCGTGGTTCGGCGGGCTGTCGGGTGTCGTCTACGCTCTGATGGGCTACGTCTGGCTTCGCGGGGAGCGCGACCCGGAAAGCGGCATCTATTTACAACGCGGATTAATAGCCTTTGCGTTAATATGGCTAATTGCCGGATGGTTTGATCTGTTTGGTATGTCTATCGCCAATGGTGCACACGTCACCGGCCTCGCGGTCGGGCTGGCAATGGCGCTTGCCGACACGCTCCATGCGCGAAAACGAACATAATTCTCAGGGATAATTGATGAAACAAACACAACGTCATGACGCCATTATCGAACTGGTCAAAAAGCAGGGATACGTCAGCACCGAAGAGCTGGTCGAGCAGTTTGCCGTCAGCCCGCAAACCATCCGTCGTGACCTGAACGATCTGGCCGATCAGAACCGTATTTTGCGCCACCACGGCGGAGCGGCGCTGCCGTCCAGCTCGGTCAACACCTCCTGGCACGACCGTAAAGCCACGCAGACGGCAGAGAAAGAGCGTATTGCGCGTAAAGTGGCGAGCCAGATCCCGAACGGCGCGACGCTTTTTATTGACATCGGCACCACGCCGGAAGCGGTCGCCCATGCCCTGCTGGATCACGAGAACCTGCGCGTGGTGACCAACAACCTGAACGTCGCTAACACCCTGATGCAGAAAGACGATTTCCGCATCATCCTCGCGGGCGGCGAGCTGCGCAGCCGCGACGGTGGGATCATCGGCGAAGCGACGCTCGATTTTATCTCTCAGTTCCGCCTCGACTTCGGCATCCTGGGGATCAGCGGCATCGACAGCGACGGCTCGCTGCTGGAGTTTGATTACCACGAGGTGCGCACCAAGCGCGCGATTATTGAGAACTCACGTCACGTGATGCTGGTGGTGGACCATTCGAAGTTTGGACGTAACGCGATGGTGAACATGGGCAGCATCAGCATGGTGGATGCGGTCTACACCGACGTGATGCCGCCGGCGGGCGTGATGCAGGTGATTAAAGATAATAATGTGCAGTTAGAGTTGTGTTGAAAAGCCTTTCCCCCTCTCCCTGTGGGAGAGGGCCCGGGTGAGGGCATCAGACCGCAGGGATCTACACCCCATACCCCATCATCTTCAACAGCTGCTGCGCATGCTGCACCGCGTCCTGACGGTGCGCCACGCCCAGCTTCTGATACAGATTTCGGATGTGCGTTTTGATGGTGGTTGCCGCCACCGCCAGCTCTCCGGCAATCTGCTCGTTGCTGTAGCCTGAATAGATCAGCCCCAGCACCTGCCATTCGCGCTGGGTGAGCGGGCTGGTGCGGATAAGCTCCGGCACTTCCGGGTGGTTCAGCAGGCGTTCAACAAAGTTCTCGTCGAAATGCGCAAACTTGTGGCGATGATGCTGGTTAATCTCGCGCAGGATGCGCTGGGCGCGATGCTGATCCAGCTCCGGCAGCGTGTTGAGCTGAATCAGCTGGCGCAGCTGCTGCGCCATCACTTCACCTTCAATCACGAAGTGGCTAATAAACCCGGTGCGGTTCGCCAGCTGCAGGGCTTCCAGCAGCACGCGCTGGGCGTCGTTTTTACGCCCGGCCTGCCAGTAAAGCTGGTTTAACAGCAGCAGGTTGCGGTTCACATCGCTCATCAGACGCAGGCTGCGGGCGTTTTCGTTTAACTCTTCCAGCACAATTTCGGCAGGCTCAAAGTCACCCAGCAGGATCTGCACGCGGGCAATGTTGCGCCACTGGCTTTGCAGGAAGTGGTTATTGGCAAATTCTGGTTTAGGCGTCTGACGCAGCCAGTTGGCGGCGGATTTTTTGTCCCCCGTCATCTGCCAGTAAATTACCCGAACCTTGTCGGCGTTCGATACCCAGTCGCTGTGGTACTGACCGTTGCCGAGCAGGTTTTCCAGACGGTTAAGGTGATTGCGGGCGTTATCCAGATCGCCGCGCGCCAGCGAGCACTGCACCAGCAGGGCCAGACACTGCAACTGCTGCTGAGGCTGGAAGCCAGAGAGCACGTTCACACCCTGACGGGCGCAGCTTTCTGCTTCATCCAGACGCGACCATGCCCACAGCAGCTGAGCGCGAATACGCAACAGGAACTCGTGCATCGGCAGCTGTTCCAGGTGCTGTTCACGAATCAGCTGGAACGCTTTTTCCTGATTTTCCCAGGCGGCCTGCAGGAACCCCTGTGCGAATAAAATCTCGCTTTGCTGGATCAGGCTCCACAGGGCGTAGTGCCAGACATCATGGCGGCGCGCCATCTGCTCGGTTTGCTGCATCAGCGAAAGGGAGCGCGTCAGCTCGCCCTTGCAGTGCAGCACTTCGCCGTGTACCGAGGTGGCCACAATCCGGCTGTAGAAATTTGCCAGCGGCAGCTCGTCCAGCGCGACCATCGCCAGCCGTTCCGCTTCATCCGCATCGCCGTCGTTAATCGCGACCTGCGCCCGCAGGGCGTTAAATTCGCCGTGCAGGGTGATATCCATTTCGCTTTCCATCTCCTGCTCGGCGCGCGCCAGCAGGGTATTCACTTCGCTGTAGCGGTGCTGGCTCTGCATCAGCCAGGCCTGGAGCAGCACCAGGCGCGGGTTCTCCAGCAGGCTCTCCCACGGCAGGGCTTTCAACGACTCTTCCAGCAGCGTCAGTTCGCTGTGATTAAACAGCCCCCACGCGTGGTTCAGCAGGATATCGCGCAGCATGCTGGCGTCACCGGCGGCAAGCGCGTGGTGAATGGCCTCGCTCGGGAAGCCTTGCGCCATCCAGCTTTCGGCGGCGGCGCGGTGGATTTCCGGCAATTCCGTTGCCAGCTCCCACTGGCAGCGCTGGCGCAGGAAGCTGCCAAACAGCGGGTGGTAGCTGAACCACTCGCCGGGGTCGTCCATGCGCGTCAGGAACAGGCCCTGACGTTCAATCTCTTCCAGCTGCAGCTGACCGTTTTCACAGCCTGTTACGCGCACAATCAGCGCGTCGTTCATGGAGCGCAGCAGGGAGCTTTTCAGCAGGAAATTGCGGGTGGAGGGATCGACGCTGTTCAGCACCTCATCCACCAGGTAATCCGAAAGATGGCTTGCGTTGATGCCGGCCAGACGACGCGCAGACTGGTGCGTCGGGCTGTTGTTTTGCCGGGCAGAGAGGGCAATCAGCTGTAGCGCCGTGGCCCAGCCCGCGACGTCATCACACAGGCGGCTGCTTTCAGCGGCCTCAATCGGCGAGGTCAGGCGGCAGTCAAAGAACTGTTTTGCTTCCTGGTGGGTAAAGGCCAGCTGCTGGCTGCCCACTTCCAGAAGCTGATCGCGCACGCGCAGGTTGGCGATTCCCAACTGCGGCAGGTTGCGTGACAGCACCACTAAGGTCAGGTTTTCCGGCTGATGGCGCAGGAAGAAGCGCATCGACTCGTGGATAACCGGGTTCGTGATCAGATGATAGTCATCAATCACCACGTACAGCGGGCGATGCCATTCGGCCAGTTCGATAAACAGCTGAGAGAAAAGTGAGGACAGGCTGGCGTACTGGCGCTTTTGCACCATTGCCTCGCTGGCGACGCAGTGTCCGTTGGTTGCCTGTTGAATAGCGGCAATCAGATAGCTGGCAAAACGCTCTTGCTGGTTATCGCCCTCGTCAAGGGAGTACCAGCCAAGATCGCTCTTACCTGCGGCCCATTGCGAAATGAGCGTTGTTTTTCCATAACCTGCAGGGCTCGTAACCAGCGCCAGTCGGAAATTATGCGCGCCGGAAAGTTTAGCCAACAGACGCTCGCGGACCACTGTATGGTCAAGACGAACCGGGCGACTTAATTTAGACGGAATCAACATAGGTTTCACTTCACTGTGGGGAACGAGAGAATTTATTTTTTTTGCGCTTCGTAATTAATAGCTATAAGGTCGGTCAGAAAGAGAACTATTGCAAGTTATGTCTGGCTTTTGTGGCTCTGAATTTGCACTCTGTCACAAAACATTCCGGCCAGTACTGGAACTTTTTTGAAAAGGCTTTGATGCCGCGTCAATGCTGGCTTGTATGGCTGTCGCACGGCTGGGCTGAAACTGGTTTCAGAAAGGTATAATGACGTCGAATTTAATAAACTGCGGGTAAAGTTGAGCGGGATTAATAATCTCCTTAGGTGTGACCCGATTGCTGAAATATTATTCTCCGTAAGCAATCATTTCCGCGCGGATTAATTTCACCCGAAACCGCATTTCATTTCTTTGACATTCTCCCCGGTTACTTTTTTATCTTCCGGGCACACTCCGGCTATGCTCTCAGAGTGGCCTCGATCACACTTTTATGCTCATCCCCGCTACTCCTCCCTGTCTAATCCCCCACGGGAGGAGGAAGAGGGGAAATGAGCCAGGCACACTAGCGCCAACTTGTGTTTTCTTTCTAAAGGATGCCGATCCCCTATGTCACAGCCTACCTTCAACAAAGCTCAATTCCAGGCTGCCCTGACGCGTCAGTGGCAGCGTTTTGGCCTTCATGCTGCAAACGAGATGACGCCTCACCAGTGGTGGCAGGCGGTGAGCGGGGCGCTCGCAGAGCAGCTGGATGCTCAACCCGTGGCGAAGCCCGTCAAAGGCCAGCGTCACGTTAACTATATCTCGATGGAATTCCTGATTGGCCGTCTGACCGGCAACAACCTGCTGAACCTCGGCTGGTATCAGGAGGTGGGTGACGTGCTGAAAGAGCACGACATTAACCTGACCGACCTGCTGGAAGAAGAGATTGACCCGGCGCTGGGCAACGGCGGTCTGGGCCGTCTGGCGGCCTGTTTCCTTGACTCTATGGCAACGGTCGGCCAGTCGGCGATTGGCTATGGCCTGAACTACCAGTACGGCCTGTTCCGTCAATCGTTTGCCGACGGCCATCAGATGGAAGCGCCGGACGACTGGCACCGCAATACCTACCCGTGGTTCCGCCACAACGCGCAGCTGGACGTGCAGGTCGGCATCGGCGGGAAAGTGACGAAGCAGGGGCTCTGGGAACCGGCGTTTACTATTACCGGTGAAGCCTGGGATCTGCCGGTGCTCGGCTACCGTAACGGCGTGGCGCAGCCGCTGCGTCTGTGGCAGGCGAAGCACGCGCATCCGTTCAACCTGACCAAATTCAACGACGGCGATTTCCTGCGCGCCGAGCAGCAGGGCATCGACGCCGAGAAGCTGACCAAAGTCCTCTACCCGAACGACAACCATCTGGCGGGTAAAAAGCTGCGTCTGATGCAGCAGTACTTCCAGTGCGCCTGCTCCGTGGCGGATATTCTGCGCCGTCACCACCTGGCGGGCCGCAAGCTGGCACAGCTGCCGGACTTCGAAGTGATTCAGCTGAACGACACGCACCCGACCATTGCCATCCCGGAACTGCTGCGCGTGCTGATCGACGAGCATCAGCTGAGCTGGGACGACGCCTGGGCCATCACCAGCCGCACCTTCGCCTACACCAACCACACCCTGATGCCGGAAGCGCTCGAGTGCTGGGATGAGAAGCTGGTGAAAACGCTGCTGCCGCGCCACATGCAGATCATCAACAAGATTAACGACCAGTTTAAAGTGCTGGTGGAGAAAACCTGGCCGGGCGACAAAGCCGTCTGGGCCAAGCTGGCGGTGGTGCACGACAAACAGGTGCGCATGGCGAACATGTGCGTGGTGAGCGGCTTTGCGGTGAACGGCGTGGCGGCGCTGCACTCCGATCTGGTGGTGAAAGACCTGTTCCCGGAATATCACCAGCTGTGGCCGACCAAATTCCACAACGTAACCAACGGCATCACGCCGCGCCGCTGGATCAAGCAGTGCAACCCGCTGCTGGCCGGCCTGCTGGACAAGACCCTGAAGAAAGAGTGGGCCAACGATCTGGACCAGCTGATTAACCTTGAAAAATACGCCGACGACGCGAAGTTCCGCGAGCAGTACCGCGCGATCAAGCTGGAGAACAAGGTTCGCCTGGCGGAGTTCGTGAAAATGCGTACCGGGATTGAGATCAACCCGAATGCCATTTTCGATATTCAGATCAAACGTCTGCACGAGTACAAGCGTCAGCACCTGAACCTGCTGCACATTCTGGCGCTGTACAAAGAGATCCGCGAGAACCCGCAGGCAGACCGCGTGCCGCGCGTGTTCCTGTTCGGTGCGAAGGCGGCGCCGGGCTACTACCTGGCGAAAAACATTATCCTCGCCATCAATAAGGTAGCGGCGGCGATCAACAGCGATCCGAAAGTGGGCGACAAGCTGAAGGTGGTGTTCTTGCCGGACTACTGCGTCTCGGCGGCTGAAATGCTGATCCCGGCGGCGGATATCTCTGAGCAAATTTCGACCGCAGGGAAAGAGGCGTCCGGTACCGGCAACATGAAGCTGGCGCTGAACGGCGCGCTGACCGTCGGCACGCTGGACGGTGCGAACGTCGAAATCGCCGAGAAGGTCGGTGAAGAGAACATCTTTATCTTCGGCCATACTGTTGAAGAAGTGAAAGCCATCAAGGCCAAAGGCTACGACCCGGTGAAATGGCGTAAGAAAGACAAAGTGCTGGATGCGGTGCTGAAGGAGCTGGAGAGCGGCAAATACAGCGACGGCGACAAGCACGCGTTTGATCAGATGCTGCACAGCATGGACAAACACGGCGGCGACCCGTACCTGGTCATGGCGGACTTCACGGCCTACGTTGAAGCGCAGAAACAGGTCGACGTGCTGTACCGCGACCAGGAGGCGTGGACCCGGGCGTGCATTCTGAACACCGCGCGCTGCGGCATGTTCAGCTCTGACCGCTCAATCCGTGATTATCAGGCCCGTATCTGGCAGGCAAAACGCTAAGGAAGCGCGATGGAGAGTAAACGTCTGGACAGTGCCGCGCAGGCGGCGGGAATTAGCCTCAGTTACATCAATGCGCACGGCAAACCGCAGTCTATTGGTGCGGACACCAAAAGACGTTTGCTGGATGCCATGCACAAAACCGACGCGAAAGCGTCGGCTGCGCCGGTGCCGAACGTTAAGGTCTTTACCGCAGGCAAAAAGATGCCTCTGGCGGTGGAGGGGCGCGGCGAGTTTAGCTGGCTGCTCACCACCGAAGAGGGGCATCAGCACAAAGGCCACGCCACCGGCGGCAAAACGTTAAACCTTCCGGCGAAGCTGCCGGAGGGCTATCACAGCCTGACGCTCACCCAGGACGAGCAGCGTTTTCACTGCCGGGTGATCGTCGCGCCAAAGCGCTGCTATGAGCCGCAGGCGCTGCTTGAGGGCAAAAAGCTTTGGGGCGCCTGCGTGCAGCTTTATACGCTGCGTTCCGACAGCAACTGGGGCATCGGCGACTTTGGCGATCTGAAAAAGATGCTTGCATCTGTTGGTGAGCGCGGCGGGGCGTTTATCGGCCTCAACCCGATCCACGCGCTCTATCCGGCCAACCCGGAAAGCGCCAGCCCGTACAGCCCGTCTTCCCGACGCTGGCTGAACGTGATTTACATCGACGTTAACGCGTTAGACGATTTCAAAAACAGCAAAGAGGCGCAGGCGTGGTGGAGGCTTGAGACCACCCGGCAGCTGCTGAAGCAGGCCCGCGATGCGGACTGGGTAGATTATGCCAGCGTGACCGCGCTGAAAATGGCGGCTCTGCGTCTGGCGTGGAAAGGCTTTGCGAAGCGCGACGACGAGCAGATGGCGGCCTTCCGCCAGTTCGTGATGCAGGAAGGCGAAAGCCTCTACTGGCAGGCGGCATTTGATGCGCTGCACGCGTATCAGGTGAAAGAGGACGAAATGCGCTGGGGCTGGCCGGTCTGGCCGGAAGCGTATCAGACCGTGGATACCCCGGAAGTCAAAGCCTTCTGTAAAAATCATGCCGACGAGGTGGACTTCTACCTGTGGCTGCAGTGGCTGGCGTACAGCCAGTTTGCCGCCTGCTGGCAGGTGAGCCAGGGCTATAAGATGCCGATCGGCCTGTATCGCGATCTGGCCGTGGGCGTGGCGGAAGGGGGGGCGGAAACCTGGTGTGACCGTGAGCTCTACTGCCTGAAAGCCTCCGTCGGCGCGCCGCCGGATATCCTCGGCCCGCTCGGTCAGAACTGGGGCCTGCCGCCGATGGATCCGCACGTCATGGCGGCGCGCGCCTACGAGCCGTTTATCGACCTTTTGCGCGCGAACATGCAGAACTGCGGGGCGCTGCGCATTGACCACGTGATGTCCGTGCTGCGCCTGTGGTGGATCCCGTACGGTGAAACGGCCGATCACGGGGCGTACGTGCAGTATCCGGTGGACGATCTGCTGTCGATCCTGGCGCTGGAGAGTAAGCGTCATCAGTGCATGGTGATCGGTGAAGATCTCGGTACCGTGCCGGTGGAAATTGTCAGCAAGCTCCGCGACAGCGGCGTCTACTCCTATAAAGTGCTCTATTTTGAAAACGACCATGAGAAAACCTTCCGCGCGCCGAAAGCGTACCCTGAACAGTCAATGGCAGTCGCGACGACGCACGATCTTCCTACGCTCAGAGGCTACTGGGAAAGCGGCGACCTGACCCTCGGCAAAACGCTGGGGCTGTACCCGGATGAAGAGGTTCTGCGCGGACTGTATCAGGACCGCGAGCTGGCGAAGCAGGGGCTGCTGGATGCGCTGCACAAGCATGGCTGTCTGCCGAAGCGTGCCGGACATAAGGCGTCGCTGATGGCGATGACTCCAACGCTCAACCGTGGCCTGCAGCGCTATATTGCCGACAGCAACAGCGCGCTGCTCGGCCTGCAGCCGGAAGACTGGATTGATATGGCGGAGCCGGTGAACGTTCCGGGCACCAGCTATCAGTACAAGAACTGGCGCCGCAAGCTGTCCACAACGCTTGAGACGATGTTTGCCGATGACGGGGTGAACAGGCTGATTAAGGATTTGGATAAGCGGCGAAAAGCAGTCGCGAAGAAATGATAAAAAAACCCGCCGGCGGCGGGTTTTTTCTTGTCCGGCGGCGCTACGCTTACCGGGCCTACATGGATCGAGTAGGTCGGGTAAGGCGTAGCCGCCACCCGACTTAATGCATCAGATTGCCATATTCAGCAGCAGACACCCTACCAGGCCGCAGACCGAAATAATGGTTTCCAGCATCGACCAGGACTTGATGGTCTCACCGATAGTCAGGTTAAAGTACTCCTTGAACAGCCAGAAGCCCGGATCGTTCACGTGAGAGAAAATCACGCTGCCGGAACCTACCGCAATGACCATCAGCTCAGGGCTGACGCCCGTGGTGGCAATCAGCGGCGCAACGATACCGCCCGCGGTGATTGCCGCAACGGTTGCAGACCCCAGCGCGATACGCAGCACGGCAGCAATAGACCACGCCATCAGGATTGGAGAGATGTTGGTTTCGTGCATCATGGAAGCGATGTATTTGTCCACGCCGCTGTCGACCAGCACCTGCTTGAACGCACCGCCACCGCCGATAATCAGCAGCATCATGGCAATGATTTTGATGGACGAGGTCAGCGTGTCGTTGATCTGATCCATTGAGCGACCGCGGTTAAGACCAAAGGTGAACATCGCGATCAGCACCGCAATCAGCGTTGCCATCACCGGGTCGCCGAGGAATTCGGCAACGGCCAGGAACGCGTGGCCTTTCGGCAGGATCATCTCCGCCACGGCGCGCATCGCCATCAGGATCACCGGTACCAGTGAGGTCCAGACGCTGACGCCAAAGCCCGGCATCTCTTCTTCGGTGAAGGTTTTGGCGCTGTACAGACCTTCCGGGATAGGCTTATCAATGCCTTTCAGGAAGCGGGCATACACCGGGCCTGCCAGAATCACGGTCGGGATCGCCAGAATCGTACCGAACAGCAGGGTTTTACCCATATCGGCGTGGAAGATGGTGGCGATGGCGGTTGGACCCGGGTGCGGCGGCAGGAAGCCGTGGGTCACGGACAGCGCCGCAGCCATTGGCACACCCACGAACAGCAGCGGGATGTTGGCCGCGGCGGCGATGGTGAACACCAGCGGCAGCATCAGCACGAAGCCCACTTCATAGAACAGCGCGAAACCGACGGTAAAACCGGTTAACACCACCGCCCACTGGATGTTCTTCTTACCAAATTTTTCGATAAGCGTGGTGGCAATACGCTGCGCGCCCCCGCAGTCCGCCAGCATTTTACCGAGCATGGCGCCGAAGCCCATGATCAGCGCCAGGCTGCCGAGCGTGCCGCCGACACCGGCTTTGATAGAGCTGATAACTTTAACCAGCGGCATCCCCTGCATCAGACCGACTGCAAGTGCCACCAGAACCAGAGCGATAAATCCGTTCATTTTGAAACGGATCATCAAGAGCAGTAATAACACAACACCGATAGCAACGATGACTAATGGCATGATTTACCTGGCCTTTGAATTGTTATGGGTAACGTCATTGTTTCAACGACAAATTCCGATTGTCCCAACTGGGAACAGAGTGGTTAACGGCACTCATACTGATGCCTGCGAAACAGTTAAGTTTAGTCGGCTGTTATAAGGGTGTTGAGTGCCCACGAGAATGATACGGGTAACATATCGTGGTTGAGAATCACCCAGCGAGGCAAAATTTGAATTATGAGACGCAGGTCAACATATCGAGGTGGGAAGGCAAGGGAGTCACGCCCGGTACGCGTAGCGCTACCGGGCAATACGGGCGGGGACTGAATTAGTAGTAAGAGTGCTCGCCGCGCTGGTGCTCTGTCAGGTCGCGCACGCCTTTCAGTTCCGGGAATTCGTTCAGCAGCTGCTTCTCGATCCCTTCTTTCAGGGTCACGTCGACCATGGAGCAACCGTTACAGCCGCCGCCGAACTGCAGGATCGCCAGGCCGTCTTCCGTGATTTCCATCAGGGAAACGCGACCGCCGTGGCCAGCCAGCTGTGGGTTGATCTGGGACTGCAGCAGATACTCAACGCGCTCCATCAGCGGGGCATCGTCAGAGACTTTACGCATTTTGGCGTTTGGCGCTTTCAGGGTCAGCTGAGAACCCAGCTGGTCGGTGACGAAGTCGATCTCCGCATCTTCAAGATACGGCGCGCTCAGTTCATCGACATAAGCGGTGAGCTGTTCAAATTTAAGGGCAGTGTCAGTTGCTTCCACAGCATCCGGAGGACAATAAGAGACACCACATTCTGCATTCGGAGTGCCTGGATTGATCACAAACACGCGGATCTGCGTCCCTTCTTCCTGATTTGCCAGCAGTTTGGCAAAGTGCGCTTGTGCAGAATCGGAAATACGGATCATAGCTTTGGCCTAATAGTTGACTAAATTACCTGGGTATAATCATACGCCCATTGAAGAAGGGCTACAAGGTACGGCACAGACACCATACCTGAACCGACGCGGCGCCGCTTTGCAAAAGCAGTCGGGAAAGTTCAGCAACGGTACTGCCTGTGGTGACGACGTCATCCACGATGGCGATATGGAGGCCGTGGACCGGCAATTCAAGGCGAAAGGCGTTTTTCAGGTTTCTTTTGCGAAGCCGGGCGTTGAGCTGGTGCTGGATGGCGGTGGCATGCACGCGGGTAAGCGCGCTGGCATCGTAGCGAAAGCCCAGCCACCGGGCGAGCGGGCGGCAGAGCAGGTCGCTTTGATTATAGCCGCGCCGCCAGTGCCGGCGTCGGTATAGGGGGACATTCACCACCATGTCGATTTTCGGCAGAGCGCGGGTTCGTCGCGCCTGTAAAACGGCCAGCAAAAGCAGGCGGGCAAGGGGCTGCGCCAGCGAACTCTGGCCGGAAAACTTCAGGGCGTGAATAAGCCCGCTCAGCGGCGGAACATAATCATCCACGGCCACCAGCGCGCTCCACGGCGGGGATTTTTTCAGGCAGCGGCCGCAGGGCAAATCGCGGTTCGCCGCCGGTAAACCACATTGCGGGCAGGTTGTGATACGTCTTTCCAGCGAGCGCGTGCAGACGGAACAGACGCCCCACGCGCTGAGGGCAAGCGGCATTTTGCATAGCCAGCACAAGCCAGGCACTGTTAGCATGTGCAACCTCCATGTGAAAAAAGAGAACAGTAACTGATGAAGACGCTGTGGTGGCAGACCGTAGGGACAGGAAATTGCCATCTTGTGCTGCTGCACGGATGGGGCCTGAATGCGGAAGTGTGGCATTGCATAAGCGAGGAACTTGCCTCGCAATTTACGTTACATCTGGTCGATCTGCCGGGCTACGGCCGCAGCCGCGGCTTTGGCGCGATGTCGCTTGATGAGATGGCGCAGCAGGTTGTAGACGCCGCGCCGCAAAATGCCATCTGGCTGGGCTGGAGCCTGGGCGGGCTGGTGGCAAGCCAGATTGCGCTCTCCTGGCCCGAGCGCGTTAGGGCGCTGGTCACCGTGGCCTCGTCGCCATGCTTTAGCGCGCAAGAGGCGTGGCCCGGCATCAAACCTGACGTGCTGGCGGGCTTCCAGCAGCAGCTGAGCGACGATTTCCAGCGGACCGTCGAGCGATTCCTCGCCTTGCAGACGATGGGCACCGAAACCGCGCGCCAGGATGCAAGAGCGCTGAAGCAGGTGGTACTTTCCCTGCCGATGCCGGACGTTGAGGTGCTTAACGGGGGGCTTGAGATCCTGAAAACGGTTGATCTGCGCGAGCCGCTGGCCGGGCTGAGCATGCCGCACCTGCGCATCTATGGCTATCTCGACGGGCTGGTGCCGCGCAAGGTGGTTCCGCTTCTGGATTCCCTCTGGCCGGACAGCGAATCACAGGTGATTGCCAAAGCCGCGCATGCGCCGTTTATCTCTCATCCGACGGAATTTTGTTCAGCGCTGGTTGCGTTAAGTCAACGTTTAGACTGATTATTTTCTATCCTGCCTGGAAAAAGTTACACACCGCAACCATACTCCAGATGTCGTTGCGGTTGTTCTGCCTACGATAATCAAAAACAACAATCCTATGGAGAGTCAGGCTATGAAACTTGTTACAGGTATTGTCACTTCTCTGGTTATTGGGTCACTGTCATTTGGCGTTTTTGCGGCAAAAGAGCTGGAAAAAGATAAAGTTGCCGGCATGAATCTGACGAAAGTTGGTGAGATTTCTACGTCTGACACCACCGCGCCGATGGACGCAAAAAAAGAGCTGTCGAAGAAAGCGGATGAGCTGGGCGGCACCTACTACGTCATCACCAGCGCTGAAAAACAGACCAAAAACGTACGCGCTACCGCGGACGTCTATAAGTAATACGATAAAGCCGGGCAGCAATGCCCGGCTTTGTTAGCGCAGTGCCCACCACTCCCTGAGGCAGGTCTTTCCTTCCGGGCAGCTTTTACAACTGCCGGAGAGGCAACCCTCCGCTTCTTCCTGAATCCGCACGGCTTTACCCATCGCTTCCAGGCGCTCCAGCATAGCATCGATCATCGGCTGCGGCGTATGCAGGCTGAGGCTGAGCTGTTTTGCCTCCATCCGCCCCTGAAGCGCCAGCAGGTCACGAACCTGAATCAACGATGCCATCTGTTTTCCCCTTAGTGACAGTCGCCAGCCGGGCTGTTGCAGCAGGTGGTTGGGGTTTTACGCGTTGCCAGCAGGTTGATATCAACGCGGCTCCGCGCCCGGCGCAGCAGGCCAATCACAATCACGTTAAACAGCACGACCGCCAGGATGCTGACCAGGCTGTAGCGCGGGTGCTGGCTGAAGTTAACGGTCTGATAAAACAGCGTCGCCAGAGAGTAGGCGATATTCAGCCCCCACAGGATGGAGAAGCCCATCCAGCCGCGGCTGGACTCGCGGGCAATCGCCCCCATCACCGAGATGCACGGAATATAGAGCAGAACGAAGATGAGGTAGCTGTAGGCCGCAGACGCGCTGCCAAACTTCTCGCCCATCACGCCCATGGCACCGGTCGCCATTTCGCCGTCGCCTTTGCTGGCCTCAATCGGGTTCGCCAGCACGCTCAGGCTGAAGGTGTCTTTCAGGCTCTGCCAGGTTTCCTCAAGGGCACCCAGCAGTTCGTCACCGAGGTGAAACTCCGCCGGGTTAAATTCCTGCTCCTGGATGTTCTCTGCGGTGTAGAGCGTGTTCAGGGTCCCGACGACCACCTCTTTCGCCATCGCACCGGTGAACAGGCCCACGGTTGCCTGCCAGTTATCCTCCTGCACGCCAATCGGTTTGAAGACCGGCGTGATGACGCGGCTGACGGAGGCGAGGGCAGAGTCGTTGATGTTATCTGCCGCCTGACCGGTGAGGGTGAAGCTGTTCAGCGCGCTCAGGAAAATACTGACAATAACAATCACCTTACCGGCGCGCAGCACGAAGCCTTTCAGGCGCTGCCAGGTCTGGATCGCCAGGCTTTTCAGATGCGGGACGTGATAGACCGGAAGCTCCATTACAAACGGTGACGCTTCACCGCGCATGATGGTGTGCTTGAGCATTAATCCGGTCAGGATCGCCATCACGATACCCAGCACGTACAGCGAGAAGACCGCCAGCGCGCCCTGCTGGCCAAAGAAGGCCGCCGCGAAGACGGCAAAGATTGCCAGACGCGCGCCGCAGGACATAAACGGCGCCATCATGATGGTCATCAGACGTTCACGCGGTGCATCCAGGGTGCGCGCGCCCATTACCGACGGCACGTTACAGCCGAAGCCGACGATCAGCGGGACGAAGGATTTACCCGGCAGGCCCAGCGCCTGCATCAGGCGGTCCATCACGAAGGCGGCGCGCGCCATGTAGCCGGAATCTTCCAGGAACGAGAGGAACAGATACATCATGCCGATCTGCGGCACCAGCGGCAGCACGGTGTTGATACCGCCGCCGATCCCCTGGGCGAGGAAGATGGTCAGCCATTCCGGGAAGTGCAGGGTGTAACCTACCCACTGAATACCGTGTACGAAGACCGCGACGGAACCGGCGTCAAAAATCGGCTGCAGCGCGCCGCCGATGTTAATCGCGAGAAGGAACATCACGTACATCACCAGCAGGAAGATGGGTAAACCGAGGAAGCGGTTGAGCACAATTTTATCCACCGCCGCCGTAAAGCGGCTGGGCTCTGCGGTAAGCGCGTTGCTGACCACGTCGCAAATTGACGCAATGGCCTGATAACGCGCATCGGCGATGTGCAGCGCCGGGTCGTCGAGCTCGTCGCTGAGACGGGCGAGGGCCACGTCCAGCTTATCCGCCGCATGTCCGGCATAGGCGCGGCTGTAGATATCCCCTTCCAGCATCTGCAGGCCGAGCCAGAGACGCTGTTTCGCAGGCATATTTTTGTCCATCTCCTGCGCCAGCAGATCGGCTTCGCGCAGCAGCGGCTGGGCGTAGTGCACCAGCTCAACGTCGCGGTTTCCCGCGTGGCGGTCAATCGCCAGCTTCAGGGCGTCGATACCGCGAGCGCGGGTCGAGACCAGCGGAACCACCGGACAGCCCAGGCGCGCGGAGAGCGCATCGACGTCGATGCGCAGCTTTTGTTTTTCCGCAATGTCGAGCATGTTAAGCGCCACGATGCAGGGGATCCCCAGCTCAAGCAGCTGCAGCGTCAGGTAAAGGTTTCGCTCGAGGTTAGAGGCGTCGACCACGTTGATCAGCAGATCCGCGTCGCCGCCAAGAATATAGTGGCAGGCAATTTGCTCGTCGAGCGACGTCTGGGATGAAATCGTGGTTAAGGAATAGGTGCCGGGAAGGTCAACCAGGGTGACCTGATTGTCCGTTGTCGTGAACTGTCCTTCTTTACGTTCAACCGTTACGCCTGCCCAATTTCCCACGCGCTGGCGCGCGCCGGTTAACTGATTAAATAAGGTTGTCTTGCCGGAATTAGGATTGCCAATTAAGCCAATAGTTAATTTTTTCATTGTATTAGACCCACCGAAACCGCTGGCTTGTTAACGGGATAAAGATTCAACTTCAATTAATGCGAGGTCTTTTTTGCGCAGAACCAGATTCACGCGCCGGGTTTCGATATGAACAGGATCGCCCAACGGCGCCACACGCACGACCTGGAATGATGAGCCGGGCAGCATGCCTAGTGACAGCAGCTTCTGCCGATAGGCCGGGCTAATTTCGCGGGTAAAACCGGTAATTTTCCATGCACTGTCTGGAGTGAATTGCATAATGCCTGATTCCACGAGAGGTTAAATAATCTACACTGCGATGATAATGAGAATAGTTTTTATCAGCAATAATAAAAATGTGACGGGATGTTGTTAATCGTATTAATTTGCGGTCTGATTGACCTTGCTCAATATTTGCAGAATTACCCGGGAAGGAATAAAAAACGTATTTGTTAATGGAGTGATAAATAGCGGTTTAAATATGGGTGTGCAATCGGTTTCATATATTTCGGGATGATTTTATTCCGCTCACCCCGGCCCTCTCCCCAAAGGGGCGAGGGTGTTCAAGTTCCCTCTCCCCTGTGGGGAGAGGGTTAGGGTGAGGGGGTTGTTGCCTTAGCGTTTCTTACCCATCGCCGCCGCCAGCGCGTCCATCATCGCGCTGTTGCCCGCAGGCTGGGCGTCACGCCCGCGCGGTTTTGCGGCTTTCGCGGCCGGACGCTGCTGCTCGCGGCCTCCGCCATTGCCGCCACGGCGCGCGTTGGTGTCGCCCGGCTGCTCGTCCAGACGCATGGTCAGGGCAATACGCTTGCGCTGCAGATCCACTTCCAGCACCTTCACCTTCACGATGTCGCCCGCTTTGACCACGGTGTGCGGGTCTTCAACGAACTTGTCGGCAAGGGAAGAGATATGCACCAGACCGTCCTGATGCACGCCGATATCCACAAACGCGCCGAAGTTGGTGACGTTGGTCACCGCGCCTTCCAGCACCATGCCCGGCAGGAGATCGTTCATGGTCTCGATGCCGTCAGCAAAGGTCGCCGTTTTGAACTCAGGACGCGGATCGCGGCCCGGTTTTTCCAGCTCTTTGATGATATCGGTGACGGTAGGCACGCCGAATTTGTCGTCGGTGAAGTCCACCGCTTTCAGGTTGCGCAGGGCGCCGCTGTCGCCCATCAGGTCTTTAAGCGCCTGCTGAGTCGCGGCCAGGATGCGCTCAACAACCGGGTACGCTTCCGGGTGAACGGTAGAGGCATCCAGCGGGTTATCGCCGTGGTTGATGCGCAGGAAGCCCGCGCACTGCTCAAAGGCTTTTGGCCCCAGGCGACTTACCTTCAGCAGCTGCTGACGGTTCTGGAACTGGCCGTTCTCATCGCGCCAGGCCACGATGTTTTGCGCCATCATGCGGGTTAAGCCCGCCACGCGGGTCAGCAGGGGAACGGAAGCGGTGTTCAGATCCACGCCGACGGCGTTTACGCAGTCTTCCACTACCGCGTCCAGCTTGCGCGCCAGCTGCGTCTGGCTCACGTCGTGCTGGTACTGGCCCACGCCGATGGATTTCGGGTCGATCTTCACGAGTTCGGCCAGCGGATCCTGCAGGCGACGGGCGATGGAGACCGCACCGCGCAGGGAAACGTCCAGGTCAGGGAACTCCTGCGCCGCCAGCTCAGAGGCGGAGTAGACCGATGCGCCCGCTTCGCTGACGATCACTTTCTGTGCCGTCACTTTCGGGAACTGCTTCTGCACGTCGAGGTAGAAACGCTCGGTTTCGCGTGATGCGGTGCCGTTACCGATGGCAACCAGCTCCACGTTGTACTTCTCGCACAGCGCCGCCACCACGACGGCGGCTTTCGCTGCCTGCCCGGTATGCGGGTAAATGGTGTCGGTGGCGACCAGCTTGCCGGTGCCGTCAACCACAGCGACCTTGACGCCGGTACGCAGGCCCGGATCGAGACCCATGGTGGCGCGCAGGCCCGCAGGGGCAGCCATCAGCAGGTCGTGCAGGTTACGGGCGAAGACGTTGATCGCTTCATCTTCGGCGCGCTCGCGCACGGTGCCCATCAGCTCGGTTTCCAGGTGCATCAGCACCTTGATGCGCCAGGTCCAGCTCACCACGCCTTTGCGCCAGCTGTCCGCCGGGGCGTTGTTCAGGCGCAGGCCGAGATGGTCGATGATAATCTGCTCGCAGTGGCTCTCTTTCGGCGGCTCGTCAAACTGCGGGTCGGCGTTCAGGGAGAGCTGGAGCACGCCTTCGTTGCGCCCGCGGAACATCGCCAGCGCGCGGTGAGAAGGAGTGGTTGAAATCGGTTCGTGGTGATCGAAGTAGTCGCGGAACTTCGCGCCTTCTTCCTCTTTGCCCGCGACGACGGTAGAGACG
Organism: Enterobacter sp. 168J2; assembly: GCF_034107265.1. NCBI lineage: Bacteria > Pseudomonadati > Pseudomonadota > Gammaproteobacteria > Enterobacterales > Enterobacteriaceae > Enterobacter > Enterobacter sp. 168J2. The sequence goes on along the minus strand of NZ_JAWNEB010000007.1, from coordinate 60,979 downwards.
ATGTGGGCGTTCTTCCACAGATAATCACGCACTTTGGCCAGCAGGGCGGCGTCTTCCGCGAAGCGTTCCATCAGAATGTAGCGCGCGCCGTCCAGAGCAGCCTTGGTGTCCGCGACGCCTTTGTCGGCGTCGATAAATTTGGCCGCTTCGGTTTCCGGGTCGTGAGAAGGCTCGTTCCACAGCAGGTCTGCCAGCGGCTCAAGGCCCGCTTCAATCGCAATCTGCCCGCGGGTGCGGCGCTTCGGTTTGTACGGCAGATAGAGATCTTCGAGTTCGGTTTTGCTCAGGGTGCCGTTAATGGCGCTTTCCAGTTCGCCGGTCAGCTTGCCCTGTTCGCCGATGGATTTAAGGATCGCCTGACGACGTTCTTCCAGCTCGCGCAGATAGCCCAGACGGGTCTCCAGGTTACGCAGCTGCGTGTCATCCAGACCGCCTGTGACTTCCTTACGATAACGTGCAATAAACGGCACGGTGTTCCCTTCATCAAGCAGGCGAACGGCAGCTTCTACCTGTTCGGCTCTGGCCTGAAGTTCACCCGCAATAATGCAGCAGAGCGAATCTTTCATCATGGCTTTATCATCTTGTGGGTCAAAAATCAGGGGATAGTTATACGGGCTGACACGGCAAAATGCCAGCCGGGGAGGGCGCTCTCGGACTATTTTACGTAGACGATCTCATTAACGTACCAGCTGGCTTCACCCGCTGGGGTCTGAACGACGGCCAGGTCACCCACTTCCTTTTTCAGCAGCGCGCGGGCCATCGGGGAGTCGATGGAGATGTAATCTTTACGACCAAAAATTTCATCGTAGCCGACAATGCGAAAACGCAGGGTGTCACCGTCGTCGTTTTCAATCTCCACCCACGCGCCGAAGAACACTTTGCCCTCCTGCTGCGGGGAGTAATCGACAATTTTCAGATTCTCAAGACATTTGGTCAGGTAGCGTACCCGGCGGTCAATTTCGCGCAGGCGCTTTTTATTGTACTGGTAGTCCGCGTTCTCGCTGCGATCGCCCAGGCTGGCCGCCCAGGTCACCTTTTTGGTCACCTCAGGACGTTCTTCGCGCCACAGGTAATCCATCTCTTTTTTGAGCTTCTCGTACCCTTCGCGGGTGATCAGGGGCGTTTTCATGATGCAGCCTTTAATGCCGGTTAACTGTCTTTGCGCACAATACGTAGCGCACAGTGTAACAGACAAGATTAATAATGATTTATGTGATGAAATGAACAGATAAGCTGCTGTTAAATATGCTTTGTAACAATTTCGACTAGAATTTATACCAGAATTAACTGGTCGAATACGTGCACTTTTTTAGAATACGCTGTTACAAAGACTATCCGAACCTTTGGGAGTACACACAATGCAAGAGAACTACAAAATTCTGGTCGTGGATGACGACATGCGCCTGCGCGCGCTGCTTGAGCGTTATCTGACCGAGCAGGGCTTCCAGGTTCGTAGCGTCGCGAACGCTGAGCAGATGGACCGTCTGCTGACCCGCGAATCTTTCCACCTGATGGTTCTCGACCTGATGCTGCCGGGTGAAGACGGGCTTTCTATCTGCCGCCGTCTGCGCAGCCAGAGCAACCCGATGCCAATCATTATGGTGACGGCGAAGGGTGAAGAGGTTGACCGTATTGTGGGCCTCGAAATCGGCGCGGATGACTACATTCCAAAACCGTTTAACCCGCGCGAGCTGCTGGCGCGTATTCGCGCCGTGCTGCGCCGTCAGGCGAACGAGCTGCCGGGCGCGCCGTCTCAGGAAGAAGCGGTGATTGCCTTCGGCAAGTTCAAGCTGAACCTCGGCACGCGCGAGATGTTCCGTGAAGATGAGCCAATGCCGCTCACCAGCGGCGAGTTTGCCGTACTGAAAGCGCTGGTCAGCCACCCGCGCGAGCCGCTTTCCCGCGATAAGCTGATGAACCTGGCGCGCGGTCGCGAATACTCCGCAATGGAACGCTCCATCGACGTGCAGATCTCCCGCCTGCGCCGCATGGTAGAAGAAGATCCGGCGCATCCTCGTTATATTCAGACCGTGTGGGGTCTGGGCTACGTATTTGTCCCGGACGGCTCTAAAGCATGAGGCGAATGCGCTTCTCGCCGCGAAGCTCATTTGCCCGCACCCTGCTGCTGATCGTCACCCTGCTGTTCGTCAGCCTGGTGACGACCTACCTGGTGGTGCTGAACTTTGCGATCCTGCCGAGCCTCCAGCAGTTTAATAAGGTCCTGGCCTACGAAGTGCGTATGCTGATGACCGATAAGCTGCAGCTGGAGGACGGTACGCAGCTGGTTGTTCCCCCGGCATTTCGCCGTGAAATCTACCGTGAACTGGGCATTTCGCTCTACTCGAATGAGGCAGCGGAAGACGCAGGCCTGCGCTGGGCGCAGCACTATGAATTCCTCAGCCAGCAGATGGCGCAGCAGCTGGGTGGCCCAACGGAAGTGCGCGTTGAGGTTAACAAAAGCTCGCCCGTCGTCTGGCTGAAAACCTGGCTGTCACCCAACATCTGGGTGCGCGTTCCGCTGACTGAAATCCATCAGGGCGATTTCTCACCGCTGTTCCGCTACACGCTGGCTATTATGCTGCTGGCGATAGGCGGCGCGTGGCTGTTTATCCGTATCCAGAACCGACCGCTGGTCGACCTGGAGCACGCGGCGCTGCAGGTCGGTAAAGGCATTATTCCTCCTCCACTGCGCGAATATGGTGCCTCGGAAGTGCGTTCAGTAACGCGAGCGTTTAACCATATGGCGGCAGGCGTGAAGCAGCTGGCGGACGACCGTACGCTGCTGATGGCAGGCGTCAGTCATGACCTTCGCACCCCGCTAACGCGTATTCGTCTGGCGACGGAGATGATGGGTGAAGAGGACGGTTATCTCGCCGAGTCCATTAACAAGGACATCGAAGAGTGTAACGCGATCATCGAGCAGTTCATCGACTACCTGCGCACCGGCCAGGAGATGCCGATGGAAATGGCCGATCTGAACGCGGTGCTGGGCGAAGTGGTGGCCGCAGAAAGTGGTTATGAGCGTGAAATTGATACTGACCTTCAGGACGGTGAAATTCAGGTTCGTATGCACCCGCTCTCCATCAAACGTGCCGTCGCCAATATGGTGGTCAACGCGGCGCGCTACGGTAACGGCTGGATTAAGGTCAGCAGCGGGTCTGAACTCAACCGCGCCTGGTTCCAGGTGGAAGACGACGGTCCGGGCATTAAGCCCGAGCAGCGTAAGCATCTGTTCCAGCCGTTTGTGCGCGGCGATAGCGCGCGCAGCACCAGCGGTACGGGCTTAGGCCTGGCGATTGTGCAGCGTATTGTGGATAACCATAACGGATTGCTGGAGATCGGTACCAGCGAGCGGGGCGGGTTGAGCATTCGCGCCTGGCTACCGGTGCCGGTGACGCGGGGGCAGGTGAAAGAGAGTTAAAAAAAGGGTGCGGCCTGATGCCATCACCCCGGTCCTCTCCCACGGGGAGAGGGAGAAAACATTAAAAAAGGCAACTTTCGTTGCCTTTTTGCTTTTACCTACAGCTTCGGTCCCGCACTCACCAGCGCTTCACCTGCCGGGGTATCGGTATACTTCTCGAAGTTCTCAATGAACAGCTTCGCCAGCGATTCCGCCTTCTCGCGCCACTGCTCCGGCGATCCGTAGGTATTGCGCGGGTCGAGGATACGCGTGTCCACGCCCGGCAGTTCCGTCGGAATGGCCAGATCAAACATCGGCAGCGTGAAGGTTTCGGCGTTATCCAGTGAACCATCCAGAATGGCGTCGATAATGGCGCGGGTATCTTTGATAGAGATACGCTTGCCGGTGCCGTTCCAGCCGGTATTCACCAGGTAGGCCTGCGCGCCTGATGCCTGCATGCGTTTCACCAGCACCTCTGCGTACTGCGTCGGGTGCAGCGACAGGAATGCCGCACCGAAGCAGGCGGAGAAGGTTGGGGTTGGCTCCGTGACGCCACGCTCGGTACCCGCCAGCTTGGCGGTAAAGCCTGAGAGGAAGTGGTACTGCGTCTGGCTGGCGGTCAGGCGGGAAACCGGTGGCAGCACGCCGAACGCATCCGCCGTCAGGAAAATCACCTTCGTGGCATGGCCCGCTTTTGACACCGGCTTCACGATATTGTCGATGTGGTAGATCGGATAAGAGACGCGTGTGTTTTCGGTTTTTGACGCATCGTCGAAGTCGATAGAGCCGTCGGCACGTACGGTGACGTTTTCCAGCAGCGCGTCGCGGCGGATCGCGTGGAAGATATCCGGCTCGGCCTCTTCAGACAGGCGAATGGTCTTCGCGTAGCAGCCGCCTTCGAAGTTAAACACGCCGTCATCGTCCCAGCCGTGTTCGTCATCGCCAATCAGACGGCGTTTTGGATCGGTGGAGAGCGTGGTTTTCCCGGTGCCGGAAAGACCGAAGAATACCGCCACGTCGCCTTTCTCGCCGACGTTCGCCGAGCAGTGCATGGAGGCAATACCGCGCAGCGGCAGCAGGTAGTTCATCACCGAGAACATCCCTTTCTTCATTTCGCCGCCGTACCAGGTACCGCCGATCAGCTGAATACGCTCGGTCAGGTTGAAGGCGATGAAGTTTTCGGAGTTCAGACCCTGCTCTTTCCACTGTGGGTTAGTGCATTTCGCACCGTTCATCACGATGAAGTCAGGTGTGAAGTCCTGCAGCTCTTCGTCGGTCGGACGAATAAACATATTCTTAACGAAATGCGCCTGCCAGGCCACTTCGGTAATGAAACGCACGGAAAGGCGGGTGTCGGCGTTAGCGCCGCAGAAAGCGTCGACAATGAACAGACGCTTGCCGGAAAGTTGATGGGTGACGAGCCCTTTCAGATGCTGCCAGGTTTCCGGGGAGAGCGGTTTGTTGTCGTTCTTCCCTTTGCCCTTGTCAGCCCACCACAGCGTATCGCGGGTGGTTTCGTCTCGGACGATATACTTATCTTTCGGCGAACGACCGGTAAAGATACCGGTATCGACGGCGATAGCACCAAGGTTCGTCAACACACCGCGCTCGTATCCTTCCAGTGCTGGATTGAGCTCTTCCTGATACAGCGTATCGTAATCGGGGTTGTAGACGACTTCCTGGACGTCGTGAATACCATAAGCCTTGAGATCTTGCGGGGTTAAACCAGTAACACGCATATCACTGCTCCTTAGCCAATATGTACTGCCTGAAATTGTAGGGTTTTTCTGGGGATGTTAACCGCGACGGGGCTCATAGATTTGTGCATCTGGATAAAACCCTTACTAACGGAAAACGCTGCGACTCCAGTCACAGTGCAGGCGGATTATCGCAGGAATCGCTTTTTGGTTGGGGAAAATGTTCCGAAAAGGTTAAGGGCTGGTGATTTTATCGGAGAGAATGTGAATGTAATCGCATACATGTAAGAAAACTACGTAAGGGTTACATTATGAAAACGATTCAGCTTTTGGGTGGATTTTTTTCCCCTCACCCTAACCCTCTCCCCAAAGGGGAGAGGGAACTAAAACACCCTCTCCCCTTTGGGGAGAGGGCAGGGTGAGGGGGTAGCGTATTAATGAACCTGCGGATCCGCCGGGGAGGCGTTATTGCGGATCTCAGCGATATCCATTGAATTGAACACGTAGTGCGTACCGCAGTAGTCACAGTGCATATCAATTTCGCCGTCTTCAGCCATGATGCTGTCGATCTCTTCATCCGGCAGGGTTTTCAGTGCGCCAGCGCAGCGCTCGCGCGAGCAGGTGCATTTGAACTCTACGGACTGCGGATCGTACACGGTCACTTCTTCTTCGTGATACAGACGCCACAGCACGTCGGTCGCCGACAGGTTGAACAGCTCTTCCGCCTTGATGGTTTCGGTCAGCGTCGCCAGATGCTCAAAGTCATTGGTCTGCGCGTCCTGCGCTGGCAGAACCTGCAGCAGCATGCCGCCCGCAGCAGGCTGGCCGTCCACTTCACCGGTACGGATGAACAGACGCGTTGGCAGCTGTTCGGAGCGCATGAAGTAATCTTCCAGGCAGGCTGCCAGGGTATCGCCTTCCAGACCGACCACGCCCTGATAGCGCTCACCTTCCTCCGGGGAGATGGTGATCACCAGGTAGCCATTGCCCACCAGCGTTTTGAGGTCTGCATTTTCAGGCACGTCGCCCTGAACGCGCGCCACGCCGCGCATCTGCTGCTGGTTATTGCCGTTGATCACCGCCAGCGTCATTGGGCCGTCACCCTGCAGCTGCACGGTGATATCACCGGCAAACTTCAGCGTTGCGGTCAGCAGGCTGGTGGCAACCAGCAGTTCGCCCAACAGGGTCTTCACCGGCAGCGGGTAGTTGTGGTTTTCCAGAATCTGTTTCCAGGTTTCGGATACGGTGACCAGCTCGCCGCGCACGGCGAATTGTTCAAACAGATAGCGGTGTAATTGGTCGTGTTGGGCCATTTTCATCTCTCGTGCGGGTGAGGGTTACTCGCTCTCACCGTGTTTAAATTTCATCAGATCGCGGCGCTCTTTTTTATCCGGTCGCCGGTCCGGGTGGGGCATGGTCAGCGCATTCATTTTGCGCGCCAGCGCGGTCTTCTCGCGCTTTTCAACGCTTTCTGCCGTCTCTTCGTAAAGCAGTACGGCTTCCGATGCGGGCCGCCGCTGTTCGGTAATGGCTTTAATCACTACCGTACGTTCGTCGTTGCCCTGGCGCAGCGTTAAGGTGGCGTTCAGCTCAACCAGCTTGCTCGGTTTGCTGCGTTGGCCGTTGTAATGCACTTTACCGCCGTCAACCATTTCGCGGGCAAGGGCGCGCGTTTTATAAAAACGGGCTGCCCACAGCCATTTATCCAGTCTTACCCCGTCTGAGGGCTTTTCTTTCATGGCGTCTCCTTCACGGTCAGTGAGGGGATCATCTGGCGGTAGTCGTTCAGTCCCGGATGGCGCAGATAGCTTTTCTCTGCCAGGCCAGAGTCAGGATTAGTGACGCCCAGACAATAGCGAATGCCAAACGTTGCCGCAGAACCCAGAATGGGCTCGCTGTCGTCAATGAATAGCGTGCGCTCCGGCTGCAGGCCGGTCTCTTCCTTCACCGCATGCCACAGCCGCTGATCCTCTTTCGGATAACCAAATGTGTGGGTGGAAAGTAATAAATCAAGGTGCGATGCCAGCCCCGTATGCTCCAGCTTCACGGCCAGGTTATGTGGATGCGCGTTGGTCAGCAAAATACGGCGCTTGCCGCTTGCTTTCAGCGCGTCCAGGAAGGGAACCGTATCTTCGCGCAGCACGGCGCGTGGTCCCTGGGCTGTGGTCATGGCACAAATATCCAAACCGAGGCGCTCGCTCCAGTAGTCCAGACAGTACCAGTTTAGCGTATGTTGCACCGCGCTATATTGCGAACGAATGAACGCCTGCGCTTCTGCCGGGGAGATACCCTGCTGTTCACCATAGGTTTCCGGCACCAGCTTTTGCCAGAAATAGTTGTCAAAGGCGAGATCGAGCAGCGTGCCGTCCATATCCAGCAGAACGGTGTCGACCTGCTGCCAGTCGATATCAAGATGCATAGGGGGGAACTCCAGCCAGAAGAAACGTGCGCGACAGGGTAGCACATCTTGTCGCGCAACGACGTTATCAGATCAGGCTCTCAGAGGAGGGGATCAGCTTAGGATTGAGGCAATTCTCGTAGTATTGCTGGATCTCCGCCAGACGGGTGCGGGAGCGCTGATAGCGGCGCAGGGCCATAAAACCGTTCCAGAAAATGGCGATCAGCATGGCGATCATCAGCAGAGAGGTGCCAATGTAACGCCACAATCCTGCGCTGTCCGGCATCCGGTGCAGGCCGATATGGCGCGTGCCGTTGGCGTCGGTGTAGATGCTTGTGACAATCCCTTCGGCGCTGAACGGCGTTTGCATCAGCATCTGCGCCAGACGCTGGAACTGGCTCCACTGCTCCTGGGCCGGGTAGTCATAAAGCGCGACCTGCGGGTAAGGCTGATCGACCAGGTCGCTGCCTTCATCGCTGGCAATCACAAAGCCGCCCGGCGCCGGACTGTTGAGCGCCTGAGCCGCCCGGGTGGTTTCGCGCATCATAAACGGCGATGTCGAGGTGGCGACCAGGTTATCAAGCGATTCCGCGCTGACCGGACGCAGCAGCACGTTGACGCCATCCAGTCGTCCCGCTTCGGCGCGTTTCACCAGCGAGTCCCAGTCTTTACTGTTCCCGAGGTTAACCAGCGCGTTTTTGAGGCGTACGCATTCATCCTGCGAGGAGCATAGGTCCTGGGTTTTCAGGACAATGTCGCCAAAATCATCCAGCAGAATCATGCCTGATTTCTGAATGGCGGAACGCAGCGCGGGGCTGACGCGTGAATCATCGTCCGGTTTCGGGTGCAGCTGGCGGTTGACCGTCTGGGTCAGCGCCGTGGCTTTATTCACCACTTCGGATTCCGGCAGCGGCAGCGGCGGGGCGTCGTTCCAGATAATTTGCGAACAGTCGAACGGCGTGAACGGTGAATTCTGGCGCGTGTTCCACGCCCCCGGGGTATGGATATTACACATCCCGGTGCCTTTCAGGCGCAGCGTATCGCCCACCCGTACACCCGCTTCATCGAGCTGGTTGACGCTGGTCGCCTCGATGGTCTGCGCGCCTTTGATCCACGACAGGGTAAATTTGATGGGCATATCCAGCGGCACGAAAAGCAGCAGCATGATAAACACCAGCGCGGCGCCGCCGGCGATGACCGTGCTGCGGAGCCAGTGCTGAAGCGGGAAATTTTTCACTTCATCATGCAGAGACAGGAAGCGCCCCTGGCGCACAACGTGGCGGTCAAGGTAGATATCAATATCGGTTTTCTGCCCTAAATCCTGCGCAATCCACGGCTGCCAGTGGCGCGGGTAGATCAGGTCTATAATACCGAGTGAAATATTGTTGAGATGCTCCTGATCGTTCTCACCGAACAGGCCCCAGCGCTTTGGCGTGCCGCGCAGGCAGTGGATCTCCCGCAGCGAGGTTTTGGCAGGTGGGGCAAATAGCCCCCACAGCCCGGCCGCAAGAAGCAGCACTGCGCCACCCGCCAGCCACGGGACAAAGACGTCCGGCGTCAGCAGGCAGACAAAAAAGAGCAGGAAAGCGGCAACGATAAGGATGGCTTCACGAATACCGTCCGGACGGCTCAGGGCGTACTCCTCATGCGTCTCCTGACGAATATTCAGCAGCTCAATCTGCTCGGTCTCTTCACCACGAATAGAGGCCTGCGTTGAACTGGCACGTTCCAGCGCAAAGCGCGGGGCTTCGTGAAGATAGTCATTCAGGGTATGGCCGTTGAGCGAGATTACCAGCGGCAGCGAATCGGTGTGAATCAGCTCAACGCTGTTCTCGTCGTTAATGTACTGCTCCCAGGACGGGGGCAGATGCACCTCAACGGAATCCAGGTAGTAGCGCCACTTGTTGGGGTCGTCAGTTGTAATGCCGTAGCGCGTGATGGAGCGCGTCACGCAGAGCACGGTGTCACTTTGCGCGTTCAGCTTAAGCGCCACAGGCGCAGCGGTGGCTCCCGTCGGCCCAGGCGTTAACTGAGAACGGTTAAGCGTTTCGAGATAGTTTTCAACTGCATCACGCTCGTCTTGCGAGAGTTTACGGGTTGTCGCACCCGCGAAGGCATTTAAAAAGGGCAGCCGGTAACGGCGCTGTATGCGTCGCCTGTATAGCCACCCTGCAATCAATGCGCTGACCAGCATAGCAGCGAGAACAATCAAAATGGTGCTCATGCTTTCCCCATCTTACTTATCTTACAGGTGTAGTCAGTAGCACCTTTACATTGAATGAGAGTCTGTGGCTGGCTATCGGCAAGTATGGAGTCGAACTTGAGCATTCTAAAGCGCATCCCAGTGACCGGTGATGATAGCAAAGCCTGTCATGGCGCGATATCAGCAAATTCCTGGAAACATTTCAACCTCTTGACATTTGTTTTGAATTGAGGATTGATCCCTGCTACGTTGCATAAATGTAAATAAAGAACAATTGACATTGCCGAAACCGTGCGGCATATCGCACAATAACGCCAGTTCACACTGCTAAGACCCCATCAAGATGAGCAAACCACTACAAAAACCCACCATTCTGAACGTTGAAACTGTCGCCAAATCGCGCCTGTTTAATGTCGAGAGTGTGGATCTGGAGTTCAGCAACGGTGTGCGTCGTGTTTATGAGCGTATGCGCCCCTCTTCGCGCGAAGCGGTGATGATTGTTCCTATCGTCGACGATCATCTGATTTTGATCCGCGAATACGCCGTGGGGACGGAATCTTACGAGCTTGGGTTCTCGAAAGGGCTCATCGACCCGGGTGAAACGGTCTTTGAAGCGGCAAACCGCGAGCTGAAAGAAGAGGTGGGTTTTGGCGCGAACGAGCTGTCGTTCCTGAAAAAGCTGAGCATGGCGCCGTCCTATTTTTCCAGCAAAATGAACATCGTGGTGGCGGAAGGTCTCTATCCTGAATCGCTGGAGGGAGATGAACCAGAGCCGCTGCCGCAGGTTCGCTGGCCGCTGGCGCATCTCATGGATCTGCTGGAAGACCCTGACTTTAACGAGGCTCGCAACGTGAGCGCGCTGTTCCTGGTTCGCGAGTGGTTGAAGGGGCAGGGGAGATTGTAGTGGCCTGATGCCCTCACCCCAACCCTCTCCCACGGGAGAGGGAGCAAACACAAAAACGGCAACCCGAGGTTGCCGTTTTGCTTTGTTGTCAGAACAGCTCGTGCGTCTCGCCGTTATCAATAATCTCTGTACCCACCTCGTGCACCGCCTGTGTGGTTGGCTGTGTACCTTCGATGAAATACTCGGCACGGCTATTACCGCCGTTAGCAAGCTGGCCGGTGCTGCGGTCAATATTGACCGTCACCACGCCCGGTGGCGGCGTCAGCGGCTGCTCCGGTACGCCTTCAAGAACGGATTTCATGTAGGCATCCCAGGCCGGCTGCGCGCTTTTGGCACCGCCTTCATAGCCGGAAATCTGATCTTTAATCGCGCCGGATGCCGTGGTACGGCCTAAATCACGGCGATGATCGTCGAAACCGATCCAGACTGACGTCACCACGCCCGGCCCGTAGCCGGAGAACCATGCATCCTTCGAGCTGTTGGTTGTCCCGGTTTTACCGCCGATATCGTGGCGCTGCAGGTCGCGCCCTGCTCGCCAGCCGGTACCCTGCCAGCCCGGTTCACCGAAGATGTTGGTGTTCAGCGCGCTCTTGATCAGGAACGCCAGCGGCGTGTTGATCACGTGCGGGGCGTACTCCTGCGCGCCGGTTTGCGCCACCAGCGACTGGTTGGCCTGCTCCAGCTGCGGCTGCGGCAAGACGATATTTGGCTGCTCCTGAGAAACGGCAGGGTCTTCCATGTCCTTGTTTTCGAGCACCTCGGATTTCGGCGTATTGCCGTAAATGACCGGAATATCACACTCTGGGCAGGCAATTTTCGGCTTCGCTTCAAACAGCACGCCGCCCTGGTCGTTCTCGATTTTACTGATGAAGTACGGGTCAACCAGGAAGCCGCCGTTAGCCATCACCGAGTACCCGCGCGCGACCTGAAGCGGCGTAAAGGAGGCTGAACCTAACGCCAGCGACTCGGTGCGAACGATGTTCTGCGCCGGGAAGCCGAAGCGCTGCAGGTACTCTGCCGCATAGTCGACGCCCATCGCGCGCATGGCACGCACCATCACCACGTTTTTCGACTGCCCAAGACCCTGACGAAGACGAATAGGACCGGCATACTCCGCAGGAGAGTTCTTCGGCTGCCAGTCGGAACCGGCACCGGCATCCCAGCGGGAGATCGGCACGTCGTTAAGGATGCTGGCAAGGGTCAGTCCCTTATCCATCGCTGCCGTGTAGAGGAACGGTTTGATGTTGGAACCGACCTGACGCAGCGCCTGCGTGGCGCGGTTGAATTTGCTCTGGTTGAAATCGAACCCGCCGACCAGCGCCATTACCGCCCCGTTCTGCGGGTTGATGGACACCAGAGCCGAGTTCACATCCGGTACCTGCGCCAGCCACCAGGCATCGCCCACCTTGCGCACCCAAATCTGCTGCCCGGTCTGAACCACGTCGGTCACTTTGCGCGGCGTTGGCCCCTGCAGGGTGTCCGAACGGTATGGACGCGCCCAGCGAATACCGTCCATGTGCAGGGAGACGGACGTGCCGTCCGCCAGCGTCGCAACGGCTTCCTGAGGATCGGCCTGCGTCACCACGGCAGGAAGGAGTGGACCATAGGTTGGCAGCGCCTTCAGCGTGCTGGTGATTTTTTTGCTATCCCACGCGCTTTCGCCCACTTTCCAGAGCACGTTCGACGGTCCGCGATAGCCGTGACGCATATCGTAGTCCATCACGTTATTGCGCACCGCGTCCTGAGCCGCCTGCTGCACTTTGCGGGTAACGGTGGTGTACACGCGATAGCCATCTTCATAGGCCTTGTCGCCATAACGGCTCACCATCTCCTGGCGCACCATTTCGGTCAGATAAGGGGCAGAGAAGGCAATCTCAGGGGCATGATAATTGGCGTCAATAACGTCGTTACGCGCCTGGTCGTACTCGCTCTGGCTGATATAGCCTTCGCTCAGCATACGTGACAGGACGACGTTACGACGTGAAGTGGCGCGATCGAGCGAATAAAGCGGGTTAAACGTGGACGGCGCTTTTGGCAGACCGGCAATGGTTGCCATTTCGCTTAAGGTGAGCTGCTCAACAGGCTTACCGAAGTACACCTGCGCGGCTGCCCCCACGCCATAGGCACGGTAGCCCAGGTAAATTTTATTGAGGTACAGCTCAAGGATCTCGTCCTTGCTCAGCAGCTGCTCAATGCGGATCGCCAGGAACACCTCTTTGATCTTACGCGTCAGCGTCTTTTCAGGGCTGAGGAAGAAGTTACGCGCCAGCTGCTGCGTAATGGTGCTCGCCCCCTGGGAGGCATGACCGGAGAACAGCGCAATGCTTGCGGCACGGAAAATCCCCACCGGATCGACACCGTGGTGCTCGTAGAAACGGCTGTCCTCCGTGGCGATAAAAGCTTTCACCATCACGGGGGGAATTTGGTTTAAGGTCAGCGGGATACGACGCTTCTCGCCATACTGCGCCATCAGCTCGCCATCGGCGCTATAGACCTGCATCGGGATCTGGAGACGCACATCGCGGAGCGTGGCGACATCAGGTAGCTGTGGCTCAATATATTTGTACAAACCGTAAATCGAGCCTGCTCCCAGCAGAATGCAACAGACTGCAAGGATGAATAAATACTTTACGAACTTCACCGGAGATTTCCCATTTGGTTTCACTTGGGCAGTTTCTAAACAATCGCGCGGTAGTATAAAGGCAAGCCTGATTCATTGATATAGCCGTCAAGGCGACGGGCGATAAGGAGATCGTGAAGCATGGCTTTCAAAACATGGCAAACGGGCGTTCATATTCAACAGGATAAGGTGCTGATTACGGCACTGGTCCGGGAGAGAGGCGGTTGGTACTTACGCCGCTGGTGGGCCATTTCTCTGGCCGAAGGCATCATTCGTGACGGCAAAATTTGTCAGCCAGAAGCGCTGGCCGATGCCTTACGCGGCTGGCGAAAAGCGCTACCGCACTACCACCGGGTATTCCTCTCCTTTCCTGCTGCACGGACTCTGCAAAAAACGTTGCCCCGCCCGGCACTTGCATTGCGCGACAGCGAGCAGCTCTCGTGGATGGGGGCCGCGCTTTCGCGCGAACTGGAGATGTCTGCAGAGTCCCTCTGTTTCGACTACACCCAGGACACCTTCAGCAATGCGTTTCACGTGACGGCCGCACAAAACAAAGAGGTTGAAACGCTTCTGGCCCTGGCGAAAACGCTACGCTTGCGGCTGGCGACCATCACCCCGGATGCCAGCGCGCTGGCGAACCTGCTGGCTGCGGTAGCGCCGACGCAGTGCGTCGCCTGGCGGGATGCGCATCAATGGCTGTGGGCCATGCGCCATCAGTGGGGGCGTCGTTATACCGCTGAAGCAGAAAACGTCACCGAGCTGGCGGCGCTGCTGGCCCTCAACCAGAACGACATCACGCTCTTTAATGACGAACGGACCCCATGGGAAACGCTGCAGCGCTGGCATGCGCCTCTTCCCGAATTCGGGGCCGACTATACCGTTGCGCTGGCGCTGGCCATGAGCGAGGTGCCTGAATGAACATGACCAACTTCTTGCCCTGGCGTCAGCAGCGGCGCGCGCGATGCCTGCGTTTCTGGGGCGGCGCGTTTGTCGGCATATCGCTGCTCGTGCTGGTGGCCGTTTTTAGCATGAGGATGAACCATCTGATAACGCTGCGCGCGCTGCAAACGCAACTGGCGGGTACGCAGTCCGTACAGCGTGGCCTTGTGTCTCGCCAGCGACCCACCGCAGAGGCGCAGAACCCCGCGGGCACGCCGCCGCGCCGCGCATGGCAACCGGTGCTGGAGTCGCTTGCTGGCGCCATGCCTGCGCAGGTATGGCTCACAGAGCTGCGTTATCAGCCTCCTGCTCTGATGTTAATCGGATATGCCACCACCCTGCCGGCGCTTTCAGCCTTGCGTAATGGGCTAAAGCACATAGACGGCTTTACGCCCGGGTCTGAGGGGGAACTCCGGCAGGATAGCCAGGGGCGCTGGATGTTCACTCTGCACTTGAAAAGCGAGGGGTAATGCGTGGAGACCTTGTTAGAACGCTGGTGTGAAAGTCGTCCCTGGTGTCGGCTGGTCTGCGGGGGGCTGGGTATTCTCCTGATGGTGCTGGCAGCATGGGGTGTATTGCTCCGGCCAGTAGAGCAGCAGTGCGCGGAGCGGCATCAGCAGTTGAGCCAGGCGGCGCGGACTAACGCGTCGCTGTGGCCCACCGCCAGCCAGGCGCCGTTTAGCCCGCAAACCCGGACGGCACTGGAGCTAAAGCCCTTTTCACCGCTCGATTTTCAGGGGGAGGGCACAAGGCTTCTTCACTGGAAGCCGTTGCAAAACGGCGGTGAACTGGCGCTGGAGGCGCAGTGGCAGGCGATCCCGCCTCTGTTTTCCCGGCTGGCGCAGCGGGATGTGCGGGTCGCTGCTTTTACGCTTTCGCCACAAAGTACGGCGTTACGCCTGCGGCTGGAGCTGGAACATGCGAAATAGCGCGAAATACCTGCTGGTTTGCTCGGCGCTGTTGTTGACAGGCATGCGCGATCCGTTTCGCCCGCCGGACGACCCCTGCGCCACAGCCGAGCTGGCACAGTGGCACTACCGCGGAATGGTGGGAGGGCAGCAGCGCGTTGGCATTTTGCAGGATGGGCAACGGCGCTGGCATCGCCTGAAAGCGCAGGATCGTTTCCCGGCGGGCTGGCGAATAACGGCTATCAATGAAACGGAACTGGTTGTTGATGTGGGTGACGCATGCGATCCCGAAGAATGGGTGTGGCAACGAGAAGGAAAGGATAAAAATGAGGTTAAGGATAGTGCTGTTGCTGCTGGCGTTCAGCAGCCCGCTGTGGGCCGCCGCGCCAAAGCCGGTCACGCTGGTGGTGGATGACGTGCCGGTGGTTCATGTGCTACAGGCGCTGGCTGCGCAGGAGAACCGTAATCTGGTGGTATCGCCGGATGTCAGCGGCACGCTCTCGCTTAACCTGACGCGCGTCCCCTGGCGGCAGGCGTTACAGACGGTTGTTACCAGCGCTGGGCTCGTTTTACGCGAGGAGGGCGGTATTTATTATGTTCATACCGCGGCCTGGCAGCGTGAACAGCGGGAACGTTTAGAGCAGGAGCGAGCGCGTCGACAGCTTGATGCACCGCTGGTCTCGCACAGCATCCCATTTTCTTATGCGGATGCCGGAGAACTGCAAAAAGCGGCTGAAAAACTCCTGAGCCCAAAAGGGAGTTTATCTCTCGACAAACGCACTAACCGTCTGCTGGTCAGGGATAGCCAGGCGGTGCTGGAGACGCTGCAGCAGTGGGCGGCTCAGATGGATATTCCCGTCGAGCAGGTTGAGCTGGCGGCGCACATTGTCACCATTAATGAAAAAAGCCTGCGTGAGCTGGGGGTGAAGTGGAATCTTGCCGAGGCCGCTGAGGCGGGCAAGGTTGGAGAGCTCACGACGCTTGGCAGCGATCTTTCCGTGGCCAGTGCTACCACGCATGTGGGGTTTAATATCGGGCGAATTAACGGCAGGCTGCTGGATCTGGAACTATCTGCGCTGGAGCAAAAACAGCAGGTCGATATTATCGCCAGCCCGCGGCTGCTGGCCTCGCACATGCAACCGGCCAGCATTAAGCAGGGAAGCGAGATCCCGTATCAGGTTTCAAGCGGTGAAAGCGGGGCGACCTCGGTGGAGTTCAAAGAGGCGGTACTCGGAATGGAGGTCACGCCGGTAGTATTGCCCGGTGGGCGCGTGCGCCTGAAGCTTCACATTAGTGAAAACATGCCGGGACAGGTGCTGCAGCAGGCCGATGGCGAAACGCTTGCCATCGACAAGCAGGAGATAGAAACCCAGGTGGAGGTAAAAAGTGGAGAAACGCTGGCGCTGGGCGGAATTTTCTCGCAAAAGAACAAAACCGGCAGTGATAGCGTGCCGGGGCTTGGGAGCATCCCCTGGCTTGGGCAGCTGTTTCGCCACGATGGAAAGGATAATGAACGGCGTGAGTTAGTGGTGTTTATTACGCCACGTCTGGTCGGTATTCACTAACGGGTAACGATCCCCGCAATGATTTTGCATTCAGTTTGTTGCAGATGTTTGACGTGGGGCATGAATTAGCATACAAGGAGTACCGATTTGAGTTGGACTTACGTCTTATTACCTTATGCGTCCGGCGCGGTGATTTAATCAGTTGCCAAACAAGCCGGAGTATTGAGATAATTTTTAGTCTGACTCTCGCTCTATTGCATATGAGGTTTCAGTTCATGTCCTGCTACGCCGGGTGTCTGCGAAGCGGGGATTACCATTAACGAATAGTCTTAGTAGTACCGATAAAATGGCAGAGAAACGCAATATCTTTCTGGTTGGGCCTATGGGTGCCGGCAAAAGCACTATTGGGCGTCAGTTAGCTCAACAACTCAATATGGAATTTTACGATTCTGATCAAGAGATTGAGAAACGAACCGGAGCTGATGTGGGCTGGGTTTTCGATGTAGAAGGCGAAGAAGGTTTCCGTGACCGAGAAGAAAAAGTGATCAACGAACTCACGGAAAAACAGGGCATCGTACTGGCGACAGGCGGCGGCTCTGTGAAATCTCGCGAAACCCGCAACCGTCTCTCCGCCCGTGGCGTAGTGGTCTATCTTGAGACGACCATTGAGAAACAGCTGGCACGTACGCAGCGCGATAAAAAGCGCCCGCTGCTGCAGGTTGAAACGCCACCACGCGAAGTTCTGGAAGCGTTGGCCGACGAACGCAATCCGCTGTATGAAGAGATTGCCGATGTGACCATTCGTACTGACGATCAGAGCGCTAAAGTGGTTGCAAACCAGATTATTCATATGCTGGAAAGCAACTGATTCTGGCTTTATATACACTCGCCTGCGGGTAAAAGCATTAAAGGTGGATGTCGCGTCATGGAGAGGATTACAGTTACTCTCGGGGATCGTAGTTACCCTATCACCATCGCGGCTGGTTTGTTTAACGACCCAGCTTCCTTTTTACCACTAAAAGCGGGTGATCAGGCGATGCTGGTCACCAATGAGACGCTGGCTCCGCTTTATCTCGACCGCGTGCGTCACCTGCTTGAGCAGGCAGGCGTAAAAGTCGACAGTGTGATTCTGCCCGATGGCGAGCAGTATAAAAGCCTGACGGTACTCGATACCGTCTTTACCGCATTGCTGCAAAAACCGCACGGTCGCGATACAACACTGCTTGCCCTGGGCGGCGGTGTTGTGGGCGATCTGACCGGCTTTGCGGCCGCAAGCTATCAGCGTGGCGTTCGTTTTATTCAAATCCCGACCACGTTGCTGTCTCAGGTCGACTCCTCTGTCGGCGGCAAAACGGCAGTCAACCATCCCCTCGGCAAAAACATGATTGGCGCGTTCTACCAGCCTGCGTCGGTGGTGGTGGATCTCGACTGTCTGAAAACCCTGCCGAAGCGCGAGCTGGCCTCTGGCCTGGCTGAAGTGATCAAATACGGCATTATTCTGGATGGCGAGTTCTTTAACTGGCTTGAAGAGAATATGGATGCGTTGCTGAGCCTGGATGAGGCGAAACTGGCATACTGCATTCGTCGTTGTTGTGAACTGAAAGCAGAAGTTGTCGCGGCAGACGAGCGTGAAACGGGCTTACGTGCTTTACTGAATCTTGGGCATACGTTTGGCCACGCCATTGAAGCCGAAATGGGTTATGGCAACTGGCTGCACGGTGAAGCCGTCGCGGCTGGAATGGTCATGGCAGCCCGCACCTCTGAACGTCTTGGGCAGTTTAAACCGGAAGAGACGGCACGTATCATTGCGCTACTTGAACGTGCAGGTTTGCCGGTAACCGGGCCGCAGGAGATGTCGGCGCAGGCGTATTTACCCCACATGATGCGCGATAAAAAAGTATTGGCAGGTGAGATGCGTCTTGTACTCCCGCTTGCAATAGGGAAGAGTGAAGTGCGCGGCGGAGTGTCGCATGATGTGGTTCTTGGCGCTATTGCTGATTGCCAGCAGGCGTAACAACTAGAAAGGTCAGGCCACTGTTACCGGTGGTCGTTTAGCTTCAGGCGAAATGCAAAGACGTAGGCATAAGCCTTTGAGTGGGGTGTTAAATGGATGAATTCAAACCAGAAGACGAGCTGAAACCCGATCCCAGCGATCGTCGTACTGGTCGTTCTCGTCAATCTTCAGAACGTGATAACGAGCCGCAGATCAACTTTGACGATGTTGATCTGGATGCAGACGATCGTCGCCCTTCGCGCAGCCGCAACGCGCGTGATGAGCGAGAAGAAGAGGATTATGAGTCCGAAGAAGATTCAATGGACGAACAGCCTGTAGAGCGTCGCCCGCGTAAACGTAAAAAAGCCGCTGCGCAGAAACCGGCCTCCCGCCAGTACATCATGATGGGGCTTGGCGTTCTGGTGCTTGTGCTGCTGATTGTCGGCATTGGCTCCGCGCTGAAAGCACCGTCCACCAACTCAACCGAACAAACCGCCTCCGCAGAGAAGAGCATCAACCTCTCCGGTAATGATGCGACGGATCAGGCGAATGGTGCACAGCCAGCGCCGGGTACCACTTCCGCTGAGCAGACTGCCAGCAACACAACGACGCCGCAGGACGTTTCTCTGCCGCCCGTTTCGTCAACGCCTGCTCAGGGCCAGGCCCCTGTCACGCCTGAAGGCCAGCAGCGTGTTGAAGTTCAGGGAGACCTGAACAATGCGCTGATGCAGCCGCAAAACCAGCAGCAGGTTGATAACGTCCTGGTTAACTCTACGCTGCCAACTGAACCTGCAACCGTCGCGCCGATCCACGGTGCTACCGCGCAGCCGCAGACTGCAGCAACGGAAACCAAGCCGCGCCAGGCGCAAACTGCGACGCGTCCTGAACGTAAGCAGGCGGTCATTGAGCCTAAGCGTGAAACTAAACCTCAGGCCGTAGTCAAAGCGCCTGAAGTGAAAGCACAGCCGAAACGCACTGAAACGACTGCCGTGAGCGAGCCTGCCAAAGCGCCGGTCACGCAGACTGCGCCAAAAGCGACGGCAACCACAACGGCACCTGCTGCCACCGCTGCGCCTGCCGCAACGGCGACGGCTTCCAGTGCTGCCGCAGGTAAAACTGCTGGCAACGTCGGTTCGCTGAAATCTGCGCCGTCCAGCAACTACACGCTGCAGTTGAGCAGTTCGTCTAACTATGACAACCTCAACGGCTGGGCGAAGAAATCGAATCTGAAAAACTACGTGGTGTATCAGACGACCCGTAACGGTCAGCCGTGGTACGTGCTGGTGAGCGGTGTGTATGCTTCTAAAGATGAAGCGAAGCGCGCCGTGGCGACACTGCCAGCAGACGTTCAGGCGAAAAACCCTTGGGCGAAGCCGATTCATCAGGTGCAGGCCGATCTGAAGTAATGTTTAAAGCGCAGGATGCTGTCGGAGCTTTCTCCACAGCCGGAGAAGGTGTAATCAGTTAGTCAGCATGAAAAAAAATCGCGCTTTTCTGAAATGGGCAGGGGGGAAATACCCCCTGCTCGATGATATTAAAAAGCACCTGCCAAAAGGCGAGTGTCTTATCGAGCCCTTCGTGGGCGCGGGATCGGTGTTCCTGAACACCGATTTTTCTCGTTATATCCTGGCGGATATCAACAGCGACCTTATCAGCCTCTATAACATCGTTAAGCTACGTACCGATGAGTATGTGGAAGAGGCGCGCAAGCTGTTTACGCCTGAGAACAACAGCCCTGACGTCTACTATCAGTTCCGCGCGGAGTTTAATCAGAGCCAGGATCCGTTCCGCCGCGCGCTGCTGTTCCTTTATCTCAACCGTCATGGCTACAACGGCCTGTGCCGGTATAATCTGCGCGGCGAATTTAACGTGCCGTTTGGTCGTTATAAGCGCCCGTACTTCCCGCAGGACGAGCTGTATCACTTTGCTGAAAAAGCGCAGAATGCAGAATTCCACTGTCTCTCCTATGAAGAGTGCATGGAGCTGGCAGGCGTAAACTCGGTGGTTTACTGCGATCCGCCTTACGCGCCGCTGTCTGCGACGGCGAACTTCACCGCCTACCACACCAACAGCTTCAGCCCGGCCGAACAGGCCCGTCTGGCGGAGATGGCGGAAAAGCTGGTCAGCAAAAGAATTCCGGTGTTAATTTCAAATCACGATACCCCTGATACGCGCGAATGGTACAAAGCCGCGAAGCATTTTCAGGTTAAGGTGCGGCGTAGCATTAGCAGCAACGGCGGCACACGTAAAAAGGTGGACGAACTCCTGGCTCTTTATCGCCCCTGAGCCGTTTTGCCCGCCGGTAAACACATTTCAAGGAGATGCGGATGAAACAGTTTTTGATTGCCCCCTCAATTCTGTCGGCCGATTTTGCCCGCCTGGGTGAAGACACGGCGGAAGCTCTCGCAGCTGGCGCAGATGTCGTCCATTTCGACGTTATGGATAACCACTACGTTCCCAATCTGACCATCGGTCCGATGGTGCTCAAGGCGCTGCGTAACTACGGCATTACCGCACCGATCGACGTTCATCTGATGGTGAAGCCTGTCGACCGCATCGTGCCAGACTTCGCCGCAGCGGGTGCCAGCATCATCACCTTCCATCCGGAAGCCTCCGAGCACGTTGACCGCACGCTGCAGCTGATCAAAGAGAACGGCTGTAAAGCGGGGCTGGTATTTAACCCGGCTACCCCGCTGAGCTATCTCGATTACGTGATGGACAAGCTGGACGTGATTTTGCTGATGTCCGTTAACCCGGGCTTTGGCGGGCAGTCGTTCATCCCTCACACGCTGGATAAGCTGCGCGAAGTGCGCCGTCGCATTGACGAGTCTGGCTACGATATTCGTCTGGAAGTGGACGGCGGTGTGAAAGTGAATAACATTGGCGAAATTGCGGCAGCGGGCGCGGATATGTTCGTTGCAGGTTCGGCAATTTTCGACCAACCGGATTACAAAAAAGTCATTGATGAAATGCGCCGAGAGCTGGCGAAGGTAAGTCATGGATAAATTGCAGGCAATTCGGGGTGTGGCATTCGACCTCGACGGCACGCTGGTGGACAGCGCGCCGGGCTTAACGAGCGCCGTCGATCAGGCGCTGTATGCACTGGAACTGCCCGTTGCGGGCGAAGATCGTGTTATTACGTGGATTGGCAACGGTGCCGATGTCCTGATGGAGCGCGCGTTGACGTGGGCTCGTCAGGAACGCGCGTCGCAGCGTTCCGCGCAGGGTAAACCG
The DNA here is from genome assembly GCF_034107265.1 of Enterobacter sp. 168J2. Taxonomy (NCBI): domain Bacteria; kingdom Pseudomonadati; phylum Pseudomonadota; class Gammaproteobacteria; order Enterobacterales; family Enterobacteriaceae; genus Enterobacter; species Enterobacter sp. 168J2. The sequence goes on along the minus strand of NZ_JAWNEB010000007.1, from coordinate 39,178 downwards.
AGCGTCGATCACGCCGATATCCCGCAGGATGAGCAGCTGCGTATTCTGCGCAAGCTGTTCGATCGTTTCTACGAAGAGACCGTCGAGGAGGGGAGCTTCCTTTTCCCGGACGTCCAGGAAACCCTGAGCGCGCTGCACGCGAAAGGCATCCCGCTGGGGCTGGTGACCAACAAGCCGACGCCGTTTGTTGCGCCGCTGCTGGAGGCGCTGGATATCGCGAAATATTTCTCCGTGATCGTAGGCGGGGATGACGTGCAGAACAAAAAGCCGCATCCGGAGCCGCTGTTGCTGGTGGCAGGAAAATTATCCTTAACGCCTGCGGAGCTGCTCTTTGTCGGGGATTCGCGTAATGATATTCTGGCTGCCCGAGCGGCTGGGTGTCCTTCCGTCGGTTTAACCTATGGCTACAACTACGGTGAGGCCATTACGCTGAGTGAGCCGGATGTTGTGTTCGACCACTTCAAAGATTTGTTGCCCGCACTCGGGCTTTCGCACAGTGAACATCAGGAATTGAATAATGACTAAGCCCATCGTTTTTAGTGGCGCACAGCCTTCAGGTGAATTGACCATTGGTAACTACATGGGTGCGTTGCGTCAGTGGGTCAGCATGCAGGATGATTACCATTGCATTTACTGCATCGTAGATTTGCATGCTATCACCGCGCGTCAGGATCCTGAGAAGCTGCGCAAAGCCACCCTCGATACGCTGGCGCTGTATCTGGCCTGCGGTATCGATCCAGAGAAGAGCACCATTTTCGTTCAGTCCCATGTGCCGGAGCACGCGCAGCTGGGCTGGGCGCTGAACTGCTATACCTATTTCGGCGAGCTGAGCCGCATGACCCAGTTCAAGGATAAGTCTGCCCGCTACTCTGAAAACATCAACGCCGGTCTGTTCGACTATCCGGTGCTGATGGCGGCCGACATCCTGCTGTACCAGACCAACCAGGTGCCGGTGGGTGAAGACCAGAAGCAGCACCTCGAGCTGAGCCGCGATATCGCCCAGCGCTTTAACGCGCTTTACGGCGACGTATTCAAAGTGCCAGAGCCGTTTATTCCGAAATCCGGCGCGCGCGTCATGTCGCTGCTGGAGCCGACCAAGAAGATGTCCAAGTCTGACGATAACCGCAACAACGTTATCGGCCTGCTGGAAGATCCGAAATCGGTGGTGAAAAAGCTCAAGCGCGCGGTCACCGACTCCGACGAGCCGCCAGTGGTGCGCTACGACGTGCAGAATAAAGCGGGCGTCTCCAACCTGCTGGATATTCTCTCCGGCGTAACCGGCCAGAGCATTCCCGAGCTGGAAAAACACTTCGAAGGCAAGATGTACGGCCACCTGAAAGGTGAAGTGGCAGAGGCCGTTTCCGGCATGCTGACCGAGCTGCAGGAGCGCTACAACCGCTACCGTAACGACGAAGCCTTCCTGCAGAAGGTGATGAAAGACGGCGCGGAAAAAGCCAGCGCGCGCGCGCGCGAAACCCTGAAAGCGGTGTACGAAGCGATTGGGTTTGTGGGTAAACCGTAGGTAAAAGCAAAACGGTAACGACGTTACCGTTTTTAGGGTTTGTACCCTCTCCCCGTGGGAGAGGGCCAGGGTGAGGGCATCACGCCGCACTTTTCTAAACAAAAAAACCGGGGAATCCCCGGTTTTTTTACGCCTGAAAAACGCTTACTGCTGCGCCGCCGGGCCGCAACCGCCGATGATCTTCGAAATGGAGATCGCCGGATGCAGCAGGTAATCGTAGCTGCAGTTATTTTTAGTATTTTGAACGTGACCGGTGCAGGCGGTCAGAGTCGATAACAGGCCAACCAGAACGGCGGCTTTTGCCAGTTTGAACATACGCATTCCTTGTCTAAAAAAAAACAAAAATTAGGTGTAACACGAGGGAATAAATGGAAAAGTTCCACTATGCGGGCGGTATGTTATCGATAGTAATAAGAGGGGAGTAGTCCGCTTAAGGACTACTCGAAGAAGGGAGAATATGCGTTAGTGATTCGAGAACCAGTTCAGCTTATCGCGCAGTTCAACCACGCGACCAACAATAATCAGCGCCGGACTTTCAACCTGCTGCGCCAGCTCACCGAGCTGCGTCAGCGCGCCATTCACCACGCGCTGCTTGATTGACGTACCGTTTTCCACCAGCGCAACGGGCATATCCGCCTCCATGCCGTGCTCCAGCAATTTCGCCTGGATGGTGGCGGCCTGGTTCAGCCCCATGTAGAACACCAGCGTCTGCTTTTCAGCGGCCAGGTTATGCCAGTCCAGCTCGCTGCCGGTTTTCAGGTGGCCCGTGACCAGACGCACGCTCTGGGCGTAGTCGCGATGGGTCAACGGAATGCCAGAGTAGGCCGAACAGCCGGACGCCGCCGTAATGCCCGGCACCACGGAGAACGGAATGCCGGCATTGCACAGGGTTTCCAGCTCCTCGCCGCCGCGGCCAAAGATAAACGGATCGCCACCCTTAAGGCGCACCACGCGTTTTCCCTTTTGCGCTTCGCGCAGCAGGATCTGGTTAATCTCCTCCTGCGGCACGCAGTGGTAGCCCGCACGTTTGCCCACGAATACGCGGTCGGCGTCGCGGCGCACCAGATTCATGATGTCATCGGAGACCAGACGGTCGTAAACCACGATATCCGCCTGCTGGATCTGCTGAAGCCCTTTCAGGGTTAGTAAACCCGCATCTCCCGGCCCGGCCCCGACCAGCACCACTTCACCACGGTGATCCAGCGGCTCGTTCAGCAACTGCTCGGTCGTCTCTTCCACCGCTTTCGCGTCCTGATTCGCCAGCGACTGCGCCAGCCTGTCGTTAACGAAGAATTTCTCCCAGAAGCGACGCCGCTCGCCCACGGTTGAGAAGGTTTGCTTCACGCGGGAGCGGAGCTGCCCGGCGTAATGCGCTATCTGACCAAGGTGCTGCGGCAAAATAGCTTCCAGTTTTTCCCGCAGCAGGCGGGCAAGCACGGGCGAGCGGCCGCCGGACGACACCGCAATCATCAGCGGTGAACGGTCGATAATCGACGGCATGATAAAGCTGGCCTCTTTCGGCGCATCCACCACGTTGCAGAAGATCCGGCGCGCTTCACAGGCGTCGCTGACGCGCTGGTTCACTTCATCGTCATCCGTAGCGGCAATCGTCAGCCAACAGGTATCCAGCAGGGACTCATCAAACGCCCCCTGCACCAGCGTGAGCATCCCTTCCTGAGCCCAGACCTCAAACTGCGGAGCGAAGGCGAGGGCGTTGACGGTCAGTCGGGCTCCGGCTTCCAGCAGCAGGCGCGCTTTGCGTTCAGCCACATCGCCGCCGCCCACAAGCAGGCAGTCGCGATGGCGTAATTGACAGAAAATCGGCAGGTGGTCCACGACGTTACCTCACAGCATTCAAGGAGGGGGTAAGAATTGACGTCAGGATAACAGCAGGAATCGTACAGAACATACGGTTTTTCCTGCCGTTACCCATAAGGGGTCATAAGCCTTTCCTATTGAAAAGGCGGGGGGTTACGCTTTGAGCTGCACCTTGCCGTCCTTCACGCGGACGTCGTAGTGCTTCACGGAGAAGCTTTCATCTTCCATGCAGCGCCCGTCGCTTAAACGGAAACGCTGTTTTTTCAGCGGGCTGGCGACCCACAGCTCGCCCTGGTGCTCGGCGATCAGTCCGCGGGAGAGCACGCTGGCCTCGAAGAACGGGTCGATATTGCTGATGGCAAAGACCTGTTCATCGTGGCGAGGGCGGAAAATGGCGACCTGCTCGTTGCCCAGCAGCGCACAGACGCCGGTGGCGGGCAGAATGTCGTTAATCTCGCAGATGTTTACCCACTGGCTCATGCGTTTTCCTCCACCAGCGTCACTGGAATGCGTTCATACGGTGTTGCCGGGCGATGCTGCTCGCGTTCTGGCACTACCTGCACGTTCGGGTCGCGCTGGGTGCTGTTGATAAAGTGTTTGAAGCGCGTCTGCGCCGCAGGGGTGTTGACGGTTTCAGTCCACTCGCAGATCACCGCCTCGCGCAGGCGAGCCATCTCGGCTTCCAGATGCTCGTTCAGGCCCAGCTTGTCGTCGATGATCACCGCTTTCAGGTAGTCGATGCCGCCTTCCAGGTTATCGAGCCAGGAGGCGGTACGGGTCAGCTTATCGGCGGTACGGATGTAGAACATCATAAAGCGGTCGAGATACTGGATCAGCGTGTCGCGATCGAGATCCGCCGCCAGCAGGTCCGCGTGGCGTGGTTTCATCCCGCCGTTGCCGCACACGTACAGGTTCCAGCCTTTCTCGGTAGCGATGATCCCCACGTCTTTACCCTGCGCTTCTGCACATTCGCGGGTACAGCCGGAGACGCCGAACTTCATTTTGTGCGGGGTTCGGATGCCCTTGTAGCGGTTTTCCAGCTCCACGCCGAAGCCCACGCTGTCGCCCACGCCGTAGCGGCACCAGGTGCTGCCCACGCAGGTTTTCGCCATGCGCAGCGCTTTGGCATACGCGTGGCCGGTTTCGAAGCCCGCTTCAATCAGCTGACGCCAGATTTCCGGCAGGTCATCCTTCTGCGCGCCAAACAGGCCGATACGCTGGGAGCCGGTGATTTTGGTGTACAGGTTAAATTCACGGGCGATACGGCCCACGGCGACCAGCCCTTCCGGGGTGATTTCGCCCCCGGCGGAACGCGGAATGACGGAGTATGTACCGTCTTTCTGGATGTTCGCCAGGAAGTTATCGTTGGTGTCCTGCAGCGGCGTGTGTTCTGGTTTGAGCACGTACTCGTTCCAGCAGGAGGCCAGCAGGGAGCCGACGGTCGGTTTACAGACTTCGCAGCCGTAGCCCTGGCCGTGCTTCGCCAGCAGTTCGTCGAAGGACTTAATGCCCTCCACGCGGATCAGGTGGTACAGCTCCTGGCGAGAATACGCGAAATGCTCGCACAGGTTGTTGTTCACTTCGATGCCCTGTTTCGCCAGCTCGGCGTTCAGTACCTGCGTCACCAGCGGAATACAGCCGCCGCAGCCGGTACCGGCTTTGGTTTCCGCTTTCAGCGCCGCAACGGTGTGGCAGCCTTTGTTGATGGCGGAGATCAGCATGCCTTTGGTGACGTCGAAGCAGGAGCAAATCTGCGCGCTGTCCGGCAGTTTATCCACGCCGATAGACGGCTTGCCGCTGGAGGCGTGAGCCGGGAGGATCAGCGCGTCCGGGTTTTCCGGCAGCTCAATGGCGTTCAGCACCAGCTGGAGCAGGTTACCGAAGTCGCTGGTGTCGCCCACCAGCACCGCACCCAGCAGGGTTTTGTTGTCCTGGCTGACGATGAGGCGTTTGTAGACCTCTTTGCTTTCGTCGAGGTAAACGTAGCTGCGGGAATTCGGGGTGCGGCCGTGCGCATCGCCGATACCGCCCACGTCCACGCCCAGCAGCTTCAGCTTGGCGCTCATGTCTGCGCCGGTGAAGGCGTTTTCGCTGCCGAGGATATGGTCCACGGCGACCTGCGCCATTTTGTAACCCGGCGCGACCAGACCGTATACGCGGTTATTCCAGCTGGCGCATTCGCCGATGGCGTAGATATCCGGGTCGGAGGTCTGGCAAGAGTCGTTAATCATGATCCCGCCGCGCTGCGCTACCGCCAGACCGCACTGGGTCGCCAGCTTGTCGCGCGGGCGGATCCCGGTGGAGAAGACGATGAAGTCCACTTCCAGCTCGCTGCCGTCGGCAAAGCGCATGGTTTTGCGCGCTTCGGTGCCTTCCTGCACGATCTCTTTGGTGTTCTTGCTGGTGTGAACCTTCACGCCCATGCTTTCGATTTTACGGCGCAACTGGTCGCCACCCATGTGGTCCAGCTGTTCGGCCATCAGCATCGGCGCAAATTCGATGACGTGGGTTTCAACCCCGAGGTTTTTGAGCGCGCCAGCCGCTTCCAGACCCAGCAGGCCGCCGCCGACCACCGCGCCGCGTTTGCTTCGGCGCGCGCAGGATTCGATGGCGTTGAGGTCTTCAATCGTGCGATAAACGAAGCAATCCTGCGTCTCCGAGCCTTTAATGGGCGGGATCCACGGATATGAGCCCGTCGCCATGATCAGCTTGTCGTAAAAAACCGTACGCCCGGCGCTGGAGTGGATCACTTTTTCCTGACGGTTAATGGTGATGGCGCGTTCGCCCACCAGCACTTTTACGCCATGCTTCTCGTAGAAACCTTCACGCACCAGAGAGAGCTCTTCGGCGGTATGATGGGAGAAGTAGGAAGACAAGTGCACACGGTCGTACGCCTTGCGGGGTTCTTCACAGAACACGGTAATATCGAACTGCTCAGCGTCGGCCTTATCGAGAAGATCCTCAATAAAGCGGTGGCCGACCATGCCGTTACCGATGATAGCGAGTCTGACTTTGCTCATTATTGCCTCGATTTCTTTTCTATTACTGCCTACCTTAACGATTCAGCAGGGGCGCTTATTGATGTAAATCAAATACGTCTTCGCCTACTCCTTAGGGGGTATGCGGCTGATTTGTCAGGATTTTTATAAGTTATGGAAATCTCAGGCTTTTCGGTGTCGTCGATTTTGTGTACAAACAAAGGCGTATTTTTAAACAAAAATACGCATAAACAACAGTTGCGTTTATCAGGGGAAATGAAATGTCTACAACACCGCTTTGGCTTGTTCAGAACGTTCGCTTACCGGGCCGGGAAGGACTGTGGCAAGTCGCCATTGAGAACGGGCGATTTGGTGATATCACCCCGATGAACGACATCCACACCGAGAGTTATGAAGTGTTAAATGCGCACGGCGGACTGGCTATTCCGCCGTTTATCGAGCCGCATATCCATCTTGATACCACCCAGACGGCGGGCGAGCCTAACTGGAACCAGTCCGGCACGCTGTTTGAGGGCATTGAGCGCTGGGCCGAGCGTAAAGCGTTGCTCAGCCATGAAGATGTGAAAGCGCGTGCCTGGAAAACGCTAAAGTGGCAAATTGCCAACGGCATTCAGTTTGTCCGCACCCACGTTGATGTCTCCGACCCGACGCTCACCGCCCTCAAGGCGATGCTGGAGGTGAAGCAGGAGGTTGCCCCGTGGGTGACGCTGCAAATCGTCGCGTTCCCGCAGGAGGGCATTCTCTCTTACCCGAACGGCGCGGCGCTGCTGGAAGAGGCGTTAAGACTGGGGGCTGACGTGGTGGGGGCGATCCCGCACTTCGAATTCACCCGCGAGTATGGCGTGCAGTCGCTGCATATCGCTTTCGATCTGGCGAAGAAATATGACCGCCCGCTGGATATCCACTGCGATGAAATTGACGACGAGCAGTCGCGCTTTGTCGAGACGGTGGCAGCGCTGGCCTATGAGGCCGGCATCGGCCCGCGCGTGACCGCCAGCCACACCACCGCCATGCACTCGTACAACGGCGCTTACACCTCGCGGCTCTTCCGCCTGCTGAAGATGTCCGGGATTAACTTCGTGGCTAACCCGCTGGTGAATATCCACCTGCAGGGGCGTTTTGACGACTATCCGAAGCGCCGCGGCATCACCCGGGTGAAAGAGCTGCAGGAGGCAGGCATTAACGTCTGCTTCGGCCATGACGACGTTTTCGACCCGTGGTACCCGCTCGGCACCGGCAACATGCTGCAGGTGCTGCACATGGGGCTGCACGTGTGCCAGATGATGGGCTATCCGCAAATCGACAGCGGCCTGAATCTGATCACCCATAACAGCGCCCGAACCTTTGGCCTGAGCGATTACGGTATTGAGACGGGAAATCCGGCGAATCTGATTATTCTGCCTGCGGAGAGCGGGTTTGAAGCGGTGCGCTGTCAGGTACCGGTGCGCTGGTCGATTCGTCAGGGGCGGGTGATTGCTACCACGCAGCTGGCGCAGACGTGGATCCAGACGGACGTTGGGGGAGAAGAGGTGAGCTTTGCCAGAAACAGCCCCTCTGGCGAGCGCAAAGGGGCGTAGGAGTTAGTGAGACGCTGCTGCCGCGTTGTGCTGGCGGTGGCGGGTCACAAAGCCCAGGATGAAGCACATGATGAACACCACGGCATACAGACCGTTAGCGGTGTGCAGCGCCGCCAGCGGGCCGCTGTGGGCAACGATCGGGCCCGTCACCACGAAGGTGAGCATGGTGCCGATGGTGCCGCAGGTCAGCACGAAGTTAACCAGCTTCGGCGAAGCCACTTTGGTCTGCAGGGAGCCCAGGGTGATGATCGAGGTGTAAATCGCGCTGGAGAAGAAGCCCAGGGTCAGAATGAACCACGGCATATGCTCCGGTGAACCGTTGATGAACAGGTACATCAGCACGGTCGCCAGGCCTGCGAGCACGGTCAGAATACGCTGCAGGTCGAAGAAGCGCAGGATGAAGCTAAACGCCCACATGCCGAACATGTAAGACATCCAGAAATCGCTCACCAGCTTACCCGCGTCGTTCAGGCTCATGCCCAGACCTTTGGCGTATTCCGGAACCCAGGAGATAAAGCCCAGCTGGCCGAGGATGTAGCACAGGGCGGCAATGGAGAGGAACAGCACGCCGATGCCCCATTTCTCTTTCGCGACGGGCTCTGCGGTAGCCTGTGCTTTTTTGCCCAGCACCGGGAACTCACAGCCGAAGGTCAGGATAAAGATCGCCACGTAGACGAGGCCGATGCAGGCGTATACCCAGTACCACTCAATGCTGCGCGCCAGCAGAACGGCGGCGACCATCGGGAAAATCATCCCGGCCATGCTGAAGAAGGAGTCGGTAAACAGCAGGCGCGCGCCGCGCTGGCGGCCTTCATACATATGGGTAATCAGGAACGTACCGATCGACATCGTGATCCCGCTGACCAGACCAAGCACGAACATGGCGGCGGAGAATAGCGCGATGCTGTGGCTCAGCATCAGGCCTGCCACGGCGGCAACCATCAGCACAAAGCCAAAGCGCAGCTGGGTTTTCAGCGGGACGATTTCCATCAGCCAGGCATTCAGGAAGATAGAGATCAGGATCCCCGCGTTGAGGAAGGTGAAGGTATTGCTCATGCTGGAAACGGGCAGCTGGAAGTAGTCTGCGATATTTCCCATCACCATCCCGGTGACGATCACCAACGCGCCGGTCAGGGCGTAGGAGAAAAAGCTGATCCATGTGAGCTTGATGCGATTGCTGTTAGTCATGTCTGGCCTGTTCAGAAAAAGAAAAGCGCCGAGGGGGCGCTGAGAGCGGGCAGATTTTAGTCGCTAAAGTGATCTATTCCTATCTTTTAAGGGAAATGATTATGGCATTGCAGGCTTTAGTGTGATCTAAATCACATTAAATGGTCGTATAACCAATCGTTTGCGCAGTAATAATTGTTTCAATTTCGTAAAATTAGGTAAAAGGCTGGTCTCGGTTCATACTGCTCTTTAGAATCAAGCCATTCGCTTTTTATACTGCGCTTTGTTAAGGAATTCTCATGCTCAAATCAACACTGGCGGCTGTCGCAGCTGTGTTTGCTCTTTCTGCCGTTTCCCCTGCTGCGCTGGCAGCCAAAGGGGACCCTCACGTTCTGCTGACCACCTCTGCCGGGAACATTGAGCTGGAACTGAATAGCCAGAAAGCTCCGGTTTCTGTGAAAAACTTCCTCGACTATGTGAACAGTGGTTTCTATAACAACACCACCTTCCACCGCGTGATCCCAGGCTTCATGATTCAGGGCGGCGGCTTCAACGAGCAGATGCAGCAGAAACAGCCTAACCCGCCAATCAAAAACGAAGCGGACAATGGCCTGCTGAACAAGCGCGGCACCATCTCCATGGCGCGCACGGCGGATAAAGACAGCGCTACCAGCCAGTTCTTCCTCAACGTGGCGGATAACGCCTTCCTCGACCACGGCCAGCGCGACTTCGGCTATGCGGTCTTCGGTAAAATCGTGAAAGGGATGGACGTGGCGGACAAGATTTCCCAGGTACCGACCCATGACGTCGGCCCGTACCAGAATGTACCGTCTAAACCTGTCGTGATCCTCTCCGCGAAAGTTCTGCCATAAGCCTCTTTGACACGGGCGATCCTCGCCCGTGTTGTGACCCCTCCCTGCGAAAGCGCGTTTTGCTGCTTATACTTGTGGCAAACGGACTATTCAGGGAGGCGTTAAGTGAAAAAACTCACCGATAAGCAAAAATCCCGTCTCTGGGAGCAGCAGCGTAACGTCAATTTTCAGGCCAGTTGTCTCCTTGAAAAAGGTAATGGTCCTTCAGAGCCCGGCATTGAGACGCTGGAGCTTGGGCCTTCAGCACCCGGGCTGCCGCATCTGTGCCTCATTCACCGCCATCTGTATCACAGAGAGATGAAGCAGGCAGGCGAATTCCGTACCGACGATATTTTTAAGGGTGACATTCCCTTCTGCCATTTTGAGTACATCGAGACGATGGGTAACGAACTGATGGCGGCGCTGGAAAGCGATAAGTATCTTGTGGGACTGGAGAAGGCGGCGTTTGTTGAAAAAGTGAGCCATTACTACTGTGAAATCAACATGCTGCATCCCTTTATGCGCGGTAACGGCATTGCTCAGCGCGTCTTCTTTGAGCAACTGGCCATCCACGCGAATTACGCGCTGGACTGGCGGGATATCGATCCCGAGCAGTGGGTGGCGGCGAACCGAAGCGGCGCCATGGGGGATTTGAGCGCGCTGAGCGCTATCTTTGCCAAAGTAGTGAGCGAAGCGCGGGAATCTGAGTAGAATAGGGCGGCATTTTTTTCGGGAGCCGCCATGATTCTGCTGATTGATAACTACGATTCCTTCACCTGGAACCTTTACCAGTACTTTTGTGAACTGGGTGCAGAGGTGGTTGTCCGCCGCAACGACGAACTCAGCCTGGCCGATATCGAGACGCTGGCTCCGCAGAAAATCGTCATTTCGCCGGGGCCGTGTACGCCGTCGGAATCGGGCATTTCTCTGGACGTTATTCACCACTATGCCGGCAGGCTGCCGATCCTGGGCGTCTGTCTCGGCCATCAGGCCATTGCCCAGGCGTTTGGGGCCACCATCGTGCGTGCCGCGAAAGTGATGCACGGTAAAACCTCGCCGGTCACCCACACCGGCACCGGGGTATTTACGGGGCTTAATAATCCGTTAATCGTGACGCGCTACCATTCGCTGGTGATTGACCCGCCGACGCTGCCCGACTGCTTTGAGGTGACCGCCTGGAGCGATACGCAGGAGATCATGGGGATTCGCCACCGCGAGTGGGATCTCGAAGGGGTGCAGTTCCACCCTGAAAGTATCCTCAGCGAGCAGGGGCACGCCCTGCTGGCAAATTTCCTCAATCGCTGAATATCTGTTGCCTTGCTGTGATTTTTTATGCATATTTTGTGATTATATTTTCACAATCAATGTGACATAAAATGGATGGGCATGACATGGCAACTGAACAACCAGCAATTACCCGCGCGACATTCGATGAAGTAATTCTGCCGATTTATGCACCGGCTGAGTTTATCCCGGTGAAGGGGAAAGGCAGCCGCGTCTGGGATCAGCAGGGCAAAGAGTACGTGGATTTCGCGGGCGGTATTGCGGTCACGGCGCTGGGTCACTGCCATCCTGCGCTGGTGGAGGCGCTGAAAACCCAGGGCGAAACCCTGTGGCACACCAGCAACGTATTCACCAACGAACCGGCGCTGCGCCTGGGCCGTAAGATCATTGATGCTACCTTTGCCGAGCGCGTGCTGTTTATGAACTCCGGCACCGAGGCGAACGAAACCGCCTTCAAGCTGGCGCGCTACTACGCCACCACGCGCCATAGCCCGTACAAAACTAAAATCATCGCCTTCCACAACGCCTTCCACGGACGCTCCTTCTTTACCGTCTCCGTTGGCGGCCAGCCGAAGTATTCCGACGGCTTCGGTCCGAAACCGGCCGATATCGTCCACGTGCCGTTTAACGATCTGCACGCGGTGAAAGCGGTGATGGACGACCACACCTGCGCGGTCGTGGTGGAGCCGATCCAGGGTGAAGGCGGCGTGACCGCAGCGACCCCGGAATTCCTGAAAGGGCTGCGCGAACTGTGCGACGAGCATCAGGCGCTGCTGGTGTTTGATGAAGTGCAGTGCGGGATGGGGCGTACCGGAGAGCTGTTTGCCTACATGCACTACGGCGTGACGCCGGATATTCTGACCAGCGCCAAAGCGCTCGGCGGCGGTTTCCCGGTGAGTGCGGTACTGACGACGCAGGAGATTGCCTCCGCGTTCCACGTCGGGTCTCACGGCTCCACCTACGGCGGTAACCCGCTGGCGAGCGCCGTGGCAGGTGCTGCGTTCGACATTATCAACACCCCTGAGGTGCTAAACGGCGTTAGCGCGAAGCGCGAGCTGTTTGTGAAGCATCTCCAGCAGATTAACGATAAGTACGACGTCTTCAGCGAGATCCGCGGCATGGGGCTGCTGATTGGTGCCGAGCTGAAGCCGCAGTACAAAGGCCGCGCGCGCGATTTCCTGCACGCTGCCGCGCATGAAGGCGTCATGGTGCTCAACGCGGGGCCGGACGTGATGCGCTTCGCGCCGTCGCTGGTGGTGGAAGAGAAAGATATTGAAGACGGGTTAGCCCGCTTTGCCGCAGCGGTCGAGAAGATCGTAAAAGGCTAATACTCGGTGCGCTTTAACCGCCGCGTTAACCAGATGCCGTGATGCGGGCGCTGACGCCATGCCACCGACGAAATGGTGTGCATGGTGTTCAGATGCCCCAGCACGCGCTGCAAATGCTGCTCCAGGGTGCTCATCGGCCCGTGGGTCAGCGTCTCCGGTGCTTCCAGAATGTTCGAGTCGCCCGACTCGCCCGGCGCGTCATACTCCAGACGCTGCTGACACCTCTGCAGGGCAATTTCACAGGACTGTAAATAGCGCTGCGCCAGATCCGGCGTCAGCATCGTGTGCTCGCGCGCCAGCGTCGTCATTGCGTTAATGTGCTCGACGATAAACTGGCTGTGCGTCACCCACAGCTTCATGTCTGCAAGATAGTGTGAATTAAAGCCCGGCTCCTGCATCGCCTGATTCAGCGAGTTGAACAGGGCGTTATGCGCCTGGTTGACCTTCATACGTTCGTAAGCAAGCGGGGAAGGCTGCGGATCGTCGCTCAGGATCAGACGAATGGCCTGCTGATCGGCTTCCAGCGCGTCGTGGGCGTTCTGCCTCAGCAGCCCGCTCTGCCACTGCGGCCACAGCCAGACCATCCCGCCAAAGGCGATCAGGCAGCCAATCAGCGTGTCGATCAGGCGGGCAACGATGAACTGTTCGCCGTTAAGCGTAAGCAGCTGCAGGGTGTATACCGCCGTCACCGTAAAGCCCACCATTGCCCAGCCGTAGTTTTTGCGAATGATGAGATAGCTTACCAGGGTGATCGCCAGCATGCCCGCCAGGGTATAGCCCTCGGGCACGTGGAAGTGCAGCGTCACGCCCGCAATGATCAGCCCCGCCATTGTGCCGCCTGCCCGGTGCAGAATGCGCACCCGGGTGGCGCCATAGCCGTTCTGGGTAACAAACAGCACGGTCATTAAGATCCAGTACGGTTTCGGCAGGTGGAGCGCCATGCCCATCAGGCTGGCGATACTGAGCATGACGCTAATCCTTGCGGCGTTGCGCAGGGCGGAAGATTTCAGAGACAGATAGCTTCTCAGCGCCGGCAGCAGCGGCAGACGTTTTTGTTTATCCGCCATCAGGTCACGGGGATAAAGCGGGCGCTGGGTGCGCAGCACGCGGGCGATGCGGCTGAAGTGCCAGGCGGCGAACTGGCCGACCGGATTATCCGGGTGCTGGCGGGCAATTTTCTCCAGCGCGCCGAGCTGTTTGTCCATGTTAAAGCGCGTGGGATAGCGGTGGTAGAGAATATCATCGGCCAGCACCCGCAGGCGCCCGGAGACGGTCTGCGCGTTCCAGCGGATCACCGCTTCGGCATGGCTTCGCTCAACCAGCTTTTGCACCTCCTGCGGGTGGTGAAGGCTTACGGAGATATGCTCCTGAAGATCCAGCCCCACCTGGAAGGTGCGCAGCAGCCGTTTATATTCGTGGTTCTTGTTGGCGGCGAGCATATGCAGCTGCTGATAGCACTGGCTTATCAGATCCACCACCTTTTGCTGGCGCGTCAGCAGCGGCGGTAAGGATTTTTCCGGATCGGTATGCTGGGTGAGCAGGGTGTATTTGGCTTCGCAGTAATCCGCAAGCTGCACGTAGAGCAGGCTCAGCGATTCGCGCAGCGGCTGCTCCCGCCACAGCCAGAACCAGAACCAGTTAAACAGCCCGTACCACAGCGTGCCGAGGGCGTAGATCAGCAGCGGCTCCCACACGGGCATATTCCCGGCGAGGCTCAGGGTGAAGATGGCCGCAATGAGTGACGCGGGGAGCAGGCGGGCATGGAGCGAACTGATTTCGGCCGTGACGCCGAGGGTCATCGCCAGCACGGTCAGGATCAGCGGCAGGGGAATATCGCGAGCCAGCAGAAGCTGCACCGCGAGGCTACAGCCTGCAAACAGCGAACCGCCAATTATCAGACGTTTGAAAAAGCGTTTATGGGGCGTGTCCAGACCGGCAATGTTGCAGCAGGCGGGGACGAGGGAAAACAGCAGGCCCTGCTGAAGATGTCCCAGGATCAGGCCCACGGCCACGGGAAGACACAACACCAGCGTTTGTCGCAGTGCGTAGTTAACTTCCGGGTGATAGATCAGCCTGCGCCACATGGGGAAAAGAGACAAAAACGGCGTGACACCTCGCGATGGCACGCCGTTTGAGCAGGATTAACGGGTTCCGTAAACCACGATGGTTTTACCGTGGGCGGAGATCAGGTTTTGATCTTCCAGCATTTTCAGGATACGGCCCACGGTTTCGCGGGAGCAACCGACGATCTGACCAATTTCCTGACGGGTAATTTTAATTTGCATGCCGTCCGGGTGGGTCATCGCGTCTGGCTGTTTCGCCAGGTTCAGCAGGGTCTGCGCGATGCGGCCGGTCACGTCCAGGAAGGCGAGGTTACCCACTTTCTCTGACGTCACCTGCAGACGGCGCGCCATCTGGGAAGAAAGACGCATCAGGATGTCAGGGTTTACCTGAATCAGCTGACGGAATTTCTTATAAGAAATTTCAGCCACTTCACATGCTGTCTTTGCACGAACCCAGGCGCTACGTTCCTGGCCTTCTTCAAACAGGCCCAGTTCACCGATAAAATCGCCCTGGTTCAGATAAGAAAGGATCATCTCTTTGCCTTCCTCATCTTTGATCAGCACTGCCACCGAGCCTTTGACGATGTAATACAACGTTTCCGCTTTTTCACCCTGGTGAATCAGCGTGCTCTTCGATGGGTACTTATGAATGTGGCAATGAGACAAGAACCATTCGAGAGTCGGGTCTGTTTGCGGTTTGCCAAGCACCATGCGCTGTTATCCTCTGTTATAAGCTGTCACCAGAGTCATCAGATGCATCCGGACTCTGGGGTTGCAATCGAATTCTTACCCATACCCTGGGAAGTCGGCTGTCGTAACGTTTCGCAGCCAGTAAAGTTTGATGTCCTCTGCATACATGTGTAACGTCAATGTATTACTGTAGCATCCTGAGTGTTTTAGCATAGCTTTCGCCGCGTGTCTCCTGGTGTCTCGCTTCAGCATGATGCAGGTCGCCTTCCATTGCGAGAAATGTAACGCACGCGTAATCTGTCACCAAAAATGCAACGTTGGAGTTAATGAATATGCAAGCGCGCGTGAAGTGGGTTGAAGGTTTAACGTTCCTGGGCGAGTCCGCGTCAGGACACCAGATTTTGATGGATGGTAATTCCGGCGATAAAGCGCCGAGCCCAATGGAAATGGTGCTGATGGCGGCAGGTGGATGCAGCGCGATCGACGTGGTGTCGATTCTGCAAAAAGGTCGTCATGACGTGACGGATTGCGAGGTTAAACTCACCTCAGAACGTCGCGAAGAGGCGCCGCGCCTGTTCACCCACATTAATCTGCACTTTGTTGTTTCCGGGAAAGCGCTGAAAGACGCGGCGGTTTCACGCGCGGTGGACCTGTCTGCGGAGAAGTACTGCTCTGTGGCGTTAATGCTGGAGAAAGCGGTAAAAATCACCCATTCGTATGAAGTGATCGAGGCGTGATTCATGGGGCATCGTGCGTGTTGATGCCCTCACCCTAACCCTCTCCCACGGGGAGAGGGAACATGTTTACGGAATCTGCTTCCCTTCCATCAACCGCTGAACCAGCGGCGTCATGATGAGCTCCATCGCCAGCCCCATTTTTCCGCCCGGCACCACTAACGTATTCATGTGCGAAATAAACGAGCCCTGCAGCATCGCCAGCAGCCAGGGGTAATCAATGCCGTCAAGATTGCGGAAGTGGATCACCACAAAGCTCTCATCCAGCGACGGGATGCTTTTCGCCGCGAACGGATTGGAGGTGTCCACCGTCGGCACGCGCTGGAAGTTAATGTGGGTTCGGGAAAACTGCGGCGTGAGGTAGTTGATGTAGTCTTCCATGGAGCGCACCACCGAGTCCATCACCGCCTCGCGCGAATGGCCGCGCTCGCTCATGTCACGCGTCAGCTTCTGGATCCACTCCAGGTTTACGATCGGCACCACACCGACCAGCAGATCCACATGGCGTGCCACGTCGTGCTGAGGCGTGACCACGCCGCCGTGCAGTCCTTCATAAAACAGCACGTCGGTGGGTTCCGGCAGCGGTTGCCAGGGGGTAAAGGTGCCCGGCACCTGGTTCCAGGGTACGGCTTCGTCGTAGGTGTGCAGATACTTACGGGACTGCCCGGTACCGCTCTGCCCGTATTCGCGGAAGGTTTGCTCCAGCAGGCCGAAATCATTGGCTTCCGGGCCGAAGTAGCTGATGTGTTTACCCAGATCGCGCGCCTTGCGGATCGCCATGTCCATCTCAGGCCGCGTATAGCGGTGAAAGCTGTCGCCTTCGACCTCCGCCGAACGGAGATTCAGCTGGGCGAAAATCTTGCGAAAAGCGAGGCTGGTGGTGGTGGTTCCCGCACCACTCGAGCCCGTAACGGCAATAATGGGATGTCTGGCAGACATAGCAACTCCCTGACTGAAAAGGTTGGAAGATCAGCCGTGAAACGCGTTGCGGGGCATGATATTGACCGTCTCATGCAGTTCTGACCACACCAGCACCACGTCGCCGCTTTTCAGCTGGCGTTTTACATCGTTGACCTTTTGCTCAAGCGAACGCTCTTGTTCACCATAATCGGTGCCTTCGCGTAATACAAAGCTTTCAATCAGATTATCGAGCGTTTCGGGAGCCAGATCCTGCCAGGGAATGATCATTTTGCACCGTCCAGATAAGGAGTAAGCCAGTCAGGAATTCGCGCTTCCAGCCACATTTTCGGCCTGCGCAGCGTGCCGCCGATAAACCCCACGTGGCCGCCATGTTCGGTCAGCTGGTAGTGAACGTTGTCAGGCAGGAATTCCTGCGCGGGAATAGAGTGGTGATCCATAAACGGGTCATCTTTAGCGTGAATAATCAGCGTCGGCTGCGTGATTTTGCTGAGCAGCGGCATGGCGCTGCACTGTCGGTAATAGTCGATAGCATCGGCGAAGCCGTGAATTTTGGCGGTGATCAGATCGTCAAACTCGCGGATGCGGCGCACCTTTTTCAGCTGGCCCAGGCTTACCGGAAGGGTATCCGGATAGGCCTTCAGCTTGCGCGCCGCGTTGGCTTTCAGCAGGTTGAGCAGATAGCGCTGATAGACGCGAGAAAAGCCTTTTTCCATGTGGTAGCTGCACTGCTCCAGCATAAACGGTGCGGAGACAATGACGGCGGCATTCAGCGGTACGCTTTCGCTCTCTTTGGCCAGCAGGCAGGCCAGCATATTTCCGCCGAGCGAATAGCCCACCGCCGCCGTCGGCACGGTGCCGAAATTATCCCGCAGCCAGTGCAAGAACCAGGTGCCATCTTCGGTTTCACCCGAGTGATAAATGCGTTTCTGGCGATTCGGCTCGCCGCTGCATCCTCGAAAGTGCATCACCACGCCAAGCCAGCCGCGCGCTTTTGCCGCCTGGATTAACCCATGTGCATACGGGCTGTGCAGACTGCCTTCCAGACCGTGAAACACCACCAGGCGGGGCTTATGGCGCGCCTGTTCGGGATCTTCGCTCCAGGCGAGATCCAGAAAATCACCGTCCGGCAAATCCAGCCGCTGCCAGTGCGGAGTGAACTGCACCTTACGGCGGATCAGGCGCGGCAGCATGGTCTGCAGGTGGCAATTGGCCACGCCGCGCATGGGCACGAAATCAGTGCTGTCTTCGGCGGTGAGGTCGAAGTCTGAGGGAATGATTTGGGTCATAAGGGCGATGCTGATTCTTGTCAGAAATTTACTATACCTTCCGAATTGTACCCCGTTTAGCCTGGTTTTCCGAACCATGAACTGATCCCGATCACAAATATTTACCTTGATTATTACTCTCAGGCTAATGATTCCTCTCTACGCTTAATTGATGCCTTTTCCGCCAGGGTGCAGACTTTATTCAGCGTTAAGCAAATCAAAATGATGTGCTGAATCAGGAGGTTAATAATGTTATCTGGGCAAATACCCACCCGGCAATGGAACACCCGACGCAGCGAAAAAGCGCGTCGTCTGGCCTCCGTACCGGTGCAGGGCAAGGTTCTGCCAACCGGCGACCTTGTCGCCATGCTGGAAAAACTGATCGCACCAGGCGATAAGGTCGTTCTGGAAGGCAACAACCAGAAGCAGGCGGATTTTCTTTCCCGCTCGCTGGCCGAAGTGAACCCGCAAATCGTGCATGACCTGCACATGATCATGCCAAGCGTTGGCCGCAGTGAACATCTGGATATCTTTGAGAAGGGCATTGCCCGTAAGCTGGACTTCTCCTTCTCCGGCACGCAGAGCCTGCGAATCTCCCAGCTGCTGGAGGATGGTCAACTCGAAATCGGCGCCATTCATACCTATATCGAACTGTATTCACGTCTCTACGTCGACCTTTCACCAAACGTGGCGCTGATTGCCGGGTTTAAAGCAGACCGTAAAGGCAATCTCTACACCGGGGCGAGCACCGAAGATACCCCGGCGCTGGTGGAGGCCGCCGCGTTCCACGATGGGATCGTCATCGCACAGGTAAACGAGCTGGTGGACGACGAGTGCGACCTGCCGCGCGTCGATATCCCAGGCTCCTGGATTGACTACGTGGTGGTGGCCGACAAGCCGTTCTTTATCGAACCGCTGTTTACCCGCGACCCGCGCCTGATCAAACAGGAACACATCCTGATGGCGATGATGGCCATCAAAGGCATCTACGCTGAACATCAGGTGCAGTCCCTGAACCACGGCATTGGTTTTAACACCGCGGCAATCGAGCTGCTGCTGCCCACCTACGGCGAACAGCTCGGCCTGAAGGGCAAAATCTGTAAACACTGGACGCTGAACCCGCACCCGACGCTGATCCCGGCAATTGAAAGCGGCTGGGTGGAGAGCGTGCACTGCTTCGGCGGCGAGCTGGGGATGGAAGAGTACATCCGCGCCCGTCCGGACGTGTTCTTCACCGGTGCTGACGGCTCCATGCGCTCCAATCGCGCCTTCTGCCAGCTGGCGGGCCAGTACGCCGTGGATATGTTTATCGGCTCAACCCTGCAGGTGGATGGTTACGCCAACTCCTCAACGGTGACTCGCGGTCGCCTCTCCGGCTTCGGCGGCGCGCCGAACATGGGCCACGATCCGCACGGTCGTCGCCACGCCACCCCGGCCTGGCTGAATATGATCACCGAACCAGATCCGATGCAGCGCGGTAAAAAGCTGGTCGTGCAGATGGTGGAAACCTTCCAGGCAGGCGTGAAGCCGACCTTCGTGGAAAAACTCGATGCCGTAGACGTGGCGAAAGCCTCCGGCATGCCGCTGGCACCGGTGATGATTTACGGCGATGACGTCACCCACGTGCTGACGGAAGAGGGGATTGCCTACCTTTACCGGGCAAAAGATCTGGAAGAGCGTCGTGCCATGGTCGCGGCCGTGGCGGGTATTACCGATATCGGTCTGGGCGTGGACGCCAGACGCGTGGCGGAACTGCGCCAGAGCGGCAAGGTCGTGTACCCGGAAGACATGGGTATTCGCCGTACCGATGCCACCCGCTCTCTGCTGGCGGCGGGCAGCGTGGCTGACCTCGTTGAGTGGTCCGGTGGTCTATACAACCCACCTGCGAAATTCCGGAGCTGGTAATGACACTTCTGCCCCAGATTCAGGTTGAAGGCGGTGCCGAATGGCTGGCGCGAACCGCCACGCAGTGTCTGATTGACGAAGCGCGTTTAAGCCCGAAACCCGGTCTGGTGGACAGCCGGGGGAACGGCGCGCACCACGATTTATCCCTTGCGTTGATGGAGCGCTCCGCGCACAGCCTGACCCCCACCTTTCAGGCGCTGGCGCAGCAGAGCTGGCGGCGTCCGGCGGATATTGCCCTCAGGCAAACCGTTGGCCGCCTTGGCCGCGAAGGCGAACGGCAGATGATGATCGCTACCGACGGCGTGAATACGCACCGTGGCGCAATCTGGGCGCTGGGGCTGCTGGTGAGCGCGGTGGCGATGCTGGGCGGCGACGCCCGCGCGCAAACCGTCGCTAACACCGCCGCGCAGCTGGCGAAACTCCCGGACGACGCGGCGCCGAAGGTGTTCAGTAAGGGGTTACGCGCCACGCACCGCTACCGCGTGCCGGGCGCACGGGAAGAGGCTCAGCAGGCGTTTCCGCACGTTATGCAGCGCGCGCTGCCGCAGCTTCGCCTCAGCCGTCTCAACGGCAGCAGCGAAACGAACGCCAGACTCGACGCGCTGATGGCAATCATGACCTCGCTCACCGATACCTGCGTGCTGTCGCGCGCCGGAATGGAGGGGCTGGACGCCATGCAGAACGGCGCCCGGGCGGTACTGAACGCCGGAGGATGCGCAACGCTCGCGGGGCAGCAGGCGCTGGCGCGGTTAGATCGCCAGATGCTGACGCTCAATGCCTCACCGGGCGGCGCCGCCGACCTGCTTGCCGCTACGCTGTTTCTTGACCGTGTCGAAACGCCCTATTCAAAGCATTAAGAGGATGTTATGGAAAAAATCACATTGACCATGCCAGCCAGCCGCACGTTAAGCGGCCGGGCGCTGGCAGGGGTAGTTGGATCCGGGGATATGGAGGTGCTCTTCACCGCCGAACCGGGACAGACGCTAACCATTGATATCACTACTTCAGTCGATAACAGCCGTGGGCGCTGGGAGGCGTTGTTCAGCCGCCTGGAGACCGTCAGCAGCCTGCCCGCAGGCAAACTGACCATCCACGACTTTGGCGCGACGCCGGGCGTGGCGCGCATTCGTATCGAACAGGTTTTTGAAGGGGTGAGCCATGCGTGATGACAGCAGCTTTATCGAATTAAAAGCGCGCCAGCGTGCGCAGGCGCTGCTCGACGAGGGCAGCTACCGCGAACTGCTGGATCCGTTTGAAGGCATTATCTCTCCGTGGTTGGGGCCACAGGGCATTGTTCCTCAGGCCGATGACGGCATGGTGGTCGCGAAAGGGACCATCAACGGCCAGCCTGCGGTAGTCGTGGCAATTGAAGGCGCGTTCCAGGGCGGCAGCATGGGCGAGGTTTCCGGCGCGAAAATGGCGGCGGCGCTTGAGCTGGCGGCGGAAGATAACCGCAACGGCATTCCGACTCAGGCGGTGCTGTGTCTCGAAACCGGCGGCGTGCGCTTGCAGGAAGCCAACCTCGGCCTGGCGGCGATTGCCGATATCCACGCGGCGATCGTTGACCTGCGTCGCTACACGCCCGTTATCGGGATCGTGGCCGGAACCGTGGGCTGCTTCGGCGGGATGTCCATTGCGGCAGCGCTGTGCAGCTACCTGATTGTGACCCGCGAAGCGCGTCTGGGGCTAAACGGCCCTCAGGTAATTGAGCAGGAAGCGGGCATTGACGAGTACGACTCCCGCGACCGTCCGTTTATCTGGAGCATGACCGGCGGCGAGGTGCGTTATCAGAGCGGGCTGGTGGACGCGCTGGTCGGCGACGGCGTGAATGCGGTGAAAGCCGCGATGAACGAGGCCATCGCCAAAGGCGTACCGGCGAAGCATCGCACCGATAACTATGACGATTACCTGAACCGTCTGACCAATTTCGACACCCGCAAACAGGCCGATGCCGAACAGATTAACGCGCTTTTTGCCCGGGAGGTGAAATGATGAGTAACGCAATGAGCCGTGGCGAACGCTGGCTGGAAACCTTCGCGCCGAACGCCAAACGTATTGAGGGGCTTTGCCCGTCCGTGCAGGCGGCAGACGGTGAGCTGAACGGTGAAACGGTGCGTTTTGTCGCCGTGGTGCCGGATGCCAACAACCACTTCCCGCGCGCGGCGAAAGGGGAAGTCGGCCTGCTGGAAGGCTGGACGCTGGCGAAAGTGGTCAGCGAAACCGTCGCGGCAGATGCTGATAAAACCGTTAAGCGCCCGATTGTGGCGGTGATCGACGTCCCAAGCCAGGCCTATGGCCGTCGCGAAGAGGCGTTTGGTATCCACCAGGCGCTGGCGGGAGCCGCGGCCGCCTACGCCAACGCGCGCCTGGCGGGTCATCCGGTGATTGGCCTGATTGTTGGTAAAGCCATGTCCGGCGCGTTTCTGGCGCATGGCTACCAGGCCAACCGTCTGATTGCCTTTAACGATAAAGGCGTGCTCATCCACGCCATGGGGAAAGAGTCTGCCGCGCGGATCACCCTGCGCAGCGTGGAGGCGCTGGAAAAACTGGCTGCCACTATTCCGCCTATGGCGTATGACATTAACAACTACGCCACGCTGGGGCTGCTCTCCAGCCTGCTGGATATCAGCAACCCGGATGCCCCATCCGATAGCGACCTGACGCTGGTGAAAACCACCCTGCAACAGGCCATCAGTGACGCTCGCCAGGACCCGACGCTAAAAAGCCGTCTGGGTGCTGACAATCGCCGCAGCTCGGCGCTCGTACGCGAACGTATGCGCGCCAGCTGGTAAGTAAAAAGAGACCTGCCAGATGCACAACCTCACGGGCATATCCGTTATGCCCGTGCGGGAACCTGCATCCTGAAAATAATAATCATCGCGCCAGTGCTACTTCTTTTTAATCACAGGTGATTTATGACTTACGTAATTGTTCATGCTCTCGCACCGATTTTCGTCATCATGCTGCTGGGATTCTGGGCCGGTAAGGCAAAGATGGTCGATAACAAAAATGTTTCCCTGCTCAATATCTTCGTCATGGATTTTGCGCTGCCTGCCGCGCTGTTCAGCGCGACCGTGCAAACCCCGTGGACCGGCATCGTGGCGCAGTCGCCGCTGATCCTGGTGCTGACCCTGGCGATGTGGATCACCTACGCAGCCATCTATTTTCTTGCCACGAAGGTCTTTAAAAAATCCCCGCAGGATGCGGCCGTGCTGACGCTCACCGTCGCGCTGCCAAACTATGCGGCGCTTGGTCTGCCGATTCTGGGCAGCGTGCTGGGTGAGGGATCTTCCACGTCTCTGTCCGTAGCGGTCTCTATTGCCTGCGGTTCCGTGCTGATGACGCCGTTCTGTCTGCTGATTCTGGAGCGGGAAAAAGCGCGCGCTGAGGGCAATACCTCCGGCTCAACCCTCTCTATGCTGCCGGTGCTGATGTGGCGTTCGATTAAAAAACCGATCGTGATGGGGCCGCTGCTGGGTGTGATTTTATCCGCCATCGGCATCAAAATGCCTGAGCTGGTCCTCGCTGCGATTAAACCGTTGGGGCTGTCCGCCACCGCTGCGGCGCTGTTCCTGACCGGGGTGATCCTCTCTGCCCGTAAGCTGCAGATCAACACCATGGTGATCACCTCCACCATCGCCAAGCTGCTGATCCAGCCAGCCATTGCCTGGGGTATCGTTTTAATCTTCGGTCTGCACGGCTCCGTGGCGATCACCGCCATCCTGATGATTGCGCTTTCTGCGGGCTTCTTCGGCGTGGTGTTCGGTAACCGCTTTGGCGTGCAGTCGCCGGATGCAGAAGCGGTACTGCTGTTAAGCTCCGTACTGTGTATCCTGTCGCTGCCGCTGTTTATTTCGCTGACTTCAGGAATGTAATCATGACCACAACATTACGCCCCCACGACCTCATCTGGCTTACCTCGCGCGACGCGCTGGAAGGGATTACCGAATCCTGGGTGGATGCCGCCTGGCATACCGGCCTGCCGGTGGTGGTGCGGCGTGATGTTGATAACGATGGCCGAATCCCCGTTGGCGTGCGCGGACTGCGCCGCGACCAGCGGGCGGCCGGATGGGTGAAGACGGAAAACGTACGCCGCGTGGTGTCTCCTGAAGACCTGTGCGCCACCGCCGAACTGCTGCGTTCGCCGTTTGTCACCCAGCCACCGGTTCAGGTGGCGCTGCAGCTTGCGCAGCAGTCGTGGCCGTGGACGTGGGGCATAACCGGCAGCACCGGCTACGCGCTGGCGACCGGCATTCCGGTGATCCATGCCGACAGCGATCTCGATCTGCTGATCCGCGCCCCGCAGCCGATATCACCTGACGCGTTTGCCGCCTGGCAGTTGCAGTTGAATGGTACGCTGTGCCGGGCTGATACGCAGGTGGATACGCCTGAAGGCGGATTCGCGCTGGCGGAGTGGCTGCGCGACGGTAAAACGCTGCTGAAAACCCGCCGTGGGCCACGCCTGGTGGCAGACCCATGGCGCAGGGAGGAGTGATGAAAATACTGTTTACCTTTCCGGGTCAGGGCACGCAGCATGAAGGTATGCTGCAAAACCTGCCGGGAACGGAACTGGCTCAGGCGCGTGAGGTGCTGGGCGCCGAAGTTGATACGCTGGACAGTGCCGCCTCGTTAACCCATACCCGTGCGGTGCAGCTTTCTCTGCTCATCGCTGGTGTCGCCTGGGCGCGCGAGCTGGAGCGATGTGGCGTGTCACCTGACATCGTCAGCGGTTTATCGATTGGCGCTTACCCCGCAGCGGTGGTGGCAGGGGCGCTGGAATTTACGGACGCGCTTAAGCTTGTGGCGCTGCGCGGCGACCTGATGGAACAGGCCTGGCCGCACGGTTACGGCCTGACGGCCATCATGGGCTTAACCCTGTCGCAGGTGGAACAGCTAGTCGAGGGTAGCGGAACGTATATTGCAAACCTGAATGCCGAAACGCAGATCGTCATTGCCGGATCCGATGAAGGGATGGCACTGGTGGCAAAACGCGCCCTGGAAAAAGGTGCGAGCAAAGCGCAAAGGCTGGCTGTCAGCGTACCATCCCACTGTGAACTGCTGGCGGAACCGGCACAAAAGCTGGCGGCGGCATTTGAGTCCGTCACGCTGGCTCGTCCACGCTGTGCGTACCTGAGCGGCAGTACCCGCCGCGTGCTCTGGCAGCCGGAAAAAATCGCTGACGATCTGGCAATGAATATGGCGCGCACCGTGCGCTGGCAGGAGGCAGTGATAGCCGCGAACGAACGTGAAGCCCGGCTGGCGATCGAGATGCCGCCCGGCGGCGTTCTGACCTGCCTGACGCGTCAGGCGGCGTGGGAAGGGGAGACAATTTCGCTGGAGCGCAGCGGCGTGGACGTGGCGGTGCATCTGGCAGAAAGGCTTCGTGCGTGAATTTTTAGCCCGGTGGCGCTACGTCAGGCATCCTCCTGCAGGCTGCGCGCATACATCCGCCCCTCGGCGGCTAATGCCCGCAGGCTCGGGTCCTGCTCGCGGTTGCGGGCAAAGACAATCGCGATCAGCTGCTGCATCTGGTACGGCTGTGCCAGCTTTAACAGCTGCACGGAATTTTCATATACCTTCTTCATCCTGCCCGGCATCAGCGTAAAGCCCACGCCAGCCTGAACCAGGCTTAGCATTGAGAAAATGTCATTCACGCGGGTGACAATTTCCGGTTCAAATCCGGCGATATGAAATGCTTCCTGGAACCCCGCATAGGTGGCGAACCCTTCTGCCAGTGAGACAAATTTCTGATCTTTGTAATCGCGTAAATCCGCCAGCCCGCCGGTATTCAGCGTGGCAGAGGCCGGAGCGGCCAGGAAAATGTCATCATGAAACAGGGGCAGGACTTCAAGGCTGTTGCGGTCGATGTCGCTTTCGGAAATCGAGATGAGGATCGCGTCCAGCGTACCGTCATCGAGCATGTGCAGCAACGTATCGTTGGAGCCCATGGTTAGATCCATCTCCAGATCCGGACGACGCAGCTTCATGCCCATAATCAGGCGCGGCACGGTTTCCAGCGTCAGCGAGTAGAGCGTGCCGACGCGCAACCGTCCCTGACCAATACCGGCGACTTTGCGGGATTCTTCCAGCCCGCGCTCCATCACCTGCATAACTTCCTGGCAATACTCCAGCAGCGTCCACGCCGAGGGAAGGGCAACCAGGTTACGCCCTTTGTGGGTAAAGAGGGGGCAGCGGACGTTCTCTTCCAAGGTATGCAACGCCCGGTGTACGCTGACGCCGCTCAGCCCCAGCGTTTCGGCGGTACGCGCGATATTGCCCTTCTCCATAAACGTCATGAAGATGCTGAGCTTGCGGAATGTAATTTCGCTCGTGATATCGAAACCCATAACCCTCCCGGCGTGTTAGTCTGCCTGCAGCATCGCTTCCAGCTGTTCCTGGGCGTCCAGCCACGCCATTTCGCACTCTTCGAGGCTGGATTTGGTCTTCGCCTGGGTTTGCAGGCAGTCCGTCAGCTCGGCTTTACGGCTCTGATCGTACAGACCGCTATCGCCGAGCTTCTCTTCAACGGCGGCAAGCGTGGCGTTGAGCTTTTCCATCTCTTTTTCAAGACGGGCAATCTCTTTACGCAGCGGCTGGGTCTGGGTGCGCAGTTCCGCTTCGCGACGCTTCTGGTCTTTACGTGACTGCGCGCTGTTGGCGTTGTCTTTGGCTGACTCTTCAGGCTGGTTTTCCTGTTTCTGTACGTCCGTCAGCCACTGCTGGTAGTCTTCCAGGTCGCCGTCGAACGGTTCGACTTTACCGCCGTGTACCAGGTAGAGATCGTCCGTGGTGGAGCGGATCAGGTGGCGGTCGTGCGAAACCACCACCAGCGCGCCTTCGAACTCAATTAGCGCTTCGGTCAGCGCCTGGCGCATGTCGAGATCCAGGTGGTTGGTCGGTTCATCGAGCAGCAGCAGGTTAGGGCGCTGCCAGACGATCAGCGCCAGCACCAGACGGGCCTTTTCGCCGCCGGAGAAACGCTCGGTGTTTTCAGTCACCTTATCGCCCTGGAAGCCGAAGCCGCCGAGATAGTCGCGCAGCTTCTGCTCCATTTCCTGCGGTGCAAGACGCGCGAGGTGCTGAATTGGGGATTCATCCGCGCGTAAAAATTCCAGCTGATGCTGGGCGAAATAGCCCAGCTTGATGCCCTTCGCCAGGCCGATTTCACCGCTGATTGGGTTAAGCTCGCCCGCAAGCAGCTTGATTAGCGTCGATTTACCGGCGCCGTTGCGCCCCAGCAGGCCAATGCGCGAACCCGGCACCAGGTTAAGCTTGATGGAGTCGAGGATGATGCGATCCCCATAGCCAGCGCTGACCTTTTCCATCTTCAGAAGCGGGTTCGGCAGGCTTTCCGGCGCGCGGAAGCTGAAGTGGAACGGGTTATCCACGTGTGCCGGGGCAATCATCTCCATGCGTTCCAGCATCTTGATGCGGCTCTGGGCCTGCTTGGCTTTTGACGCCTTGGCCTTAAAGCGATCCACGAAGCTCTGCAGGTGCGCCACGCGCTGCTGCTGGCTTTCGTACATGGACTGCTGCTGGGCAAGGCGCGTCGCGCGCTGGCGCTCGAAGGAGCTGTAGTTGCCGGTGTACTCGAACATGGTTTGCTGTTCGATATGAATGATTTTATCCACCACCGGGTCGAGGAAGTCGCGGTCGTGGGAGATGAGAATCAGAGTGCCCTGATAGCTCTTGAGCCACTTCTCCAGCCAAATAACCGCATCGAGATCGAGGTGGTTGGTCGGTTCATCGAGCAGGAGCAGGTCTGAGCGGCAGATCAGCGCCTGCGCCAGGTTGAGGCGCATGCGCCAGCCGCCGGAGAAATCGCTGACCGGGCGTTCAAGCTGTTCATTACTGAAGCCCAGGCCGTGCAGCAGGCTGGAGGCGCGGGAGCGAATGGTCCACGCGTCGATGGCGTCCAGCTTACCGTGAACGGTAGCGATGGCGTGACCGTCGTTGCGCTCGTTGGCCGCATTGAGCTCCGCTTCGAGCTTGCGGTATTCGCGATCGCCGTCGATAACATAGTCGAGCGCCGGTTCGCTCAGGGCTGGCGTCTCCTGATTTACCCACGCAAGCTGCCAGTTCCCCGGGAAGGTAAAGTTACCGCCATCCGCGCTAATCTCGTTTTTCAGCAGCGCCAGCAGGGTGGATTTACCGCAGCCGTTTTTGCCGACCAGACCCACTTTCTGGCCCGGGTTGATGGTAGCAGTGGCGTTATCCAGCAGGACGCGCACGCCGCGACGAATTTGTAACGAGGAGAAAACAATCATAGAAGCGCCGTATGTTCCGACTATGTTAATTTGTCATTATGATAATGTAAGGTGTGGGCCATTTTCCGCACCGGGCCGCCATGGTAGCCCAAAACAACGACGATACACAAAAACAGAAACAAGACCGGGAGGGGAATGATGTCTCAGACAGCAAAAGTGCTGCTGCTGTATGCCCATCCGGAATCTCAGGACTCGGTGGCGAACCGGGTGCTGCTTAAGCCGGCCACACAGCTCAGTAACGTAACGGTGCACGATCTCTACGCGCACTATCCTGATTTCTTTATTGATATTCCTTATGAGCAGGAACTGCTGCGTCAGCATGACGTTATCGTGTTCCAGCATCCGCTTTATACCTATAGCTGCCCGGCACTGCTCAAAGAGTGGCTGGACCGCGTGCTGAGCCGGGGCTTCTCCAGCGGGGTGGGGGGCAACCAGCTGGCGGGAAAGTACTGGCGCAGCGTGATTACCACCGGTGAACCCGAAAGCGCTTACCGTCACGACGGGCTGAACCGCTATCCGATGAGCGACATCCTGCGGCCTTTCGAGCTGACGGCGGCCATGTGCCGCATGCACTGGATGAGCCCGATTATCGTTTACTGGGCACGACGTCAGGATCCGAAAGAGCTGGCAAGCCACGCCAGAGCCTACGGTGAATGGCTGGCATCACCGATTCCGGCAGGGGGTCGTTAATGGAAGGATCGAATTTACTCCTCGCCGGGGTGCTGTTTTTATTTGCCGCCGTTGTCGCGGTGCCGCTTGCCGCCCGTATCGGCATCGGGGCGGTGCTGGGGTATTTGCTCGCGGGGATTGCCATTGGCCCATGGGGACTGGGTTTCATCAGTGACGTGGATGAAATTCTCCACTTCTCGGAGCTCGGCGTGGTGTTTCTGATGTTCATCATCGGCCTCGAACTGAACCCCTCGAAGCTGTGGCAGCTTCGACGCTCTATCTTTGGCGTGGGCGCCGCGCAGGTGCTGTTTAGCGCCGCGATTCTGGCAGGCCTGTTAATGCTGACCAACTTTTCCTGGCAGGCGGCTGTGATTGGTGGGATTGGTCTCGCAATGTCGTCGACGGCGATGGCGCTGCAGCTGATGCGCGACAAGGGGATGAACCGCAATGAGGCCGGACAGCTGGGCTTTTCGGTACTGCTGTTCCAGGATTTAGCGGTGATCCCGGCGCTGGCGCTGGTGCCGCTGCTGGCGGGCTCGGGCGACGATCACTTCGACTGGGCAAAAATTTCCATGAAGGTGCTGGCCTTCGCGGGCATGCTGATTGGCGGACGTTTCCTGTTACGTCCGGTGTTTCGCTTTATTGCCGCCTCGGGCGTGCGCGAGGTGTTTACCGCCGCGACGCTGCTGCTGGTGCTCGGCTCCGCGCTGTTTATGGACGCGCTGGGGCTGTCGATGGCACTGGGCACCTTTATTGCCGGCGTGCTGCTGGCGGAGAGTGAATATCGGCACGAGCTGGAAATTGCTATCGATCCCTTCAAAGGGCTGCTGTTAGGCCTGTTCTTTATTTCGGTGGGAATGGCGCTCAATCTTGGCGTGCTTTATACCCATCTGCTCTGGGTTGTGGTGAGTGTTGCGATCCTGGTGGCGGTGAAAACGCTGGTGCTGTACGTCATGGCGCGTATCTACGGGTTGCGCAGTTCGGAACGCATGCAGTTTGCCAGCGTGTTGAGCCAGGGAGGCGAGTTTGCGTTTGTGCTGTTCTCCACCGCCTCCTCCCAGAAGCTGTTTAAAGATGACCAGATGGCACTGCTGCTGGTGACGGTCACGCTGTCGATGATGACCACGCCGCTGCTGATGAAGATGGTGGATAAGCTCCTGTCGCGCCGCCTGAATCCGGCAGACGATGAAGATGAAGCGCCGTGGGTGGAAGATGATAAGCCGCAGGTGATTGTCGTGGGCTTCGGCCGCTTCGGGCAGGTGATTGGCCGCCTGTTGATGGCGAACAAAATGCGCATTACGGTGCTGGAGCGCGATATCAGCGCGGTCAACCTGATGCGCAAATATGGCTACAAGGTCTATTACGGCGATGCCACCCAGCTTGAGCTTCTGCGCTCGGCCGGGGCGGAAGCCGCGGAGTCTATCGTCATCACCTGCAACGATCCGGAAGACACGATGAAGCTGGTGGAGCTGTGTCAGCAGCACTTCCCGCACCTGCATATTCTGGCGCGTGCCCGGGGACGTGTTGAAGCTCACGAATTGTTGCAGGCAGGTGTGAAACACTTCTCCCGCGAAACGTTCTCCAGCGCGCTGGAGTTGGGGCGTAAGGCGTTAATCTCCCTGGGGATGCATCCTCACCAGGCGCAGCGCGCCCAGATGCACTTCCGCCGGCTGGATATGCGAATGCTGCGCGAGCTGATGCCGGTACACACCGATACGGCGCAGATCTCCCGCGTGCGGGAAGCGCGGCGCGAGCTGGAGGAGATCTTCCAGCGAGAGATGCAACAGGAACGACGCCAGCTCGACGGCTGGGATGAATTTGAATAAAGGGTAACGAAAGATGGCTGTACGTAAACGCTTTATCGCGGGTGCAAAGTGCCCGTCTTGCCAGGCTCAAGATACGCTGGCCATGTGGCGCGAAAATAATATTGATATAGTTGAGTGTGTTAAGTGCGGTCACCAGATGCGTGAGGCCGACAAAGAAGCACGCGATCACGTTCGCAAAGAAGAGCAAGTGATCGGCATTTTTCATCCAGACTAGCGATATGCTCTGAGTTTTTTTAAGCTTAAGGGTACACGGGTGCAGATTTCCGCTACAATCTGCGCCAGCAATTTTCCCACGCTCAGGAGATATCATGAAAGTAGCAAAAGACCTGGTGGTCAGCCTGGCCTATCAGGTACGTACAGAAGACGGTGTGTTGGTTGATGAGTCTCCGGTGAGTGCGCCGCTGGACTACCTGCATGGTCACGGTTCCCTGATTTCCGGCCTGGAAACTGCGCTGGAAGGTCATGAAGTTGGCGATAAATTCGACGTTGCTGTAGGCGCGAACGACGCTTACGGTCAGTATGACGACAACCTGGTTCAGCGTGTTCCTAAAGACGTATTCATGGGCGTTGACGAGCTGCAGGTTGGCATGCGCTTCCTGGCTGAAACTGACCAGGGTCCGGTTCCTGTTGAAATCACTGAAGTTGAAGACGACCACGTTGTGGTTGACGGCAACCACATGCTGGCTGGCCAGAACCTGAAGTTCAACGTAGAAGTTGTTGCGATCCGCGAAGCGACCGAAGAAGAGCTGGCTCATGGCCACGTTCACGGTGCGCACGGTCACGACCACGATCACGATCACGGCCACGACGGCTGCTGCGGTGGTCACGGCCACGACCATGGTCATGACCACGGCCACGGTAAAGGTGGTTGCGGCAACGGCGGCTGCGGTTGCCACTAATTCCGTCATGCGGAAAATAAAAAAGCGGGATAATCCCGCTTTTTTACGCCTCAATAATGAGGTGGTGGCGTCTCTTCTGACTGTGAGGCAATGTTTGACGGCTGCGTCGCCTTCAGTTTTTCCGTCAGCAGGCGCATATGATCCCGCAGTTTCGCCATTTCGAGTTCGTGCGCGGTCACGGTCTGGTTAAGCTCTTCGATGGTGATGTCCTGAAAAGCCAGGCGGCTTTCCAGCTCAGCCATTCTCGCTTCTATCGTTGTGTCCTTCATCATTCACCTCGTTTATATCTGATACGCCATATTGGCCCAGCGGCGGCGCAGTTTAACTGAGTTTATCCTGAAGTGCAGTCTCTATCCCGTTGGCAAGAAACTTATTTAAACAAAAATAGTCTGAAAAGTGGCGAGAATTGGAAGTGTCTGTCTGTAGATTTCTTCCGCAACGTTTTATAGTACGTCACTCATTTACGTTTAACGCTGGGGTGAGAGTCCCCAGGCCCTGGAGATATGGATGAAATCACTGTTTAAAGTAACGCTGCTGGCGACGACGATGGCTGTTGCACTGAACGCGCCGCTGTCATTCGCTGCTGATACTGCTGCGAAGCCTGCTGCCACTGCAGACAGCAAAGCGGCGTTCAAAAATGACGACCAGAAATCCGCCTACGCACTGGGCGCATCTCTGGGCCGCTACATGGAAAACTCTCTGAAAGAACAAGAGAAATTGGGCATCAAACTGGATAAAGCCCAGCTGATCGCGGGTGTTCAGGACGCCTTTGCTGATAAGAGCAAACTTTCTGACCAGGAAATCGAACAGACTCTGCAGGCGTTCGAAGCGCGCGTGAAGGGTGCCGCTCAGACCAAGATGGAAGCGGACGCTAAAGACAACGAAGCGAAAGGCAAAGCCTACCGCGATACCTTTGCTAAAGAGAAGGGTGTGAAAACCTCCTCTACTGGCCTGGTGTACAAAGTTGAGAAAGAAGGTACCGGTGATGCGCCTAAAGACAGCGACACTGTTGTAGTGAACTACAAAGGTACGCTGATCGACGGTAAAGAGTTCGACAACTCTTACACCCGTGGTGAACCTCTTTCCTTCCGTCTTGACGGTGTAATCCCTGGCTGGACTGAAGGCCTGAAAAACATCAAGAAAGGCGGCAAAATCAAGCTGGTTATCCCACCGGATCTGGCCTATGGCAAAACTGGCGTTCCGGGTATCCCGGCTAACTCCACGCTGGTCTTCGACGTAGAGCTGCTGGACATCAAACCAGCGCCGAAAGCGGATGCGAAACCGGAAGCGCAGGCAGATCAGAAAGCTGCGACAGACGCTAAGAAGTAATGTGATGCAAACCGCCGCCTTTTAAGGCGGCGGTTTTTTTATTGTGGGGCAGATATAATTAACACTGGAAAGCGTTAGGCACGCTGTATTAATTTAGTTGTCCGTGTAGATAATGAGCCTGCCCTGAAAACCTAACGACAGGCTCCTGAAAAGGAGTGTTTTTTTCATGTCCAGGTCGCTTTTAACCAACGAAACCAGTGAACTTGATTTGCTGGATCAACGTCCTTTTGACCAGACCGACTTCGATATTCTGAAATCCTATGAAGCGGTAGTGGACGGGTTAGCGATGCTCATTGGTTCCCACTGCGAAATCGTATTGCACTCCCTGCAAGATCTGAAGTGTTCCGCCATCCGCATTGCTAATGGTGAGCATACCGGCCGTAAAATTGGTTCGCCAATTACCGACCTTGCATTGCGTATGTTGCATGACATGACCGGCGCGGACAGCAGCGTCTCAAAATGTTATTTCACCCGCGCCAAAAGCGGCGTGCTGATGAAATCAGAAACCATCGCGATTCGAAACCGCGAGCATCGTGTGATTGGACTGCTGTGCATCAACATGAACCTTGATGTGCCATTCTCGCAGATCATGAGCACCTTTATTCCACCAGAAACGCCAGACGTTGGCTCTTCTGTTAACTTTGCCTCCTCCGTTGAAGATCTCGTCACGCAGACGCTTGAGTTCACTATTGAAGAGGTCAATGCCGACCGCAACGTATCGAACAACGCCAAGAATCGCCAGATCGTACTTAATCTCTACGAGAAAGGGATTTTCGACATTAAAGATGCCATCAACCAGGTGGCCGATCGTCTGAACATCTCCAAGCATACGGTTTACCTCTACATCCGTCAGTTCAAAAGCGGCGATTTCGTGGGGCAGGATAAGTAATGCGTTTTGCGCTAATGGTGACGGGCCCGGCGTATGGAACTCAGCAGGCCAGCAGCGCGCTGCAGTTTGCGCATGCGCTGCTGGCGGCCGGACACGAACTGGCGAGCGTCTTTTTCTATCGGGAAGGGGTGTATAACGCGAACCAGTTTACGTCGCCGGCGAGCGACGAGTTTGACCTGGTCCGCGCCTGGCAGGCGTTAAATGAAAAGCAGGGCGTAGAGCTGCATATCTGCGTGGCGGCGGCACTGCGTCGCGGCGTGACGGATGCAGCCGAAGCCGAACGCCTGGGGTTATCGGGCGCTAACCTGCAGCCTGGTTTTTCATTGAGTGGTCTGGGCGCATTGGCTCAGGCGGCGTTAACCTGCGACAGAGTGGTGCAATTCTGATGAAGCGTGTGGCATTTATTTTTACTTCTGCGCCGCACGGCAGTGCCTCTGGCCGCGAAGGACTGGATGCGCTGCTCGCGACATCGGCATTAACAGAAGATATCGGCGTCTTCTTTCTGGGGGACGGCGTGCTTCAGCTTCTGGCGGGCCAACAGCCGCAGGCCATTCTGGCGCGCGACTACATCGCCACCTTCAAAGTGCTGCCGCTTTACGATATTGAAAGCTGCTATGTCTGTGCCGACTCTTTAACGGCCCGCGGTTTAAGCGATAAGACGCCTTTTGTGCTGGATGTGACGACCTTACCTGCCGCAGCAATGCGTGAACAACTATCCCACTACGACACCATTCTGACTTTCTGAGGCTTCCATGCTCCATATTCTCAGCCATTCACCATGGCAATGTGATATCGACACGCTGTTGAGCATGCTGCGCGAAGGTGACGATCTGCTGCTGATTCAGGATGGCGTGCTCGCGGCGCTTGAAGGCGGCCGTTTCGTTGAAATTCTCACGAATGCCCCCATAACTGTCTCTGCGCTGAAGGACGATCTGGATGCGCGGGGTCTTTCTGGTCAAATTTCAGCCAAAATTGACGTGGTTGGCTATACTGATTTCGTCAATCTTACTGTGACGCACGCCAGTCAAATGAACTGGTGATTTGAGATCGCTGTATATTTCTTGACACCTTTTCGACGTAGCCCTAAAATTTCGCGTCCTCATATTGTATGAGGTCGTTTTATTACGTGTTTACGAAGCAAAAGCTAAAACCAGGAGCTATTTAATGGCAACAGTTAACCAGCTGGTACGCAAACCACGTGCACGCAAAGTTGCAAAAAGCAACGTGCCTGCGCTGGAAGCCTGCCCGCAGAAACGTGGCGTATGTACTCGTGTATATACCACCACTCCTAAAAAACCAAACTCCGCACTGCGTAAAGTATGCCGTGTGCGTTTGACTAACGGTTTCGAAGTGACTTCCTACATCGGTGGTGAAGGTCACAACCTGCAGGAGCACTCCGTGATCCTGATCCGTGGCGGTCGTGTTAAAGACCTTCCGGGTGTTCGTTACCACACCGTTCGTGGTGCGCTGGACTGCTCAGGTGTTAAAGACCGTAAGCAGGCTCGCTCCAAGTACGGCGTGAAGCGTCCTAAGGCTTAATGGTTCTCCGTTAAGTAAGGCCAAACTGATTTATCTTAATGTCAAACTAAACTCGTAGAGTTTTGGACAATCCTGAATTAACAACGGAGTATTCCCATGCCACGTCGTCGCGTCATTGGTCAGCGTAAAATTCTTCCAGATCCGAAGTTCGGATCAGAACTGCTGGCAAAATTTGTAAATATCCTGATGGTAGATGGTAAAAAATCTACTGCAGAAGCAATCGTATACAGCGCGCTGGAGACCCTGGCTCAGCGTTCTGGTAAAAATGAACTGGAAGCTTTCGAAGTCGCTCTCGACAACGTTCGCCCAACTGTAGAAGTTAAGTCCCGCCGCGTTGGTGGTTCTACTTATCAGGTTCCAGTTGAAGTTCGTCCGGTTCGTCGTAATGCCCTGGCAATGCGTTGGATCGTTGAAGCTGCTCGTAAACGCGGTGATAAATCCATGGCTCTGCGTCTGGCGAACGAACTTTCTGATGCTGCAGAAAACAAAGGTACTGCAGTTAAGAAACGTGAAGACGTTCACCGTATGGCAGAAGCCAACAAGGCGTTCGCACACTACCGTTGGTAATCCCTTCGGAGTATTAGTCACCAGGCGGGCGCTTCAGAGAAGCCGCCCGCTCTGGGTAACTTAACTGAACGCCTAAAGAAACAAACGAGGAATCAAATGGCTCGTACAACACCCATCGCACGCTACCGTAACATCGGTATCAGTGCGCACATCGACGCCGGTAAGACCACTACTACCGAACGTATTCTGTTCTACACCGGTGTAAACCATAAAATCGGTGAAGTTCATGACGGCGCAGCCACCATGGACTGGATGGAACAGGAGCAGGAGCGTGGTATTACCATCACCTCCGCAGCGA
The DNA here is from genome assembly GCF_034107265.1 of Enterobacter sp. 168J2. Classification (NCBI taxonomy): domain Bacteria; kingdom Pseudomonadati; phylum Pseudomonadota; class Gammaproteobacteria; order Enterobacterales; family Enterobacteriaceae; genus Enterobacter; species Enterobacter sp. 168J2. Next base: position 2,771 of record NZ_JAWNEB010000007.1, on the reverse strand, counting down.
CTACTGCATTCTGGTCAGGTATGGCTAAGCAGTACGAACCGCATCGCGTAAACATCATCGACACCCCGGGCCACGTTGACTTCACCATCGAAGTAGAACGTTCCATGCGTGTTCTTGACGGCGCGGTAATGGTTTATTGCGCAGTTGGTGGTGTTCAGCCACAGTCTGAAACCGTATGGCGTCAGGCGAACAAATATAAAGTTCCACGCATCGCGTTCGTTAACAAAATGGACCGTATGGGTGCTAACTTCCTGAAAGTTGTTGGCCAGATCAAAACCCGTCTGGGCGCGAACCCTGTTCCGCTGCAGCTGGCAATTGGTGCTGAAGAAGGCTTCACCGGCGTTATCGACCTGGTGAAAATGAAAGCCATCAACTGGAACGATGCAGACCAGGGCGTTACCTTCGAATACGAAGATATCCCGGCTGAGATGCAGGACCTGGCTGACGAATGGCACCAGAACCTGATCGAATCCGCTGCTGAAGCTTCTGAAGAGCTGATGGAGAAATACCTGGGTGGTGAAGAACTGTCTGAAGAAGAGATCAAAAAAGCTCTGCGTCAGCGCGTTCTGAACAACGAAATCATCCTGGTAACCTGTGGTTCTGCGTTCAAGAACAAAGGTGTTCAGGCGATGCTGGATGCGGTAGTTGACTACCTGCCATCCCCGGTTGACGTTCCTGCGATCAACGGCATCCTGGACGACGGTAAAGATACTCCGGCTGAGCGTCACGCAAGTGATGACGAGCCGTTCTCTGCACTGGCGTTCAAAATTGCTACCGACCCATTCGTGGGTAACCTGACCTTCTTCCGCGTTTACTCTGGTGTGGTTAACTCCGGTGACACCATCCTGAACTCCGTGAAAGCGGCGCGTGAACGTTTTGGCCGTATCGTACAGATGCACGCTAACAAACGTGAAGAGATCAAAGAAGTTCGTGCGGGCGACATCGCTGCAGCTATCGGTCTGAAAGACGTGACCACTGGTGACACCCTGTGTGACCCGGATCACCCGATCATTCTGGAGCGTATGGAATTCCCTGAGCCGGTAATCTCCATCGCGGTTGAACCAAAAACCAAAGCTGACCAGGAAAAAATGGGTCTGGCTCTGGGCCGTCTGGCGAAAGAAGACCCATCATTCCGCGTATGGACTGATGAAGAATCTAACCAGACCATCATCGCTGGTATGGGTGAACTGCACCTGGACATCATCGTTGACCGTATGAAGCGTGAATTCAACGTTGAAGCGAACGTGGGTAAACCTCAGGTTGCTTACCGCGAAGCGATTCGCGCGAAAGTTACCGATGTTGAAGGTAAACACGCTAAGCAGTCTGGTGGTCGCGGTCAGTACGGTCACGTTGTGATCGACATGTACCCACTGGAGCCGGGCTCTAACCCGAAAGGTTACGAGTTCATCAACGACATCAAAGGTGGTGTAATTCCTGGCGAATACATCCCAGCCGTTGATAAAGGCATCCAGGAACAGCTGAAAGCGGGCCCTCTGGCTGGCTATCCGGTTGTTGACATGGGTATCCGTCTGCACTTCGGTTCTTACCACGACGTTGACTCCTCTGAACTGGCGTTTAAACTGGCTGCGTCTATTGCCTTTAAAGAAGGCTTTAAGAAAGCAAAACCAGTTCTGCTTGAGCCAATCATGAAGGTTGAAGTAGAAACTCCTGAAGAGAACACCGGTGACGTTATCGGTGACTTGAGCCGTCGTCGCGGTATGCTGCGTGGTCAGGAATCCGAAGTAACTGGCGTTAAGATCCACGCTGAAGTTCCGCTGTCTGAAATGTTCGGATATGCAACTCAGCTGCGTTCTCTGACCAAAGGTCGTGCATCATACACCATGGAATTCCTGAAGTATGATGATGCGCCTAACAACGTTGCTCAGGCCGTTATTGAAGCCCGTGGTAAGTAATCCACAGGATTAAAACCTAAGTCCCGTGCTCTCTCCAGCGGGGAGAGCACTATAGTAAGGAATATAGCCGTGTCTAAAGAAAAATTTGAACGTACAAAACCGCACGTCAACGTTGGTACTATCGGCCACGTTGACCATGGTAAAACTACCCTGACCGCTGCAATCACTACCGTTCTGGCTAAAACCTACGGTGGTTCTGCTCGTGCATTCGACCAGATCGATAACGCGCCAGAAGAAAAAGCTCGTGGTATCACCATCAACACCTCTCACGTTGAATATGACACCCCGACTCGCCACTACGCACACGTAGACTGCCCAGGCCACGCCGACTATGTTAAAAACATGATCACCGGTGCTGCGCAGATGGACGGCGCGATCCTGGTTGTTGCTGCGACTGACGGCCCAATGCCTCAGACTCGTGAGCACATCCTGCTGGGTCGTCAGGTAGGCGTTCCTTTCATCATCGTGTTCCTGAACAAATGCGACATGGTTGATGACGAAGAGCTGCTGGAACTGGTAGAGATGGAAGTTCGTGAACTGCTGTCTCAGTACGATTTCCCGGGCGACGACACTCCTATCGTTCGTGGTTCCGCGCTGAAAGCGCTGGAAGGCGAAGCAGAGTGGGAAGCGAAAATCATCGAACTGGCTGGCTACCTGGATTCTTACATCCCAGAACCAGAGCGTGCGATTGACAAGCCATTCCTGCTGCCAATCGAAGACGTATTCTCCATCTCCGGTCGTGGTACAGTTGTTACCGGTCGTGTAGAGCGCGGTATCATCAAAGTTGGTGAAGAAGTTGAAATCGTTGGTATCAAAGAGACTGCGAAGTCTACCTGTACTGGCGTTGAAATGTTCCGC